>CALSUH010000001.1 GCA_943789485.1 uncultured Pseudomonadales bacterium
GTGCCAAAAAATGGCGTATCCTCGGACGCTGTTAACAAATGATCTTGCTGCTCGGGCTCCAATTCATGAAAATAGGAGGCGTTAAAACTAAGTGCCGCCGCAACTTGTAGTTCTCGAAGACCAAGTCGAAGTGTTTCATGTTCCTTCTCTTTGTCATCAGCAAGAACATTATCGATGAAATAGATAACACCTGCCTCGGTTGCACCAGGTGTCTCGTCGGTAGGTATTATCCGCGCCGCTATCGCCTGAAATTCCTGCACCTCCTCGTCGGTAAGCACAGAAAATTTTTCATTGCGCAGATTCGCTCGTTTTGACCTCTCGCAAGAAACAAGAATCGCCGGCAGGCTTAATACGATGATCGAACTTTTGGCTGCGCCACCGGCTGACCTCAAAAATTCACGTCGAGAAAGTTGTATATCGATCACTACTGTTCCCTCAAATATTTCTTACAGTATCGACCGAGCGATCCAAGTTAAAAATTCGCTCCGGAGCAAGCGCCTGTGGCCGAAAAGATGCCAAGCAGTCTAGCACAGGCAGCCGTCTATAGAGCAACTCGTGCCTGTTATGCGACTAGCAAAACAGTCTGCTGTAGCTGTACATATTCATTGAAGGGAACAACGGCAAAAAGGCCCGTTCAGCTTGCCGCTTTGGCCTTGGCGCGAAGATCATTAAGGTACGTAATAAGCGTTAGGGTTTCTTCCGGATCCATTCTCCCGACGGGAGAATTACTGTAGGTATCGAACATCACTTTGCCGCTTTTCGAGAGAACAAACTCTGAGGGTTGAATGTGATCTCTGCGCTCTTCCCACCATGCACCGATAGAGTCACCATTGGCTCGAGTCATTCCGTGTGCAAGTGGATAGCCGAGTCCAGCCGCTATGTCTTTCAGTTTGTCTTCTGTATCGACCGTACCAGCCACAATAGAAACCCCTTGTTCTTCGAACGCAGCACGGCGCTCTTCAAAACCAGCCAATAGCCGGCGGCAATAAGGTCACCAATGGCCGCGGAAAAACAGTACGACCGTCATTGAAGATTCAAGATCGCTTGGCAGGGAAAGAGATCCGCCACCGACTAGTTGCAGCTGCATGTTTGGAAACCGATCACCAGGATTTAGTGTGTTCATAAAAAATTAGCCAGTCGATTAATCAAACTCTAATTTAGCACAACCTTGCGAAAGAGCAATCCGCTGTCGAGTGCGAACTGGGAACTAGGGCCGGCCTATGCCGTCTGCTTTGACGGATTGAAGAAGTCTACGTCCTCAGCATCTAGTGGGAACTGCAAGGCAGCCGCACTCTGATCGACGCCGGCAAGCTCACGAATAGCCTGTTGCAAGTGTTTAGGCTGCAGACCCACTCCTGCGCTCGAGCTATCGACCTGCAGCGTGCCTGGATTGATCTTCAAAGCATTGTGCAGTTCATCGGTTGCACCAACGACACGATTGCCCCAGGCTGCACCTTGCTGAATGAACATAGCGCTGCCGATGGGCCAGTGATCTTTTCCACCACTGGGGTTATAAAAAGGCCTGCGTCCAAAATCCGAGCCAAGTGTGATCACTATCTTGTCAGCAAAACCACTCTCTTCAGCCGTGTCGAAGATAGTGGTCACAAGATCTGTCAACTTCTGCATAAAATTGAAGTGCTTATTATCGTGATCCTGATGTGTGTCAAATCCGCTGATACCTAATTGGCAGGATACACACAGACCTGACTGGTAAGCGATCAAGGCAAGTTGGGCAGCCTGGCTAATACGATCCCCTTCGAAGGCGCTAGGCAACAGATCCGCGAATAGCTTTAGGTCCCCCCTAGTCGCATTCGCTAGTTGCAATGAATTTATTCCGTCGATCTGTCGCGGCAGCAATTGATTGCTGCCTGCAAGTCGGGTGAGACGGGAATCCTGATACTGAGTAATCAAATCTAATTCACTATCCTCGAAAAGTCCGTAACTGTTATTTCCGTCCTGCACTATCGAGTCGTTTACAAGATTCCTGATAACATCGGGGTTTTGCAAGCGACTAAATCGTGCAATACCGGCGGTCTCGTTGTAACCAGCCGCGTGCACCAACGATAGTGGCAACTCAGGCCCGATTGCATTGGATGCAATGGCCCCAAAGCTCGGATAGCCAAGGCCTAAGCGACCACTCCACGTATGCCGCCGACCATCGTCGTGAGAATTCGTCTGCGTGTCGATACCGTTGATCACCAGCATGTCTTGATAGAAGCGTTCGAAAAATGCTTGGTTATTTGCCACCGGCGCGTAAGCGATATTACCGATTTGCTCGATGCCGGCAGAATCTGCCCAGTTGTTGATCGTACGTTCACCGGAAATATTCGACTTCGGGTCACAGAAGCTTGTTACGTCCCAGCCACCGATAGCGGCAAGGTTTATATAAAAAGGTCCGCTATACGGCTCAGCTGCTGAAGCGATACCTAGAGGCAAAGGAGCAGTTGCACCCAAGCCTGCCATGGTTAAATATTTTGTAAATTCACGCCTATTCATGGTGATTCGACTCTCTGTATTTCTCTTGGGATCTGAGTAATTGGTGATCTGCTATTCGTGAATGAATTTGTAGTCACGGATCATGTAATTAACGATTGCTGCCCAGCTACGTAGTGTTTGATTCGAATCGCTTAACACCGGGTTCGATACATTGTTGGTAATACAAATCTCTGATTCACTGTTTACGCTGGCGTCTTTTTTCGCTGCCTTGCGGGCATTCCAAACCGCCGTGAATAGTCCATAGCTAGCGTCAATTTCAGGATCGTTAATCCCGAACTCTTCGCCTAGCAGGAAGCTATGCAGGTGTTGGATATTAGTGCGTATGGCGCTCTCTGAATTTGTAGGCAGGCTACTCAACTCCACGAAAGGAAACAGTTTGCGCTGACTCTGGCTGAGGCCAAAATCCTGCGCCGTAACCGGGCATGACACTTCGTTTGCCATACTGGTAACCACCGTACTCATCAGCGTTGTTAGATCGGTAGCACGATCGGTAATACCGACCGAATTAATGCCGCCGTAGGTAATCAAATAAACTTCATCTAGGGCGCTGAAGTTGCCGTAATTCCAGCTAAAACCCATGGTAGTTTCTAGTTTTCTGTTCAATTGTTCTGGGGTAAGAAGTTTGCCTGTGCCAACTCTATCGAGCTCTATTTTCTGAACGGAGGATATAGCATCCACGGAATCTGCCCTGAAGTGATCACTCAGAATCAGGTCTACCAGTAAATCTTTAAGATTGTGATCGCCATTGCCGGCGCTGCCCGCGACGAAGCTAGCCGCGACATCTTGCATCATTTGTTGCTCGGTGCTGTACGCAGCGAGCATGGATTCGTAATCAAAGTCTTCCTGGTTCTCGGGAAGCGCATAAGCATCGCGGCCCATTACCGCCGGATACCAAAAATAAACGCTACCGTATCCGAAGCGCGGGTCTTCAACAAATTTTTCGCCTAGCCATTGAATGGAGTTGTCACTATTCGGGGCGAGCTCATTGCCAAAGCCTGGCGCAAGCATGTCAGAATACCAAGTATCGCCAAACTGATGGTTGCTGTCAGAGTCGAAACGATAAGAGCCGGGCAAGGAGTGTTGTCCGCCGGGTTGGTCTTTATAGAAACCTTCGTCACCGTAATTCTGGAAAGCCCCGGCTACGGGGTCCATGATGTTGTGACACACGGTGCAGTTTTCGTTGTTCAGTGTTGGGTTGTTCTCATCTGCCAGAGCAGCTTGATCTGTAGTGCGTTCGGAAAGCCCTTCGATGTCGACTCCGAGAAAAAAATAGTAGGCCCAGCGTGCGCGGGCGCGATTACGATTGGTATCTGTTGAGGGAAAGCGGCTTAGAAAAGCGGGAGAGTTAAGTAGTCCTGCGTGAGGATAATTTGTTGCGATGTTATAGCTGACGTTTGGGTTTTTCTGTTCACAGACAGTACAGCGAAAATAGTCGGTGATCCTGCCCTCACGCCATTCGTCAGGATCACTGGAATTGTCGAAGGTAACATTTCCTCCGTATACCTCCGCCGAGTAGGGGTTCACCATGATATAGTCTGCGGTCAACACCTCCGTATAGGGTCTTTCGTTAGTCACGACATTCACAACTAGACGCATTGGCTCCTGTGCAAGCGCCGCAGACGTGAGGCGCTTCTCGGAGCCAATTGGACCTGGCACTTGAAAGTACTTAAGGGAATTGGGGTAGTAGAAGCGATCGACGACACTGAACACGTTGGCTGAGAACGCTTGCGTGAGCAAGCGATTGTTCACAGACTCCATCAGGAAACTTTCGAAACCATCTCCAGACATCAATTCACGCACGGCCTCTGCCAGGTCTTGTTCCGTGCCGCCACTCACTCTGCCAACCTCCTGTTCCGTCGGTAGACGACCTGCTAACAGCAGCGCAGCCTTGCGTAGGGTCAGCTCGTTGTCGGTCTTCGCGACTGCCGCGAATATGCCCTGTACATTCGCGCCGTTGCCATTACTCGCGACTTCGTTAACCGCAGCTGCCACGAAGGACGACCAATCATCTAGTTCAGAAGTGCCCGAATTGAGCTGTATGCCGCCGCCATGAGCGGTAATACCTTGTGGCTTTGAAAGTATCAGCGAGGCACCGTCTGGCACATTCTCAATGTAATCTAGAAGCGCGTTGTAGTTGGTCTGCTGGAAATCCTCCACGCTACTATTTACATAATGCAATGCACTAGTCGAGGCAACGCCTGTGGGTGTATGGCAGACTATGCATCGCGACTGAACTATAGGCTCGGAGATATTCGATAGGTAGAAAGTTAGATTCGCAGGATCAGTCGGCTCAGTAGTCTCTGCTTCTATCGAGAAAGCAAGAGGCACACCGCTGTAGTACAACTCACCAGAAGCGGCTGTCGTGTCATAGGCGAGAAAGATGGCAAGTGATGCGCCCGACAGCCCTGCTGGACCGAATGCCACGTTCTCCAGAATCGTTATCGGCTCGCTCGCCTGCAGGGTTCGAGCCGGCAACGTGGCCTGCAAGTTCTCCAGGGTTTCATCCCAGATCACATACTCACCCGATTCGAGACGCATGAAAATATCAGCACCGAGCTGAATCAACAGGTAGACGTTACCCACTGTATTTACATGAGCGATCTCGACCTGTATTTCGGTAAATATATCCAGTGGCTGGTCGCCAGCGAAGCTAGAGCCAAAAGTGCTGCTGTTATCGGCAGTCACCCCACCGAAAAATTTCGCCGTGGTCGAAGCGCCAGTGGCCGTTGATGGACTCCCCAATTCTGGCAGCTGCGCCAAAGCAACAGAGGCAAACAGTCCAAAGCAGCAGAACAGCAGGCTACAGGCCAATATTTTCCTCCCTGAATGCATAAAATTAATTCCTTGATATCTCATATTCATAGTCTCTGTATTCCAGTAAACACCCTCTATCTAATCATATTCTACTAATTTAACTACCAAGTAGATCACAGTTTTGCGTAAGCGCTTGCTGTCTTGACGCCATAAATTACCTTGCCTGTACTACATCGACGTAAGCTTTAGTGACAAGTTAGGGCGTTGCCTGTTCCGGTGCGCATAACCTGTATAACGCTGAGGTGGAAGATTGGTTGACGAGCAGTAAGGGTAAATTCACAGAGTGATTGTGAAGGGAATCCTGACGAGTTGACCGTCTCCACCCTACCAAACGATCTGATCCATAGAAGGATCATTAAACCATCTCTTGCGGTGGCTAAATCCTTGGCCGTTGACTGTTTCTGCTTCTCTAATAATTCTTAACAAACTGTTTCATTTATTTCTGCAGAAAATAAACAGAATCAATGTAGAGAAAACTCGCCATGCTCGATAAACCCGCGCGCTGACTTGTTTACGAATCCAATCAGTATCTCACTGGATTGGTGGGGACTGTGCAAGCGGAGTATTGCAAACTAAGCCCTCTAGCCCAATCATCCTGCCCATAAAATAACCTAAATAACAATCATTCTCAGTTGATAACAATTATCATTTGCATTAAAATCAGCGAACTATGAATTTGCAGCATTGTAGAAAGGTTTTATGTATCACTCCAAATTACTACTTACTTTAGCTATCTCAGCAGTTAGCATCGCACCCGTTAACGCGCAGCAACAAAGCGATTCGATCCAGCAAGTCACCATCATCGGCAGCAAGCAACAGGCACAGAAAATCGCCGGCTCTGCTCACTATATCGGTACTGAGAAATTGCGCCAGTTTGCCTACAGCGACATTCAGCGCATCGTTCGCGAAGTACCTGGCGTAGCAATCCAAATAGAGGACGGTTATGGCTTGCGACCAAACATCGGTATCCGTGGCGTGGCTACTGAACGTAGTGGGCGCATTACTCTCTTGGAAGACAACGTGCTTATCGCACCGGCACCCTACTCCGCGCCTTCGGCTTATTACTTCCCTACCGTTGGCAGACTGCGTGCTATCGAAGTGGTTAAGGGACCTGCCGCAATCACGCAGGGGCCATACACGATAGGTGGCGCGCTCAACATGGTCTCTACTTCTATTCCGAATGAGATGTCTGGCAACGTAGTTACCGAAGCCGGTGAAGATTCTACTTATCGCGTTCATGCCACCTACGGCGGGCGAACCGATTCCGGTTTTGGCTTTCTTTTAGAGACTCACCAATGGCAGTCGGATGGGTTTCAGTCTATCGATCGTAGCAGCAACAATAGCGGGCTGGATGTAGAGGATTATACACTCAAGCTTAGCTATTCACCGATGAATTCAGCGCATGCAATTGAACTAAAACTACAGGCTACCGTTCAGAATTCTAACCAGAGCTACCTTGGCCTGACCGATAGCGATTTCAGCAACCGCGCCTTCCGCCGCTACGGCGTGTCGGAGCTGGATAACATTGAAACCGAACACGAACAGCAAATTCTGCGCTACAGCTATGACATTAACGATTCACTCGACATGTCTATTACTGCCTACAACAACGAGCATCAACGCAACTGGTTCAAGACCGAAGGCATCGACTTCGATGGCAGCGCTGCTGCTAAGGACTTCAACCGCACCAGTTGGTTTAACGTGATTCAGGCGATAAATAACGACACAAGCCTCAGCGGCATCAACCCCGATCAACTGCAGTCTATCCTAGACGGGTCAAGCGATACGGCCACAGGCAGCATTCAGCTTCGTTCAAACAATCGAGAGTATTTCTCCCGAGGCGTGCAGTTGGGCCTTAATTGGAACCACACAGTAGGGGATACAATCCACGATCTGGAATTCGGTATTCGTTTTCACGAAGACGAAGAAGATCGTTTGCAGCGTAATAGCAACTACAGTCAGATAAGTGGTGCACTGGTCTTGGATGACCTAGGCATTCTCGGTAACGCAGGCAACCGTGTTCAGGAAGCAGAGGCTGTTTCTATTCACATCCACGACAATATCCAGATCGGTGACTGGACGTTCTCCCCGGGACTGCGCTACGAAGACATCGATCAGAAGCGCACTCGCTACAACGAAGGCGAACTTCGAGCATTTCGCGATTCGCGCAAGAACGCCACACAGGTTTTTCTTCCTGGCCTGGGAGTTTTGTATCAGCTAAGCGACTCGCTATCTCTGCTTGGCGGCTTGCACAAAGGCTTTACGGCTCCGAGTAATTCGCCGAATGTCGATGAGGAAACTGCTATCAACTATGAGTTAGGTTTTCGCTATAACAAGGGTAATCTGTCGACAGAACTCATCGGTTTTTTGAGTGACTACGACAATATACTCGGTGAGTGCACGTCTTCGTCTGGCTCAGACTGCGTAATAGGCGATGCCTTCAATGGCGATGCCGCTACCGTTGCAGGTCTTGAGTTGTTAGTGAGCGCGAACTTGGCCAGCAGCAGCGACTATCAAATCCCCGTATCGCTAAGCTATACGCATATCAACGGCGAGTTTGATACCGACATTGCCGATACCGCCTTCTTCGGCTCAGTGAGCAAAGGAGCCCCACTGCCCTATCTGCCTGAGAATCAATTCCTCGCCTCGATAGGCTTTGAGAAGGATAACTGGGCTACTTATCTGACTGGCAACTACGTGGATGAGGTCTGTGTCCGAGCGTCCTGCAATGCTTTCGAGAAAACTGACGACACGTTTACCGTGGATATCTCTGCGAACTATCAGTTTAGTAGTGCGTTGACTTTTTATGGCCGTGTTGAGAACTTAACGAGTCAGGAAGATATTCTTAGTCGGCATCCTTATGGTGCACGACCGAACAAGGACCGTACTGTCACTGCCGGACTAAGGTTCAATTTCTAATCTGAGAAGATCGGGGCTTTCTAGAATGCCCACAACCTACGATGCGGCATTCTAGTTCAACCAAGATTTATACTCGCCAGGCTAATTCTATCTATACTTATTGAACCAAGTCAGGATTCTGGGCGACACGTCCATTAGAAACTTTGGTTCCTGCGGACCATGAGGCGTTCGCGGATACAGGATCATTTCTGTGTCTATGCCTCGGTACTTAAGAGCGTTGTAGAATTCCTGCCCCTGACTAGTTGGCACACGCTCATCGTTCTGGCCGTGTATAACCTGTGTTGGTGTAACCACATTCTCGATGTGATGCATTGCCGATGATTTACGATAGGCATCCATATCATCCCAATAATAGCCACCCAGATGCTCTACCAGATAGCGCCGAATATCGGAGGTCATAGACATGCTCACCAAATTCGAAAGTCCAGCGCCCATGCTCGCAGCGCGAAAGCGATCGGTTTGTGTGACCGCCCAGCTGGTCATATAGCCACCGTAACTCCAACCCATTAGGTACTGTTGGTCGACATCGCCCACCCCCATCTCAATGACTTTATCGAGGCCCGTCAAAAGATCATTGAAATCACCTGCACCCCAGTTGGTGGCCGTAGCCTCGCGAAACTCGTAGCCATAACCAGTTGATCCACGCGGATTCGGCCGCAGAACTGCAAACCCGTTTTCCGCAAAGTACTGAATTTGATAAATAGCGGGAGCGCCTGTGAATCCATCTACGAATACCCCAGATGGGCCACCGTGCACGTTCAAAATTATTGGATAGCTGCGACCCTCTTCATAGCCTATTGGATAAGTGAGGAACCCCTCTATGAGCGTTCCATCATCACTCGTCCAGCTTAGGAGTTCGGTGCGCCCCATTTCTGGTATATCTATGTCTGCGTGCAGGTCGGTCAGCTGCAGGGAACCCGACCGAGATTCCGTTGACTGTGCAAAAAGATTCCAGGGTTGATCAGCTGTTTGCCAGCTATACACGAGACTATCTGCGTCGCGAGCGATGGAGACACTGCCTACCACCCCGGTCTCTGGCGTCAGTGTGCGAATGTTGTCTCCACGGAGTGGCAATCCGATTACCGACCGCTTGGTTCCGATAGTTTCAACCAAAAATAGCTCATCGCTGTCGTTTGACCAGGCTGTGATATTGGCACTGCGATTTGGAGTTTGCGCGAGTCGGCGACCATCGCCTCCCGCAGCAGGCATAACATAGACGTCACTCAATCCGATGAGATTCGCTTCGATACCCGAAGAGGTGTAAGCAATCCACTGTCCATCAGGTGACCAGAATGGATTTCCTTCCTCGCCGCTGCCAGCGGCGAGCGTTCGCATACTTCCTACAATACGCAATAGCTCATCTTCTGCTGGCTCGTCTGCTTCGTCTTCAGAGTCTTCTTCAATTGCTTCCAACTGCTCCGCACCTGGCACCGAGACAATCGATATGTCGCCTTCCAAGGATGCAACGTCCAGATCACTTGTAGACTTATGCGCGAATACAATTTCGTTTCCATCAGGCGACCAGTCGAAACTGCCGACAACGAGGTTGCCCTCACTTAGTTGTGATGGTTTTTGTAAAGTTTCGTTATCGGGTTTCGCAGAAACGACCTGAAGATGCCTGTAGCGAGGTTGCTGATCTACTAGAATCACGTCACGCTTTTCCTCTAGCTGTTTTTTGCGCTCCGCACTCAAGGGATCTTGCATTGTAAAAGCGATTCGGCTGCCATCTGGCGACCACTTGAAGGTCGCTACATTTTCTGGAGCATCGGTGAGCTGCCGCGCCTCACCTCCAAATAGCGACATTAGCCAGACTTGAGTCTTGGCATCCTCTGCTTCGCCACGCTTGCTAGAAAAGGCGAGATACTCACCATCGGGAGAGAAGGATGGCGATGAGGCGGAGTAATCACCGCGAGTATACCGCCGGTTGGTAGAGCCATCGGTGCCGGCCACCCAGATATGGCTCTGAAACTCAGAGTCACTGCCATCCATGAGTGGCGTACGCAGGACATAAGCAACATGAGTGCCGTCTGCAGACAGTGTCGTCGATTGTACGCGCCGGAACTCCATGGACAAATCAGGAGTCCAACCACTATCGCCAACAGGGATTGCCTCTTGCGCAACTGAAATATTTATCGTCAGCAGAATAGATGATAGAAAACTGCCACAGGCTAAAAAATAAACCCTGCTATTTCGTATTCGAGAATTTTGAATCTTAGACATAACAGTATTCCTGTTGTTTCGATTAATTATTATCCCTTCATTACCACACAATCTATCCAGTTAAACTTAATCCAAAACAGTCCTTTTTATTAAGCACTCGCATCCACGATCATAAACGTCGCGTTCGTCTTCGCGACAAGCTTCTCATCGCTGTAAACGCAGATCTCCGTCCGAAACAGACGCTTGCCCGCATGGATCACTTCGGCATACGCCTCTATCGTCTTTCCAAGCGGCGGCCGAATGAAGGAAATGCTGAGATCGATCGTCGCCGAGGATTTACCCTCAGGACGAACGGATCGAACCGCGACTCCTGCAGCGGTATCGGTCAGCGAGGTCAGAACACCACCGTGAACTCTGCCGCCGGTGTTCATGTGGTGAGCCTTTAACTCTAGATGACAGACGCTCTTGCCCGCTGCCGCTTCTACTATCTTTATGCCAAGGAAATCCCCATAGGGACTCATCGGCAAGTTTACTTCACTCATTTTTGCATCCTGCTTAAAAAAGGTATGGCTGTTACGGGCCCTGTGGCGCCTCGGCCATGGCTTGTATCAGGTCGATCAATTCAGCCACATCCCTGAGGTCTGCGATTTCTGCAGGAGAATGACTGTATCTGCCAGGCCATGATAATCCCGCATTTGGCGCACCATAGATAGTGAACGTCGTGCCGTCGGTACTACCCTGTGTGAGTCCGATCTGCGCATCAATACCAGCGGCTTCGGCGATGCTGCGATTACGATCAAATTCATAAGGGGTAGCCATGCTCGCGTTTTCAATCGAGCGTAACACCGGCCCCGTGCCAAGAGGCACAAAAGCGAAATGGGGTGATTCTAAAGGTGTGTCTGAAGAGACAAAGGTGTCGATACTGTAAGCTCGCCTAGTTCTACTGCCTAGTCGCTGGGCCATCGCTGCCGCTCCGCGTAGCCCACCCTCTTCTCGAACGGTCCATGTAAAGACGACTTTGTTTTGCAGCGCATCAGGATCTATCTGCCGCAGAGCAAACAACAAAGACGTTGTGCCTACGCGATCGTCTAAGGATCTCGACGAGTAACGAAAGGCGCCCATTCTGTGCCCTTGCTTATAGCCGGTTACACCCATCCCCTGCCGAACGCCAGCAGCTTCTAATTGTTCTCTAGTCATACCGAACCAGGCCGTCACTGCAGCGGGCCGTTTCTGCTGGGGCTTGCTGCGAGTGTTGAAAACACCACGCAATGAGGGAGCCTGAGATTGCGACTCGATGTTGATAAAAGGGTCGAGTTGCAACACAGCCGGCTGACCTTCCCAAGCCGTCTCGACCACACCTCCCAAACGGCTCAGATTGACCACGCCATTTCTATCAATACTTTCGACCTGGTAACCCACCTCATCCATATGCGCTAAGAACACGGTGGCCTGACCGGCAGGACCAACCTCAACCCACATATTGCCCATCTCATCCGTCTGCGCTGTTTCCTTGGCCCATTGGGGCATTGCATTATAGATGGCGTTTCTGATCGGACCTTCGTGGCCGGGCACCGCTGATTTTTCAGCCACCTGATCGAGTAATGCCTCGATCTCCTGTAAACGATCGATGTTATCGTGGCGGCCCCAGCGAGAGGCTTCATTATTGAGCACAGCAGCCTGTTCAGGTGCGGCAAGCCAGGCAGGTCTTTGTGCATCTGGGTTGATAGCCTCCACAAGAGCTTCTAATACTTGATTAGCGCTGGCGAGACTCATTCGTTCCATGAGCGCATCGGCGTCTGTCACAGCGGGCGTGATGAGTCGTATCGCAGCTTTGTCGTTGCCGGTCAACACGACATCGGCTCGTGTTCCAAGACCGTCTACAATTCGGTTATCAAAGTCAGTCGATCCAACTCCAAGCACGATAATTTCGTCAGCGTTAGCATCGCTGCTGACTCCCGCGGCTAGGCCAATCCAGCCGAATACCTGCTGCACACTAATTAGGTATTTCGTACTACCCTCGGAGCCGTTGATGCCTGCTTCAGCGGCGGCAAGCGTAGCTGCACAGCCCACTCTAGCGCCCGTTCTAGGGCCTGCCACTTCGTTCGTATAAGACCATGCGGGAAGATGACGCAGAACAGGATCTAACAGAGCGATTCCCATGTCGGCTACCTCTAGGGCTGATTCGGCACCTACGTCCAACCACAGATCGTTGTGGCTAATGATTGCAGTCTCACTACGATGCTGAGCAGCGAAATGTCCATTCGCTACTGCTGTCACGCCCACCACCGGGCCGCTGCGCGTGAGGATACGCAGCTGCTGGCCTTCGTGAGCCTGATCCCAAAGTGGGTGATTTGAACCGCTTCCGATCCTATGCAGGCGAAGATAGCCCACCTCGGTAATCTGACTCACCGCATAGCTATAAGAATCCAGAGCACAGGCTACCAAGCGTCGTGGCTCGCCGCGGCCTACCACCTTCGCCAAATTGCCATAAGAGTCGCGATCCCAGCCTGCGTATTCACTGTGAATCTGCTCGATTGCTAAGTGCTCATGGCCGGTAGGCGCATCGATCGCTATCCAGCTTGAAAGTGCTGCCAGCTCGGATTCCTGAGCGAGCAGGCCGGCACTAAATAAAAACGCAAACAGTGATGCTGAGACTACTGCAATACTTCTACTACACCGCATTTCAATTCCTCACTGTGGTAAGCGATAGGCAATGATGTACCCGCCCTCTGGATCTTCTTCGTCAGCGGGAAGCGCTCTAAAGCCCGAGCCGCTGGTTGAATTAAAAACCGGAACGGTAATTACTACGGTCTGCTCTCCTGCTGGAGACAGGTAACTCATGGGAGTCGCGTGCGCCGTGAAAGGCAGATCCGCACTCCACAGTTCCTTTCCGTCGCTTATGTTTGTAGCACGAATTGTATTGTCGAAGGTGCCGGCACTGAAAATCAGCCCACCGGCCGTGGTTATGGTGCCTGCGCTTTGCGGGGTACCTACGGTAATTGGCAGTCGCGTCTTTATGCCGAACGGACCGCTCTCCTTTGCTGTGCCTATAGGTCGCTCCCAAAGCAATTGCTTCGTCTCGAGATCGATAGCTGCAAGAACACCAAAGGGCGGCTGGTTACAGGGGATTCCTAAAGGTGACATGAAACGAACTGTTCTGTGGGAATACGGCGTGCCAAGTTGGTTGCCCTGCTGACCTTCCGGCAATTCGTCTCTGGGAATCAGCGTCAGTTGATTCCCCAAGACCAATGGATTGACCACCATGATGTTGTTCACTTGATCTATGCTGACCGAGCCCCAGTTGTGACCACCCGCGTTGCCTGGGAATTGAAAGATCGTATCGGCACCAGGTACCGTAAAGTGTCCCTCGTAGCGCATCTTCTTAAACTCGATGCGACACCAGAGTTGATCGAGCGGGGTTACGCCCCACATCTTTGCCTCGGTAAAGTCTGGGCGAAAGTTCGGAAGATCTACAGCAAACGGCTGGGTTGCCGCAACATAGTCTTCAGGCACACCCCCTTGCTGAGGCACGGACAGCTCCTGAATATCGAATATCGGCTCGCCTGTCACCCTATTCAGCACGAAGACTTCCGCACGCTTAGTTGGCACGAGAACCGCTGGTACTTTCTCACCATCCGCACCGGGCAGATCTATCAAGACCGGCTGCGACGGCACATCGTAGTCCCATAAATCATGATGGGTTGTCTGGTATGACCAGCGCACCGATCCCGTCTCGCCATCGATAGCTACTATGGAACTCGCGTACTGCTCACTCGACTCCATGCGCTGCCCACCGAAATAGTCCGGCGTCTCATTGCCTGTAGGCGCGTAGATCAAACCTAACTCTTCATCGACGCTGAAAAGACTCCAAACATTGGGTGTGCCTCGCGTATATACCTCTCCCCTTAAAGGCTGCGTATTCACTCCCGGCCTACCCATGTCCCAAGCCCAAGCGAATTCTCCAGAGAGAGCATCGAATGCGCGAACAACACCCGATGGCTCGCCCACACTTTGGTTATCGAAAACCCAACCCCCGACGACAGCATTGCCGCGCACGATGCCAGGAGGGGAGGTTTGGAAATTAAAAATTCGCGGATCGTTACCCATACTAGTTGTTAGGTCTACTTCTCCCTGCTCGCCAAACTGAGAACATCGTTCCCCGGTTAGCGCATCGATTGCAATCAATCGCGCATCCGTGGTTGCCGTTAGTATTCTCTGCTGGCATTCGCCCTGGTAGCCCTCAGGTGCCTCGAAGTAGGAAACCCCACGACAACCTGTTGTGAAGTATCGCAGCAATTCTAGGTGCTCCGGATCAATCAGTGGGTCGAACTGCCAGCGCAACTCCCCGCTATTGGCATCCAAAGCGATGACTCTATTACCTGCAGCACAGACATAAAGCAGTTCACCTATCTGCAGAGGCGTTGCCTTAAAAGAACCACCCGCATTGGTTCGATAGGTCCAGGCCACCTCAAGACTGCCGACATTGTCCCTATTTATCTGATCGACCGGCGAGTACCTACTACCACCCAGAGTGTTTCCATAACTGGGCCAATCAGTTGCTGTATTTACAGTATTGACTCCTGAACGCTCAGTCAGTGGGTTAACTTCATAGCCTGCACCGTCTATGGACACATACGCCGTTAGTGCTGCAGCAATCGCGGCTGCATAGAGTGGGTATTTAGCGGCGAAGAGCCGCGGCGGATTGCCTTGATGCAGGGAGCGACGCAGCCAGGGAGTTAGAAACCCTAATCCTAGTACGGCGAAGGGCAGTATTCTAGGCAGCAAGGCCCAGTGATTGGTGCCGGCCTCATTCAGTGACCACAGCACAGTGAAAATCATAAACGCGCCATACATCTTCGGCGCAGCCGGATCTTTCTTCCATAATCTTCCGGCACAGGACGCCAGTAAGAACCCAGCAAACAAATAGTAGAATGAGCCGCCCAAAATCACCAGCTGCAGGCCTCCCAATATCATGGGAACGGCGAAGAAAAGGAGGATAATAGGAAAAATACGCGGAGCTATACTGATCGAATCGACATTCATAGTGGTCGCCTTTTATTATTTTTTCAGCTACTGATCCCTCACTAGCCAAGAGCCACGCAGCATTACCAAAAGACTATACCCCAAAAAGTTGGCGCGCAGCTATGTTAGGCGAAGCACACGGTTCCCTAAGTACCCTGTGACCTTCCTTTCTCCTGCAATCTCTGTCCTTCCTTAAAGAGCAGCTTTTCCTGCCGACCCTGCTCTATCGCCGATTCCATTGGGGCGCCTATGTGAGCTTCACCACGCTGCTTAGCGAGTTGCATCTGGCGCTCACGCTCCGCGTAGCGCTTTATCTGTTCCTTACTGTGCTTGTCGTAACAGTGGTGGCAACTCACTCCCTTTTGGTAGAACTCCTTGCTCTTATCTTCCTCAAGGATCGGCCTGCGACAGGCATGGCATTGATCATAGTTACCCTTCTCCAACTTGTGGTTGACCGTCACGCGGTTATCGAAAACAAAACACTCTCCCTGCCACTTGGTATCGGTCTCAGGCTGCTCTTCCAAATATTTCAATATCCCGCCCTTTAGGTGAAACACATCTTCAAAGCCATGTTGTTTGAGGTAGGCCGTGGATTTCTCGCAGCGTATCCCGCCGGTGCAGAACATCGCGACTTTCTTGTGCACTTTAGGGTCGAGGTTGTTCCTCACGTATTCGGGAAATTCTCGGAAGGAATCCGTCTTCGGATTTATGGCGTTCTCGAAAGTGCCGATCTCAACCTCGTACTGATTACGCGTATCGAGAAGGAAAACTTCAGGATCTGCTAGTAGAGCATTCCAGTCCTTGGCATCCACGTAAGTGCCCACTATATGAGTCGGGTCTATAGCCTCAACACCCATGGTGACTATCTCTTTCTTCAGCTTAACCTTGGTCCGATAGAATGGATTCTCATCAACATAGGATTCTTTAGCCTGTATACCGGCGAATTTATGATCTTTCGCCAACCAGGCAAGTACGGCATTGATGCCGATCCTATTTCCAGCGATAGTGCCATTTATTCCTTCGGCAGCGAGCAGCAAGGTGCCCCGTACCTCATGAGCAAGCATTATCTCAAGCAGCGGCTCGCGGAAGGACTCATAGTCTGGAAATTTCGCAAAGCGATAGAGAGTGGCGACAACTACGCTTTCGGCGACATTATTCATAATAATCCTTATAGCTGACTGGAACGTAAATCCAGCGCATTAGAGTGATAGCGATTATATTGAAAATAGGCTCCCTTGTACAAAATAGCTTTTGCAAGGCGAGCAGTGTTAAAAGCTGTCAATCCGTCACAACGGGGAGTTTCGAAGGCGCTCCCCACTCTGTCCACGAGCCATCGTAGACAGAGTGATTGCGGTGACCTGCAAGGTAGGCCGCAAAGGTTAGGATGCAGGCGGTGAGGCCCGAGCCGCAGCTAGTAATTAGCCGTTCATCGTCTGTGATGAATTCATTGAAAATCTCGATAAGCTCGGCCACGGGCTTCATCGATCCCTCGTTCAAGAGCTTGGGAAAGGGTAAGTTCCGCGCGTTGGGCATATGGCCACCGCGAATACCCGCTCTAGGCTCCGGGGCTGTGCCATAGAATCTGCCGCTGGAACGCGCATCGAGAATCGTGCAACTTGAATCATCTATCGAGGAAAGCACGACGCTGAAATCGCAGAATGAATCTTCGTCGTAGTTTGCCTCAAAATTCCCCGGTGTGGAGTTAAGCTGCAAACTATCGGTAGTAGCAAAGCCGGCAGCAATCCATGCGCGTAAGCCGCCGTTCAGAACTGCAACCTGATCATGCCCCATAGCGCGAAGCATCCACCAAGCACGGGGACTGGAATACAGCCCGACGTCGTCATAGATCACGATGACGCTATCATTATTTATACCGAGTTTGCGCACCTCCTCCTGGAATAAATCTGCACCTGGCATCATGTGTGGCAGGGAAGAGTCCTGTAGGCATATCTTCGTGTCATAATCAAAATGACGCGCGCCGGAAATAGCTTGAAAGCTTTCTTCGCTATTGAGAGATTCATAGCCCGGCACCACCGGAGGAACAGATGCATCGAGAACAATCAATTCTGTAGCGCGGAGGTTATCGTGCAACCAATTGACGTCAACCAGTGGAGATGGAATTCGTAACATTAGTTAACCTGTGAAATCTTCAGTTAAGGATCGCGTGTCTACAACTGTTCTGAAAACTGTCGCAGCTTGGCTTTTAGTTTTTCAGTGTTTTCCGGGCCAATTCGAATCAACTGCTTTTGCATTTCTTCCCTATTTTCGATGCTGGCATCTGCATAAAGAAACATAACTGAAGGCTTAACCAGTTGATAAGGGCCCTCGGTATTTGGCGAACGAAGCACGGCGTTAATCGCCGAGCGCAGGGTATCATCGAAGTTAACATTTCTAGATCCGATTTCAGCATAGGCCTGCTGGAATAAGGGTTGAAGAGTTCGATAGAGAGTCATCGCTTGGTCAGTATCGACTGCCACAAAGGTATCGATGAGTTGATTAAAACGATCGTGGGCATTCGCTTCCATCACGAAGAGATTCTCATCGATGTTGCGAACCGACATCTCCTGCTCTATCCGTTGGTAAGGCAGACTAGTCTGAGGAAATTCACCTCGGCTAATATTATCAACGAACACAACGATACTCCGGATGAGCTGCTCATCAGCGAGTACTCGAATCAGCGCGGCGCCATTTTGCAAAGCGCGTAATCCTTCAAAAACAAAATCATCACTGTCATTCAAACTGGGTAATTCGACGAGCTCCGTGGGCTGATCGTCTAAAATCGGTGCCGCAATCTCCACCTCTACCGGGGCATCAATGATTACCGGCGTAGCAGCGACAGCTGGCGGCTCTTCCCGCGGCTGCAAACGCGTCTGCGGCAAAGTCGGCGTGATCACTGGGGCAGGCTCGGCAACGGACTGCACAGCAGTCGCTGGCACTATTACTGTTGTGGTGCCTGTGGGCGCCTCAAAAGTGGCCGCCAAGTACACCAAATACAATAGCGTAAACACGGCAATAGCCGCGACTACCCAAATGCCAAATTTTGACATGAAAACACTCCGTATGTGTGTGGTACCGCAAATTAGTTCAAGCCAAGGATGCACTCTCGCGCATTCTGTCACAGCACCCGACCGGCTACAACACAGCGGATAACCACATCAGTCTATAGCCACTAATTGCCCTAATTCAAACACAGTTGCCCAACAGGCACTTGCGCTTCAACTTAGCAGGTGGGCAAGAAAAAACCCGAATTCCTTGCGGAATTCGGGTTTCGTTTTTCTCATTCACGAAGTTTTTAATCGTGAACTTATACCTTAGGAAAACCCAGCTCTTCCATCGTGCGAGTTAAGTCCTTGCCTGCCGTTGCGGGCTTAGTTTCTTTATCTATCTTTAAGATAGTGCCGTCAGCACCAATATAGTAGGTCCAACGATTCGCGAAACCAGCCGCCATCAATACACCGTATTCACTAGTCATCTCCTTGTCAGGATCTGCAAGAATTGGAAAACCAGCCGCGTGCTCTTCAGCAAAAGCTGTATTGTCTTCCAGCGTATCTACACTGGCCATAAAGTAAGCAACGTCAAAACTTTCAATTTCTCTAGCACTGTCACGCAGCGCTTTGCATTGCATAGTTCATCCGCCGGTAAAGGCTTTAGGAAAAAAGGCAATCACTACAGGCTTCTCGCCCAGGAATTGGGACATGCTGTAGCTCTGGCCATCCGATGCCTGCAGTGTGAAATCAGGTGCTTTATCACCCACTTCCAATGCGGCAGCAAATTGACTTCCCAGCGCGACAGCCGCAAAAAGCGCAGCCAGCGTAAGCCGAGTTAGTCGATTAACAAATTGAGACATAATCTCCTCCGGTTGTTTAATACAGCCTCGAGCACGGAAGCGCCACGAGACAACCCCATTGAACACGTTGTATCGCATGTTTTCCAGTAAAACTGGATTTAAACTCGCTTTAAATACGACAACTGGAGGTGACTAGATCTAAATGGCTTTAGAAATAGTGTATCCACCTGAGCTAGGGGATATTTAGAATAACCGACGCGACCGCGACTGCCTGAGTAGTTGGGAGGCCTGGGTCTGCATCTCGGCAATCTGAGCCTCTAGCTCGGCACGCTCCACTCGGCCAAGATCAGAGCTCTGGTCATAAATCTGCCTCAGTCTATCGATAGATTCCTGCACCTCTCTGGTGCGTCTATTCATGGCGAGTTGCTTCGCATCCACTTGCGATTGACGGTAGCGTGGATTCTCTACTTGAACGTTGACGCATTCTCTGACGACTTGCCCTGAAGGGCTTCGCACATTGCGACAGCGCTGTTGATTGAGGTAGCGACTAACTGTTCCTTCAAAGGCAGTATAGGGAGTGCTGGCTATCGCTCTTGCCAGGACCAGATCGGTCTCCGACTTGCCCTGGATAATCCCGATCAAATTCTTCGGCCTGGTATTTTCTTGAACCGCAAGATTTTCCAAAAGCCTCTCATAAAAATCGCTGAGATCTTCGGCATTACGCGAGTAAGAACGGTAACCAAGATCGAGTAAGTTCTGCCTTAACAGACGCAACTTCCATGAACCATAATTCTCTGCCGCCTCGAGATAGGCAAGATCACCTGGCGCATACAGACGACTGCTAATATGGTAGCGAAGCTCATGCAGATTGTCGGTCTCTTCCCAATTACGCAGCTGGCTGTTGCTCTCAATCAGACAAACAATGATGGGCAATTGTTCATCACTATAGAGCCCGGTATTGATCCGACTAATCTGCAGTGCATCGGTATAGACTTTGATTGCCGATTCGTAATCCTCGATTTCGACATACAGTGCCGCCAGATCGCCATAAGCCTCTTGCAGTTGAACTGAGTAGATTCCTTGATTGCCCTGCATTTCGTCAATTGCCTGTTGGCGCAGATTTAACTCTCTTGCGAGCTCTGCTTCGTGCGCTCTTTCTTGCTCATTGCGCAAATCCACCTCGGCTAAATCTATCGCCTCTTGGGTGTCGAAGGTATCGAATTCTTCATCACCAATCTGTTCCTGAGCTTCTGCTAGGGCGCTAAACGCGACAACTAAATAAACCGCGAATGCCGCACAAGGCAAAATTCTCCAAGGTTTATTGATTAAGGATTTTGCCGTGTTGTTGCTTATTCTTTTCATAGTGTTGCCTATCTTACTAACTCTCCGCATTTATAACGCGGTTCAGCTGAATCAATACTGAACCGAAAAGCACCCTGGCACTCGATCATTATAATACACGTATATACAATCTAAGTTATTGTTTTTAATTATTATTATCACTCTACTTAGCGCCTTGACCGTAGCCGTTTTCGAGCCAGCGCAGCACAAATATTACGCCAATTGATACTCTTTAGTATTCAAAATAATATCGAACAATAGCAAGAGAGTCTCTGCCCTACTCACCGTTCACAATGCCGCGGCGTTTGACTGGTTCGAACAGCAGGCAGTCGAATAGACTCCATCTTCCGGCCCGGTGTAACGAATTCTGAAGCAGCGCAGTCTGTCGATGAGATTCATGTCTTGAAATTCCCGGATCATGAAGTGTTCGATCGCTGCGCAGATGACGACAAACTGCTCGCGTTAGCGCCGCTCAAAGAGAAAGCAATTAGTGAGTCCACCGTGTAGGTGTCTGTCACCGAGGTGGATTATGCTGAGTTGGAATAGCCCTAGCAGCAGTTAATTGCTGCACTTGCAGCGTCACATCCCAGCCCTGCCCAAGCGCATTCCTGCACTTTCACCCGAGAAGACCCGAAATCTTCTCAACTGCTCGTCACACGGCAATGTTACATGACAAAATGCAGAAGCTGCGCTACTCTCAGGGGGCGAGTATTAGTAATCTATTTCCGAAAAAAATGATCTCATCTAAACGGCCTAACAGAATAGACTAGCAAACATCGCTTTCCCAATAAGAGGATCTAATAATGATAAGAATGCGCCAATTATGGAATACTTCAGCGAGCTTACTTCTAGCATCTTTAGCAACCCTAGCCAGCGCCCAACAAGATACCGTCGAATGGACTACTCTGGGCAATGACTTTGCTCATACGCGTTTCTCACCCTCTCAAGAAATCACCGCCGAGAATTTCAGTAATTTAGAAGTCGCCTGGCAATGGGACGGTTCCAGCTTCCAAGCTCAAAGCGGTCGCTCCACACCGAGTTACATCAACGGTCGAATGTACACGGTAGCGGGCGCACGTCGTCACGTCGTTGCAATTGATCCTAAGACCGGTGAAACAATCTGGTCCTACAGAGAACCGGATACCGAGCGTTATCAGTATTCGATGCGTGCCGACTACGGCAAGGGCGTGGGCTTCGGTCAGGTCGATGGCAAGGACATCATCTACATCATCTCTCCGGGATTCTTCCTCACTGCACTCGATGCCGAAACCGGCGCTCCACTGGAAGGCTTCGGCAATCCTGTGCCTATAGATGGCTTCCCTGACACAGGCGTAGTCGATCTGCTTGCAGATCTAGGCCATCCTTACGATCCCTATAAAGGCATTCCTTTGGAGCGGGGCTACATCACCTCCTCTTCCCCACCAATAGTCGTGAATGACGTTGTTATCGTGGGCAATTCAGCCGAACAGGGGCTACAACCAATCCAGAATCGAGAACGTTCCTGGCGATATGCTGGGCTACGATGCGGCTACCGGCGAGTTCCTTTGGAAGTTCAACGTGCTTCCTCAGCCAGGTGAATATGGACACGAGACCTGGGAGAACGATGCCTGGCAATACACCGGGGACATCTCATCATGGGCACCAATTTCAGCGGATCCCGAATTAGGCCTGATCTACATACCCACTAACGGCGTGACTATTGATTACTACGGCGGGCACCATCCCGGAGACAATCTCTACGGCACAAGCTTGATCGCCTTGAATGCAAGAACCGGCGAGCGAGCTTGGCACTTCCAGATCGTGCATCACGATATCTGGAATTTCGATCTACCGACAGCACCTATTCTGTTAGACGTGAACACCGAGCAAGGCCCTACCAAAATCGTGGCGCAGCCTACCAAACAGGGTTTGGTTTACACCTTCAACAGAGAAACTGGCGAACCGATCTGGCCTATTGAAGAAGTACCATTCCCTTCCTCGATCGTACCGGGAGAACAACTCGCTGCGACACAACCGATTCCGACAAAGCCAGCACCATTCGATATGCAGGGGCTAAGCCTCGATACATTGGTGGATTTTACCCCAGAGATTCGTGCGCAGGCGGTAGCGGCGGTGGCAGACTATCAGCTAGGGCCGTTGTTTAACCCGCCTCTACATAGAGACAATCCACTGGGTAAAATCTCTTCGATGATCTGTCCTTCCGGTGCGGTAAATATTACGCATCCCTCTGTGGCCGATCCAACAACAGGCATCTTGTATGTCACGTCACGCTCGAGCTGTTCTGCTCGACCGCTTGTCTCTGGCGAAGAAGCCGACACCTACTACGATGCACCAACGGGCACGACACTGTCGCAATATGCGGCGGGTCGCGGCGGGCCAAGCCCGAGACATCCCTTAGGTATTCCTCTTTGGAAGCCACCCTATAGCCGCATCACGGCAATAGACATGAACACGGGCGAGCATCTTTGGATGATTCCAACTGGCGAGACGCCTGCGCGGATTGCTAACCTGCCCCAGCTACAAGGTATTGATATTGGCAATACAGGGACGGGCAATGCCGTGCCTATGGTAGCTACAGCGAATCTGCTGCTATATTCCGATGTGGATGGCGCTGGCACACCGCAGCTGTTTGCCATCGACAAGGCAACAGGCGAAGAAGTAGGCAGAGTAGAAGTGCCCGCAGCAAGTCGCTACGGCATGAGTTCTTGGACACACGACGGCCATCAATACGTTATCCTGCAGACTGGAAGTACACTAACCGCCATGGCAATGCCCGGCGCAGCGGTGGACAGTTCAGGCGCACATTAATGAGTTAAATCTATTTGGTTAAACTTAGTAAATCAGACAATCAACAATCAAGGAGTAGGACTATGAACAAGAAACTAATCTTAGCTTGTGCTATCGCAATTTCGGCAGCTGCTACGTTTAGCACGATCAACTCACAAGAAAATGAAATGAGCTTCTTCATTACTAGCGTGGGATCTGGCGATGGCGCAAATCTCGGCGGTTTAGCTGGAGCAGATGCGCATTGTGCAACTCTGGCCTCAGCAGCAGGGTCACGCGGCAAGACATGGGTTGCCTACTTAAGCGCGCATGAGACGGCAAACTCTCCGCGCGTTAACGCACGCGAGCGAATTGGCTTCGGCCCTTGGTACAACGCCGCAAACGTTGAAGTGGCTAGCACGCTGAATAACCTGCATAGCGACTACATGCAGCTCGGCAAGGCCAACTCTCTTACTGAGAATGGCGACACTGTAAACGGTCGAGGTGATACCCCAAATCAGCATGACATCCTTACCGGTTCATCGCTTAGCGGACGCCTGATCGACGATGGCTCAAACCATACCTGCAACAACTGGACAAGCAACGGCGAAGGTTCTGCACAGGTTGGTCACTTCGACAGAACCGGTGGCGGAGCGAACCCAACCTCCTGGAACAACGCACACGGCTCCAGAGGTTGTGGTCAAGCCGATCTAGTTGCAACAGGTGGCGCTGGCTACTTCTACTGCTTTGCTAACGACTAGTCTTCAGCAACTTAGTGATATCTCCAAATGGTGTTGTCGTAAAAGACAACACCATTTGTTTTTTACAGACAGGATAAATACCCAATGAAACTTTATGGCATGGGCCAATCACGCTCTTTTCGCGCTCTGTGGGCTCTGGAAGAAAGTGGGCTTGATTACGAGTATATAAACACTACCCTGCGCACTGATAGCAGCGAGAGTGATAGCGCAAAGCATCCCAGCTATCTAGAGCTGAACGTGCAGGGAAAAGTACCCACTCTCGTAGACGGCAATCTCGTATTGACCGAAAGCTTTGCGATAGTGAACTACATCGCGCGAAATGCACCTGATTCTGACTTGTTGCCCAAGGCAAGCACGCCCGCCTATGCAAAACTAGACGAGCTGACCTATTTCATCTTGGCCGAACTGGAACAACCACTTTGGTCCAAAGGCAAGCACATGTTTGCGCTGCCAGAAGAAGTTAGAATTCCGGCGATGTTCGATACTGCGAAATTCGAATTCGACAAGGCGGTGAGAGCGCTAGATCATTTATTGCCTGAGATAGACAGTGAGTACACAATCGGTAGCAGCTTTTGCATCGCAGACCTTCTTCTCGCTCATACGTTTAATTGGGCGATCCGTTTCGAGTTCGACGTGCCTGACAAATATATTGCACTGCGTAACCGGCACTATCTAAGGCCCGCTGCCCAACGAGCGATGGCAGTCGTTGAATAGACATGCATTCGACTGACCACTCGAACCTGGTAAGAGCGTGTCGAGCAATTCTGTGTTGCGCGGCAGTGTTGCTGACCCAACTTGCCGCGGCGCAGAATAGCAAGAATGCTGCTATCACTGCCGACACACTTGAGTACTACTTAGTGACGGCATTTCAAGCGCCGACGGTTAAAGATCGTATTGCGTTAAATCACATTGGCATCGAGGTTCACCCTGTAGATGACGGCTTTCTGGTAACCGCGTCATTGGAGGGCTATCCAGCACATCAAGCCGGCATAGAACGCGGAGACAGAATTCTACGTGTCGATGAAAAGCCTTTTCACCCCGTCTTTTCCTTCAATGCCAAAGGCAGAGAGCCCGGTGAGTTTAGTCCTGCTGTCGCCGTCTTTCTGCTGGAATTTGAAAGGCGAGGCGAGGTTAAATCAGTCGAGATCAAACCTGTTTTTGAAAATCTTTACGACAGTTACCGTTCTGCCACTTTGGATAGTGTTCAAGAATTTTCCGTGGGGAACAAAACAATTGGCTACATACGAATCTGGGGGCTTTCACGCAGCACATCGGATCTATTCACCCTAGAACGCACAATGCGAATGTTCAGGGACAGCGATGGCATGATAATCGATCTGCGAAACTCTTACGGCTTCCTAAGTTCTAAACATTTGGATTTGTTCGTTCGTAATGGTCGTGGAAATTTTGAGGTATCGGATGCTTCGAATCGACATGCAGCAATTGCACAAAATTTCCCTGCAACTGCAACGCGAACATTTACGCGACCTATCGTCGTTTTAGTCAACTCAAAGACTCGCGGTGGAGCAGAATTGTTTGCGCATGGACTGGCAAAGCCAGAAAGGACAACAACGCTCGGCGAGAGTACCGCCGGGAAGATTGGAAGCTACTCGCACAACGGAAACATTATTCGCTATTCGCCAGCAGATCAGGTTTTAATCGATGGCCAGCTCTTCGAAGCGCAAGGAGTGGTACCGAATGACTCCATTGCTTTCCCCTCCAGCCAAAGCAGCCGCAGTGACCCGCAGTTCGAAACTGCCGTAGACGTTCTGTTAGGAGTAATCTAGCCCCGTCAAGTCAAATCCTGTGGCCCTGCTCCCTCACCGCGAGCTTCCCAAGCCAAGTCATGGTGATCGAAGCCGTTCTCGATCGTTGGCTTGACGATTCTGAAGAAAGGAGAAAGATCAAAATCTCTCGGTGTGAAGTGAGTGAAATGCGGCCTGTATAGGAGCGGCACCTCACCACTGTGCCCGCCTTCTCCTTTACGTCGCGGAAGGATTGGATAGTCTATCGATTGAAAAGACTCCGCTATCAGCGTCGAGCAAATTGCCTTGGTTGGCTCACCACTACCTAGACTTAGCAAGGAACGACGGTAGCGATTCGGAACTGCTGGTTTTTGAATAACGTAGCGAATCAGATCGGCAACATTTTTTAGATCATACTGATGACCAATTCTCTGACTAGCGAATTCTGCCAGCTGTGCTGCTTCTTCTTTACTCAAGTTGACTGGTCTGCAGATCCGCAGATTAGAATTGGCATAGTGATCCAAGTTGGTTAAATGGACACCTTTCTTCAGGTTTGCTTCCAAAAGGTTGAGATGGGAGCTATCTGCCCCTTTCTCACCGACAAAGAGGCAAGCATGCGACCAAGTGGATTGCGTGAGGTATTTGATTGCCGTACTGATACGCGTATTCCCGTCCACCAATACGATGTCACCCTTCTCCAGAGTCATCGCAACATCAGCTATCGCGACCGTATCCAGCCTCTGATAACCCGGCAGCTCTTTACTGAGAAAAGTAGCAAGACGCTCACCGATGACACGCTTTAGGGAGTTAAACATCTAGACCTTCTTGTGCACAATGTTGTAGCTTGATTGACTCTTTTGAAGCTCAGGA
The DNA here is from genome assembly GCA_943789485.1 of uncultured Pseudomonadales bacterium. GTDB lineage: Bacteria > Pseudomonadota > Gammaproteobacteria > Pseudomonadales > Pseudohongiellaceae > UBA9145. The sequence goes on from CALSUH010000001.1 coordinate 26,679, forward strand.
AATCAGGTATAATGAGCAGCCCGTATCCGCAGCACGCCGAATACTGCGGCCGAATTAAACAACTGAATTGACGTAAGTGTAATCGAATCGACAGGAGTAGGAAAATGACCAAGGCATATAACAAATTCTTCATCAACGGCGAATGGGTAGAGCCTTCAGACCGCTCAACTCTTAACGTAATCAATCCCGCGACAGAAGAAGCATTTGCAACCATCAGCATGGGTACTGCAGACGATGTTGACGCGGCAGCAAAGGCTGCGCGAACGGCCTTTCCCGCTTGGTCACAATCTACCATCGAAGAACGCAAAGCTGTTATTGGCAACATTATCGCGGGTATGAAAGCTCGCGGCGACGAGATTGCTACGGCTATTTCGAATGAAATGGGCGCACCAATGGGCCTCGCCAAGACTGCTCAATTAGGCAGTGGTATGGGGCACTTTGCAAATATTCTAGGCATTCTGGACAGCTACGAATTCGAAGAAGTACGCGGCAGCACAAAAATCGTAAAAGAAGCAGCCGGCGTCTGCGGATTTATTACCCCTTGGAACTGGCCACTTAACCAGATCGCCTGCAAGGTAGCTCCGGCGATTGCAGCTGGTTGCACGATCGTATTAAAGCCCAGCGAAATAGCGCCATTGAGCGCCTATCTCCTAGCTGAGATTATAGCGGAGTCCGGTTTGCCCGCTGGTGTATTCAATCTAGTCAACGGTGATGGACCGACTGTGGGCGCAGCAATTTCTTCCCACCCTGAAATCGATGTTGTTTCCTTCACCGGCTCCACACGCGCTGGCCAGGAAGTTGCCAAGGCTGCGGCTGACGGCATCAAACGCGTAACACAGGAACTCGGCGGTAAGTCAGCAAATATCATTCTCGACGATGCCGACCTTGCGAATGCCGTCGGCGGCGGCGTAATAGGCTGTTTCGGTAACAGCGGCCAGTCCTGTAATGCACCGACCCGCATGTTAGTGCCTAAGGCTAAAATGACAGAAGCTATTGAGATTGCCAAAGCGGCGGCGGCAAAGGCAAGTGTTGGCGATCCATCTAACGAGAAAACAAGACTTGGTCCAGTTGTAAGCGAATTGCAATTCAATAAGATCACTGCATTGATTGAGAAAGGCATCGCCGAAGGAGCCGATCTGATCGTTGGCGGCCCAGGTCGCCCCGAAGGTATCGATAAGGGCTATTTCATTCAGCCCACCGTATTTGCCAATGTCACAAATGATATGACAATCGCTAGAGAAGAAATATTTGGACCAGTATTGACCATCTTGGGCTATGAAGATGACGAAGATGCCATTCGCATAGCGAATGACACAGAGTATGGCCTCTCTGGCTATGTATCCGGAGAGCCCGCTCATGCAGAGAAGATAGCGAGACAGATTCGAAGCGGCATGGTTCACATTAATGGCGCTGGCCCAGACTTTTCTTCTCCTTTCGGAGGCTATAAAAAATCTGGAAACGGACGTGAGTGGGGCGTGGAAGGCTTCGAAGAATTTTTAGAAACCAAAGCTATGCTCGGCGCAGCCTAAGGAGTAATGCTATGTCAGTTGAAATAAAAAAAGCAGCTATCGATATAGGCATCATTACAAAAGATATCGATGCAATGATGACTTTCTATGGCGAGACATTAGGACTGGAGCTTGAAGGTTCTATTCCAATGCCCGGTGGTGGCACCATGAATCGCTTCAAGGTTGGTGACAGTGTGATCAAAGTCATCGAACTTGATCCCGCCGCGCCGGCTGACGCAGCGCCAGGCGGAATTCGTGGGGCTGCTGGTTATCGCTACTGGACTATAACCGTAGGCAACCTGGAAGCGAGCGTCGACAAGGCAGCCGCCTCTGGAGCGAAGATAGTGGTACCGGCAAAGGTTGTGCGCGAGGGCATCACGATAGCTATCATTGCCGACCCTGATGGCAACTGGGTGGAACTGCTAGAACTGTCTTAGTCGGGCGAAATCAAGATGCCCACACTAATTCATGAGCGCGTAAGACAATGCCAGACTGGCGAATACGCTAAAGCAATCTGCCGATTAAGCTCGGGCTGGGTAGTTCTGGGAGATGTCCAGCACCTGCGCGGCTATAGCCTGCTGCTACCTGATCCTGTCGTGCCTCACCTCAATGAGATGGAGCCTGAAGCGAGGAAGGTATTTCTCTACGAGATGTCAGTTGTTGGCGATGTTATTTTGAAAATCACCAGTGCAGTTCGGATCAACTACGAAATGCTCGGCAACATAGAGCCCGCCCTGCACGCGCATATCTTCCCGCGATTCGAAGATGAACCTGATGAGTTGAAATTGAAGCCGGTCTGGTTTTACGACTGGGACAATGCGCCTGAATTCGATGCGAGCCGCGATAGAGAATTAATGCAGGCTATCGCAGAAGGCTTAGAACGGCGCGGCTTAATCGTCTAACAATCCGCAAGCTTAAAAACGCTCATAAAAAAGAGGCCTTCGGGCCCCTTCTTTGCTGGCGAATAAGTTCGCTCTCTTATCGAGACACCTTGTAGCATTACTTCCAAATACTGCGAGACTTCAAGGGAATATTGAACACCGGACTACCAGGATTCTCGACGTGAATGATGAAACTATCGGCGTCGGGATGACTATAACCTAAGCCTGCCATGCCACCCTCTGATGTCGCCTTAAATTTCACACTGTTCTCCGTGATCTCAACCAATTCCATTTCCTGTGGACCATCAGTGCGCGCAACCATGCCTGGATCCCATTGCTGAATGTGCAGAACCAATGAGCCGTCTACCTCTTCAATGGTAATCATCTCAAACATGCTGGTTGCATCGTCACCGGTCATTCTTACCATAGCTGCAATTGAACCTGCCTCTCCCATAATCCAATTCTCTTCTAGCTGATTGGGACCGAGGTTGCCTGCCCAATTACCTGTCATCCAGGCAATATCCTCAACGCTAGCTGAAGGGCCTGCCGCGAAGCTAGAGCCTGAGGAAGCTGCTAGACCAAGAAATACCATTGATGTAATTGTTTTCCGATTTATCATTCTGTTCTCCATAGATTAATTGCTCATGCCTAACTAGTATTTATTTAGAATTCGTGAATTCAGCTCAACCAATGCCAAAACACTCTGTATCGCTACAGTCCACTATTTTTGAATCTCTTGCAGCCAGATTCCCAACGACTCCCATTCCATTCTAAACATATGCGGCGCACCATCCAGAATATCCGCATTCAGAACAACGCCTGCGCCTGTTAGGCTGGCGACTGTCTCATCAAATCTATCAGCCCAATCTAATTGATCACTGCCACCGATGCGTAGATAAACAGGGAAGTCCTTTAGAGCCTCATTGTCTGTATCAGCGCCCGATATTGCTGGAACAGCTGCCACACCTAAATAGTCTTGCGGATTGCGTCGCGCGATTTCTAATGCCGACATGCCTCCGTTAGACACGCCCGCCAACAACACCTTACCCTGGGCGATATTCTCACGCTTCTGCAACTGCGTTATCAAGCTTGCGATAAGTTCATTGTTTATGGCACCCCGAAAGGATCGATTATTTGGCGAGATAGGCACAGCAACCATCCAGCCCCGCTGCGCAAAACCGCTACCCAGCCAGCGCGAGGTATCTTGTGAGATCGATGCGTTGCCCGGCCCGCCGCCCATCAGGATAACTAAAGGGGATGCCTGGTCGTCCGCATTTTCCGGAGCAACAAGAAAAACATTCAGCACTGTGCCGTCTTGCAATGTTATGCGTTCTTGAGCCTGTGTGGCCACGGGGAACAAAAAGCAACAGAAAATAAACAACGTTGTTAGCTTTCTCAACTTTTTCATCCTCAGTCTCCTGATTTCTGAATTAATCGTCCTGGGACTCTTCCCTCTTCTTATAAACTTCTTCAAATTGACCCTGCAAACGGCGCATGCCACCGAGCCAGCGGTCGTAATCGTCTGTCTTCCTGCGCATATAGGTCAATACTTCCGGGTGTGGCAGACAGAGAAAGCGCTCGCTCTGTAAAGTCTCCATTACCGTATCCGCTAACTTGTCCGGTTCCAACATGCCATCGAGGCCGGCAACGCCGCCATCGCCGCCCGCCGTCATCGCGGTACGCACGGCCTGAGGGCAAAGCACCGATACTTTGATTCCACGCTTGCCATAGGTGATCGAGAGCCACTCTGCGAAGCCAATCGCGGCATGCTTCGTGACAGAGTAAGGAGCCGAACCAACCTGGCTCAATAGTCCTGCAGCGGAGGAAGTGTTCAAGAAATACCCTTCGCCACGTTCCAGCATACCCGGAAGAACTGCACGAGCTGCAAATACATGGGACATGACGTTGATATCCCAGATCGATTGCCAAGCGTCAGTGCTGACATTCTCTCCGCCAGCGGTAAATATTCCAGCGTTGGAACAAAATAAATCGATCTGACCGAATTTTTCAAGCGCTTTACTAACCAAGGCATTAACGTCTTCCTCATTACCAACGTCAGTTTTAACTCCTAGTGCCTGTGTGCTCGCAGAAATATCCGCGACCGTGGCATCGATACCATCCTGATTGATGTCAGATACTACGATTGCCTTAGCGCCTTCCCTAGAAAACCTTTCACATAGTGATTTTCCTATGCCACTTGCTCCGCCAGTTACTACAATCACCTTGTCTTTAATTTGCATATTATTTTAGCTTCCCTCTGATTTTACTTTTGCCTAACACGTATCACTTGAAACTATCTAACTTTGGAGAACTATCAAGAAATCATTTCTCTGAGACGGTTGGAAAGGATGTCTTCAGCTTCCGTCACTATCCTAGCCACTAAATCCTCGCAACTAGGGTTATCGTCTATTAGGCCTACTATCATCCCTGCAGACCAGATTCCTTTATCCAAATCACCCCCATCAAATAGCTCTCTGCCCTTCACTCCCTGCACCAGCGGCTGGATCTCTTCGAATTTTGTTTCGCCAGGGCGAGCCTCTATCTTCACAACTTTTTCCGCAACACTGTTCTTAAAAACGCGCGCCGTATTTCGAAAAGAACGGTAGATAAGCGCGGTGTCCAATTCTGTTGCTTCGATCATCCTCTGTTTTACATTGTCATGAATAGGCGCTTCCTTCGTAACCATGAAGCGTGTCCCCATATTGATGCCATCGGCGCCCATTGCTAGCGCAGCAGCCAGGCCTCTGCCATCCCCAAAGCCACCTGAGGCGAGAAAAGGTATCTTCAATCTTTTTGCTGCGAGTGGAAGAAGAATCATATTAGTGACGTCATCTTCACCGGGATGACCGGCACACTCGAAGCCATCTACGCTCACTGCATCACAGCCTATCTTCTCAGCTTTCACAGCATGACGTATCGAGGTGCACTTGTGTATAACCTTGATATCGGCCTCTTTAAACAGTGGCAGGTAGGGCTCAGGGTTGCGGCCCGCTGTCTCGACAAGCTTTACTCCAGAATCGACGATTGCCTGAGCATATTCATCATAGGGGACTGGCTTGATAGTTGGCAGAATGGTCAGATTGACCCCGAATGGCTTGTCAGTCATCGACTGGCAGCGCTCAATCTCCTTGAGAAGATCCTCGGGCGTAGGCTGCGTGAGCGCGGTTATGATGCCCAGCCCCCCAGCATTAGATACCGCCGCAGCGAGCTCGGCTAATCCAACCCACTGCATGCCTCCCTGAATTATAGGATGCTTGATACCTAATAATTCTGTAATTCTTGTCTTCATTCTTGTCTCTGTCCCAGTCAAACCAAGCCTGACATCTCTCTCTAACGCCTGTACCACACGGCTTGCCTCGAAATCCGAGAGTAAGTGTACGTGGTAAACCCAAGGGGTGTAAAGACGGAGGATTCGGTCGATAAGCTGTGTTATATTACCCGACTTTCTTACTAACCGCCGCATGAAAGACCGATATCGAAGCTAGTTTACTAGCCGCTGAGGGCTTAATCCTCAAGTTGGTCATAATTTAAAACAAGGGACCGTAAACCTATTTTTTTAACATCAATGGATCGCCACAGAGCGCAACATGTTGCAAAGAGGGGTTTAGAAATTCGGAGATTTAAAATGATTCGTAAGTTACTAGTTACCAGCATAGCCGCAGCGACTGCTCTAACAGCAGTGCCTGCACTTGCTCAAAATGGCCAACAAGCCATAGAAGAAATTCAGGTCACTTCCACCCTCAGAAAATCTGCGGGTCTGGCTGACGTTAATGCAGCTGTTTCTGTGATCGGCGAGCAGGAATTGGATTTGATCAAGCACACTCACTTGCAGGAAGCATTGAACCGACTTCCTGGCGTGAGCATCCATCGCAATAATGGGCAAGAGAGCCTCCTGGCGATTCGCTCGCCGATACTTACCGGCGCAGGTGCCTGTGGCTCCTTCTTAGTCGCTGAAAATGGCATACCTATTCGCTCTAGCGGGTTCTGCAACGTGAACGAAATGTTCGATACGCATTCTGAGAATGCATCCCGTGTCGAAGTCATACGTGGACCGGGCAGTGCATTCTGGGGCTCGAACGCTGTACACGGCTTGATCAATGTAGTGTTACCAACAGCAGGCGAGGCCGGCGAAATTATGCTCGAGCAGGGACCTCGTGGTTCGCAGCGGTTACGAGGATCACTCGGCCACGACTACGGCAACTTCAAGCAACTTTTGCTGGTCAACGGTACTAGTGAAAATGGCTACCGCGATGACAGCGGTGTAGATCAGCAAAAAGTTTCATGGCTTTACAACTACACCATGAAAAATGGCGCCAACCTCGATGGCGGCTTCACGAGGATAAATCTTAATCAGGAAACTGCTGGATATGTCACAGGAACTGATGCCTTCGAAGACAGCGCACTGCGCGATACCAACCCAAACCCTGAAGCCTTTCGCGATAGTGTGAATGGACGCGTCTGGACTACTATTACGCAGCAGTTGGGTGACTGGGAAGTGGTGCTGACGCCTTACTTCCGCGAAGTGAATATGACATTCATGCAGCATTTCTTGCCTGGACAGCCTATAGAAGACACCGAGCACCGCAGCATTGGCTTTCAATTTGCTGCGTACAAGGAACTTGATAACGGCGCCAATCTTGCGATGGGCTTCGATATCGAAGATACCGACGGCTCGCTCAAGCAGTTTCAGCCAAACCCAACGTCAGGGTCATTCTTCCTACGTAACTCCATCCCACAGGGTAAACACTACGACTTCGATGTATCCATACGCCAATATGCAGGCTTTATCAACTACCAGCAAGACTTAGGTAACGACTGGGAACTATCTCTGGGTCTGCGATTAGAGAATATGGAGTACGTCTATAACAACAACATGATCGACGGACGCACTGATCAATTCGGCGTAGCTTGCCGCTTCGGTTGTCGCTATAACCGCCCTGCTGACAGAGATGACAATTTTACCAACGTCTCCCCAAAGCTAGGCCTGAGCTATGCGCTTAATGACAACCACGACCTGCAGTTCAGAGTGCAGCGAGGCTTCCGCGCACCGCAGGCTACTGAGCTATATCGCTTGCAGAACGCGCAGACAGTGGCGAGTTTGGATTCTGTGGAGCTAGACAGCTATGAAGTGGCCTTTAAAGGCGCCGGTGAAAACTGGAACTATTCCGCGTCCTGGTACTTCATGGACAAGAAGAATGAGATCTTCGCCAACAGCGCTAGAGAGAACCTCAATGACAGCCATACTTCACATCGAGGTATGGAGTTTGCCATGGGCCTGGATATTACAGACACGCTTTCTGTTCAGGGTGTCATTAACCTAGCCAAGCATACCTACGAAAATTCCCAGATATCCGGTGGAGTTGATATCAATGGGAACGACATAGATACCGCGCCGAATACGTTCGGTAATTTTCGCCTGCAGTGGAGACCAATCAGTTCAGTCAAGACAGAGCTCGAACTGGTTAACATGGGTGACTACTACACGAACCCTGAGAACACGGCGAGCTACGAAGGGCATGACATCTTGAACTGGCGTACACAGTATGCGTTTAATGATGATCTGACCTTCTATCTAAATGTGCTTAACGCAACGGATGAGGATTACGCGGAGCGTGCAGACTGGACAACGTTCAATGGCGATCGCTATTTTCCTGGCGAACCTGTAAGAGCATTTTTCGGAGTAACGTGGAAATATAAGTAGTTTCCAAAACGCTAATAAAAATGCCGACACTATGTCGGCATTTTTATTTCTGCCCATAGTATCCGAAAAGGGTTAGGGTTATCACAATGAAAAACGCAGATGACAGCAATTCAGAGCAGGCATTCGATAATCTGCTTGCCTATTTTTCTCGGAACAAGAACGATAATCCAGACCCAATTTTTCATCCTGATAACTTGGTTAACAAGATGATGACGGAGCGCTCTAATGCTCTACGTAAGGCTTCGGTACTAATTCCCATAACCCGACACAAGCCGGGTAAGAATAGCGAGATAGTGCTCACCGTGCGCTCAAAGAACCTAAGCAGTCACCCGGGCCAGATCAGTCTGCCTGGGGGCTCCGAAGAGGCAATCGATTCGGATGTGGTAGCTACGGCGCTGCGAGAGAGCGAGGAAGAGATAGGTCTCGCCCCAGGCGATGTTGAGGTCATAGGCCGCTTGGGCGACATGGCACTTCCCTCCGGCTTTCAAATCACACCCATCGTCGGACTCATAGAGCCAGATTTAGAATACGCACCTTGTCCTATCGAGGTCGCAGAAATCTTTCATGCACCTCTCTCCCTGCTAATGAATCCAGATTCCTACCAGTCCACATCCATGGCCTATGACAATCAGTCGAGAAAAGTTCTCGAACTACAGTTTAAACGGTTTAGGATTTGGGGTGCCACAGCAGCAATTCTCTATCATCTTGCACAGATGATCGAAAATTCGAAAACATGATATTGCTTACAAGTATTTGCATAAAAATTTAGTTCACAGAGGAACTAATACTTTTTCTTTGAGTTTCTTCGCTGCTGAACCACTTTCATCCTAGTCATCAGTGCTGCTGTGACAGACTCTGTTGCGGCCTCCCTGCTTCGCTAGGTAGAGGAAAGAATCGACCCTCTCTAAGAATTCTCTTTCTAACAATTCTTCGCCCTTTATGAAAACATCAACTCCAAAGCTAGCTTCGATTCCTAAAAGCGCTTCACGCGTCTTAAGCGGCGAGTTCTCGATAATCAAGCGAAGGCGATTTGCGAAGCGAACCCCCTGTTCCAAGGACGTATCAGGAAGAATGATAGTGAACTCCTCACCGCCATAGCGACACGGAATATCCAGTCTGCGAACAGTCTGCGAAATAAGGCTGGATATGTGACTTAGCACAGCGTTGCCAACCTCATGACCGAAGGCATCGTTGACGGCTTTAAAATGGTCCAAGTCTAACATTATGAGGCTGGTGGGCTGACCAGAACGACGGGTACGCTCCATCTCCAGACTAAGCGCCTGATAGAAGTAGCGAAAACTATACAGACCCGTCAAAGCATCCGTACGCACTAGCGCCGCCAACCTCTTGACCTCTTCCTGAAGGCGTTGAACCTCTGGAAGGTTTGTGCACTTATCATCGCCGGCGGGGCAGGGGCCTACTGCTGTATTGTTATCACTCTGTTTACCGATCATTTGAGCTCAAAGACTATTTACTATTTTATCCAGATGGCAATTTTTTGCCTGTTTAAGTCGCATTCTAACGAACTCTCCCAGTACTTCTTCCTCAGTGAATGAACCCCTGATTCTCTGGATTGTGCTTAGTTTTTCCTCTAATCCTCATAACAACATAACATAAAGGGCAGACAGCCAATACAATTTCCCTCTTTATTAGAAATTCATTGATAATAATTAATAAGCTATGGAAGCGCCCAATCAGGAAAAGGGCCTAATACACCGAAGGTTAAATGGCCCACTGTGTAGACAAAGACGGTGATCAAAAAAATTGAAAGAATATCCAGCCAGATACCTGCCACCACCATCTTCATTATTGGCACCCTGCCGGAACCATAGACAATTGCGTTAGGCGGCGTGGATACAGGCAGCATAAATGCACAGGAAGCAGCTAAAGTCGTGGGGATGAGCAGCAGTAATGGATGCACTCCGATGGCCTGAGACAGGCTGGCCATGATCGGCAGAGACAGCGAAATTGTTGCCGTGTTAGAGGTCACTTCAGTGAGCCCAGTGATAAAACCCACTGTGCTCATCACAATAACAAGAGGACTTGCGTCACCAAGAAGCGACTGCAACTGGCCTGCAATATAGCCGCCTAGGCCCGATGTTGTGAAGCCTTTCGCAAGCGCTAAACCGCCACCGAATAGTAATAAAATGCCCCACGGCACTTTTTTAGCATCTTCCCAATCCATGAGACGACCACCCACCTGCTTGCTGGCCGGAATGATAAACAACAGCAACGCCATTGCGATGGAAACAGTGCCGTCATCGATCATATAGCCAACTGGGTCGGAACCTACAAATGCAAGGAACGAATCTAAGTAGTGGCTCCATCCATAAATATCAACTTCAGCCCCGAATAAACGCTCCTTCCTCGTCATCCACAATAGGGCTGCACTGACGAACACGAACGTGACTCTTTTTTCTTCGGGGGACATCACGCCGAGTTTTCCAATTTCATTATGGATAAAATCACGCCCGCTAAAGGGCGTCGTAGCCGGCAGAGGGAAGACAAATCGAGTGAGAACAAACCAGGCTATCAACATATAGGTTGCACTCAACGGCAGGGCAAATATCATCCAGGACGCGAAGGTGATTTCAGGCGCCAAAGGAAACAACTGTGGCAACTGGGTTACCAGAACGCCGTTGGGCGGCGTGCCGATCAGTGTCGCGAATCCGCCGATGGAAGCGGAGTAGGCTATACCCAATAGTATTGTGAGTGGAAAATTTTCGGCTCGCTTGTCTATGATGACCCCTTTAGCTGCAGCCTCACGATTTAACTCTTCATATAAAAGAATAAGCGACATTCCCATGGGCATCATCATCAATGCGGTTGAGGTGTTGGACAACCACATGGAAAGAAAGCCGGTAGCAAGCATGAATCCTAGAACGAGCCGATGGGACTGGCCGCCAATAACGCGCAAGATATTCAAGGCGATACGTTTGTGCAGGTTCCACTTTTCCACCGCCGTAGCAATAATAAAACCCCCGAGAAACAGCAAGATAATCCAATCCATATACTGACCGGCCACATTCGGAAAAACGATATCCAGATCAGAAGGGATTAAGCCATTGCGCATACTAACGGTTTCAAAGTCGATCTGATTCGCCGCAGGCACTAGGCGGCCGCGCATGATGCCAAGCAGTGGAAATAGGACGATGGGAAGCAGTGCCGTTGCCGAGAGTGGTATTGCCTCAGTGATCCACCATATCGCCATTAGCAATATCACCGCGGCCATGCGAGTCACGAGAGGATTATTCGGATCTAGATCGACGAACAGCAACACTAGAACGAATGCTAGCGGCCCTAGCCACAATCCTATTTTGCTTCGCATAGGGGTGATTTCAACTTCTTGAATGGCAGCTGTCATGGGGCGTCCTTATTAGGTGTTGTTGGTCTACCGTTAATCCTGTCCGTTTTTGCTACAAGTTTTTAGTTAGTCTTGTAGCTTAATTATGTTCTCGGAGAAATTAGAAAAGCGGATGCTCGGATAGAAAACCCAAACAGGTATTTAAAGTTGTCACCGCACGAATTGATTGCCAGACCTCTCTCGAATACCTGTCTACAAAATGCCAGGGTTTCTAGAGTCGCTCGAGCATTGTTTCGGCCGAGCTCACCTTGATTTCACCGGGAGCCTCGACTCCTAGGTAAGTGACTGTCCCATCTTCAACGATCATACCGAAGCGCTGAGCGCGCTTACCCATACCAAAACCACTGGCATCGAGCTCCAGACCAATAGCGCTGGTAAAGTCGCCATTACCATCCGCTAGCATCAGTATCTCTTCGGCATTTTGATTCTGGCCCCAGGCACCCATGACGAAGGCATCGTTCACAGACATACAAGCGATGGTATCCGCGCCTTTAGCCTTGAGAGCGTCGGCACTCACTACAAAGCCAGGTAGGTGAGTTAGCGAACAACCCGGCGTGAATGCACCAGGCACGGCAATGAACACAACCTTCTTACCTGCAAATACTTCTTCACTGCTTATATCTGCCGGTCCATCTACAGTCATATGCTTGAAATTTACTGATGGAACCTTGTCTCCGACTTGGATCGTCATTGCGAACTCCTAATGGTTAGTTTTAATTCAGTTAGCGGATAGTAGCAAATTCGCTGCCATAAACCTTAAAAATAGCGATGTGCTTTGCTCTTTTTTGAGATAGCATTGAAAGCCTTCACATCCTTGAGCGATTGACTAAAGCCTCTATGGACACAGTCTTCTTTCTGGCCTCGAAGATTATTTGGGCGCTGATTTCGCCCGATAGCCTAATCGTCATTCTTGGGGTGTCCGCCTGGATCGCCGCCATCCTGAAGTGGCAGAGAATCTCCAGGTCCTTGCTCGCTAGCTGCGCCCTGCTATTGCTGGTGCTTATCGGCTTCTTTCCCGTGGGAGAATGGCTGATCGCGCCGCTGGAGAACCGCTTCACTGACCAATGCGGCGCTGCCGAGTGAGGTCGATGGCATAGTCGTGCTCGGCGGCGCTATCTTGCCCCACGAATGTCCAACAGCTGGCAACAGCCTGAGCTTGGCGGCGCAGCCGACCGGCTCACCAGTTTTCTCTATCTCGCCCGGCTCTATCCCAATGCCCAACTGGTGTTCACTGGCGGCAGTGGCGCTGTCACTGAACAGGAATTTAAAGAGGCGGAGACGGCGCAAATGTTATTCAAACAGCTGGGCCTTGCCGAACGAGCAATCATCTTTGAGAGCGAGTCTCGAAACACCTCTGAAAATGCGAGAAACAGCAAAGAGCTGGTCACGCCGGAGAATAACGAAAATTGGCTTTTGATCACATCGGCATTTCATATGCCACGATCGATCGGCGTGTTCTGTCAGCAGCAGTGGGTAGTGCAGCCCTACCCTGTAGATCACTATTCACAGAAGGCAAACTTGTTGCGGGTAGATTTCTCGTTTGGCGAAAATCTGTCGGTGCTAGGCGTAGCAATCAGGGAATGGGTCGGGCTAGTGGCTTATAGGATTAGCGGTCGAACGGACCGACTGCTGCCGGGAATTGATAATAACTGCACAGCTGCGGACGTCGAATAGTATCCCTTCAACGCCGTAACCGGCTTGATGATTAGTTCAGGATATTACGGAGTCTGCCCCCCAACCCCTCAACCGCCTCTTCGACTTGTTGTACGCCATCCTGTATTCGCCCCTCTACAGACTCTCTTAATTCGTCCAGACCGGGAAGATCGGCACTTAAAATAGAAGCAACCAATTCCTGCAAGACAACGCGAACGGCATTCGCCGCACTGGCATTGCCGCTTTCAGCTCCAATATCTCGAATTTCGATGTCAGCAAGCGTTATCGGTGCGCTTGCTAGGGCGGACACGAAGTTCAGCTGCGAACCCACCATTCGAAACTCGCGAATGATCATCTGCTGACCGGAATCTTCTGCCACGTCAGAATCGGCTGGCACGGAGCCTTCTTCAGATAGGTTATCCAGTAATGTGCGAATATTGTCGCTGGTTATCTTCGTCTCGTAGGTGATTATCGGCTGCATGATAATAAGCGACTCAATCTCTGCTGCATCCGTGAATATTGTATTCACATTGATGCTTACCAAGATCGAATCCAATTCAAAAGCGTATTGCGACTCGAAGCCCTCGGGATTCGCAACACGCAGGCCAGAGATACTGCCCTGCCCGCTTAATGGTGATAGTGAAACGCTGTCCACTGTTACCGCCGTTCCCAGCACGCTCGAGCCTACTATTTCTATCCCACTCTTCACGATGGAATCGAGATAGAAGAACAATCCGCCGCCAGCAAACAGCATAAGGAAAACAACGCAGATTAGAATTTTCTTGATCATTACTGCCTTTTTTTAATAGTTAATTGGTATTAGCTTTCTTTTAGTGACCAATTGGTGTCAGCCTTCTTTTGATAAGGTCTTCGCACAGAAAATGACCAGCTAACTATCAAAGGGCGCCGAGCTCCCGATGACAGCTTCGATCCATTCTAACTGCACAGCTACGCTTTCGTATACTGCTACAGCTCCGTATTTCCCCTGAGTTTCCTCCGAAAAGCCGCTTACGGTTACCTCGCCAACTGTGACGCCAACGAGAAAAAAGCCGTTCTCGTTCTCAAGTAACGCAGGACCACCGCTATCACCCAAGCTAGGCATCCCCTCTAAAGGCAACGCTTGGCTCGCACGATCCCGTGGATCATCGAATCGTATCCTGAATCGACGATCAACGTCTGTGATCCGATTCATAGCAAGACGAAGACTGCCATCATTGTATTGCCTGCCAGTTGTTCCCAAGCCGAAGTAGCCCCAACCGAGTAAAGTTACGATCGAGTCAAGTTCCAATTCCTGCAAATGCAGTGGCATTGCCCGTGGCGTTGTCGAAGCCTGCTTAAATCGCAGTAGAGCAAGATCTACATCAGCAGCATTTTCCAAATCAAATTCAGGGTGAATGATGACGGTATCTATCTCCCGATCCTGACCGCCAACTAAGACCGCAAAGTCGCGACCATTGACCAGCGTATTGCCAAGCAGTGTTTGCTCCACACAATGCGCTGCGGTTAATGCCCATTGCGGGTGAATTACTGTAGCAGCGCAGACTTTTCGATTTCCCTGCTGCTCCAAAAAAAACACCGATGGATAACTACTCTCTCTCACTTCATAGCGCGCTGGCCCAACATCGTGACGAATTATGATAGCAAAACCAGGCGCGACGAAGGTAGCGCACAGTAAAAGTAATACAAATCGACGAATAACGAGTAAATAGCACTTATTCATCTTGATCTACTGCTTTTATTTTGGCGTTGATGCGCCGTCTTCTTAGTGGACGCAGATTGGGTTGATAGCTGGTTTTCTTAGTCATTCGAAACAGTTTCAGTAGTTGACGCAAAACGACGGCGACGGACAAGATTGCAAACACCAAAATGCAGGCTGCCAACCATTGCTCGTGTGTCCAGCCAGAGGTATTAATAAGATCGGACAGCATAATCAAAGCCTTTCTAAGGAGGCATCATAGGATTTATCAAAATTCCAATTCGATTCAAAGCCGACAGCTAAGACTCGTCTGCGAGCTCAGACACGAGTTGTTCAATATTCTCGATTCGCTCCCAAGGGTCGTCTATCTCCAGCAGATCTTGCCTTTTCGCATTCTCTACAGGAATCAATTCCGCGAGGCGCCATCCAAGATCCCAGAGATTGTCATAGTCGATTATCAAGTTCTTCTGCTCGACTAAGGGGTGACTCTCCAGATTCTGCAGCAGTTCTGTCAAAGCGATGAAATCATCATCGATAGGTATCGTCTGTTTGCCCACGCTGTCGTTCTCACTGAACGCAACATTGGCCGTCAACACTCCGCTCTCCGCCTGCCAGCAATCCTCAATAGTAAATTTAGCACTGCCCTCTACGGTTATTCCAAGCAGTCCATTAGGCAATTGATCCCAATCGATGATATTCGCATAGGTTCCCGTACGGTGAATGGTTTGCTGGGTTCCAGCTTGGACTGTTTCCATTCCTTTCTTCAGCAGACAGATTCCGAATCCTGTCTCTGTGCGCATGCACTGCGTAACCAGATCAATGTAGCGCCGCTCGAATATTTGCATATCCAACCTACCGCCGGGGAACATAACCAACTGTAGCGGGAACAGCGGTATCTCTTGGGATTTAGTCATAAACATACTCAAAAACCGGAGGCCCCTTCAGGGCTGTGATCCAAAACGCGCAGTAATTTCTCATGGATACCATCAAAGCTACCGTTGCTCATCACCACTATGTTGTCACCTTTTATAGAGTTCGCCTCTATGAATGAGACGATTTCATCCGTACTCGAAAACGCATACCCTGGCACCTTACTATCGGCGACCAGTGCGTTGAAATCCAGCCCCGACTTCTCAGGCTTCTGCCAGATAACCATGTCTGCTTTCTGACAGGCCTCCACTAGTTGCTGCTGATGAATTCCAAGTTTCATGGTGTTCGAGCGCGGTTCAATTACGGCGATCAGTCGAGATTCTGCAGCCTCAGATTTCAGTTTCATGTGGATACCCTGCAGCGTGGTCATGATCGCCGTAGGATGGTGAGCGAAGTCGTCATAGACTTTGACGCCCTCAACTTCGCCGCGCAATTCCATGCGGCGCTTCACACCTTTATAAGTCTGCAAGCCCTCTGCAGCCGTAGCGACATCGACCCCTACATGATGAGCCGCTGCGATGGCAGCCATGCCGTTCTTCACGTTATGTACACCGGTAACATCCCACTCTACGAGCGCACGGCACATTACTTCTCCAGTAGAGCCCTGGCCGTATTTTGTTAATTCGAATTCCGAACCCTGCCCGTTGCTTAGTTCCGCATTCCAGAACACGCCGCCATTGGCAGCTAATTCCTTGCACACTTCCTCCGAAACAGCGACACCAAACTGCTGTTTCGGGGTCCAATTGCCCATTCGCAAGACCCTCTCGATGGTGGCTTCGCCATGGGGAACGATAAGTAGCCCATTACCTGGAACCGTTCTAATCAGGTGATGAAACTGTCTTTGAATTGCCTCGAGGTCGTCGAATATATCTGCATGATCGAATTCAAGATTGTTGAGGATAGCCGTTCTGGGCGCATAGTGAACGAACTTAGAACGCTTATCGAAGAAGGCACTATCATACTCATCAGCTTCTACGACAAAAAATGCAGAGTCACCAATGTCAGCCGAGCGCGGCAGGTTATTCGTTACCCCGCCGATAAGATAACCTGGCTTCATACCCGCGTTCTCGAGTATCCAGGTTAACATGCCGCTGGTGCTGGTCTTGCCGTGCGTACCCGCGACTCCCAAGACCCATCTATCATGAAGCACAAACTGTGACAACCACTGCGGGCCTGAGGTGTAGTTCAACCCTTGATTCAAAACGTGCTCGACAGCTGGATTCCCACGGGAAAGCGCGTTGCCAATTATCACAAGATCTGGCTCTGGGTAGAGGTGTTCAGGCCGAAACCCCTCCATCAAATCGATGCCCATCTCTTCCAATTGCGTACTCATTGGCGGATAGACATTCGCATCGCTACCGCTAACGCGGTGCCCGAGTTGTTTGGCAATTATGGCTAGGCTACCCATGAAGGTACCGCAGATACCTAAAATATGTACGTGCATTCAGATTCCCGCGCGACTGGGCTGGTTTATCAGAAGGCTGTTTATAGCACAAAACTTAGGTAGCATAGGAGCACTAAGCCACCACTAAATTGAATAATGCCAAACAAGCCTCAAAAATTCTGGAACTTCTCCCTAGCACTGTACGATGCACAGGGCGTGGCCGCAGCCTGTCTCGAGTTACAGGAGGCCTATCAGCTAGATGTGAACTTGATTCTATTCTGTTTCTGGCACGGCAGCGCCTATGGAAAAATAGATCAAGAGTTATTGCAAAATGTCCTCGAAGTCTCGATCGAATGGCGCTGTGGGGTTGTGCAGCCGCTAAGAAGCGCCCGTGCCTGGATGAAACTAAACCCGAATCCAAGCAAGCAATTCGATAGCCTGCGGGAAAGGATAAAAGCAGACGAATTGATGGCGGAGAAATTTCAAATCGAACAAATAGCTAGCTTAACATTGGCATTTAATAAAGGCCGACAATGTGTAGTGGGCAACGATGACACTAGGGAAAATATCGACAGCTTATTGGTTGCGGCAAAAATCGAGCGAGACGATAAGATTAACGGCGCACTAGAGGTTATTCGAGGTGCAATTGAGAAATAACTGCGTCGCAGTCGGCTATGCTTGGCTTTAGATCGTCACATATCCAAAAGGTGCAGCTATGCACCATTAAGATAACTAGAGTGACAAATCAACAGCAAAGAGTAAAAGAGGTTTTACCCATTGTCCGCCTTTGATTCAACCGAACCCGAGGACCTCGGAATAAAAACGCCGGACACTGCAAAAGCTATTGCACCGGCCAACCACAAGAAGCCATTGATTGTGGAATTTTCACTGCCGCCGGTAAACGCTAAGATGGAAAGTACCAACCAGATCGATGCAACGATCAAGCAGAGAGGTTTAGAATATCTGGCGAAGCCCGTACCTTGTGTCAGCATCACATCCTCACATAGGGATAATAAGTTAGGTTAGGTTAGGTTAACTTAAGTTAAGTTAAGTTAAGTTAAGTTAAGTTAAGTTAAGCCAACACTGTCATTGACTGCTCTATCAGTCAAGCGTGCAGCAGACCAATCTGCAAACAGCTCGCAAAATGTACCCGAATTCGCCCAGATCTGTCTAGATTCGCCCACATTTGCCCAGAATTGTACCGAGTTTATTGGTGAGACGACACCATCGCGAATACCCCACCCTACTGGCAATCGCAGTTACGCTGCGGCCTTGGATCGCGATGATCTCCATTTACCGTTAGACGAACCTGTGTTGGCCGGCTTTCCAGCAGCGCCCTGTCTACGACGAGGTCGCTGATTGTTAGCAGGCCGTCTGTTGGGTTCGCTATTCTTGCTAGCAGGAGCTGGATTAGCCAAGGCAAATGAGTACTCTTCGCTATCTCCCCTTGGAACAGCAAATTTTATCAAGCGCTCGATGTCACGCAGCTGCTTGCTCTCTTCACCGCTGACCAGAGAAATCGCCAATCCAGTAGCTCCCGCTCTACCAGTTCGGCCGATGCGATGCACATAATCTTCAGGCACATGCGGAAGATCGAAGTTAATCACCCGCGCGAGTTGCTCAATATCGATTCCGCGAGCTGCAATATCTGTTGCTACCAAGACCTGCACTCCACCCTGCTTGAAGTCATGGAGAGCTTTAGTTCGCTGCGCCTGTGACTTATTGCCGTGGATAGCTGCAGCTTTGATGTTTTCTTTGATTAGTTTTTTGGCTAAGTTGTTTGCACCGTGCTTTGTACGACTAAACACCAATGTCTGATCATTGCTCGCTAGCATCATTTCGATTAGCAGGTTCGGCTTACTGGCTTTGTCTACGTAATACATCTTCTGCGAAATAGCTTCGACTGTAGAATTCCGCGGAGCGACATCAATCTCTACAGGCTTGTTGCAGATCGTCTTCGCTAGGACTCGAATTTCATCGGAGAATGTCGCAGAGAACATCAGGTTCTGCCGCTGCTTCGGAAGTAGCGCCATTATTTTCTTGATATCACGAATAAAACCCATATCCAACATTCGATCCGCTTCGTCGAGAATCAGCACTTCGACATCCCGGAAGTCGATGCATTTCTGCTGATACAAATCCAATAATCTACCGGGTGTAGCAACTAGGATGTCGAGGCCACGATTCAGTGTCTTCTTCTGCGGATTAATATTCACTCCACCGAAGACTACGCCATATCTAAGGTTCTCTTGCGCGCCATAGGTTTGAATGCTGTCTTCAATTTGAGCCGCTAATTCTCGAGTCGGTGTCAGGATTAAGGCGCGAAAGCTATTTCTAGTTCGATTGGGACGTCCGCTTATCAATTGCAATAAGGGCAATGTGAATCCGGCGGTCTTTCCCGTGCCAGTCTGTGCAGCAGCCATTACATCACGACCAGCTAGAATCTCAGGGATAGCACGTTCTTGAATTGGTGTTGGCGATGTGTAGCCAGTTTGTTCTACTGCTTGCAGCAGTGTGTCGGTTAGTCCGAGAGTGTTAAATGTCATTCAAATTCTCTTAGTTAGTAAGTATGCCGAAGCATTTTATTTGTTCGAAACGAAAACGTATTGCCTACTCCACAAAAGGAGGAAGCACGACGACTTCTCGTTATGATTTTCCGAACTTTAAACTGTTTTAATGAGTTCTATTGCACGGATGTGCATTCGATAGCTAGTTCGTAGTTTCTCGCGACTTGACTGCGAGTAACTAGAAATGAGGTGGCGACTTGTTATTCGGGCCGGATCGAAGATCGATTCGCTGAATAGAAGTCTGCAGACTGCGATTTTTACGCAGTAAGGTGACCTTATCTAAGTATGATGCACCGTCTAGATATTGCTGGAACAGGCCTGAGCGCTGCCTAGCCCTGTCTAAACGTGGCGGCACATAGCACAAATCGGAGGGAAGTATCGCTTTTTATTTTTAATTCAGGGGGATACAGGCTCTCACCAAGCCACTGCTCGCATCCTAGTCACAAGACTTAGTAGAGAAAAAACCCACCATCTATCAGCAGACTATCCCCGGTGTGATAACTGCTAGCATCGCTCATTAAATAAGCGGCAATACCCCCAAAATCCGATTTATCGCCCCAACGACGCGCTGGAATCCGTGGCAAAATAGCATTAGCAAATTTCTCATTGGCATAATTGTCTGTCGTCATCGCGGTTTCGATGTGGCCCGGCAATATCGAGTTGGCGGTCACTCCCCACCGCGCGTACTCGACAGCCAATGCCTGCATCATCGAGATCACGGCTCCCTTGCTAGCCCCATAGGCTTCCACTCGCGCCATGCCCATCAACGCACCTAGAGATGAGGTGCCAATAAGACGACCACCCGGATCTCCAGCTTCGGCTCGCTGTTTCATATGCTTGGCAGCGCAGCGCAGCGTGTAGAACAGGCCATCTAGATTCACATCCATAACATGGCGCCAATCTTCGGTAGAAAATTCTTCAAAGCGACCCGATCGAGCGACCCCGGCATTGGCGAAACAACCATCAACTCGTCCAAATACCTCTAGAGTCTCGGCGAAAGATTCCTCGACTGACGCCTCAACCGACACATCACAAACAATAGCATGAACCTTAGTACCGAATTCTTCGAGTTGCTCTCCAGCAGCGGCGTTCTTCTCGGTATCGCGTCCCCAGATGCAAACATCTGCACCCTGCTTCGCAACACCTTCAGCAAAACCTAGACCAATACCGCTATTACCGCCGGTAATTAGCGCCACCTTGCCAGTTAGATCAAATAAATTTTTAGCCATTTCTTATGCTCTCTTAAGGCCTTAGCCTTGTGTACCCTGCCAGCGCTTAACTAGGCCAGTGTCTATGTCAAAAAGATCTAGCACTCGGCCTACATGATGATCCACAAGGTCATCAACCGACTGCGCTTTTATATAGTGTGCTGGCATTGGAGGCGCCAGTATTGCGCCATTCTGGCTCGCACGAAGGAGCAATTCGCAGTGCCCAGTGTGCAATGGTGTTTCTCTTGGCACCAAGACCAGCCGCCTGCGCTCTTTCAACATCACATCGGCGGCGCGCACTAGAAGAGAGTCTGCGTAACAATTCGCGACTGCTGACAGTGTCTTTATAGAGCATGGAGCAATGATCATTCCGTCTGAGCGAAATGAACCGCTGGCAATCGTGGCGCCTATATCTTTGTTCGAATGCACCTGATCGGCCAACGCCTGTACATCCTTGGACGAAAATTCGGTTTCAACAGCGATATTTAGCTTGGCCGAATCCGACATGATCAGGTGTGTCTCAATGCTCGACTCTTGCTGCAAAACTTGCAGCAGCCGTACCCCATAGATAGCGCCGCTAGCTCCAGACATTCCAATTATCAACCGCACGCGTTTCACCTGTTCCAATTCGGGCTTCGAATGTTGCATCAATCTATGAGAGCTGGCAAGTAATTGAAGTACTATCTCACAGCTTGTAAACTCCCTCTTCCTAATACGCCGGTAACTACTGGCGCCTCCACCGGATATAACAAGCGAACATACTCTATGAGCAAAGCTAACCTTTTCTACGCACAATCGGGCGGGGTCACCAGTGTTATCAACGCTAGCGCCTGCGGCGTTATCGAGACTGCGCGAAAAAACAAAGACAAGATAGGAAAGGTATATGCAGGACTTAATGGCATCGTCGGCGCCCTGAGGGAAGATCTCATCGACACCAGCAAAGAATCTAAGCAGGCGATTGCTGCACTTCGCTCAACCCCTGCAGGCGCATTTGGCTCTTGCCGCTACAAGCTAAAATCCTATGCCGAGAACAAACGTGAATACGAGCGCCTTATGGAGGTGTTTGTCGCTCACAATATTCGTTATTTCCTCTACAACGGTGGCGGCGATTCGCAGGACACTGCCAACAAGATATCTCAGCTCAGCGCCGTAAAGGGCTTCCCAATTACCTGCATCGGCGTACCGAAAACCGTCGATAACGATTTACCACTAACAGACAATTCTCCGGGATTCGGATCGGTGGCGAAATACGTCGCCGTTTCTATCCGCGAAGCAGGCCTCGATGTCGCGTCAATGTGTGACTCTTCAACGAAGGTCTTTGTCATGGAAGTGATGGGTCGTCATGCGGGCTGGATCGCAGGTGCAGCCGGTTTAGCGACAGAACAGACAGGCGACGCGCCACATATAATTCTTTTCCCAGAGATTGCCTTTAACAAAGAAAAGTTCCTGCGCAAAGTAAAATCGAGTGTAAAAAAATACGGCTACTGCGCCATCGTGGTTTCAGAGGGCGCTCAGAACAAAGATGGGTCGTTTCTAGCGGATGCTGGCGGGACGGATGCTTTTGGACATGTGCAACTCGGCGGTGTCGCACCCTTCGTCGCAAAGATGATTAAGGATGAGCTTGGCTACAAATACCACTGGGCAGTGGCCGATTACCTGCAACGTGCAGCGCGACACATCGCCTCTGCAACCGATGTAGATCAGGCCTATGCTGTTGGCAAAGCAGCCGTTGAGTTTGCATTGGCCGGCAAGAACGCCGTGATGCCCGCGATCGTTCGCGGCAAGGGAAAACGGTATAGCTGGAAAATTGGTGAGGCAAAACTATCCGCAGTCGCTAATGTAGAAAAAATGATGCCGAGAAACTTCATTTCCCGTGACGGCTTTCATATCACCGATGCTGCGCGCGAGTATCTCTCGCCGCTGATTCAAGGTGAGGACTACCCCGTGTACAAGAACGGCATCCCGCAGTATGCAAGACTGAAAAAACAGCTCGAAAAGAAGAAGCTACGCAAGTGGAAAGCGAGCTAAGACAGCTCGCGCACGGAAGACTTTAGCTAATCGCCTAAGTACCTAAGTACCTAAGTGATTAGGGTGCGAGCCTATCGATGGACCAACTCGCGTCAGCCGCTTGAAGATAGCGAAAGCGGTCATGTAAGCGATTCGCGCCACCCTGCCAGAATTCGATTTCCTTCGGCTCAACCCGATAGCCGCCCCAGAAGTCCGGAAGCGGAATCTCACCATTACTAAATTTCTGTTTCAAACTCTCAAATTGATTGAGAAGAAATGACCGCGACGTCAAAACCCGACTCTGTTGCGAAGCTATTGCAGCAATCTGACTTTCCATAGGTCGGCTCGCGAAGTACTTGAGCGACTCTGCAGTACTCACTTTGACAACCTCACCGCAGACCTTTACCTGTCGTTCGATAGCATGCCAAGGAAAATGCAGGCTTATCTTAGGATTTGTAGCCAACTCATCAGCCTTACGGCTACCGTAGTTTGTATAAAAACCAAAGCCGCTGTCATCGAAGTGTTTAAGCAATACGATGCGCTGACTAGGCTGACCGTCCGCCGCCACAGTAGCGATAGTCATTGCCGTGGGGTCAACAACCCCTAGCTCTATGGCCTGTTGCATCCATAGCGAGAACTGATCAATACGGGTCTCGCGCAAGCTCATCGCGACATAGCCCGCCTTGCAGGTACTCGCGGCGAAGTGAATCAAGGTTCATGTTGAAGTCCAAAACGTTGCTTCCGGGCGTAAGGCGCGGAATAAATTAAATCGGCGATGCCTTCCCGGCGGACTACCTAACGAAATCGCCGAAGTGCCAAAGCTGCTGCCGCGGCGAGCCCGTAACGTAATAATAGGTTCCGTGGCCGTGCTTCTCATTGGCAAAAAATCTACCAACGTACTTCTGTCCACCTGACCAGCGATAGGTACCCTCTCCGTGATAGAAATCGTCGAGAAATGTACCGCTATAATTTTCGAGATTCTCTTTCATCCAAAACTCGCTATGTTCATTCTCACGCCACCGGTCTAATCCAATGAAGTAAGAACCCTGACCATTGCGCTCGCCGTCTCTCCACTGACCGATATACAGCTTCCCGTTTCCATTCCAATAAGTGCCGCGGCCGGAGCGAATGCCCGTATCATAATTGCCGTCATAGATAGCTTTAGCGACGAACGAGATAGGAATTTCGAGACGGCCTTTGCCGTGAAACTCGCCACCCCTAAAATTTCCTAAATACTCACCCTTTCCCCCATTGGGTGGTGAGTTCCATCCGACCTCTGCCCTCGGTGCAATCGCCTAGAACGCATTCTTCGGCAGTCACCCCCCGCGAGAGATTGCGCGGTGATAGAGGCCGAAGAAAGCAAAAAAACTAGGCCTGCTGCCAGCTGGAAAAGCGGGGATCGTCTAATATTCATAGAAATAACCACTGATTACGGCTCAATTTTCAGATACATGCGTTGCCGACAATTATAACGCTTCGCCGGCTGCGCTCAAGCATTCACCCACATTGGCTAAGGACACGAAATCTAGGGCTAAACGACCCTGCGTAGCACATTGAGAGGGCTGGTACTCACGACCTCTCGAGTAGAGTTCATGCCCAAAGCAGCGATAAGCACCGTACCTATTAGGGGCCCAGCTACCCATACCCAGTAGTGCATATTGAATTCCTGCTCAAACACCTCCTCCTGGAGATAGTAGAGACTTGCCTCCGCGCCGACTGTTGCGATGATGCCCGCTAACGCACCAATACTCGCAAATTCTATCAAGAGACTAGTAAGAATAAGCCTCTTCCCGGCACCTAGTGTGCGTAGTATCGCGTTCTCATGAAAACGCTCATCGAGTGTTGCGTTAACACAGGCCAGCAATACAAGCGCTCCACACACAAGCACTAGCACCGAAATCAATTCAATGGCCGATGTTACCTGAGCGATAATGTTCTGCACCTGTTCAATCAGCGCATCTATTTCTATAACAACCATCGTAGGGAATAGCCTAACCAAATCATTGAGCAGTATTTTTTGGTCTCTCTCCATCAATGCCGTCGATAAGAACGTCGCACCTAAGTGATTTATTGTCCCCGGCGAAAAAATGATAAAAAAGTTCGGCTGCATATTGTCCCAGCGCACGCTACGAAAACTACTCACTTCAGCAAAAAC
Source organism: uncultured Pseudomonadales bacterium (assembly GCA_943789485.1). Lineage (GTDB taxonomy): Bacteria > Pseudomonadota > Gammaproteobacteria > Pseudomonadales > Pseudohongiellaceae > UBA9145. The sequence goes on from CALSUH010000001.1 coordinate 51,733, forward strand.
AGTTTGCTGATTAATCTCGAACTCAACCCTATCCCCGATTTCAATATCCAGCCAGCCAGCATAATCATCTTCGATAGACACATAGCCTGCATCGACAGCCTCTCCCCACCAGGCACCGTCGGTAACTAAATTATCCGGCGGCAAATCATCGGCCCAGGTAACTTGGCGACGGCCTAGCCGGCCTCGGACCTGTCCTTCTTCCTGTTCTTGGGCCTCTGCGCTATTCCCCGTAGCGGCATCGAGTTCGCTGCGTGCTTGATCGTAGCGACTGCCTTCTTCCTCGGATTGGCCGCCCTCAGTAATGCTACTGCGCTCTTCCTCAGCACCGAGTTCTTCCTCCGGTTCGGGTATCTCACCATTTACCGAAATGACCCTGGCGCTGATTAGAGGGTAGAACGCATTACTATCGACTCCGTTCTCGGCAAAGAAGCTCTCGATCCCATCGATTTGGGATTCGGTAATGTTCATCATGAAATGGTTTGGCGTATTCTCGGGAAGCTGCCCCTGCCAGTCATCAATTAGATCCGTGCGCAACAAGGTCAGAATTAACAGCGACATGATTGTCACGGAAAACACCATCACCTGCAGTACATTCTGTTTGCGTCGCCGCCTGGCCGCTGTCATAGCCAACTTCCAAGCGCTACCTGCCTTCATGCCAATCGATCCACTAGTGCGAAGCAATATATAAGAAAGTACCGAGAGGAACAGCGCGATAGCCGCAACTGCTGTCACCAGGACCGTCGTAAGTACCAGAGACTGGCTATACCAATACACAAGGAAGATAGCGCCTAAAATGCCGAAGACATAGGGCACGCTGGCACCAAATTCCTGCTGATCGAGATCTTTGCGCAATACACGCAGTGGTGGCGTAGCACGCAGCGCCATCAAAGGTGGCAATGCAAATGAGAGCAGACATATAACAGCGGTTAGTGAACCGATAACGAATGGTTCGAGTCCTGCAGAAGGGAGCTCTACCGTGATCACTGCCTGCAAAAGACGCAAAATTACATGGTGTACCAACCAACCAAGAAAACAGCCAACAACGATAGAAATGAAAACCAGAACAGATTGTATGGCTAAATAGATTATGCCGATCTCGTTTGAAGTACAGCCAAAAGTCTTCAGAATCGCCACATAGTCATAATGTCGCTCGGCGTAGCGCTTGGCGGTAAGTGCTATTGCCACCCCAGCAAGAAGCACTGCAAACAATGAGCCTAGAAGAAGGAAGCTCTCCGCCTTGTTCAGCGCGTCACTAATCTCTTCGCTCTCGTCGCGCACATCTCGAATTCGGTATTCACCCGGGTATTCCTCGGAGATCCATTCGGAAAACGCTTCGAGAGTTTCTAACTCTTCGCCAGCAAATAGGGCGCGATAAGCAACTCGACTGCCGAGCTGCACTACATTGGTCTGCGCCACGTCATCCATGCTTAACATAAGACGCGGGCCTGCATTGTCAAGCATACCGGCCTGCTGTCGATCCGGCTCGGCGATAATGATCTTGCTGACAGTCAATTCTGCCTCGCCAACGAACACAGAGTCCCCCACATCGATGTCTAGTGCAGACAGTGCTCTAGACTCTAACCATACTTCGCCTGGTGGTGGGCCACTCACAATTGGAAATCCACGAATAAAAGGTTCGTCAGCGATGATCACTTCACCACCGCAGCGGGTAGTCAGAGCTCACCGCTTTAGCTGCGACTCAGCATATTGCCGGACTCGGAGAACGCCATCGAAGTGAATGAGAGAAACACGCGCAGTGCGCAGGCCCAGAGATTCGGCGTAGTCTAGAATAGCTTCCGGCGGAGGTTCACGGCTGAATCAGCACTCTGTCCGCTGCAAGAATGTTTGCGGATATCGAGTAGCCAGAGCCTTTTCTCAATCGGTCTGTGTAAAAAGCGCCTATGCCGGTAACCGAAGCTACTCTGCCATAACTAGGGCGATAAACAACAGACGAATCTCTCCGCCCCGCCAGTCGCGCCATAGCAAGCGCAAGGCCAGTCCGAAGAGGGTCGAGAATGTTTTGTTACCACCGCTCTGCTGCAGTCACTGCATTAAACACTCGCTGCTTCCTCATCTCTAGCACTGGTCTTCTCATCGCTTACCATCTCACCAGCAACCAGCCTGACAATGCGATCACACTTCTGCGCGAGTCGCTCATCATGAGTTACTAAAACTAGCGTAGTGGAAAACTCACGATTGAGATCGAATAGAAGTTCTACGATCTTCGCGCCGGTAGCCGTATCGAGATTTCCCGTAGGCTCATCGGCGAATAATATTCGCGCCTCGGTAGCGAAGGCACGAGCGATAGCTACGCGCTGTTGTTCACCCCCGGAAAGTTGATTTGGATAGTGGTGCCCGCGCTCGTCTAACCCTACCCTAGCTAACAGGCGCTTGGCCTTCTCGTTGGCCTGAGCGTCGCCCTTCAATTCTATGGGCAACATCACGTTCTCCAAGGCAGTAAGACTGGGCAGAAGCTGGAAAGATTGAAAGACGAACCCGACGAGCTTACCGCGCAATATAGCGCGCTGCTCCTCATCCATAGCATTGAGGCTCTGCCCGTCCAATACCACATCACCGGAAGTCGCCGTGTCGAGGCCGGCCATCAAGCCAAGCAGCGTCGACTTGCCCGAGCCGGAGGCGCCGACAATTGCTACGGCTTCTCCAGTATCAATATTTAGGCTGACTGATTTCAGAATGGTCAGCAAACCCTCGCTGGTATCTACACTCTTAATTAAATTTTCGATTCGAATCATGTACTCAAGGTCTCTTACAGATGCGTATTAGGCTGCGATTATAGTCCAATTTGACAGGCCAGTATGGATTGCAATGGGCATTCGTCTCTATAGAATATAAGCGTAAGCGATTTACCTACGTTTTTACGCTAGGGAGGCCGTAATGGTTTACCATACTATGCCACCAAATATGCTTTTGATGCGATGAGACCCCTTTTAATTCGACCATGCGTTTAACTCGACTATTTATTTTCAGCCTTGGCTGCTCGATCTGTTTCAGCAGCTGGGCCGCAGATGAAAACCTTACGCTCCTAGTCTATGGCGACAGCTTGAGCGCGTCGTATGGCATCGAAGAGCAGCAGGGCTGGGTCAATCTCTTGCAGATCAAGCTGCGCTCGGAGAAATTTCCCGTAAATGTAATTAATGGCAGCGTGAGCGGAGAAACCACTACTGGTGGCCTGGCGCGACTCCCTGCGATGCTGGACAGCTATCAACCCAAGTTATTAATACTGGAATTAGGCGGCAACGATGGCCTGCGCGGCTTACCTTTAAACCTCATGCGCGAGAATCTAGCAGCGATGATTGATCTCGCGAAAGCCAACGGCGCTGAGGTTATTCTTACTGGGATTCAGATTCCACCAAACTATGGACCACGCTATACAGCCCCCTTCTTCGAGACCTACTCCGCTTTGGCCGAGCAGGAGTCGCTTGCTCTGGTACCGTTTCTAATTGAGGGCATTGTGCAGCAACCTGAGCTAATGCAGAACGATGGCATTCACCCGCGTGCGGAGGCCCAGTCGATGATCCTCGACAATGTATGGCCCGTTCTCGAGGGTCAACTCGAAATCCTACTAAAGAGATAGAGACAAGAAAGATAGCTCGAAGGTGAGCTAGAAATTGAAATAGTGCTGCTTAGAATAGTGCTGCTTAGAAGGAAAGCTGGATGTTGTCTACGCTATCCAGATCAAAGCCCTTGCCCTGATACCAGCGACGCAGTTCTTCAGAATCACCCTTTGCCTCCCCGAAGATGGACACTACCCGCTGGTCTTTGCAGAAGCCGATAACCTCGTCTAACAGCGCAGAGCCAATACCTTTATTACGGTAATTTTGACTTACCTTAATGATCTTTAGGCAATAACTAACACCTGGAGCGGCATCATCTTTAGCCGCGCGACGTGCAAACGATCGTCGATGGTTGTTTTCAGCGCGAGTGCTCAGCTGTGCAAATCCAATGGCATTAACGCCACTGTAAACATGAAAAAACAAGCTCGAGGCTAAGCCACTAGGCTTAGTTATTCTCAAGCCTGGTACGTCACACTGTAAGTCCTGAAACATCGATAATGACCCTATTGCTCTGCTATTAGAAAGCGCTATTTTCGTTCTGATTGACGACCAATACCAGCGCGATGCAGGAGGATTGTGAAGGGAGTCACACAAAAATTCCAATTAAATTCACTATTTATATGTTTTGTAGCCGTGGTGGCTCAGCTGCAGTGACACACCTCAATTGTAAATTTTCTGCATGGCTGGCCTACTTTTCATGCGATAGAGCATGATAGCGGAGGCGATATTGCAGAGAGCTATCGCCACTAAGGCGAGGTCGTAGTTGCCAACCTGATCGTAGTAGTAGGCAACCAATACCGGCCCCAATGCCGACATGCCAAAGGTAAATGGCATGGCTGTGGATCTAACCGAGCCAAGATAACGCCGCCCGAAGAACGTGGCCCATATCACCTCTTGTAAGGGCAATAATCCACCCCAGCCAATACCCATCGAGAGAAACCCAACATAAACCAGAAGGTCGAGATCATTCGCAACGCTGAAGACAATAAGCATAATCGCGCTACCGCTGACCGCCGCACCCACAGCAGCTAGTTTTCGGGGACTGTAGCGATCGATGAGACTGCCCCACAGTGGTTTGCTAAGGAAAGCCGGCACTGACGCCAAAGAAATCATAGTGGAGGCAATGAGCCTCGAATAGCCAGCATCCGTCATCAGCGGAATCGTCTGAATCAGCATCACCGTAATCGAAATTTGAAATAAGCCGAATGCCAGCACCAGGAAATAGAAGCTGGAGGTGCGCATCGCCTGAGTTCGCGTCATGGAATTCTCGAAATCAGCTATCGCTGCCGCGCCGTGACCCTGCGACATTTCTTCTTCTGATTTCCCATCGGGGTACAGGCCGTGATCTTCTGGGCTGCGCCGCATGATGAACGCTGTAGGCAGGGTGAGCAGACCCGCCGCTATACCGAGCAGTTTCCATGAGGCGCGCCAACCGAATTCATCTATCATCCATGTCGACAGCATCGGAAGTATAATGCCCGAAAGTGATATTCCCATTCCCGCAAGAGCGACGGCCCTGCCGCGTCGCTCAACAAACCATTTACCCAGTGTGACATTCACCACCAAATTGCCGATCAGGGCCGCTCCAGCGGTAAGCATTAATCCATTCAGCAACAACCATTGACTGAGCGTGGAGATATTCCCAAGACTATAAGTCGCCGTAGATAGGATAAACGCGCCCGCAATAATGAAGCGACGCCCACCATAGCGGTCAATATAGGAGCCAATCAAAAAGCCAGTACAGGCAAGAACAACCTGCCCTATGGAGCGAGATAGGCTGAATTCGGCTCGAGTCCAGCCAAACTCCTCCGTCATCGGAATGAGAAAGGAGCCAACTATGTAATTGGACATACCAACGGCAATGAATTGCGTGACGAATCCCGCCACGACGATCCAGTAACCATAGTAGATACGATTAGATTGGAGGTTATCGTTCAAGCTTTCTTCCAACAGCTACTAGGTGGAAAAGAAGTACGTGCGTCTTAACGCAGAGAAACCCACAGTGCGCGCAGTCTAATCTAAGGGGGCCTTATAGTATATAAAGCGCACGTGCACCAAGTAAAGGCCAGTAATATGACACCTGACCCTTTTTAAGAGATTTAGAGTCTACAGCTAGACGAAGCTGCGCTAGTAACAAATGAAATTCTACTCTACTGATTCCTACGCTGGCTCTCAGATGGAGCACCTCGACCGCCTCGGCCACGTAGTTCGTTAGTCCCCCTAGATGACTGACGAGGCACTAGAAATGGCCGGTTGGGGCGCGCCTGACTTTCCAGTTCACGCCTTGCGGTATTCTGCCGGGCTTGCCTTTCCAACACTCGGCTACTGTGCTCAAAAGGGGTTGTGCTGTGCACACCGCGCGAGCCTGTATCGGAATTTTCTCTACCGGCCCGATCATTATTTCCACTCAAGCCGCTTTTGCCTCTGCCTTCTCCTGCATTTTGGCGACTGGAAACGACGTCACTATTATTGCCTCGAAACACCGGAGGAACTGCACGCTCTCGGTGGGGCGCTATGCGACCATTCGACCTAGAGCCCTCCTCGCGGCGACCATAATCGGGCAAACTGTCGCGACGTGAGCCTATGTCTCGCGAGCCCGAGTAGCGTGAACTCGAGTAGCGTGAACCCGAGTAGCGTGAGCCCGAGTAGCGTGAACCCGAGTAGCGTGAGCCCGAGTAGCGCGAGCCCGAGTAGCGCGAGCCCGAGTAGCGCGAGCCCGAGTAACGTGAAGTAGAGTAACGTGAACCAATGATGGATATACCGTTATGGGGAAAATTATAACCCGGCCCGTAGTCCTGCTCACCTAAACCGGCATAGTAAAACTGTTCGCTTAAGTGAGTGAAAATATTGCTTAGTAAATTTATTTCACGGTACAAACGCGGAACATGGTCGCGCCTATCGGCTACTAAGAATGCTTGCTCTAGACGTTCATAACCACGCCTGACGTCTTTGAAGTGTGAGCGAATGCGAGAATTGCTGCGATTGCGCCCTAGTGTGTCCGCAAGTTGTGAAGCCTCTCTTCTCAGAGTCACCGCATGTTGGCGCACGGAACCATAATGGCGAGTATAGCGAAGATCGTCTGCTAGCTGAGCACTAATCAATTCGATCTCGTTAGCAAGGCGCGCGAGCTCGAAATGAGTAGCAAAGACAGTGCTGGGCGCCAGAACCACTAGCACAGCGGCAAGGCTTGCCCAGCGCGCTATCTTTGCCATCCTAAACCGTCTGCTTGTCATTATAGCCACTCCTTATCGAATGAGCTCGATCTTGAATTAGCATTCACCGTTCGGGGCATTTGGACTGTCCCGATCTCTTCGTTGTTTCCTTTTGAGAGGCCCACGCCTACCAACAAAGAAACGTCTTGATCTCGAAACAGTTCACAGCGCGAGGTGCCATAGAATTATTCAGAGCTACCCTGACAGTATAAGCGTGGAGGCTGAACACTAACTTAATAAAGCGCCCCTATTTAACTAGCATCTACGATAGTCAGGTAGCGCTTGATAACCTCGGTAACGCCCAGCTGCAAGGATTCGACTATGAGGGCATGACCGATCGAGACCTCAAGAATATTGGGAATCTGCAAAAACTTTGCCAGATTCTGTAAGTCCAGATCGTGCCCTGCATTGATCCCTATACCAAGTTGACCCGCCCTTTGGGCCGCCGCACGATAGCACTCGAAAACTGCCTCCTGCTCTGGACCTGCGTGATGGCTCGCAAAGTTTTCCGTATAGAGCTCGATGCGATCAGCCGCTACGCTAGTCACGTGACCAACCATTTCAGAATCGGGGTCTAGAAATAGGCTGCTGCGAACGCCACTCTCACGAAGCTCACTTAATACCTGCTGCAGCACAAACTGATTCTCGGGAATATTCCAACCATGATCGGAAGTCAGCTGCCCGGGAGAGTCGGGCACGAGCGTGCATTGATCTGGACACACTTCTAGCACCATCTTTATGAAGTCTTCCGAGGGGTAGCCTTCTATATTGAATTCAACCTGCGGCTTGTCTCTTAGCATTTCGCTAAGCGCATAGACATCGCGTCGAGTTACATGACGCTCGTCTGGGCGTGGATGCACCGTTATGCCCTTAACACCCAAGTCGATCAACTGCTCACTGAATCCAACTACAGAAGGAAAATCTCGACCGCGAGAATTTCTCAGTAGGGCAATCTTATTTACGTTAACGCTGAGTACTGTCACAACAATTCCTTAAAGCAACTATCGAACGGGAATCGAGTCAATTCAAATCAACTCTGTAAAAATTTAAGTAGTATCTTCTGCAAGGCCTGAGGCTGTTCTGCATGCAACCAATGTCCCGCGTCCATGATTAGCTTTACCGATGCAGCGGGAAAAAATTCTTTGATCTGCCCCTCGTGCTCAGACTTTATATACGGCGACAAGCTACCTTTTACAAATAGAACGGGTTTAAAAAAGCTCTTTGTCGCTGTGAGCCCGGCCCGAAGGTTAGCGTGATTTTCACGTATCGAATCCTTATGCAGCCGCCACTCGAATAAGCCTTTCTTATTACGCACTAGATTTGTTAGTAAAAATTTCCGTGTTGCCTCCTCTGAAATATAATCCCTAAGCGTTACTTCAGCCTCTGCCCTACTTTTGATTTCATTGAGTTTAACCGCATCCATGCCAGCCAACACACACATGTGACGGTCCGCATTCTCGGGATAACTCACCGGCGCTATATCAACAATCACTAATTTTTCCACCAAATCCGGAAAATTCAACGCAAGCTGCATCGCAACTTTGCCACCCATCGAATGCCCAACGATACAGCAATATTTTAACCCTAAGCGAACAATCAGCTCACGAACATCGTCCGCCATTACTTGATAATCGAGCTGATCTGAATGCGGAGAGTCACCATGATTGCGCAGATCGACCCCATAGACAGCGTACTGCTGCGCTAGCTGCTTACAATGCCAACCCCAGTTGCTCAGGCTGCCAAACAAGCCATGGAGCACGAGCACGGGGACACCCGAATCTGAATACTGTCGGCAGTTTAACTCCATAACGGCCGAACCTAGGGCAAATCCTTAAGCAGGTCGAGCACATCATCATGATGAGTCTTGGTCTTGAACTTATCCATAATATGCGCCAGACGACCTTGCTTATCGATGATAAAAGTTGTGCGCACAATGCCCATATATTCACGTCCCATGAATTTCTTTAAATCCCAAACGCCGTATTTATCAGCAATCGCATGACCCTCATCTGCTAAAAGATCGAAATTCAGATTCTCTTTTTCTTCAAACTTCGCCAGTCTCTTCACCGGGTCTGGGCTCAGGCCCAGCGCTACTGCATCAAACTTAGCTAGCTGCTTCTTGGAATCGCGCAGTCCACAGGCCTGCACGGTACAGCCAGGCGTCATCGCCTTGGGGTAGAAATAGAGCACTACAGTAGCGCTGCCTCTAAAATCATTCAAACTTATCTTCTCCCCAGCTTGATTTACCAAGGTAAATGTCGGCGCCATATTGCCTAGCTTCAAAACGGTCATTATGTTCTCTCTCAGATGCGGTGAAAAATGTGATGTATAGATTGAAGGAACACCATTATACCCACTAGATTTCTATTCTCTAGCTCGTAAAATGCGATGATGCCTGACATTACTCCCGCTATTATGATTAGCCATTATCTGCGCTGGTTTTCTCCATGTTACACTACCCAAATGAGCGCAAGAGTTGAATCTATCGTCGTACTTACCGGAGCAGGCATCTCCGCCGAATCTGGCATCAAGACTTTTCGCGCGGCCGATGGCTTGTGGGAAAATCACCCCATCAATGATGTCGCCACACCCGAGGGTTTCGAGGCCAATCCACAACTAGTCTACGAGTTTTACAACCAGCGACGACAGCAATTACTATCGGATCAAGTCAAACCCAATCCAGCGCATAGCTACCTCGCGAAATTTGAGCACGAGTTTCCTGGGAAATTTCTACTGGTTACACAAAATATAGATAACCTTCACGAACGCGCGGGCTCAGAGAATTTACTGCATATGCACGGCGAGCTATTAAAGATGCGCTGCCTTAACTCGCAGTTGCTATTCGATATCTGTGAGGACTTCGACTTCGATACCAATTGTCGTTGCTGCCGCTCACCTGGCAATCTACGACCACACATAGTCTGGTTTGGCGAGATGCCTTTGCAGATGAACAAGATCAATCAGGCATTGGAGAATTGCGATGTGTTTGTAGCCATCGGCACCTCTGGAAATGTGTACCCTGCTTCCGGTTTCTATCAGACTGCAAAGATTCGTCGCGCACATACTGTTGAGCTGAACCTTGAGAGAACAAGTTCAGGGTTTGATGAGCACATTCTCGGCAACGCTTCAGAGATAGTGCCGGCATATTTTGAAAGTTTATTACAGGCTTGTTGACGCGGAATTTCCCGAGTGCTGTTCACTGTACACAAAGAAGAGGTGTTTATGCTTCGTAAAACTGCTCTCGCTCTAAGCGCAATAGTAGGCTTGCTACTTACAGGCCTTGCCGTCACCTACTTGTTGAGCATGCCCTCTAGCCTGCCGCAGGACTCTAGTAGCGAAGCATGGCTGCAAAGAGGCCCCTTTGCCGTAGGGTTCTCCGACTTCGTTCTCGTGGATGAATCTCGCGAAACCATGGCTAACGGCGCTGCGCCCCAGCTCTCGAATAGAACATTCCCCACTAGCGTCTGGTATCCCGATAACGGAGAGGGAAACTATCCTCTGGTGATACATAGCCACGGCTTTGTATCGGAACGCACCGATTTAGCCTACATCGCAGAACTTCTTGCGAGTCATGGCTACGTGGTTGCCGCAGCGAATTACCCACTGACAGCAGGCGGCACGCCTGGCGGACCCAATGCCGAGGACTTAGTTAATCAGCCTGCAGATGTTAGCTTCCTGATCGACTCTCTTCTCCATTTTCCCGGCAATGACAAACCCTTCGCTGGTGAATTGGACCCGTCGCGGATTGCGCTAATGGGTTATTCCCTTGGCGGCATTACCACGACACTAGCTACTTATCATCCTAGACTGAGAGATAAAAGAGTCGCTGCAGCAATTTCGATCGCGGGACCATCGGCAGGGCTCGTTAGCAAGTTTTACCAAACTACTGATGTGCCTTTTATGATGATAGCTGGCACCTTGGATGCACTGATAGATTTCAAACACAACGCAGCCGTCATTCCCGACCGAGTGCAAAACAGCCTATTGATTGAAATACAGGGAGGAAGTCATTTGGGATTCGGCTCGATCTCCGAGCCTTGGCTGCGCCTGATGAATCATCCTGACGGATTAGGTTGCACAGCAGTATTGTCAAACTTGAGTTCCGACCCGAATGCAGCATTTCTCCCACTCGGCGATGAAACCGATGGCATTGTTTTGGATTCTACTATTCCAGCCGTATGCGAGAGAATGCCTAGCAAGAAAGCGCTGCATCCTGCGCGACAGCAGATGGTAGCCAGCATCGCCGCACTGGCCTTTTTTGAATTCGTTTTCAATGAAGACCCTGCTAGAAGGCAGGCTGCATATAAACAGCTAAGCAACGCACTGCCCACAGATATGGGTGAAGTAAAGTTCACTCAATCCTCTGACTCACAGAGAATGCTTCTCGAACAACTTTGACACCATTCTGACTCTTACCGACTGCGGCAAAAGGCAGTTCAAATCGCTGCACAGCTGCAGTTTGATTTGTAATTCGACTGACGCACAAAGCCTATCGTAGGGCAACTAAGTCCATTGGATTGCAGCCTTTATATTGAAGCTGTTCTGATAGGTAGCCACACCGCCTAAAGCAGCCACCTACAACTGTCCACTTGCCTAGGCATGCTCACGTCCATCAAACGGTAAATTAAGAGTCTTAGGGAATGAAATAAAAATGCCCTTACCCTGTTCCTTTATATTGAATTGCACTGTTTCTGCACATGCAATTCTCTTCCCCCTTTAAGCCCTGTCCCAACTAGGTTTTTTTTGAATTAAATTCCAGTGCTACATGAAAAATACCTAGCAACCCCTAGAGCAGTTTCCCCAGTTCCTCGGGAAAATAGGGGCGCTCACCATTTTTCAGTGAGGCAGCGGTAATTTTGGCCTCTAGCATCAACTCGTCGTCTGTGAGTCTTCTAATTTCCTGCTCGAACACCACCTTCAATCGTCCCAATTTCTTAACGGAGACAGACACGCTAAAGCGATCACCCGGCCTCAGCGCTTGCTTGTAGTCCAGCTCGGCGCGTATGACGACGATGATTACGCCAAGAGCCGTCAATTCGGAAAAATCCAAGCCTCGGCTATTCAAGTATTCATGCCGAGCATGCTCAAGATAGTGCTGATACACAGCATTATTTACGATGCCTTGCAGGTCACACTCGTAATCCCGCACCTGCAGTTCTGTAGTAAATGGAGATATTCTCATCCAAGATTCCTTCTAAGGTTGCATATTTCAGATGTAACACTCAAAAAACCGACTGTTTTTGCCACCCATGCACAGCGGAGTTTAGCATCTAGGGAGTCGATATCGTTGGCCTGCCCGAATATTTCGTGCAAGAATCAGGGATGGCAATCGAGCCTACCGCTCACTCAATAAACTAAAAATAATGATTCAGAATGAGGTTGTTAATGAAATCTTCTAAATTCCTTTTTACTGCAACGCTTGCAGCTATCGCATTCGCCTTCACTCAGTTCTCCCTCGCAGATCATCATGGCGCTGCCACAGCGAAGACGCTAAATCAGTGGGCCGAAGGCGAACATCGTAGTGAGTCGAATCGCGTTCGAAACGAATCTCGCAATCCGGTAGAAACTCTGGACTTTTTTGGCTTAGCGGCAAATATGACTGTGATAGAGATTTTGCCATCCAGAGGTTGGTATACAGAGATCATGGCTCCTTATCTTCGCGATCACGGTAAATATTATGCCGCGCATTTTTCACCGAACGCATCTGCCTCTTACATGCCGCCTAACCTGCGTAATTTCGAAGAGAAAATCACCGCAGAGCCAGATCTCTACGGCAAAATCACCGTACGTCACCTGAACCCGCCTAACGAGGTTGCAATTGCACCTGCCGAATCGGCAGACATGGCACTGACTTTTCGAAACGTACACAACTGGATCATGGCGGGGCAAGAACACGAATACTTCGCAACCTTCTACACGGCGCTGAAGCCCGGTGGAGTGCTGGGAGTAGTTGAGCATAGAGCCAAGCCAGATGCTGGCATGGACGTCATGCGTACCTCGGGATACGTAACCGAAGCTTATGTAAGAGAAGTTGCGGCGGCGGCCGGATTCGAATTTGCAGGCAGCAGCGAACTGAATGCCAATCCGAAAGATCCAACAGTTCATCCCGAAGGTGTTTGGACTCTGCCACCGAACTACCGAATGGGCGATGTCGATAGAGACAAGTACATGGCAATCGGCGAAAGCGACCGCATGACGCTAAAATTCGTCAAGCCACTGTAATACGGGCGAGCAATTTCGATAGCATGAAAAGCGATCCTCCCGTATGTCTCATCATCGGTGCCGGTGACTACATCGGCGCCGCCATAGCACGCCGATTCGCCGCTGGCGGCTTCATAGTTTGTCTTGGAAGACGCAATGGCGAGAAGAATACTGCGCTCGTTGCTGAAATCGAAGCCGCGGGAGGCCAGGCGCATAGCTATACATTGGACGCCCGCGAAGAAGTACAAATAATCGAGCGTTTCGCAGCCATTGAGAGAGATATAGGTCCAATCGAGATTGTGATATCGAACGCCGGCGGAAACGTAAACTTCCCGATTCTAGAAACCACAGAGAGAGTGTTCTACAAAGTTTGGAAAATGGCCTGCCTAACCGGTTTTCTGAGCGCTCGAGAGGCGGCAAAATATATGCTGCCACGCAAGAGAGGTTCTATATTCTTCACAGGCGCAACTGCCAGCCTCCGTGGCGGTAGTGGATTCGCTGCCTTTTCAAGCGCTAAATTCGGCCTGCGCGCCTTAGCTCAGAGCATGGCGCGCGAACTCGGTCCCGAGAATATTCATGTGGCGCATCTGATCATCGATTCTGGCGTCGATACCGCCTTCGTCCATGACCGAATAAGGGAGCGGGGCGAAGACCCAGACTCCTTGCCTGCGGACACTCTCATGAACCCAAAATCTATAGCGGAAAACTATTGGATGTTGCATCACCAGAGCCGCGATGCCTGGACCCATGAGATGGACGTCAGACCCTTCGCCGAAAAATTCTAAACCCCGCCCAATTCACACTAGGCATGAGCCTAAGGTACGAACTAAATTATGACAATTAAAGCAGAATTCCATTTCGATTTTGGCAGCCCTAATACCTACTACTGCCATAGAGTTATACCTGCTATCGAAGAACGCACCGGCGTCACATTCGCCTATGTGCCGATATTACTGGGCGGTGTATTCAGGTCTACACATAATAAATCACCCATGGAAGCCTTCGCGGGCATCAAAAACAAATCTGAATACAATGCCCTGGAGACAAAGCGCTTCATTGAGAAACACAATCTATCGATGTTCAAATTCAATCCCCATTTCCCTATAAACACGTTGCATATTATGCGTGGCGCCGTCTGCGCTAGTGACAAAGGCATAGCTAAGGAATATATCGAGACTATATATCAGTGCATGTGGGAGCAGGAACTCAATATGGCTGACCCGGAAATTATAAAGGGCGCTCTGCTAGCAGCAAACTTACCAGCGGATGAATTATTAGCGGGAAGCATGGAGCCCGGCGTGAAGCAGAAGCTGATAGATAGCACAGAGGATTCGGTAAATCGAGGCACGTTCGGCGCACCTACCTTTTTTGTAGGTGATGAAATATTTTTCGGTAAAGACCGGCTAAGAGAAGTCGAAGAAGAAATTGTTGGTATATTAGCGCGATCGTAGACTCGCGGCACACTTGTCCTCCCGCCAAACGATTCCAGCGCGATCGTAGACTCGCGCCACACTTGTCCTCCCGCCAAATGAATCCAGCGCGATCGTAGACTCGCGCCACACTTGTCCTCCCGCCAAATGAATCCAGCGCGATCGTAGACTCGCGTTAAACTAATCGTTCCGCGAATTAATTCCAGCGCGGTCGTAGACTCGCGTTAGGCTAATTGCCCCGCGAAATGATTCCGGTTCGATTGTCATCTCGACCCGCAATCGATTCCCGCCCTCTTCAAGTGTGTAGGTCTCAAGCGTGAAGCCTCCATCGCGGGGTCTAGCCTCAACGACTAGCGCAGCCGCATCCCAATTCCCGAACGAGAAGTCTTCGCCGCCCTCTGTATAGAAGCTGTTGGCCGTAGTGCTGCGCCGACGACCATCTGTGTGGAAGATACGCTGATAGTTATCGGCGTAGGTGAATGTAAATTCCGGCTCGGCGAATTCGATATGCAGTACATCGTCATAGGAGATGCGATCGTAGAGCTCTTGCTCCGGGGGGCCGCCGCGATAGAAGTCCTCTGGGCGCTTCCTGAAAAAGCGCCGGGCAACCTTTCCACCACCGGCCTTGATCGCCGCTTCCACCTGATCGTCGCTATTATCAGATAGCTCATCATTGATGAGCCAGTCTCCCAGCAGTAGTTGGCGGTTCTCTGCTTCCGCACCCTGACTCTGTGAATGCTGCGTGCCCGCCAAGGATACGCTGAGTACTATCAGCAGTGCCAAGAAGCTCTTTGCCGCCTTACCAAACAATTTTAGTTGATTGCTCACTTTTTTCATCCAGTTATCTAAAAGTACAGGCCACTAGTATTAGATTGTCTTTCGCCATGCGGCGATTGCCTGCCCAATCTCGTGAGGTGAATCTTCCTGTAGAAAATGATTCCCCGAGACTGTCACCTCAGTCTGATTCGGCCAAGACCGACAAAATTCCCGCTGCAGTCCTATCAATATCGCACCCGGCTCAGCATTAATAAATAGCTTGGGCAGATCAGCTTCAGCAAGCCAATCAGCATAAGCCTGCACAATTTCTACTACGTCTGTTGGCGTCCCATCGATCGGTATTTGTCGTGGCCAGGTAAGAGTCGGTCGTCGATCCTCGCCACTATTGTGAAAAGGCCGTCGGTAGACTGCCATCTCCTCCTCACTCAAATCTCTCAGAACAGAACCCGGTAGGACTCTCTCGACGAAGGTGTTCTTATCCAGCACCATTTCTTCACCGGCGCTTGAACGAAAGCCCTGAAACACGCCTCGTGCTGCCTCAGGCCATTCTTCCCAAGATACCGGCCGAACAATGCCTTCCATATAAGCGATGCCCTTAACAGCATCGCGATGCCTATTAGCCCAATCGAAACCCAGCGCTGAACCCCAATCATGAATTACCAGAGTTACATCGCGCTCGACGCCCAGCGCCTCCAACGCACCATCGAGATACTCCCTGTGCTGCACGAAGGTATAGCTGCTGGCATCGGGATTATCTAACTTGTCTGAATCCCCCATGCCGATGAGATCGATAGCTATACACCGCCCCTGATCTTGTAGATGCGGCATGACATTCCGCCATAGATAGGATGAAGTAGGATTCCCATGCTGGAAGATGATCGGGTCGCCCTCTCCCATCTCCACATAGCTCATCGTCTTGCCCTTAACTACGATCTCCTTCTTTGCGTATTCCTTGGCGCTTAGCATTACTTCCTCCCTAGTTTGTTTGGGTTTTCACCCCCAAAGGCGCAGCTTTATGAGAATAAACCTCCCCGCTCATCAATTCAATTATAGCGGGCGCATCAGCTAGATTATGCAACCTCGAGCGGCAATTGAACAAGCGCCCAGTTATCGGCTATGCTTGAACTCCACGTCGCCAATTACACTACGGCAATCAGGAGAGAATACAAATGACAATGCAGAAAACACCTTTATTAATGTCCAGAATACTAGGGCGGGGTGCAATCCTGGATCCTGATATCGAAGTCGTCACAATGCAGGCCGAAGGCAAGCATCGGCAGACACTGAAACAAACCTGGGACAGAGCGAATCAGCTAGCCCACGCCTTGCAAAAGCATGGCATCGAGGTTGGCGACAGGGTCGGCAGTTTTATGTGGAGTAACTATCGCCATCTGGAGTTGTATCAAGCAGTCCCCTCTATGGGCTGTGTACTGCACACACTGAACATCAGGCTCTCTCCAACTGATCTTGAATACATCATCAATCACGCTAACGATAAAGTGATCTTCGCGGATGAAGATTTACTTCCTCTACTGGAGCCACTCTGGGGCAAGCTCCCCTGCGTAGAGCTTCTAGTCATCTGCCGTCATGGCGAGGGTGGCGAGAGCTCCTTCGAGAACCAGATTGACTATGAAGACTTCATCGCGGAGCAGGATTCCACGTACGACTGGCCTGAGATAGATGAAAACTCTCCCATGGGCTTGTGTTACACGTCAGGCACTACTGGAAAACCGAAGGGAGTAATGTACACAAACCGTTCCACTTATTTGCATACACTTACCGAATGCCTAACAGATTCTATGGGGTTATCCTCGCTCGATTCCCTGTTGGGTATCGTGCCAATGTTTCATGCCATGGGATGGGGACTTCCATTCGCCGCCTCCATGCTGGGCTGCAAGCAGGTGTTTCCGCATCGATTCATGGTGCCGGACACTTTTCTTCAGTTGATGGATGAAGAAGAAGTGACTATCTCTGCTGGCGTTCCAACTATCTGGCAGGGAGTTAAGGCTGTGCTCGAGGCAGAACCCGATAAATACGACCTCAGCAAATTAAAGAGTATGACCTGTGGCGGATCCGCTCCGCCGGTTTCTATGATGCGCTGGTACTGGGACAGCTATAACGTAGAAATGATTCAAGGCTGGGGAATGACCGAGACCAATCCTCTTGGCACTCTGTCCAGGAAGGTGGCAAAACGCTCTCAGATAGGCATGTCGGAAGATCAGCAGTTTGCGAATATTGCGAAGGCAGGCCTCGCCATGCCAGGGCTGGAGATCGAGATATTCGACGAGGATTGGAACCGTCTACCACACGATGGAGAGGCGGTGGGTGAGCTCTGCATTAAAGGGCCATGGATTGCAGCGGAATATTTTAACGATCCACAACCGGACAAATTTCACGACGGCTGGCTAGTAACTGGCGATGTCGCAAAGATTGATACTGAGCAATATATTCTCATCGCCGATCGCTCCAAGGATTTGATCAAATCAGGCGGCGAATGGATATCATCGGTAGACTTGGAGAACCATATTGTAGGCATGGCCGACATTGCACAGGCGGCAGTTGTCGCGCAGCCTCACCCGAAATGGGATGAACGACCCGTTGCGCTGGTCATCATGGAGCCAGGTAAGTCATTGGATAAAGAGGCTGTGCTCGAACACTGCAGCAAGATCTTCGCCAAGTGGCAATTGCCGGATGATATAATCGTCACAGATACGATACCGCTTACCTCTACCGGCAAGATAGACAAGAAGGTCATCCGCGCAAAGTTAGAAGCCGAAGGCTATCAGCTACCTAGCTTAACCTAGGCAGCCGCCGCTTAAGTTTAGACAATCACTGGCCTGGGTCGGTAGGAGCGTAGTCGATACCTTCGGTATCTGCCCTCCTAGCCCCAGCCAGAATTCCTGGTAGAGCATAGTTCCCCTCGTGACATGCGTACTCATACAGGCGCTCACCATTCGCATTCATGGGTAATTCGCCACTCCATGACTGGCTGTAATTCGTTGGATCCTCAACCGTAAACTGATACAGGATTGTGTCATCCGACGTGCGTGTGAAACGTTCAAGCACCTTCATCTGCTGAGAACCATAAAAGCGATGTTCCAGTGAGGAACGCATACCCTGCTGCGCGTGAAAATTTGTCGTCTCGATGACGAGAGAACCTTCCTCGTAATAACCAATGGAGTCACCCAACCAAGGGTAGAGAGGCGGATTCAGATGCTCGGAATTCATTCGTACGATACGTGCATCATGATTCATCTCGGCTAGTAGAACGACGTGAGATTCCGTCTGAATGATTTGTGTCAAATTGTTATACAGAACCGGCAACTTTGGCGGTCCGCCCGAGGAGCCGAATCCCACCATGCAGCGCTCACCAAGAGGCCGCACCTCAGGTCCGTCGTAAGATTGCCTCTGCTGCATTGCCGCAGCAAAATTGGCGCGGCCCTGTTCGCTATAAGGAAGCTGGCCATCTTCGGGCTGCACTATCACCGATGTACGAATCTCTCCATTTACGACCGCTAACCGTTCTCCAGGATCCATCCAGAAGGTATTGTAGCCCCCAACATTCTGTCCTGCCGAAGGCGCCTCACGATTCGGGTCGCTAGGTCGATTGCTCGCTTCCATTCGCGCCCTTACCCTCGTTTCGATCAAGATGGCCTCCTCTTCTGAGATCGCCAGCTTGCCCTCAAACCGATCTGCCCTTTCTAAATTAGTCTGAGTTGCAAGAGACCAAGTCCCCTGCATGTCCGGCACGCCAAATTCTGTTAGCGGTGTTATGTAGCCTGCTTCAGCAGCGAAACTACTGCTGTGAATAAAAACGAATGCGGTAAAGGCACAGACACTCGCACGGGCTAATGCCGAGTAATCGAGAACGGAATAATTTTTATCTTTCACTGAATTGCTCCTAGTTGTAGTCACAAGCTCCTGTTATCGAATAGAGCTCTTACGTGCTTTGAGATTATGCCATCTATCCACCACTAATTTCTAACATCCTACCACCCACTGAAGCTTTCTAGAGATTGGTTCAAATAGCCGAGCCATCCACGGTTCTCAAAATACAAGGAGAATGTTTTCAAATTAGTGAACTCAGTTCGGTGTAACTGAGGTTTAAATCTGTTATAAAAGGGAATATTAGTATCAAATTATAGTTTTTAGCCCCAATTTGGTGCAAAAAAGTAGCGGTAAAGGATTGAACCAGTAGCGATGACGAATACCAAACAATTAACAAGCGCAGTCGCGCTTCTTGCCGGCATAGCGCTTCTGGATAATTTCATCTTTGTTGAATTGGAACCTGGATTCGAAAGCATGGTACTTATCGAACCCTATGGCTCTGCGAGCGAAGCTGAAGCTAGACAAGTAAAGGAGAGCGGCGAGGCCTTGAGTGAAGCAAAAGATTTTTGGATCGATCAACACAGAGTTAGCGGCACTGACTTCGCGAAGTTTTTAGAATCAACGGGCTATGAGCCTCAAAAAGTTGCACCACCTAGCCAGCAAAAATTTACAAGCCAAATTGAAGATATCGCACTTGCTGTTAGCGTCAAAGAATTACCGGATCAAGTTGGCAATGCCAATTGGAAGAAAGCTAGTGATAACTTTCCCATAAATCACACTGTCATGGGCCAAGACGATCTGAGGATAAATTTTAACGACGCTCAGACTTATTGCAATTGGCTAGGTAAAGTTCTACCGACAGCAGAACAGTTTGAACATATCTCTATGCAAGACAATAACCAAAAAGTTGCCAAGCTTATCGAGTTTCGCTGTGTGAGAAATATTTAGAAATCACGAATAGCCAGCATTCAGCACAAGCCACCTAGATCTCTCTAGCTATTAACAACTTCATGATTTCGTTACTGCCGCCATAGATCTTCTGTATGCGACTATCTGCATACATCTTGGCAATCGGGTACTCCATCATGAATCCATAACCACCAAAGAACTGCAAACACTCATCTATTATTTCGCACTGCTTCTGCGTCGTCCACCACTTTGCCATGGCAGCCGTGGCCTCATCTAACTTTCCATCAGCAAGCTTCATCGCACAGTCGTCCACGAAAACCCTGGCCAGACGCGCCTCGGTGTACCGCTCAGCTAGCTTAAATTGTGTATTCTGAAAATCGAGGATGCGCTTTCCAAATGCCTTTCGCTCTTTTACATACTCGCTAGTAATCTTCAATGCCTTCTCGATCGACGCACAAGCACCCGCCGCGATTATCAATCTTTCCTGCGGCAGTTGCTGCATCAGCTGTGCGAAGCCCTTTCCTTCATGTTGACCTAACAAATTTTCTTTGGGAATTTTTACACCATCAAAAAATATCTCAGCGGTATCCTGCGCCTTCATTCCTAGCTTCTCTAGATTTCTGCCGCGGCTGAATCCACCCTCACCTTCAACCTGCTCGGTTTCCACCATGATCAGCGAAATGCCTTTGCCTGCTTCTGACGGATCGGTCTTTGCCACGACGCAAATAAGATTTGCGGTCATGCCGTTGGTTAAGAATGTCTTCTGCCCATTCAGAACGTATTCATCGCCCTGTAGCAGGGCAGTAGTTGCCACCGATTGAAGGTCGGAGCCAGTGCCAGGTTCGGTCATCGCGATAGCAGAGACGATCTCGCCGCTCGCCATAAGCGGCAGCCATTTCCTCTTCTGCTCTTCACTGCCGTAGGAGTTAATGTAATGCGCAACAATGCCAGAATGCACACCGTTTCCAAACCCGGTAACGTTGGCGTAGCTAAGCTCTTCGACCAATACCATTTCGTGCTTGAAGTTGCCGCCTCCGCCGCCGTATTCCTCTGGTATTGATGCACACAGTAGACCGGCCTTTCCAGCAGTAAGCCAAGCATCTCGATCGACGAATCCTTGCTTCTCCCACTTATCCATCTTCGGTACAAATTCTTTCTGCAAGAATTTGCCGACTGCGTCGCGCATAATATGCAACTCTTCATCCATCCAAGGGGAATCATAGGAATCAATCATGGTATTTTCTCTTAGGCTGTAACCGAATCCATACGTTCGATGATCATGGCGTTTGCAGTACCGCCACCCTCACAGATAGCAAGCAAACCATAGCGCTTCTTCTGTCGCTCTAACTCATGGACCAACGTGGTCATGAGCTTCGCTCCAGTACCACCTAGCGGATGCCCTAAAGCCTGTGCGCCACCATTTACATTTAACTTCTCCAGATCCGCACCCACCGCCTTAGCCCATGCTAGAGGCACCGACCCGAACGCCTCATTGACCTCGTACAGATCGATATCTTCGATAGTAAGTCCTGCCTTTTCTAATACTTTCTGTGTCGCTGGGATAGGGCCTTCTAACATGATCACCGGATCTGAGCCTACTACCGCCAACGAGTGGATTTTCGCGCGCACCGGTAGATTGTATTTCGCTACTGCCATCTCATTTGCAATCATGATAGCTGCCGAACCATCACTAATCTGGCTCGCCGTACCGGCTGTTATCACTCCGCCTTCTCGTAGAGTTTTTAAAGATTGCATGCCTTCTAAAGTTGCTGCGCCGCGAATACCTTCATCTACCAGGTGCACGTCCACTGAGTCATCTTCTAACTTAATATTTAGCGGAACAACCTCCTCTTTGAAGTAGCCATTATCAGTAGCCGCTTGTGCGCGCTGATGACTCAACAGTCCAAAGGCGTCGAGATCTGCACGAGTAATCGCATACTTTTCCGCCAATAACTCTGCGCCATCAAACTGACTAAACTGAATACCAGGATACTGAAGCTCCAAACGTTCTCCTTTGGGTATGCCACGGCCATTCGGTAGGCCATCCCGGATATTAGAGCCGATCTCTACCGTACTCATCGCTTCTACGCCGCCTGCAATAATAACGTCCTGAGTGCCCGACATAACCGCCTGCGCACCAAACTGAATGGCCTGTAACGACGAGCCACATTGACGATCTACAGTTGTTCCTGGCACAGCGAGATCGAGCTTGGACGACATTGATACATTGCGACCTAGATTGCCCGCCTGTGAGCCGATCTGCACTACGACACCGAATATCACATCGTCCACAGCATCGGTAGGAATACCCGTTCTATCGACCAATTCATCAACTACGATTGCGCCCAGATCCACAGGGTGGATAGCACTCAATCTACCTTTCTTCTTTCCTGTTGCAGTACGCACTGCTCCGACTATATAAGCATCAGCCATTTTTTTTGCCCCCTGACAATTAGTGAATTAGTGAATTAGTTAGATAACTATAAATCTTATTTAAAAAATAACTATCAAAGTGCCGGCATACGAATGCCCGCGTCTAGCCTGATTGTTTCGCCATTAAGATAGGAACACGTCACAATATGCGCCACCTGATCTGCGAACTCTTCAGGGTTGCCGAGACGCTTTGGAAATTGAGTTATAGCTATGAGTGGGTCTCGCACCTCGTCCGGAGCTGATGCCAGCAATGGCGTCTCAAATACTCCTGGTGCGATTGTATTAACTCGAATACCTCGCTTCGCTAGATCTCGGGCAATCGGTAATGTCATCGACACGATACCACCCTTGGATGCGGCATAACCTGCTTGGCCGGTCTGACCATCGAATGCGGCGATGGAAGCCACATTAATGATGACTCCACGCTCATTGTCTGCTGTCACCGGATCGTTAAGCTGCATCACTTCAGCGCAAAGACGCAACACATTGAAGGTGCCGATCAAATTGACTCTCACGATGTGCTCGAATTTCTGCAACGGCATCGGTCCGTTCTTTCCAACCGTGCGCGCAGCTCCACCGATCCCTGCGGAGTTTACATTGATGTGCACTGTGCTGAATTTCTCTTGGGTCTTTTCGAGCGCCGCTGCGACCGACACTTCATCCGCGACATCGCCTGCATGAAAAATAGCATTTTCACCCAGCTCGGCGGCAGCCTTTTGTAACATCTGCGCGTTCAGGTCGAACAACATGACCTTCGCGCCTGCATCAACAAAATTCCGTGCGGTGGCCAGGCCCAAACCTGAGGCTCCACCGGTTATAAATGCTATTTTATTCTGTAGTTCCATAATCGCTTGACGCCGTGAGTTGGTAACTTTCATTAAATGGGGGACGCAGAAGGATAATGTATCCATTGCAAAAGTGAAACAGCTAATGAAACAACATTTTCACTCCCCGTATTACGAAATTTTCCCCACATTGGTTTTATTTCCTCTACACAATCCCCTATGATCCGTAGAAATTACGTTTAATGATAGGAATAAAAATGGGACCGCTACAAGGATTAAAAATACTGGAGATGGCTGGCATTGGCCCAGGTCCCTTCTGCGCCATGATGTTAGCCGACATGGGTGCTGAGGTGATTCGCATCGACAGACTGAATCAGAAAGGCACTGGGCACAGGGCGAACGTGCTAAACCGAGGACGCCGCTCGATTGCACTGGACCTCAAAAATCCAGACGCTGTTGAGACAGTACTGCGGCTGATAGAAAACGCTGATGCGCTTATCGAGGGATTCAGGCCAGGGGTGATGGAGCGCCTGGGCCTAGGACCGGATGTCTGTCTCGCACGCAACCCAAAACTCATTTTCGGCCGCATGACTGGCTGGGGTCAATCTGGACCTTTAGCACAGACTGCCGGACACGATATAAACTATATATCGATAGCAGGAGCGCTAGGCGCAATGGGCCATTCTGATAGACCCCCCGCCCCGCCGCTCAATTTGGTAGGTGACTTTGGCGGTGGTGCCATGTACTTACTAACGGGCATCCTGGCCGCACTACATGAAAGAACCAGTTCAGGGCTGGGGCAGGTTATCGATGCCGCCATGACCGATGGCACTGCGAGTTTGTTAAGCCCCTTCTTCGGGTTAATGGCGATGAATATGTGGACTACCGACAGACAGGCCAATAAATTGGATGGCGGTGCTCACTACTACGGTAGTTATGAATGCAGTGATGGCAAATATATTTCTATTGGCTCCATCGAGCCACAGTTCTATGCTCTTCTTCTCGAGAAGTGTGAGATAGAAGACAAGGAATTTCTGGCGCAGCAGGATCAGAATGCATGGCCACAATTAAAAGAGAAACTCGTGAAGCTGTTCCTGACAAAGACACGATCCGAATGGAGCGATTTAATGGAAGGCACGGACGTCTGCTTCGCGCCAGTACTTGATCTCGGTGAAGCGCCAAGTCACCCACACAATGTTGCCAGAGATACCTATGTCGAATTCGACGGTGTGACTCAGCCCGCACCGGCGCCAAGATTTAGCCGCACGCCGTCGCAGATTAAATCTTCAGCCGCTATGGTCGGCGAGCATAGCGAGCAGATTTTGGCAGATTGGGGCTACAGTGAGAACGACATTGAACAACTTCGCGCGGCAAAAGCCATCTAGAGAGAACGGATAGATAGATAATCAAAATCTAACGATCTAACTATGCCTCACCTCAATGGTCATCAGAGTTGACTCGCTGGTGAACTAGGCAATTTCCGGCCTATTTAGGCTTGTTATGGGGTATTTGACCGCTAACGTCAGCACTTAATGCTCTTACTGCAGGGCACTGACGCAGGCAACTCCTTAAGGCAGGGTTTCTGATCTTTGCGATCACCAAGCGAAAGAGAGGTCTGCAATAAAAGCTACAGGAAGGTGAAATAAGCCTCATCAGAATGCAGTAAGAGCAAGAGACTCCTGCATAAGCCATAACTTCGCTGTATTATAGGCCTCCACCCAATCGCTACTTGTTGGTATTCGCAATGGCCTATAACGCAATTCTCTATCAGATCGAAAACAATATCCTAACCATCACGCTCAATCGTCCCGAGCACATGAATGCCTTCACCGTTGAAATGGCGAATGAGCTGATCGACGCCGTGAATCGCGCAAGCGAAGACGATGAGGTTCGAGCCATCGTTGTCACTGGAGCTGGCAAAGCATTCTGTGCTGGCATGGACCTCGGCAGCGAGGGAAATGTATTTGGACTGAACGAAGCTTTGCAGCCGAGTCTTAGTGATATGCAAACTAAGCTGAATGATCCCGATATCATTAGCGGCGTCCGCGACACAGGCGGCCGGCTTACACTCGCGATCTACGACTGCAAGAAACCGGTCATTGCTGCTATTCACGGTGCAGCCGTGGGCATCGGGGCGACCATGACCTGCGCAATGGACATCCGGCTCGTTTCCGAGAATGCACGCGTAGGTTTCGTGTTCAACAAAATAGGTATTACACCGGAGGCCTGTTCCACCTGGTTTCTCCCCCGAATCGTCAGCATGGGCACGGCGTTAGAATGGGTTTATAGCGGCGACCTAATCCTAGCCGAAGAATTAAAGGCACGCGGCTTCGCCAATTCCATCGAACCCAAGGAGTCACTGCTGGAAAAAGCCTACGCACTCGCTAAGCGAATAGCACAACACAGCCCCGTGTCTATCGCTCTAACGCGACAGATGATGTATCGTAATGCGGCTCAAGATCATCCGCTGGCGGCGCATCAAATAGATTCTTTAGCGATATTCTATGCGAGCCAAGGAAGTGGCAGGGAAGGCGTAAAGGCATTCTTGGAAAAGAGAAGGCCGGAGTATATTGAAAAGGCATCCCATGACATGCCACCTTTCTATCCCTGGTGGAAAGAATGAGCAAAAGAAAGAACAATAGATATCCATAGAAAATTCACTACAGGCCCAACGGGGATGCCCAATGCTTAAAAATTTCGAACTCCTCTGTTCCACCAGCGGCCGCGTGATTCTCGGACTCTATTTTTTCGGCCCCGGGGCGTTGCTAAAAATTACAAATATGGAGGGAACCTCTGCCTCCATGGCTGAACAAGGCATGGTGTTTATCTCATTTTTCTTGATTTTGACCATTCTGATTCAACTATTTGGCGGCATTGCCGTGATTGTGGGCTATCAGGTGAAGCCCGTAGCATTTGTGCTAGCCGGATTGACTCTCGTTATTAATGTTGTGATGCATGACTTCTGGAATGTCCCCGACCAGACGCAGAACTTCGTTAAGAATATGGGCATCTTCGCCGGCTTACTAGTATTAGCAGGTCTTGGCGCCGGTGGCTGGAGTCTCGACAGCAAGCTCGCTAAATCGAATTAAAATCAACAGCTTATCGGCAACGCCGATAAGCTGCGACGTTGATTCTTGACAGCTTCCCGTGCGCCTGCGAAAGTAGCCTTGAATACACAGCAGTAGGCACCATCTTAGTGTTAGCAGCGAAAGCTACGGCAAATAAATTCAGCTGATTTGAAGATTCAATTCCGTACAATAAAATCTTTAGCACAGCATTGTGTAAACGAAACTCTTAAACAGGATTAAGCACATCATGATAATGGTTCAATCAACTTTTCATCTAGTTGCAGAATCCAAATCTGAAGTACTCGAATTGATGAAGGATATGACTCGCCTGTGTCGCCAAGAACACGGCTGCCTGAACTATGAGTACTTCGAAGGTATGACAGACACCAATCAAATAGTCCTTTTGCAGGAATGGGAAAATGCCGATTGCCTGCAGGCCCACTATCAAACAACTCACATGGAAGAATTTCTGGGCAAACTTGGGAACTACCTACACAATGCAGTCATCACACGCAGCTATGCGTCACAGGACGAGCCCCGAGTGACTTCGACGAGCAGCGACGACTTAGCAAAGCCAGAGCAGACGATCCACTAAGTCTGTTATTTCTCCACGCTACAATGCGTATAGATCACCTCTAACGAGCAGAAGTTAGCGCTAATTGTCGAACTACAGGGACCCGTAAATGTTCTATACTGTGCAAGGTGATCACAAGACCCCCGTTTCATCGGAAGAAAATGCCCGGCTGCTACACTGGAGAACCTCTACCTTCTGGGTCATGCTCGTTGGCTATGTGGGCTACTACCTCTGCCGCGGCAATCTCTCCGCCGCCTTTCCTCTGCTTGAACAGGAATTTGGCTACTCTAATACACAACTTGGCCTTATAGCCTCTCTATCCGAAATGGCCTATGCCACCGGGAAATTTATCAATGGCCCCTTAGCCGATAGAATCGGCGGACGTAAAATTTTTCTTATCGGCATGGCGGGCGCCATATTCTTCAATATAATCTTTGCGATCTCGGCAAGCCTCACTGTATTTATCATTGTATGGTGTTGCTGCCGCTACTTTCTTTCTATGGGCTGGGGTGGACTTACGAAGACGATCGGCAACTGGTATCCAAGAGAGCGCAACGGCACAGTGATGGGTTTGATTAGTGTCAACTTTCAGTTTGGCGGAGTTGCGGCTACTGTGTTTGCGGGATTTCTGGTAGCTATCGGCGTTCCCTGGCAGGGAGTCTTCATCTACCCCGCCATGCTACTCACTCTGATCTTGCTCTGGTCCTACTTCGCATCTCGCTCTAGTCCTGCCGACGTGGTGCCTGGCGCTAAGCCAATAGAAGGTGAAACCTCAAAAGAACAAATTGCCGACTACGGCGACGACGAACAACCGCCAATATCGACCATTATGAAGACGTTGCTGCGGCTACCTATATACAGACAGCTACTAGTATTTAGCTTTCTTACCACACTGCTGCGATCTGTATTCTTATTCTGGACACCGAAATTTCTGTTCGACATCGGTCTGGGCGCGAGCTCTGCGATTTTACGCTCTGCCATATTTCCATTGCTAGGAGTAGCCGGCACGGTATTCATAGGCTGGTATACAGATCATCATGCGCGTAACGGAGACCGGGCACGCATGATGTGGATGATGCTTTCCGTGCTAGTGTTTTGCATGATCGCCATAGCGGTGCTGAGCGATGCGAGTGAGCCGAACTTCAATATGATTTTGTTCTTTCTAGGCGCTAGCGGATTCTTCTTGCTGGGCCCCTATTCCATGAGCAGCGGCTGTCTCACACTAGATATCGCTGGCGCCAAAGGAGCAGGTTCCTGTACAGGCATTATCGATGGGATGGGCTATATCGGCGGGGCGATCGCCGCGTTTGCTGCGGGCATACTCTCCGACTACCTTGGCTGGCCGCAGGTATTTATGGTGCTATCAGTGTTTGCCGTCATCTCCACTCTTAGCGCTTGGCTGATGAGTCGTGGATTTCAAAAGATGGCGCGAGAATCAGCAGCATAGAGTCGCCTCGACTAATCCTGCGCTTCATATTCTTTAATCTGATCAGTAATACCGCGCACCATGCCGTTAGGGATCGGCAAAGTTAGATGGTACTGCGAGATTTTCCAACCCACAGCGGTGCTTATCAACACTCCGCTGCCACGGCTACTGCCGTAACTCTGACTTAACAACGCCTCGTCAAACCATGCACTTAATCCATCTGGAGTGATGTTGACATTGCGTTGCTGCGGCGTATAGACCCAACCATTGCTGCCACTGGAGTACTGACGAAACTCTTGCTTAACCCAGCGCTCCTGCGCGTCGGTTCCTATGAATACGCCATCGTCGCTCATTAGATTAAAATAGATATCCCATTCGCCGTTAGCGGCGGCCTGATGATAGTCATCTAACACTTTATTTATGGCAGCGATATCTGTTTGCTGTGACTGGTTGCTTTGAGCACAGCTGAACAACGTAAAAGACAATAGGATTAACATCGAAACGTTCTTCATAGTTTACTAGCTCTCCAAGGGTATCGTATCACTACTGTTAGATGGCTTTTTTTCATCGAATTCACCGGCATCGATTCGCGCAAAATAGGCGCTAGCTACCTTCTTAACCTTCGGCGCTAACAGCAGTGTTGAGACCATAGTAGGTATCGCCATCGTCGCGTACATGCCATCCAGAAGATTAATCACCACTTCTAGCGAGACAACGGCACCGGCAATTATCAGCGCCATATACGCGTACATATAGAACCTCTCTGTTGACGTGCCGAAGAGAAAGCCCATGCACTTACTGCCGTAATACCAATAGGTGAGTATCGTTGTCGTGCTCAACACAATAACCATGATCAGCAATAGATAGGCACCGTAGCCTGGAAACACCTGTTCATACGCCTGCGTAGTCATCGTGATGCCAACTCCACCGCCTTCCCATACGCCGGTGACCAGCAGTGCCAGTGCCGTGCAGGTGCAGACGATTAAGGTGTCGGCGATAGGGCCTATCATGGCAACCAGACCCTCGCGGGTTGGCTCGTTTGTCTTGGCTGCACCATGTGCCAGAGACTCTGTGCCTATTCCTGCCTCGTTGGAGAACGCACCGCGCTGTACGCCAATCAGAATCACTGCGCCGAGCACACCTCCCGATACAGCTTCTCCGGTAAACGCATCAGTGAAGATGAGTACGAACATGGCAGGTATCTCGCCAAGATGACTCGCCAGCAGCACACCGGTTATTAGGAAATAGAAGATCACCATAGACGGCACCATCTTGCCCGCGATCGCGGAAACTCTCTTCACCTTTCCTACTGCAACGCTAAACATAACGATGGCAAGAACTACACCGGCGCCGAAGTCGAAACCAAAATGCTCTTCGCTAGTCGCCATCCCTGCTGGAATCGCAATGAGATCGCGCAGAATCTGTACCAATTGATTCACCTGAAAGATAGGCAGGGTTCCTACCATGCCTGCTATGGCAAACATCCAAGCAAGGGGTAGCCACTTGCGACCTAGCCCCTCTCTAATCACATACATCGGACCGCCTTGCAGCTTGCCCTCATCGTCTTTGCCGCGATACATAATCGCCAATGAGGCAGTATAGAATTTAGTGGATATTCCGACGATTGCAGTAATCCACATCCAAAATATCGCACCCGGGCCACCTACAGTGATCGCAATTGCTACGCCGGTGATATTTCCAAGGCCCATGGTTCCCGCCAATGCTGTAGCGAGCGCGCCATAGTGACTAATGTCTCCAGATGCTGACACCAAGGGATCATCAAATTTACCCTTCAACAAGCCTAAGCTGTGGGAGAAATAACGAAAGTGACGTAGCCTGGAATGAATCATGAAGAAGCAGCCACCACCCACTAGCAGAATAACTAGCGGCAAGCCCCACATGAAATTGGTATACGCAGCGATCGCTGCTTCGATTGAGTCCATTACAATTTATTACCCTGTAATGTGAATAATTCGAATCTGGCTAAGAGGGCGATAAGTCTGTCCCACTTGATGTTCCTCAAACGCGTCCGGCACCAACAACGTGGCACAGGGATTTAAATTACTGTGCGTTCCTAGCATCTGCCTCGTGACGGCGCTCTCCGGCGAGAATGGCAGGCATCGCATAGTTGCCCTCGTGGCAGGCATACTCGTATAAGTTTTCACCGGTATACATTGGCATCTCAGCAGTCCAGGGCTGCGTGTAGAGTTCAGGATCATCGATGGTAAAGGCGTAATGGAGCTTGTTTTCAGCGACACGAGTGAATCTCTCCGTCAGCAAAACATTGCTGGAAACCAATCGCTCCTTAGCAACCTGCCAGCCATTGAAGTCTTTCGTCTGCACTACCAAGGCATCCCCATCGTAGTAGCCTATTGAGTCACCCAACCACTTCTCATAAGGTAGATCTTTAAACTCCTGATCGATTCTCACGATACGCGCGTTGTGCACCATTTCCGCGAGAAGCACAACATGAGTCGGTCCTTGTACGATCTGCATATGGTTGTTGTAGAGGCTGCTCATGAATGGCGCAGTTGAAGCGAAGCTCACTAGACATCGGTCTGAGAGAGTACGCCCTTCTGGCCCATCACTCTCCGCCATGCCCATCGGCAGTTCGTCCTGTTGAGATCGACGAACCGCCTGCCCTTCCTCTGTCCAGGGAATTTTGCCATCAGGTGGGTCTACGATGAGGGACGATCGATACTTGCCATTCATTTCGGCGAGTGCGTCCCCCGGTGTAATCCAAAACCCGTTATAGCCACCCACATTTTTGGGCCCGGGTGCTTCGGCACCTGTTGCCTCAAGAAAAGCGATGAAGTCCGGCGTGGAAACCATCTTCTCCAACATGGTTGCCTCGTCTATTTCTAAAGCGCCTTCATAGACATCGGCACGCTCTAGACCAGTTCGGGTCTTATAGTTCCAAACCCCTTGTACATCCGGCACGCCAAAGTCTGTCTGAGGCGGTCTATAGTCCTCGGCAGCAAAGGCGTGAGGTACTACAAATACGGCTATCATCAGGCTGGCCAACGCGGTGATCCGAAAGTGAATTCTCATGGCGACATCCTTAATTAAATTCATTGGTGGGCGCAGCGGCCCTTTTGTGAAACCTTCTTTCATAAACCTATGATTCAAGCTTAATGCAGCGAGCAACGCGCTTGCAAGGACAGCAGCTAGTGCTTTGTGTGTCTAGCGAACGTTATCGGCAAAGATAAACTCTGATGGAGGCTGCAGGCCGCGAAGGTTCTCGACGAAATAGTCCCAGCGTCGCTTCATGAAGTAGCGTCTATTTCCGAAACCATGGCTGGCATTGGGCAGAACAACTAGATCGAAGTCCTTGTCAGCCTCGATTAAGGCATCCACCACCAACAGTGTACTGGAAGGGTGTACATTGGTATCGAGCATGCCGTGGGCAAGCAACAGCTTGCCTTCCAAGTTAGCCGCTAGCAGCTGGTTCGCCTGATTGTCGTAGTTCGTAGTGACTACTGGCTCGTCTTCGTCCGGATTGTTCTCTGGGTACGTCTCTAACAGACCCTGCCACTTCTCGCCCCAGTCGTCTTCGTAGTTCCGATTATCGTGATTGCCCGCGCCAGAAACCGCGACCTTGTAGAAGTCTGGATAGCGCAGTATCCCTGCAGTCGATGCGAAGCCGCCACCGGAATGCCCCCAGATGCCCACACGTTCCAGATCCATCCACGGATTGTCTGCCCCTAGCTGCCGGATGCCTTCGATCTGATCGGGCAGGCCGTTGTCGCCCATATCTGCATAGTAGGCATCGTGAAAAGACTTTGAACGCCCTGGCGTGCCCATAGCGTCCAGCTCGACTACGATGAACCCAAGCTCCGCTAGCGACTGCTTGTCATTACGTGAGGCGCGAAACGATCGCGTGCCGACACTGCCACTCTGTGGCCCCGGGTAGAGATAGTTCAATACCGGATAGGACTTAGTCTCATCGAAATTGGAGGGCTTATAGAGTAAACCGTAGAGGTCGGTGATCTGATCTCTGGCCTTTACGCTGAATGGAATCGGTGCCACCCAGCCGCTATCGATAAGTGAGTCGATATCCGTTTCTTCGAGAATCAACTGCGTCTCACCTGCCGTGTTGCGCACAACAGAAACTGGAGCGGTATTCGGTGTCGAATAGACATCAGTAAAATATTGAGCAGACTCGGACCAGCTAATTTGATGGTTTGCAGTCTCAGGCGTTAAGTTGATGAGATCAGAGCCATCGAAGTTAATTCGATACAAATACTGAAAATAGGGATCACCTGACTCGCGATTCGAACCGAGAAAGTAGATCAGCTCATTTTCTAGATCGACCTGTTGGATCTGCAATACCGCCCAACTGCCCTCAGTGATCTGGCGCTTCAATTCGCCTGACTGCAAGTCATGCAAATAAAGGTGCCCCCAATTGTCTTGCTCAGAAAACCAGATGAACTCATTTCTCTGGGGAAAGACACGCCAATTGGCAGCATTGTATCCGGATTCAAAATACGTCTCGACTTCTTCTCGGTAGACAGGCCTCACTTCGCCAGTTTCTGGATCAGCTATCTGCAACTGTGCAATCTTGTGATCCCGCGATGAAGAAACGAACGACAGGGTCTCGCTGTCTTTACTCCACTCCACGTCTAGAAACACGCCGCCGCGGCCAGCTATGTGATCACTGGTAGTCGATCTATGTGGGTCGGGTGACAGTTGTAAAGCAGTAACACGCGGCTCATCTTCCAGATGAATCACGATGCGCTCGATCATGAATATGTAGTCATCACCCGGCAGCGGATACTTCCAAGCATCTAGCTCGCCATGACCCACCTGAGTAGACCACAGATACATTTCACCTACATTTCTGCCATCGTGACGAAAAGTAGCTATCTTAGAGGAGTCTGGGGACCACAATAGGACAGGACCCTCATCTCGCAACCAACCTGCATTGTTGGTTGCATAGCCATAGTCCTGCTCACCATCGAAGGTAAGTTGGGTGGTCTCGTTACTCGCGGTATCGCGAAGCCATAGATTATGTTCATCAATAAAGGCGGCCGAGCCGCCGTCAGGGGCAAGGTATTCACTAGGTGGAGTCTGTGCCAGTTGGTTAAGCGTGTAGCTATTTAAGTCCAACACGTAGCTCTCACCCGCGTAGTCGAAATCGAGCTGCTCACCCGCCTCGAGAAGATGCATTCGTGACAAGCTCAAGTCATTTGCATCAACTTCCTCGTCTGCATAGGCTGCCAATTCCGTTGCTAGACGTACCGCATCGAAAAGAGGCGATTTCTGCGCCGTCTGTACATCCGCCAGAATATAGTCAGAGCCGTTCTCAGTTGAACGGCGATAGATCAATCGATCATCAATTTGCCAGTATTGAGCAAGGATATTGCCCTGGACTAGGTCCGAAGTATTGACTGCAAGAAAGCTTTGCGCACGCTCATAGTCGGCGGCAGTTATGCTCTCCAAAGTAGACGCGACTGACGTCGCTGTCTCGTTGCTAGGCGCAGGTGAACAGGCCTGAATAATGGCGAGGAAAAATAGTACGATGACGCTGCGCCTAATCATGTGATTCATCAATGCAGGCCTCTCATGCACAACTTGGAAAATAGACGCTAAAGCAGCGCGTCCAATATTAAGTCAACCGATTCAATTATGCGCTGGTCTCGAGGCCGCAAGTCTGGCGCGAACTCGACCCCGGTCAAGTGCTGTAAGCCGTCGATATAGCGTA
This sequence comes from uncultured Pseudomonadales bacterium, assembly GCA_943789485.1. Classification (GTDB taxonomy): domain Bacteria; phylum Pseudomonadota; class Gammaproteobacteria; order Pseudomonadales; family Pseudohongiellaceae; genus UBA9145. Next base: position 85,655 of record CALSUH010000001.1, read on the forward strand.
CCGCGATCTCGCCCGCTTGTTCGTCAGTGAATTGCTGATCCTTCTCCTTCACCATGCCGCGCGCAAACTCTTTAGAGAATGAGACTGGCTTGCCATCTCTATGCAGAACATCACCCTTGTCATCCAAGCGCCAGAAACGCGAAGAGTCCATAGTATAGAGTTCATCGGCGGCCACTATTACGCCTTTGCTGTTGATGCCATGCTCGGTCTTGGTGTCCACCAGTACCATGCCACGCGCGGCCAGATACTGAGTGATCATGCCGAACGCCATTAGGGATGAATTGCGAATTTGATTGTATTGCTCCTGAGTACACACGCCACTATCAATCAACGATTGTGCGTCGGTGGTCTTATCTACCTTGTCCTTCGTGCTCGGAGTATCCATGACATACGGCAGAATACCGTTAGGCACCAGGTCCGCGACGCTCAATTCGTGACCGGCGTAGTGCAGCACAGTCTCACCAGCATCGACGGCCTGCATCCAATGCTGGTACAAAGACGTAGAAGTCGAGCTCTCGGCGTTAAAGAGCCGAAGTACATTCTCAAGACTCACCAACTCAAGATTCTCAGCTGGGATGACCGTCGAGCTTGGCAGCAATCCCTCTACACTGAATTGCGAGGAGCCCAACACATCCACGACTAAACGCAGCATATGATCGTGATTGAAGGCTAACACCTGATCTTTGAATGGAATGGCACCACGATTCACATCATGAGTTGATATTCGATTGTTGCGAAACATCAGCCTAAGTGAAACTCCCGAAGCACTCTTGAGCTTATCCCCAAACACCGAGTCAGAGACCTTGCCCTCTAATACGGTGGCCCCAGTCAACCTCGGAATCTCCCCGTCATTGATGAGCTGCTGAATGGGCCGACCTTCGTTCACTGTGCTGCCGTGCTCGGCAACTAATTCTCGGATTTGTTTTTCGTCCAACATGAGATATTCACTGCACTCTACTAGAAATTAATTAAGCGGTGAAGAATAAGTGAATCGGTTAAGGACTACAAGACGACTAGGAGCAAAGCCATGCACAGAAGTCCTGCCGCCCCTGAGAGTCTCTATCTTCAAGCCAGTGAAACGTTGATTCGGTCTGTGCCTGTGCGCCGATAGTAATTGCTGGCGTTTTGCACCCCTTCAATTATTTGCTCACTATGGCCCCTGAATACCGAGCTGAATTCTCTTGGTTTTTGGCAAAAAACCGCTGAATACTCTCAAGAAATTCAAGATGCTCTGGCGCCGGCAGATGTGTCCCCCCATCTATTACAATTAACTCTATAGCCGGGAATGTACTCGTAAAGTTCTCAACTGCTTCCAGAGCTGGATCTATACTACCCACAATAGCAAGTATAGGTATGCTGAGATTTGAGAGACTCTGTTTTGATACCACAACTTGTTTTTCGCCCAAGCGAAGATTGGCAAGTGCGATTAAATCTTGACCCTCCACGCTAGAACTCAATACCTGCCGACGACTCGTGTTCAGAAATCTCTCATAGCTGTGCTGATTGAGCAGGTCCCTGGCGCTTCCCCATTCCCATATCGCCGATCCTCCTCCAAAAACAGCAGAAATGAATTGCGATTCATTCTCGGTTAAGACCATTGAGATGGGTCTACCTGAGTGAGTAGCCAAGTATGTGTGCTTTAGGGATAGGGAGATGGTCCATGAGACGAATTACATCATGCCCCATTTCTCTCCGATATTCTTAAACTGTGTGCGGCTTATCGCTGAGTCCGTGTCCTCTCTGATCAAAGAGAATTAGACGGTAATTCTCGGCAAGAGAAGAGACTTTCTCTAACCAAGAATCACTGTTGCTCTAGTAACCATGAATCGCGATAACGGGCTCTCCAGAACCCAGCTCAACATACCGAATGCTGACTCCATCGGACTCGAAGTATTGATTTTCTGGGATAGCTTGCGAGAACGCACTGCTTACAATTAGCGCGGCGGAAAAAAGGCAAAGACGCAAGGTTCTAAGGTATTTCATACCGATTGTTTAACGCTATCTTTCAATGAGACGTACCCTTGCAACTAACGTCCAAATACTAGGACGTGGTTTATGTGAGTAGCTTCCTCATCGATTTCACTTATGCGCATCTCTTTCTTGTACCCGCGCTCCACGAAGTGCACCAACCATACTGTAATTTTCTTCATGACAGCCAAACTCGTAGATATGGTTATTGTCTTCTCGGGTAAATGAAAATTCACCGCTCCAGGGCTCCGTATAATACGTTGTGTCATCCACTGTGAATTGATAATTCAACTCAGTTGCAGAGGTGCGCGTAAAACGCTCGCTCACGCGAGCTGCGCTGTAGGCGTATTTTCGTAACCTTGTGCTGCAAACAATTCTCTGGCCGCTTCAAGAATCAGAGCTGTTTTTAGCTCTGGGTTCCGATTTCGAGTGGGATTTGGCTTCTTACGGACGAATCGCTTCATCGCACACCTCTTTTAAAGTGATACTTTATAAAGTAACTATCTTTACACTCATTTGCTAACTTCTGAGTAAAAGGCAAGCCGTATCGGTTTGCTAATATCAGGCTTTCGAGTAGCAATTTTGCTGGAATCAGGAGGGCCTAAATCAACGGGACCAGGGTGTTTTGATCGATGACCAGAGATGGATTCGATATTTGGCTGTCTGCACTGCTAATACAGCTAGGAAAGAGGCTGCGAAGGCGTAAGCGGTGCGCCTTTTTCGACACGCTCTGTTGATTCAGAAATGAAAAAAGGCTTACATTGCTGCAAGCCTTTAAAAATGGTGCCGCCACCAAGAGTCGAACTCGGGACCTGCTGATTACAAGTCAGCTGCTCTACCACGGCTGAGCTATAGCGGCATAATTCAGTTACTGCTCTTTCTATACTACGAACCTTCTTACACCGCAACCAGAGTCACTCTTAACGTGGGGACCTGCTGATTACAAGTCAGCTGCTCTACCACGGCTGAGCTATAGCGGCATAATTCAAATTTTATCAAACATCCTGACTTTGATCTATGACCTCAAATAGCCCCGATCAGCGCCTAGATTCGCGGTCTCGATAGGACGAAATCGCTCTGACCACGACTGCTGCAATCAGGTCGCGCATACTACATAAAAAGAGCGGCAGCATCAATAGTTCAGTTCACTGATATTTCAGGCCCCTGAGGAACAGGCTCTTGAGCCTGCGTATACTTAACTCTGCGCAGCAAGAATGGCCGCTCCACACAGAAATAGGTGGTCGCCGCTAGCAGCAGGACTAAAGGCAGCATCAATACGAAGACATTCAGAACAGCTGTGCCTAGAGGATCGTTTAATCGCCACAGACTCTCCCAGTTGTGCCGCAGGAAGAAGTCCAACACCAAATAGTGACCCATGTAGATGGAGTAGCTGATTGTGCCGAGTGCCACTAAGGCTTTTCCCACCAAGCGATTAAAATGTCGTGCGATCGACAGATAGCCAATTAGGAATACCGCCCAAGCCATTGCCTCCACCGTCGGCCAGAATATCCAAAGGTGGTTATTCGCCCCGCCCCCACCCAACTGGTTAAAACCGTATAGCAGCATCAGCACCAGAGCCGCGCCCCCGATAGCGACATAATCCAAGCGCTTGCCCGCCACAAAATAAGTTCGATAGTAAATGCCTGCGAGCATCCCCAAGAGAAATTGATCGAGACGGCCCACGATAGTCCAATAGCTCAGCACTCGCATGTCAGCTCCAGCAAAATACGCGCCGGTGCGCACCACAAGCAGCGCCAGTATTAGCCCAGGCAATACCTTCCAACCCCACTTTTGCACGCAGACTAATAACAAAGGAAACAACAAATAAAAATGCCACTCCACCGCGATGGACCAGAACACAAATGTAAATACACCGCCATTGATCGCGGTATCGCTATTCGCCATGAAGAACACAGATTGCAGCAAGGCGATGATAGTAAAATTTTCAGTGTTGAACGCAATACCAAGAATTAGAAAGAACAGAAACAAGGGATAGGTTCGCAGGAGTCGATTGCGGTAGAAACCTAGGTAATTCAGTTTTTTCTGCAGCGAGCCCACAGTAAATACAAATCCACTTAGCAAGAAGAAAAGAGAAACCGCGGTATGTCCCTCGATTGCCAGAGCAGAGAATGGATTACCTGCTCTAGCCCAATTAGCCGGATCGTAGGGCGTGCCGTAGATCAACTTATGTGAAATAAAGTGCGAGCTGTGGAAGAACAACACCAGCACCGCGGCGAAGCCACGCAGATGATCAAGTGCAGGAATGTATCCAAAATTAGTACTCTTCATGGCGCTTACAATCGGCTCGTCTAGCAGAAAATGAAGCATACTAACTTAGCACGATATTTGCTAAACTAGCCGATTCGAAAGATTGTCAAAATCGCCCAGCATTCAGGCATGTACCGCTTCTCGCGGCCCTGAATTAGGCAGCTAATTACTACTCTACAGATAAGCTAGAACCCAAGCATGCTGACTCCTGTTACCCAAGAATGGCTGCAAATGCTCTCGCTCTACGGCTGGATCTGGATTATTCCAATCGTCGAACGGCTCTTTCCTCTGAACAAACAGCCTTTTGTCAGGTCAGGCATGATCAATGACCTGATACACACCTATCATCGATTGCACCTGCACAGCATGTTAAATGCGGCCTTTGTCGCCTGGCTAGTCACTTATGCTCAGCAACATGCCGGCCAAGGAGCCTATCTGCAGGGCTCATTGGCAAACATGCACTGGGGATGGAGTTTTTTCGCTCTCCTGCTTATGGGCCATGTCACATTTTATGTGGCTCATTATTATTCGCACAAGATTCCTTTGCTCTGGCAGTTTCATCGGGTTCACCATAGCTCATTGACTCTCGATTCGTTCTCGACAAGTCGTTTTCATGTTATCGACAAGGCACTTTTCGCTGCGCCCTATCTAATGCTAGTCACTTATTTTCAGCCGGATCCCGCTCTGATCTTTCTCTACATTTCATTCAGAGACTTTTGGGGCCGTTATGGTCACGGCAATATCAAAGATGCGCATTGGCTGGGCTATATCGTAAGTAATCCTAAATTCCATCGCTGGCATCACTCCAACCACCCAGAGGCAATCGATAAGAACTTCTCAGGGGAATTTAATTTCATGGACTATATGTTTGGCACCGCGTACTACCCTAAAGAGAGAGTTCCAGACAATTTTGGTGAAACCGGCTACAGCAATAACATAATCGTGCAGCACTACCGCCCCTTCGTTGATATCTACAACATCGCGAAGAAAGATGGCGTCATGGCCCTGCTAAGAAAACCAAAACCGAAGCCGGTGCAGAATTATCAAGCAGCTCAAGAGTAAGCTCTCCATGGACGGCTCAAGAAATAATCCGGCTAGGCTGGCTTTGCAGGAACACAGTGAAGAATTCAGACGTAATGAATTTCGTCTTAGCACACTGTTTGGTGCCGACACGGATCGCTTTCAAGAGTACTCGCTACATCAAGAGGGGCTCCTACTTGATTATTCCAAGAACTTTATAAATTCAGAAACGGTTTCCCTACTACTCGACCTGGCACAGCAGAGTCAGCTGCCCACTGCGATCGATGCGATGTTTCGCGGCGAAGAAATTAACACTACCGAGCAAAGAGCCGCGCTGCACGTTGCTCTGCGGGACCCTCGGGCAAAAACCAACACGCCTGAAGTCAGCGCTTCCCTAGAGAAAATGGAATCGCTAGTGGCCAAACTACATGGCGGAAAATGGACCGGTTACAGCGGCAAGGCAATTACCGACGTCGTTAATCTTGGTATTGGGGGCTCAGATCTCGGCCCCGCGATGGTCTGTGATGCACTGCACCACTTCGCGACGCACAAGCTCAGTGTGCATTTCGTGTCGAATGTCGACCCCTCGCACCTACAGAACACTCTCAAAAACCTGCAGGCCGAAACGACCCTCTTCGTCATAGCCTCCAAGTCTTTTACCACACGCGAAACACTGATCAATGCCGAGGCAGCCCGTGACTGGCTGCTGCAACAGACCGATACAACTGCCACGGCTAAGCACTTCGTCGCCATAACTACTAACCTGAGCGCGGCCACAGAATTTGGTATTGAAGAACAAAATCTCTATCCACTGTGGGACTGGGTTGGCGGCCGATTCTCTTTATGGTCAGCAATCGGCTTACCCATTGCAATCGCGCTAGGCATGGACAGTTTTCGGCAGTTGCTTGCCGGGGCACACTCTATGGATGAACATTTTCGAACGGCACCGCTCAAGAAAAACATGCCTGTCATTCTGGCCCTCCTGAATTTCTGGTACCGAGAATACTTCGATGCGCATAGCACAGCTGTGATTCCCTATAGCCAACGCCTAAACCTACTGCCTTCTTTCCTGCAGCAGCTGTGCATGGAGAGTCTTGGCAAGAGCGTAGATAAGCAAGGCGCACCGATCGAACACAATACCGGCGACATCATTTGGGGCACAGCCGGCACCAATGGACAACACTCCTACTTCCAGCTCCTGCATCAGGGTACTGAATTTATTCCTGTGGATTTCATCGCAGCCGCCAATAGCGATGCCCAGGGCAGCGCTGAGGCGCATCAGCACCTATTGGCCAACTGTTTTAGTCAGAGTCTTGCATTAATGGAAGGAAAGCTAGAGGCCGATTCGACCCACAAGCTCGTGGCAGGCAACAAGCCCAGCAACACACTGCTGCTAGAGGAGTTGAACCCTTACAACTTAGGGTTGCTGCTCGCTCTTTACGAGCACAAAGTCTACGCTCTCAGTGTACTGTGGAACATCAATGCCTTCGATCAATGGGGAGTCGAGCTAGGGAAGATGCTATCCACTAAAGTCTTTGCGGCCATGTCTGCAGACACAGACCAAGAACTCCTCGACAAGTCAACGCAAGGTCTAATCCAAAAGTTTCAGCACTGGAGAAAAACTGACGCTTAGCACTCATTCGGATTCGGATTACTCTACCGGTAAATAGTGTTCTCCTGCGGGGAATGGCGCGTAGAAGTGGTGCCGCAGATCACGCCATGGCGAATATTCATCGGACCCTCTAAACCCCTAAAGGATCCTCGAGAGTTCCTCCGTTCACTTGAAGCAGATAGCGACTCTCCCGCTCGATGCAGTGTCGCAACCCGTGTGAATGGCCGAACAGCAAAATTATTCTAAAATAGGGCTCCGGCGCAGCCGCGATTATTCCATCAGCAAAAGTAGCTCAGCTGTTTTCTCTTTCATGAGCCCTTCGTCTGCACGTGATTCTACGTTCAGTCGGACGAGGGGTTCTGTATTAGACATCCTGATATTGAAGCGCCAGTTCTCAAACTCCATGCTCAATCCATCAGTTTGATCAACACCAATACAGCTCTCACAATAGAGTTCTTCTATCCTTTCCAGCAAGGAGAGCGGTTCTTCGATTCGTCTATTAATTTCACCGCTCGCCGGAAATGCCTGCATTCTTTCGTTTACAAGCTCAGACAATTTCTTGCCAGTTTTAGACATCAAGCCAGCCACTAACAGCCATGGCACCATGCCGCTGTCACAATAGAAAAAATCTCTAAAATAGTGATGCGCACTCATTTCTCCGCCATAGACAGCGTCTTCTATCCGCATCCTCTCTTTAATAAATGCATGACCGGTTTTGCACAAAACTGCCTCACCAGAAAATTCTTTGGCAATCTCAATCGTATTCCAAGTCAATCGAGGATCGTGAACTATCTTTGCACCGGGCTCCTGTTCAAGAAAGCTCTGCGCCAAAAGACCTACAATGTAATAGCCTTCAATAAAACGACCATTCTCATCGAAGAAAAAACAGCGATCGAAATCGCCGTCCCAAGCAATCCCCATGTCGGCACCCTCCAAGCCAATAGCATCGATGGTTGTGCCACGATTCTCCACCAAAAGAGGATTGGGAACACCATTTGGGAAAGTGCCATCTGGCTCATGATGAACCTTGAAAAATTCTAGCGGCAGAAACTGCTCAATGGTATCTATTGTTTGTCCCGCGCCACCGTTGCCAGCATTGCACACTATCTTTAACGATCGTAGATTTGGAACATCAACATAGCCCAACAGATGTTCAATATAGGCGGGTTGGGTATCGTCAAAACTGACTGCCCCTAGCTCTTTACAGGATACGAAATTATTCTCCTGTGCAAGCCTTTTGATTTCATTAAGACCAGTATCACCACTTATCGGCTTGGATGATTCACGAACAAATTTCATGCCGTTGAAGTCTGCAGGATTGTGACTCGCTGTCACGACAATCCCCCCATCTGCATTCAAATGGCTAGTAGCAAAATAAATTTCTTCGGTACCGCATTGCCCGATATTGATTACATCTGCACCTGCCTCCACAAGACCTCGCGATAATGAGGCGCACAATTCCTGGCTGCTTAAGCGGATGTCGTAACCAACTACGACTTGTTTCGGCCTGAGATACTCAGCATAAGCCCGCCCAATTCTATAGGCTATGTCACTGTTCAGCTGGTCAGGAACGCGACCCCTTACGTCATAGGCTTTGAAACAAGTAAGTTCTTCGGTCATAGTTCTGGTCCCTCAATTTAAGCGGTTGTGCTTTCTTGTAGCTATCCGCTGGATTTCGATTTCAAACTCGAAAGATTCATACTGCCCTTGAATCAATCTATTCTGATTGCGCCTTATATGTGTAATTCGTCGCCTCTATAAACCCATCGACGCTACCGCAATCGAAACGGCGCCCCTTAAAACGATAACCTATGACTTTACCCTGCGCAGCCTGAATCTGGAGCGCATCTGTGATCTGCGTCTCTCCATTTTTTCCTGGTGGTGTACTGCGGATAACATCAAATATATCTGGACTGAGAATATAGCGCCCGATAATCGCAAGATTACTCGGAGCGTCTTCCGGCGCAGGTTTCTCGACCATATTATGAACGCGATAAACACCGTCTGCTTCCAGGTCTCCCGCGATTACACCGTATTTATGGGTCTCATCCACTGGCACTTCTTCGATCGCGACAATGCTACATTGATACTTCTCATACAGCTTGACCATCTGCGTAAGCACGCCATCTCCTTGGGTGACGCAATAGTCGTCCGCCAACACGACGGCGAACGGTTCGCGCCCCATGAGAGTTTCGCCGACTAGAATTGCGTGACCCAAGCCCTTCATCTCTACCTGCCGGGTATATGAAAACGTGCAGCGATCCATGATTTCACGCGTGCTGTTCAGTAACTTTTCCTTGTCAGAGCCAGCAATCTCTTGTTCTAACTCATAGCTAATATCGAAATGATCTTCTATCGCTCGCTTACCACGACCAGTTACAACACCAATCTGGGTAATGCCTGCATCCATAGCTTCCTCGACCCCATATTGAATGAGAGGCTTGGTCACGATAGGTAGCATTTCTTTCGGCATGGCTTTTGTAGCGGGCAAGAATCGCGTGCCGTAACCGGCCGCTGGAAATAGACATTTCTTAATAATGGACATGGCGCAGAGTTTCCCTAAAAAATATTCCGGTGAATTATTGAAAGCAGTCAGTATCGCCGTCACCTGCGATTCAACATCGAGCTTCGGCTAGATCGATCCGTTTTCAGACCCTGTCATAGCGGTCTTCGAAACGGACAATATCATCCTCGCCAAGATATTCACCCATTTGAACCTCGATGATTTCTACTGGCTGGTTACTGGTATTGGTCAGTCTATGTTTACTTCCAACTGGAATATACGTTGATTCATTAGGCTGCAGCTCGAACTCTTTGTTGTCGCAGGTTACCAAGGCAACACCCTTGAGCCCAATCCAATGTTCCGCCCTCTTGTGATGCAACTGCAGAGAAATCGAAGCACCAGCATTGATCACGAGATGCTTCACCTGGTACCCGGGCCGGCTGCTTAGAGACTCGTAAGAACCCCAGGGACGATAGACCAAGCGGTGCAGCGTACTTTCTTCCCGCTCATGGTCTTGCAGCTGTTTTACTAAGTGCTTCACGGACTGCGCCTGCGAACGGTGGGTCACCAACACAGCATCTGCCGTCTCGACAACTACGACATCCCGTACCCCTGCTACAGCGACAAGCCGGGACTGGGATTGAATATAACTATCTTCTACATCGAAGGTGAGCACATCGCCAGATAGTGCGTTGCCCTGCTCATCTTTCGCCTGCACCTCCCACATCGCATCCCAGGCGCCAAGATCATTCCAGCCCGCCTCAAGAGGCACGACCACAGCTGAGGCCGTCTTCTCCATCACCGCATAGTCGATTGAATCGCTGCGACAGCTTGCGAAGATTGGCTCTGGGATTCGCTGAAACTCCTCTCCGGACTCCAGACTCGCGTAGGCCTGTTGACAGCTATCAAAAATATCTGCAGCATGCCGCTTGAGCTCCGCTAAATAAGTAGAGGCTGAAAACAAGAACATGCCACTGTTCCAAAAATAATTGCCGCTATCCAGATAGGCCTGCGCGGTTTCCTGATTCGGCTTTTCTACAAACTGCTCTACACAATATCCATTTCCATCTGCAAGTTCTGCACCCCTCTCAATGTAGCCGTAGCCTGTTTCTGGGGCACTTGGCACTATCCCGAAAGTAACCAACTTCTCTTGCCTGGCAAACTGCAAGGCCTGATCTATTACTTGCTGAAATGCCGCTTGATCGTTAATCACGTGATCGGCCGGTAAGACTAAGAGAAGTGGGTCCGCGTTATCTTGTAGCGCACACAATGCAGCAAGAGCTACCGCAGGCGCCGTATTTCTGCCGACCGGCTCTAGCAATAGTTTGCAGTGCTCTTTTCCAAGCTGCCTTAATTGTTCTGCCACCAAGAAGCGATGATCACTATTACAAACCACTATCGGATTTTCGACGTCAGGCACACCTTCCAGACGAGACAAGGTGTTCTGAAAAAGCGAGCCCTGCATGTTGGGGAAGTCAATAAATTGCTTTGGCTGCAACGATCGAGAGGCTGGCCAGAGGCGGGAACCCACACCACCGGCAAGAATAACGGGAATTAACATAGAGCCTGCCACCTTTCACTACTAAAACGTAATGACGAAAACGAGGGACATAGTAGCAAAATATCGTCTAATTTAATAAATAGTGCTCGTTCAGTGGCCTGCCATCAATTTATGATCGATTATTTAGCCTCGGCGCGATAACATCGCAACCTTTCTAAAGACACCCCTTGGAGGGGATTAACCCGCTTATGACACAAGCCGATCACAACTTTATTCCTAAAAATTCCTATACATTGGAAGAATTGGTCGATTGCGGCAACGGCCGCCTATTCGGTCCGGGCAACGCCAAGTTACCCGTAGACAATATGCTCATGCTTGATCGTATTGTTCAGATCGATAGCGATGGCGGCGAATATGGGCGCGGACAAATAATCGCGGAGCTGGACATAACGCCTGAGCTTTGGTTTTTCGACTGTCACTTCCCCGGCGACCCGGTCATGCCAGGCTGCCTAGGATTAGATGCCTTGTGGCAGCTGCTGGGGTTCTATCTCGGCTGGAGTGGACACCCCGGCAAGGGTCGAGCACTCGGTGCTGGAGAAGTAAAATTTACTGGTGAAATATTGCCCACTTCAAAGCAGGTAGTTTACGAGTTATCGATAAGTCGACTTATTAACAGAAGCCTAGTTATGGGCATCGCCGACGGAAAAGTGTCTGTAGATGGCAAGACAATTTATACCACCAAAGCATTGAAGGTTGGTCTGTTTAAGCCAGGAATTTCATTCTAGTACAGTATGTATGAGTGATTCGTTTTTGATTGGGGAAATCGTATGAAGCGCGTTGTTGTAACTGGTATCGGAATTGTGTCCTGCTTGGGCAATGACAAAGAGTCGGTGCTAGATTCTCTCAAAGCGGGGCGTAGTGGTATTCGGCACAACCCCACCTATGAAGAAATTGGCATGCGCAGCCATGTCAGCGGATCTGTGCAGATCGACACAGCTGAATTGATAGATCGCAAGATACTCCGTTTTATGGGCGACGCCTCCGCTTATGCGTACCTCGCCATGGAACAGGCGATATCTGACGCCAATCTCACCCAAGACGAAGTATCCAGTTTTCGCTCTGGATTAGTAGTGGGGTCCGGCGGCGGCTCCTCCGAAGAACAACTTGAATCCACAGATATCATGCGCAAGAAGGGTTTGCGCAGAGTCGGGCCTTACCGTGTAACCCGTACAATGAGCAGCACCACATCCGCTTGCCTGGCCACTCCATTCAAAATCAAAGGCGTCAACTACACGATCTCATCGGCCTGCGCGACCAGCGCACACTGCATTGGCCATGGAGCCGAGCTAATTCAGCTAGGCAAGCAAGATATCGTTTTCGCAGGTGGCGGCGAGGCTGAACATTGGACAACGAGCCATATGTTCGATGCTATGGGCGCGCTTTCAACTAAATACAACGACACGCCCGCTAAAGCCTCACGCGCTTTCGATGCTGACCGTGATGGCTTTGTGATCGCTGGCGGTGGTGCGATTCTTGTCATGGAGTCTCTCGATCACGCCCTAGCACGAGGCGCAAAGATCTATGCCGAGCTGACCGGATATGCGGCAACCTCCGATGGTCACGACATGGTTGCACCTGCAGGCGAGGGCGGCGCCCGCGCGATGCAGGTAGCGGCAGCTGGCCTGCTAGGGTCAGTAGACTACATCAACACACACGGCACTAGCACACCGGCCGGTGACGTCTCGGAACTACGTGCGATCAAAAGCGTGTTTGGTGAGAACGTACCAATACTAAATTCAACCAAGTCGCTGACGGGTCATTCACTTGGCGCGGCAGGCGCACAGGAAGCCATCTATACCCTATTGATGATGGAGAATGACTTTATTGCCGCCTCGGCCAATATCGAAAATCTAGACGAAGAAGCGCAAGGAATGCCAATCGCAATCGAGCGCCAAGATGACATTACCCTGAACCGTGTCATGTCGAACAGCTTCGGCTTCGGTGGCACCAACGCCTGCTTAGTCTTTGATCGCTATCAAAACTAGCAACGCCTTGGGTAGGAAACTTATTAGTAGTTTAACAGGTCTAACCTAGCATGAAGATAAGTTTCACATTTCGAATCAGTCTGACTCTACTACTTGGCACTGTCCTGCTCGCAGGCCACGCCGCGCAAGCGCAGCTCACACCGCGCACGATCTCGGGCCTAGAAGCGCAGCCCATTTCTCCACAGCCTTTGCCTGTGGAACTAGCTTTTCCATTCTATGTCAGTGCCACTAGCCCAGGGCGAGTCAAGATTGTATGGAACCTACCAGATGGCCACTACCTGTACAGACACGCCTTCCAATTCACACTGAGCCAGCAAGCCGATTCGGCAGAGCTACCCGTAGAAGTCACGATGCCTGCTGGCCTGAAAAAAAATGACCAGTTCTTCGGCGATATAGAAGCCTATTATGGCCAACTCGATATCGATCTCAGCCTTAGTACCGTGCCTGGGCCGAACGCAAGAATTTTCATCGACTATCAAGGCTGTGCCGATTGGGGGTTTTGTTATCCTCCACAGCGCTTCGAATTTCTGCTAAATCCGTAAACTCAGCCCTTCCTTTCGCAAAAAAAGCGTGAAATACACGCTATTTTCTGCGAAAATGCCGACAAAATAGCTAATCAGGTTTTTGGGGAGAAAATTCACCCAGCCGCCACATTCGGGAAAAGAAAATGGCATCAATACTGGCACTGCATGGACCTAACTTAAATCTGCTCGGTAGTCGTGAGCCCCACATCTATGGGTCTGACACCTTGGACGACATTAATCAGCGCCTCGCAACAAAATGCACAGAGTCGGGCCATCAATTCGACAGCCTGCAGGCTAACTCTGAGGGAGAATTAATCGATCGATTACACGCGGCGCGAAAAGACGGCACGGCATTCATGATCGTGAACTTTGGTGGATTCACCCACACTAGCATTGCTATTCGCGACGCGATCCTAGCCGCCGAGATTCCCTTCATCGAGGTGCATCTTTCAAACCTTTTCAGCCGCGAAGCATTTCGGCATCATTCCTATTTTTCCGACATCGCTGTCGGGTGTGTTATTGGTTTGGGTGCCCAAGGTTACGAACTGGCGCTGCAAGCTGCTTGCAAAAAACTAGCTAATTAGTTGCACAAGGATAGGCAACCATTGCCCGTTAAGGGCAGTGCGAGTGCGGCAAAAGCCAGTGAAATGACAGCAACGTCAGCTTTTGACGCACGACATACTGATAAAGTCAGGATGACTTTTCAGTATTGATTAACAATAATTCAAAACGAGACACCCCTATGGACATTAGAAAAGTAAAGAAACTCATTGAGTTGCTGGAATCTTCCGACATCGCAGAAATCGAAATCAAGGAAGGCGAAGAGTCAGTTAGGATTAGCCGCGGATCCATTTCAATGCCTGCGCCCATCGCCTATCAGGCGCCTGCGGCTCCTGCCGCAGCTCCACCTCCTGCCGCGGCCGCACCAACCGCTCCTCCCCCCGCAGAAGGAAATGCAATCAAGTCCCCTATGGTTGGTACTTTTTATCGCTCTCCCTCTCCCTCCTCTCCTGCGTACGTTGAGGTCGGCACACATGTAAAGGCAGGAGACGTGGTCTGCATTGTCGAAGCGATGAAGATGATGAATCAAATTGAGGCTGATCAAGCAGGCGTGATCGAAGCCTTTTTGGTTGAAGATGGCGAACCGGTAGAATTCGACCAGCCATTAATTAGAATCGTATAGAACGCAATTTGGGTGCTCAGCCTAATTCAAGGATAGCTTCATGCTTGAAAAAGTATTAATAGCGAATCGCGGTGAAATCGCACTGCGTGTGCTTCGCTCTTGTAAAGAACTTGGAATCAAAACTGTCGCTGTCCATTCGACGGCAGACCGGGATTTAATGCATGTTCGGCTCTCCGACGAGTCGGTCTGTATAGGACCGCCCAGCCCAACAGAAAGCTACCTCAATACACCCGCTATCATCTCTGCAATGGAAGTGACCGATGCCGATGCAGTGCATCCCGGCTACGGATTTCTATCTGAGAACGCCGACTTCGCCGAGCAGGTAGAGAACAGTGGCTTCGCTTTTATCGGCCCAACTGCCGAGACGATTCGCCTGATGGGCGACAAGGTTTCCGCGATC
This sequence comes from uncultured Pseudomonadales bacterium, assembly GCA_943789485.1. Classification (GTDB taxonomy): domain Bacteria; phylum Pseudomonadota; class Gammaproteobacteria; order Pseudomonadales; family Pseudohongiellaceae; genus UBA9145. The sequence goes on from CALSUH010000001.1 coordinate 100,679, forward strand.
GAAGTAATGCGCAAAGCAGGCGTGCCTACTGTACCCGGCTCCAATGGCCCCATAGACGATAACAACGAGCGCACGCTATCGTTAGCCAAAGAGATTGGCTACCCAGTAATCATCAAGGCAACAGCGGGCGGCGGTGGCCGCGGCATGCGTGTTGTCCACAATGAGGCGGCACTACTCAAAGCAATATTCGTCACACAGGCCGAGGCCAAGTCTTTTTTCGGCAACGGCGTAGTCTATCTCGAGAAGTTTTTGGAGAATCCGCGCCATGTGGAAATCCAAGTTATCGGCGATGGCAAGGGCAACGCGCTCTATCTTGGCGATCGTGACTGCTCTGTGCAGCGACGCCACCAGAAAATATTGGAAGAGGCCCCAGCTCCAGGCATTCCTGACAAAGTGCGCGCCAAAGTCGCACAGACTTGTATCCAAGCTTGTAAGAACATGAATTACCGCGGAGCTGGAACCCTAGAGTTTCTTTATGAAGATGAGGCATTCTACTTCATTGAAATGAATACGCGCGTGCAGGTAGAGCATCCGGTTACAGAAATGATTACCGGTGTAGATATCGTCAAAGAACAACTTCTAATAGCCGGCGGCGCGCCGCTGTCTTATGCCCAAGAGGATATCCATTTCCGCGGTCACGCCTTCGAGTGCCGGATCAACGCCGAGGACCCAGTCACGTTTATGCCCAGCCCAGGCAAGATAAAGATGTTTCATGCACCTGGAGGCAACGGAGTGCGTGTCGATTCACACCTGTATAGCGGCTATAGCGTTCCACCTCACTACGACTCTTTGATAGCCAAGCTTATCTGCCACGCAAACACGCGCGAAGCAGCACTAAGACGTACGCAGATCGCTCTTGATGAGATGCTGATCGATGGTATCCACTGCAATATCCCACTGCATCAAGATCTTGTGCGCGATGCCGAGTTTCAAAAGGGTTGCGTCAACATCCACTATCTAGAAAAGAAGCTTGGATCCTAAAGCCCCCGAGTCTTCTCACTATGGCATGGCAACAACTCAGGCTTCAGGTACGCTCCAATCAAATTGACCCCCTAGAACAACTACTGCTGGATTATGGCGGTCTTTCAATAAGCTATTTGGATGCAAAGGATCAACCGGTATTTCAAAAAGTGCCAGGTAGCACACCATTATGGGAGTTTGTTGATCTTGTCTGCCTATTCGAGAAAGAAACAAATCTCGATGGACTGCTTTTCTTGTTACAACAACACCCTGCGATTGAAGACAAAGGGTCTTTGACTCTCAACATATTAGAAGATCAGGCCTGGGAGAGATCCTGGATGTCGGATTTTAAGGCAATGCAGTTTGGCGAGCGCCTTTGGGTCTGTCCGAGCTGGCAGGAGCCGCCCGAACCAAGTGCCATTAATATTATGCTCGATCCCGGCCTCGCCTTCGGCAGTGGCAGTCACGCAACCACCAGCATGTGCTTACAATGGTTGGAGAAAAACACTCGCGATGACAGCACAGTAATCGACTATGGTTGTGGCTCTGGCATTCTTGCAATCGCTGCGGCCCTGCTTGGAGCGCCCCACGTCATCGCAGTAGATAATGACCCTCAGGCGATTACTGCTACGATCGAAAACGCGAAGCGCAATAACATCCCAGAAGGCGTTATCGAAACCTACCTGCCGGAGCAATTGCCTGCCGACAGGGCCGCTCTTCTGTCAGATATAGTCATTGCAAACATACTCGCCGAGCCACTCATGCAGCTTGCTGAAAACCTCTCTCATCTCGTCAAACCAAAGGGACAAATCGCCTTGTCTGGATTATTAGCGGATCAGGCTGACGAACTACTTGAGCATTATAGCTCTTGGTTTGAGATGGACGAGGCAATACTGAGCGAGGAATGGGCGCAATTGAGCGGCATCCGCCTGAATTAGCCAGCAAGCGAGTGAGTTACGCTTGTTGTAGGCAAGACAAGGGGATTGGCCTACAATCCCTTGCTAACTTGTCGCTCGAAGTGCTGCCGCATGTCGTTCAATGTAACCCAATGTCCCGTCTGTGATTCTACCTTTAACACGAACTCTCGTGTATTAGCTGCTACTGCTGGCCGAGTGCGCTGCGGAGCCTGCCTCAATGTCTTTGAGGCCATCGATAATTTTTTGATTCGAGAAGAAACGGACGCAGCGCAAAACCAAGACGAGTCGGTTTTCGTGGGCAATGATCCGCAAGAATTTTTCGACCCGTCTTCGTTTCTTACTCGCAGCGACTTGAGAGAAATCCAGAGTGACGAACCTGATCAAGGCGATCCTATCAATGAAAAAAACCTGCATCAGGAACTGAAGAAATCGGAAACTCTCAGCGAAGAGTTCTTCACCTCGGCGGCTGGAGAACTGCAGGGGAGAACTGAAGCGCCTGCTGTAGAGGGTAGACATAAAGGCGAAGAGTCCTTGATTGATCGCCCTGAAACCCTAGAAGCAAACATTAACCATGCAAGCATCGATGAGGAATTCAAGGAAGGGGCTCTAGACTCCTTTACGACAGAGGCAACCGATGCCCAAGAACTCATTGAAGACGACCCAGCCGACTCCTTCTTCGAGAGACGCATTGAGCCAGGGCCAGAGCCTGCTGCGAATAACGAGAACGCCAGTGTCGAGATCAAATCGCCAAGCGATGAAGCGAGCGCTATCCATAGTCTAGCCACTCAAAAAAACCTTGCTAGTGAGCGTGTTGCCGAAGATGAAGAGCCAGGCATGGAAGCGGCACACACTAGCGCTCAAGAAATGGATGAAGAATCAACGGAATCGATACGCTGTAGAGCGCTAGAAGCAGAACTAAGCGATGAAGAAGCACTCGAGGCAATCCCCCGAGAGAGTCTTGCTGCTTTGAGAGGTATCTCGACACCTGTCGAACTCTTAGCGAAAAAAGAGAGTCGCCTTTTACGCAGCACTCTACTCTTTCTATCCAGCCTGCTACTCGGCGGCCTGCTTAGCTCTCAATATTTGTGGCAGCGTATGGAGCTGTATAGTCAGCTTCCTCAATTACGTCCTCTTTATGAAGTCGCCTGCAATTATTTAAACTGCGCACTACCACAATACGCAGACATCGACTCTATTCGCAGCGAGAATCTTACCGTACAAACGCACCCGAGCTTTGCAAACGGCTTGCTGGTTAACACTGTCATTCGCAACACGGCGGCATTCGAGCAGCCCTTTCCAATTCTTATACTCAGTTTCAATAGCGTGGAGAACAGCGTCATCGCACTGCGCGAATTTACTTCCGCTGAATATCTGGACCCAGCACTTCATTCCATCAAAACCATGCCGCCTAAGATGCCGGTGCAAATCGGTCTAGCAATAATGGACCCAGGGCCGGAGGCCGCAAACTACACTCTAGCATTCCGCCGGCCTTAGCGACCGGTTTGCCGTCTGCATCTATCGGCAATAAAAAGGTGTGCAAAAAACAAACAAATTACTTTAACTGGAAATGTGTCCCCGCTATCATAACTGCTCCTAGCAAAGTCAGCATAACAGCAATAACAAGAATGATTGACGTCGGCCCCTACAAACTAAAAAACTCGCTATTCCTTGCACCTATGGTGGGCGTTAGTGATACACCGTTCCGGGAAATCTGTACCGAAGCTGGCGCCGGCCTAACTGTCGCGGAAATGCTGACGAGCAACCCAGAATTGTGGCAGAACGAACGCAACAGACTAAAACGAGTAAAACCTAAAAGCCTTGGGCCCCATGTTGTACAAATTGCAGGATCCGACCCGGAGTTAATGGCCCAAGCTGCAGCACTGAATGCAGAACTCGGTGCCGATGGCATCGATATCAATATGGGCTGCCCCGCGAAGAAAGTACTGAAGAAAGCAGCAGGCTCAGCGCTCCTTAAAGACGCTGAGTTAGTTGAGAGAATCTTAAAGACTGTAGTGTCACGCGTTGATATTCCCGTGACGCTGAAAATACGCACAGGCTGGAGTCCCGAAACAAGAAATGGTGTAGAGATCGCGAAGATTGCTGAGGGTAGCGGTATAAGCTTGCTTACTGTGCACGGCCGCACCCGAGAATGCCGCTTCAAAGGTTATGCAGAGTACGACACCATTGCTGCAATTAAGAATGCCATCTCGATTCCTGTAATCGCTAACGGCGATATAGACTCACCGCACAAGGCCGCAGAGGTCCTTAAGCAAACTCAAGTAGACGGATTAATGATCGGTCGTTCCGCACAGGGCAGGCCGTGGATATTCAAAGAGATAGAGCACTATCTTTCTGTAGGGAAGGTTCTTCCGGAAATCGATTTAGAAACGCGTTTCGCAATAATCTTTTCACACCTGATGAAACTTCATAGTTTCTATGGCAACGTGAAAGGAGTATGGTATGCACGTAAGCATGTTGCCGCGTATGTAAAAGAATTAGTTGGATCGCGTGAATTTATGAAATCCTTCAATACTATCGAGTCTCCAGGTGCACAACTCGACTACATCAATACGTACTTCTCTCGCTTGGACGAAGGCCTTATTATTTATCAGAGGGCTGAAGCGGCATGAATAAGCCTGATAGCATTACAAGCCATCTAGAACCAATTCAACCTCAAGACAACGCCCCCTGTGCGCAACAAGAAAATACACTTCGAGCCGAAGTGGAACGCTCACTAGGTCGCTATTTTGAAAATATCGAAAATGAGGCCGTTACCGATCTTCACCAGCTGGTTATTTCAGAAGTAGAGTCCCCCCTGATTGAGGCGGTAATGCGTTATTGCGGCAACAATCAAAGCAAGGCATCTATCATGCTTGGCTTGAACCGTGGTACGCTACGCAGCAAATTAAAGCTGTACGGTTTACTGTAATTTCCATCGATCGGCCCTCTAAATTTAGTCTTCGCTAAGCTCATCTGAGCAATTTGACTTAGTGATATTGGCAGAAATCTAGATACCCGGTTTTGCATCAACCCCAACTACGCCCACAAGCAAAGATAGCCCTATGACAACAGAAAAATCTGCTGCCATTCGTCGTGCATTGATTAGCGTCTCCGACAAGACTGGCATTGTTCCCTTCGCAAAAGCTCTCAATAAACTTAACATCGAGATACTCTCCACCGGGGGCACCTATAAGTTGCTCACGCAAGAGGGCGTTCCAGCGATAGAAATCTCGGAGTACACCGGCTTTCCAGAAATGATGGACGGCAGGGTTAAGACTCTGCACCCCAAGGTCCATGGTGGCATCCTAGCGCGCCGTGATCTCGATCAGGCGATCATGGAAGAACATGATATCCCTCCAATCGACCTCGTCGTAGTCAACCTCTACCCTTTCGAAGATACTGTGGCGAATCCAGACTGTGATTTGCCAACAGCGATCGAGAATATCGATATTGGCGGCCCTACCATGCTGCGTGCGGCCGCAAAAAACAATCGTTTCGTTGCCGTAGTGGTAAACCCATCGGACTACGACGGCATCGTTGACCTGTTACAAACCAATGAAGGCAAGCTCGACCAGGACACGCGTTTCGACCTCGCCGTAAAGACGTTTGAACACACCGCCGCTTACGATGGTGCCATAGCCAATTATCTTGGCGCGAAAATTGACCCAGAATCTAATTTTCCTAGGACATTTACTACGCAATTCCTGAAGACCCAAGAGATGCGTTACGGAGAGAACCCACATCAGAAAGCTGCCTTCTACGTGGAAAAAAACCCCAAAGAAACGAGCATCAGCACGGCAGAGCAGTTACAGGGCAAGGCGTTGTCTTATAACAATATCGCCGATACCGATGCCGCTTTAGAATGTGTTAAATCATTTAGCGAACCTGCCTGTGTCATTGTGAAGCATGCAAATCCTTGTGGAGTCGCCATAGCGGAGTCGCCGCTTAAGGCTTACGAGCTTGCCTTTCAGACCGATCCTACTTCGGCCTTTGGCGGCATCATCGCGTTCAACCGTGAACTGGATGCCGAGACTGCACAGCGCATCGTTAACCAGCAATTTACCGAAGTGATCATAGCGCCTTCTATTTCCGATGCCGCGCTTGAAATAACTGCCGCTAAGAAGAATGTACGTGTATTGCGCTGCGGCCAATTAAAGAGCCATAGAGAAGAAGAGCTGGACTATAAGCGCGTCAATGGCGGGCTACTAGTACAGGATCGCGATATTCATCAAATCTCTCGCGAGGATCTAAAAGTCGTTAGCGCCCGCGCGCCTAGCGAGGATGAGGTTCGCGACCTACTGTTCGCCTGGTCTGTTGCGCAATATGTAAAATCTAATGCAATCGTCTACTGCAAGAACAACCAGACTATAGGCATTGGGGCCGGACAGATGAGCCGCGTCTATAGCGCGAAAATTGCTGGCATCAAGGCCGCCGATGAAAATCTGGTAGTAAAAGGTTCTGTGATGGCATCCGACGCCTTCTTCCCTTTCCGCGACGGCATAGACGCCGCTGCAGGCGCAGGCATCGCCGCAGTCATACAACCTGGCGGGTCGATGCGCGATGACGAGGTTATCGCTGCTGCCGACGAGGCCAATATAGCGATGGTATTCACCTCCATCCGACATTTTCGCCACTAGTTGCGCACCCAACTGGAGATCGAAGCCATGAAGGTATTAGTTATAGGCGGCGGTGGCCGCGAACACTCCCTCGCTTGGAAGGCCGCTCAATCCGATGCTGTCGATAAAGTATTTGTGGCGCCGGGCAATGCCGGCACCAGCGGAGAACCAAAAGTAGAAAATGTCGCGATAGATCCACTCGACTTTCCCGCGCTGGCCAACTTCGCGTCAAGTGAAAAAATCGCGCTTACTATAGTGGGGCCTGAGGCGCCTTTGGTCGGGGGTATTGTCGACTATTTCCTAGAACGTAACCTGCCCTGTTTCGGACCGACGAAGAATGCGGCGCAGTTAGAAGGTTCAAAATCCTTCACCAAAGATTTCCTCAGCAGACACAATATACCCACCGCTTTCTACCAAACCTTTACCGAAGTTGCGGCGGCGAAGAGTTACATAATCGCTAACGGCGCACCTATTGTAATCAAGGCCGACGGCCTCGCTGCGGGTAAGGGTGTGATCGTCGCCATGACAGAGGATGAGGCGATTACTGCGGTCGAAGACATGCTGTCGGGCAATAAATTTGGAGATGCAGGCCATCGAGTCGTAGTAGAGGGCTTCCTGCATGGCGAAGAAGCTAGCTTCATCGCCATGGTTGATGGACGCAACGTGCTGCCAATGGCAACCTCGCAGGACCACAAAGCGAGAGACGATGGTGACAAGGGGCCGAATACAGGCGGCATGGGAGCATACTCCCCTGCACCGGTAGTCGATAACGTGATTTATCAACGCATCATGGATCAGGTGATTCTACCCACTGTTGCGGGAATGGCTGCGGATGGCAATGATTATACAGGCTTCCTTTATGCCGGAGTGATGATAACCAAAACTGGTGAGATAAACGTAGTCGAGTTTAATTGCCGCTTCGGCGATCCCGAAGCACAACCGGTAATGATGAGGCTGCAATCAGACCTAGTCCAACATTGCCTAGCCGCACTCAACCAGACACTGGATGAAGAACAGGCGCAGTGGGATGACAAATCCGCAGTGGGCGTTGTACTCGCCGCCGGTGGCTATCCAACCTCCTTTGATAAGGGCTTCCCGATCAGTGGGCTTGATCAGCCCCTAGAGTCACATCAAAAAATATTTCATGCCGGTACAGCGGAGAAAGATGGCGCTGTAGTGACCAGTGGTGGCCGAGTGCTCTGCGCTACTGCTCTGGGCGGGACCGTCTCAGAGGCTCAGACTGAAGCCTATAAAGTTCTGCACAATGTTCGCTGGGATAACGTCTATTTTCGAAATGATATTGCTTATCGCGCCATTGCCAGAGAGAATAAATAGAATATGGCTATCAACACGCATTTAGATTTTCTTGATCGCTGCCTTGTTAAATTCGACCAGGCCCTGCGCAGCTGTGTGCCCGGATCTAGCAATGCACGTCGACTCTCGCCTGCCGCTGCCTCGAAAGAGTCAGACCTGACCGAGACTGACAGGCAGCATGCGGCCGGACTAATGCGCATTAACCATACCGGCGAAGTCTGCGCGCAAGCCCTCTATCAGGGCCAGGCAGCAACCGCTAAATTGAATGATGTACGCCAGTCTATGGAAACTGCTGCAGCCGAAGAAATTGATCATCTAGCCTGGTGCGAAGAGCGCCTGCAGCAATTGGACAGCCGGCCGAGCGCACTGAACCCTCTGTGGTATTCATTATCCTACGCAGTGGGTGCAGCAGCAGGTCTAGCCGGCGACAAATGGAGCTTGGGGTTTGTTGCTGAAACCGAAGATCAGGTATGCGAACACCTTGAAGAACACCTCGATCAGTTGCCAGAGAATGACAATAAGAGCAGAGCGATTCTCGAGACGATGATAGCCGATGAGAAACATCATGGGGAATCGGCACGCGAAGCCGGTGGCGCAGAGCTACCCGCTCCGATCAAGCAGGCCATGACGGTGATGTCGGAAGTAATGAAGAAGACTACCTACCACCTCTGAGTTTGCACCCCCTTGATCACTACCTAGCTACTACTTTCCAGCCTCATGTAGCTCAAAATCGTGGGTAACTTTTACGCCAGCGTTTTTCATCATGATCGATGCCGAACAATACTTATTCGCTGAAAGTTCGATTGCTCGCTGCACATGCTTCTCACTAAGGTCAAAACCAGTAATCTTGAAATGTAGGTGAATAGACTCAAAGGTGGATGGCGTTCCGTCAACGCGTTCTGCGGTGACCTCAGCCTCGCACGCCGTTACCGATTGCTTCGCCTTCTTCAAGATCGTCACGACATCATAAGATGAGCAACTACCAACACCGAGGGCCATCAGCTCCATAGGCCGCATGCCCATACTTCGTCCGCCATCTGCCGACACACCATCGACTACAATTGCATGCCCGCTGTCGGATTCTGCAACAAACATAACGTTCTCAACCCAATTCACTCTCGTTTTCATTTTCTAATCCTATGTAGGCTTTGCTTCACAAAATTTGGAATAAAAATACCAATATAAAATTTCCAGCATCCAATAAATACCGGCAATACTGCTAAACGCGCATCAAAAAAATCGGCGCAGTAACTGATAATAGCCAGTATATAAAATGGCGAGCAAGGTTAACATAGTTAACAAGAGTCAAAAGCGCATCAACGCGAGCGATGACTGTGCCTGCTTAGCAAAACTTGGCAACAGCGCGATACATTAATTCGAGTAAGCAGCACGATCGATGCCTTTGAGTATCAACTATTATTGTGGTGGGAATCTCACTATTGCAACTAAAGTGTGATATATATTTAGCTCGCTAAAAAAAGCAGGAGTTTTATTCATGGCACTCATGCCCATTACGCCACATATTGACGACTTGGATAATTTTTTATCCCATTGCCATCGCAAGAGTTACCCGAATCGAACCACTATTATTTACGAAGGCGACAAATGCGACACCTTGTACTACATCATTAAGGGATCGGTTTCGGTTATCCTCGAAGAGGATGAAGGCAAGGAGGTTGTCATCACCTATTTCTATCCTGGAGACTTTTTCGGCGAGATGGGCCTGTTTGAGAAAGCAGAAGAACGCAGCGCCTGGTGTCGTACTAGGAGCGTCTGTGAGGTAGCAGAAATCAGCTATGCAAATTTCTATACCTACATCAGTTCACACCCAGAAATCGTGTTCACTATCGGTAAGCAAATAGCGCATCGCCTGCGCAATACAACACGCAAAGTGGGCGATCTTGCCTTCTATGACGTATCTGGCCGTATCGCTCGAACACTAATCAATCTGAGCAAAGAGCCCGATGCCATGACTCACCCCAATGGTATGCAGATAAAGATTACTCGCCAGGAGATTGGCCGGCTGGTGAACTGTTCTAGAGAGATGGCTGGAAGAGTATTGAAGACTCTCGAGGAACAGCAACTAATCAGTGTCAGCGGTAAGACGATAGTTGTTTTCGGTGCGCGGGCGAAGCTCTGAGCAAGACTCACGACTCAGCTTCACCAAACACTATTTACCGAACATCAGCTCCTTCAACTTCGCACCCGGACTGGGTGCCCGCATGAAAGATTCCCCCACCAAAAAACCATAGACCCCTGCGTCTGTCATGGTATTCACATCGCCGGCTGTATGAATTCCACTCTCCGTAATGAGCACTTTGTCTGCTGGCACCTGCGCAGCTAAATCTAAGGTAGTCTGCAGACTGGTCTCAAAGCTATGCAGGTTTCGATTATTGATCCCAATCAGGTCCGTATCAAGCTGCAGTGCCTGTTCTAATTCACTCTGATTGTGAACTTCGACCAAAATATCGATGTCGATCTCGTTAGCGCAGTCTGCCAACTCAACTAATTGCGGGGGTTGTAGCGCAGCGACAATCAGCAGAATGCAATCAGCACCTAATGCTTTCGATTCGGCGATCTGATAAGTATCGATCATGAAATCCTTGCGAATAACCGGCAGCCCACACGCTGCTCTGGCCTGAAGAAGGTACTCGTTACTCCCTTTAAAAAACTTCTCATCGGTCAACACCGACAGACAAGCCGCTCCATTAGCCTCGTAGTCAGCGGCGTGCTGCACCGGCTGAAAGTCTTCCCGAATCAATCCCTTCGAGGGCGAGGCCTTCTTTATCTCAGCGATTACAGCGACCTGCTTCGACTGCACGCGCTCACGCATCGCCTCAGAGAAAGACCGCGCCTGATCAATCGAGGGAAATCGCGCCTCCAATTCAGCATAAGACACAGTCGCTTTTGCCGCAGCTACTTCCAACTGTTTATTCGCAACTATTTGTTCGAGAATTGTAGCTTTAGACAAAATACGCACTCGCTCTACCTTGAAAGTCTTCTAGGATGCTCTTCTATTTAGGAGTCGATTTGTTTCTTCAACGATTGTGTGAACTCAGCCAGCCGCTCTAACTTAGCTAAAGCCACACCCGAGCGCAGAATACCCTGCGCTTTGGCAACGCCGGCAGCTAGATCATCTGTCAAATTCGCCGCGTAGATAGCAGCACCTGCATTTAGTGCCACGATATCAGCAGCAGCCTGATTTCGATTACCAAGTGCGTCCTTCAACATCACCAAGCTTTCTTCAGCGCTACCTATCTGCAGCATGGAATAGTCTGCGTAACGCTCAATACCGAAGTCAGCAGGCTCGATGGAATACTGCGATATCTTGCCATCACGCAACTCGCCTACTGTCGATGTCGCTGCAATGCTAATCTCATCCAGTCCATCTTCTGCCGCCACTATCAATACGTGACTGCTGCCTAGCTCCTTCAAAACCTCTAGCAGCGAAGGTATCCAAGCGGCATCAAATACGCCGATAAGCTGATTCGGTGCGCCTGCCGGATTCGTCAAAGGACCCAATAGATTGAATACAGTTCTAACGCCGATTTCCTTTCTTGCCGTAATCACGTGTTTCATAGCGCTATGGTGAGCCGGTGCAAACATGAATCCAATTCCCAGCTGCTCAATAGTCGCGGCAACATCTTCGGCACTCAATACAAGATTGACTCCCGCCGCTTCCAGTACATCGGCGCTGCCGCTGTTACTAGTCGCACCACGATTACCATGCTTCGCCACCTTCGCCCCAGCGCAAGCGGCGACGAGTGCCGAAGCCGTGGACACGTTAAACTTGTTGGAGCCACTACCACCGGTTCCGCAGGTGTCGACCAGATGCGGGTGATCTGCTAGTTGCACCTTCGTAGCCAATTCGCGCATTACTGTTGCGCCACCTAATATCTCCGACGCCTTCACTCCCTTCATCTGCAGGCCGACAAGAAAGGCTGCATTTTGTGCGTCGGTAGAGTGACCCGACATCAGCGCGCGCATAACGGAAATCATCTGATCTATGTCCAGATCTACATTTGACGTGACCGCCTTGATGGCTGCTCTTATATCCATTAGTTGTTACCGTTGATATCTTCTGTTGAACTCGGTGTTTAAATTTGGAAATTGCGCTAAAAAAGCTGCGGCTTAACTTTGATCTAGAAAATTCTTCAGTAGAGCATGGCCGTGCTCGCTAAGAATAGACTCGGGGTGAAATTGCACCCCCTCTACTGCGAGCTCTTTATGCCTCACTCCCATTATCTCCCCACGCTCGCCATTCTCATTTTCGGTCCATGCCGTCACTTCCAGGCAATCGGGAAGTTGCTGCGCATCGATGACCAATGAGTGATAGCGCGTCGCCGTGAAGGGCTGCGCCAAATTCCTAAATACGCCTTTCCCGCTGTGATGAATCCCGGAGAGCTTGCCATGCATTACTTTCTTAGCACGCACGATCTCGCCACCGTAAACTTGGCCGATGCTTTGATGGCCGAGGCAGATGCCTAAGAGCGGAATTTTTCCCGCGAAATGACTAATAACCTGCATGGAAATGCCCGCCTCAGTGGGCGTGCAAGGCCCAGGAGAAATGACAAGCAGCGCAGGATTTAAAGATTCTATCTCTTCGATCGAGATAGCATCGTTGCGATACACCTGCACATCGGCACCTAGTTCGCCAAGATACTGCACCACGTTATAGGTGAAGGAATCGTAGTTATCGATCATTAACAGCACTGCGCAAACCCTCATCACACCGAAAATTCGAGAACGCCATTCTAGCAGTCCAAGTGAATCCTGTCTTGAGTAGCCATAATGATCTCCAAAGCCGACTTCGGCGTTATAATAGTCAAACAAATAAGCCTACACTCTTTGAGAAACTATGCCCGCCAATACTGCCATCATGTGGTTCCGCCAGGACCTGCGCCTTAGCGATAACCCCGCCCTGCTCAAAGCCATTCAACAAGGGCGAGTACTACCTGTCTTCATTCTAGACCAGAGCAGCCATTGGCCCCTAGGCGCGGCTTCCCGCTGGTGGCTGCACCATTCACTGAGTGCCTTGAATGAATCTCTACTAGGCAACCTATGGGTTCTACAGGGAGATGCCGCCAAGTTGCTCCCTCAATTTGCCAACGAACAGGGGGCGAGTCATGTCTTCTGGAATCGCTGTTATGAGCCTTCGATAATACACCGAGACAGCCTTATCAAGGAGCAACTCACAGCGAACGGACTAACCGCTTGCAGTCTGAACGGGAGCTTGATCTGGGAACCTTGGGAGAACCTCAAGCAAGATGGCACTGCATACAAAGTTTTCACACCTTTTTATAGGTACGCGATTGCTAATAACCCCCCTGCCGCGCCTAGCCACGAAGACACAAGCACCTTCGATACCGTGAAGTGTCTTCAGGACAAAAATCGACTAGATAAGCTGAACCTGCTTCCCACTATAAATTGGCATAAGCAGATTGCAGCGACCTGGCAGCCTGGCGAAAAGGGCGCAAGACAGCGGTTACAGAATTTCATACACAACGGTTTAGTTGACTACCGCGATGGCCGAGACTATCCGGCTAAGCGCAGCGTCTCAATGCTTTCACCACATCTGCACTTCGGGGAAATTTCTCCCAGAGAAGCCGCGAGCATGGTCAAGCAAGCCGGCGACATAGACTCGAACGAAGAGCAGGCTACACATTTTGTTCGCGAACTTGCGTGGAGGGAGTTTTCCTATTACTCGCTCTATCACTTCCCGCATATTTGTCAGCAAAATATGAAAGCACAATTCGACCGTTTCCCTTGGGTCAAGGATCAGAAGAACCTGCGCCTGTGGCAGCAAGGCCAAACGGGATATCCATTAGTTGACGCGGGCATGAGAGAACTGTGGCAGACCGGTTACATGCATAATCGAGTGCGCATGATCGTGGGCTCATTCCTAGTAAAGAATCTGATGATTCATTGGCTAGAAGGTGCGCGCTGGTTCTGGGATTGTCTGCTGGATGCCGATCTTGCTAATAATAGCTGCAGTTGGCAGTGGGTTGCAGGAAGCGGTGCCGATGCTGCCCCCTACTTCCGCATATTTAACCCGGTGACACAGTCGACAAAGTTCGATCCCCAGGGAAATTATATTCGAAAGTATGTGCCTGAATTAAATGGACTGAGCGACAAGGCTATTCATGATCCCAGCTCCGCTGCGGCTTCGGAATTAGAAAGAGCCGGCGTGGTTATAGGAGAGCATTACCCGCGGGCGATCGTCGACTTGAAACAGAGCAGAGTTAGAGCCCTAGATGCCTACAAGGCTCTAAGAGACGAGACATAGGCTCACTATTCGACTGATAGTTCATTATTCGCCATCTGCACCGCGCGCACGATGGCTCTGGCCTTGTTCTGGGTTTCCTCCCATTCCATCTCAGCCTGTGAATCGGCTACGATTCCAGCTCCAGCCTGCACATACAGCTTCTCGTTCTTGATTACAGCGGTGCGAATGGCGATAGCCATGTCCATATTGTCATTCCAGCCCAAATAACCCATCGCGCCACCATAAATACCCCGTTTCTCAGGTTCCATCTCATCAATGATTTCCATGGCTCGCACCTTGGGTGCGCCGCTCAGGGTTCCGACCGGCAACGTCGCCTGCAATACATCTAGCGCGGACTTGTCGTCACGTATCTCGCTTTCTACTATCGATGCAATATGCATGACGTGCGAATAGCGCTCTACAAACATCTGCTTTGGCACCGCAACAGACCCCGTCTTAGAGACTCTGCCTGAATCGTTGCGACTGAGGTCTATCAGCATTAGATGCTCAGCGATTTCCTTTTGATCGGCCAGCAGGTCCTCTTCAAGTGCCAAGTCTTCCGCTTCGTTATTGCCACGCTTACGCGTTCCAGCTAATGGCCGCACGGTGATTTTACTACCTTCTACTCGCGCCAAAATTTCCGGCGATGCACTCACTACGTGATGATCACCGAGGTCAAAATAGACCATATAGGGCGAAGGATTCAGGAATCGTAATGCGCGATAAAGATTTAACGGCTCTCCAGAAAAAGGCACAGACATCCGCTGCGAGAGCACGACCTGCATGACATCGCCTGCAACTATATAGTCTTTTATCTTCTCAACTGCCTGCTGGTAATCCGCTTGCGAAAAATGATGAGCGAAGTCTGTGTCTCGAACTGGCTGTCGTGCCTGAAGGCTTGGCAGAGGAACCGGCTTATGCAACTGCTCCTGCAAGAAATTCAAGCGCTGCTGGGCCGCAGCAAAGGCACCTTCCTGATCTGGATCGACATTTATCACGAAACAGATTGTTCCGCTGAGGTTATCGAAGACCACAACTTCCTCGGATAACATTAACAAGATATCGGGCGTGCCGATCTCATCCAGCGCCGTCGAAGGCCCAATACTCGTCTCAACAAACCTCACCGTATCGTATGAAAAATAGCCGACAAGACCACCGTTGAAACGCTGAGTATCAGCAAGCTCGGCGACCTTAAAACGATTCTTAAAACCAGCAATGAACTCAAAGGGATCTTTTGTAACGACTTCTTCAACAACCTTACCACTGACCTCGACGGTTACAGTTTCGCCCACAACACGCAACACCGTGGAGCAAGGCAAGCCGATAATGGAATAGCGACCCCATTTCTCCCCTCCCTGAACTGACTCGAAGAAATAGCTATGCTCACCAGTACCTACTCCATTTCCGTCGGCATTACCTCCCCCCTTGCCTAGTTTTAGATAGATACTAAGCGGCGTTTCGGTGTCGGCTAGAATCTCACGCACTATGGGAATGCGGTTATAGCCAGATCCAGCAAGTTTATGAAATTTCTCTTCAGTCATTAGATAACTCAGGGCTCTCTATTTTTAACATCGGGAAAACCAAATAGGATCCAGTTTCAGTGATGCTTATCGGGACTCTGTCCCAACTGCGTTCTCATTTCGGCGATAGTCTTGGCATAATCATCGCTATTGAAGATGGCTGAACCGGCCACGAACATATCCGCACCCGCGTCTGCGATCTCGCGAATATTGGAAACGCCAACACCGCCGTCCACTTCTAAGCGTATCGAGTAGTCGCTGTCGTTGATAAGCTTGCGAACTTGTTGCAATTTTTTGAGCGTCGATGGGATGAATTTCTGTCCGCCAAACCCAGGGTTTACAGACATAAGAAGGATGACATCGACCTTGTCCATCAAATACTCCAGACAATCGATTGGTGTACCAGGGTTGAAGGCCAGCCCAGACTTGCAGCCCTGTTCTCGGATCAGCTGCAAAGAGCGGTCTACATGCCCGGTGGCCTCCGGATGAAAGCTGATATAGGAGGCTCCTGCCTTAGCGAAGTCTTTGATGAGCTGGTCAACGGGACTCACCATCAGATGCACGTCGATCGGCGCAGTTATTTTGTGATTTCGCAGCGCCTCGCAGATCATTGGTCCGATCGTAAGGTTAGGCACGTAGTGATTGTCCATGACATCGAAATGAACGATATCCGCGCCCGCATCCAAGACTGCGTTGACCTCTTCACCGAGTCTAGCAAAGTCGGCGGACAAGATGGAGGGAGCGATCAAATAGTCTTTCATTGCCTAGGCCTGTATTACGAAGTGATAGAAAGCAGTATTTTACAGACAATGTCAGGGCTTGTCCTGATGGGATGCCGATATGATTGAGAGCGCTCTATAGCGCTAGGCGCGGAGCTTACGAATCCCACAAAGTGCTTCGTAGGCGCTACGAATCGCCATCGCATTCTCCTGCGCCTGCTTTAGGGCGTCCTCGGAAGCATCCGTACTAGCAAGCTTGTCAGGGTGGTAGCGTGACATCATGCGCAAGTAAGCGCGGCGTATCTCCCCGTCTTCAACTCCCGGCTCCAGCTGCAGCACACTGTAGGCGTTCTGCATAAACGACCTTCCTTCGGACTTCAACAATTCGGCCCGAGGATTTGCATCGAAGCGCTGATAGTTGACGGATTGGGTAGCCGAGGCTATGGCTAGAAATTCTGACTTGGAATAACCAAATTGCTCAGCTACATCCCTTAACAACATTTTATCTTTCAGGCGAAGGTTTCCCTTTAGGTGGGCAGCCTCACATTGAATCTGCAAAAATAATTTTGCCAGAGCACTGCGCCGCCCTATAACTTTCGCAGCCAGTGCTACCGACTCCGACAAGCCCGCATCTGGATACTTGCCCTGATCATAGGCACTAATTGCCTGACGTCGCTTCTCACCAACCAAAGCCATGCGCTGCATGATCTGGTTTGCGTAATCAATCTCTTCCTCAGTCACCCTGCCATCCATCTTCGCTAGTCGACCCAGCACCAGAAACATGGCATGCAATAAGCGCTGTTCGGCACGGCCTCCTGCGGGCAGTTCGGCAGCGACACTAAAACCACTAAGCCGCTTGAACAGGGCTTTCCTGTAGGCTTTGCTTGTAAGCGCCATCAACATGCTCTACTCACCTGCCTCAGAATTGGCTTTCATTTGTGCATCAAAAATGACATTAATTTCTTTCAGTCGTTGGGGTGTACCAATGTCCATCCACATGCCTTCGTACATCGCGCCACCTACCTGATCTTCGCGCATAGCTTCCTGCAGCAAAGGCACCATTGATCTGGGCTGAATAGGATAGTTACGGAACAGATTCTTGTGCATCACACTGATGCCACTAAAAGTAAGGCGCTGATCACGAGCGGAATGATCTTCGTGAACTCGCCCTTCATCATCAATATAGAAATCTCCGTGAGGATTGTGATCCGCATTCTCGACCAACACGAGGTGTGCTAGGCGATCGATTCCATCGACTGGCTCTAAGCTGGCGAAATTGAAGTCTGTCCAGATGTCCGCATTCACTACCACAAAGCAATCGTCTTTCAGCATAGGTAGTGCCTTGATGATACCGCCCGCCGTTTCTAATCTAATCGGTTCTTTCGAGTAGCTGATCGAAGTGCCGTACTTCGATCCATTCCCAAGCAGTTCCTCAATCAGGCGCCCCAAATAAAAATGATTGATCACGATGCCTGTAATACCTCCAGCAACAAGCCTCTCAATCTGATGCTCGATAAGAGTCTTGCTCCCTACTTTAAGTAGAGGCTTGGGGAGGTCCGCGGTGAGAGGCTGCATTCGCTTACCAAGCCCAGCCGCCAAAATCATTGCGCGCATTAGAGTTCCAGATTGAGTTTCGCTTTCGCGTTGATAAGTACCTTTTTCTCAAACCAGTCTAGGAAGGGAGCCATTTCCTCATATTTACGGGCTACCTCCAGAAAATACTGGATAACCAGAGGGATATCGGCCAAATATTGCGGTTTGTTATCTCTTATGCACAGGCGAGAAAATATTCCCATGACCTTGAAATTGCGCTGCAGGCCAATGAGATCAAAGTCGCGGCGGAATTGCGCGACTGAAACGCCTTCTATTACTCCAGCTGCGCTCGCCAACTCGAAGTAATAATGCGCTAGTGATTCAACCAGGACAGGGTCCCAGCGGATATAACAATCCCGTAGTAGGGAAACCAGATCGTAGCTATACGCTCCCGCCATTGCATCCTGAAAGTCTATGATGCCCGGCCCTGAACCTTCTGGGAATTGTACATCATCGAGAATCAGCAAATTTCGCGAATGGTAGTCGCGATGTACCGCGAGCTGAGCTTGTCCTAGAGCAGCCTCTTCCAGGAAAGCAAAAGTGTTGGCGATTAAATCGTGCTCAGCAGCACTCAGGTCAAGCCCAAGATAGTGCTCACAGAACCAGTCTTCGAAGAGCTGCATCTCTGTGCGCAGCTTTTCGCGGTTATAGGGGGCAAGTCTTTTTTTATCTACATTTGACTGTATCTTGACTAGTGCGCGGATCGCATCCTTGTACAGACTCTCGACCTGATACTCGGAAATAGCATCCAAGCCACCGTCTTGCAGCGTTAACAAACGCGGCAAGTAGAGGCGGTCGCCGAAATCCTCAATCAGTAGAAATCCTTGGGGGTAATTCTTCGCGAATACCTTAGGCGATTTAACCCCCGCTTCTCGTAAGTAATCTGCAATCTCTACAAATAATTCACTGTTTTCATTATCTGGCGGGGCGTCTACCGCGATGAAACTTTGCTTGGGAAGCTGAGCGCGGAAGTAACGGCGAAAGCTCGCGTCTCCACTCACCGGGGCCAGTTCAATATCGACCGAGCCCATTTCCGAGAGCCGACTCAATTGCCCATTTACCCAATCATTTAACTGCGCTTTGCGACTATCACTCATTCTGATTCGTTTTCTCTTGCTTTTTCGCGTCCTCGGGCAGGCTTAGACGCCGGAAATCTTAGGCCCCGCTTTGCATTCAATCCGCGATGAATTATTATGCCCTGCTTAATGCTTGGTCAAAGCATCTCTTATCACCTAGTTAGTCGGTTTCAATCCCAATTTGTTTAAGGCCTGCCGCCTGCCACAGTGATTTACTGAATAACATCAGGAACTCTCGAATCAAGTATGCCTTTCAAAAAGCGCCATCTTTCTGCTGGAATCGGCCTAATCTTGTCTTCGGGATTACTACTCACGGCAATAACCAGTACCGCACAGGCACAGCTTCCGCAATTCAGCTGCCAGGCTAATGATGCGAGCGATGGCTGGATCTGTGAGGAGAACCCGACTCCTGGCAGCACTAACACAGTACCCACAACTACCCGGCCCCTAAACAATTCTGAAATTGACGCTAGAATTGGTGAGATTGATACTGCTACTGAGAACCGGCAGGAGAACTCAATTCCCAGCAGCACTAACACAGTACCCACAACTACCCGGCCCCCAAATAATACTGAAGCTGCAGCTAGAATTGGTGGGATTGATGCCACTGCCGGTACAGGCTCTCCAAACGCTAGCGGACCAGCTGCGCTCACAGCCATCAACACCAACCAGCGCTATGGCCTAGATTGGGTTCCACTGGAATCTTTAAGCGCCGAACAACTCACCCAGTTGGATGGAAACTGCTGCGGCGCGTTTGTAGACCCTACCGGACGCGAGAAGGATAGCCAGAACCGACCCGCCGATGCAGAAACCCGTTTCGATGCCGAGCAGGGCATAAGGGGCACCTCGCAGAATCTTGTCAGTATTGATGGCGATGTCATCGTGCAGCAAGGCTATCGCACTATCGAGAACAACGAACTCACCACTATCGATCGCGAAGAGAACACTGTAATAATGCAAGGCGACGTTATTTTCCGCGAACCGGGCGTCATGCTGCGGGGCAGTTCAGCCTTTATTAATAGTTCTGCCGGCACCAACCGAGTGGAAGACGCGCAGTATGTGCTGCACGAGTTAGGTGCCCACGGCAACGCCGAGAGCATCACATACAGTAGCGACACAGGCAGCGTAATCATCGAGAATGGCGAATTCAGCCGCTGCGAACCCGAATCGAGATTCTGGTTATTCCGCGCACAGAGCATCGAGCTAAATCAGGTTGAGGGGCGCGGCTATGCAAGCGCGGTAAGCCTACGCATAAAAGATGTACCGATTTTCTACTACCCAGGCACTCTACCTTTTCCACTCGGCGAAGCACGCATGTCTGGCTTCTTGGCAGCCAGCACCGGCTCGACACGCAGCGGTGGCTTCGACTTCGAACTACCCTACTACTTCAATCTTGCGCCACAATACGACGCCACACTCTCACCCAGGCTGATATCAGACCGTGGCGTGCTGACAGGACTCGAACTTCGCTACCTTGCCGAAACTTCGCTAAACACGCTGAACATGTCCTACCTGGGCAACGACAAGCTATTCAATGAAACAACGGCGAACGTGCTCGGTTCTGATTCGCCGCCAACAGATAACCGCTGGTTTATCGGCTATGAACATTACGGTGTCTACGGCCGCAACTGGTCCAGCTTTGTTGATTACAATGCCGTGAGCGATGAAGATTATTTCTACGATCTGGGCAGCAATGGCTTAAATACAACCAGCCGCACACATTTAAATAGGCAGGCGCGACTAAACTTCAATACCGAATATCTGCGCGCGGGGTTGAATGTGCAGCGCATTCAGATAATCGACCCCTTTATTTCTTCGATAGACCTGAACCGCCCCTATGATCGTCTGCCGCAATTTTATTTTGATACCGACGCCTATTTAGGCGCCGGCTTTCGAGTAGAGCTAGGCGGCCAGGTTACTTCTTTCGACAGGACGTTGGATGAGTCATCCTTATCCCAGAGTCAGCTAGACAACGGCGCACTGGTAAGTGGCGAACGCTTGAATCTAGAGCCTGCAATCAGTTGGTCGATCGAGCAACCGGGCTGGTTCCTGCGCGCCAATGCAAAGTATAAGCACGCCTCTTATAAGCTACAGAATCAGAGCACTACATCGATGGATGATCCCGATGTTGGCATCACCGTCTACAATTTCGATAGTGGCCTCATCTTCGAACGCCCCATGGCTGGAGGCTTCACTCAGACACTCGAACCGCGGGCGTACTATCTATTTAGTGAATTTGAAGATCAGAGCTTGCTCCCGCTGTTCGATACCTCGGAACTCAACTTCAGCTTCAGCCAACTGTTTCGCGAAGACCGATTCAGTGGCGGTGATCGCACCGGCGATGCCGATCAAGTGAGTATTGCTATTACCAGCCGCATACTGGATGAGAAAGGCAAAGAGCGCGCCCGAATGAGCCTTGGTCAAATTCGCTATTTCGATGATAGACAGGTAAATCTGGGCAACCCAATTCAATCCTGGATACCGCGCTATTCTCCACTGAATCAAAAATCCGCGCTGGCAGGTGAATTTGCTCTATCATTCGCAGAGAGCTGGCGCTTGAATACTGACGTACAATACAACGAAGAAACCGAAGAACTGGACGAAGGCAGTTTTCAACTTCGCTACCACAGGGACACCGATCATTTATTCAATATCGCCTATCGCTACCGAAATTTGGTGGATTCGCCTAACTTTAGACTGCCAACAGGAATCGACCCTCGCATCAAGCAGACCGATCTCTCAGCAGCCTGGCCGCTAAATCAAGCTTGGAAAGTATTGGCTAGATGGAACTATGACCACAGCAATTCTCGGAACTTAGAGACCTTTGCCGGAGTCGAATACAGTAATTGTTGTGCGACAATACGAGTTATTGCACGAGAATGGGTTGACGAGGACGAATTGTTTGTCCCTAATATCGAACCTAACCAAGGAATTTTTGTCCAATTCACCCTGAATGGACTAGGAAACATAACTGGCGGCGGCTTAAGCAGCCTATTAAGCGATGGTATACGTGGGTTTAAAGAGACTAATGATGAGTAGATGCAGTACAAAGGAAACAGGACCAATGCGGCAAGGCGCTCTTACCTTCGCTCGCGGTCTACTGGTAATCGGCTTGGGGCTGGCTTTAACAATTGGGGCAGGATCCGTCAGTGCTCAGCGGGTGTTACTGGACAGAATCGTCGCCCTCGTCGATGAAGGTGTGGTCCTGCAAAGCGAGCTTAATAGACGCATCGTTGAAATTCGAGAGAATGCCGCTCGAGCCAACAGCGCTCTTCCAGAACCCGAGCAGCTCAGCAATGAAGTGCTGGATTCGCTGATTCTTGAAAATATACAGATGCAGTTGGCAGAAAGAGTCAGTATCCGTTTTAACGACGACGAAATTAATCGCATTCTTGGCACTATGGCTGAGAACAACAATATGAGTTTCGATGAGTACCTAGACGTATTAAACGAGGCCGGCGTCTACTTGCTAACGCGAGAGCAGGTTCGCAAACAGATGACTATGCAAGAATTGCAGCGCGGCATGGTGAATCGTCGAATTCAAATCACTGAGCAGGAAATTGATAATTTTCTGAACTCGGAGATGGGCCGTGAAATCATGGCTCCAGATTACCTTGTTGAGCACATGCTTATTCCCGTCGGCGGTGAAGAAACTGTAGCTGCAAAGCAAGAGAAATTACGTTATACCGCCGATCTACTCGCGCGCATTAATGAAGGCGAGAACTTCGCTGCAGTGAGAGCGGCGGCAAGTCAGGCCCGTTTGTTTGAAGTTAACGCAACAGAGTTCGGATGGCTAAAGGCTGAGGCTCTCCCCAATCTGTTTAGAGAGATTGTCGAAGGCATGGAAATCGGCGATGCAGAAGGGCCTATAGAAGCTGGAAATGGCTTTCATCTAATTCAACTAACGAACAAGGCCGGCGGCGCAGAGCAGATGGTGAAGCAGACAAACTTTCGCCACATCATGCTAACTCCTAATGAGATCCGAGACGAGCAACAGACAGAGGATGCTATTCGCGAATTTCGACAGCAAATTGTAGACGGCGAAGAGTTTGCAACACTGGCGCGACAGAATTCCGACGACGACACCTCCGTTGTCGCCGGCGGCGATATGGACTGGATCAATGAGGGGCAACTACCTCTGGATATGGAGGCCGTAATAGACTCTCTGGAAATCGGGAATTTGAGCGAACCGTTTCGCACGGCCAATGGCTGGCATATTGCAGAAGTCATAGAACGTCGCGTAGCCGACCTCAGCACAATCTACAGCCGCAATCAGGCCGAAAGATCCTTGCGTAATCGAAAGTTTGATTTGGAATTGCAGAATTGGCTGATAGAGATTCGCGAAGAAGCCTTCGTAGAATTTATCGACTAGGCTTTGCTTCAACTTCATCCAGAAGACCCCTCTATTTAAGAGCATAGACCACCGTGGATAGCTCCGCAGGAAGACCGTTTTGACACACCGAATAGCTATCACTCCAGGAGAGCCAGCTGGCATAGGGCCCGACCTGTGCATAGCGATAGCACAGAGACCTCCAAGCGATGTCGAATTGGTCATCGTCGCTGACCCTAAGCTGCTTGTGAATCGGGCTGCACAGTTAGGCCAGCCACTTAGGCTCAAAATTTTTGAGGCTGGGACTCGCCCCGCAGAAACAAAAGCCGGAGAGCTAACGGTGCTACCCGTTGCATTGCGATCGAGCGCTAAGCCCGGAGTGCTGGACAAAGCCAATGCGGACTATGTCTTGGAAACACTGCGGGTAGCCGCGCAGACAGTCAGCGATGGCGATTGCGGGGCTATGGTCACAGGGCCAGTTCACAAGGGCATTATCAATGATGCAGGACACCCTTTCTCAGGACATACCGAATACCTCGCCGAATTTTGCAAACAAGACCTGACCGTTATGATGCTGGCGACTGAAGGCCTTCGCGTCGCCTTGGCGACGACGCATCTACCGCTGAGCGCAGTACCTAGCGCTATCACGAAAAATCTACTGCGCGCTATCATCAAAATTTTGAACGCCGATCTACAATCAAAATTTGGCATTGTTACACCGCGCATTCTAGTGTGTGGGCTCAACCCTCATGCGGGTGAAGGCGGACACCTAGGCAGCGAGGAGATCGAGACTATCGAGCCGGTCCTAGATGAGATGCGAGATCAGGGAATAAATCTTGTTGGCCCACTGCCTGCTGACACGCTTTTTACGACCAAATACCTCGCCACTGCCGATGCCGTTCTGGCCATGTACCACGACCAGGGCCTGCCCGTACTTAAATTTAAGGGCTTCGGAGCGGCGAGTAATATCACCTTAGGACTGCCTATCATAAGAACATCGGTCGATCATGGAACCGCACTGGATCTGGCCGCAACTGGCAAGGCTGAAACAGGAAGCCTCCGTAATGCGATCACTACAGCGCTGGAAATGAGCAAACACTGGAGACAGTCCTAGTGGCGCACTCTAAGGCCGTAACTCTGAGTACGGGTACAACCCACCAGGCCCGCAAGCGTTTTGGTCAGAATTTCCTTCACGACCAGCAAGTCATCGACCGTATTATTAGGGAAATCGCACCCACAAGTTCCGACCATCTCCTAGAGATAGGTCCCGGGCAGGGTGCCCTCACTGAGCAACTCGCTGAGTCCGGCGCAAGAGTAGACTGTGTCGAATTGGATCGCGATCTAGCCGAGCACCTTAGACATCAGTACCGCGACTACGACAATGTGCACATCCACCAGCACGATATCCTCAAGTTCGACCTGAACGATCTCGAGCTTAGTGACAAACGCGTTCGCATCATCGGCAACCTTCCTTATAATATTTCGACAGCTGTTCTTTTCCACTTAGTAAAATACCACGAGAAGATTGAGGACATGAGCTTCATGCTGCAACTAGAGGTGGTTGAGCGCATGTCAGCCAGCGTAGGCGATAAGGACTACGGACGGCTTAGTTTGATGCTGCAGTATTTTTGTCAGGCCCAGAAGTTGTTCGACGTATCGCCCCAGGCTTTCACTCCACAGCCTAAAGTAAATTCAGCGATAGTGCGGCTAACGCCCCACAAAGCACTACCTATTACCGTAAAAGATACGGACTGCCTTAAGGTCGTCGTGCGCACCGCGTTCAATCAACGTCGCAAGACTTTAAAAAATAGCCTGAAGACGCTTATATCTGATAGTGAGCTTAGCGATCTCGAGATAGACATGACGCTCAGGCCTGAAAAATTGACTCTTACGGACTACGTAAAAATTAGTGATGCAATAAGCGAGTCAACCAATTAGATTTAGATGCTGAAAGCAGCCTAGAGAAGCGAGTTAAAATGAATAAGCAACCAGATATCCAGATCGGCGTTAAAACACGCTATTTGCTTGAGCAGTCTGACCCAGAGGAAGACCGTTATGTTTTTGCGTACACGGTGGAAATCTGCAACCGCAGCGACGAGGCGGTTAAACTATTGAATCGTTACTGGCACATTACAGACGATAACGAGAAAGTTGAGGAGATCCGCGGTGCCGGTGTGATTGGTCAGCAGCCTGAAATTCTACCAGGTCAGTCGTTTCACTATACCAGCGGCGCTGTCATCGAAACTCAATTCGGCGGCATGCACGGCGATTATGAAATGCTAAGTGCCAGCGGTGAAAAATTTACTGCGCAGATACCACCCTTCTTATTAGCTCCTCCACTTGCCGTTCATTAGCCAGGCAAGCCAAAACTCCCTAGAACAAGTTGCCACAGAGTAATGTTATACTCCTAGGCATGCATTCATTATCCACACTAGCCTCCTAACTCGCATGAGCACCTACGTGGTCGGCGACCTTCAGGGCTGTTACAAACCACTGAAGAAACTGCTAAGAAAAGTTAAGTTCTCGGAATCCAAAGACAAGCTCTGGTGCGTGGGCGATCTTGTTAACCGCGGGCCCGATTCACTGGAGACATTGCGCTTCTTGCACGGTATGGCCGGCTCAATTGAGCTCGTATTGGGAAATCACGACCTACATCTCATAGCAATACACGAAGGTTGTGCACCTGCGCGCAGCAAAGACACCCTAGAGGATTTGTTAAATGCTAAGGACTGCCAGCACCTCTGCGATTGGCTGCGGACGCAGCCGCTTGCCCACCATGAAAGCCTAGACACCAAGACCGGCGTGAAAGACTTTCTGATGGTGCATGCAGGTGTGGCACCACACTGGACTTTGCAGATGACGCTGGATCTTTCTGCGGAGGTTCAGTACGCACTTCAAGATACCGAATACAAGGCGTTCCTGCGCCATATGTATGGCAACACGCCTACTCGCTGGCACGACCAGTTGGAGGATCTAGACCGCTTGCGCGTGATCACCAATTACCTTACCCGGGTTCGCTTCTGCGACGAGATCGGGACTATGCAATTCACAGTAAAAGAAGGCCTCGCCTCAGCGCCACAAGGGTTTAAGCCCTGGTTCGAATACGAGACAATGACTCCAGAGACAACCATTTTATTTGGACACTGGGCGGCACTCGAAGGCTATACTGGCAAGAAACATGTTTTTGCGTTAGATACTGGGTATGTCTGGGGTCGCGAACTAACTTTACTGCGACTCGAAGATCAGCAGCTATACGCCATCCCCTGTTGAGCGAAAGTTAACTAAAACGTAGATTCAAAATGACTATGGAAATTTATCTAGTCGGTGGCGCAGTCCGCGACAGCCTCTTAGACCTTCCCGTTCGGGATAAGGACTGGGTCGTCGTCGGCAGCAATGCTAAATTGATGAAAGAGCAAGGCTATTTGCAAGTCGGCAGAGGTTTTCCTGTTTTTCTTCATCCGCAAACTAAGCAGGAATATGCTCTCGCGCGCACAGAGAGGAAGGTTGGCGCGGGATATCTGGGCTTCGAATTCGATGCATCTGAATTCGTCACACTTGAGCAAGACCTACTGCGCAGAGACCTCACCATCAATGCCATCGCCGAATCAAGCGAGGGCCAACTTATCGACCCCTACAACGGTCGTCAAGACATTCAAGACAGAGTACTGCGCCATGTCTCCCCTGCGTTCGCCGAAGATCCTCTGCGGGTTCTGAGAGTCGCCAAATTCGCAGCACGTTTCGCGAGGCTTGGCTTTACTGTCGCACCGGAAACGCTAAAGCTAATGAGCAACATCGTCCAGAGCGGCGAGATCGACGCCCTCGTTCGCGAAAGAGTCTGGCAGGAAATTGAACAAGCCATGGGCAGTCCAGCACCGGATGTGTTCATTGCTGTTCTGCGGGACTGTGGCGCACTCAAGTCGATCCTACCAGAAGTGGATCGACTCTTCGGCGTGCCACAACCGGTCAAGTACCATCCAGAAGTGGACACAGGCTTGCACACACTGCTTAGTCTACAACAGGCAGTCAGGCTAACTGACGACCCTGTGATTCGCTATGCAACCCTTGTACACGACGTAGGTAAAGGTGTCACAGACAAAGCCAATTGGCCCAGCCATCATGCGCATGAAGCTCTTGGCCTGCCACTGCAGGCGGATATCAGCAAGCGTCTACATGTGCCAAATGAATTTGCAAAACTCGCCGCCCTCGTATGCGAGCATCACACCAAAATGCATCGTATTAAAGAACTGCGCCCCGCTACTCTGCTGAAATTGATAGAGGCACTCGATGGATTCCGTCGGCCTGAGCGCGTGCAGAAATTCCTACTCGCCTGCGAGGCGGATGCCAGGGGTAGAACAGGACTAGAAGAACGCGACTATCCGCAGAATGCATATCTAACAACGATTCTTAACGAGTTATCGCAGCTGGACTTGGGAGCCTTGCTCAAAGAGGAAAAACCCAAAAACCCAGAAGAGTTTGTGCAGCAAAGCCGACTCAGCTTATTGAGTGACATCCTGACCCGACTCAACGCCTTAGAAGCGACGAATTAGACTGGCAACAGACTGCTATGAACACATCTACCCCTAACAGCCATGACACTCGAGTCTGCTTCCTCACCGGAGCAAGCAAACGACTAGGTGCCTGTACTGCCAAGAAATTTCATGCCGAAGGCTTCAATGTCGTCATCCACTACAATAACTCCAAAAATGAAGCAAATGCCTTAGTTGCCCAGCTCAACGCCCTGCGCACAGATTCCGCATTCTGCCTGCAAGCCGACCTTAGTGATCATGAGCAGCTGCAGTCCCTTGCGCGACTGTCATTCGATTGCTATCAGCGCGTGGATGTTCTGGTAAACAATGCCTCCGCGTTCTATCCGACCCCCCTAGCCGAGTGCGATCACAAAGATTGGAATGAGCTGTTCGATAGCAATCTAAGAGCGGCATTCTTCTTAGCCCAACAGCTTGCTCCCGAGCTAGAGCAACGCGCAGGATCAATCGTAAACATGACAGACACGCACGCAGACAGTCCTCTCAAAGGCTTCCCCATCTACAGCATGGCGAAAGCGGGAGTAAAAGCAATGACAAAGTCACTGGCCAAAGAACTTGCGCCGAGCGTGAGGGTCAATGGCGTCTCTCCCGGAGCCATACTATGGCCTCCCTCGCTAGAAGACGACTCGAATCCTGCAGTCTTAGAAGCACGACAGAAAATGTTGGAAACTATCCCTCTACGCACTTTAGGTGAGCCGCAAAATATTGCGGACACAGTTTTCTTTTTGGCGAATGATGCTTGTTATGTAACCGGACAAACTGTCCGAGTTGATGGCGGCCGATATCTCGCCTAGCAAACAGCTCTTCGATTCTATCGAGCCATAAGCAACTACGGGAAACAGCGCTATGTACAAAGTCTATGGCGATATTCTGTCAGGCAATTGCTACAAGATTTAACTGATGATGAGCTACCTCGAGGTTGAACACGAATGGCTGCACGTCGACATTATCAAAGGAGAAACACATAGCGATAAATTCAAAAAACTGAATACCAATATGCGGATACCTGTGCTGGTGCTTGATGATGGCAGCACGCTCACAGAATCGAATGCTATTCTCAATTATCTCGCCGACGGTACTGCACTTCTTCCGGCTGACCGTTTTCTAAGAGCTCAGGTATTGCAATGGCAGCTTTTCGAGCAGTACAGTCACTAGCCCTATATCGCGACCGCGCGCTACATAAATAAATACTTGGGCTTGCCTGCTGAGCGACTTGCTGAATACGAAGGCAAGCAAGCGGGAGGCCACAAGGCATTGTTGGTTATGGAGCAACAACTCGATAAAGCAGATTTCTTAGTAGGTGATGCACTGACTATCGCCGACATCAGCCTCTACGCTTATACCCATGTAGCACACGAAGGCGGCTTCGAGCTAGAAGCCTATGTCGCTATAGGAAAATGGATGAAGAGAATTGAACAACACGCAAACTACGTCGCTATGAACAGCTAGTGGGAATCACAATAACTGCAATGAAATCTGAACTACTTGGCGGGCCAATCTGCCTCAATGGCCCAGAGCTGTTGCTTCGACTTATCGTAGCCTTGCCAGAGTTTTAGATAGGACATTCCCGTTGCTGGGTGCACTGCGTCAGGCAATACTTCCGAAAGAGGCTGCAGCACATAGGCATTTTCGGTTACTTCAGGACGCGGCAACTCTATACCGCAACACATTCCCGACTCATCGCCATATAGAATGATGTCGATATCCATAGTACGCCCAGAAAATCTAACTTGATGTCGATCTCTGCCCAACTGATCTTCCAGCCGTTTTAGAATCGTAGCAACTTCGTCTAACTTCTTGTCAGTGTCGGCAAGAACCACGAGATTAAGAAAATTGTCACCATCGAAGCCAACAGCTTGACTCTCGTAAGTTGTAGAATTGCGAATATTATCGAACTCGAGACTCAGCGCACCCAATGCCGCCCGAATGTTCAATTCGGCGTCGATGTTACTGCCTATGCTTAGAGCGAGGATCGTCACAGGTAACTCACTTACAGAAAATTATCGTGGAGGAAATTAGTGAATCTACTTACTTGTGCGTTCAATTATCACACCTACATCTTTTGAGCCGGTGACGGCGCCGGGCTTACCCAAACGCAGCTTCAGCCAGGGCACAGAAAACTCTTCCAATACGATCTCGGAGATCTTCTCGGCCATCGCCTCTACTAAGAAAAATTCCGAACCTTCGATGAACCCTATAAGGCGCTTAGCCACTGCCTTGTAGTCTAAAGTGTTTTCAATGTTTTCGCTGTTCGCTGCCAAAGAAATGTCGGTTCCCATTTCGAGATCCAAACTCACGACCTGCCTCTGCTCGCGCTCCCAATCGTAGATGCCTATGATGGTTTCTATCTCAAGTTCACGAATGTAAACGATATCCATTGCTAATCCTTCATTCTAAAGTCTAAGAGAAGCGCTGATCCTTGCCTGATCAGATGGCAGGCAGAGCTTCCAGTGACCAACGCGGTTGTGCACGTATTTCCAAGTCGTCTTTCTGGCCTGCCAACAATCGTTGGCAGCCAGCATAGGCAATCATTGCGCCATTGTCGGTGCAGAATCGAGGCTTCGCGTAAAACAGCTTCGCATCAAATTTCGCTACTGTTTTTTCCAACACCTCACGCAACTGCAAGTTTGCCGAAACACCACCGGCAATGATTAGCGTGTGCATTCCTGTATGCGCTAATGCGCGACCACATTTGATCGCGAGTGTCGCCACCACCGCCTCTTCAAACCCGCGAGCAATATCTGCTCGCTGTCGTTCAGTCAAGTTTCCATTGGCATCAGCAGCCTTAGCAATAGCTGTGCGCACGGCAGTCTTTAGTCCACTGAAGCTAAAATCCAATCCAGGACGGTTCGTCATCGGGCGCGGAAACGTGAATTTCCCAGACTCTCCGTCTACTGCCAATTTAGCCACATGAGGGCCACCCGGATAGGGCAGACCCAACATCTTGCCGACCTTATCAAACGCCTCACCTGCAGCATCGTCCAGAGATTCGCCCAACAGGGTATAACGACCAATGCCTTCGACCTCTACGAGTTGTGTATGCCCACCGGAGACCAATAGAGCCACGAATGGAAACGCCGGCGGTTGGTCCTCCAGCATAGGCGCCAACAAGTGGCCTTCCATATGATGAACGCCGAGTGTTGGCACATTCCATCCCATGCCTAGAGATCGACCAATGGAGGCTCCAACTAGCAGCGCACCAACCAAACCGGGTCCCGCTGTATACGCTACTCCGCCTATATCGGATTGCTTGATGCCCGCCTTAGTGATCACTTCCTCGATCAGCGGCAACGTTTTCCGAATGTGATCTCGGGACGCAAGCTCAGGAATTACGCCGCCATATTGCGCGTGTATTTCAATCTGGCTATACAAGCAGTCAGCCAGTAGACCGCGCTCACTGTCATAGAGCGCGACCCCAGTCTCATCACATGATGTTTCAATACCCAGTACTATCAACGGTTTAACTCTCTCATTTTTGCTCTCACTAGCGCTCTCAATCTATTCTTTTTTACAATCTGGATGGCCGGACAAGTAGCAATCATGCCAAATATTGAGACATATCCCAAATTCCCCGTACTTTCGCCTTTACTTTGACCAATTTCCTAGCTGATAAGGGCTAATTCTTTTGCAATTAGGGCCTCAGGGCATTAATATTAGCGCCCCTCATATTCAGCGTCCCTGAATTCTGTGGACCATTCTTGATATTAGGGCCGGAACGACGAGCAAGCTAGCTTGTTTACACAAATTAACAGTAAAACTATTAAGGTAGGTGTTTAGTTCAATGCCCCAGGTAAAACTTAAAGATAACGAGCCTTTCGATGTGGCCCTGCGCCGCTTCAAGCGCTCTTGCGAGAAAGCAGGAATCTTAGCTGAAGTGCGTCGTAGAGAATTTTACGAGAAGCCCACTGCGGTGCGCAAACGTAAGGCTGCGGCGGCGGTTAAGCGTCATTTGAAGAAAGTACAGCGGGAAAGCAAAAAGAGCCAACGCCTGTATTAGTCTTACCATCGGGCAAGCATCCTCGATGTGCTTGCCCTCGCTGCGCTGCGCAGGTACCCGGATCAACATGTCTGACAGTCCTCTCAAACAAGCCTTCACCGAAGCAATGAAAGATGCCATGCGGGCAAAGGATAAGCCGCGCTTGGGCACTATTCGTCTTGCGTTGTCTGAAATCAAGCGCGTGGAGGTTGATGAGCGTATCGATCCAGATGACGCTCGAGTTATTGGCATTCTGGACAAGATGATTAAGCAACGCCGCGAATCCATTCGCCAATACGCGTCTGCAGATCGCCCGGAGTTGGTTGCTCAGGAACAGTTTGAGATCGAAGTTATTCAAGAATTTTTGCCTCAGGCGCTGGAAGCGAACGAGCTCGAACAAATCATTAAGTCGGCTGTAAGTGAGTCGGGTGCAGCCTCGATGAAGGAAATGGGCAAGGTAATGAATTTGGTTCGCCCACAAGTGGTTGGACGCGCCGACATGGCCGAAGTCAGCAAGCAGATTAAAGCGTTACTCGCTTAGTTAGAGCGGGCATTCAACGCCTCCCTCTTTTCTCTCCTAAATCTTTGCCATGGAATTTGTTCTCCCTAAATTGGCGAATACTCCCGCAGCAACTACACCCAGATTTGGATACAATAGCCTCAAAGTGATGACTCGGCTTAGATAGCCAAGAATCGCGCTACACCGCCACCATTTGAAACTCTGGACTGCTGACCCATGGCTGGACTAATTCCACAAACATTCATCGATGACTTGCTCAGCCGAGCAGATATCGTCGAGGTTGTGGACAAGCGAGTCACTCTGAGAAAGTCTGGCAAGAACTACTCTGCTTGCTGCCCCTTCCACAAGGAAAAAACGCCGTCATTTAGTGTGCAACCCGAGCGTCAATTCTATTATTGCTTCGGTTGCGGAGCCGGCGGCAACGCCATCGGCTTCATTATGAACTTCGATCAAACAGATTTTCCGCAGGCGGTGGAATCTCTTGCGCGGGACAACGGCATGGAAGTACCACGCGAAGAAAATGCCGCAGCAACCCGCAGGCAATCGGAGAACAGCAAGCTATTCGAAGTCTTGGCGCAAGCGAGCAAATTCTATTGTCAGCAACTGCGCCGTCATGCGCAGCGTAAATCCGCCGTCGACTACCTGAAAGCTAGAGGCGTAAGCGGCGAAGTCGCTCGGGATTTCTGCATCGGTTATGCCCCGCCTGGCTGGGACAACCTATTGAAATCGATTGCTGCAGATGCCAATGAACAAAATTGTCTCCTCAAGGCTGGTATGGTTGTCGAGAAAGAAGCCCGAAAAGACGAGAGTCGCGAAAGCGGCAACACCGTCGCTGTTCGTTACTACGATCGGTTTCGTGATCGAATAATTTTCCCTATTCGTGATAGCCGCGGGCGCACTATCGCCTTCGGTGGTCGAGTTCTTGGCGATGACAAACCAAAGTACCTGAATTCCCCAGAGACGCCTGTCTTTCACAAGGGTGCAGAGCTATATGGCCTCTTCGAGGCAAAGAAGGCGAACAACAAACTCAAACGCATACTCATAGTCGAAGGTTATATGGATGTCATTGCCCTAGCACAGATGGGTATTCGTAATTCGGTTGCCACACTGGGCACAGCGACTAGTGATCGACACCTAATTCGACTCTTTCGCCTGGTGCCTGAAGTTGTATTCTGCTTCGATGGCGATAACGCGGGTAGAACTGCAGCATGGCGGGCCTTAGAGGCAAGCCTCTCGGAGATGCAAGATGGCCGTCAGGTGAAGTTTCTGTTTCTCCCCGAAGGTGAAGACCCTGACACATTGGTGCGCAAGATCGGCGAGACTGAGTTCAACCTATTGATCGAGAAGGCTACACCGCTGGAGCAGTTCTTCTTCGACAAGCTGTCGGAGGGACTCAACATCAGGACGATCGAAGGCAGGGCAAGATTAAGCAATGTTGCGAAGCCCTTGATCGCCAAGTTTCCGAGGGGTATCTATGGCCAGCTCATGTTGGACAAACTCTCTGAGACTCTGGGTGTTGCCAGTGAATCACTGGACAAGCTAATCGATTCACAATCGAAGCAATCGAGAGGCAGTTCAGCGCCACCACCTTCTCCCTCACCTTCTTCGGACCATTCCTCGGACCATTCTTCGCCCCTGTCAGAAGCTGCTTCCTATGGGCCCGATTTCGACCAACCCTCGAGATCTTGGAGCCCTAGCCCAAAGCGCACAAGCTCGAACCTGAACGTCTATCGCAAGCCTGCCGCCGTGAAGGCTATTGAGTTATTAATGCAGAACCCAGAAGTCGTTTTGTCCATAACTAAGGACCTATCGCCGCTTCATTCTGCTGGAGATGAAGGCCGACAATTGCTGCTCTCTCTCATCGAGATGGTAAAGCGCGACCCCGATACCGACACCCCTACTCTGCTCGGCTATTGCAGCGGATCCCCCTTCGGCAATCAAATCACGCGACTTAAAAGCGAAAATATCACCCCCATAGAAGGGCTTGAACAGGAGTTCCTGCAAATTCTGGACAAAATAGTGTCGGATGTCGTCAAAAAACTTGAATCACAAAAACTCAGAGAGGCGCTCTCGAAGATTGCCGCTCCCAAACGCCCCGAACCAGGCGACGCGTTACCTACCGATAGCGATATCCTTCCGACTCCCCCGCTCTAGCGGCTTGCAAAACCAACAATTGACCCCATGTATAGGGCCTATTCAAGGCGTGATTTAGCCTGTTTAGCGATATACAAGTCGGGCTCTAAGCCTATATAATGCTCGGCTCAGTTTTATTCACCCACTACCTGGCTCCTGCGCTAGGGAGACGAGAGTTCATGGTCGACTTAATAACACCACAACCCAGCCTTAAAACACTAATCGCGAAAGGAAAGGAACAAGGCTATCTAACCTATTCCGAGGTCAACGACCACCTTCCGGAGTCTATCTCTGACCCGGATCAGGTTGAAGATATTATCCAGATGATTAATGACATGGGTATCAAGGTGTTTGAAGCAGCTCCCGATGCGGATGCATTGCTGCTCAACGAAGAAAGCGACAGCGGTGCCGACGAAGTCGCCGCCGCCGAGGCTGCAGCAGCGCT
Organism: uncultured Pseudomonadales bacterium; assembly: GCA_943789485.1. Taxonomy (GTDB): domain Bacteria; phylum Pseudomonadota; class Gammaproteobacteria; order Pseudomonadales; family Pseudohongiellaceae; genus UBA9145. The sequence goes on from CALSUH010000001.1 coordinate 135,607, forward strand.
GGCCGCAGTTGAGAACGAAGCTGGCCGCACTACGGACCCAGTGCGCATGTATATGCGCGAGATGGGTACGGTCGAACTCCTAACACGCGAAGGTGAAATCGTAATCGCCAAGCGCATTGAAGAAGGCCTGCGCGAAATAATGAATGCCATGGCCTACTTCCCAGGCACAGTTGAGCATGTACTCAATGAGTATGCGCTGGTCGCCAGTGAAGAGAGAAGACTCAACGAGCTGATAACAGGCTATCTCGATATCAGTGATGAAGCGGTTCCAGTTGGTCCACCTGCGATAAGCCAACTGACGGCCCAAGAAAAACAAGACAAAAAAGATGCTGGCATTGAGGACGATGAGGATGAAGTACCAGTTGGCCCTGATCCAGAAGAAGCTAAGGTTCGCTTTACTGAGTTAGCAGTGCAATACGAGCTGGCCACTACTGTAGTTGCCAAGCGTGGACGCCTTAACGAAAAATCCAGAGAAGAGCTCGCGACACTGGGCGAACTATTCAAGAGTTTCAAGCTAACTCCGCGTCAATTTGAGCCACTGCTCAGCCATGTTCGCGCCGTGCTTACTCGACTGCGTCGTCATGAGCGCACCATCATGAGCCTAGTTATTCGCAGTGCAAAGATGCCACGCAAAGTCTTCATCGCCAGCTTTCCCGGCAGCGAAGTGAACCCTAAATGGATCGACAAGCACATCAAGGAAAAGGAAGCCTACTCGGAGTTATTAGTTAACGTTAAGACCGAAGTATTGCGCGCTCAAAAGAAAATTCGTCTCATCGAAGAAGAGACTGGCCTGAAAATCGCTGAGATAAAAGATATCAATCGAAAGATGTCGATAGGCGAAGCGAAGTCACGACGCGCGAAGAAGGAAATGGTTGAGGCTAACCTGCGTTTGGTGATCTCCATCGCGAAGAAATACACGAACCGCGGTCTACAGTTTCTAGATCTAATTCAGGAAGGCAACATCGGCCTGATGAAGGCCGTAGACAAATTCGAATATCGACGCGGCTATAAATTCTCCACTTATGCTACGTGGTGGATTCGACAGGCGATTACACGCTCTATCGCTGACCAGGCACGCACCATTCGTATTCCTGTTCACATGATCGAGACAATCAACAAATTAAATCGCATCTCCCGCCAAATGGTTCATGAGAAGGGCCGCGAGCCAACTCCAGAGGAGTTGGGCGAGCGCATGGAAATGTCGGAAGACAAAGTCCGCCGCGTGCTGAAGATCGCGAAAGAGCCTATCTCCATGGAGACACCCATTGGCGATGATGAAGATTCGCATCTTGGCGATTTCATCGAGGATGCCACCGTAGACTCACCAGTGGATTCGTCTATCGATGAAGGCCTGCGCGAAGCAACTAAAGATGTTCTGGGCAGCCTGACAGCAAGAGAAGCAAAGGTACTAAGAATGCGCTTCGGTATCGATATGAATACCGACCACACGCTAGAGGAAGTGGGCAAGCAATTTGATGTGACCCGTGAGCGCATACGCCAGATCGAAGCGAAGGCACTACGTAAACTGCGCCATCCGACACGCTCGGATCATCTGCGCAGCTTTCTCGACGAGTAGAATTAAGAGCCTCGGCATCACTTCATAGTGCAGTGGTGCCGCCTCAGCTTTTCCGCGCCCCTATTCCGTATTAATCACAAAAAAGGATTTATAAAGTAATTCAGGAGAGTTTAATGCCCGGCGTTTCAATCAAAGATAAAGTAGTACTAGTTTCCGGTTCCAATCGCGGCATTGGCAAGAGTTTTGCGATCCAAGCTCTGGAAATGGGTGCGAAGAAAGTTTACGCAGCGGCAAGAGATAAATCTAAACTGGCAGAACTTGCCACGAAGTATGGTGACAAGATTGTTCCTCTAACTCTGGATGTCACAAATCAAGACCAAGTAACTGCAGCAGCGGACGCAGCTGGCGATGTTGAAGTACTCATCAACAACTCAGGCATGGGCGGGGGCGGACCGATGGTCGGCAACCCTAATGAGGCAGGCCAACGCATGGAAATGGAAGTTAACTATTTTGGCATCATAAAAATGTGTGACGCCTTTGCCCCTATTCTGGGCGCAAACGGTGGCGGCGCTATCGTGAATATTCTCTCGATTGCCGGTCTTAGCAGTTTTGCTTTCGCGCCAGGTTATTCAGCATCGAAGGCTGCCGGCCGCTCACTGACCCAGGCACTACGCGTAGAACTCGCTAAGCAGGGCACGTTGGTCTCCGGCGTATTCCCCGGCCCAGTAGACACTGACATGGCCAAGAACCTACCCATGGACAAGGCCTCGCCCGATTCCGTTGTGAGTCATGTCTATGAAGAGATAGCCAAGGGCTCTGAGGACATCTACCCAGACCCATTCGCTGTCCAGTTCGCTGCAGGCGTGCAGGCAGACTTCAAGGCTGTAGAAAAAGCGAACGCGGCAGGCTTTTAGGGCTTACCAACAGCCACACAATTAAGTAGAATTCAGTTCCTTTTGTAGCCATAGCAGTCTGAGTTAAAGCTCGGAAAGTTATGACAAGGCCCGAGCATTGTAGGCGAGGCGTCAATTTTTCGATTGAAGGAGCGTACTGGAGTACGTGACTAAGAGAGAACAAATTGAACAACGCAGCATACGATGCTCAGGAGAAGATCAAAGGGCCTATAACTCAGCTGGTTAGAGTAGCGGACTCATAATCCGTTTGTCCGGGGTTCGAGTCCCTGTGGGCCCACCAAATAAAAAGCCCGATCACTAGTGAGTGGTCGGGCTTTTCTTGTCATGTGGCTTAGCGCCAAATCGCAACGCTCCAAACTACTGTATATTTACTCTGACCCCATTTATTAACTCGGTTTTCATCGAAGAACTAGTAGACTTAGATGGAGGCAGCCCCTATATTTCCTGTGCACATAAATCTGATTAACAGGAATAGATGCCATGCTCACAAACCTTCGATCCCGAATAATTCTCACTGTCGCAGTCATCATTGCTCTGACGATAGGAACTGCCTCCGCGGCCGAGTTACAGTATCAAGGTCCAGTCACTCTCGAAGGCACCGAGCAATTTACCCTTACTGCGCAAGCCATTGATCAGGTATTTCGCATTGATGTAGCCCTACCGTCCAGTTATGGGCAAACAGACCAGAACTACCCCGTGGTCTATATGATGGACAGCAATTTAATGTTTACGGGCGTGATGAACGGAGCGTGGGGCCTACAGTTTGGACAGGAAGTTCCCGAAGTCATTATTATCGGCATCGGGTACGCCGTCGAAAATCTTTTAGAAGTTGTTACTCTTCGCAATCGAGATCTGCTGCCAACCAATGATCCAGAATTTGAAGCCCAAAATGGTATGCCGGATGATCTCAGCACCGGAGGTGCGGAGGCGTTTTTGGCATTCATTAACGAAGAAGTTAAGCCAGCCATGAACGCGCGTTATCGTATCAATACCGACAGTCAGTCCTTAGTGGGTTATTCATTTGGTGGAGAATTCTCACTGTTTACTTTATTCACTCACCCCGATGCATTCGATAACTATGTCATTGGCAGTCCCTCCATCTGGTGGCACGATACGGTGATCTTCGACTACGAAACGCGCTATGCCGATGCTCACGATGATCTGCCGAAGAATGTCTACATATCTTCCGGCGCGTTGGAAGAGGCGCCGGACGGCGACGATTTCATGATGGTTAGCAACGCCAGGAAAATGACAGAGTTACTACAGTCACGCAACTATCCCAACCTAAAAGTCAGCTACAAAAATTTCGCAGACGATACACATGCTACGTCCTATTTGCCTTCGGCGATACAGGGCCTTCGATTCGTATTGGGAGATTGAGTTCATCTTTCTCAGCCACATCTTGCCTATTTAAACGTGCTTTTCATCTAGAATTGGAAAGCCCCATACGATAATTAGGTAACGGGGTTGTTGGATGAAAACTCGCTCCGAGAGCAGCCTTGTAACTGGAACTAGTGCGGTGATCAATTTGTGTGTTCAATTTAGATCGGTGACCGCTTCTGGCCGAAAGCGGACATTTTAAAACGTGGTCTGTCCCCGTTTATACAATTAATCAGGAGTCAACGCGCATGTTTAAATCACAACTTAAAGCACTTTCCTTAATCGTCTTTTCTTCGTTAGTTGTCAGCCAGAGTTATTCGGCTGACGACAGCAAGAAACTCGAAGTCTCAGAATCCGCCTTCAAATGTATAAGTGCGTTAGCGGCGAGCGGAAGATTTTTTGTTGATAACATTTTGGGGAATCTGGATGCAACTCTGGCGGTCGCCAATTCCAATAGTGGAGGTAATTACCCTCCCGGATCTTTACTGACTCTAGTTCCTGACGAAGCGATGATTAAGCATCAGCAAGGTTGGAATCCAGCCACCAACGACTGGGAATTTTTCCTGCTAGATCTTTCTGCAGAAGGCGCTAGTATTTCCGCGCGAGGCGGCGCTGAAGTGGCTAGTCCATCGGGAAGCTGTTTTGGCTGCCACCAGCTGGCACGCCCCGAGTGGGATCTGGTCTGTGGCGTCGATCACGGCTGTGCACCGATTGCATTTAACCTTGAACAAATTCGAGCTGCCCAAGCGATGGATCCGCGGTGCACTAACGAAAACTAAGGCTTAACAATTAAACCTAGGAAAGGGGCCAGAGTAAATATACAGTAGTTAAAGTGTCCGCTTCTGGCCGAAAGCAGCCGGTCAACCGAATGATAAAATCGTCGTCGTGATATCAAGGCTTAAGCAATCTCACTAGGAATCAATTATGCGAAAAATACTTGTCCTGCTGTTACTCACGGTTTCCTGCAAGATTCTAGCCCAATCAATTCTGCCTGGGGAGGAGAGCGCCATTCGTGCAGTTCGCGATGGCATTCAGATTCCCGCCCAAGCCCCTAATAGAGGACGAGGAACCGGGCCATTTGAAACCTTAATCATAAAAGATGTCATGCTGATCAGTGGTGAGGGCGCACCACCAAGGGGCCCAGTATCTATCGTTATTAAAAATGACCTGATTGAGTCCATTGTCGGCTCAGCACCCAGCATAGCTAATGCCGAAGTAATTGATGCCTCGTCTATGTATGCATTGCCAGGCTTTATCGACTCCCATGTCCATATTGGCAATACTGGTCAGGGGCTCACTGGCCCCATTACACCTCCTGAGTACGTGTTTAAACTTTGGTTAGCCCATGGCATTACTACTGTCAGAGAGGTGGGCTCAATCATGGGGCTGGATTGGACAGTCGAGCATGCAAGACGGAGCGATGTCGGAGAAATCACCGCGCCCCGAATTGTCGCATATGCCATGTTTCCGGGCGGGAGCATTACTGGGGCTTCAGAAGCAAAGGCATGGGTTGAAGAAGTTTATCGTCGTGGAGCCAAAGGTGTAAAACTCCGCGGAGCCACTATAGATGCGACTCGAGCGATCTATGAAACCGCTGCTGCATTGGGCATGGGCACTGCTAGTCATCATGATCAAACCTCTGTGTACTCAGTCAATGTGTTAGACAGCGCGCGTATGGGGCTCGACAGTATGGAACATTGGTACGGACTTCCAGAATCCCTGTTCACCGACCGCACCATTCAAGATTACCCAGCGGACTATAACTATTCACACGAGCAATGGCGCTTCGGTGAGGCGGGCCGGCTGTGGAAACAAGCGGCACCGCCAGGCTCTGACAAGTGGAATGAAGTGAGAGATGAGCTTATAGCCCTGGACTTTACTCTGTCACCCACGTTCACCATCTATGAGGCTAATCGGGATGTTATGCGTGCACGAGATGCTGAATGGCACGCCACCTATACTTTGCCTGCACTACAACAATTTTTCATGCCCGACCCAAGGTTACATGGATCTTATCATTTCGACTGGACAACGGCTGATGAGGTGGCGTGGCGTGAGAACTTTCGCTTATGGATGGATTTTGTTAGTGATTATAAAAACCACGGCGGCAGAGTGGTCACGGGCTCTGATGCTGGTTTTATATTCAAGCTATTTGGCTTTGCCTATGTGCGCGAGCTGGAACTGCTTCAAGAAGCAGGCTTTCACCCGTTAGAAGTAATCCAAGCTGCCACACTCAATGGAGCAGAGTTATTGGGCATGGAAAAAGAAATTGGATCACTGGTGCCTGGCAAGAAAGCCGATATCGTCTTGGTGTCTGAGAATCCCGTTGCCAATTTCAAAGTGCTCTATGGCACCGGCCACATGAAACTGAATCTAGTCAGTGGCGAGTTAGAACGAGTTGGTGGTGTGAGCTACACCATTAAAGACGGTATCGTCTTTGATGCTAAGCAACTTCTTGAGGATGTAGCCACAATGGTAAGAATTACAAAAGACTAAACAGAGTGTACAGTCCACGCTAATAATTGATGCGAAATTAAGGTATTGACAAGTTAACTGTCTCAATCGGCAAAAGCCCCGATTAGGAACTCCTATATTGCCACTGCCTTTTCCCAAGACGCAAAAGCTCGCAGTCGGAAATATCGGTAGTTTTTGGCTGACACCAAATGTCTGCCTAGGTTAAATAAGTTATAGACAGCAGCATGAGCACCCAAGAATCGTTGTGCTTGATGTATCGATTTGAACTTACGCATCCCCCGCTCCCTAACTCGCGTAGGTTCGTGTGAAAGCTCGCTACGATTGTTGGCATACTGCGATGTGTCGTGAATCGTTTGAGGGATAAGTTCTCTATGAGCCACGTTGTAGCTTCGCAATTTATCCGTAACAATCTTTCTCGGCTCACCTCTATGTTTCCTCAGCAGCCGCTAAAAGAACCGCTTTGCAGCCTTTCCATCACGTCGCTTCTGAAGAAATACGTCCACCACTTCACCATCCTGATCGACCGCTCTCCATAGATAATGTTGCTTACCCTGGATCTTCACAAATACTTCATCGATGAAGAAGGTATCGCCGTATCCCTGATGCTTTCTTCTCAAACGTTGGGCGTACTTCGGCCCGAACTTATTGCACCATAGACGAATGGCTTCATAGCTCACCTCAACGCCTCGTTGTGACATCAAATCTTCGATATCGCGATGGCTGAGGGCAAATCGATGGTAGAGCCATACGGCGTATTGGATGATTTCGGGCGGGAAGCGATGGCGCTTGTATAATTTTGGTTGAGTCATGAGCTGAATACTGGCAGATTGGAAGCTAACTTGTCAGTACCCAAAAATGAACTGCGTCAAGAAAAGCATCCAACAGACCATGACTTACAGCTACGCCCACCATATACAGCGGCTGATGGTCACTGGCAATTTTTCTCTATTAGCTGGTTTGGCTCCCAATGAAGTTGACGAGTGGTATTTGGGTGTTTATGTTGACGCAATACAATGGGTTGAACTGCCCAACACACGGGGCATGGCGCTGTTTGCCGATGGAGGTTTAATAGCATCCAAACCTTATGCAGCTAGCGGCAACTACATCAACAAAATGAGCGATTACTGTAAAGGCTGCGTGTACAACGTAAAAGAGCGAATCACGGAAGATGCTTGTCCGTTTAACGCCTTGTATTGGCACTTTATTGATAGACACAAAGACCGTTTTGCCGGCAACCCTCGAATGGCATTCCCTTACAGCACATGGCGCAAGTATTCATCACAGGAACAGGCGAATATTATTGCTAAAGGTGAAGAATTGCTGAGTGACCTAGAATCTCTTTGAAATAACTGGGCAACCAGGGACACTGACAACTTTGCAACTGGTATTGACAAGTTAATCGTTCAAGTTGGCAAAAAACACCACTAACCCGACTTATAGTGCTGCGGTTTTTTCCTAAGACGCAAAGGCGCGCAGTCTGAAATGTCGATCGTGTTCTGCCCACACCAAGTGACGCCCAAGGTTCAACAAGTTGTATACAGCAACATGAGCTCCCAAGAAACGTTGCGCCTGATGCAGTGGTTTAAACTTGCACATACTGTGCTCTCTCACTCTTGCAGGCTCGAGCAAAAGCTCAGTTCGATTATTGGCATACTGAGATGCGTCATGAATCGTTGCAGGAATCAGCTTCCTGTGAACCACCCCATAACTTCTCAATTTATCAGTAACAATTTGGGTTTTAGTTCGGTGTTCGATCTCTAAAACCCGTTTGAATTTTTCGACTTGCCAAGTTCAGGAGAGGTTCGGTTTCCGTAAGGCCAGAAGCTCGAAAAAAGAAAACGCGTTAAGACTCTTCAGCTTATTCAAAGCAGCCAAGTCCGGTTCCACTGCCTCATAACCCGTTTTTTGGGGGTTCGAGAGCCTGCCAGAACGTCGGCCACAAAAAAAGCCCGCTCCCCTTTGGTAGTAGGCTTCGTCGACCGATCGAAAATTGTCTTTGTGAATTCCACGCCGCTTTAGCCAAGAATTTCCTGCGTAGCCTGAGTACAGCCAAGAAATATTGGGGACACTAATAACAGAGTAAGTTAACTTGCTATCCAACAATAGCTTCCACCTTTGGAAAGCCAAGTCTTCGCTACCTTACTATTTCATCAGTGCCCCCAATATTGATAATCTTCTCAGCAACAAGATAGTCAATAATTGTACTAACCTCACCTTCAATCGTTGAGTTCTCCGTATGTAAGTGAATGTCTGGCTCGATAGGCACTTCGTAAGGGTGACTAACACCAGTAAAATTCTCAATTTCACCAGCTCGAGCTTTCCTGTATAAGCCTTTAGGATCTCGACGCTCAGCTTCAGTAACTGAGCAGTCAACATACACTTCAATGAACCTGAATCCACTGTCCTCATGTAATTTGCGAACCATATTGCGGTCAACTGCGTAAGGGCTTATGAAGCTTGATAGTACAATAACACCCACATCGCTAATAAGTTTCGCGACTTCACCAACACGGCGAATGTTCTCACTTCGATCTGTCTCCGAAAATCCGAGATTTTTACTTAAGCCGAGCCTGAGATTATCGCCGTCAAGCCGGTATGACACTCTGTTTAATGTATGCAGAGCTTTTTCTAGAGCTATCGCAATACTACTTTTGCCTGCACCAGATATACCCGTAAACCAGATTGTCACACTAGTTTGATTCAGCAGGGCTTGACGATCCGCGCGAGAGACCTCGCCTTGTTGAGGTGAAATATTCATAACTCTATACTCTATTCACTATTCACTGATAAGAAATTTGGCGGCCACAGTGCCAGTCACCGCATCGCTGCTAGGTGTCAGGTGTCAGGTGTCAGGCCGACATGGTGTCGAACCACCTTTATTCTCTTGATACCGCTCAACTACACCTTCGCATGCAACCATTGCATATGCATCTCAAACTGCGCTAGCAGATCGCCTGTGAGTTGCTCCACGGTATACCCTGCCACGTCGTATTTCTGGGGTCCTTCGTTTAGGTGAACTTCGGCGCGCCAGTATGTTTTTTCCTGGTCGCGTTGGGGCAGTTTGGGGAATGCTACAGAGGGAATGCCGTATTCGCGCAGGCGAATCTCGTACTTAAATTCTGTGTTGGTACCATGATCGACAATTAGCTTGATCATGGTGCCGGCTTCTTCGACGCGGGACTGCAATTGAGATGCATCAATTTGCAGCGCTACTGCCTGCATGGCCGGTCTTACTGTTTTTTCAATAAAGTCGCGAACATCCTGTTGCCGGTGTTCGCCGATTAGTGCGCGCAGTCGCTGTTGCCACTGTTTCGATGAGGAGGCTTGGGGAACTCTGGGCACAGTACCCGGCCCATAGGGCCGTTTGAGGGCTTCCATGTTTAGCCCCTTGTAGAGCCCTAAACACATGAGAAACATAACGCAGGCGAAAGGCAGCGCACTGCTGATTGCGGCCGTTTGCAGCGCCGACAAGCCTCCTGCAAGCAGCAGTGCCGCGGCGACCACGCCTTCAGTCACGGCCCAGAAAATTCGCTGCCACACAGGCGGGTCTTCGTTGCCGCCGGAGGTAATGATGTCTATTACCAGTGAGCCCGAATCCGATGAGGTGACAAAAAAAGTCATAATCAATAAGGTTGCCACCAGTGACATTAGGGTTGACCAGGGTAGCTGCTCTAGCATCATAAAAAGTGTGGTTGGTGAGTCTTCCAGTGCGGTATTCACCAAGCTGATGCCATTGTCGGCCAGCTCCATGATGAGTGCCGTATTACCGAAAAGGCTAAGCCATAAAAAGGTGAAGCCTGCGGGCACGAGCAGCACGCCAATGATGAATTCGCGAATAGTACGGCCACGGGAAATGCGCGCGATGAACATGCCTACAAAAGGTGACCAAGAGATCCACCAGCCCCAGTAAAATAAAGTCCAGTCTCCCATCCATTCGATAGGCTGATAAGCATGGAGGTTGAACGTCATATCCACCATGCTCGATAGATAGCCGCCGACGTTTTGCAGCAGGGCTCCCAACAAAGTGGCGGTTGGGCCTGCCAGTAAGATGAACACCAGCATCACTACAGCAAGCAAAAGATTGAGCTCGCTGAGGCGGCGGATGCCAGCATCGAGACCAGCAACTACGGAGATCGTCGCCATGGCTGTGATGAAGACGATGAGAATTATTTGCACGGTGGTGGACACTTCCACGTCAAACAAATAGCTCAATCCCGCGTTCACCTGCATTACGCCAAGCCCTAATGACGTGGCGACGCCAAACATGGTGCCTAGTACTGCAAAAATATCGACGGTGTGGCCGATGGGCCCGTAGATTCGGTCTCCGATGAGCGGGTACAGCGCAGATCTAATCGACAAAGGCAGGCCGTGACGAAATGAGAAATAAGCCAGCGAAAGTCCAACCACGATATACACCGACCAAGCCTGCAGCCCCCAGTGAAAGAAGGTGATTTCCATGGCGCGACCTGCCGCCTCAGCAGTGCCGCCAATGCCAGTTGGTGGCTGGGCGAAGTGAGTAAGTGGTTCGGAGACACCGAAGAACAAAAGACCGATACCCATGCCGGCACTGAATAACATGGAAAACCAACTGACGTAGCTGTAGTCCGGTTCGGAGTCGTCGGGCCCGAGTTTGATATTGGCGAAGCGGCTAAAAGCGAGGTAGACCACGAAGCCAAAAAAGAAGGCAATTGACACCATGTAGAACCAGCCAAAGCTCGTCACCAGCCAATCTTGAATAGCGCTAAATGTTACCGCTGCGTGTTCGCTGAATCCCACTCCGTAGATACATACCAACACGATGAGACCGGCCGAAATGAAGAACACCGGACGGCAAATACTGTCGAACAATTTCGAGCCTGATTTTGCGTCAGGAATATGTCGTTCCATGTGTACTGCTTCCTGTTAGTGTTCTGGTTGCTGCGTTTTTCTAGGCGCTTCGCCGATCTGAGAGAGTGCAGCCAGTTCGGCGCCCAATGATTGCTTAAGTGGTCCTAAAAAAGCGCTGTATTTTCGCCACTGGCCGACGCCAGAGCTGTTCACAGGTCTGCGCACCTGTTCTGAGCTGGGTGTTCTTACATTGCGCTGGGTCTTGTGAAAATTTAGACAGGCTTGTTCGAACGGTAGGCCGCAGAACTCCAGCAATCTGCGAACTTCTCTCTCTAAATCTGCGATCACCTCTTCATTATTTACTCGCAGCACAAAGCCGGGCAGCACTTTTCCCCAATGATCCATTAGCCTTACGTAGTCGCGGTAATACAGCCCTATGTCGGCTAAGGAATAGCTGAATTCCTGTCCTTCGGCAAACAACTGCTTGAAACCACTAAAACAACAGTCAAGTGGGTTACGCCGTGCGTCGATAACCTTTGCTCGCGGCAACATCAATTTAATAAGCCCAATGTGGCGAAAGTTGTTAGGCATCTTGTCAATAAATAGCGGAGCACCCTGACGATGACTGCGGGTATCTTCAATAAATTCCTCGCCAAATTGAGAGAGCTCCTTTTGGCTCAATGATTCCAGAACTTGCGGGTAACCAGGTGTAGTGCCGTTCACGGCATGTCGGCGCAAACGCTGTGACAGAGAGAGAACATTGGGCAGCTCTAAAGTGCCGTCTACCTGGGAGTGGCTTGAAAGAATTTGTTCGATCAAGGTCGACCCCGACCGCGGCATGCCGACGATAAAAATTGGATCTGGGCTGGCATTGCCAAAGTCCCTTTTTTCGCTGAGCAAGTTTTCGGTTACGTACTCCCTCTGCAGTTCTAGCTCTTTAGTGATCTGGAGCGCGTCATAACGACTCTGTGATTTTTTCAAGCGATTGCCTTGCTCATAAAAATCAAACGATTGTTCTATATCCTTGTTGTCCTCAAAGGCTTTGCCCAGCGCGAAACAAAGGTGAACACGCTCCATAAACGAGAGGTTGTCATCTTGTTGCAGCACGAGCATCTGCTGAATCTCTTCATCGCTAAATCGATAAGTCTTCAGGTTGGCGAGCGAAAAATAGGCTTCTCCATGTCTAGGATAGGAGGCGATGGCCTGTTGGTAGCTAGTGATTGCGCTCGTAGACTCACCCTTCGTCTTGAGCGCATGACCCTGAGACGTAAGCGTGACGGGATCGTTTGGCAGGATTTTTAAGAGTTCATCAAAGGTCGCCAGCGCTTCATCAAACTGACCAGACTGCATACACTGCACTGCATAAATAGACTGGAACTGGGGGTTGCTGGGTTCGCGCTCTAGCAACTTCGACGCCTGCTCCTGAGCAGCAAGGTGCTGCTGACGTTTACGCAACACTTGAATGTAATCGATGTGGATAGGGATATTATCCGGGGCTAAGAGGCTGGCTGAGTGTAAGAGCAGTTCAGAGTCTTCCAATATGCCAAGTCGCATGCCAATGTCAGCAAGCAGACGCATGGCTTCCACATGATGAGGTATCTTTTTCAGAAACGCACGGCACAACTCTTCGGCACGCAATAGCTTACCCATAGAAATGAGGTCGACGACAGCGATCAGTGGTTTAGGCAGAGCGAGTAACTGTTTCAACTGTTCTTGCACGTGCAGCGCGCGGGCTCTCTCGCTGTGCTGGTTATGAATATCAATTCTGGCCCGATAGCTGGCTTCCAGTGCTGGATTATAGAAACAGGCGCGATCAAAGGCTTTCAGCGCCTTGTGGGTATTGCCGAGGGCGCGCTGATTGTAGCCTTCTTCCTGATGGGCGCGGCCGTGCTCCGGATGCACTGACTTTAAGTGAGAAAGAGATGTAAGAGCGGCGTCGTATTGCTTCGTGTAACGAAGGCAGACAGCGCTCATGTAAAGCGCCTCCGGTTCGTCCGGTTTTGATTTCAGCAGTAGCTGCAAGGCTGCAATCGCCGCCGAAAAATCCTGACTTTGAATCAGCTTCTGAGCGGCGCCAAGACCTCTGGCCAGGTCAATCAATTCGGTTTCTGGGTTTTGCGTGCCCGATGAGTTCACAGGCACTCCGAAGAAGTGCCTGATTCATAACGCGCTGAGAGGACGTTAAACATCGCCCCTTAGAAGTCGTAGGCGACTCGGACTCCGCCCGTAAAAGGTCTGGCATAAGTCACGCGCTGACGATCATAAATAAACGAGTTCGAAATTTCCGCGCGCTCATCGCCAATGTTTTCGGCAAAAACATCTACCGACCATTGATCGTTGCTAATGCCAGCGGTCATACCAAACATAACCCAGCTGTCCATGCGATCACGATTGATTGTGATAATGTCGCTGTAGGCTTCGTCGGAATAAGTCACATGCGGCATTACATGAGCTGTTCGGCCAGAGCCGATATCCCATTCGTAACGTGCACGGAGGTTAAATTGAACCTCCGGCGCAAAGGCCAGCGAGTCGCCTACTATAACGTCGTTGGTAGGCGTGATCACCTTAGTGATCTCGGTGTCTAGAAACGAAAACGCGCCTGTCACTGTCAGTCCGTCTATCGAAGCGGGCTCCCAAATGAAGTCGCCTTCGATACCACTAACCTCGGCATCTGCTGCGTTGTCAGAAAAGAACAGATTAGTGATGCTTGGATCAAAAATAGTCGTCTGCAGTCGCTCAATCTCTGAGAAGAAGATCGCTCCGTTGAAACGTAGCGTATAGTCCAGTAGATCAGCCTTCCACCCTAACTCGTAATTTGTCAGATCATCAGTATCGACAGCGAAGGGAACAGTAAAAGTTCCGGCTGGGTTAGATGCCCCGCCAGGACGATTAAGCAGTCCCGGTCTAAAACCTTCAGAGAAAGTTGCGTAGACCAAAGTATCGGAATTCGGCGTCCAGTTCACACTGAATTTGGTGATGATACCGTCAGCAGAAGCAGTGTCTGGGTTAGGGTTACTAAACAGGTTGTCCAAATTATTGCCGGCGTTATTGTCTGTAGTTGCACCGAAGTTACCGAACGAGCCAGCAGCGCTGCCTTTAAGATCGACTTCAATGTCGTACCAGCGAGCCCCTCCAATAATGGAAAATTGATCGCTTAGATCGAAAGTCACCTCACCGAAAACCCCTTTTTGCTCATCAGTACGCACGACGTCATTGCGAAAGATCACACCGTCTGGCCACTGACCAGTATCTCTGACGGTCGCACCGCTGGCCGAGAAATTAGGGCCGAAACCACGCGTGCCGTTAAAGGCTATTGCTTCGGACGAACCAGGGTAGGTAAAGCTGTTCAGTTCTTGCAATTCAAGGCTGCTATAAAAGCCGCCAAATGTAGCGCTGATGGGCCGATCTGGGTCCGTCGCGAATCGCAGCTCGTGGGTACTAATTTCAGTCTCGGTGTTGCTTTTAACAAACAGATTAGGCGCCTGACAGGTTCCCATGGGATCCGCGCCAGGGTAGGTCACACTGCCGTCACACACGTAATAAGGAAGGTACTGACCAACAAACAGGTAATCCGCATAGTCAACTAACTGATCAGCTTCGCGGTCGGTGAAGGCTCCTGCATAAACAACTTCAAGCTCACCCAGCATTCCCTTTAGAGTCCAGCTGGTATTACTGAACGTGTCTTCTAAAGAGTCTTCCTGATAACGCTGAATTTCAAGATCACCTAGATTGGGGTCGGCAAAGAAGACGCCTTCGGTTTCTAGCTCCTGTTGCGCATGGCCGACTGTTAGACTCCAGTCGTCGTTAATTTCGTAAAGGCCGGTGAGTCGAAAGCCGGAATAAGTCGCGTCATTAAAATCTTCTTCAACGCGGCTGCCATTGTCAGCATCAATAAAACGAACACCGCTTAGGTCAGCGGTCGATTGAAAGCCGGCACGACCCGCAGCGACTGGGAGCCCGTTGGCGCGTACTGTGCCCTCGGGACGGAACCGAGCACTTTCCCGAGCACTGAGTTTACCGGCGACGTTGTCGATATAGCCACCTTGATTGTCGACGTAAACAACACCGCGCAAGGCAAATTTATCAGTAACCGGAAGATTGATGACCCCTTCCACGTTATTGCTCATCTCGCCGTCTTTAGTGAATGCACTGCCGAATTTGACATTGGCGGTGGTGGATCCAAGGTTAGGTTTATTAGTAATCAGGCGCACCGTTCCAGCCTGAGAACTGGCGCCAAAAAGCGTACCCTGCGGGCCGGCTAATACTTCAACTCGCTGCATGTCGGCCGCGTAGACGTCTAGGTTTCGACCCGGCTGAGCCAGAGGCTGTTCGTCAAGATACAGGGCAACGTTAGGTGCTAATCCGGCAACTCCAGCGGTGGTTAGTCCTGGGGTGGTAGATGCCACACCGCGGATGTAGATTGTATTTTGGCCGGGCCCGCTGCCGCCAGCGGTTACATTAGGCAACTGCAGCAAATAATCTTCGAAATTTGACACGCCCAGCTGATTGAGAGATTCCTCCGTCAAGGCGGAGACAGCAACTGGTACATCCTGCATACTCTCCTCACGTTTAGTGGAGGTGACAAGAATTTCTTCGATTTGAGCTTGAGCGGGAATGATCACAGCGCTGCTTGCCAAGGCGATTGCGAGATGTAATTGGTTCTTGCGGAACATAAAAATACCTTTTTGGTGGCGGTCGTATTCTGAAGGGGCTTAACTATAACGAACTGAAAGCATTATTGCATTAGAGAACTATTGACGACATTCGGACCTGAATTAGAAAATATTAGATAATACTGTTTAATAACAATCAGTTATGAGTATTTTAGGGCGCTGTTGCGCTTTAGAAAAATCAGATAGACTGAGTGAATAATATTAGAAATCTAAGTAAATAGGGCGAAAACAAGCAACCCCCACTGCCTGAGCTGTCGAAAGTTGAGTGAGACACTATGAAAGATTATGAAGAATTGTTTATTGCGCTGCGCCGTATTACCCGAGCCATCGATCTGCACTCAAAGAAGCTGCAACGAGAAACCGGCCTAACCACTTCGCAATTACTGGTGCTAGAAGCCGTCGTGAAACTGGACACATCTACGCCCAGCAATATTGCGAAAGAAGTTCAGCTCTCTCAGGCAACGGTAACCAATCTTGTCGACAGAATGGAACGCAACGAGTTAGTTCTTAGACAGAAATCCACCGTGGACAAGCGCGTGGTAGAAGTACTCCTAACAGACAAGGGAAGGCAAATGGTAGAACTGGCACCTGAGCCATTGCAGACCGGGTTTCTCAGGGAGTACCGTAAGCTTGAGCGCTGGGAGCAGCATCAACTTATTGCTTCCGTGCAAAAAATCGCAGTACTAATGGACGCTGAAGATATCGATGCATCGCCTATTTTGACTACTGGTGAGGTGGGTGGATGTTAGCAGCGACCTTTTCTGGTTAGTGTAAAATAGACGTTTAATGCAAGAGCAGATATGAGTGTCAGTGTTGCAGGATGCTATTCAACCAAAAATATACTCGACAAGAGGCGATGCGAAGACAGAGATCTTCAATTTTATCGAGATGTTCTACAACCCGATAAGCGGCATAGCCATACTGAAGGTGTGTCTGCGGCCAAAATTGAAGAAATTTATTTCTCCAAACTAGAAAGTGTCTAGTAAAAACTGGGAGGTACTGACAAATTAACTATTCCCGCTCTGAAAATCTAGTATGTAGCAGCTTCTATATTCCCGCTGCCTTTTCCCAAGTCGCAAAGGCTCGCCGTCTAAAGAAACGATAGTTCTCAGCTGACACTAAATGCCGCCCAAGATTGAACAAATTGTACACCGCTGCATGCGCACTCAAAAACCGCTGTGCTTGCCGCATTGATTTAAACTTACGCATGCCCCGCTCTCTCACCCTCGTCGGTTCGTGCGATAGCTCAGCTCGATTATTGGCGTACTGGGTTGTGTCGTGAATCGTCTCTGGAATAAGTTCCCTGTGAGCCACGTTATAGCTCCGCAATTTGTCAGTGACAATCTTCCTCGGCTCACCTCGATGTTTCCGCAATAGCCGTTTAAAGAAGCGTTTCGCGGCTTTCCCGTCTCGTCGCTTCTGTAGGAATACATCAACCACTTCTCCGTCCTGGTCAACGGCTCTCCACAGATAATGCTGCCCACCATGGATCTTCACGAACACCTCATCGATGAAGAAAGTGTCGCCGTAGCCTTGGTGTTTACGCTTTAACCTACGGGCAAATTGAGGGCCGAACTTATTGCACCAGAGGCGAATGGCTTCGTAGCTGACGGTGATCCCCCGCTCGGCCATCAAATCTTCGACATCGCGGTGACTCAGGTTGAATCGATGGTACAGCCACACGGCATATTGAATGATTTCGGGTGGGAATCTGTGGCGCTTATACATTTTGGATTGTGTCATGAGATAGATCCTGACAGATTGGCGCTTAACTTGTCAGTACCCACATTTCGCCATGACTGAAGATGAAGCGCTGGTAGCCTACACACGATTAACTGAATTAGGTGAAGGCGAATTTAAAATTTATCAGATCGTTGTAGACCCTCAGTATCAAGGCAAGTGCCATGGCAAAGAGATCATTAATCGTGTCATCGAATTTGCCAAACCTTCAGACGCAAAGCAGATAGAACTCAACGCTCAAGTTAGCGCCAGTGACATCTATGCGAAATTCGGATTTCAAGAACTTGGGGAAGCGAGCTCGTGCAATTAACAGGTATTCCTCACATCAGAATGATGCTGAACCTTAGCAACTAATGCTCCTACACATCTCTCGCCAAACAAACAACGACAGACCGTTTTCGCGAACCAGTGAAGGGGTACCGGCCATGCATCACGCGATGATTATCCACGAGAGCCACATCGCCATCTTGCCAGTCGAGGGGCAAAACAAAATCTTTAGAAAGTCGGTCTAGCTCAACCAGAGCTTCGCCCGGAATTGCGCTATCGTCACCAAATGTAAGCGGTTCTTCCTTGTCCTCTCCCACCGGTTTCCAGCCAAGATGAGCCGCAAGAACCTGATTGTAGAAGGACTCACTACCGTCGGGCAGTTGCTTTACCGCAGGCATCACTGGCGTTGTTGTTATCAATGAACCGTCCTCTTCCCAGCGCCACGAATAACCTAGAGTTCGTAGCCTCTGCTCGGCTTCATCAACGGTCTCTACGCTCAGCGTGCTACACCAACTGCGTCCCTGACCGGAATCAGCGTCTGCCTGGGCGGGCATCTGAATTTTATATTTCAATCCCAACTCGGCAAACTGCCTAGCCCATTCTGGATGCCGCTCTCTGAAAGCCGCATACAGCCAATCCGAACGACAAAGAGGCGTCGCGCCTCCCTCCTCTGCCGCGCTTAGACAACAGAAGAAAAGTTTCTCGGGCGAGAGAGGTGTTTGCGCCATTTCGTGGTGCAAAAAAATCTCTACATCGGGCGGTGCTTCATTGGCTGTGAATACACGCGGAGTAAAATTGATACGGACGGCGTTAGATAACGATTCCTTGTAGGTAAAATCGCCATAGCCAAATACTGCACTAAACGCATCGAAGTCTTTTGGGCTGCTCACTGGAAAGCCGCGGAACAGGACAGCGCCAGTGTTCGCAAGCTGCTCCTTAATGAGAGCAACTTCAGCAGTGAGCCAATCCAGAACCTCCGGCACCTCTGTGAAACCGGCCTGATTCTCCACGATAGTGGGAAATGTATTGTCAGTCATAAATGGGATGAAAACTGTTAAAGGCCGCCTCACAGAAAACACCTGGATCGTTAAAGCGACGGTTGCGGTTCAATTGCGAAATAGCTGCCATATCTTCAGCTGTTAGTACGATACCCTGCGCTGTTAAATTTTGCAGCATACGCTCAGGATTAGTGCTCTTAGCCACAACCGATGTGCCCCGCTGAATCCCCCATCGTAATAATACCTGTGCAGCAGTGCAGCCAATTCTACTGGCAATAGATTTTACTTCAGTCTGCTCAAGGATGGATTCGTCATGACCTGCCATATCCAGCTCAACATAAGACAGAGAGCCTAAGGGTGAGAATGCCGTTACTTCTAGCCCATAATCTTTGGCGATACGAATGAGTTTCTCTTGAGCCAGATAAGGATGTGCCTCTATCTGCAAAACTTCCGGCGGCAACTTGCTATAGTTCATCAAATCGTGCAGCAGACCGCTGTTGTAATTGCACACACCGATATGCTTTACGGCACCACTTTCCTTCAATGCTTCCATTGCTAGCCATGTTTCGCTCAAGGGCACTTTAGCCAGCTTCATTCTGGGCGCCGGAGCGTCCGGGTCATAGATCCACTCAGGTGGATAGCGCTCCTCAAAAGGGACGTAATTCAAGGCAATGGGAAAATGAATTAGGTAAAGATCGAGATAGTCCAGCCCCAAGTCATTTAGTGTACGCTCTAGCGCTGCAGGCACATGCTCAGCTGCGTGGTAGGTATTCCAAAGCTTGGAAGTGATCCACAGCTCTTCTCGGGTACAAAGTCCTTGTGCTATGGCTCGCTGAATGCCGCGCCCCACCGCCTCCTCGTTACCGTAGTCGCATGCTGCATCAAAATGACGGTAACCGCAGCGAATCGCTTCAACTACTGTCTGCTCGCAGGCATCGGGTGCGATTTTCCACAGCCCAAAACCAATGGGCGGCATATCTTTAACTGATTCAAATTTCATGTCTGTCCTAATGATTCTCTATTTTTTAGCCAATTCTCTATTTGATTCTATTTATTGCTATGCTGCTCTAAAAGTGAGTCTATGTTAACCGCCTGCCCCGTCTCAATCGACTGCTGAGCAGCAAGGCCTACCAGCACAGATATCAAACCATCTGTGGTTGTAACTGCCGGCCCACTGCCTTCACGAATCGCGTCTATAAATTCTCTGTGTTCGAGAAAACTTGATCCATGATGAAAACCTTCATGCTTAACACGGCTATCCATAGTTATGGGAACAGCTTTGCCAGAGCCTCGTTCACGTTTACTAATAAACAGCTCGTCTCCCGGAACGGTGGTTTCCAATTTACCGGCATCGCCAGTAACCGAGATCATCTGCTCGTACTTAGAGCCTTCTGCAAACATGCATAGATCTAACATGGCTCGCGCGCCGCTGTCGTATTCCACGATCACATAGGCATTGTCGATAATATCAGGCACTGCACCGTTATAGATTTCATCAAGATGATTAACGGATTGGGCTCCAGATGCTAGAGCTCTTACAGGTTTTCCGGGCACTA
Organism: uncultured Pseudomonadales bacterium; assembly: GCA_943789485.1. GTDB lineage: Bacteria > Pseudomonadota > Gammaproteobacteria > Pseudomonadales > Pseudohongiellaceae > UBA9145. Next base: position 155,953 of record CALSUH010000001.1, read on the forward strand.
CCAAATTCATCAAATCAAAAAAGTGACAACACTTCTCGACCAAAGTGCCTCCGGTGTTACGGTTAAAACGGTTCCAATCTCCAACCTTTTTAAGAAAGGGGAAACGATGCTCCTGAATCGCACACATCTTTACTTCGCCAATAGCAGGAAGATATTGTAGCAATGCGCTGGTAGTAGGCATGTAGCGATATTCCAGACCAATCCAGACAATGCCCTTATGGGAAGCCGTCAATCTATCTAATTCCAGCGCATCAGCGAGAGTCGTGCACATGGGTTTTTCCAACATCACGTGCTTATCTGTCTTGAATACATCACGCATGACATCTATATGAGTATAGTTTGGGGATGCGACAACTAGGGCATCGACGCTATCGTCATTGAGCAAATCCCGATAATCCTCATGGACACGGGGCGAGAAGCGATCATTGCAAGATTTTATCGCCCACTCCCTTGGCTCTTCGTTGGGATCTGCAACAGCCACAATATCTACGTCATCCATAGCGGCGAGATTGCGAATATGTTCGCAGCCCATCATGCCCGTACCGATAATTCCGTAACGAATACTCAATGCTAGCCCTCTACCGTCGTGAGTCGCTACCGCCAGGGGTAGCCTTATTTATTAAAGCACAGCTATAATAACAGAGAAAATCCTAAAAAGTTGCGGTGCAAATCGAGCAATTGAAGACAGGTTTATTTCTAGAACGGATTCAACCTAGATTGATCAGATTCCCTAGCACGCTGTTTAGCACACACTGATTTTGCGCTTGTTACTTGTTGATCTAAATAAGAAATTGGTCGCACTGTCTACTGAAAATGGTATTTTCGAGATGATCAGTTTTGTAACTTGCCTTGCCCGCTAGCTCTCTCGTTTTCCTCGTATTAGCAGCGTCCTTATCAACAAGCTCGCACCACTTCTTTTGCTCTGATGCCCACCTAAAAAAAGCTCGGAGATGCCGCAAAGCCAGTCGCACTCTAGCTGGCCGTTTGGCAGCCTCTTTTTCCACTAAGTCTTCGATCTGCTGTGCATGTACTTCGCTCAAGGGAATGCCAAGCAGTGGAAACAACACCCCTCCTCGCACCTTCTTACGCTTTGAGATCATTTTCATATGGTCCTCATAATGCCGATCACCCCAGTGCTGCCTCCTTTCGCATATATATTCCTCATAAACTTCGCCGAATGTAGCGCGAGCCAGCAGTGTCTTTTTATCTTCCTCCATTGCTTGATTCTTCAAGTCTATAATTTGGCGTCTTGGGTCTTTACCTTCATCAATTTGCCGTTGGTACTCTCGGGCCTTAATCTGGACCTGAGGAATCTTCCAAGCCAATGGGCTGCCAATAGTAATGCGTATAGTTTTCCTCCTATAGAGGCTTTGGAAAACGCAGGATGGCTTTCCCTTGGGGTAGTCCTGAGACCTAATCCAGGTGTTGATTTGTCCCAGAGAAATGATTGCTGTTTATCCGCTGGACAAGAAAAAGATGAGAGACGTTTAGCCGTGAATTTAATTTTGTTGGTCATACGCTAGCTCCTAAGTGCTTGCCGATATGATGTAACGGCGGATGTAAGCACTTTATGTCTATATTGATTAATTAAGATCAACACAGAGTAGCGTGAAATTCTTATAGCTTATTGTTTTAATTAGTATTATCAACGTCGATCAATGAAGACCAACACATATACTGGGGGACTCATAATCCGTTTGTCCGGGGTTCGAGTCCCTGTGGGCCCACCATTTAAATCAATGCGCTACAGAATTCTTTAGTTCTGATAGCGCATTTTTTTTGCTTACACTCTATCTGCTACGCTTTATGTCACGGTAAAAATTTTCATGGGAGCCAAGCGCCATTAGCTCCAGAGTCAGCGTGCCATCATTAAAGCTATATCCCAATAATGTCAGCTGTTTATTCATTTTAAATTTGTGTACCCGCAGGAACGCGAGGTCGCCTTTCTTCTGTTCCCCAAGAGATGGCTTGGCCATCAACGCTTTGATGACGACATCCAATTCATTCTTTTGGTTTGGTTTCAGTTTCTTGACGGCCTTCTTGAAAGTCGGCGTTTGTAAAACTCGGGCTGCCTTAGCCAAAGTCGTAGCTCTCCAGCTTTCCAGCTTCATGCTCGGCTTTCGCTATTATGCTTTGCCTTACAAACTCATATGGCAAATCAGGGTTGTCTTCCATAATTTCACCAATTTTTGCCCAATGTTCAATTTGTTTAGGCGGCGTTCGGTTCAGCGCCCTAGCCATGATAGTAGCCTTATCAATAAGGTCTTGGTCTAGCCGTATGCTGGTGGTTGCCATGTCAATTTCCTCACTCACTTTATACATTCTAGATTGTAGCAGTATGCCACAAATGAAGCAAAATACTACGAATGAAGTGATTCTAGAAACGAGGAGGACACTAGTCTTCTACTAGGTATTAATGTAATGAGCAGCAAACCAAAAGAAATTGTTTAAAAGTTTTTATACAATTCGCGGCACTCTAACACCAACGGTAATAATACTGCTTAATAACACTTTGTAACAGACACAGGCCATTCTCACGGCTTGTCGGTACAATACCCTCTTTCAGAATTCAATTGCCCCTAAAAAGTCGGGGGCAGCAACGGAATCATGCCATGCGTTACTCTGCTTTTACCTGGAATCGGTTAGCTCTACTGGCCATCAAACTCTCTATGATCTTGACCCTCTCCTTCGCGCTGGCACCGGCAACCATGGCCCAGGACGCGAGCGGCGACGATTCTACCGTGATCTACCCTGCAAGCTATTTCGTCCAGTGGGGGCCACGCACCGCCCAAGACATGCTCGATCGCATACCCGGCCAAGCCAGCACAGGCGGCCCTGGAGGTCCCAGTGGAGGAAGCCCTACTGCCGGTGGTCGCGGCCTAGGCAGTGGTAGCGGCGGCACGGAAATTCTCATTAACGGCAAGCGCACCGCTGGCAAGAACAACCAGGCCGGCGGACTACTGCGCCGAATCGCCACAGATCAGGTGAAGGAAATACAGATCATTCGCGGCACCTCTGGCGAGCTCGATGTGCGAGGCAGCGGCCAAGTGATCAACGTGGTGTTATTCGAAGCATTGGCATCCCAGAGTGTTTCCTGGGACGCGAGCGCAGCAATGGCCCAGGATGGCGAATTCAACCCCTCCGGCTCGGTCGCAGTGAACGGACAACGGGGCGAATTTAACTATCTGTTCACCCTGCGCAGCAATCCTCGCTATAGCCATAACGTAACCCATGAGCGCAGCATTCTGGCGGATTTCGGCCGCAACGACGTTATTTCCGAGCACCGCATTAATGATCGTGAGAATAACGAGATAAGCATGAATCTTGGCTACAATATCTCGCCCAATAGCAGCGCCCGCGTGAATGCGCTCTATGCCGTGCAGGACTCCCCTACTTCGGTGAGCCGCATCACTAATAATTTGCGCAGCACGGCAAACGCTCTCACTACCGAGAAAGAAGACAATCCCTCCGATCGGGACAACTGGGAAGTGGGTGGCGACTACGAGTTAACTTTAGCTAGTGGCTCCCGCTTTAAATTGCTGGGCATCGCCAATCAGAACAACCAGAACTCTACGCGAGAGAGATTCAAACTAAACGATGACAACGTGTTTGAGAACAACTTGTTCCTCGACAACGACAGAATCATCCAGGAGCGAATTGTACGCGGCTCCTACACCATGGATGTATTTTCTGAACAGAGTATCGAGTTCGGTGTCGAAGGTGCACAGACCATTCTCGACTCGAAGCTTGCATTAGGCTTGCTCAGCTCTACCGGTACACCTTCAGCCGAAGTAGGCGGTCTGGTTCCACAGAACGTCTCTAACGCGAACTCGCGAGTCGAAGAGCTTCGCTACGAACCGTTTCTTATTCATAATTGGACGATTAGTCCAAAAATGTCTCTCGAGTCTACGCTAGTCTATGAGGCCTCGGAAATTTCCCAGACTGGCGATATCACCAGAACACGAGACTTTAGCTTCGTTAAGCCGAAGCTGGATCTACGCTACGACCTGACGCCCATGCTCCAGTTGCGCGGCACTGTCGAGCGCATTATCAATCAGCTTAACTTTGCCGATTTCGTCGCCTCGAATGACGAACAAGACAACGATCGCAATCTTGTGTCGGGCAACGCCGGTCTGCGTCAGCAGACTCAGTGGCGCTACACCTTTAGAACTGAGTACCGCCTGCCCAACGATGTTGGAGTGATCAGCGCTGAGGCCTTCTACGCCAATCATCAGGATGTGATTGACCGTATCGACGTGTCACCCTCGGATGATAACCTGCAATCTGCTAACGGAAACATCGGTGATGGCACGGAATATGGTCTGGATCTGAATGCGAGTATTCGCATGGGCATGATCGGCTTGCCAAACTTATTAGTTTCACCCTCATTCATAGTGCAGGACTCTCAAGTCACCGATCCATTTCTTAACGTTGAGCGTCGCTTTAAGTCATATATACGCGGGCAATGGAGACTTACCATGCGCCACGACATTCCCGAGTGGCGATTCAACTGGGGACTCCAGAACTACGACCGTGTCGATGGTGGTTTATTCCGCTATGACGTAGATGACATTGAGTTTGATATTGGCGATCCGCGCTACAACCTTTTTGCCGAATACGTAGACAGTCGTGGTCTGACTCACCGTCTCGATATTGGAAATGTCAGCAATAATGTACGCTGCAGGCGGCGAACCCGTTTCGTCGGACGTATTTCGGACAATATTCTGGAAGAGATAGAAGGGCAGTGCACCACCACCGGCGTGGAACTTAGCTTCAAGGTAACAGGTAACTTTTAGATAGTGGGACTCGCCAGGATTGAAGTAACACTAGCAAGTTCAGCGGTAAGGGTGGAAAAGGAAACTAACTTCTGCTTTCACCCTCTGCAAATTCTTAAAGTACAATACCTGCAGCGACCTTCAGGTTAAGCCTCTCAATTTTTAGGATGCGCCATCAGTGATGGTCCATAATTCAGCTGAGCCGCCGGTTCTGCAGTTATTATCATAGCGAACCACGATCGAATCTAAGCTCGGCAAATTGCGGTCAAGGTCAAGCTCCGCGACCTCGGATCCATCAATGTCGCAACCATTGTAACCAGCCCAGCGCTCCACCGTCTCAACAGCACCTAGATAGCTATTCCCTCTAAGATCGCCTCCTGCATAGGCAATGGCATTATCATCAGTCCCGTGAATATGAAGTATATGAACAGGGTTTAAAGGTGCTGGGCCTGCTACCGTAGCGCCGGCTCCCGTTAAACTTGCAACTGCGGCAATTTCCTGAGAATTCTCAAAGGCGGTTCGATACGCCATGAAGCCGCCGTTTGAGTGGCCTATTAAATACACGCGATTGCCATCAACATTATATTGGGACTTTATTTTGCTGGTGATAGTCATTAAGTAATCCACATCACTTATCTGACTGTCCTGAAACTTACAACAAGCATCAGAGGCGTTCCAGAACCATGCTTGATTACCTTTGGTTTCTCACTGACCATTGGGGGCAGCGAACAAGAAGCCATAGTTATTCGCTAATGCGCCAAATTTCATGTAGGCGTCCTGTTCGGCACCTGCATTTCCGCCATAGCCATGTAACAAAAGAACTAGCGGAGCGGGAGTTGAGGCTTAGTAGCCAGTAGGAACAGTCAAGGATAATTCTCCTCGTCCCGTGTCAATTGATTGCGCTGCAGCGAAATTAGCGCTTATCAGTAATACCAGAGATAGGCAGTTGATAACTATTTTACCCATGTGCAGTTCCTTCATTTCTCGAAAAAGAGGTCAGAGTAAAAATACAGTACTGTATTTTTACTCTGACCTCATTAATAATCCAAGATTGCTGTTATTGCGCTTCAGCATCCATTTCGGCTCTTCTGGCACCACCTAGTATTCCAGGCAAGGAGTAGTTACCCTCATGGCAGGCATATTCGAATAATGCAGTCTCCTTATAGAAAGACATTTCTCCGCTCCAGGGTTGAGTGTAGATTGCTGGGTCGTCCACGGTATATTCGTAGAAAATTTCGTTGTCAGACCAGCGCGTAAATCGCTCGGTGATTTTCCCCACCGGTGAGATGAAAGAGCCCTGTAGTGGATAGGGTTTAATCGTCTCAACAACCAGCGTGTCACCCTCATACCTGGCTATGGAGTCACCGAACCAGGGTTCAAGGTCTTCGTTATTGTGTTCATCTGCAAAGGGAATGATGCGCACCTCATGGCCCATTTCCGCCATCAGTACGACGTGATCTTTGGTTTGTATAAATTGGTAATTATTGTTGTAGATTCCGTTTTGCATTGGTGGGCCTGTGGCTACAGCCAGGGCTATGCAGCGCTCGCCCACAGGTCGGGTTTCAGGACCATCGAAACTGCCAATTGGAGGTAAGTGAGAAGCTCTGCGTAACGCAGCGCCTCCTTCTTTGTAGGGAATCCGGCCATTGGGTGGATCGATGATCCACGAACTACGATTTTCACCCTTGACCAGCCCCATGCCAAACCCTGCATCTACCCAGAACGCGTTATGCCCGCGAGTTCCGAAGGCCGCTTCTCCGGCTTCGGCATCGGTTATAGGGTTGTTCTGTTGTGCTCTGTCTAGACTCATCCATAGTGAATCTTGAGCCAGCTCATCGGCGCGCTCATCCGTTAGTACGAGCCCCTCTGCGCCGGGCCTTCTTTCCATGCGTGTAATGGACCGGTTTGTCCAAATACCCTGAATATCTGGTACGCCATACTCCGTTTGTGGCGGCTCATAACCAGGGGCTTGAGAGTGGGCTGAAGGCGCTATGACCAACAGCGTGAGTACAACGCTCGTGTGTAGGTTCTTAAAATTGGGCATCGACAGTTCCAGTTTCACTGAGCGCATAATTCCCAGTCATACTAAAATAAAAGGGGTCAGTTAATCCAAAATCGCTTGATGCACCGCGTTCTCGAAATCTGTCTGCACTACTGGAACCGGCTGCTGAATCATGATGACTGCAGTGAGTTCTTGCGCCGGGTCACTCCAAGAGCGCGTTCCTAAAGCGCCACCCCATCCAAACGCTCCTTTTGAGCGACGTTCATTAGATACCTCAGTAGTTGCAACGGTATAACCAAAACCTTGGTAACTAACGCCTGGCATACTGAATAGATCCCCCACTTTATTGCTCGACATCAACTCTACAGTTTGAGGCTTTAACAACCTGTTGCCGAAGAGTTCTCCGCCGTTTACCAGCATCTGCTCGAAGCGCAGATAGTCGCCCGCTGTACTTTTTAGTCCATAGGAGGCCCCGAAATAAGTCGAATGACTCGTATCATAGATAGCCGAGTTGGGGGGAGTAGCGGCGTCGCTGTCGACGATATCGATAAGACGATCCTGATATTCTTCGGGTACGTTCCACCACGTGTCGTTCATACCGAGAGGCTCGAATATGCGCCGCTGTACGAACTCATCAAAAGAGTAACCGGATTCGATTTCAATAATTCGTGCGATTACATCCAGTGCAGTGGCCGCGCTGTAACGCCAACGATCCCCTGGCTGAAAATCTAGCACAATGTCGCCGTACTTCGGTACGTTCGTGGCAAGCGAAGTACGTGTATCTAACCACATAATCGCATCCGCCGAGATAGCGCTACCTAAGCCGCCAGAGGCTATCCCTGAGGTATGTGTGAGTATGTCATGCACCGTAATCTGGCGTTCGGCGGGCACTAAGCGGTGCTCAGGAACGTTGGTCGGGATAACGAAAGCGGGACTGATATCCTCATCCACGTTATCGCGCAGTACTGCCACCTGCATTTCCGCGAATTCTGGAATCCACTTGCTGACTGGATCGCTAGGGCGAATCGATCCCTCCTCTATCAACATCATTGCTGCAACACCAAGTATAGGCTTGGTAGAGCTCATCATTATGAACAGAGCATCCTCCTGCATGGGTTTGCCGTCGCCAACATTCATGAGCCCATGCGTCTCGAGGTGCACTATTTTACCGCGCCTAGCAACGCCAGTAACAGCGCCCTGAATAGTGCCTGCATCGATATGTCCTTGCATAACATCGTTAATGCGATTTAGTTGTTCTGTAGACATGCCGACTTCTTCGGCGTTGCTCGCCCAAGGTAAATCCTGTGCGAAGCTTAAGCCGCTGAACAGACAGCAAACTAAAGCCAGGAAAGAAAGATGTCGCATGCTGGTTAAATTATTCTTCATTATCTAAGTCCTTGGTTTTCTAAACTGCTTGTTATGTGTTGGTCAAGGTATGAATTCATCTTCGGGCTTACATTTTTTTCTTGCCCGTAAAAGTACCCATGGAATTCCCTTGCACAATGACAGAGCCTTTAACGGTACCGTCGTCTTCTAACTCTCCACGGTAAGTTATGTCTACGCCCAGCGCATCACTGGAGAATGCAAATTCGAAATTGTCACCCTCATAGGTTCCAGCAATTGGGCCATTTGCCAGTTGTCCTGCGTAGCTTCCGGACATTTTCCCTTCGGCTTCTTGAGCCATAGTAATCTCGGCATTTCCAGCGCCTGCATCGCCTAATGAAACAGCAAAAGTCCAATCGCCACTTACATCAGCAGAGGCTAGTTGTGCGAAAAGTGAAAAGGTAAGAAGTACTAGTGCATTGCGAATAATTATTCTCATTTTAAATTTCCTATAGGATTCAGATGGAACTGAAAATTAAGTAAATAGTCATTGGATATAGAGTAAAAATCGGTGCGTGGTTTTACTCTATGCCCTTCTGCTCAGCATTATAAAACTGGCACTACTCGGTATCTACTCAGCAATTTCGACAGATTCTGGTATCAGTCGAGCAATCTGGCTGCCTTCGATATGCTCAAGCAGAAGAAATATCTCGCCATCTACGCCCGACTCTATGTCCCGCACTCTGGCGAAATCATCCAACAAGATTTCCTGCTCAATCTCTCTTCTTCCATCAAGACTGATACGGAAGAGTTCTCGCGATTTTAGGGTGCCCATCAATACGTCGTTCTTCCATTCAGGGAAGGCATCACCTTGATAGAAAATAAAACTGGACACCGCAGGTGACGGTGTAAAATCTACGATGGGCATTTCAATATCTTCGATACGGAAGAACTCTAATTCATCCCTACCATAGTTCACTTCGGAGCCAGAGTAGTTGATGCCAAGACTGTGTAACGGCCAACCGTAATTACCGCCAGGCTCAATGATGTTGAGTTCGTCTCCCCCTCGCGGGCCATGTTCTGTGCTCCATATTTCACCATCGAGAGGGCTGACTTCTAAACCCTGAGGACTACGATGCCCCCTGCTCCAAATACTATCCAGAGCACTGTCATCGCCAACATAGGGGTTGTCCTCGGGAATGCTGCCATCAAGATTGACGCGGTGTATTTTCCCCCAGGGTAAGGCCAGGTCTTGCACACCTGACATAGTATTGGGGCTCCTGGCCCCTATTGAGAAGAAGAGATGTCCTTCATAGTCAAAGGCAACTCTTCCGCCGGCACCAATGTCAGAGCCGATTTGATAACTCGCCTTGTCGAATTCGATGATAGTTTCCTGGTCAATCCACTGATCACCTTCTATACGGCCTCTAACAACTTTGTTCATGCTCGCTGCACGGCTATATTGGCGGCTCATGGCATTACAATCTTCGCAGCGGTCTGAGAAGTGCAAATAGATCCAACCGTTGTCAGCGTATTCAGGATGCAGTATTACTTCCAGCATCCAGCCAACACCAGCACGGGGGTTTTCCTCATTGTGATAGGCCTTTGGCGTGCCCTGAATCATTGTGGACTGTTGGCCATCGGCAGAGATTAAGCGCAGCCCTCGTGTTTTCTCGGTAACGAGAAACTGTCGGTCTGGCAGAATCGCCATTGAGAAAGTAAGCTGATCAAGCCCTTCGACCACCGGCTCCACCGTAAACGCATGTTTGTCGCTGGCGACAACACCTTCAGGAAATTGCATTGGAGTACGGACATTGAACTCACCGTATGGCATCGAGTCTCTTTGCTCAACGATGAATACTGCCAGTGTTCTTATTTGAGTTGTGGTAAGAGTCTCCGACCAAGCAGGCATTCCTGCATCGGGATAACCCTCTGCGATACTGACAGCCACTTCTTCAAGTGACTGGCCATGGAGAAGATCGCTACCCACAAGCGGCACACCGATTGCTTCTCCCTGCAGTTCATTACCATGGCAGACTGCACACTCTTGCTCATAGAGAGCCTCGAAAGCCGGGGCACGTTCTGCGGCGGCGTAAAGATTGCCCGTGCTAACCGAAAATAAAGTCACGATGAACAGAACAAAAAGAGAAATGAAGAACTTTCTAAACTCAATAGGGTCTTGTGAAACACAATGCATAATGGTTTCCTAAAAGTGATCTGATGTAATTAACTAATGGAGGATGCTTGCTTACTGAGCAAGGGCATCCTTTTCGGCTCTTCTCGCACCAGCTAGTATTCCAGGTAAAGAGTAATTCCCTTCGTGGCAGGCATATTCGAACAACGCCGTCTCTTTATAGAAAGAAAACTCCCCACCCCAGGTCTGGGTGTAGATAGCTGGATCTTCCACTGTAAATTCATAGAAAATTTCATCGTCTGACCAGCGAGTCATTCGCTCGGTAACCTTTCCTGTCGGTGAGATGTAAGAGCCTTGTAGTGGATAGGTATTGATGGTTTCAATAACCAGCGTATTGCCCTCGTATCTGGCTATGGAATCACCGAACCAAGGCTCAAGGTCTTCATTATTGTGCTCGTCAGCAAGCGGAATGATGCGCACCTCATGGCCCATTTCCGACATGAGCACGACATGATCGTTAGTTTGTACGAATTGGTAATTATTGTTGTAGATACCGTTTTGCATTACCGGACCTATTATGCCGCCGAAGGCAATGCAACGTTCAGAAACAGGTCTGGTCTCAGGACCATCGAAACTACCAATTGTGGGTAAGTGGGATGCTCTGCGAAGTGAACGACCGCCTTCTTTGTAGGGAATCCGGCCATTAGCAGGTTCGGTGACCCAGGAGCTGCGAAACTCACCCTTAACCAACCCCATAGTAAATCCAGTATCGACCCAAAATGCGTTATGCCCGCGCGACCCGAACGCTGCCGCACCCTCCTCGGGTTCGGTTATTGCGTTGTTCTGCTGCTGCCTGTCTAGACTCATCCAAAAAGAACCCTGAGCCATTTCATAGGCTACCTCGTCACTTAGTACGAGGCCCTCAATCCCAGGCCTTCTTTCCATGCGGGTAATGGAGCGATTTGTCCAAATACCCTGAAAATCCGGCGCGCCGAACTCTGTTAGTTGGGGCACGTAACCAGGGGCTTGAGAGTACGCTAAAGGCGCTATAGCCAACAGTGTGAGTACAACGCTCGCGTGTAGATTCTTAAAATTAGGCATAAATAGTTCCAGTTTTATTGAGCGCATGAATTCTAGTCGTACTTGCATCATGCAGAGGGCTAAGTAAGGAATTTTCAAATAATGAGCCAGCCTCATTATTTACGACCCATATACTGCAAAGGTCCTTTATATGGAATCAGAATACTTACTTCCGAAACAATAATCAAACTAAGGCGCTTGCCCTATCTCAATTAGGCGTCCGCTTGTCGCTTATTGAGGCGAACTCACTTTTGTGGCATATTGGCGCTATCCATAGACCTAAACACCGGAGCGCCCACTTCTTTGAGCATCGCCACTGTCACGAAAATACGACGGCCTTCTAAACAACAGCGCGTCGACACTATTGTAGAGTCCGCACGAAAAGTGTTCTGTTCCTCTGGTTTCGAAAAGGGATCCATCGATATGATTGCGAGGGATGCAGGTATAGCGGAAGGGACGATTTATCGCTACTTCGACAGCAAGCGCGGCCTTCTCGATGAAGTTTTGCGCCGTCACTACTCTGTACTGTTTGACGACATCCTACATACATTGCCGAGCATTGAAGGACCCGGCAACCGGCTACGCTATTTGATTCGTCGAACTCTTCTCACGATTTCTGCTGATCGCGGTATGTGTGGCCTACGCACACTTTACGCGCGCCAAGCAAATGACGAACGCCCATCACTCGCACGAGATCAAAACCTCAGAATGGCGGTTTTGATGGCGAATGAAATCAAGGCGGGTATGAAGGACGGCTCATTTAGCTTAGACACTTCACCAAGCATTGTATGCTACATGATTGGTGGTGCAATCGAGTTGACCGAGTACTCCTATATGACTACTGGAAAGGCGATCGATATAGACAAAGTAACGGAATCGATTTGGCGAACGATCCACAACGGCATGAGCTCAAGCGATGCAGCTGCAGAATCACTGACCGGTTTAGTCGAGCGGTTTGAGAAAGCCGCCGACAAATTGGACCCAATGTAAACGGTGTAAACGGGGGACGGTGTAAACGGGGACAGACCACGGTTTTTTTTGAGAAGCCTGAGCTCCGGCAAACCCAATCGTTTAAACGTGGTCTGTCCCCGGTTTTTGGTCAAAAAAGAGTTACAACTGGCCTATTTGTAGCGATCATTCCCGCGCGCTCGCCGGTGCCATCGTCCATTCGTGTTCAACCACATCTGGAACAACCTTGACCCCCGTGCTGAACTTGAGAGGCTCTACAGTGCCACTTGGGAAAGCCAGTTCTACATAGTAAGCAGTGAAGCCGTGCTCTGGCGGGTCTAGTTTCGCTCTATAGACGCCAGGTTCTATCTCAGTGAGGGTAGATGCGGTGTAGGCGCGGCCGATCTGTGCTTGCATGAAATTGCGTTCGCTGGGGTTGCTTGCCTGCCAGAGCAGCACCTCGAGTGGCTCGTCGAGCGTGAATACGGTGATTGTTCCGTCTTCGGTTATATCCCAGTTGTAATGCGGCATTTGCACATTGTGGACGACACTGTGGTACCAGGCATCGACGCTGTCCATGACATCGGTATCTGCCATACTGTGATTAGAGTTGGGGACATAGCGTAGGTGTTTCTCGCCGACTAATTCCTCCCAGTAAAACTTCCATGAATCAGGAATAAAGAATTCGTCGCCGGTCGAGTTGAGTAAATACTTAGGCAGAGTGAGACGGTCACGATACTCATAAGGCTCGATGATCTTCATAAGTGAAGCAAACTCCGGCGTGCCCAGCCATGCAATGTTGCCATTCAATACGTAGTCGCTCACGGCGAGGGAATAGGCGCCGTATACACTGAAGTGATGTTTGAAGCTTTCTTCCAAATTCAGCATGTCGATCACAATCGGCATGATTGCAATGACGCGATGGTCTACGGCGGCGGCGGTCCAAGTCGTCCAGCCGCGTTTGGAACCGCCGGCAACAACGAACTGATCGACTTTGGCGCTCGGGTTCGCCTGGGATTGCATGAGGTTGGTTATGGTATCCATAGCTCGAACGGCAGCTTTAGTCATCGGCAGACGCAGAGGCCATTTATCATCACCAGTGCGCAGGTACTTATCCCACGTATAGGCAATGATGCCGTCTTCGGTGCGTCGACGGCCATCGTCATCTGCGAACACTAGAGGTTGGCTTGGGACGCCATAGAGCGTGGAGACGACAGTGCCGGTTTGTATTGCGCGTTTGACATCGCTCTCAGGCGCTTTATCGCGACGCGAACCCTCATTACTACCACCGGTCAGGTAAAGAAAGCCGATGTCGCTTTTCACTGTTTGAGGCACGGTAATTGTCATCTCGTGCACCCACAGCGGCAGATTTACCTCAGCAGTGGTAAGCCACTGCTGGCTCACCATTTCGACTATATAAGTGGTATAGGATTCATCTTGGTAGTCGCCAGAAACGACGTCGATGACCTCATAGCGGTAGTTATCATCAGGTGCCTGGACATAACGATCGAGTGCGGTGAGCGAGAGTCCCGCGCTTGCGGCAAAAGCGGGCACAGTGAAAAAGTTGAACAGCAATGAGACGAGCAATTTTTTGTGCGCTGAGAGCATTCATTAATTCCCGTAAGTGAAAGATAGAATCCGAATCAAGTAAGTTTAAGATAGTTTCATGAATACTGGTAGAAGTGAAGCGCAGCGGCCTAAGCCCAATAAGCTGGGTTGCTATGTTATTCACGTGAACAGGTCCTACCGAGGGCTTACTAAAGAGCGGCTTCGTGATTATTGGGTCGCCTAATTGT
>CALSUH010000002.1:0-85000 GCA_943789485.1 uncultured Pseudomonadales bacterium
AATCCAAACCGGCTGCGTGAATGCACCATTGCGGGCAATATCCCACACCTCAAGCCGTGCCCATTTTTTGCCTCGCAGGTCGGCACTGATCCGAATCTCCAGCTCATCGAATTCGGTGGTGGCGGAAAGGTCGTAGTAGGTTCTGTAAATATCCGCTCCATCCCCGCTAACAATTGATAGGTGAGAAAGAGGGTAGGTCCATTCCAATGACATTTGGATCGTTAACTCACTCAGGTTTGTGCCAAGAGGAATGCTTTCGCCACTTGTGAAGCCTTGCACAGAAAATTCAGGGATAAGCACTTCGCCCGTGGTGACAAAAAAATCACCGGCCTCAAGTGTATCCAGCACAGGCTGCCAGCCATCCTCATAGCGGGGAATCTCATTCATCCTCATGTAATTGATATTCATCGTACCGAACAGTTCATAATCTTCATAGATCCTGAAGATATCCACTTCTCCGATGATGTATTTGCGATTACCCCAGTTGGCCATATCATTTTCGAGATCGAGCACTCTCCAGCCTAGCGTGTCACGGGAGTAGTCGGCTGGCATGGCTTTCCAGGCACCACCGAGGAAACGGTCGCTGGTGAAAAAAGGCTCAGACTTATAGCTGTCAGGAAAACCAGTTGAGCCTTTGACCCGCGGGTGTGCAGTCCAGGCCAGACCATCTTCTAACTCCAGTAACTTTAGGACATCGTCGGCACTTCCAACGTGATAAACCTTGCCAATGCCAGGCACATCCTGCTCAAAAGGTTGATCGTTGTTGCGGTTAAGTACCCAATTAACGGGTTTGGGAAACAGGCTAAGCCAATGGCTGCCAAAATGTACATTTGGCTCTTCGCCTGGAATCAATAGAAAAGTGTCATCAGACAGGCGAGAGAACTCATCATGCATTACTTTTAATTGGGCGAGTCGTTCTTCTGTGTCCAGTCGCGGTGTGCGGCCGAAATGAAACTCAGCCATGTGCACCATGTCCACGCCCATGCGCTTAAAGAATTCAACGAAGTCGGGATTTTCCAGTTCTTGAGGTATGCCTGTGATTCCTTGCTCTGCACGTTGGTTAATTACATCCATAGAATGTTCATGATGATAATGGCTAGATAAAGTTTTATAGCCGGGCAAAGGTTTGAAAGTGTCACCACGGGTATAGTTTTTTACCACTTCGAGATTAGTTAGACCTGATTCTTTTGATGGGAAAAGAAACACTCCCAGTTTCTGCTCGCTCCCCGGTTCCGCATTTACCCAAGGCACGAAACGTTTATCACCCATGGGTGGCTGGCGCACACCCCAGGCGAAGCCTTCTACCATGTCTAGGTATTCCTCTCCGGCCCAGTTGTAGCCATAATTATCTGCGAAATCGAGCGGATACAAATATTGGTGAGGAAAAGGGGAGATTACTAAAGAACCGGATTTTGATGACAGCGCCATGCTGCGAAATCGAGTTTGATAAACACTGGCGGTGCTCGAATCTACAGGCTGAGTTTGGGCCTGGCTCAAAGAATCGATGTACTGAATTTCAAAACCTTCAGTGTCTGGTTTTGACAAGGCGACGTGATAAAGGAAGGCGGTAGCGGGTCGCTCGGTACTTACTCTAGCTTCCATGTGGACGAACGGGCTGCCATGGTAAAGAGTGAAGGCTAATGAGCCGGAAAAGTTCGGGCTTTGTAGTCCATCAAATTCAATTGTGGCGCGTCCTCCATTGCTGGACACAGTTATATTCTCGGGGGTCAATACACCCTTCTCTGCAGAGTAGGGGCGACGATGCACACGATCGAAGAAGATCATCCAACCTTCGTCCATTTCACGTAAATCGAGATCGCGCTCCCCCACGTAAAAAAGGTAATGCGGATCTACTCCGCTTATAGAGGCTTGTCCATCTACACCTAGCTCTTTAATCAGTGGTCCGGCTGCATTATTGCCCTGCTGCGGAATTATCTGAAACTCGATATAGGACTGTCCTTCTGGCGAGTTCCAGCTAATAGACAATCCGTCATCCGTTGTTCTCAGATTAAAATCATCAGCAGGATTGAAGCCTTGGGTATTGATCTCTGCCGCGCTGGACAGAGATGCCAGAACCAGTAGAGCGCATAAACTGAAAACTCGCATGCTGTACCTCTTCGTTTTTTAGGTCGTGGTTTTAACTCGCCTTTTTTTTGACTGTCGTTTGCTCTTTTCCAACCTCTTAGCCTTGGTTCTACTCTGGCAAGGCAAATACCCACACTACGCCACCCTGTGGAACAAAGGTGCGCGTGCCTTTCTGTCTATCAATTCGGCCGGTCATACCAGCGGCGTCCACACCCCAGCCGGATTGCACGGCGACATATTGTTTGCCGTTGACGGAGAAGGTGGAAGGCACGCCGATAATTCCGGAATTGGTGCGAAAGCGCCATAACTCTTCACCGGTGCTGGCATTATGGGCGCGAAAGAAACGGTCGGTAGTGCCACCGCTAAATAGTAAATTACCACGAGTGGTGAGAATGCCGCCCCAGTTATGTGAATCGAATTCTCTCGTCCAGACTTCTTCACCGGTGTCCATGTCCCAGGCCTGAATTTCGCCGATATGATCCGTGCCCTCGACTAAAGTAAAATCAGATCGAGCTCCAGTGAATGAGCTGCCTGGCTCGTACTCTACTTCGCGACCTTCGATGTTGCCACAGGTGTTTTCGTTGGCAGGAATATAAATCAAACCAGTCTCAGGATTATACGCTGCCGGTGGCCAGTCCTTTCCTCCCCAAAGCGAGGGGCAGAAAGATCTGACAGAACCAGTCACCGGCTTGTGAGCAGGATCGTAACTAGGTCTGCCACTTATCGGGTCGATGCTGGCGAAGGCGTTCTGAAATACATAGGGCTGGGCATCGACGAAGTTGATGGCGTCGGAACCTCTTTCTAACAACCATAAATAGCCGTTACGAGCCGGGTGTACCAAGGCATTAATCTGGCGGCCGTTTCTTTCCACCGGCATTAACATCGGCGTGGACACCTCGTCCCAGTCCCAGGAGCCGTTCCAATGATATTGATGGTGGGCTTTCATTTCTCCTGAGTTCACATCCAGTGCTATTACTGAGTTGCTATATAAGTTATCACCAGGGCGTTGATCTCCTATCCAAGGGCCAGGATTACCAGTGCCCCAATAAGAAAGGCCGAGTTCCGGATCATAATGGCCAGGCACCCATACCGCGGCGCCACCAGTACGCCAGGTGTCGCCTGGCCAGGTTTCATTGCCAGGTTCGCCAGGCCCCGGCACGGTGTAAGTTCGCCACAACTGTTCACCAGTATCTGCATCCAAAGCAACCACAAAGCCGCGAATCCCGCGTTCGCCACCTGAGCTACCCACCATGATCTTGCCGTCCACCGCCAAAGGCGCCATGGTGATGTAATAACCATGGCTATTATCCTGCACCGATGTGTCCCAAACTTTCTCACCAGTGCTCGCGTCCAGTGCTACTACTCGGGCATCCAGAGTCGCGGTGAAAACTTTGTCGCCGAATAGTGCCACTCCTCTGTTAGTTCGGTGAGGAGCGATCAAGTCATCAGGAAGGTCATGCTGATAGCGCCACAAAAGGTCCCCGCTTGCGGCATCGATAGCATAGACCAGATTCTCCGGAGTGGTGACGTACATGACGCCATCATTCACAATTGGTGGCGACTCATGACCTCCGTTTACCCCGGTGGAAAATGTCCACACCGGCTGCAATTGCGCCACGTTGTCTGAGTCGATCTGGTCGAGTTTGCTGTAGCCCCAACCATCCAGAGTTCCCCGGTAGGAGAGCCAGTTACTGTCCTCAGGGTTTTGTAGTCGTGCATCCGTTACTGTGCTGTAGGCTGTTATCGGTGGCTGCGCCCAGCCTGCAGAAGACAAAAGGTAGAGTAATGCTGCAAAGGAGGCTGTGCGAAGAGTGGCTAGCGTGCTCAGGAGTCGGGCTGCGTGCATCGTGTTTTCCTTTGTTATTATTGTTAGTATCAGGGTTATAGTAATACAGATAAAGGATTAAAGGGGCAGTCCCTGAGATACCTCGGAAAAAAATGGCTGGACATTTTAAATCGCCTCAGCGTCCACAGTGACGGATTTAGTGTCGGCGTTACAATGCCCGCAGCAAGCGGAGTAAATTAAGGTGTGGTGCGCCTGCATTGAAGGGTAAGGCCAAGTGCTACTATCACGGTGGAAATCAACAGGGCCTCGAACAGAACAAGGCAAACCAAACAGTGCCAAAGCAAATTTAAAGCATGGCGAGTATGCGAAACAAGGACAAACAAAACGAAGCGAGGCACAAGTGTGTAAAGCCAAGGAAGCTAAGGGGTGTAAATATAAGGAAACTAACGACTATAATATTTCAGCTAGATATCTCTAGCCAATATTTTTTATGGGAAAGAATTTTCTTCAATAGTCGTGGAGTAAGCAATATAGCTAAGGGTAGCCATTATGCTATTTGTGAGTCTGGTTCATTTTATGTTTACTGTCGAGATGCTGTTTACAGTAGTATGGCGACTGTAATATGGAAGGTTTGAATGTATAAGAGCTTTATACCACGAATTCCTAAATTGAAATATTCGCTTGATAATATTGATTGGCAATTATTTGCGGCGAGTAGCATCGTTCTTTTCTCAATAGTTTTTGTAATTGTAATTTTTCCACAGTGGAGCGCGGAGAAAATTGACCTGCTTTATATTTCGGCTACTAAGAAATATGGAATTTTATATATTATTATCGCAATAGCGTTGCTGTTTTTTTTGTTATATGTAGCAATTAGTAAGTATGGGAATATAGTTCTTGGCGATTCGGGCTCTGCCTATTCAACTTTTAGTTGGGCATCAATGTTATTTTGTGCGGGCATTGGTGCTTCGCTTATTTATTGGGGAGCCACAGAGTGGGCTTTATACTATAAAGCTCCACCTTTTGGGCTAGAGCCTGGTTCGGATGAAGCCATTTTGTGGGCTGCAAGCTACGGGATGTTTCATTGGGGGCCAATAGGATGGTCATTTTACTGTCTGCCAGCATTAGCATTGGCTTGTTCTTATCATGTAAAAAAGGTCTCTTCCCTACGATTGAGTTCGGCTTGTGAGCCAGTACTGAAATCCTACACAACAAAATATCCTGGCCGCTTAGTCGATCTTTTTTTTCTTCTGGGCGTTATTGCGACTGCTGCCACTGGTTTAGGGTTTGGCACATCTCTTGTGTCTTCTGTCATCACTGAGCTTACTGGGGTAAAAGACGGTTTAGCATTGCAAATTATTATCATCCTGTTGGCGACTTCCTTGATTTCATTTAGTGTCTATCGTGGTTTGGATAAAGGTATAAAAGTCTTAAGCTCTGCGAATGCAGGTTTGGCCCTAATTTTTGTAACTTTTGTACTTATTTTGGGTCCGACCAAATTTATTTTGGAAATGGGCGTGGTATCGATTGGTCATGCTATTCAGAACTTTGGCACTATGCTGTCCTGGACAGATCCATTGCAGCATTCAGATTTTGTAGAAAATTGGACGGTTTTTTATTGGGCTTGGTGGTTAGCTATGGGGCCATTTGTCGGTATGTTTGTTTGTAAAATATCTCAGGGTCGCACTATACGGCAACTAATTTTTGGGATGTTGGGATGGGGTAGCTTGGGTTGTGCTTTGTTTTTTGTTGTTCTTGGAAACTATGCTTTGTTTATGGAATTGGAAGGTAATTATCCGGTTGTTGAGCGAGTTGTGACACACTCACCTGCTTCAGCGATTGCAGGTTTAGTAGCTTTGTTGCCATTAGGAGGGTTTTGGCTGTTCTTTCTCGCCGTGATTGGATTGATTTTTATGGCCACAACTTATGATTCTGCTTCATACACATTGGCTGCGGGAGCGACTAAATCCCTGGCCAGAAATGAGCACCCTGCGATCTGGCATCAGGTGTTTTGGGCGCTAGTATTGGGTCTGTTGCCGATTGGCTTATTATTTGTCGGCGGGTTGCGGGAGTTGCAAACGGCGTCACTCATTGCTTCTTTTCCACTGCTTGGAATTTATATAATGCTCTTAGTATCTACAATGCGAATGCTTAAGGAAATTAAGCCTTGATTTTAATTAAATGATTGTGGTCAGGGCATCGAGCACAGCATTGGGTTGCCCAGTATTTTACCAAGTATTAGCTTAGTATTTTTTATTGCTGCTAAAAGCATTGGCAGACCTAGGCTCGGTAAAGGTAGTCTCAATGCGAAATCGCCTTAAGGTGTGGGCCAGTAAATTATGAGTGCTTCCCTCTATGCCTCGGGAGGCAACGATATGATCTCCTGTACTCACCAATGATGCGATTACGAGGTTGATGGCGGCTTGTGCTGATGCGCTCGCTATTGATCCTATCTCATATGTAGAGTCGCTATACGCTCTTGAAGTACCGCATTTGTTGGTTTTGATAGTCGAGAATAAACCTGACCAGCACGCTCCATGTTGAAGAGTCCAGCCGCATAATCTTTATCTTCGAACACAAAGCTCACTGATTGCTAAATTGGTTTAGTTCGGGCAGCAGTACCTGAATCAGGTTATTGGCCTACATGAAGGATTAGCGTCCCAAATTTGAGAGTAGATGATTTTTTAATAGGACTTACCGATAAATAGAGCTATGGTCTTAGTCTGGATATTATTTACAACCGCACAGAAGCTAATTGTTAGTCGACCTCATGAAGTTAATTGGCGGGCTCTTTATAATCAATTAAATAGCTTTTTCTCGTTTGCAAAGCAGGCAGAATCTTTAGTATAAAATATTTCTGGAATGTAACTGATGAACATAAATACAGTGACACTACTCGATTCGGGAATGGGAAAAACGCTAGGAATGAAAGGTGTTGAAATTCCTGAAACTATTTGGTCTGCCAATGCGTTGTTAGTTGCACCGGATGTCGTAAAAGAAATCCATCGCGAAAATATCGAAGCAGGCGCGCAGGTTATCACTACTAACAGCTATGGAGTAATTCTTGCTGATCTAGCGAAAATTGGTAGAGAAAACCAATATGACTCCTTGAATGAATTAGCTGGCAAGCTGGCTGTCGAGGCTGTTCGCGAGTCCGGGAGACAAATTGAGATTGCGGCAAGTCTACCTCCTCAAAATGGTAGCTTTCGCCCAGATTTGGTATTAGATCAGAGGATAATCGAGCCATTATATCGAAGGCAAGCTGAATTGTTACAACCCTATGTAGACCTCTTCCTTTGCGAGACTATGTCCTCTATTGCAGAAGCAGTGGCTGCGGCAGCTGGCGTAACTGGTTTAGGTAAACCGGTTTATATAGGTCTTACTCTTCATGATGAAAAGCCAGCGACTCTTCGGAGCGGGGAACCACTTAAAAGCGCGCTTGAGGCTCTGGCTTCTTTTGATGTTACTGGTGTATTAGCTAATTGCTCTCTGCCTGAGCGTATAAGCGATGCGATACCAGTATTGGCTGCAGCTGATATTGACTTTATTGGGGGTTATGCAAATGCGTTTACGAGAGTGCCTCAAGATTGGTTGTTGGGGGGAGAGAAGGAATCGGATGGATTGCTGGTCTTGCGGGATGATTTATCTCCAAAATTTTATAGTGAATTTGCTATTGACTGGATTGCCAAGGGAGCAAATATTGTTGGTGGTTGTTGCGGGACTACTGCCGAGCACATCCTAGCAATTTCGCAGAAGCTTCGAGCTTAGACGCATCACATGCCGCTTCAGCTCAAACCTTCCTACTTTTAGAATTCTGCATTTAACCGATGGTATCTATTTTTGACTTTCTAAAAGCATCCCTCCAATAGTTTTTCACCTCACTTTATTAGTAGATATAAATCCCATCTTCTTTTACCACCCACCTTGCAGCCAGCACACTTCACCCCATACAACCTCAAAATGGTCCTTAGCTAAATCGCTAGTCTAATAACTATTTGTGTCTCCCTTGAATAGATCAATTATATAGCATTACAGAAATGATATGACTTACTCTTGTACAATTACAGTCGTTGAAGCTATGTTGACGTATTTAATAAAAGTCTATTATTACTATGATCAGTATAAAGCTATCTATAACTAATAAGCAGAAGACTTATCGCTCTACTTTTAATAATTGGCGTAACGCAAGTCTGAGCTCAAAGTATGCCGGAAGGCAATCTCAATAAAGTATTACAATGCTCCCTCAATTCGAGCTTTACTTTTGAGTAAGTCCTTGAAGTTGGGCGCGCTATAGAGAGAGGCCCAGATGGAGTAAGTCTGGTTTTTTATAGACAAGCTATCATAGTCTCACCTGACAGAGTGGGCACCATAAATGTTGTGCGCTACTGGGATAACTTCGAGCATATGAACAAAGGACTAGAAGCAACACAAAACACTGCTTTGCCCGCCTCGCACTGGTCTCTATTAATGGGCGGGACAGATACCTCACAAACTATCATTAAATAGTGCAGCCGAAATCGATTCTATTTATGCCCCTATGGGGAAGAGGTTCAAAATTTTTTCTGAAGGAACTAAAAGGGACAGCAACTTAACAATTGATGTCCCTCCATTTGCCAGTATTATTCTGTGAGAATTAGCTTCTCGTTTGCAGATTAGTCTATATGCGGCGACAAATTGAGAAAGAATTCGAGGTTTGCGGGTCTAAGAGATTTACATTGGACAGCGTAGGGCCTTAAGTTGTAGCTGTCCTTTATATTTCTATTCAGATTCTGCGGCTCGTTGTTCTGCAATACGTTCTCCCCGCAGGATATTAGTCATGGCATAGTTTCCTTCATGACAGGCATATTCAAAAAGTGTGTAGTCATCCAGTCTGGGCATAGGGCGCACTGCCGTCCAGGACCTAGTGTATACAGTAGGGTCTTCAATAGTGAACTGATAGTCAATCATCTCATCTGCAATCCGCGTAAAACGCTCGATTGCTATCATGTCTCGTGATGAAGGAAACCTGTGCGTAGTTTTATCACTAAAATTAGCTGTTTCAACAACTAGAGTATTGCCTTCCCAGTGACCCCTGGAATCTCCGTTCCACTGCCTAATATTGTCATTTAATTTAGGCTTCTCTGTTATTGGAATGATGCGCACATCGTGAATCATTTCCACAACAATGGCGACAAAATTTTCATTTTGCACAATTTGATAGCTGTTATTATACCCTGTCGAAATTGGTGGTACTCCGTGATAGCTAATGCATCGATCCCAATTGGTTCGGTCCAGCCAGGAATCAGCAGGGTGTTCCCGAGCGTACACAGCGTCTGCCTCTTGTTTGGCTATGCTTTCTGGCCGCAATGGAAGTCGGCCATCCGCGGGATCGACAATTAAGCTTGTGCGGAGATCAGAAGAAACTTCACCACGATCGAACCATCCAAAATTGTAGGTGCCTACATCGCCTGGACGATCAATTGATTCAGTTTGGGTTCGGGCATAAATTTCAGCAGCTTCTTCTTCAGTATAAAACTCCTTATTTTCCAGATTTCTCGGTCTTTGTAGTGGCGTCAAGCTGGCGTAGGACCATTTCCCCATAATGTCTGGGTCGCCCCAAGGTGTTCGCTTGTTGTATTCGGTAGAATCAACCTGAGCAATTACAGCAGAGCTTGAAATAGCAGCTGTTACAGCAATTGCGATAGCGTATACGGCGAAAAGCATTTTTCCCATTTTCTTTCTCCATCATCATAAATGGCACTAGCGCTACCAGGCAGTCCGCCTTGTTTAGGCATTTAGGGGCTCGTGCTTATTAGGTTTAAATTTAGATAACTCAACTACTATTTAGATAACTCAACTACTATATGCTTTAGAAGAGTTCTAAGCTAATTTATTGCCTTGAAATCTAGTTCGACAAGGGAGGAGCTGAAGAGCGATTCCAGAATGTTCACATCGGGCAGCGTGGGCCCTCAAGTTATTAAGTTGTCGCTGTCCGTTGTATTCCCCACGGCAATCTTGACTATGCTGAAAATGATGCAGGATACCTGTCGAGGCTCGCTGAACTGTGATCCATAATCTGTAATAGGTTCGTAGTACTTTGGTAACGCCTTATATGAAAAAATAAACTTAGCGTTAAAGGCTTATTTCCTCTTATACGAGGTCAGGTTTTTCGCTCTGCTGTGGATAGCGGTTCCAAAATGCTAC
This sequence comes from uncultured Pseudomonadales bacterium, assembly GCA_943789485.1. Lineage (GTDB taxonomy): Bacteria > Pseudomonadota > Gammaproteobacteria > Pseudomonadales > Pseudohongiellaceae > UBA9145. The sequence goes on from CALSUH010000002.1 coordinate 10,055, forward strand.
TCACCTTATTTTCAATGGGCACTGTCGATTATGCTCTGAGAAAATAAACGGGACAGTTACAACTTAACAACTTAGTGTTACCTTCATTTCTTTGTATATCCCTGTTAGATAGAGCTTCTCATTTGCAGATAGGTGAAGAAGTAGCGACAAAGTCGAGGAAAAAGGATTCGAGATTTGTCAGTTCATAAAGTTCGTATCCGGCGGCGTAGGACTCCAATTTTTAGCTGCCCCGGCATTTTTTCCATTGCTTATCTTGGTAATTTCTTTGATTAGGGGTAACGCAGATATTACTTAAGGTTAATTTATAAACTGGAATGCTTGAGGAGCTATTAGAGAGATTATTAGAGCGGCGCTGGTTATTGCTACTCTTTATTATTTATCTTTACAGATTAAAAGCAATACAATCCAGATAAGTAAATCCACTGACGTCCGGCGAGCCTAGTCCAGCCATAGTACAAATGCTTTGTATACACTGGCATGTCAACCTCCTGCAGGATTGAGAGTTGGCCACTATATACATTAAGGGCATAATGAATGCAGTGCTTGATGAAGTCAGAAAATTAAGATTCTGTGTGTATATTAAAACATCTTTAGCTCTGCTAGAGACGGCATATGCTCAAGTTAAAGTCGCTAGAAGTTTTGGCGGGCTTGATGAGGTAGTAAAATTTTTGAATTATTGTATCTGCGTGGTGTAAATAATGAATAGGATGAGAAAAATTATTTCGGCTCTGGCTTTAACCGCATCGTTGGTTGCTTGTGGTAAAAATGTAGATGATATAGCTGAATATATTTATATAAATGGGAATATTATTACAATTAACGATCTTCAGCCTAGCGCTGAAGCATTGGCCATTAAGGACGGCATTATTCTGGCTGTAGGCGACAATGAAGAGGTGCTGGCAAGCCAAGGTTCTACTACTGAAATAATCGACCTAGAAGGTGTCACGGTAGTGCCCGGCTTTATCGATGCGCACAGTCATTTTGCTGGTGTTGGTACCCAGGCGATTGTGGCTAATTTATTGCCAGCGCCAGATGGCCCTGTTAATTCTATTGCTCAGTTACAGGCGGTGATGCGCGACTATATCGCGAATTCAGATATCGTAGATGAATATGATGTTGCACTAGGGTTCAATTATGATGATTCTCAACTAGTTGAGGCGCGTCATCCAACCAGACATGAACTAGATGCTATTACGACAGAAATACCACTCATGATAATGCATCAGTCAGGCCACCTAGGGGTGTATAACTCGAGAGCACTCGAGATGATGGGTATTACCGCTGCAACACCAGATCCTTCAGGTGGATTAATTGTAAGGGAGTTGGATGGGGTAACGCCGAACGGAGTTATGGAGGAAAATGCACACTTTATGATTTTCTATAGAATGATTCCTGCGTTTACAGAAAGTGATTTATTGAGTTTATACAAGGCAGGTGAGTACAGTTTTATCTCTAATGGGTTTACTACTGTCCAAGAGGGCAAGACAGATCTAGCTACCCTCCAGACTCTGCCGAGGATTGCTGTTACTAATGGGTTTGACGTTGATATTATTTCTTATCCGGATATAGCAGCTATAGGTGCGGAAGCGATTCTCAATAGCGGACTTGTGTCTAGCGAATACACTTCAGGCTTTCGAATTGGCGGTGTAAAACTAACTTTTGATGGTTCACCGCAGGGTAAAACAGCCTGGTTTACGCAGCCATATCTTGAAGCGCCCGATGGGCAGTCTAAAGACTATTCGGGGTATCCCGCTTTTACTGATGAGCAAGCACTCGATTGGATGCAATTGGCATTTGAAAATCAGTGGCAATTGCTTGTTCATACGAATGGTGATGCAGCAATTGATCAGTTGATTAGGCTTCTTGAAAAGCTCAACCCAATGATTGTTGGGAGAGATCATCGAACAGTTATGATACATGGCCAATTCACGCGGCATGATCAAATTGAAAGGTTACAAGACTTAGGTGTATTTCCTGCATTGTATCCCATGCACACGTTCTATTGGGGAGACTGGCATCATGATTCTGTGGTGGGATCTGAACGGGCCCAGAACATTTCACCTACTGGTTGGTTTGTTAATGAAGGGATAAAATTTACAGTTCACTCGGATGCACCTGTAACTTTCCCTAATTCGATGAGAATCCTCGATAGTGCAGTGAACAGAACCACCAGATCCGGAATGGTGTTAGGGGAAGAGCATAGATTGAAACCGCTTGACGGGCTAAAGGCTATGACTATCTGGGCGGCATATCAACACTTTGAGGAAGCGACTAAGGGTTCTCTGGAGGTTGGCAAGCAAGCTGATATGGTGCTGCTCGACGCTGACCCTTTGCGGGTAGAGCCTCAGTTTATAAAGGACATAAAGGTTCTCGAAACAATCAACAATGGGAAGTCAATTTATTCTTATCAATAACTAATTCTTGATATAGGGACTTTTCATTTCTTCTAAGCACTCCATTTTTAAGGAGTGAGGAGGCACTGACAACTTATCAACTTTGAAGCGTAGTCAGATGCAGAGACGTTTCTAGTGCTGTATTGTTACTGAACGCTCATTTATTATTTATCGAAAGGATTTTTGCGATGATTAAATCACCCTTGCCGAGTTTTTTTGCATTCATAATCAGTGCATTGTTATCTAGCGACGTGAGCCCCGCCGACGACATCGTCATCGTGGGTGGCAATGGGGTGGATTGCATTGAAGACCCGGGTTGTGTCAATCGTTTGCATCCAGACATTCCCATGGCAGCACGAGCCAAACCGGGGCAAACCATTTTGTTTAGGGCCAGAGACGCCCGTGACGTGCTCGGTGCTGCCGCGGCTCAGACCTCAGAGCCGGATACCCTCGCGAATGAATTTGGCCGAGTTCATCCCATTACTGGGCCAGTCTATATCGAGGGTGCAGTAGCCGGTGATGTATTAAAGGTCACGTTGAATAATATCGATCCGGGTTCCTATGCCTATACCTCTGGTGGGTCTTCTGGGTTTATTCCCGATCTCGTCGGTGGTCAAAGTTTAGTGATCTGGCGGTTGAATCGCGATTATGCCGAAAGCGATGATCTGCCAGGCATTCGCATTCCCAATGGGAGCTTTCCGGGAGTGGTCACCACCATGCCGGGGCCCAATCAGTTGCGGGTGATGTTGGATAGAGAGCAGGAGTTGGCGGATGCCGGTGGGCGGGTTTCACTGCCCTCAGCGGACTTTGCAGACCCCGCCGCGCTGTGTGGGCTAGGTGGCAGTGCAAGCCGTGAATGCCTGCGTACAATTCCGCCGCGCGAACATGGCGGCAACATGGACATCCGCTATCTCAAAGCCGGAGTATCCATCTATCTGCCTTGCTTTATCGATGGCTGTGGTTTGGCAATCGGTGATTTGCATTATGCCCAAGGGGACGGCGAAGTGTCCGGAACGGCGATTGAGATGTCCGCTGATGTGTGGGCAACTACTGAGGTCTTAAAGGATGGCCCTGACTTGTCCCGTGGGCCTCACTACGAAGGTTCAGCCCAGTTGCTGGACATTCCTTCTCGCCGCTTCTATGCCGTAACGGGCATTCCAGTAAAGGCCGCTGGAGACGTGCCGCCGGATATGCGCTATCTCAATTCCGATGTGGTTGCCGGGCTGGAAAACTTGCCAAACGATATTAATTTGGCCGCTCGCAACGCTGTGGAAGGAATAGTTGACTATATCGTCAGCACCTATGGTTACAACCGGCAACAGGCCTATGTTATTGCTAGTGTTGCTGTGGATATTCGTATCAGCCAGTTAGTGGATGCGCCCAATGTTGGGGTCACGGCTTTGTTGCCGCTGGATATTTTTATCGGCGAAAATTAAGAAATCAGGTCAGCGTAAATATCCAGTAGTTTCATTGCTATGAAATTGGGTTGCAAATAGTCATACACAAAAAGCCCAACGCTTTTGCGCTGGGCTTTTTATTTTGGTGGGGCGGGGGGCTGACCTTTTCCCCAAACCTCGAGTCAATCTGACTAGATTCCAGGGTGTGTTCGCCCCTAACAGCAAACATCGGGCTTTGATCACTCCCGCAGGCAGGGGCAAGGGGAGTAAGCAGGCTAGTAAGGATGAGGATGATCGCAGCTTCAGCGAGCGCCACGCAGCGATGACCTGGGCCCAGCTTGAAACGTGTATTACGCTTCTTCTGCAGGAATACATCAACTACTTCACCGTCTTGAGCAACCGCTCTCCATAGATAATATTGCTTACTCTGGATCTTCACAAAGCCTTCATCGATGAAGATCGTATCACCGTAGCCTTGATGCTTTCGCCTTAACCTGGGAGCAAATTGAGGTCCGAACTTGCTGTACCATAGGCGAATTGCTTCATAGCTCACCTCAATTCCGCGCTCGGCCATCAAATCTTCAATATCTCGATGACTAAGATTGAATCGGTGGTAGAGCCAAACGGCGTATCGGATGATTTCAGATGGGAGTCGGTGGCGCTTATATATCGATTTTGATGAGTTAATGGCACAATTATCGCTCAAGGCGAGTTAATTTTTCAGTACCTCACCGCCTCCACCATCCACGACACTGACCAGCCGCCTCAATGCTGGTAATTGGTTGCCGTATTTCGGGTTCATAAGGTAAGGTGGATAAGAAAAGGGCGTTTGTTCGTCTTATACTCCCTAATTGAAGGTGATTCTAGATACAGATGACCCACAGTAAATCCTTGAAAGTATCCGGCCGTCCGTGGCATAGCAAAATAGCCATCTTTGCCCTGCTTGGATTAGCCTTGCTGGCAAATTGGAGCCAGGCCCAAAGCACGGACTCTGCAGCAAGCGAGACTCTTTCCCTGGACACGGTTCTGTTAAATCAGGAACTCATGGTGGCGGAATCCAAGAGCGAGATGGGCGTCTATGATCCTCGCCGGCTGAATCTATTGATCGAGTTGGCCGCCACACAGCAGGAGATAGAGGACTATGTGGGCGCCAACGTGACACTGCAAGAAGCGCTGCAGGTGACGCGCATCAACGATGGCCTCTATGCCCCTAATCAGCTTGCCATCTTGGACAGCATAATTGCTAACGAATCCTCACTGGAAAACTGGCCGGCAGTCGATAATCACTATGCATTCATGCTGCACCTGTTACTCAGGACCTACAGCCTTGAAGATACAGAACTGGAAATTGGGCTGGCGAAAGTGTCTGCCTGGCATGTGAGTGCCTTCAACAATGATTTAACCAACAGAAGCCTCGAGCATTTGCGTCAAGGAAATAAGGTATTCCATTATCGCCTGCAGATTGCAGAGCAAACACTGGAAGAGGATGATCCGAAGTTCAGTTTTCTTAGGCGGAATATAGCTGCCGTCGAGGAGCATCTTGATCAGGTCAGTAGAGAAGCCGCCGCTAAATCGCATACATCGACGCGAAGCGGTGGAGGGGCAGGGGAAATCCTGACGGCTGCTGAAGACATATACTGGACACACACATTTCTACGATTTTGAACTAATACAGAAATTTAGTTGAATTAGATGAGTGTGTTGCGTTGACCGGTTGAACTCACAGCCGAAACCGGACCCTCGCAAAGTTGAGTTGCAGCGATAACTGAATGACCGCTTTCGATTTAACTTCTAGTAAGCCTAAGCACTTACCGTCACAGCCTCGCAAGACGCAAAAGCCACCCCCGTCTGTAAAGCGACCCAACCCTTTGCTTTTCTAAATCAGCTTCTAGTAAATCTGCGCGGCTACCGTAACAATACAGCTATCCACGAAAGCCACCCTCGGCCTCTAAATTGACCCGCCCTTCCTTTTCTAAAGCGACTCTTCGCAAGCCTGTGCGGCAACCTGACTCAAGCGCGGAAAGTAGTATGCCCCCGTCCCTTGGTTGGCTCGGCTCTCTAATGGGCGGTGCGGTGAAAAGAAGAGAGGAATGTAGTCTCTGTGTAGTCTTTAGAGGGGAATTACTTGTGTCAAAGAGGTGCAGTTTCTGCAACCTCTTGATTTAATTGGTGGGCCCATAGGGACTCGAACCCCGGACAAACGGATTATGAGGCAGTGCAACTGAGGACTTTCCGAGTAAGTAACTTGAAGAATTCTAAGAGTTTCTCTGTGGCCGAACTTCCGAGCCCGACCGATACCGATCATCCAGACCGAAATTGCGAGGGAAGGGTGAGGAACTGAAAAGCTGAAATTCTGGAAAGTGCCCGCTTTCGGCGGACGTTCAACATCATTGTAATGCTCTGAGTAATAGGAAGTGCTATTAGCGGGTTAATTCTTTGAGAAGGCTGCGTGAAGATCGCAGTTAAACACTGAACGAGAAACGGCAATATATATTGTATTTCTATTCCCCACCTTGTAGCTGTCCCCTGTATTTCTGAAGTAGAGGTGTTGACTGGACGTCGAATAAGGTCAGCCAGAAGAAAACGCAAAAGCGCGTAAACTACTGGATATTTACTCTGACCCTAATTCTTCCAATTCTTAATCGACGATTGCACCATACACCAGCGCCGCCAGCTGACCCCGTATGGCACCGGTTCCAGGCACAGCCATGTGTTGCGTCATGCCGACCACCACAAGGTCCTCTTCAGGGTCGATCCAGAAAGTGGTCGCAGCGGCCCCGCCCCAGTAGAACGTGTCTTCACTGAAGGGAAAGCCAAGCTGTCCCTTATCGTTGACCACGGCAAAACCCAATCCGAATCCGGTTGCTGAGCTGAAGATCTGTTCTTCAGTGAGGTGATTCGACGCCATGAAATCAACAGTGCGCGAGCCGAGAATCCGCTCACCGTTGAGCATGCCCCCATCCAGCATTGCCTGGGTGAACTTCCAGTAATCTTCGGCGGTGGATAGCAATCCATAGCTGCCGCGATTGAAACCATGGTCAACGGTATAACTGTTCACGGACCAGGGCTGCACTAGCACTCCACCGGCAGGATGGTTATATTCATTGTCGATAGGCACCAGCTCGCCATTGCGCATCCAGTGCACCGGACCCAGGCGTGACGCGTTGTCCGAATCCACCCAATAGCCGGTGTCTGTCATTGCTAGGGGCTCGAATAGTTTGCTGGCCAGATATTCATCGGCGCGCATGCCGGACAGGACTTCCACCAGGCGCAGCGCCACATCCGGGCCTACGCTGTAGCGGTACTGGGAGCCAGGCTGATTCATCAGCGGTAGGTCAGACAGCAGCGCTATCATCTCCTCGAGGGAGGTGTCGGTGTCGAAAACGCCCGAGCCCACGAAACGCTCATCGTATTCGCTGGTACCAAGACCGTGGGAGAGACCGGCGGTGTGACGCAGCAGATCCTGTACCGTGGGTTCGCGTTCCATGGCCACGGTTTCGTCGAGGGGCCCATCGGGAGTGCGTAACACCCGTAGCTTCGCGAATTCCGGAATATACCGTGAGACTGGATCCCGCAATTGAAACCTGCCTTCCTCATAAAGCTGCATCAACGCGGTTGTGGCAATGGCCTTGGTCATAGAGTAGATGCGAAAGATAGAGTCGGTGCGCATGGGTATCTCGCGCTGCACATCCAGGTAGCCCACGGCGCTGTGATGCACGATCTTGCCGTGACGCGCCACCAGGGTGACGATGCCGGCGAGTTCACCGTCATCTACCTTCTGTTGGAAAAAGGTGTCGATGCGCTTGAGGCGGTCAGCATCGAAGCCAACTTCTGCCGGTGCAACCACAGGCAGGTGGTCGTCGGCATAGAGCGGATAGCAAACTACCGCGATTAACACTAGTGAACTGCTTAGAAACCGTTTTAACAACATGGCTATAACCCTCATTATTTTTATTGGCGCTACTGTTATTGCTGATACAGCCGGAAGGTACAAATTTCTTCTCTGCGTACCTGCTACGTCCCGTCTATTCGTCTAGCCATCCGCCTAGTTTTTCAATGTATTTCGCGTGTTGCGGGGGCTGGCTATTCTGTCACCGCTCCGTAATCCTACTGGATAATGGCATTTTTCAATAGAATAAAAAGGAATAAAAAGGAATAAAAAGGGGTCAGGGCACGAATACAGTACTGTATTTTTACTCTGGCCCCAATTAGTAACCCCAATTAGTAATCGGATGCTAATCAATTAGTGATCGGTTAGATGATTTAGATTATCTTGTCAGGTAACGAAGCCATATTGCTGATCTTCTGCACATTCTAAAATATATTTTCTTAGCTTGGATCGAAAATGTTATGAACACTACACCAAAATTTTGCAAAAATTACGAATCACTTCTTGATAACCATTTCGAAAGTATCTTAAAAAATGATCAACTTTCTATTCCCGGGTTTGTCGTATTAGCCAAACGGGGTGAGGAGGTTTACCACAAGGCTTTTGGTGTTAGTGACTTGAAGTCAGGAAAAGCCATGCAGACTGATTCAATGTTTAGAATGTATAGTATGACTAAAGTACTAACGAGTTTTGTCGCGTTAAGGCTTTACGAAGAGGAGCTTTTTAATTTCGACGACCCAGTAAGTAAATTTATTCCGTCCTTTGATCGCTCTTGGGAGATAGTGGTGGATAGTGCTGATGGAGCAGAAACTATTGATTACAAAAGTATCCTTACCGGCGAAAATTTAAATTTGGGTTTTAATAGAAAGAAATCAGAAAAACCAATGCTGATCAAACATTTAATGAGCGAATCGGCTGGCATTGAGTATGATTTATTTTCTGAATATGACTCTCTTTTTGGTGGCGGAGTGTGTGATAGAAATGCAGGATTGGTCGCGAATGCCTTGAGGCAAAAATTACATCCGGAAGTGTATCGCAGCTCATCGATTTTAGGCGCCAATTTATCCCTTCGAGATTTTGTAGATATTATTGGCAATGCTGGGGTTTTAACATGCGAACCGGGTGAGTTTTCGTATGGTCATGGCGCGACTGTCCTCGGGCGAATAATAGAAATACTTTATGAAAGAAGCCGAGGAGAGTTCAAGAAGTTTTCCGAAATTATGTCCGAGCTTTTATTTGAGCCTCTAGATATGAATGATGCGGCATTTTTCCTTGCGGACGATGATCGGAGAATAGATCGGATACCAACTCTTTATGGTGCGCTCTTAGACGAGAGCGGGTTATCTACTAAAATAGCAGAAGAGCAGGAATGCTACCCTGAAGGAACGAAATATGTGACGAACCAAACAGCACATTTTTCTGGACCTAGACTCTATGAGAGTGGAGATACGGGCACAATCATGACCGCCCATGATTATTCCAAATTCTACGACATGCTTCTTCATGGCGGATTATCCAAAAAAGGAGAGCGCCTGTTGAGCGAACAAGGTATTGCGACCTTGTGTAAGGGGCGATTCGAAAACCTTCAATTGAATACCTCTCTAGCTAAATCATTTGGGGTAGCGGGTGATGATAGCCCGTTCCCGAAATCATTCAATTTCGGTTGGGCAACCGCGCATGGAGATGGCCGTACTTTACAAGAGTATAAAACGAGCGACCATAGTGATATGAGTCACTGGGGAGGCTACGCGCTGACCCAAGGTTTTTTCTATCCAACAGAGCGATCCTACATGCTGGTCTGTCCACAAATGATGTCAACAACCCCAGGTGCTTTTGCTTTTGGCCAAACCTTAATTCGTGACATGTCAATGTCAGTGTTCCACAGCGTTTGGAATTGATATAAGTAGGGACACTAACAACTTAACAATTTAAGTCCAACTCATAGCATTTGATTACTGTAATCAAGAAACCGCCTCGATCTGTTAAGTTGTTATCTTGTTAGTGTCCCCTTGTCCGAGTGTGCGTCCTTAATTACTTGATTCTGGAAACTTTAAGCACTATCGTGATCTCTCCATTCGGCATTATCGGAGCATGCTATGAGAACCCAACTTTTCTTGATGCTTTCATTAGTTACCGCTTTCAATGGCTTGGCTATGGCGCAGTCGACTGACGACTACGAAGTAGCTCGCACTGAATACGGACAACCAGACCTGCAAGGCGTATGGAATTTTGCCACCAGCATTCCCATGGAGCGGCCCTCGCGCTTCGGTAATCAGGAATTTCTCACGGTAAAACAAATAGAAGAAGAGAAAGAGCGACAAATCACTGCTGCCGCAGCTGCGGATGCAGCGGCTGCGGAACTAATAGTAGACCCGGATGTGCCCGATGTCGGAACAGACCCCGGTGGTTATAACGACTTCTGGTTTGAGAGTGCGGGCATTGGAGACACAGTCAGAACATCGCTTATTGTCTACCCCGAGAATGGTCGCTTACCAGCAACGGTTGAAGGCGTTCCACGGCAATTCGACACTCTGGGTGAGGACACGCCGAGTACTCGCCCGGTGCGAACTCTGGTAGGTGGCATTGCTAAAGATGGGCCTGAAGATCGGGGTCTATCAGAACGCTGCATAGTAGGCTTCAACTCAGGGCCTCCGTTCACGCCTAGCCTTTACAATAACAATGTGCAAATCATCCAAAGCAAGAACACTGCCGTTATCCTGACAGAAATGATCCACGATGCCCGCATCATCCCATTGGGGGAGAAGCCAGATTTGTCAGACGATATTCGATTGTGGTCTGGGGATTCCAGAGGCTGGTACGAAGGCGACACATTAGTTGTGGAAACCAAAAATTTCAATGGCCTGCGCCAATCGCTTAACTACAGCTTCGTGGGAACGAACTCGCAAACAGTGCTAACTGAAAAATTCACGCGCAACAGCTTCGATTCAGTCGACTATGAATTTACCATCGATGATCCTGGCACTTTCACGGATAAAGTTACCGCGATTATTCCCCTGACCAAGGTAGCAGGGCAGCTTTATGAGTATGCCTGTCACGAGGGTAATTATGGTATGAAAAATTTGCTACGCGGCAAGCGCTTTGAAGATTCACAATCTTCAGATGAATAAAGTTCGACTCCCGACTGTTCGCTCGCATTGCAGTCGTCGACTAACTACCCAAGGATAATAGTGTTCCTTATTCACTAAATTTTCATAATGGACAGTACCAACTGGGGAATAGAATGAAGCAACTAACACTGAAGCTTCTCGCTGGATCCATCGTGCTGACATTGTCTTGCGCGACAAGCTTTGCCCATCAGGATGAAGAGACCGAGCCAGTAGAAAATTCTGGTGGAATTCTGCAACGCTATGGCAGTAATGCAGCGAGTTCATTAGAGTCCGCTACGGCTGACGCTAATTCTATTCCCTTGCTGCGTGACTATTCTTCTGTCACCGATGCAGTCCTACAGAATCCCCCTGATTCCGATTGGGTAACCTGGCGCCGCACTTACGATAATCTCGGTTTTTCTAATCTCGACCAAATCAACCAACAAACAGTAGCTGATCTGGAGCTAGCCTGGCACCAGGAAATAACGGCAGGTAACAACATGCCGACACCTTTGGTCCATGACGGCATCATGTTTCTCTACAGTGCGGGCGATGTCGTATTGGCATTGGACGCTACCAATGGCGAGCTGCTTTGGCGTTACACCCATGACGGAGACGCATCTACCAGCCATAAGTTTGGCATTGCGCTCTATGAAGACAAAGTTCTAGTGCCAACATCAGATTTGCATATGGTGGCACTTAACGCTCGAACCGGCGAAGTCATTTGGGATCATGCGGTAGAGACAGGAGAGGCCACCGGTTACGCGCTAAGAAGTGCGCCAACTATCGCAGGTGGGCAGGTCATTCAAGGAATGACAGCTTCTTTTGTTCCCGGTGGAGGCTTTATCTTTGCCATCGATTTGGAAACAGGAACTGAAACCTGGCGCTTTAATACGCTGGCCAGACAAGGCGAGCCCGGTGGTAACACCTGGAATAATATTCCTCTTGAGGAGCGGCAGGGTGGGTCAGTCTGGAATACCGGCGCCTACGATGCCGAACTTGATCTTGTTTTTTATGGCGTGTCGCCTACTTACAATACCGGCCCTCTGCTTTATTCACTAAGCGTGGGTGATGTAAACAATGATGCGCTCTATACGAACACAACTTTGGCGCTACGCCCTGCTACCGGTGAGCTCGTTTGGCATTACCAGCATGTAGCCAACGATCAGTTCGACCTGGACTGGATTTTTGAGCGCTCCATAGTCGAGTTGGAAGTCGATGGCGAAATGAGAAAGGTAATAGTCACCGCAGGCAAGCCCGCACTGTTCGATGCCTTAGATGCGGCAACCGGCGAGTATCTGTTTTCAGTCGATCCCGGCATCCAAAATCTCTTTAGCGCGATAAACCCTGTCACTGGAGAAAAAATCCCCAACCCCAATGTCTTCCCCGATCCGGAAGAAGTTCGAACGGTCTGCCCTTACTACCAAGGTGGGCGCAATTGGCACGCTTCTTCTATTAACAACGATACTGGTTTCCTGTTCGTGCCTATCTTCGAAGTCTGTATGGACACGCTGCTTGACGATACGGGTACCCTACTCTCAACTGGGCTACGTGCAGATACCCGGCCGGTCCCCGACACCGATGGCAACTACGGTCGCTTGCAGGCAATCAATCTTAAGACCAGGGAATTAGCATGGCAGTACCGACAGGAAGTCGTACCCGCATCTGCGAGTTTAGCCACCGCTGGGGGGCTAGTGTTTCTTGGCTATCTCGATAATACCTTTAAGGCATTTGATCAACGCTCTGGCGAAATTTTATGGGAGACAACGCTTGGTTCTATTCCGGCTGCATTTCCCATTACTTACAGTGTGGATGGGAAACAATATATAGCGATTGTTGCGGGGCAGCTGAATATTCACACGGGTGTTTGGTTAGGATTACAGAACCGGTTTACTGGATTTGTGCCAGCAAGTCAGGACCCGGCGGCGCTCTGGGTGTTTGCTCTGGAGTAGGGAATAGGAGTGAGTAAGTAGGGACACTAAAGTGAGTAAGTAGGGACACTAACAATTTAACAATTTAACAACTTAAATCTAACCCATAGCATTTGAGTAAGTAGGGACACTAACAATTTAACAACTTAAATCTAACCCCTAGCATTCGATTACTGTAATCAAGAAGCCACCTCGATCTGTTAAGTTGTTATCTTTTTAGTGTCCCCTAGTCCGCCCTCTCAGTGCTGTAAATGCCGATCGGCAAAATCCATAAATCGCTCCCAATCATATGTCGTCACGTTATGCCCGCCGCGGCGAACGTGATAACCGATGGTGCTGAGGATGGGCTGCGATATGCCAGGCATTTGTTGCGTGGCTATGCCGTCCGTGCCGAGTAGGCGATAGACGGGATCAGCGTGACGGGCAGAAAGGAATTCACCGCGCGGATCGGCCCATCGATCTTCTATGGCGCTAGCGACATAGACTGGGCGCGGGGCTATCAGGGCCAGCAGCATATGCTGATCTACAGGTAGGGTATTCTCCTTGTCGTTATACTGTTTAAAGTTGCCTGCAAACCAGTGTGGAAAACCGGTATTGATTCTCTCGACTGTTTCGCCAAAGCGTCGCCGCGAGAGTGCCGCACCACCGCTGCCTGAGTTGTTAGAGATCACTAATGCGAAGCGCTCGTCCTGCGCCCCTGCCCAGAGAGCCGCTTTGCCGTGGCGCGAATGTCCCATAACTGCAATGCGTTCGGCATCAATGTCGGCATCAGTCTCGAAATAGTCCATCGCGCGGCTCATGCCCCAGGCCCATGCACCGAGGGAGGCCCATTCGTGCGCCGCTGGAGCGGTCTGGCCTTGGTCATAGAACAGAGGATGGACGCCGTTTTGAAAGCCATCGTCGAAGTCGGGGTCGATATCACCATAGTAGACGGTTGCTAGGCCATAGCCGCGCTCGAGGATGTGTTCAACAGGCCAGCGTGAAGCGCGCACTCCCCGCGCAGCTTCCGTAGCTCGATTGTCAATTACGCCGAACTCTTCTCGGGGGCGCATCCAGCTCGAGGAAAGCGTAATATTGGGATCGGGGTGAATCGAATGATTGCCGTAGTAATTGAGTGCAAGGAACGTGGCGACTGGTTCGACTCGGTCGCTGGGTAAATAAACGAGAAGGTCCATGCTGGGACCGTTGTCGTCTTCAGTAAAGTAGACGGTAATTTCCTTGCGCGTGGCGATGCCGTTGAATGCACCCGTATGAACCGATTTGGTCTCGAATCGCAGCGTCACCGCCTGATCTGGTGTTTTACCGTAGACCTGTTGTTCGAAGAGACGAAGGATTTCAAGCCGGCGATGATCTCGCCAAATAGAGGCGTCGGTGACGGGTGAACCATCTGTTAGCAACAAAGGGTCAGGAAGCGTATAAGCCGGTACTTTTGCCTCGTCGTAGTTGACTTCCTGAGCCTGAATTCCGCTTGATCCTAGAGCCAGTGCGGCCAGCAGAAACTGCAGTACGAAAATGTATTTTGCCTCTTCCATAGTTACCGGCTTTTCTCATTATTAAGTACGAAACTATATCTTTTTCCTTAAGCGCGAACAATCCATTCATAGGCACCAAAATTTGGGATTGGGTGGTACAAAACGAACAGGGACAAATTTGTATGTCGGTATTTCTAAGGAATAGTAAATCCAGAAGCCTCAATCTCAGCTCGCGTCATTTCGATCACATTCACATCCAATTCAATGCTCACTAATGGCTCATCTGAGTCGTCGGTTTCCACGGCAACAATCTTGTCGACCACGTCCATACCGTCGAACACATGACCATAAATCGTGTAGTTGTCGTCCAACCTGGGAATCCCTTCTGCGTTATGCACCACATAGAACTGACAACCCGCAGATAGCTTGCCGGAATTGTTATCTCTGCCGGCGGCGAAAGTGCCGTAGACATGTCTTAAGTGTGGCTGAAATTCTGGCTCTAATAAGTGAATTGAGTAGGCAAACCCTTCGGGCGTGTCTGGGCAACCACCCTGAGCGACAAAACCTTCGATGACGCGATTAAAGGTGTAATCATCCCAGTAACTTGCATCCGCCAGATCAATAAAATTTTGTCGGTGCACAGGTACCTCCTGATAAAGCCAAATATAGAGATCCCCCAGACGCGTACTTATATGCCCGATCTTGTATCTTTCATCCTGAGGTGTGCAGGCGCTTAGCAGGAAAATTAAAACTGGAAATAGAATTTTACGCATAATCGAGTGTCGTCTGGCTTTGTGTTTGTTCGCCCATAATAAGGAACAAACGGGACACCCACAACTTAATCGTTAGAATACCAGAGGCGAAATGCCTCTCACTAAAACGATCGGTTTTACTGGGGGAACCGCAGAGTACTTTGATTTGTTAATCACTAACCTCAATTCGTATTCAATAAAAACCCGACCACCATCAAAGTGATCGAGTTTCAATTTGGTGGTATAGAAGGAGTTGAGCCTGCAGAGTAAGTGATTGAATTTGGTAGAAGAGAGCGAACATCTGACTAACCAATGTGACTTAGAGTGTTACAAAAAAGTAATGGTTGTTGCCTTACAATTATAGTCTGGCAGAGGGAGTTGGTTTGGGAATATAACTAGCTGACATTATGAATACGTTGGGTTCAGATATTGCCGGTGTTACAAAGGATGTTACTAAGATTTCCTACTTAAAAAATACCTGAAACCTCGACCAATTTTGAACATTTAGAAAGCTAATTTTTCAGAATAGAAAGAATCTTGCAAAGAGCGGGAAGTTCACAAACCCATTTGCCGTGCCGTACTCATTAATATAGAGTTGTCCACGATAAGTATGGGATAGCCAGATAGTCAGGCGCACTGCCGAGCGATCCATGAATCCGCAGGGAGAACGAAGATGATGAAGCCGTTGAAGATTGGCTTACTGGTAGTCGGCGTCCTCATGGTGGGGACACTTTTGACGCTGCGCGTGACCGGGCTGGCGCCAGGACATCCCAGTGCCGAGGAATACCTCAATGCCAGCCGGTCGGCCAGGCCAGGATTGTGGTTGGCGGGGGAGGTTGTTCATGAGGCGGTGACGAATTGGGACTGGGTCGACCAGTACAGCGACGCCTTCAGCCAGAACGCCACCGAGCTTGAGACTCGTACCTGGTACGGCATCCCCCACTCCGTCACGGTCCTACTGGTTCCGCGTGGAGACAAACTCTACCTGCAGTCGAGTGCGCAAACATTCAGATTGAACAAAGAGTTCCCATACGGCAAGGCGTGGTGGAGGAACGTCGAGCGAGATCCACGTGTGCGCCTGAAGATTGGCGGAAAGATCTACGAAATGACTGTGGCATTGATCCAAGACCGGGCCGAGGTTGCTCGATTGCGAGGGGGGAGAGACGCTCTTGTGAAAGAGATGGCTGACGGTGGGAACGAATACATCACTGAGGAGTGGCACTATTGGCGCGTTTACCAGAGAAACGTGCCGGAATATGGCACAGGGGCTGCGGTTGCGGCATCCGACTCAGAAACTCCCCGCGCCCAATAGGCGGGGGGAGTTGGTCTAGATATAAGTAGGGACACTAACAATTTAACAACTTAAGTCGAACCCATAGCATCGGATTACTGTAATCAAGAAGTCACCCCGATCTGTTAAGTTGTTAAATTGTTAGAGATATAAGTAGGGACACTAACAATTTAACAACTTAAGTCGAACCCATAGCATCGGATTACTGTAATCAAGAAGTCACCCCGATCTGTTAAGTTGTTAAATTGTTAGTGTCCCCTTGAGCGCCCTAGCGCCAGAAGTCACCCCGATCTGTTAAGTTGTTAAATTGTTAGTGTCCCCTTGAGCGGAGGTATTCAAGTTGTTAAATTGTTAGTGTCCCCTTGAGGTAATTGTTAGTGTCCCCTTGAGGTATTCGCTAGCTCAAGGGCGTATCGTCATAGATCACAACGCCGTTAAGTTCTACCCTTGCTGCATCGCTGGGATTTAACAATCTGACGTCAACCCTGTGCTGTCCTACCGGCAGTTGGTATTTCCAGAACAAATAGAATCGCCTCTTGGTGAATTGGGTCGGCAAAATAGCAGTTTCAACTAATTCTCCGTCAACATAGAGTTCTGCGTCGAATACATACTCGGCCTCACCTTCGGCCAAAGCGGTGCCTAACAAGGCAAAGCCATTACCCTCGAAGTCGAAACTATAATCGTCTTGCAAGTCAATGGGCTGGCCTCCCACTATCAGTGATCGTCTCTCCTTCGCGTAGTGCCCCTCGAAAGCCACTTCCAATGCCACCGTTCGAGGTTCTTGTATGGAAATTGTTATGCTCTCATCACTTACCGTGCCACCGCCTCGTTGGATTAACTCCAAGGCGTGTCTATAGGACATATCATAGGCATCGTTTAGAGAAATAGTCGTATAGGCGAAGTCCAAGGCTTCAATATCCGCTAGACCCTGTTTCCAGAATACCGGAATAGCGTCGTAGCCGTAAATCGTTCCCAATATGCCAGCTGCAGAAGCCGGATTGCAGTCTGCATCATCTCCGGCTCGCGTAGCAATTTCCATGGTTCGGGAGAAATCACCATCGCCATACAGCAGGCCTAGAACAACCCATGCGGCATTGATTTTGGCGTCAATATTGAATGATGCAAGCATGCCCAGCGGCCCAAGATCAGTATTAGCCCATCGTTCGTTGATAGCCTGCCAGGCAAACTTCCAATCCTCTGAGTTCTCTTCATGCAGAGCAATCATGTCCGCGATAATCTTGTAGAAGTCACTCTCTTCAGGAATTACAGTAAGGGCTTCATTAATGATCGCCTCTATATCATCGTTAATGAACGCCAAAGAGTACATGGAGGCGATAAACACTCCGCCGTACCAGCCATCACCGTAGTTCATGATATGACCGACTCTGTCACTGATATCCACTGCGGTGTTAACCATGCCCGGGGCCATGATACCGGCGAAATCAGCCTCGATCTGAAAATCGATATCGTCAGCAGCCGGATTGTTTGTCCAGTGGCCTGATTGCGGCGGGCTAATGCCATTTAGCACGTTGTAGCGGGCTATCTGGTTGGCGAACCAGAGGCTGTAATCAGCGTTCGCGAATGAGTCGGCGAGAGATTGCGTAGAGGCATCTAAGCCCTCATCTTCAAACACTTGGACGAAGGAGAGGTCCATATATATGTCGTCATAGACACCCGGTGTCTCTTCGAAGGTTTTCTGCAGATAACCATCGTACCAGGGCAGGTCATAATCATCGGGAACTCTTTCACTGTTGAATTTGAACTCCACCGGGAAACCGTAGGTTACGCCGATGGTCTGTGCGGCCCATGCACCTTTGATTTTGTCTTTAAGAGCCTCAGGTGAAATAGTTACTATGCTCTCTGCGGAAAGCGCTGGCATGGAAAGCAGGAATAAGCCTAGAGAGGTAAATAGCGCGGTAAATAGAGCAGTAAGTTGTATACCAATTGTCTTTGTTCTTTTCTTGGTAGTCACCGTTCTCTCCTCAAATATACTAACGAACTTAGCGACACTAGGCGCGTTAGCAGCCTAGAAGAGTCCTACCCTAATTCGCTATTTGCAGCTTCCAAATGCTAATGTAGGAACATAATCTAACCACTGCAGTTGGCTTCAGGGGAACCAAATCCCGACATGATAAGAATGGGAAGAGGGTAACATTCATGATTGGAAGTACTCAATCTGTTATTACCGTTATCGGTAGTATCAACACCGACATGGTAGTAAAAACCGCGCAGCTTCCCGCGGCTGGGGAAACGGTAACCGGTGGTGCCTTTTTTATGTCTGCTGGGGGCAAGGGGGGGAACCAAGCAGTAGCGGCTGTTCGTCTGGGGGCACAGGTGTCGATGGTCGCCAATCTCGGCACGGATATGTTCGGTGATGCCGCTATTACTAGATTGCAGGCTGAGGGTGTCGACTGCAATTATGTTAGTCGGGACGAACAGCATGCCTCAGGGGTAGCGCTAATTAGTGTTGATGACAGGGGAGAGAATCACATCGCTGTCGCACCGGGCGCGAATGCCACGCTGCGTAAGCAATATGTCGAAGACGCATTCGAACAGGTGCAAGCTTCATCGTTAGTGTTAATGCAGTTGGAAATCCCGATGGACATAGTAGTCACAGTTGCTGAGCTTTGCACAGAGAAGGGCTGTAGACTTATCTTGGATCCCGCTCCCGCCCAAGACTTACCCGAGGCGGTTATTGCCGGCGTCTACTTGCTTACTCCCAATGAGACTGAAGCCGAATCACTGACCGGGATTCAGGTGGTGGATGAGGATACCGCGCGGGAAGCGGCAACAAAGCTATTGGCCGCCGGTGCTCAAAATGTTGCAATTACCCTTGGCAAGCAAGGGGTTTTTCTGGCAAACGAAGAGGTTTCGCATCTCATCCCGAGCTCGGTGGTTGATGCCGTTGACACGACTGCGGCGGGCGACTGCTTCAATGGGGCCATGGCGGCAGCGCTTGCCGGTGGAGGCAGCTTATCCGAGAGCATAGACTTTGCCTGCAAGGCCGCTGCGATTTCAGTGACCCGACTTGGGGCGCAGGACTCCATGCCTTATGTTCGTGAGCTGGGCTAGTAGAGATTGGCTAATAGGGATCTGCGCGAGAGACTATGGGATTAACTTAGCGAGCAGAGCAAGATTAACTTAGGTTTGCTCTAAAACACATAGACACGCAGTTCGAAAAATAGGAATAAGTAATGAAAATAATTAGCATTACATTGGTTTCAGTAATACTACTAACTGCCTGCGGTGCAGATGATTCAAGCGACTCGTCCACCCTAGGCGATGCCGCTGCTAAGCCGATGATTGCCTTGGTGATGAAATCCCTCGCCAACGAATTTTTCGTCAATATGGCCAACGGCGCAGAAGCCCATCAGGCCGAACATGGCGAACAATATGAGCTCCTGGTGAACGGCATCAGAAATGAAAGTGACTTAGCTCAACAAGTAAACCTAGTCGACCAGATGATTAGCTCGGGAGTGCAGGCCATCGTTATCGCCCCTGCAGATTCCAGGGCGCTGGTGCCGGCGTTGGCACGTGCTGTCGCTGCAGGAATCGTAGTTATCAATATTGATAATCGCTTAGAGCCAGAAATCCTGGAGGAATATAATTTACAAATTCCCTTTATTGGTCCAAGTAACCGCGAAGGGGCAAAGTTGGTAGGCGACTATGTGTTGCAGGGGTTGGATGATGATAGTGAAGTAGCAATTCTTGAAGGGATTTCCTCTGCATTTAATTCTATTCAACGGCGAACTGGCTTTGAAGAAGCTGTGGCTCAAGCGAATATGCAAGTGGTGACCTTACAGAGTGGTGATTGGGATCAAACCAAGGCCGCGCAGTTAACCTCGGCAATTCTATCTCAGTATCCCGGGCTGGATGTCATTCTAGCGGCTAACGACAATATGGCGCTGGGTGCTGCCTCTGCAGTCGCGTTGGCGAATCTCGATCACAAGGTAACGATTGCGGGGTTTGATAATATCAGCGCAATACATCCGTTGCTTGAGGCGGGAGCGGTAGCGGCTACCGTAGACCAATTCGGTGAGCAGTTAGCGGTATTTGGTATAGAGTACGCGCTTGAAGCCGTGGCGAGCGGTACTGTGCTTGAAGACCGGGAAACCCCTCTTGAGTTAATTACCGCAGCCTCGCTTTAGAGAAATTCAGCCGATGAGAACATAAATCGTGACTGCCCGCTTCGCTATCGAAGGACTTAATAAGAGCTTTGCCGCTCCGGTTCTAAAACAGGTTTCTCTGCAGATACGCCCGGGCAGCATCCATGGGCTGGTGGGAGAAAACGGCGCCGGAAAATCCACTCTGATTAACATCATCTGTGGTCTATTGGCTGCCGATTCTGCGGAGCTCACACTGGACGGTAAACCCTACTACCCAATGTCTCGAGCAGCTGCTCTTGCCGAAGGTTTAGCGCTTGCTTCCCAGGAATTGAGCCTGATTGAAACTCTAACAGTTGAAGAAAACATTTTGCTTTCATCACTCCCGGAAAGTGCATTCCGGATTGATCGGCGTAAAGTGAGGCTACAGGCTCAGGAATTAATGAACCTCGTGGGTTTGAAGCATATACCTCCTCAGACACCACTCGCGCGCTTGCGCCTAGCAGAGAAGCAATTGGTGGAGCTGGCTAAAGCGCTGTCTATGCCGACGGACAGAATCAAGCTCCTAATTTTAGACGAGCCCACCTCCGCATTGACGTCTGCTCAGGCTGATCAGATACACCGAATCATCAAGCAGCGCGCAGACTCGGGCTTGAGTGTGATCTATGTTTCTCATCGCCTGGATGACGTTCTTTCTGTATGCGATACGGTTTCCGTGCTGCGCGATGGTGTTATCCAACATACTGCGCCCGGTAGTTCTTTGACCAGCGATGACCTAATCAGAGAAATGTCCGGCGAGGAATTGTCGCAGCACAACGACGATGAGGTCAGGAAAATAGGTGACGTGCGACTGCGAGTGGAAAGACTGTCGAATGCAGACTTTCCTGAACCCATCTCGCTGCAATGCCACCGGCGTGAAATAGTCGGCATAGCAGGGTTGGCTGGGGCAGGTAGATCTGAATTATTACATGCTATCTATGGCCTAGGAGCCGGCCACCAAGGCAAGGTCGTATTAGTCGAGCCAGCTGGCGATGTGCTTATTGACTCTGCGAGTACAGCGGCCAAAAATGGTATCGCGCTGATCGCGGAAGACAGGAAATCTCAGGGAATTTTCTCTGGAAAATCGGTCTCCTTAAACAGCACAGTGGCAGGCTTGAGTAAACTCAGTGGAAACTTAGGTGCCATCATTTCCAAGCGAGAGCAACGCGCGTGCAAAGAACTGATTTCAAGATTGAACATAAAGAGCGAGGGGCCGCGACAAACTATCGACAGGCTGAGTGGCGGTAATCAACAGAAGGTTCTTATTGCCCGCTGGTTGCAGGCCGATTCTGATGTTTGGTTGCTTGACGAGCCAACTCGTGGCGTGGACGTTGGCTCGAAGCTGGCTATCCACAATCGGCTGCGAGAACTAAGAGATCAAGGCGCAACCATGCTTATCGTTTCCAGCGAACTGGAAGAGCTGACAGCATTGTGTGACCGTATACTGGTGTTGTCGAACAAGAAGGCAGTGGCAAGCTATGAGCGCGGCCAATGGAGCAAGGAAAAACTACTAGCTGCAGCCTTTAGCGAACATAAAGGCGAGCGCGCATTGGCTGGGTAATCTATCTATCCATCTGCCTGACTAGCTGCCTACAGATAACCGGAGAGACACGATTTTGTTAAGCAAATTAAGCTTATTGTTTGAAGAGATCTTTATTGTAATTGCTCTGCTGTTGTTAATCTTGTTCTTTGGCCTAATGACCGAAAACTTTTTCACAACTGGCACTCTAAGGGCGATCCTGACTCAGCTGCCTGCACTAACGGTAGTGACAATTGGCATGACCCTAGTGCTGATAAGTGGCGGCATCGATCTGTCGGTAGGCTCGGTTGTAGCATTGAGTGCAGGTGTTATCGGTGTCGCATTTACTGTGTTCGGATTGCCGTTGCCGGTGGCTGGGCTTCTTGGAATTCTGGCTGGGGGATGCGCCGGTCTAGTTAATGGGGTGCTGGGAAGCTATTTCCGTTTGCCAGTTTTCATTGTCACGCTGGGAATGCTGGAAGCTGCCCGTGGCATGGCATACCTAGTTACCGATTCGCAGACTGTGTATATAGGCGCCAGTATTCAAGCTTTGTCGTTGCCCATTTCCGGCATCGGCGTATCCGCCTCTTTTCTTATTTCCCTGGGGCTGGTAGTGCTGGCTCAATATGTATTAACACGGACTGTATATGGCCGTTACCTAATAGCTATTGGTACCAACGAGCAGGCGGCTAAAATTTCGGGGATTCGAACTGAGCCCTACTTGATGTGGGTGTTGGTAGTGTCTGGCCTGTTAGCCGGTCTGGGAGGTCTAATGAATGCGGCTTATCTCGCCGCCTCAGATCCCAATGCCGCAACCGGCCTGGAACTGTCTGCAATCGCCGCTGCAGTGATCGGCGGTACTAGCTTGATGGGTGGGCGTGGATCTATAGTGGGTGCCTTTATTGGCGTGTTGATTATATCGGTGTTGCAAAATGGCCTGGCGCAGATGGGCGTATCGGAACCGGTTAAGCGCTTGATCACTGGACTGGTAATTATTCTTGCGGTGCTAATCGATCGTTGGCGAAGTCGCTATGCTTAGTACTTAATCTCCTTTTACTTATAGAAAATATGGTGAACACATGCAAATCCTGAAGTCTCTGGGGCTCCCGATGTTGGTCTTGTTCGCCGCTGCAGGCTGCAGCGCGCCGAACGAGTCTGGCGAAATCACTATCGATAGAGAGCAGTATCTGGATCGGATGGAGGGATTCTGGCTAGGTCAGAGTCTGGCCAACTGGACGGGATTGGTCACGGAGGCTGACAAGATTGGCGGCGAAGGACCCGCTGGCGTGTTCTACACAAGGGATGATTGGGGCGGACCCGATCAGCCGCGCTATGGCGGTTCTCAACCTTCTAGAGTCTCACCGATCATCACCTGGATAGTGCGCGAGGAGGGTGAGATTTGGGGTTCGGATGATGACACCGATATCGAGTACATCTACCAACATTTACTGCAGCAGCATGAGAGATCCATTTTAAGTGCGGAGCAGATTCGTGACGGCTGGCTCTCGCATATCTATTCCGATGACAATTCACCGCACAGAGTTAGAGGTCAGCCAGAAAACTTTCTCTGGGTGTCGAACCAAAGAGCATTTGATCTCATGTATGAACAGGGATTGCTGCCACCTGCTACCAGTGACCCGGAGAACAACGAACACTATGACATGATCGATGCGCAACTAACCACGGAAGTTTTCGGACTCTACGCGCCAGGCCGGCCCGATATGGCTCTAAAAATGGCCTACCTGCCAGTGCGCGTTACTGCCCATGACGAAGCCGCATTAGCTGCCGAGTTCTATATCATTATGCATTCCCTCGCCGCTGTAGCCGATCCGGCTCAGTCTCGCAAAGAGCAGATTCATGATATGGCAGCGCAGGCCCGTGCACTAACTCGAGATGATTCCTATATAGCCAAAATGCATGACTTCGTGTTGTCCAGATATCAGGCGGGCGTTTCCTGGGAACAGGCGCGCGATGATGTCTATCAACGTTATCAGGTAGAAGAGCAAGATGGATACAATCTTAGTGATAGTGGCCGTACGCTTTCCTGCAATGGCTGTTTCGCGGCGGGAATTAATTTTGCTGCCAGTATGGTGAGCCTCTATTTTGGTGAAGGGGAATACCAGGAAACAGTCAAGATCGCCGTTCTGGCTGGCTGGGATTCCGATAACCCTGCTGCCACCTGGGGAGGGCTCATAGGTTTTATGAGCGGTGGTAAACAACTGGAAGCCGAGTTCGGTATAGCCATGTCAGAGCGCTTCAATATCAATGCAACCAGATATGGCTTCCCGCTAGAGGATGGCATTGATACCTTTCCTGCTATGGCAGTCACTGGCCGAGGCATTGTCGATAGGGTCGTGGTAGAGGAGCTGGAAGGAAGTATAGACGGCAACATGTGGCGAATCCCGGCCCAATAAATGGAGCAGAACTAAAGGGGACATTCGCAACTTCACCGCTTAAAGTTATCAGACGCATAGGCGAGATATGCGCTTCGGAAAAACGAGCGTCAAGCTCCATCTTCTTCAGTGTAGGGAGAAAGATGCTGAGACCCAATAGACCATTTATTGTCGGTTCTATTGCAAGCTATTCCCACTTTAGATTTACTCAGTGCTCATATCACATCAAGGATTGTTTTGGACAAAGAGTCACCTAGGCACTCACTACTTGCTCGGCGCCACTGATAAACGCCTTTTCTCATTTCTCAGAATTTTCTGGCAGTGGTGATTGATAACTGAGCAAATTTTTCATCATCAATAGGATTATCATGCTCCATAATAAAAAATCGGGTCCCAGCTCTTTTGAGAGACAAGTAAAACTGGGGCCAATCGAGTGTTCCATATCCAATATCAGCCCATTCAGTACTTTCTACGCAGGCAGGCTTCTTTGCGATATCCTTTATATGTGTGGCTGTAATTCGATCACCGTAGAGCGATATCCAATGCATAGGGTCAACTCCAGCCACTACTGCCCACGCCAGATCAAACTCCAGCGATAAACTGTCATCTGCAGCAAGAATCAGATCCATTGGCCGATCTGTAGCGCCGATATCTACAAATTCATACTCGTGATTGTGCCACCCAAAAATGAGCCCATTCGAAAGACTAAACCCAAACTACCAGAAGGTTCTTCGTAATCGATATTCAAGTTAGAGACATACTGCAAAGCGCTTAGAATTTGAAACAGATTGCTTAGAAATGGAATATATGTGAATCTAGAACATTAGCGGTGCCGAATAAAGCTGTATCTGCACCTTTCCTAGTCTTCACAAAATGGAGGATTGAGAAATGGACAGACGCTCTTTTATAAGTAATCTCAGTGCGGCAACGGTAGCCTCAATTGCTGGCGGTGCTACTCTCTCCGACAAAGCCGATGCGCTCGAAGATGCGATGAGCATAGAGTTGGACAAGCGCATCGCAACTCCTTGGTTCTGTAGTATCGAACCGACACCGGAGCCGGTAGCAGGCGACACGCGTCCTTGGTACCAGCACGATGATCCGCGACTTCCTGAAATGCCTGCCGCGCCCACACTAATAGATTTTTTCAAACTCAGATTTGCACCAGCAAACCATGTGCTGCAGAGTGCACGACTCGCCAAGATAAACGGTTTGGACGAGAAGATTGTACTGGCCTGTCTACTGCATGATATCTGTGTTGGAAATTTCATCCGTACCGACCATGGTTATTGGTGCGCGCAGATGATCAAGCCATATGTTGATGAGGAGATTAGCTGGGCCATAGAGAAACATCAGGCGTTGCGCTTCTTTCCGGATGAATCCGTTGGCTACGAATATCCAAAGGCGTACATCGACTTCTTCGGCGCAGACTACAAACCAGAGCCCTACTTGGTCCAGGCTTGGGAAGAAGCGAAAAAACATCGCTGGTATATGACGGCTAGGCTGATAACGATGAACGATCTATATTCGTTCGAAGACGGAGTAGTTGTTGACGTTGATGACTTTACGGATATTATCGCTCGTCATTTCCGGCAGCCCAAAGAGGGATTGGGCTTCGATGGAAGCCCTGTTGCCCATATGTGGCGTAGCATGATCTGGCCGAACAATTTCTTGTAAGACTACGCGGTAAGTAGGCGGTAAGTAGGGACACTAACAATTTAACAACTTAAGTCTAACCCACAGCATTCGGTTACTGTAATCAAGAATTCACCCTGGACTTCCCAGCCTTTACTAGACCCTGGGCTTCCCACGATTCATAGACAACTTCAAGCCTCTTGGAGCAAGAATTCCTTGTTTGCTCTTTTAGGGGCAATAAATCACTTGAAAGCACTATTAACTACTACCATAATAGTAATATATCAAATTTTGTAGATATAAATAATACAATGATATTACTTACTACGACATCAGAAGCGCAAGAGGCTATCGCTCATAACTTGCAGGAGCAGCGCATTAATATGGGGCTTACTCAGACAGGCCTTGCGAAACGGTCTGGTGTGAGTGTGGCGACATTGCGCAAGTTTGAACAAAAAGGCCAGATATCCATGAAGTCCTATCTGAAGCTTTTAATTGCGCTCGGGGATTTAGATAAATTCTTAAAAGCGACAAAGCCTGAACAAAAGAGCTTTAATTCTATTGATGATGTTCTCGCCGACAAAGAACAAATAAAACGTAAGCGAGGCTGGCGCACATGAAATTCAAGCCAGTAGAACAAATAGCAGTTGGCTTAGATTTTGGTCTGGGTTCTGGGAAAAAGGTTATACCGGTTGGTCGTTTGGCAATGCGAGATGGTGTTATTTACTTTGAATATGACGGCGCTTTTTTAAAGCAAGGGCTTGATTTGTCACCTAGTATCCTTCCCCTGGATCCAGGTGTTAAGTCTTTTGATCGACATCTGTTTAAAGGGCTACCAGGGGCTTTTAATGATAGTTTGCCTGACGGATGGGGGCGCCTACTTTTTGATCGCGTGCTTAAATCAAATGAGTTGTTGCCAAATGATGCATCACCTTTAGATCGACTTGCCTACGTTGGTCATACTGGCATTGGCGCGCTTGTTTATGATCCTGACCAGAGAGATTCTCAGCCGGATACAGAAGTCAGCCTGGATATGTTAGCCCAAAAAGCAGCAGATGTACTTGAGGGCGATGTAGGAGAAGTTATAGCAGAGTTATTAGCATTAAATGGCTCGTCTGCTGGCGCAAGACCAAAGGCAATGATTGCTGTTGACGCTAATCACAAAAATATTATTCATGGAGTTTCCAATGTTCCGTCAACACATCAGCATTGGCTTGTTAAATTCTCTAATACCGACGACGGTATAGATGCCGGTGCCGTGGAGTATGTGTACTCTATTATGGCAAAAGAAGCAGGCATTGAAATGATGGGTACCCACCTCTTCGAGGCAGAAAAGGGTGCAGGCTATTTTGCTTGCAAGCGCTTTGACAGGAATACACCTGAAGGCGAAGGGCGTGCGCATGCCCATACTGCATGTGGCATTTTACATTCAGACTTTAGAACACCAACTTTAGATTACAAAGATTTGATTTCACTCACGCAAGGACTTACCAAGGATATACGGGAAGCTGAAAAGATGTACCGCCTCGCAGTATTTAACGTCCTTGCCCATAATCAGGACGACCACTCTAAGAACTTTACTTATCTTATGAATAGTCGTGGCGAGTGGAAGCTATCTCCAGCTTATGACCTCACCTTCTCATCAGGGCCTGGCGGTGAACAAAGCGCTACAGTTTGCGGTAGGGGTAAAAATATAAACCTTACTGATTTACAAGAGCTGGCCCAAAAAACTGGACTGGATAAAGAGTTTGCTACTCAAGTAATTGAAAGAGTCCAAGACGCATTATCAAGTTGGTCTACACTTGCAAAAGAATATAGCATTCATAACGATACTGCCGCACTCATACAGAAAAGGCTTGGTGTCTAAATAAATTAAACGGTACCTGCATTGCCGCTTTCCTGACATTTTTTTAATATGCTCAAAGTTGCTACTGACCAAACATTTTTCTGAGAGTGAAAGTCTGTTGCCTACTTAATTTTTTGTGGTGTTTCCTATCCTGCAATAACACATAATAATAGTGATACCCTTGTTAAATTGCATACAAAATTTGCTCATTTACCGCGCAAATTTGTCATGAATTTTGACCCATGTTTCAATATTCTGTATGGATACTATAGGGAAAAAATGGGACAGACCACGGTTCTTTTGAGAAGTCTAAGCCCCGGCAAACCCAATCGTTTAAACGTGGCCTGTCCCCGGTTTTCGTATATTATTCGACCAGGCAGACCTTCGCGAGATGATATAGAAAACCCAATATGGCGGGCGCAGCAGAGTCTGCAACTGAGTAATACAAACAGTGAGGAACTATTGGAAGCTGTAGGGGAGTTGTAGTCTAGTGGTATGGAGATATTTATGTTGCAATAGTCCTGCCAAATGGAGATTTCATAACATTAAATTGATTTATAGAATAATTACAAAGTTATTTATAAGGAATTAGCAGTATGTCTTTTGCCAAGAGTGGTTTCTATTTCTCAAGTCCATTAATAAAAATTTCCATAAAGTCACTGAAATTTTATGCGTCAGCCCTGTTATCAGTCCTAGCGCAATCGGCTCTTTGCGTAACTATTGAGGTCAGTGTCGATGAAAACGTTTTAGCTAACGCGACGATCACAGATTATGCTGATACGAGTCTTAGCTTTGTAACCAATCAAGAGGGAAGAATTCAATATATAGGAGGGGGGAGTTGTGCGAGCCTGAGTTATGTCAGTGAAGACAATGTTATCTATCGTGCCTTGAGAATTTGTGGACTGAAAGATTCGAATGTGCCGGTATTTAAGATAAACCTTACAAAACTTGTAACGTTGAGTGGAACAGTAGAGGTCCCGCAGAGTTGCAATTGCGATTTATATTTTGTGAATTTGGATGAGGATACTTCTCTTGGGAGAGGAACCCGCCTGCTCAACTCCACAAAGTTTGAGTTTAATGAGACTCTCCCAGCAGGAAGATATCGAATTAAGATTTTGGCGGGCGGCGGGAGTGTCGCTCCAGAAAAATATTATATTGCCTCAGTTGGAGTGGACGCTAGATTGCAATCAGTTTCTAATATCAAAATAGCGTCAGTACCTCTGGGCGAAGCCAGTCGATTTGGCGCAAGCCCGCCAAGGGCTGACTTAATCTCGGTCCGTCATTCTGATGGCTCTCATCTATCGTTTGTCGAAGGCGCGCCCGGTGCGGCAGAGCCTTTAGTGTCGATCGGCATAGTCAACCTGCAAACTGGCCAGACAGAATCTGGCGTATCAGAGGCTGATGGAAGTTTCTCAATAAAATTCTTCGCGCCTTCCGGCTCAGCAATTCAAATAGGTCAGGATCGTCATGCCGACGCTTACAGTGACTTCACCAGCAATGCGCCATCTACGCTGATTTATGTCCCTCAAATTGACTCTGACTTAGCAATAGCAACGGGACAACGATTGAATGGAAGCAGTCAGAATGCAATGCGTGGATTGAGATTGAAGGGAGGCAAAGACCCTGGTGTCGCGTGGCTGACTGGTACTTTGGATACTAACGAGTGGCAGCCAGGTCGAGCTGGCGAGTTATCTGGCACTGTTGATATTTATTCAAGGAATCTTGACTATGGAGTTGTGCCTCAATTAGAAAATGGTGACGCGTATTTGGAGCTGCTTTTTAATGAGGATGGTGAGCAGAAAACCTCAGGCCCTGAAAACAGTTCAAGCGACCTCACGATTACTGAATTACCGATTGAAAGGTCTGAGCCTGCATATAAGGAGAGTATTCGGCTCGGTTACCTTTATTTCTCTGATTACACCTTCGTTGGCGATGGCCATGCACGGGCTTCATGGACTCTAAACTATGAAGTGCCTTCAGATACACCCAATGGTGTCTACCAGCTTGTGCTTAGCGGCAATCTCTGGTCGATGAACCCATGGTTTTCTGGGTTAACTTCTGATCGACTATTTTATGAAGATGTTTACGGGGAGCCTTCTTTTCATCTCACAAACATTCATGGAGCTGCTCGAATTAACATCGGTCAGACAGAACCGCTTCGGCTTTACGCTGCTATTTTAATGAATGAGGTTACGAATGGCTCTCGGGGAACGGTGGCAAAATCTGATAGTAGCAAATTCGGTATAGCAAGCCGTTGGGTCTACAACGCAGAGAAATTAATATTGCCCCCTTCAACGAGAGCGGATGGATCGGTCCATAAATACAATATCGAGCCGTTCGTACCACTAACTGCTTATAGTAATAAGGAGTGGCTTAATCCACCAAAAATTCCGTTAAGTTTCCCTACGGGACAGCTGATTGCAAACGTACAATCACCAAGCGGTTCTGTAGTCAAAATCGGACCGCACACTATTAAGGGAGGTTTTGCGCAAAAAGCTACTACGTCAATTGGAGAGGACCTCGCAAGAAACAGCAATGTTCCCGATAGCCACTATGCAGTCACCACCTATTCAGATGAATTTAATTTGGTTTTAGATGAGTATGGCGAATACAAAATTGAACTCGTCGGGAATGTTAAAGACATTTACGGTGAGGTCTATGAAATTAGCGGCAACTATTCTGTATATGTGGCAGAGCTATTGGATATTGAGACGGGGGTATTTCCGGGAACACCTTTCGAAGTGGGTGACAGCTTTTCCGCATCATTGATTACTCAGCCTGGATTACCGGCCGAAGTATCTATCTCTTTGTCACACTTTCCTAACTCTTCAGTTTCTGAACGGGTTACTGAGACATACTCTGGGGATGCGAATCGATTTGGCTATTTTGCTTCAAGCGTTACACCATTTAAATTTACGGCTGCAGGAGAGTATCTCGTAAACTATGATGTTAGTTACACCTCTCCAGACGGCGTACTCTGGATGGCATCAAGAAAATGGGCATCGATTGTTGAGACGCCTAATTCTAGCATCGTAACACACGGCCACAGAGGTGATGAGGCAGGATTCGAAACAAGGCAGTGGTATCTTCTCGAAGACTCATCATCTGGCCAAAATGGTCATTTTTTTTCGCCTTATCAAATAGGCGACGTTATGTGGACTAAAAATTTCACCTCTTGGAATGCTGCAATGCAAAATATCGTAACGCTGGAGGATGGGGATGGAACACTAACGGCGCTTGTGGGGGTGGGGGACAGAGATTTAGAGGGCCTTGGAATAGGTTCCATGTACCTTAGATCAACGACTAGTAAGACTTACCGGGGTATCCCTCCTTTTGTAGACCCAACACAACTTGATATTCATTGGGGCTACTATTATTCGAGCATTGGAAGACCGGGAGTAAGTGTCAGAGAGTTTGTTGGTACAGGAAGCAGTACCAATGGTTACTGGAGATTTAACACCCCTTACGGATATCAGCTTGGTAATGGCTTCGAAGGGGATCTGCCCAATGATTTTAAATTCATTTTTGGTGGCGCAGTGTACCGGGTTCCCGGCGATAACTTTAGTCATTATGGTGCGTATGGTTCACTGTGGGCGATGTTGCCTGAAACAGACACAGACGGGGGACGGGTTATGCCGCCTTTTCAGGGGGCGTCGGGCGGCCCCTCTGGGGGGCCATTATTTACATTAAACGGAGAAGAAATTGATATATTTCTGCATCCTCAGGGTGTGAGACCTGGCACTATTCTTGAGGAAGGCGATGTGTTCAGTTTTTCAGGTCAAGTCGGCCCAACCTTGCCTTCCAAAGTCGAGGTACAGATAACGTCACCAGGCGGAGTCGTCCGCACTTTCGATGGGACAGCCAACAAAGTTGGTTATTTCTATAATCCAAATAATGATTATGTCGTTACTGAGGCAGGTGTTCATTCGGTTGAGGTCTCAGTAATACATGATGGAGAAACTTCCGCAGGTAGAGTTGAGTCACCATATCCCTCGGGCTCAGTACTGGGCGCTTCCAATGGAAAGTTCAATTTCTATGTTGCGACCAAAGGTGCGCAACAAGCCGAAATCGCTAGTGAGCTTCCGAGTAAATTAAGCGCTAGTGCGAGCTTAGAACTATCATTACAGTCAAGCGATAAATCATCGCCAACCAGTATTCAGCGCACTGTCACGATGCCCGGTTTTATTCTGTCGCAAAGTGGGTCGAGCGATTCTGCATTTAAGTATGACGCTTATGCGTTAAACGAATCGTTTCCCAATTTAGATTTGCCAGGAGGTGAACTGCAGCGGCGGAATGGTGCTGATACCGTCACACTTAGTTTTCTTGCACAAAGCGTGGGAGATGATGGGGCCACAATCTTTGAGGGGCGCCAAGTACTTTTGCAAGGTGAAAAAATATTTGCGCCTTCGCATCAAAAAAAGATAAAAGGCACCTTTGCGGTTAGACTTGAAGACAGTGATCTCCGGCCTGGAAAACGGCTTAAAGCAACTGTCGATTTAGAGGCTAAAGGTGATGCAGATATTTATGTTGCAATAGTCCTGCCAAATGGAGATTTCATAACATTTAACAAGGATTTGGTGATCAGTGGTATTAATCAAATTATTCCCTTTGCCGAATTTTTAGCCTTAGAGGAGCTAGAATCTTTGTCAATCATTGATGTTCCATTAGACGATAGTGTTGCCTCCGGTGATTATCGCATGGTGGTCATAACTACAGCTGTGGGTAAAAGTATTTACGATCAATCCTATTGGTTGGGATTCGATGAAATTACTTTTAGCTTTGCTAATTAATTACTAATCGGAATGTTAGTAAAGATATTTCAGTTAGCTGCTTACTTCGTTTTGACGAATACTGTGCTGGCAGCCGACCGCACATCCTCCATTCTTTTGCTTGATGATTCGACTATAGTCGTCGCAAATTCACATTCGCATACCATCTCTTTTGTAGATTTGAACGACCAAGGCAGTGGGAAAATTGAAATCGATGTTGGGAAGTCACCTCAAACCTTGGCCTACGACAGTGCACTTGATAGGTTATGGGTAGCAAATCAAGCGGAAAATACGCTGACGATAATTTCGGTTTCAGATAAATCTGTTGAGGGTCAAATCGAAACTGCTCAAAGTCCATTTGGAGTGGTTTTTGATGATTCGGTCGCTTATATAACAAATCAAAAAAGTAATTTGGTTCAAGTTTTTGATCTAAATAATTTTACTCTAATTGCTTCTATACCAGTGAGTAGTGCACCAAGAGGTATGTCGCTGTCGAAGAACAAGAATACTTTGTTCGTGACCCATTTTTCTTCAGGGGAAATCTCGGTCATAGACACTGCTCAACTTAGTGTAATAAAAATAATATCTCTTGGTTCAAGAGCAGGCCTGACGCAGGCTTTTGTTATCGATGAAGGCGAGGCAGTCGCTTATGTGCCAAATACGATGCGAAACTCGGATAATAAGAATCTGATTTTCGATAATACGGTATTTCCCTTTGTTTCAATCATAGATTTAAATAAATTAAGCCATTTAAGAGAGGAGCGAATAGCGCTCGACATTATCGATAAGCCAGTTGGTCTGCCATTAGAAGCTGCTCTTCAAAACTCTATCTTGTATGTGGCAAACGCGGCGAGCAATGATTTGACCATCATTGACCTAAAATCAAAAAAATCCTTAGCACATGTGGAGGTTGGCAGCTTTCCGAGCGGAATTGATATTAGTGAAAGTGGCAGAGAGATATATATTCATAATTCTTTAGATGGAACTATCTCTGTTGTCGATACTGAAGCCTTTATAGTCAGCTCGGTAATTGAATCCACGGTGATTTCCGCCAGTAGTGCGGTTCTAAATGGGCAAAAACTATTTCATAGTTCTGATGACACGAGAATGTCTAAGGACCAATGGATAGCCTGCGCAACCTGTCACTTTGGAGGCGAGGCAGATAATGTAAACTGGTTCTTTCCAGGCGGTCTGAGAAATACGCCCTCGCTAATCGGCGCCACTGATACAGGTCCTTTTCATTGGTCTGGTAATTTGGATGAAATTCAGGATGTAGAAGATACAATCAGAAAGCTTCAAGGTGGAACTGGTTTAGTCTTTGGGTCGTCAAATTGTTTGCCCTCATGCGACACTGCAGAAAAAAATGCCGGTAGGTCCTCTGATTTAGACGATATCACCGCCTACCTAGGTTCTTTAAAGTTTTCAACCGATTATCAAAAAAGCAACGATAAAAAAGAAATCGAATCTATTTCTCGTGGTAGAGAACTTTTTTTCGATAAAAACGTGGGCTGCTCAGATTGTCATAAGCCGCCATTTTATATGGACAATAAAAATCATATGATGCCTCAGGTTAATTCATCGTCTAAATCGCTGAATACCCCCAGTCTCATGAGGCTTTCAATATCATCCCCTTACTTACATGATGGTAGCGCTAGAACATTGCCCGAGGTTTTAACCTCAGCACCTTTGAATTCTGTCCATGGTGTGCAGGAATCCCTCACTTCACAACAACTTACGGATTTGATTGCATTTACTGAAGCAATTGAACCACCTACCCAGATGGTGGTGGAGCGAGAATATAGCGAGCTGACAGTTCCCCAAAAGTTTGATTCGTTAGCTGCCAGAGCAAAAGTCGATTTTGAAATAAATCTTGAATACGATGATAACGACATAATTCTTAAAATTGGCTATCGTCATGGTGCTAATGTTGAGACTGATACTTATCTCGTGGTGGAAGATAATCTATCTGGTAAGTACTGGTTATTGGATGAGTTCTTAAATCTAAATGACATTAATACATCGAATTATACTCCCACAAGTTCTAATGGCGGGCCTTCCTATTATCAATTATATAGTTTTCCTGAAGTGCGAGTAGCAAATCTGGATGTTGCGGGACAGATATTTACTTTTCATACTATCACTTTAGAGAAGGGGGCTTCGCCTTATGCTATTGAGAGTTGGTTGTCATACGAAATTGATGAATTGAAGTTTTAGCGGATTTAATTAAAATACAAAACTCTGATAACAAGGGGTAAATATTTTTGGCCTATTACCGAGATTAACATACCGCGGAAAAACAGGGACAGACCACGGTTCTTTTGAGAAGTCTAAGCCCGGGGAAACCCAATCGTTTAAACGTGGTCTGTCCCCGGTTTTCACGCAAGGGTTTAGATAGTATGTATAGGGGCGCAATGGAACCATTCTGACTTATCGGTGTGTGCCCCTAGGGTGGGGTCTGCTAGTTAGCAGTTAACTCCTGATAACTACTTAGCTTAAGAATTAAATTAGTGGGATTAATTAAGCTCCATGTGGTATCAAGAACACTGTCACCTGCCACGATAATGTCGGTATAAATGCCTGTCGTCGTTTCAAATATACCGCTGCAATCAGGGGTTTGTGCGTTTTCGTTAAGAGCGCCGATGGCATTGAACTCTCTAAACTTCGTGATCTGGACCGTAGCCTCTGAGAGAGACACTACCCTTAATCCTATATCAAACTCGCTAATGCCGCCTACTGACCCTGGCAGACCGTCTGTAAAAACCCGGAGGCAGGTATAAATAATCCCATCTCGCTCGCTAAAACTTCCAATATTATTTATACCTAGTCGCAAGCTAACTGGCGGAATAATTCCATTATATACCGAGGGCCAACCAGATTTAGTTTTAGCAAAAAGCCAATCCATAATCTCAAGAGTATTAGAGGATGATACGGGCCTGCCAAGACCATGACCTCCACCCATAATACTCCATATTTCTGACGATCCATCCTGCAAGCAACCTGTATTATATTTGACCACCTCTGTCTCAAGACCTGCTATTGTTGGAAATAAATCTTTGTAGCTCGTCTCCTTAGCAATCTCAGAACATTGGTTGTATTTAACCCACTTTCTAGTTGAAGCTTCTAATCCAGGATATGTAAAGCCCCCTATCATCCCTCCAGAATAAAGAATTGAAGTATCATTTGTTCCTTGGACTTGCAGGGCATGAACCCCTGATTTGAGGGGCATCCGATCCTTAAAATCAGAAGCACCCGCACTACTAACAACTGCTGTAATAAGATGAGGGAATCGATAAGCAAGCTCTAATGCCATAAAACCACCATTAGAGTCTCCCACCAAATATATGCGGTTCGCATCAACGTTATAATTACTTTTAATTGATTCAATTAAGTTAAATAAGAATGATACGTCATCGACGGTGGAACCATAAAAATTACAACAAGCTACTGTTGCGTTCCAAAATAGACTGTTAGTCGGATCCGCAGTTCCGTTAGGAGTTGTATAGATAAAATCATATTGATCTAATATTTCCTTAAAACCCCAAATCGAATCAGCAACTTCTCCATCGAATCCATATCCATGAAGGAGCAACAATAGGGGGTATGATTTTGACTCAACATAGTCAGTGGGAATGTATACAGGGGCCTTATCTCGGGTCGATAAAATTTCCTGTGAATAGGCAGTGTCAACCAACATAAACAGAGTGAGAACTAAAGTGGCCTTACAGGAAAAATTAAGCATATATTTTATGATTATTGCAATTCACTAATACTCCACCATGAAAGCTTCGTAACCTGGATATTCTCTCGCCAATGCAATAGCAGTTACAAAATACATGTTATTAAACGGGTTATCTGGGCTTCCGAGCTGACAATCCTGCCAATTAGACGGTACTGACAAGTTAAGCGCCAATCTGTCAGGATCTATCTCATGACTCAACCAAAAATGTACCAACGACACAGATTCCCACCTGAAATCATACAATATGCCGTGTGGCTGTACCATCGATTCAATCTAAGTCATCGTGACATCGAAGATTTGATGGCCGAGCGGGGCGTCACCGTCAGCTATGAAGCGATTCGACTTTGGTGCAATAAGTTCGGCCCTCAATTTGCGCGTAGGTTACGACGAAAGCACCAAGGCTACGGCGACACCTTCTTCATCGATGAAGTCTTTGTGAAGATCCAAGGTAAGCAGCATTATCTGTGGAGAGCAGTGGACCAGGACGGAGAAGTGGTTGATGTATTCCTACAGAAACGACGTGATGGAAAGGCCGCGAAACGCTTCTTTAAGCGACTATTGAAGAATCACAAGGGAGAGCCGAGGAAGATTGTCACTGACAAATTGAGAAGCTATAACGTGGCGCACAGGGAACTGATTCCTGAAACGATTCACGATACAACCCAGTATGCCAATAATCGAGCTGAGCTATCGCACGAATCGACGAGAGTCAGAGAGCGGGGCATGCGTAAGTTTAAATCAATGCGGCAAGCACAGCGGTTTTTGAGTGCGCATGCAGCGGTGTACAATTTGTTCAATCTTGGGCGGCATTTAGTGTCAGCTGAGAACTATCGTTTCTTTAGACGGCGAGCCTTCGCGTCTTGGGAAAAGGCAGCGGGAATATAGAAGCTGCTACGTACTAGATTTTCAGAGCGGGAATAGTTAATTTGTCAGTACCCACCCCCGGGGGCACACCCACTTGCACAGAAAGGTTCCCTATTTTGCTAGTACATACTATTCTATGCAATCAATAGATGAATTCTGCGATTACATCTATGAAAACACTGGCCTCCACATTCTTCACCACGCTAGTGACCGTATTTTCTAACGTTAGTTATGCGCTT
Organism: uncultured Pseudomonadales bacterium; assembly: GCA_943789485.1. Taxonomy (GTDB): domain Bacteria; phylum Pseudomonadota; class Gammaproteobacteria; order Pseudomonadales; family Pseudohongiellaceae; genus UBA9145. The sequence continues at coordinate 47,430 of CALSUH010000002.1, forward strand.
CGTAGTTGAATCCGCATTTCAATTTTATATCGAAAAATCGACAAAAGAGAGTGAACATGCTGCGATCGAAGTTTTCATTTTTTCCGTTAATCGTTCTGATAATGTATATGCACAATATGTCGGCGGTCGAACCTGATGACATTCAATTTGATGGAAATATTCTTACTTTTCCCTACGTAGAAGTCGCTGACGAAGCCTTCGAAGTAAGATTTTCTTTAGTGTCACCTTCTCTGCTGAAACCCACCGATTGCCCGATTTTATGCGTAAAGCTACTGTCAGCTACTAAAAGTAATTTGTCTTCAGCTCGAAATCCTGCAAAATTTGAGGGGTCTGCTCTAAGTGCTCCACGAATTGTTTTCAATGATCAGGTTATTACCGGTACGTTTAATTATCTAAGTAATTATTCTGATGAAATTTACTTTTCAGTTGATAACGCATCTACAGCTCCTATATTTAGCGAGGAAGATCGCCAATTATGGGCTTATGAGGAAATGGAGGGAAGATTCAGTTACTGCCAAGATAATTCATTGCGTTGGACTTCGCCGATTCCATTTGCTGATTTCAATAATGATGGTTACATCGATATCTTTTTCCCCATAGGTTGCTGGCAAGACGATTTGCCAAGTAACGGCGGATCGAATGATGCCGCTATTAAGTCGGGAATGCTTTTTTACTGTAGCAATGACCTTGGCGTATATAGGGATTGTTCTTCAGAAGTTTTCGGTGAGGAATTCATAGATACATCTAAAGAAGGCGGGAAAGGTGGAATGATCTATCATCACAATACTGAAGAGCCTAAAGATCTTAATGGCGACGGTTTTGTTGATTTTGTACTTTCTTTAAATCGCGACGTACACGATGGTCGAAGATTCTATAACACAGATGATTTAGGAGACTATGAAAAATTAATTTCTGACTGCTTCGATGGTGATGAAGAGAAAGCACTGCAGTATTCAATACATCATCTCGGGCACTGCAATGCTTGGTCTGAGCAGTATATATTTTTGAGTAGTGAAGACGGTACTTATAAAAATTCTCGAATTCCATGGAAGTCCCATTGGGCGCACTCTGTTCGTTCAATACCTAATGAAGTTGGTGGTTTTGACTTAATTTCAATAGGTTATGGGGACGTGGAAGTTGCAAGAATTACTGGAAATGAAATAACCGACAAAAAACTTGATTATAAAATGTATCAAAATTTCGATGCGGCTACACAGGTATCGCCATACGTTGGTGGGTATTTTGAATTAGATGGCATTGGATACTGGGTAGTAGATGGTATTCAGCGTGAGTATATTGCGAATTTTGAAGATTATTCGGAATTTAACCTTGAAACCGGATTTTATGGAACGATAAGCGGTATTGCCGTTTGGAAATGGAACCCGGGAATTGGCTTTGAATTTAGCGATTATCACTTGCCCCCCCTTTCTGATTTCTTCCTTTATGAAGGTCGAGATGGAAAGAAAAAAACTGGCTTGTATAAGCGAGGTGTACCACAGTTAGACGGTGGACATCATTATGGTTTTATGAAGAAGGCTCTCCTTGATCCAGCGGAGGGGGAAATACTTATTGTGCAAGGAGAGCAGCAGGGATTTATTCAAAATACTAAGCGCACTGTGCCAATAAATTATGTTGCACAGCGTGGTAGTGAAAGTAATTACGATGAAAATGGACTGTATTCAGTTAACGCGGTCGAGGGGTTTCAAATAAAAGATGGAAAAATAATACCTCGTGAGAAATCAATCATTGAAGGTGACGTTTTTTTTAAAAGCGATGGAATGCACTTTAGAGATATAAATGCTGATGGCTTTGATGATCTTCTCATTATTAATCATCACGGTGGAATTTATCTCAACAATGGACTCGGTGTACTCGAACGCATTGATGCTGAAACAATTAAGCCTGATATTAACTTGGTTTGGTACTTTGATCCGGACATCACTACGTCTTACAAACCATTCGTTGCTCATACCGTTTTCTGGCCTTTACGAAATAATGGCACGGTGGATTTGATATTTCAGGAAGAGGGTACGAACCAAAATAATACTCCTCATAGGAAATTAGCAAATGGCAGATATTCTGCCGGAAACGCCGGTGTTGTTCGCGGTAACTATTTAGTTGAAACGTTGCCTAAAATATCAGTACAGTCGGTTATGAATAGATGGTTAGAATGCGTAAACAGCGGAGAAATGTATCCTAGCTCCTGTCCTTTATAGCGATTCATTAATGATGACCGAAATGAGATAGCTGCCTGCTTTTGAAAGCTGAATAGAGCGTCGATAGCGCAGTATAGATTGAGCTTTGAGGGCGTTGTTATGGAACTCGGTAATGAAGATGTAATGTTGCTAGTAGGAGGCCGGATTCGGTGTCGTCGTTGCAGTGCCCGTAGTAAGCGCATAGGTTGACTTGTCCTCATCACTTTGCAGTCTTCCTCCCTACCATACCCCCGCTAATCAGCCCAAGCTCTCTACCCAGCATCTCAAGTTCATAAAGCTCCGCCAACTTAGCGCTGCGCTCTTCGCGTATAGCTCGCGTTTCATCGCCGTGCTTGGTGTTAGCTGCTATCTGACGGGCTTTGCTTTGGGTTTTCGGTCAACGCTTTAATACTTTTGGAAGCTGAATAGGGCACCGATAGCGTAATATATATTGAGCTTTGAGGGCGTTGTTATGGAACTCGGTAATGAAGATGTAATGTTGCTAGCAGGAGGCCGGATTCGGTGTCGTCGTTGCAGCGGAGTAAGTAGGGACACTAACAATTTAACAACTTAAGTCTAACTCATAGCATTCGGTTACTGTAATCAAGAAGCCACCTCGATCTGTTAAGTAGTTATCTTGTTAGTATTCCCTTGAGGTATTGCAGCTCGAAATCCTCAGAAACAGTCATAAAAAACCCAGCACAAGTGCTGGGTTTTTTATTTGGTGGAGGCGGGGAGGATTTGCGACCCACATCCCTGTGGGTCGTCCTGCGGACTGGACTTCCCAATGTTTACTGGACAACAATCAGCACTGAACAGACTTATTCTAGCGACAACGTATCAACACTTAATACCCGTCAGATTTGTCCAGCCATTCATGGATAAGTTGGCGTAACTCGGCGGAGATTTGGGTCTTCCAAGTTTCAACTGTTTTAAGTGGTGTAACGCCATAGTCGTCTTCTATTCGTACATTTGCACCGTGATCTAGCAAGAAAACACTCATTGTGTAATGGCCCTCCCATACCGCAAGTAATAGCGGGGTTCGTCCTCGATAATCAGTGTACTCAATGTTTGCCCCGCCATTGATTAAAGCTACCACTAGCTCCAGGTTCCCACCGTTTGCTGCCTTTAATAACGCCTGGTCATGCTCCTCATTAGAGTGAAAGGTAGCAGCCATCAAGTATTTGACGACTTCAGCATGTCCCTCTCTGCCGGCGAGATCGATTGGAAGTTGGCTTGTACGGTCCGGCTTTCGAGCAGATGCGCCGTGCCCGATCAGTAGTGCGACAAATTCAGCTTGCCCAAAATAGGCGGCTAAATGGAGCGCCGTCCAACCCATCGCATCTGGCTCGTCAATACTCTCAGTGGCGGGGTCATAATTATCAATCGCCTTCCGCTCACCTTGCCGGACAGATTCATGCAACTCGGTTTCAGCAATTGGATACACACTGTCAAACCCACGAGAATCGAGCGTGTGCTTGTGCCACCTCATATAATGTTCGTTACTGCAGAATTCAACTTGGAGATTAGGCTTTTTCAAATTGATTATCAGTCCTCTACTAGCACTATCACCGCAGATTTCGCATTGATTGATCCCTTGCCTGGGCTTCGGAGCAAGCCTTCCAAGCCAGGGTATACGGACATATCCTCCTGAATATAGGCCTCTTGTGCTGATCGGGACATGGATGTCAGGCTCAGCGCGCGTAATGTTAGCGCAATAGGTCCACGCTCGGTCCCAGATCGGGATCTTATGGACTGAGCAAAAAGGTAATCGCGTGGAGGGTAACGCTGTTTTCACATTCGTCGATGTTTGATTTGCCCGGTTGTGCCGACAATTCATACAATTATCAGTGCCGCCATTTGGCATATTTCTGCCCTCTCATTTGTAAGAAGTGTTTAAAAAGCGCTGAGAAGCCTAGGTTATGGAAGTCAATTAAATTAGGTTCATTTTGATATTATTCTTTGATGCCAAGCTGACTCTACAGCACGACAAAGTTTGCAATACACTACTTTGCGTGTTTTCGGAAAATCTTCACTATATCTACTACCACCGGGCAACTGATGGCATGAATTAGGAAACAATGTTGTCAGAGCCTCTATGTATTCAGAAGATCTGGATGGCAGCCAAATTCCATACATGATTTCTGCTTCACCTGAGTAGAGCTGGCAACGATGGATTATGCAGTATCTTTCGTTCAAGCTTTATCTCTTTTAGTCACGGGATCATAGGGACACTAACAATTTAACAACTTAGTGCTGTTCAAGCATAGTGCCCCTTTATGCGCCATGGGCTCATTGTCATTTACGTTGCCGAAGAACCGTACACGGGATCATAGGGACACGGAGTAAGTAGGGACACTAACAATTTAACAACTTAAGTCTAACTCATAGCATTCGGTTACTGTAATCAAGAAGCCACCTCGATCTGTTAAGTAGTTATCTTGTTAGTATTCCCTTGAGGTATTGCAGCTCGAAATCCTCAGAAACAGTCATAAAAAACCCAGCACAAGTGCTGGGTTTTTTATTTGGTGGAGGCGGGGAGGATTTGCGACCCACATCCCTGTGGGTCGTCCTGCGGACCGCCTTGCAGGCGTCCAAAATTGCTCCAGGCAATTTTGTGAACCCGACAGTAACAGTTCACTTCCCTATCTTCGCTAGATAAAAGAAAGGCCCACTACCTTGCGGTAGTAGGCCTTTCTTTTATTTGGTGGAGGCGGGGGGATTTGAACCCCCGTCCGTCAGCTCTCTTCCTTCGGGTCTACATGCATAGCGTCGTCTATTGAGTTAACCCGCATCCGCCCGACGGGCAGGGTGATTTGGGCGAGCTTGATACTATTTAGCCGCTTCACGTCAAGCGCGTTCCACTGGCGATTCCGTTCTAGATGACGATTGCGATCACAAGTTTACGGACATCCCTGTGGCAATCGCTAGCAAGCTCTTAGGCTGCTAGGGCGTAGCTTTCGTCGTTGGCAACTATAAAGTTGCAGCGATTGATTTACGAGAGTCACTACCCTCTCGGCATGCACCTTGGGCTTCAATACCGGCGTCGAATCCTAATCGCCCCCAATGTGATCTTACATAATAGCATAGGATGGGCAGTACAGCCTCTAATCAAGGCTCTGGAGCGCAAATTCGGCTGGATGGGATAGGCGTGGGGGTCTTCTATTTCTTAGCGGTGCGCGTGGCGCACGATGCGTTGTTTATCCACTGCCCATTCTTTGTCTTTCTGTGCTGCCCGCTTGTCATGGTCTTGCTTACCCTTTGCCAGAGCGATCTGTATTTTTACCAAGTGGCCCTTCCAATACAGCTTGGTGGCGACACAGGTATGGCCCTTCTGCTGAACGGCGGCAAATAGCTTGGCCAACTCTCTGGCGTTCAATAGCAATTTCTTGGTTCTGTCTGGGTCGGCGATGACATGGGTGTTGGCGGTATTAAGCGGTGTGACATGGCAGCCTAACAGGAATGCTTCGCCGTCTTTTAGCAGCACATAGCTGTCCACCAGCTGCACTTTCTTCATGCGCAGGGATTTAACTTCCCAGCCCTGCAGCATAACGCCAGCTTCGTAGGTGTCCTCGATATAGTAATCGTGGCGCGCCCTTTTATTGGCAACGATAGTGGTGTCGGTAGTCTTGTTTTTGACTCTTGTTGTCTTGGATTTTGCCATGGGGCGCGATTATAACGTGTTACTTGGGTCTAGGCTCGAATACTTACGAATGGCCCCAAATGGCGTGCGTTGTGCTGCTTTGGCGGCGCTGTTAGAATCCCTTACTTAGTCCTTTGGATCGCCTCTGGGCGACCGATAATAATACGCTAATAGTCTGAGCTAAAAGGGGTTTTTGATGTCACAAGATAGAGGGCAGTTTAGCTCCAGGTTGGGTTTTATTCTCGCCGCTGCCGGCTCGGCAGTGGGTCTTGGCAACCTCGTGGCGTTCCCGGTTATGGCATCTAAGAACGGCGGTGCCGCCTTCCTGATCATCTATCTCTTCTTTATTGCCTTTATCTGTTACCCGGTGATGCTGGCGGAAATTTCCATGGGGCGTAAAACTCAGCGCAATCCAGTGGGCGCATTTTCAGCCTTATCTGGCGGCGATAAGAAGTGGCGCCTGGTTGGCATGCTCGGGATATTGACCCCTTTTATGATCGCCGTGTTCTACACGGTGATAACTGTCTGGTTGGTGGTGTATCTGAAAGAGATCGCGGCGGGTGGTCTTGAGACGCTCGCGGATGAGGCGACATTCGGCACCTTGGTTGCCAAGCCTTCTCTGTTTGGCTATCTTATTCTATTGTTGGGAATCGTTTTTACGATCTTGCTAGGCGGTGTGAAGGGAGGTATCGAGCGGCTCGCTCAGGTGTTGATGCCGACGTTGGCGGTGATGTTGATCCTGCTAACACTCTTCGTTCTAACTTTGGATGGCGCGATAGAGGGCATCAAATATTATCTAGTGCCAGATTTCAGCAAGGTTAGCCTAACAGTTGTTAATGGCGCCCTCAGTCAGGCCTTCTTTTCGCTATCTCTAGGCATGGGTATCTTGATTACCTACGGATCCTATTTTGGGCGCGAGGACAATATTCCGCAGTCGACGCGCATGGTTGCCATTGCCGATACTAGCATCGCCTTCTTCGCCGGCTTGTTGATCTTGCCAGCCATTTTCGCCTTTGATCCGAATACAAATACCGACGATCTCTCCACCAGTAGCGTGGGTCTGATCTTCAGTTTCTTGCCTAAGATATTCTTGTCCATGCAGATGGCGGTGGGGTATATCGGTGCGAGTATTGTCGCGCTAATATTTTTCATGCTGGTGTTCTTTGCTGCGCTGACGTCCTTGGTTTCGATAGTTGAGATTCCTATCTCCTGCTGGATCGATGAGCTGAAGATGAGTCGTAAAAAAGCGGTGTTGTTACAGGCAGGCTTGCTGGCGGCTTTCGCGATTCCTGCAACTATGTCCTTGGGCATGTCAGATTTCTTCACCAATTTTACGAGCTATGGCGGGCTTACCAAGTCTTTCTTCGATCTGGTGTCTGATGTGTTCTACGAGACGATCTTGCCGCTGGTAGGTTTTACAGTTTGTATCTTCGCCTCCTATAGATGGAAGACGAGTGGTTTGTCTGAGGAGCTGTCTAAGGGCGACCCGGCATACGAAGGCTCCTTGCTGCAGAAGTACATCAACTTTTCCTTGGGCACTATAATTCCTGTTGTATTGCTGGTGGTTTTCTTAAGCACCGTTTACCAGATCTACCTGTAACTCCGTTTATGATTTTTAACCCATGACCTCAATTAACCGAAGCGCCCTGGTCGAATATTCTGACCAGCAGATGTTTGATCTGGTGAACGACATCGCACACTATCCCAAGTTCATGCAGGGCTGCACATCTGCCAAGGTATTGAGTCAGTCCGACACCGAACTTGTCGGTGAGCTGCGCCTTTCCAAGGCGGGCATCAGTCAGCAATTTACGACTAAAAATACTTTGCACAGACCCGAACGAATCGATATGGCTTTGGTTGAGGGAAACTTCACTCAATTTACATCGCAGTGGTCATTCGATGCCTTAACTACCAAGGCTTGTAAGCTATCCCTGTCCATGGAGTTCGAGTTTAAGTCTGGGTTGATGGGATTTGCAGCAGAGAAGCTGTTTAGTAATTCGGCGAACAACTTAGTTGATGCAATCGTGCAACGTGCGCATGAGGTCTATGGCAGTGAGTGACAGTTATTCTACAAACCATTCCAGCGGTGATGACCAACTGGAACCTTTGATTTCAGTTGAGGTTGCCTATGCTACGCTAGAGCGTCAGCTAATTGTGTCTGTTAAAGTCCCTGCAGGTACAACGGCCCTAGAGGCAGTGAGGCTATCTAATATAGCCGCTGAGTTTTCACAGATCGATATCGATAAAGATCCGATGGGCATTTTCTCCAAGCCGTTGGATGGGAAAGGTAGGCCGAAACCCGATGAGTATGTGATGTGCTTTGGCGACCGTGTCGAGATATACCGGCCGCTGTTGATCGACCCGAAGGCGGCACGATTGGACCGGGCCAAGACTGCTCAGCCGGCGAAGAAAAAGAAGTAGAAATAGTCTATTCTACGCGTTGGGTTTGCTAAGCACTTCCAAGCAAGTGAAAAACGCTTAGCAGTAGAAATTTTTAAACTAGGTTCTGTCTTACCGTATAATAGAATTCTATCCACCATCCATTTATTTCGGCGCTGCCAATGTCTGAGGAAGAACAGAAAGAAAGCCTGCTCAAACGCATCGAGAAAGGCCTGCATGAATACTACGTCACCGGTTACCGACGTTCCTTCGCCCGTGCACAGCGTGACGAAGAAGATCTATTCATGCTGTTGGTGTTCGCAGAGAGCTTAGGCATACCCAACCCGGCTGCCTTTTACACTATGGAATTACTCCCCATCGTCTATGACCGTTTTCATGACTGGCATGTTCGCATGGGCATGGAGCGCTCACCCTTGGATCACGTCTCTTGTTGTTAGAACTGGCTCGCTCCAAAAAAATACTCTTCTTCGGTGGTAAGGGAGGCGTCGGCAAAACGACTATCTCTGCGGCGGCCGCCTTGGCCCGCGCGAACGAGGGTGCAAAGGTATTGCTGGTCTCTACAGACCCGGCCCATAACCTCGGCCATCTGTTTAACAGAAAGATCGGGTCGAAACCGGTTCGCCTCGCCGCTGGCCTGGATGGTCTGGAGCTGGATCCAGCCGAGACCGTTAAGCTACACATGGAAGAGATCACCAACTCCTTACATCGGCTGATGCCGATTCAGCTGCGTAGCGAAGTGGACAAGCACATGGCCTTGTCCAAAGATGCGCCGGGCATGCAAGAGGCAGCGATCCTGGAGCGTATCGCCGAAGTAGTTGAGCAGGGCACTAAGGACTATGACCTTATTGTTTTCGATACCGCGCCATCCGGCCACACCGCACGTCTGATGGTGCTGCCGGAAATGATGTCGGCCTGGACTGAAGGCTTGATTCAGCGCCGCGAGAAGGCCGATAAATTTGCCGAGATTGTGCGCGGCATGGGCAGGGATTCCAGTGTTGAAGACAAAGTTTTTGGCAACGACGCTGAAGACGAAGACAAGTCGCGCGAGTCAGGTATTCGTAGTCTTCTCAATAGACGCAGGCTTCGTTTTACTACTTTGCGCGACAAGATTTCTGATAAGAACCAGACTTCCTTTGTGATAGTGCTGGCCGCGGAACGCCTGCCGGTGTTGGAAACTATCGAGTTACAACAGCAGTTGAAGAAGGCGAAGATAAGCGTCGATTGCTTGGTGGTAAACAAGCGCTCACCGAAGGGCGAGGGCGGTTTTCTTGAAGAGCGTCGTGCTCAAGAAGAAGCACACATGGCTACTTTGACAAAGGCTCTGCCGAAAATTTCACGGCAAAATATTTTTCTTTTGGCGCAAGATATTGTTGGTGTTGATGCCTTGCAGGCAATGGCCGAACGCATTGCACAGTAGCTGAATTTCACGTAGTTGATCCAAATAAATTGCAAAACTTGCGAGCCATTTCAAAAATTCATCTCACATGGATGGCAAGTAATTGTTGACTCTAATGGTTGAATTCTCAATAATCGAGTAGTATTCATGGAAATTGCAAAGCTAGAACACTCAATATAATGACTAGTTCGAACTACAGACTGAACAAGAAATTGGCGAAACGAAAGGTCCTCGTGCCCATCGTTGGCGCGCTGGCGCTCTTGTTACTGTTTTTGCAAAGCACCGAATTAACGCACACTCACAATGATGTAGTGCAGCAAATTCAATGTGAGATATGTGTAAAAATCGGCGCGAGCGACGATATTGTTGCCGTAAATTCCATCAGTATGTCATTTGGTGTGGTACGACAAAGCTACCTTGCCTCTACTCTAGAATCCGTTCCCTATCTGGCACCTGCGCCAGCTAAATCCCGCGCTCCGCCGCAAGCCTAAACTACTACTAAAATCAATATCGCTATTCGTTGAGCCGTTTCCGCTTTTTGTGGAGTGCGCTCGAGTTAGTTAGCGAAACATTTTCAAAATTTAGTTGTTATTTAGGGGTTGTCATGAAAATCAGAAACCTGAAGTTTACTCTCTTTCTTGGAACTCCAATGCTAGGAATTTCTGGGGGTGCAGTTTTTGCTGAGGAAGAAGTCCACGCTGAAGATAGGCTTGAACAAATTGTAGTTACTGCGCCATTCGAGCAGTCAGAAGCAGAAACAGCATTGCCAATCGGCATATTGTCTGGTGAGGCCCTACAAGAAAAAATTGGGAATAGCCTCGGCGATACATTAAAAAACGAGATTGGAGTAAACAGCGCCTCCTTTGGTACAGGAGTAGGCCAGCCGATTATTCGTGGACAAACAGGTAATCGAGTAACGATTCTACAGAATGGTGTAGGTGTTACAGATGCTTCCAATTTGAGTCCAGACCACGCCAATAGTGTAGAAGCAAATCTTGCAGAAAGACTTGAAGTGGTGCGCGGCCCTTCGACTCTTCTATATGGGAGCGGTGCAATCGGTGGAGTAGTGAATGTTATCGACAACCGAGTTCCAGAAACGCTGGTAGACAGCCCTGAGTTTGTAATTCAGCAGTCTCGTAACTCGGTTAACAATGAGGATAAGGCGGTAATTAAACTTGATGCCTCTGCAGGTAATTTTGCTTTCCATCTGGATGCATTCCGACGTGACAGTGAGAATGTTGATATTAGCGGCTTCGCCATTGATGAATTTGCAGTGGAGGAGTTGGAAGAATTGGCCGAAGCGCTTCACGAAGAAGAAGGTCATGATGAGGAAGAGCACGACGAGGATGAGTTTGAAAATACGAGAGGCTTCATCGGAAATTCTGACTCGGAATCTGATGGTGCCACACTCGGCTTTTCCTGGGTTGGTAGCAATGGCTTTATCGGTTTTTCTGCTAACGAATTAAACAACAATTACGGTTTGCCTCCAGGTACCCACGGACATCATGAGGAGGAAGAGCATGATGAAGAAGAGGGTCACGATGAAGGTGAAGATGAACATGAAGAAGAAGCGCATGAAGACGTAGAGTTCGTCCGAATCGGCATGGAGAGCCGACGCTATGATATTCGCGGCGGCTTCGAATTTTCGGATAGCTGGATTGATTCTGTTAGAGGTTCGTTAGGCTTCACTGACTATGAGCATGGCGAAATAGAGTTCTTCGAAGCCGGAGGATCAGAGGTCGGTACTCTATTTTCCAACGAAGGGACAGAGGGGCGATTTACATTGTCTCACGTGCCTATTGGAGACTGGACTGGAGTTTGGGGATTCCAATTTTCAGACACAGAATTTAGTGCTATCGGCGAGGAAGCGTTTATTCCGCGATCAGATATTAGCTCGCGCGCTTTGTTTGGTGTGGAGCGTTACACGCAGGGCAATCTCACGGCGGAACTAGGTTTTCGTTTCGAGGACAGCGATGTGGATCCAAACGGTAGTTGCGGTTTCGATGGTAACGCGACAAGTTTGAGTGGCAGCGTTCTGTATGACGTTAGCTCAAACTCGAATGTACTTGTCGGTATGTCACGTTCTGAGCGTGCGCCCTCTGTTGAAGAACTTTTCTCAAATACCTCATCTGTAGCTTGCACACGTTTCGCAGACGATGAGGACCTTGTCTTGCACGCTGCAACCGGTCTCTTGGAAGTTGGTAACCCTAATTTGAGTGAGGAAACTTCTAATAATATTGAGTTTGGTTACCGCCTGCACAGCGGCGCCATTACAGGAGAGTTTAGCGCCTACTACAATAAGATTGACGACTATATCTTTCTTAATCTTTCCGGTGAGGAACACGAAGAGCAGCCAATCGCTAGCTATCTCGCTAAAGACGCTACTTTCCGTGGAATAGAAGGGGAAGTTTCGTTCAGTTTGATGGAACGTGATAGCGGCTCTTTAGCGCTTAGCTTATTCGGAGACTTAGTAGATGCCGAGTTTGATTCTGGCGGCAACGTGCCGCGTATTCCCGCCGCTAAGGTCGGGGCTGAGTTGCGCTATTTCGGTTCCAACTGGAGTATGCATTTGCATGTCACTGATGTGCAGCGGCAGGATGAAGCCGGCGACCGCGAGCTAGGTACTGATGGTTACACGCTTGTTTCAGTTTACGCCGATTATCACTGGTCTTATAACAATGACAGTGAGTTGAAGCTTTTCGTCCGTGGAGACAATCTGTTAGATGAAGAAGTTCGAAATCACGCTTCACTTCTTAAGAACTTTTCTCCTGAGCCTGGACGCGGTGTGACTATGGGTCTAAGGTTTGAGTATTAGCCAGCTGACATTGTGAGCATTGACCCTGTTGCCTGAAGGCTTCAGGGTCAGTGTATTCGTGTTCTATTGAGCTACGTAAAAATCATGACTACTAATTACAACAATTTTTAAGCAGGTGTTTTAGGGTAAAGAATTTCAGATATTCTTTGGCGCTATTCCTAACACTCGCATTAATTAGTGCGCAGACTCTTGTGCTGCAGCATGATCATGATGGCGATCTTTCTCATCATGTTGATTGTTCTATTTGTGTCAAGCAGGGCGGCGAGACAGACGCGCTAACTGTTGTTGTGGGCGTGCCTAATGTGCTTAGGCGCGCTGTATTGCTCGCGCCAGAACCAATACTGCTCCTCTCTGTAACTCCTCTTGTTATCCGTTCTCGCGGACCACCTCTCGTTATTTCCTAATACCCTTATTTATCTTTGAACTGCTTGTGTCAGGCATCCTATTTGCCCGATATCTGTGCTGTCAAATATGTGTTTTCGTTTATTTCCTGACGGTGTAAACGAACCCGAATGGATTTTTTTAGCGAGAGAAATTATGAAGCGTAGTTTATCAAACGTACCTTTTTTGTGACGAAAAAGCTGTTGCCCACGAGAAATTTTTCAGGCAGTAAAAATTAAGGCAATCAAGTGAGAGGAGAGCTTTAGTTGCGATCGAACGATCTCAGAATATTGTATCTAGCCCTGGTAGTGCCAAGTTGAGTAATCGCCTTGCTCTTACTGTGTTCATGAGTATGCAGGCGCTAATCTACCCCATGGCCAATGCTCAGGAAGCAGCAGTTGGAGAGGAGATCGAATCAATTTTTGTATCCGGTAAGCGCCGAGCTTATCAAGGTAAATTTCAGTGAGCTTGAGAACCCAACAGCCGTCCAGTTGATTTGATGGTGAGCTCCTTCGTGATGTCGGTGCGTTGAAATCTCAATGATGCATTGGATTTATCAGCCTCTGTTTCCCGTCAGAATAATTTTGGTGGGACTGTGGAATAGTTTTTTCCATTCGAGGGTTCTCTGGCGACATAAATCTGCCTAGTGGCTTTCTGGTAAATGGATTCAACGCAGGGCGAGGTTTCGGTGGCCCTCGGGATATTGTTGGCATTGAATCAGTCGAAATTCTCAAAGGACCCACGCTCGGCATTGTTTGGTCGAGGGCGAGCCAGGCGGAAACAATTAATCTTACTACTAAGCGCCCACAGTTTCGAAGAGGAGGTGAATTTCGTGCGACTGCCGGTCGCTGGGATCAACTTCGCCTCGAAGGCGATGTACAAACCACTGTCGGCTCGAACGATCAAGTAGGTGTTCGCTTGGTTGGTTTTCTTTGAAGACTCCGAGAGCTTTCGCAAAACGGTAGAAACAGAGCATTTTGGGTTTTTATCCATCAGTCACCTGGGATGTTTCTTCCGATACGAGCATTACCTACGAGTTGGAAGTCACTCAACAAGAAATTCCCTTTGATCGAGGTGTTGCCTACTCTGAGGATTTTGGCTTTACTCCCCGGGAGACTTTTGTCGGTGAGCCCGGAGATGGGACCTATAGAGACGAATGTTCTTGGACATCAGCTTGAACTACAACATAATTTTTCAGAAAATTGGAGCTTGTTAGCTGGCCTAGGCTATCGAGATACTACCTTTGAAGGCAATGCATCGGAGCCAAACTTCGGGGGGCGTCAGTCTTATTTTACCGATGGACAAACGCTGTCGCGCTTCTTCCGTTATAGAGATTTTGAATCAGACTATCTGGTTCTGCGTGCTGAAGTCGCTGGTGAATTCGAAACGGGTTCAGTTCGCCACAGATTAATGTTTGGAGCGGATCACGATAATTTCGATAATAGTCTCTTTATCCAACGCTTTCGCCCCGGCTTTTTTGGTGCGGGCGGAGACATTAGCCAGCTAGACCCAGCTGCATACCTATTCCTTGACGTATTTAATCCTGTCTATGGTCAATTCCCACAACCGATACCGGGACCCAATACTGACCGTGTAGAAGAGTTAAGTGGAACGGGTGTTTACATTCAGGACCAAATTGACATCACGGACCGATTGCAAGTTCGTCTGGGTTTGCGCTGGGATGACTTCGAGCAAGATCTGACTAATCAGCGCGCTAATCCTGTGACTACAGTCACGACTTCGGACACACGTGTCTCCCCGCAATTTGGAGCAGTCTATTTGATCAATGAGGGATTTAGTTTATACGCCTCTTACGGTGAAGGCTTTCGTCAGCAAACCGGTTCAGACTTTAGAGGAAACCAATTTGATCCAAACCTCACAGAGTCTGCTGAATTCGGGTTTAAGTGGGATCTGCTGAACTCTCTTAATGGATTATCTGGCACGGTTACTTTGGCGGCGTTTCAAGTTGACCAGAGCAATATCTTGGTTAACGACGACCGACCCGAAGCTGTGGCTGCCGGTTTTTTCTCCCAGTCCGCAGGAGAAGCTCAAAGCCGCGGCATTGAGTTTGATGTCAATATCGAAACTGCACGCGGCATAAGTCTCTGGTTCTCGTATGCCTATACCAATGCGGAATTCACCACTAGCAATCCAGATGCCGATTTTGGTTCCCAAATTGATAAGGGTGACCCCCTGATAAATTCGCCGGATAACCAAGTGAATTTTCAGGCTAGCAAGGCTTTGGAATTGGGAGGCTTGCCGGTTCAATTGGGCGGAGGAGTGCTCTATACCGATGAGCGTCTTGGCTGGACAGCATTCGATTTTACTTTGCCTAGCTATACGACAGTGCGGTTGTTTGGTCAGGTCGATCTCTCGAACGGCTTATCTCTGCGGGTTGATGTAGACAATGTATTCGATGAAGAATTCTACACTAACTCTTTTGCCGATGTCTGGGTAGAGCCTGGCGCACCGACTAGATGGCGACTTACCGCGTCGTACGATTTCTAAAACTATTTGTAGTGATTGGGGAAAATCAACTAATGACAAACTATGCACTCAAAGCTAGCGATCTCGAAGTTGTTCGGGGTGGTAAAACGGTGTTGTCTGGCATGTCCTTTGAAGTCAAGCAGGGCGAAGTCTTCGCCTTACTTGGTGGCAATGGTGCTGGTAAATCGACTACGTTACTTACCTTTATGGGTTTACTGCAACCTAAGGGAGGTGTTGCGCAAGTGTTAGGTAAGTCAGTTGCCGAACAGCCAGACGCAGTCCGAAATCAGATCGCCTACCTGCCTGAGAGTGCAGCGCTTTATGATCATTTAACAGCTTGGGAAAATTTAACGTATTTTCTTTCTTTGAGCCAAGTTCAGCCTGCTTCAGAATCTTTGAGAGCTGCACTTGATGCGGTTAGCCTGCCCATTGAAAGCAGGGGGCGCCCTTTGAAATCCTATTCGAAAGGGATGCGTCAGAAGGTGGCGATTGCACTGGCACTTCTTCGCGAAACTCCGGTGCTGCTTCTGGATGAGCCTACTTCGGGTCTCGACCCCTCTGCGGTTGAGGATTTTCACGACATTATTGAACGACTTGCAAATAATGGTGTGACGGTTCTAATGGTCACGCACGATCTATATGGAGCATGTCAGGCGGCTCATCGCGTTGGAATACTACGTGCAGGCCAGTTGGTTGAAGTGTTTGAAGCAGACGCGGATGGAAATATCGAGATCAGTACAGTCCGCGATTTATTTTTACAGCAACGGGTGGCGTGATGGGTGCGATTATACTAATAGCAACTGATGAGCTGCGCTTTTGGCGAAGATCGAAAATCGCATGGACGGTCTTGGTGACACTCCTGCTAGTCTCGACGTGTGCAGCGCTGGTGTCGAATGTAGAAGTCTCGCGCAGAGCCGAGGAAAGGTTGGCGCAGCAAGCAGAGGCCGATGCTATATTCCAGGCCCAGCCAGATCGCCACCCGCATCGCATGGTTCACTATGGCCACTATGTATACCGCGCGGCATCACCGTTGGCAGTGATCGATTCTGGGATTGATTCCATGGTTGGCACATCAATTTTCCTCGAAGGTCATCGGCAAAACAGTGCAACCTTTGCTGCGGCAAGAGAAACGGGCTTGCTGGCTCGGTTTGGCAGTTTCTCACCAGCCTTCGTCTTACAAGCATTGGCACCACTACTGCTCATAATTTGCGGGTTTGCTAGTGTGACGCGTGAGAAGGAAAACAAGACTCTCTACCAACTTATTGGGCAGGGAGTGAGTGGTAACAAGCTTGTGTTTGGTAAGTCATTGGCCTTGTGGGTAGTTGCATTGCTTGCAATATTGCCGCTTCTATTTTTGGGATTTTCTTCTACCGGTAGCGATAATTTCGGGTTCAGGCAGTCGCTATATAGTATGACATTTGGTTATCTTATTTATCTTAGTGTCTGGGTACTATTAATAGTAAGTGTTTCTGCATTGCTACGCACATCCGCGCAATCACTCTCGGTGCTGCTAGGGCTTTGGATAGTTACTGTTGTTCTGATGCCAAGAATCGCTAGTGAATATGCCAGCGCATCCGCACCATCCCCATCTCAGATTGAAACTAATTTGCGTATTGCAGAAACCATGCGCGCCGGTGGTGATAGCCATGATATTGAGGACAACGCCTTTGTCGATCTCAGATCAGTCACGCTGGCTGAATACAATGTAGAGTCAATAGAAGACTTGCCGTTTAACTATCGCGGTTTTGTCGCACTGCGCGGTGAAGAGGCCGATACCGAAGTTTTGAAGCAATTTGCACAGGAGCGCATGTCGCAAGAACTTCGGCAAAAATCCATTGCTGATAGCTTTTCACTGTTTTCTCCAGTTGTTGCAATTCGCTCGTTCTCTATGGCGCTGGCGGGCACCGCGCTCCAAGATCACCACCATTTTTTGCGAGCAGCCGAAGACTATCGCTTCAACATGGTACAAACGTTTAATCGTCTGCAAATGTCTGAGATGACTCTTGCCGAAGACCTAGCAAGAAATGACGGTGACGAAGCCGGCCGAAACACACGCGTGAATTCCTCTAACTGGGCAGAAATGCCTGTCTTCGAATTACGGCCACTAGATCACACTCAACGCTGGGGAGCAGCATCATCGTCGGGTTTCGCTATGGGGCTTTGGTTGATTGTGGCTTTCGGTTTGTTGCTGCTATCTTCAAGGCAGTTGCGCTCATGAATATGAAATACAGAATAGAGCAAGAATTATTCTTTCTATTAAAGTGCAGAGCCGTACTCGGTGTGCTGGCATTGCTACTCGTTGTATCCGGTGTCAGTGTGGTACTGGGACTCAACTATGTTGCAGCCGAGCGACAGCAAATCGCTGAACTCGTTCAGCTCGACAACGAGGAACGTGCGTATAAACGATCCCTCGCGTACGACTATGGTGGAGCGGCCTATGATGCGTTTCATGCAGTCTGGAATCCTCCGTCTGAGCTTGCGTTTGCTGCGATCGGTCAACGTGACCTGAACCCTACTATGATGCGGATACGCGCGCTGGCAATCGAAGGGCAAATCTATGAAACCGACAGTGTTAATCCTGAGCTTGCGTTGGCCGGTCGCTTCGATTTCGCCTTCGTTGCTGCCTATCTGTTACCGCTGGTCATAATTTTTGTTTTCTATGATTTGCTCGCCTCAGAGCGTGAAAGCGGGAGATTGAATTTGCTTTCGGTAACTGCGCGGAATTCACGCATACTTTGGTTGCCTCGCATTCTGCTTCGCTTTGTCGGTATATTGGTCGCGATTCTTGTTCCGCTATGGATCGGCATATTCATCGAGGGGGCCGCATTTGGATTGCTATTCGGCGCCAGTTTCGCGGTTACACTGTTAGCAGTTCTATGGACTGGACTGGTCTTAGCTATCGCAACACGACCTGTTCTTAGATCTGAATCCATCGCTGCAATTAGTATCGGTGCCTGGGTGATTCTTACTCTCGCAATTCCTATATCTGGAAAAGTCTATATAGAGAGTTCAGTTTCGGGAGTTAAGGGCGCTGAGGTGGCCTTAGTACAAAGAGAATCAGTTAACGATGCCTGGGATTTACCGAAATCAGTCACCATGGATGCTTTCTATGCGTCACACCCTGAATGGGCAGACTCCGCGCCGATAAACGAAGAATTTCATTGGAAATGGTATTACGCATTTCAACAAGTGGGTGATGAGTCGGCTGCTGAGTTGTCGCGAGACTATCGCGCGATCATGTTAGTTCGAGATGAGCTAACGGCTCGTGTCTCTTTTCTGTCTCCAGCAGTTGCTATTCAGCGGCAACTCGAAACTTTAGCTCGTACCAATCTGAGTGCCAGCCTAGAGTTTGAAGACCAAGTCCGAAGCTACCATGAAGAGATTCGCCGCGCCTATTATCCAGTGTTGTTTTCAGAGGAGCCGTTCAGTAGCGAGCGTTTAGCACAAATTACAATACCGGGTTTTTCTAACTCAGCACAGCTTGCCGTGGAATGATATGCTTTTGTATTCCACAATTAATTACATTCAAGAATAGGCTCAAGAAATGATTGCACTAACTATCGATTCTAAATGCCTTGTTCGTACGGCGTACTATGGACTCGTTTCGCTTCTCATAGGAATCGGTTTCTGGGGTAGTAGTGCTGTGTTAGCGCAGACGAACAGCGTGGCAGCTTTCGAGCTGGCTGATTTAGTCGTTGAGCCTGGTGAGTTGCTGACAGGTGAAATTACGATTAACCCAGCGAACGGTGATGCTGGAAGCTTCATTCCGGTCACTGTGGTGCATGGAAGTCGGCAGGGTCCGGTGCTGTCACTCATCGCGGGAATACACGGTTCTGAGTATTCACCAATATTATCTATGCAACGGCTGCCGACGCTACTTGATCCAACCCAGATGTCAGGCACGGTAATTATTGTGCACATTGCCAACATGCCCGCTTTTACTGGTAGGACTATTTATTTCGGTCCAATTGATCTTAAGAACTTGAATCGTTCTTTTCCTGGGAAATCTGATGGAACAATAACGGAGCGGATCGCCCATGCATTGACAACTCATGTGATCAAACCTGCGAATTATGTGATCGACATTCACTCTGGCGACGCGAACGAAAGTCTGCGACCTTCTTACAGTGCTTACTATGCTGAAGCGGGTGGCGATGAAGTTGTGCGCGAGTCCGCTCGAATCGCTGTGGCTTTTGGCTTGGAGACAGTGGTGCAGTTTGCTGGATCGTACGACTCCGTAGAAGATGCAATATATACCAGTGCGCAAGCGGTGACGCTGGGGATACCGTCTATGGACGTCGAGTCCGGTGAATTGGGCAATATCGATAATGTGTACATCGATCCTATCACTGATGGCGCAATGAACGTTATGCGTGAATTGGGCATGATTGCTGGTGAAATAGAGCCACTAGAAAACCCATTGTTCATTGCCGAAAGAGCCCGAATTTACAGTGAGCACGAAGGTATTTGGTATGCAGATCCGCTGGTGAGGACTGGCGACTATGTTTCTCAAGGAACAAGATTGGGTGTGATTACTGACTATTTTGGCAACGAGTTGGAAACTGTTACAGCGCCAGCATCAGGTGTATTGCTTATATTATTTGGCACACCTCCTGTGAATACAGGAGATCCAATAGTGGTGATCGGGAAGGTTGGCGAACCCTAAATAGTGCTGGTCTCTTCTATGCTTTGTGTAGTCTCAGTCTCGGCAGTTTCACTGGTCGGTACAAAGTCGCCAGTGAAATTGATAAGTGCGTCCTCAACGAAGAACACCGACATGCGCTCTTGGCCGCGCACGCCGCCACCGGGCTGAAAATTATAAACATAGTCCCAGCGATCTTGATGGTAGGGGTCGCGCACTAGCGGTGTACCCATAACAAAAATCACCTGCCTTTTTGTCATGCCAGGGCGAAGCTGATCGACCATCTCCTGAGTAATGATGTTTCCCTGCGGAATAGATATTTTATACACGCCGGGAAAATCCAAGTTGCCGAAATTGCCGCAAGCCACTAGCAGGGACATCAAGATAAGTAGAGCGCTGTTTTTAAATGCTTGTTTCATAATTCTGTCGTTGACTCACTCTCATTTGACCCTAGTTTATGTAAGGTCACTATTGCACCCTTGTGTCCTAAACCTTCGAAACTGAGGGCTTAATCTTTCACCGAACTTTCATCAAGCCCAGCCAGCAGGCATAATACCCTACTACTAGAGGCAGTAAAACCGCCAGCGGCACGTCCTCTATGCACAAGCACCGTTGGTTATCAATAACTGAGAGTGAGATATGGCTACAGAAAACCAGGAACTTCGCAAAGCAGGTCTCAAAGTAACGCTGCCCAGGGTTAAGATTCTGCAAATCATGGAAAGTTCCCAGACCAAGCATCTAAGTGCGGAAGACGTCTATAAGGCGCTTATCGAAGCCGACGAAGATGTGGGTCTAGCCACTGTTTATCGAGTGCTTACGCAGTTCGAATCGGCCGGTTTAGTGATGCGCCATCATTTTGAGGGCGGCAGTTCGGTTTTTGAACTCACCACTATCGACCACCACGATCATATCGTCTGTCAGACATGCGGCAGCGTTGAAGAGTTCTACGATGAGGTTATCGAAAGTCAGCAAGAGATGATCGCCGAGAAGTACGGTTTTAGGATAACCGACCACAGCATGTATCTCTATGGCATCTGCAAAGACTGCCAAGCCAAAGAATAGAGTGAGCTAGATTGGAATAACGGCTGGCTAGTTGCTAGCTACCATTTGTTCGGCGTGAGCGAGTGATTCATCACTCAGGTCTTCGCCACCCAACATGCGCGCCACTTCTCGCACAATTTCAGTCTCAGAAAGCTCAGTTATCTGCGTCAGCGTCGATCCCGCTTTCGTGAACTTACTCACAAAGAAATGATGATGGCCCTGGCCCGCGACCGGCGCCTGATGGGTAACACACAGAATCTGCGTGCGCTGGGCAAGTTGCCTTAGTAGCTGGCCGACTACCTTCGCGACTCCACCACCAATACCTACATCAACTTCGTCGAATACCAGACTTGGAATATGTGACGTTTGTGCTGTGATTACCTGTATCGCGAGACTGATTCTGGAGAGTTCACCGCCGGAGGCTATCTTGATCAGCGGTTTCGCTGCCTGGCCTGGGTTGGTGCTGACTAAAAATTCAACGACTTCCAAGCCATTCGCGGCGGGCTTGTCCTTCTCGGTTGCGAGTAACTGCACCTCCAGGCTTGCATGGGGCATGCCCAACTGCTTGAGTTGTTCGTTGACTTGCTTGGCGAGCTTGCTGCTGCCTTTCTTGCGTTGCTTGCTGATCTCGTTGGCGGACTTGAGGTAGTCGACCCGCAGTTGCTTGTCGGTGGCTTCCAGCTTCTCGAGTTCGGCATCGCTGTTCTTGATAAGGTTCAGCTGCTGCCTTAAGTCTGTGATGACCTGTTCTAGTTGATTCGGTTTGACCTTGTGTTTGCGTGCGATTGCATGGAGTAAGCCAAGGCGTGTGTTGACTTGGTCGAGCCGCTCTGGGTTTGCCTCGAATTCATCGGAGAAGGCACGCAGATCAGACACCGCCTCAATCAGCTGGATGGAGGCGCTTTCTAGCAGCTCTATGATGCTGGTCACGCGAGCGTTCTTCTCGGGTAATTCGTTGAGTGCTGTTAGTGCTTGATGCATTGAAGCGGTGGCATTTTTTTCATCGTCGCCGCCACAGTGAGCCAGTGCCGACTGCACCGAGGCTACTGTCTCATCCGCGTGGTTCAATGACTTAAATTCCGCTTCTAGCTTGGGTACTTCGTCAACGGCAATGCTGAGTTCATCTAGTTCAGTCAATTGATAAGAGAGCAGCTGTGTCTGTGCCGAATCTTCCTGCGAGCGGTTGCTCAGCGCCTCGATCATCTGCGCATTCTTCTGCCATTGCTTGTGAGTGCTGTGCATCGCTATGAGGTGTTTTGACGAGACACAGAAATCGTCGAGCAGTCGCTGATGAGTGGCGCGGTGCAGCAGGGATTGGTGTTCGTGTTGGCTGTGAATATCTAGCAGCATCTCGCCTAGTGACTTCAATGACGCCATGGTGACCGGCGAGCCGTTGATGTAGCCCTTCGATCTGCCGTCGGCGTTGACTACGCGGCGCAGCAGGCAAGAGCCCGAGTCGGATTCTTCTTCAAGGTCGTTGTCATTCAACCACTTTTGGGCAGCAGGAATGTTGGCAATGTCGAACGCAGCGCAGATATCGGCCTTTTTTGCGCCGGTGCGAACTATGCCCTTGTCTGCTCTGTCGCCTAAGGTCAGGCCAAGACCGCCAAGCATGATGGACTTTCCGGCTCCGGTTTCCCCGCTTATCACCGACATGCCAGTTTTGAACTCGATCTCTAGGGTATCGACGGTGGCGTAATTCTGAATGGATAGTTGTTGCAGCATAAGGCTGAAGTATATTGGAACAGGGTCCAACAATGCACAAAATTTGCAAATAAATACCTGCAGCTTATTTTGCCAACAACTTAGCCGATTTGCCTGTGGATCGGGCCGTGAAAATAGTTACTGGGAAAAATTCCTTGGAATTCCCTCGAATTGCTTGAAACCTCTTCCAGAGCCCCCATATACGGCTCATCGCCTGTTTGGCAGGCCATCAATACGCACAGTAATCGAATCACCTAATTTAGGCAGGGGACGTCATGAGCACGCAGACTCCAGATCAGGAATCAGAGAACGAGGCGCCCGAGGATTCTCAGGCGGCAGAGCAAGACACAACACAACAGACAAACGAAGAGCAGGGCGCCTTGCTTGAATCCGAGGATGCCCCCGAAGAAGGCAGCGAAAGTGATCCGGCTTTGGATGCTGCGCTAGAGCAGGCGCAGAACGCCAAAGATGACCTACTGCGTGTTCAGGCGGAGATGCAGAACCTGCGCCGTCGCACCGAGCAGGACATTGAGAAGGCGCATAAGTACGGTCAGGAAAAACTTAGCATCGAACTGTTGGCTGTCATGGACAATCTGGAGCGAGCGCAGGAGGCCGCCAGCAACAGTGAGGATGAGGCCATCAAAGCGATTCGCGAGGGAGTGGATCTCACGGTGAGGGGCTTTGCCGATTGCTTCAAAAAGTTCGCTATCGAGACGGTTGACCCTCTAGGCGAGCCGTTCGATCCGCAGTTTCATCAGGCTATGTCGATGCAGGAGAACACCGAATCTGAGCCGAACACGGTAATAGCCGTCATGCAGAAGGGCTATACCCTGCATGGACGAGTGATTCGCCCGGCTATGGTGATGGTCTCTAAGTAAAGAGAGAAATCACCCATCGAGGTTGATATTGAAGGCCGCTGGCATAGGAGCCGTGGGAAATCGCGAAATTACCAGTTAGAACCTTAAATCACGCTCTACCGCAGCCATCAGAGACTAACCAGATGCCAACCACCCTTAGCTGCTGGGTATAGCCATACGAAAATTGCGGAATTACCGGTTTGATCCTTGAAATACACCGGATTGGGCCAATATTGAAGTCATTAGAAATATATATGTCGGATCAGCGCTGCATTTGAGCTTGGTGCTGGACAGTAGAATAATCGGAGATTTGGAAATGGGAAAGATAATAGGTATCGACTTGGGCACCACCAACTCATGCGTAGCAGTGATGGATGGCGGCGAAGCCAAGGTCCTAGAGAACGCCGAGGGCGATCGCACTACGCCTTCCGTCATTGCTTACAGCAGTGATGGTGAGACGCTTGTTGGTCAGCCGGCGAAGCGTCAGGCAGTAACGAACCCAAGCAACACTTTGTTCGCTATCAAGCGCTTGATTGGTCGCCAGTTTAAAGACGATGTCGTCCAGAAAGACATTAAGATGGTGCCTTACAAGATTATAGATGCCGACAATGGCGACGCTTGGGTTGAGGTCAATGGCGAGCAGATGTCGCCTCCACAGATCTCAGCGCAGACTCTGATGAAGATGAAGAAGACGGCTGAGGACTTTCTCGGCGAAGCGGTTACCGAAGCTGTTGTTACTGTGCCTGCTTACTTCAACGATTCTCAGCGCCAAGCAACTAAGGACGCCGGCAGAATTGCGGGTCTAGACGTTAAGCGTATTATCAATGAGCCAACCGCTGCTGCCCTTGCTTACGGCATGGACAAGAAAGTCGGCGACTCAACTATCGCGGTTTACGACCTCGGTGGTGGTACTTTCGATATCTCGATCATCGAAATCGCCGAGACAGACGGCGAGCACACTTTCGAAGTGCTCTCGACCAACGGCGACACGTTCCTAGGTGGTGAAGATTTCGACTTGCGTCTGATCGACTACTTGGCAGACGAGTTCAAGAAAGAGATCAGGCATGGATCTGCACAACGATCCGCTTGCACTGCAGCGTCTTAAAGAAGCGGCAGAGAAGGCGAAGATCGAATTGTCTTCGGCGCAGTCTACCGAGGTGAACCTTCCTTATATTACTGCCGATGCATCGGGTCCTAAGCACCTTGTGCAAAAGTTAACGCGAGCGAAATTCGAGTCATTGGTCGAAGAATTAGTTGAGCGTACTTTGGCTCCACTGAAAACAGCGCTGGCTGATGCCGATCTGAATGTTTCAGGAATCGACGATGTCATTCTTGTTGGTGGCCAGACGCGTATGCCATTAGTACAAGCGAAAGTAGCCGAGTTCTTTGGTAAGGAATCACGTCACGATGTGAACCCTGACGAAGCGGTTGCAGTTGGTGCTGCGATTCAAGCGGCGGTACTTTCCGGCGACGTGACTGATGTGTTGCTTCTCGATGTGACGCCTTTGTCTTTAGGTATCGAAACCATGGGCGGCGTTTCAAGTAATCTAATCGACAAGAACACGACGATTCCTACTAAGAAGACGCAGGTCTTCTCGACAGCTGATGACAATCAGACTGCGGTAACGATTCACGTAGTACAGGGTGAGCGTAAGCAGGCTGCACAGAACAAGTCTTTGGGTCGTTTCGACCTGAGTGATATTCCTCCTGCAGCCGCGCGGCATGCCACAAATCGAAGTAGCCTTCGACCTCGATGCGAACGGTATCTTGAACGTGTCGGCCAAAGACAAGGCGACGGGTAAAGAGCAGTCTATTGTGATTAAGGCATCCAGCGGATTGTCTGACGAAGAGATCGACCAGATGGTTAAGGACGCCGAAGCAAATGCGGCCGAGGACAAGAAGTTCGAAGAGCTTATCGCAGCGAGAAACACAGCAGATGGCATGATTCACGCGACCAAGAAAACTTTAGATGAAGCCGGAGACAAGGCATCTGACGAAGAAAAGGACGCGATCAACAGCGCTATCACCGAGCTTGAAGAAGCTGTAAAGGGTGATGATGTAGCGGATATGGAAGCCAAGACCAAGGCGCTTACCGATGCCTCAGGCAATCTGGCGCAGAAGATGTACGCCGAGGCGCAAGCAGCTGAAGAAGGTGCTGCTGCAGGCGCGGCTGAAGAAGGCGGCAGTGATGACAATGCCGAAGCTGTTGATGCTGAGTTTGAAGAGGTTTCAGAAGAAGAGAAAGAAGAAGAAAAGGAAGAGAAATAATCGTCGTCTAGTAACGAGTTAGTGGCAACACCGACTCTTACTAAAGGCGGTTATTCACACGAAAACTAAGTCATTTCGATGACTTAGTTTTTTTGCGTATAAAGACTGTAAGTAATAAGAGCAGATACGATGTCAAAAAAAGATTACTACGAAGTACTGGGTGTTTCGAAAGACACAGCGGCAGCCGATATTAAAAAGGCTTACCGCCGTGTAGCTATGAAAAACCACCCGGATCGTAATCCTGACAACAAAGCGGCCGAGGATACTTTCAAGGAGGCGAACGAGGCCTTCGAAGTACTCTCCGACAAGGAAAAGCGTGCGCGTTATGATCAATACGGTCACGCCGGTGTAGAAGGACAGACCAGTCATGGCTCAGCTGACTTCAGTGATGCATTTGGCGACATATTTGGTGATATTTTCGGCGGCGGTCGCGGTGGTGGTCGCCAAAGTCATGTGCGTCAGGGTGCCGACCTGCGCTACAACCTGGAGCTTAGATCTCGAAGACGCGGTGAAGGGCACCTCGGTGAAGATTCGTATTCCGACTACCGTTACATGTAACACGCTGTGAGGGAGGCGGCTCGAAGAAGGGCAGCGAAGCCTGATCGACTGCACCACCTGTGGCGGTCACGGTCAGGTGCGCATGCAGCAAGGCTTCTTCTCTGTGCAACAGACCTGCCCACGCTGTCAGGGCGCTGGCAAGCAGATTAAGGACCCCTGCGGCACCTGTCACGGTCGCGGCAACGTGGAAGAAACCAAGACGCTGTCGGTCAAGGTGCCGGCCGGTGTCGACGTGGGCGACCGCATTCGTCTAACGGGCGAGGGTCAGGCTGGAACCCATGGCGGTCCTCCTGGAGATCTCTATGTGGAAATGTCTATAAGGTCACATAAAATATTCGTTAGAGAAGGCCGTGATCTTCACTGTGAGATACCAATTAATTTTGTCGATGCGGCTTTAGGTGGCGAGCTGGAAGTTCCGACTCTCGATGGTCGCGTTAAATTGAAGATTCCTACGAGACACAAACCGGCAAACTGTTTCGCTTGCGTGACAAGGGCGTTAAGCCAATTCGAGGCGGCAGCACTGGCGACTTACTCTGTCGAGTAGTGGTGGAGACGCCGGTGCATTTGACGAAGCGTCAAAAAGAAATTCTTGTAGAGTTTCGTGAAATCCAAAAGGGCGAAGGGAAACGGCAGTCGCCGAAGACCGCTTCTTGGTTTGACGGAGTGAAGAGCTTTATAGACGAGTTGCGATCGTAAGCTAAAGGTCTCGCAGATCATTCAGTTTGTGAATGAGCCAGGGTCGAAGTTAGAGATCGAGGCAGTCGCCGAAGACCTCGTCCTGGTTCGACGGAGTGAAGAGCTTCATAGACGAACTGCGATCCTACCTAGCATTTCACGGTTCGCTCAATCTGCGCTCGAGCCATAACAAGGCGTCCCAAAGTTCTCTGGTTCGACGCAGTAAAGAGCTCTGCAGCGATCCTAGCCTAGAATTTCTGTAGCGACCTTGCGATGTTGGTCGGCTTCAAGTCTGGGGCCGAAGTTGGACACTACGGTTGCCGATGCCAGGCTCGCCAGTTTACCCAGCCGTTTCGAAATCCTTTCCGCTGTGTCAGTGCGTACATGAACGCACCGGCAAACATATCCCCCGCACCGTTCGTGTCGACGGCCTCTACCGAATGGGCATCCACAGCGATGTAGTCACTGCCGTCGAATAGTCTGAGCGCCGTCCGCGCCGCGAGTGATGGCGAACTGCTTGGCCTTGCTCTTCATCTTCTCGCAGGCGGCGTCGAAGTCATCGGCTCTCCGCCCACAGCTTCACCTCTTTCTCGTTGCAGAACAGCAGGTCGACGCCGGTGCCCAGTACGTCGTTTACGTTGTCCAGAAAATATTCCAGCATCGCCGGGATCGGAGAACGTCATGGCCGTCTTGATGCTGGTTCGTCTTCGGCGAATTTCTTCAGCTCCACCACGGCCGCCTTTGCGCATGGCGAGGTTACCAGATAGCCCTCGATGTAGACGTACTCGGACTGCTTCACCGCGTCGAAGTCTATCTCTTCTTCGGACACGGTCTCCGACACGCCCAGGAAGGTGTGCATGGTGCGTTCCGCGTCTGGGCTGATCATCACGATGCAGCGCCCGGTTGTGCCCTCTTCGCGCTAGGCTCGCGGTATTGGTCTCGATAGTCTGGTTGCCCAGCTCGTTGATGTAGAAGTCGCCGGTCTCGTCGTTCGCTACCTTGCAGCTGAGATAGGCGTTGCCGCCGAACTGGCTGAGTGCGTAGAGTGTGTTCGCGGCAAGAGCCGCCGCCGGCGCGCTTCTTGATCCCGTATTTCTCGGTGAGCACGTCGAGCAACTTCTGCTGCTCTTCCTGGCCTACTAGAGTCATCAGGCCCTTCTCATATGCCGTGCTCCTGGAAGAAAGCTCTCCTCGACCTCGAATTCCTTGTCGACCAGCGCGTTGCCTACTCCGTATACATCGAATTTCACTGTCGATTCCCCGTCTGTCTTAGATTTGTAGTTACTTTCGGTAATGCGCAGCAAAGGCTTTCTCGGCCGCAATCGAGTGTGAGTTGAATTTCCTTGTCGCCGTGTGCGCTGGATACGAAGCCCGCCTCGAAGGCTGAAGGTGCCAGGTAGACGCCATTGTCTAGCATGGTGTGGAAATAATGCTTGAAACGTTCTGCGTCGCAGCTCATCACTTGCGAGAACTGGCTGATGCTCTTCTCTTCGGTGAAGAAACAGCCGAACATTGCCCCAACCTGAGTCGTGGTGAACGGAATGCCGGCCTTGATCGGCGCGCTCCTGCAGCCCGCTTAGCAATTCAGTCAGTGCGCGCGGCCAGCTGCATCGTGAAACCCGGGCTTGGAGATCACATTCAACATCGCCAGACCCGCCGCTACCGCGAGTGGGCTGCCAGCTAGTGTGCCAGCCTGATAGACCCCGCCCAGGGGCGCGATCATACTCCATGATTTCTGTCTTGCCGCCGAAGGCGCCAACAGGCAATCCGCCGCCGATCACCTTGCCGATCGTCGTTAGGTCGGGCTCGATCTGATAGACGGACTGAGCGCCGCCCAGTGCAACGCGAAAGCCGGTCATGACTTCGTCGAAGATCAGTACCGCGCCGTGCTTAGTGCATTGCTCGCGCAGCGCCTCAAGAAAACCCGGTACAGGGGGCACGCAGTTCATGTTGCCGGCGACCGGCTCCACGATCACGCAGGCGATTTCATCGCCATTTGCAGCGAAGAAAGCTCTCCAGTGCCTCCGTATCGTTATAGGGAAGCACATGGGTGAGGTCGGTATAGGCCTTCGGCACACCGAGCGAATCGGGTTCGCCGAGAGTCAGTGCGCCGGAGCCCGCTTTGACCAGCAAGCCATCGACATGGCCGTGGTAGCAGCCTTCGAATTTTACGATGCGGTCACGACCGGTATAGCCGCGCGCGAGGCGAATGGCGCTCATGGTTGCCTCGGTGCCGGATGTAACGAGTCTTACCTTCTCGAGGGAGGGCATGAGCTCGCAGATCTTGTCCGCGATCTGAACCTCCGCCTCGGTCGAGGCGCCGTAGGCCAGGCCCTGTTGCATCTGGTTGTGCGTAGCGCCTCGACGACTTCGTTCATGGCAGTGCCCTAGAGATGAGCGGGCCCCAGCCGCCGACATAGTCGACGTAGCGATTGTCGTCGGCATCGATCAGGTACGCGTCCTGTCCGGCCTTGAAGAACAGCGGGTTTCCGCCAACGCCCTTGAAGGCCCTGCACTGGAGAATTTACGCCGCCGGGAATGTGTTTTACAGCCAGCTCATACAGATGCCTGGAGTTTTCGTTGCTCATGATTAAGGGCCTTCTATTAATTGCTTACTTACTGCTAGGTCGAGGCTAGGGCAGTTAGTTCGTGCGACATCGAGATGACTGGATAGACTGTGAATTACAGCTAGGAATAGTGTTCCGACCTCGATAACTGAAGCGCTATTTTGCGCATTGATTCTACGCCAATAGCAACTATTGGAATGCTCAGCCGCTTGCGCGCCTCGGCAAGGATGCTGAGATCTGCCGCGGCCGCCTTTTGCTGAGTATTTAATCTTGATGGAAAAATCGAGCTAATGCCGGCTCCGCCGGTTTTTCTTAATCCGAAGAAGCGCATGTTGCCGGGTTTCGTGACGCTCATGCCGCTTCAAGTGTCTATAAGATAGGCTTGACCACGATGAGGATTACGATCGCCATCGAGCAGTACAGCACCGGTAGCTCGTTGTAGACTCGGAAGTATTTGTGGCTGCGGATCTTGGAGTCTTCCCTGCAGCGCCTTCATATACCACCAGCAGTAGTAGTGATAGCCGATTAGCGAGAACCACCAGGCCGAGCTTCGCCTTCATCCACCACCAGGCCATGAAGTAGCCATGGTTGGCGATCAGCAGCCAGGCGCCCAAGAATGACGGCCAGACACCGCCGATGGCGTCATGATGTACCAGAATAGCTTCCTCTCCATGATAACGAAGCGGTCCTTGACTGAGCTGATCTTCGCTCATGGCGTGATAGACGAACAGGCGCGGCAGATAGAAAATTCCGCTGAACCAGCAAACTACTCCGATGATATGAAAGGCCTTAATCCAAAGCATACTGCACTCCTAAACGCTTGGAAGAGAAGCTATCACAGCTCTCATTGTGATGTCTCGATGATAGCAGGGATCGCCGCTAAGCTGTTGATTTTACGTAATGAAATGTTTCCGGATATTGCAATCTAGGCGTTGCCGTGTAAGATACTCCGTCCGGCAATTCAGATCGGCTCGGCGAGCAGCAACACAGCTGCTCCTGATTCGCCCCGCACTACACTCTGAAGCCTGGATACCACCCACGGGGTCTGTTTTGATTAAAGTTGGAATTATAGGAGCCACTGGCTACACCGGCGTAGAGCTGCTCAGATTGCTTGCTCCCACGGGTGGATGTGGAGATTTTCGTCGTGACTTCGCGAGAACTCGCGGGCGTGGCTGTGCACAGCCGCTTTCCTAATCTGCGTGGCCATGTAGATCTTCAGTTCTCAGCTCCCGATTCAGACCTGTTACAGGCCTGTGATGTCATTTTCTATGCTACACCCCACGCTGTGGCGATGAATACCGTGGCAGAACTATTGTCGAAAGGCATCAAGGTTATCGATCTGTCGGCGGATTTCCGAATTCAAGACATTCCCCTGTGGGAGAAATGGTATAAGACGAGACATTTCTGCCCAGAACTAGTCGCCGATGCTGTTTATGGGCTGCCGGAGGTGAATCGAGAAAAAATTAAAACCGCGCAGCTAATTGCTGTGCCAGGCTGTTACCCCACGGCGATACAGTTGGGTTTCTTGCCGCTATTGGAAAACAATCTGGTCGAGACAGACCGGCTTATCGCCGACGCCAAGTCGGGTGTGAGCGGCGCCGGCAGAAAGGCAGTCGAAGACTTTCTACTCTGTGAGGCAACCGAATCTATCAAAGCCTATGGACTTTCTGGGCATCGTCATCATCCGGAAATATGCGAACGCTTAAATAGCTACAGCGAATCTGAGATTAAACTGACCTTCATACCACATCTTGTCCCGATGATAAGAGGCATTCTGGCGACACTTTATGCGCCGATCAAATCGGGCGTAGAGATATCGCTGGATGAACTGCAGGGGTTGTATGAACATCGTTATGCTAGCGAACCGTTCGTGGAGGTGTTGCCGCAGGGCGAAGTGCCGGCGACCAGAAATGTTAAGGGGTCGAACAAATGTCAAATAGCAGTCGCTTATTCGGAAGACACGAATACGATCGTGGTGCTTTCGGCCGAGGACAATTTGGTTAAGGGTGCGTCAGGACAGGCCATTCAGAACATGAACATCATGTTTGGTCTCGATGAGAGTACGGGATTGCAAAATATTGCTTTATTGCCCTAAGCTCTGCATAGGCTGAGCTTTTCGGCGCATTTGATTGAACTATTTACCGAATTGTATCGATGACTGGAGAAGTCTGCGTGCCCAATGTCGTTAAAGGCAGTAAACAAGAAAAGATGGTAGTCGTGCCTTATCGGCCCGGCAGACGCTTCGTGCTTGTTACTTTACTTATGCTGGGCGTAGGCGCGGGTGCAGTAGGCGGGTTCATGTTTGGCTACACGAACACGCTTCGCAGCCAGCAATCCGAACAGGCAACACAGCAGGAACTGAGTAAACAGCTGATTAGCACTGAGTCAGAAAATGCAGAGCTGCGCCGACAAGTCGCGATATTGGACAGGTCGAGCGTGATGGATCAGCTAGCGAGCGAAGTGGTGAAGGAAACAATTCTCAACCTGCGCGGCCGTGTAGGACAGCTCGAACAAGACGTGGTCTACTACCGTCAGGTAGTGTCCGCGGAAATCGAAGACACCGGGCTGATTATAAGTCAGCTAGATATCGATGCGACGCGCGAGGCCAATCGTTATCGCTATAAGCTGGTTCTGCGGCAGCAAGATGCAGACGGTGATACCTTTCTGACAGGCCATGTGAATGTCAATTTAGTCGGTTCTCAGGGCGAGGAGCAGCAAATACTGTCGCTTCGCGAGTTGTCGGCAGAACAAGATGAGCTTAATATTCGGCTCCGGTTCAAATACTTTCAGAATATCGAGGGAGAACTTGTCTTGCCGGACAACTTCGTCCCAGACCGCCTGCAGGTCGCGGCTGTATCGGTGGAGCCGGTCGGGAAAAGCATTAACCAGGATTTTAGTTGGGTCGTTGAGCGTTGATCATTAATTGAGCAAGTACGACCGTTTAGAG
This sequence comes from uncultured Pseudomonadales bacterium, assembly GCA_943789485.1. GTDB lineage: Bacteria > Pseudomonadota > Gammaproteobacteria > Pseudomonadales > Pseudohongiellaceae > UBA9145. Next base: position 80,006 of record CALSUH010000002.1, read on the forward strand.
GTTTTGCAGTATAGAATTGATAGGAGATGATGGCTATGTTCAAGAAGGCAGCACCGGATAAAACGTCAACCGGCCCAGCGCATACTCTGGTATCGAGATCTACCGAAATCATCGGCGATATCCATTTCAGTGGTGAGCTGATCATCGAGGGACGGGTGAAGGGAAATATTTACGCCGAAGACGATTCAGATGCACTTATTCGCATCGCGGAGAAGGGTGCGGTCGAAGGTGAGGTTTGTGTGCCGTCGGCAATCGTAAACGGGCTAGTGCAGGGCGATCTTCGCTCCACCAAGCATTTAGAGTTGGCAGCGAAGGCTGTTGTAGTTGGCAGCGTTTACTACAATCTGATTGAGATGGTGATGGGTTCCGAGGTAAACGGCAATCTTATGCATATCAGCACCAGCCAGAACGAGAACAAGCGTCTAGTGGCGGATAAGAAGAAGCTCCCTTTCGACACCTCGGTCATTCAAAATACCTAGGTGGACCTCGAGGATTGAGGCATGGCGAACGGTTAAGTTCTGCAATAAGCCCTGTAAATAGACTTGAGGAATAATTGACTAAATTAGTCGGTTATTGAGACAATAACTGTCGAAGTAAGCGATTGCCGAGTTTCCCAGAAGCTTGGTCTACACCAGCTGAGAACCCAAATGTCAGTAGTACAAACACAAGAGCCTATCATCATGTCCTTCACCGATAATGCGGCGGACAAGGTTCACAATTTGATATCTGAGGAAGGCAACGACAAGCTGAAGCTTCGAGTCTACGTGACCGGCGGTGGTTGCTCAGGGTTTCAGTACGGCTTTTCCTTCGATGAAGAGATCAATGAAGACGACACTATCATTGAAAACAAGGGCGCTAGCCTCCTAGTCGATCCCCTTAGCTATCAATATCTCGTAGGGTCTAAGGTCGATTACGTCGAAGGGCTAGAAGGTTCGCGCTTTATTGTAAACAACCCGCTGGCCACCACAACCTGCGGGTGCGGTTCCTCGTTCTCTATCTAAGTTGTTTATCTAAGACTAATTAGGCTTTGTAGATTCCACCCAGAACGGTGGCTTGTGCCGCGCCGGTGAATGGTGTTGTGTCGATTGTGCGTCCTTCGCTCGTTTGCTTTGCCATCCAGGCGAAGGCGATCGCTTCAACCCAGTCCGGATCGATGCCAAGCTCTGCGGTGGACAAAATACTGCAGTCACTTAGCCGAGCCTGTAAGCCATCCATAAAAGCTTTGTTATGTGCGCCGCCGCCACAGACATAGACTTCACTCGGCTTCGAGGCTTTGCTTATCGCATTCACAATGCTATCGACAGTAACGCGCAGCAGTGTGGCCTGCACATCGACAACGGCTAGTTCCTGTCCTAGCTTGTATAACTTCTCTTCCAGCCACAAACCATTGAACAGTTCTCGGCCGGTGCTTTTCGGCGCCGCCTTCGAAAAATAGGGCTCGTCTAGGAGTAGCTCAAGTAGCGGCTGAATTATGTTTCCACCGGCTGCCCAGTCGCCGTTCTTATCGTAGTTTTTTTGTTGATGTTTCCCAATCCAATAGTCCATTAATACGTTGGCAGGGCCCGTATCGAAGGCAAGACAGGTTCCATCTTTGTTCAACACGGTAATGTTTGCGATACCGCCGACGTTCAAGACGACACGGTCGCTGGTCGCCGATTGAAAACAATTTCTATGCAGCACAGGAGCGAGCGGGGCGCCTTGGCCACCGGCCGCCATGTCTCTTCTGCGAAAATCAGCGATGGTAGTAATACCGCAAAGTTGCGCGATACTATTCGGGTCGCCGATCTGTAATGTGAAGCGGGTATCGCCCTGCGGGTGATGAAAAACAGTCTGGCCATGGCTGCCTATCGCGCGAATTGCAGTCCTTTCGATTTCCTCATTTGCAAGCAATGTGAGTGCTGCTTTAGCGAACAGCTGGCCGATGGCCACGTCGGTGTTGCCGTAAAGTGCTAGATCATTATTCTCGCCGCTACATAATTGTAAAATATCTTCTCTAAGGCCTGGTTCTATAGGCTCGAAGTGGGTCGCTATCAGCTTAGGTTGGTCGCCAATGAACTGCACAAGAACACAATCGACACCGTCGACGCTGGTGCCTGACATCAGACCAATATAGTAATCAAGGTTGGCCAAGGGCGTGCCTATTTTAGTCAGCGCTAGGTTGGTTCAGTGTAATGAGGGCTGTCCTGTTCAACTCTGAAAAACGTTTGAGTAGATCAGTGGTCTGCGTACGAAAGCTATCCATCTCGGCAGGGTCTATAGACTCTGCTTTAGGAAGTTTGTCGATAATAGTGCGAGGATTTTGGTGTACGCCACCCATTAAGAATTCGTAGTGAAGATGCGGCCCAGTTGCACTGCCTGTGGTGCCGACGTACCCGATAATGTCGCCCTGTCTGACTCGCTTGCCTTTCTTTACGCCATTCGCGTATTTAGATAGGTGTGCATATTTCGTTTCGAAGCCGCCTGCGTGTTTAACGATGACTAGATTGCCGAATGAGCCGTTGCGTGATGCGCGAGTAACTTGACCGTCACTGGTCGCGCGAATCGGCGTGCCGCGTGGCGCTGCGTAGTCGGTTCCCTTGTGCGCGCGTATCGTATTAAGAATCGGATGACGACGGCTAGGATTGAAATTGGAACTGATGCGAAAAACATCGAGAGGACTTCGTAAGAATGCTTTGCGCATGCTCTCGCCTTCGGCGTTGTAGTAACCTGCCTCACCTTCTTCGTTTATATAGCGAACTGCCGTAAAAGTTTTGCCCTGATTCGTATACTGCGTTGCGAGTATGTCGCCGTGCCCAATGAATTCGCCATCAAGGTATTTTTCGTCATAGAGAATACTGAAATCATCGCCTGCTCGCGGATCGAGTATGAAGTCGATAACTCCGCCGAAGATATTCGCCATCTCCATAATCGTTATGGCTGGGATTTGTTCGCGTTGCCCAGCCATGAATAGACTGTCTGCGATCGTGCCTACCTTAAAGGTAGGTCGTAGCTGTGGAAAATTTAGAATCGACTCAACGTCGTAGTTATTGTTGTTGAGTGTGAATAGGAAACCTTCCAGCGGAGACTTTAATAGACGTAGCTGCTCGAGTTCGCCTTCAGGTGGGATGAGGAAGTCCAATTGGTAGCCTGGATATACCTGATTCAATACCTTGGCTTCGTCGCTACTATTAAGGACGCGGAATAGATCCTGATCTGACAGGCCTACCTTGCTGAATATTGCGGATAGATTGTCGCCGCTCTTTACCTCAATGTTTCGCCACAGTGTCACGTTTTCCACTATTGGCTGGACTTCGATCTGGGATTTGGCGTGGGGAGTGATCACGAAGTCTGATAGGGCCAGCGCATCGGGCTGCTTTTGCTCGGTATCAACAGGTTGCGCGAGCTCTGGGCTGAGGTTTATATCCAAGACTATTTCGGTTCTGCCGTTATCTCCGTCTGTGTCGCCACCCAGAGGCAGAACCAGCAAGACCAAGATGAGACCGCACAATGCGCCAGCTATGTAGATGTGGTCTCGCGGATAGTGAGACACCACAAGATACTGCTTGCGGGCAAATTGCTTAATTAATTCAATGAGTTCCATAGTTAAAATTACAGCAAAATCTCTTATGGCGCCGAAAAGCGCGAGTTTATAGTAAGTCGCTGTACATTTCCTAGGCGTTTTTTCCCGACTTGCCGCACAACTGGGCCGTTCTAGTGTAAAATCGCCGCCTTTTTAGAATAAACAAAACGCGGTTCCTGCAGCTTGGGTCGGCTTAATCGCTAATTTAATTAGTTTTGTGGCACAGTGGCTTACGACAATAGTGACTCCTCAATATATGAATAGTTCCAATAACAATTCCGAAGAAAGCTCCAAAGACATAATCGCCGACCTGCAAAGTCGCAATATGGTAGTTCAGCTCGCCGGCGGTGATGAGCTTAAGTCGCACCTAGCGACAGACAGTCGCGCAGTGTATTGCGGCTTTGACCCCACGGCGTCTAGCTTACATATAGGTAGCATGGTGCCTCTACTGGCGTTGAAGCGTTTTCAGATGGCCGGCCACAAGCCAATTGCGTTAGTTGGCGGGGCGACAGGCATGATCGGCGATCCGAGCTTCAAAGACAGTGAGCGCAAGCTCAACTCCAGTGATGTCATTTCTGACTGGGTTGAGCAGCTGAAGCCACAATTGAGCCAATTCTTGGATTTCGACTGTGGAGAGAACTCAGCCGTCCTCGTGAATAACTTGGATTGGACCAAGGACTACGATGTTCTTAGTTTTCTACGCGATGTCGGTAAGCACTTTGCTGTGAATGCTATGATCCAGAAGGAATCGGTCAAACAACGGTTAGAAAGAGAAGGTGAAGGCATCTCCTTTACTGAATTCAGCTACATGATTCTGCAGTCTTTCGATTTTGCCGAATTAAACAAACGTTACGACTGCACCGTGCAAATCGGCGGCAGCGACCAGTGGGGCAACATTACCGGCGGTATAGACCTAACTCGGCGCATGAATCAGGCGCAGGTATATGGCGCCACATTACCTCTGGTCACGAAATCAGACGGTACCAAGTTCGGTAAGAGCGAGAGCGGCACTATCTGGCTGGACCCGAACAGGACTTCTCCTTATGCCTTCTATCAGTTCTGGCTAGGCACGGCTGACGCAGACGTCTATAACTTCATGAAGTATTTCACCTTCCTCTCGGCACATGAGATAGATGCGATCGAAACAACAGATAAGGCGTCGGGTACTAAGCCCGAGGCGCAGGGTATTCTTGCCAGGCATGTTACTGAACTCGCGCACGGCGAGCAGGGGCTCACAGCAGCTACTCGCATCAGCGAAGCGTTGTTCTCAGGAGATATTAACTCGCTAACCGGTGATGATCTGCAGCAATTAGAGCTGGATGGTTTGCCCTGTTCTAGCATTGCAGCCGACAGCGCTGGTATCGTTGAGGTGTTGGTAGCCACCGAATTGGCGAAGTCGAACAAGATGGCACGGGAATTCCTAGGCAACAACGCTG
>CALSUH010000002.1:87500-91629 GCA_943789485.1 uncultured Pseudomonadales bacterium
ACCCTGTACTGTTGGACTGTTTAGAGAAGGTGGGGTTATTTTTACTCTGACCCCGATCGAAGCCAGCCCCGATCGAAGCCACCCTGACCCGAATAGTTAACGTAGAAAGTTTTCTTGAAGATTTTATAAAAGTTTTCAAGTAAACTTTTTTAAAAGTTTAGTTAGTTGACTGATTGGTCAACTAAATCGTTCTTTAACAATTTAGTGAATGAATAACATATGTTTGTCTGTTGTGTGGGGTAGAGGCGATTGTGATGACCGCCACTGCTCGTCCTAGCACAGCAGAAAAAATGTATGCTGTATCTTAAAACAAGTTATACAAGCGCAAGTATCTGTACGAATGAAGTCGTTATTAGTTGCAGTAATTTTCTGTATGAACATGGTCTCGGTATACAAAACGAGACGTTGATTTGAAAGATAGGCACCAAATGGGGTCAGAGTAAAATTACCCTGTACTCATTTGGACGGTTTAGAGAATGGTGAGGGTATTTTTACTCTGACCCCGATCGAAGTCGAGAGATAGAGGTGAGGGTATTTTTACTTTGACCCCGATCGAAGCCAATTCAAGAGTTCATGATTATATGGTCAAGCAATTAAGCGTACGTGGTGGATGCCTTGGCAATTAGAGGCGATGAAGGACGTTGTAGGCTACGAAATGCTTCGGGGAGCAGTCAAACATGCTTTGATCCGGAGGTGTCCGAATGGGGAAACCCACCCAATTTATTGGGTATCACTTACTGAATACATAGGTAAGTGAGGCGAACGCGGAGAACTGAAACATCTAAGTACCCGCAGGAAAAGAAATCAACCGAGATTCCCAAAGTAGCGGCGAGCGAAATGGGATTAGCCCTTAAGTTACAGTGGATTTAGCAGAACGCTCTGGAAAGTGCGGCAATAAAGGGTGATAGCCCCGTATGCGAAAGGTCCATTGTAGTGAAATCGAGTAGGTCGGAACACGTGAAATTCTGACTGAACATGGGGGGACCATCCTCCAAGGCTAAATACTCCTAATTGACCGATAGTGAACTAGTACCGTGAGGGAAAGGCGAAAAGAACCCCGGTGAGGGGAGTGAAATAGATCCTGAAACCGCGTACGTACAAGCAGTAGGAGCCTTCTTCGGAGGGTGACTGCGTACCTTTTGTATAATGGGTCAGCGAGTTATTGTTAGTAGCGAGGTTAACCGTTAGGGGAGCCGTAGGGAAACCGAGTCTTAATAGGGCGATTTAGTTGCTAGTAATAGACCCGAAACCGAGCGATCTAGCCATGGCCAGGTTGAAGGTTGAGTAACATCAACTGGAGGACCGAACCCACCTATGTTGAAAAATGGGGGGATGAGCTGTGGCTCGGAGTGAAAGGCTAATCAAGCTCGGAGATAGCTGGTTCTCCTCGAAATCTATTTAGGTAGAGCCTCATGAATAACCACTGGGGGTAAAGCACTGTGTCGGCTAGGGGGTCATCCCGACTTACCAACCCGATGCAAACTCTGAATACCAGTGAGTTTTATCATGGGAGACAGACGGCGGGTGCTAACGTCCGTCGTCGAAAGGGAAACAACCCAGACCACCAGCTAAGGTCCCTAATATCAGTTAAGTGGGAAACGATGTGGGAAGGCTCAGACAGCTAGGAGGTTGGCTTAGAAGCAGCCACCCTTTAAAGAAAGCGTAATAGCTCACTAGTCGAGTCGGCCTGCGCGGAAGATATACCGGGGCTCAAACTGATAACCGAAGCTGTGGATGCGTGCACTTCACTTAAGAACATTTTGAAAGAACCGTTGATGGCGGTGACAAGAAAGGGGTCAGACCCCTTTGTTGCCTACTCTAGATGAGTGTTTTTAAGGAAGTGCACGTGTGGTAGAGGAGCGTTCTGTAAGCCGTTGAAGGTGGATCGTAAGGTCTGCTGGAGGTATCAGAAGTGCGAATGCTGACATGAGTAACGATAAGGGAGGTGAAAAACCTCCCCGCCGAAAGATCAAGGTTTCCTGTCCAACGTTAATCGGGACAGGGTGAGTCGGCCCCTAAGGCGAGGGCGAAAGCCGTAGTCGATGGGAAATCGGTTAAAATTCCGATACCGATTCTTACTGCGATGGAGAGACGGAGAAGGCTAGGCTAGCACGGCGTTGGTTGTCCGTGTTTAAGCGTGTAGGTAGGGGGATTAGGTAAATCCGGTTCCTCGTTAATCTGAGACGCGATGACGATCCTGAAGGGAAACCTGACGGAGAAGTAGTTGATGCCATACTTCCAGGAAAATCTTCTAAGCTTCAGGTAAGAATTGACCGTACTGTAAACCGACACAGGTGATCAGGTAGAGAATACCAAGGCGCTTGAGAGAACTTGGGTGAAGGAACTAGGCAAAATGGTACCGTAACTTCGGGAGAAGGTACGCTCTCAATGGTGATGGGACTTGCTCCCTAAGCTGAGGAGAGTCGAAGTGACCAGGTGGCTGCAACTGTTTATTAAAAACATAGCACTCTGCAAACTCGTGAGAGGAAGTATAGGGTGTGACGCCTGCCCGGTGCCGGAAGGTTAATTGATGGGGTTATCTTCGGAGAAGCTCTTGATCGAAGCCCCGGTAAACGGCGGCCGTAACTATAACGGTCCTAAGGTAGCGAAATTCCTTGTCGGGTAAGTTCCGACCTGCACGAATGGCGTAATGATGGCCACGCTGTCTCCACCCAAGACTCAGTGAAATTGAAATCGCTGTTAAGATGCAGTGTACCCGCGGCTAGACGGAAAGACCCCGTGAACCTTTACTATAGCTTCACAGTGGACTTTGATCTTATTTGTGTAGGATAGGTGGGAGGCATTGAAGCGTGATCGCTAGATCGCGTGGAGCCAACCTTGAAATACCACCCTGATAATATTGAGGTTCTAACTTAGCTCCTGAAACGGGAGTGAGGACATTGTGTGGTGGGTAGTTTGACTGGGGCGGTCTCCTCCTAAAGAGTAACGGAGGAGCACGAAGGTACCCTAATGACGGTCGGAAATCGTCAGTTTAGTGTAATGGCATAAGGGTGCTTGACTGCGAGAGTGACAACTCGAGCAGGTACGAAAGTAGGTCATAGTGATCCGGTGGTTCTGAATGGAAGGGCCATCGCTCAACGGATAAAAGGTACTCCGGGGATAACAGGCTGATACCGCCCAAGAGTTCACATCGACGGCGGTGTTTGGCACCTCGATGTCGGCTCATCACATCCTGGGGCTGAAGCCGGTCCCAAGGGTATGGCTGTTCGCCATTTAAAGTGGTACGCGAGCTGGGTTTAGAACGTCGTGAGACAGTTCGGTCCCTATCTGCCGTGGGCGCAGGAGATTTGAGAAGAGTTGCTCCTAGTACGAGAGGACCGGAGTGAACGAACCTCTGGTGTTCGGGTTGTCATGCCAATGGCATCGCCCGGTAGCTACGTTCGGACAGGATAACCGCTGAAAGCATCTAAGCGGGAAGCCCCCTTCAAGACGAGATCTCCCTCAGGATTTAATCCTGCTAAAGTGCCGTTCAAGACGAGGACGTTGATAGGCTGGGTGTGTAAGTACAGTGATGTATTGAGCTAACCAGTACTAATTGCACGTGAGGCTTGACCATATAATCATGAGTTCTTCTCTAGAAGAACGGGGACAGATCTTTAGCTCTGTCCCCCAACAACTAGAAAGAGTTGATTGTATAGGAAAGCAACTAATAGACTTCGAGTACAGAGTGTTTGTATGACGGGTTTTGATACAGAAAACTTCATTCACCGAATTGTTAGAACAAGTTAGTGCGCAGCAGTAAAGTATTGCGTACCGACGCCAGAATTGCCTGACGACCATAGCAAGCGTGAACCACCTGATCCCATCTCGAACTCAGAAGTGAAACCGTTTAGCGCCGATGGTAGTGTGGGGTTTCCCCATGTGAGAGTAGGTCATTGTCAGGCATCCAATAAATAAGGCTCACCCCAACGGGGGTGGGCCTTTTTTATTGGATGCCTGACAATGGCCTTCACTACCAGTATGTTGTGAGAGTAGGGTGAAGAGCGGTCGCCAAAGGCGAGCCCGAGCACTGCTCGGGTAGTGATGAACGGCCCGCCAAGGATGGCGGGGCTGGGGCCAAAGAGAATTACTGATGTCGCGCCAGGGATGGCTACACAATTTTAGCTTA
>CALSUH010000003.1 GCA_943789485.1 uncultured Pseudomonadales bacterium
GAATCAGTCCAATCAGCGAACCAAGATTCACCTAATATCATGCTAATTCTTGCAGATGATTTGGCCTACTCGGACCTCGGCGCTTATGGAAGTGAAATTGAGACGCCCAATATAGATCTCCTAGCGAAACAGGGAGTAATGTTTACCAGGTTCCATACTAGTGCCATGTGTTCTCCATCACGCGCCATGCTATTAACAGGAGTAGACCAACACAAAAATGGTTACGGTACGATGGGCGAATATCTGGCCACTGAACAGAGAGGCCAGCCGGGTTATGAAGGGTACCTAAATAATCAAGTTGTCACTGTCGCAAACATGCTCAAGACTTCTGGCTTCAATACATATATGACAGGAAAATGGCATTTGGGTGACTCGTCTCTGCCTAGCAATCGCGGCTTTGATCGTTCTTTTACTCTACTACAAGGAGCCGGGAGTCACTTTAATAATACCGGCTACGCACCGCAGCGAACTACAGTGGACTACTACCGAAATGGCGAGCTAGCAGACCTGCCAGATAATTTTTATAGCAGTGATTTCTATACCTCGGAAATGATTCAGTATATTGATGAAGGACTAGACTCCGAAAAACCTTTCTTTGGCTACCTAGCTTTTAGTGCGCCTCATTTCCCTTTACACGCGCCTAGCGACCTTATTGAAAAATATGTCGAGCGCTACCAAGTCGGATGGGATGTCATTCGAAAGCAACGGCATGAATCTCTTAAAACACTTGGGCTTATTGACCAGCAAGCATTAATGGCTAAAAGAATAGGGGGAGTGCCCGCTTGGGAAGAGTTAAACACAGAAGAACAGAGATATCAGGCTAAAAAAATGGCCGTCTACGCGGCCATGGTAGATAGCGTCGACCAAAATATCGGCGAACTTATTTCTTATCTAAAATCGATTGATGAATATGAAAAACACGGTATTTATTTTCCTGTCTGACAATGGTCCTGAATCAAACGATTTCGCATCAGAACGCACTGTTCCATCGGTCACAGATTGGATAGCTGATACTTTTGACAATAGCTATGAAAATTTAGGTAACGAAGGTAGCTTTATTTATTATGGCAAGCCTTGGGCACATGTCGGGGCGGCAGCTCATAGATTTCACAAGACAGTAATGACTCAAGGGGGGATTAATTCACCATTAATTATTAGCTATCCAAACTCTGTACCACAAAATCGAGTAGTCTCTGAATTTTCGAGTGTTGTAGATATCACTCCAACAATTCTTGAGCTTGCCGGCGCGTTCCACCCCGGAGCAAACTTTCAAGGGCGGTTGGTGCACGGCATGGATGGCCGGTCTATCTTGCCATACCTTACAGGCCGTGAAGAAACTATCTATCCCCCTGGAACTGGCAATGGTTTCGAACTTTTTGGTCACAACGCTTTTATTAGTGAGAATTGGAAAATTCTAAGATTAATGGAGCCGTATGGCGATTTTACTTGGGGACTATATGACCTCGATAAAGACCCTGCCGAACTGAATGACCTCTCGAGTCAATTTCCAGACAAACTTCAGGAAATGCTGGCGCTCTACGCAGACTATGAATCTCGTAATGATTTGATTCAAGTGCCAGAAGGCTGGAAGATGTTTGAAAACTTGGGCCCTGCACCGACTCCAAATAATTAAGAAATAGACTTACTAATTAGTAGAGCGCTGTATTCAATAGCCTTGTTACCTATACGAATAAAAACCTACATCTATCAGCAACAATTCCATTTGTGAAGTAATTTTCCCTTTTTAGAAATCCCGCACTAGAAGAACTTACTTTTCTAACTGAGGGAAATATTCTGAAATATCGACAACTGGAGAATGTTCAATTCATTTAAGTAAGGTCCAACTCATATCTATTTTCCCAATTGCAATTCGGCCTAAAGATACGCACCATTGACAAGAGCCGTGCATAAAGCACTTCAAACAAGGAAAATCGTATATGGACAGGGTAAAAAATAAGGTTGTTATCATCACAGGTGCTGCTTCAGGTTTGGGCGAAGCCGATGCTCGTATGCTGGCTGCTGAGGGCGCCAGAGTAGTGATGACCGACATCAATGTTGATGCAGGCCAGACGATTGCCAATGAGATTGGCGCTACATTCTATCAACAAGACGTTGCCCTTGAAGAAAATTGGCATGACTTGATGGGGAAAGTTGAAGAGCGTTATGGCCAGCTCGATGCATTAGTAAATAATGCGGGTGTCGGTATCATTGCAAATATTGAAACAACGACCACAGAAGTCTGGCGCAAAACATTAGCTATCCATTTGGATGGCACCTTTTGGGGTTGCCAGTCGGCGATAGCACTTATGAAGAAAAGTGGTGGCGGCTCCATAATTAATATGTCATCAACAGCAGCCCTTGTAGGCATTCCATCGTTTCTAGCCTATTCTGCAGCCAAAGGTGGTATCCGATCGATGACCAAGTCAATCGCCATCCACTGCAAGCAGCAAAACCTGAATGTACGCTGCAATTCAGTCCACCCGGGCAGCATCAACACCCCCATGGTTCATAATGCTTTAAAGAAATTAGCCGGTATCGACATGGCTTCAGAAGAAGATCCGGAAATGATGAGACAAAAGCTCGGTGTGGGAGAACCCAACGATGTCGCTCATATGATCGTTTACCTTGTTTCAGATGAGTCAAAACATATCAATGGTGCGGAAATGGTCATTGATAACGGTGATACTGTCATTTAACTAGGAGAAAACTCATGAACATCAATGGATTAGTGCACGTTAATATTAACTGCAAAGACTATGATGCCTCGAGAAAGTTTTATGAGATGCTTGGCTTTGAAGAAATGTGGGTTGTGCCACCGACTAATACACCGGAGGTGGCGGCCGCTGTAGGTATGCCGCCCTATCGAGTCAAGGGTGCGTTACTCAGCTTGAAAGGTGCAACGCCGCCGGTCATTATTGACTTACTTGAATGGCGATCACCCATGGACGAGTCCCCTCCCTACTCCCACCTTTATCATATTGGACTGGCACGTATAGCATTTCGAACTACAGACCTTTTAGCAGACCTAAGCTACCTTCGGGGTCAGGGCGTTGAGATCCTTTCTGAACCTGCGACAGTGATGTCAGATAGTACCCACGGTAGCCGGTTTTTTTTGTTTTAAGGATCCAGATGGCACCTATCTTGAATTGGTAGAGAGTTTCTAAATCAAATTAGCGCTGCGAACCGCTATTTTTACAATGGCTTGCCTACAGCTCCAAAAACAGATACGTGCACGCTTGCCAAATCGATAGCAGCACTCATATTGAGGCCGGCATTTTTAATATTCTCTATGGTACCCGCCACGTTGTCCGAATCAATTTCATAGATAGCGAGATAACGATAGGGTTGCTCTCCCCATGAATTGACTGCGTCAAGCTCAAAACGCTCGGCAGACAGAAAGCCCTCAACCTTTATCACCTCAGGAAAATGGACATTATCGTACCAATCGTTAAATTCCTGGCCCCAACCTTCCTTAGGGTTGCTCCTTACGATATAAAGGGTTTTCATTTTAGCATCTCACTCCATTTTGATTATTTTAGCTACGATTGAGCGTATTACATGCCCAGACCGAATAGTAAGTAGAATAAAAATTCTTTCTCTACTAAGTCTATGCTGTCCTTTTGTATTGACAAGTAATTGCTGGCATCGATAGTTTTCTGCTGACACTAAATGCCTTCCGTAATATTGTTACGCTGATTCCAAACTAGTTACCACTGCTTAAAATTACTGACTGCATTCTACTTAGCGCTCACGCTCTGTTCTGTAAAATTTGAAAAAACACCACGTTGATAACGCCGTCATTAAATGCCATATAGCGTGGGGTTGAATCCACGAATCAGGCTGGCAATAAGGCGTATCAGGGTAACCTTGAAGCCAAATCACAAAAGCGGCTAAGTATGAAAACATGCCTAGGAAAAACCATGGCGTGTAGGTTCTTGTTAAAGCAGGGCGACTCGTTGAGAAAAGTGCAGGAACCCAAAATAAGATAATCCACCAGTACTCGACAAGGTTTGATAATATTTCTTGCGGTGAAATACCAAAAACTGCAGCGACTATAAAGCCGACAAATCCAGACATCCAACGAAACATTGGAGACCAAAATTTAAAAAGCACCTCAGATATAATCCATAAACCTATCGACAGACCAAATAAATCAAGCCCAATGCCTAGCCTTCCTCCGAAAAACCATCTGGCTAAAGAGTAGGAAATCACGATTATAAAATACGTCAAGAGAAAGCGACTGACACTCCAGCGCCCCATCTCTTTAAGGTTATATAACCAGGGAAAAATAATATACATAACCATACTTAAATTGTCCGCCCATCCTCCCCACGCCGTATGCGTGCCATGCATCAGCCATGAGCCAGGGCCAAGATAAATGACTGCGACTGCATATAAGACGCTAATTCTATTGAGGCCGGTAAACGCATTGCCCTGCTCGGTGTCCGATTCATTTTCAGCCGTCAGTATCCGCAGCATGAAAAGACCTGAGATTATGAACCCAATATTACTTAAGGTGTTTGCAGGTTCTCGAAAGAGACCTCCACTGACTCTTTCGCACCAACCAGAAATCGTGCCTATAGCTTCACCTGATTCATAAACGAATATCTTGCCTGTAAGCGCGAATACAAGATAAAGAATAACGAATAGGATGCTAGCGACAAGGGCGAGATAATAAATTCTGATCATAATTGAATTCGACTTATTTATATTTGAAGTTAGTAAATTGGAGTTAATAATTTGCTATTTCATCTATTCACGAAGAAGTAAAATGCTAGTGAACAAGAATAGTATGTAAAGGGGTGCAATGGAACCGCTCTAACTTATCGGTGTGTTCTGCCTAGGGTGGGTGCAGGCTGGATTTCGAGCCCCTGTGGGATCACTTATTAAATCAAGAGCTTACAGCAATGCTCCTCTTAGACTCCAGAAATATCCCCTCTAAGGCCACATAGCCTTACTTTTCACTACTTCGACCAAACAAGAGGTGATGTGCTTTAAAGACGGGGATAAGCTATCGCGATAGTAAGGTTGTTATAGTAACTAGGCAGACTTGCAACACGTCGGCCAATTAATTGCTGAAGAGATGGAGCTGAACCGCGCCGTATTGCGCCCCTGATTTTAAATTGAGGGCAGAGCCGCCACCATCGCTCTAGGTTTTAACCTTGATGGCTGCTGCCACAGCGAGCGCCTTTTTCGTGGCCTCAGCTGTATTCTGAGCACGCGCAAGCGCGACACCCATACGACGCTTGCCGTTCACTTCGGGCTTGCCGAACAGACGAAGCGACGTGTCTTCGATCGCGGTCGCTGCCCTTAGGTTTCCAAAACTTGCTTTTTTCGAATCACCTTCCACGAGCAGCACCGCCGATGCGCAAGCACCGTAGAAACGAATAGCCGGTATACTAAGGCCCAAAATAGCGCGTGCGTGAAGTGCAAACTCGGACAGGTCTTGCGAGATAAGTGTCACCATTCCGGTATCATGAGGACGTGGCGAAACTTCGCTAAACAAAACCTCATCTCCCTTCACAAACAGCTCGACACCAAAAAGTCCTCGCCCGCCTAATGCTTCGGTAACCGTAGTTGCTATCTTCTTTGCTGCGTTCAGTGCGACAACAGACATCGCCTGGGGCTGCCAGGATTCACGGTAGTCGCCGTCTTCTTGCCTATGGCCTATTGGCTCACAAAAACTCACGCCATCAATGTGTTGTATTGTGAGCAAAGTGATCTCGTAGTCAAAATCAACGAAACCTTCGACGATGACAGTACCGGCACCCGCGCGACCGCCATCTTGAGCGTATTTCCAAGCGATATCAATATCACTCTCTGATTTTATCGTACTCTGGCCTTTGCCGGAGGAGCTCATTATCGGCTTTACAATACAAGGAATTCCAACCGCCTTTACAGCCGCTCGATACTCTTCGTGAGTTGCAGCAAAGCGGTATGCTGACGTTGCGATTCCTAGCTCTTCTGCAACCAACCGCCTTATGCCTTCACGGTTCATCGTGAGCTGTGCCGCGCGCGCGGTTGGGACAACGTGGTAGCCCTCAGCCTCGAGCTCGACTAATGTTTGCGTCGCTATTGCCTCTATCTCAGGAACAATGAAATTTGGTCTTTCTAGCTCTATAACGCGCCTTAGCTCGGCTTCATCCAGCATGGAAAATTCGTAGCTGCGATCGGCAACCTGCATAGCGGGAGCATTCGCATAACGGTCGCAGGCAACCACCTCGACGCCTAACCTTTGAAGCTCTATGGCAACCTCTTTACCGAGTTCGCCTGAGCCTAGTAAAAGTACCTTCGTCGCTGTGGCTGAGAAGGGAGTGCCAATCGTAGTCATAATCTTGCTACCGAAATATATATCACTATTTTGAAATCCTTTTTTTACAATAATTCTTTCAGGTCTGCTTTTAGTGTGTGGACGAGGCAACGTTACCATACAGCATACAGAGTTGGCCCCGAGGGTCAAAACGTTGCTAAGATTTAAGAGCCCTCTGCTCTTCTTATCAAGACCCAATTAGTTGGTTTCATAATTCTAGGCTTACTTTTTCCATTTCTGATTTGCCGATACTATATAACCTAACCTTTCGTCCAGAATAGTATGTATACAGGAGCAATGGAACCATTCTGGCTTATCCGGGTGGACAGAAAATGAGCTTTTGGTCTAAGGGAGAGCTAAACGCTTTGCTGATTTCGGGAAGCGGATTAGAGTGAATCAAGCCAGTATTTACCGCATAGTCCCTAATCGCATTGATCCAGCCGCAGATATTATTGATGGTTTCGAGCTTCCCCTGTTTGGCTAGAGGCTCAAGTACTGCCATCGTTTCGACTGCGTTCACTTTGTGGAGGGAAAATCCCCCTAGATTGGGGGAAGACATGCCGGTTAAGCCTGCTCGATATTTTCTTACAGTAATACTGAGAAACTTTAGATTCTTTTAGAGTGAACCACTTACCTTGCCACATGCTCAAAGGTGTTTGTGTACGACTTATCATCCTTGCGCGCTTGCTCGATTCGGTATTGCTTTGGGCTTCACCCTAAGATAGAGGCCGCTGCTATCAGTTAGGCTGTACTGTTTTTCGCGGGGTTTTGCCTGCTTAACCTCGGTGTTGGTAAGCGGCTTGTGGTACTAGCCATTGTAACATTCCTCTCATCAAGATGAGCTGATGTTACAAAGAATGTTGCCTTAAGTTCTGGATGTTGCAATACGGCAGCGGACGTTATTAACGCTTAAATACAGGGGAAAACTAGATATTAAGAGGGTTTAAAGGCCTTTCTGAACTTAGTAAGACCGTAAAGTGGTGCGGATGGGGAGACTTGAACTCCCACACCTTTCGATACTAGAACCTAAATCTAGCGCGTCTACCAATTCCGCCACATCCGCATTTATCAAAAAGCTTATTAGCCCTTGAAGGGCGCGTATTATACCTAAACTAGCGGTATTGCCAAGATCAAAATCACTGACTGTCAATACAGCAAATTCTGGCGTTATACTGACTGCCCTTAATCAAGCAACCTCAACGCGAGTCTCAACTCAGGATCAGCCTATGTCTCACCTCGAAGTCTCAATCAGCAATGGCATTGCCACACTTACCATGAACCGGCCCAAGGCCAGAAACGCTCTCAGCATGGAGATGCGCTCTGAGCTTTGCAGTGCGCTGCACGATGTGGAGATTGATACATCGGTCCGCTGTGTTGTTCTTAACGGCGAGGGAGATCATTTTATGGCTGGTGGTGATGTAAAGGGTATGGGTGAGACCATCAAGAAGCCAGCAGATGCAATTAAAAAGGAATTCATGCTACGTATCCACGACCTTCACCCGATCATGTTCGCCATGCGCAGAATGCCTAAACCCATTATTGCGAGTTGCCGAGGAGCGGCAGCAGGTGCTGGCGTGAGCATGGCGCTTGCCTGCGACCTCGTAATAGCCTCAGAGGACGCCTTCTTTACCCTGGCCTACTGCAAAATTGGCACAAGTCCTGACGGCTCCTCCTCCTTCCATCTTCCGCGCGCCGTAGGCATAAAGAAAGCAATGGAAATAGCGCTATTGGGTGATCGCTTCAGTGCACAGACGGCGAAGGACATCGGAATGATAAATTTCGTTGTTCCTGATGATCAATTGGATTCAGAAACACAGAAACTAGCTAGCAGGCTGGCCGCCGGCCCTACACATGTCTATGGCAATACCAAGGCGCTGTTCTATCGATCTCTTGAGAGCGAGTTTGAGTCACAGTTACAGGCTGAGGCGGCGTATTTTTCTGACTGCGCCTCACGAGCAGACTTCAAAGAGGGGGTAACCGCGTTTATCGAAAAACGCCGCCCTACATTTACAGGAGAATGAGGTTTACTGCTACTGAATACCAGAGGAAATCTGTAACGCTTCCAGATTTTCCTGGAGGCGGAACAGGCTTTCATTGATCTGCAGCCTGTGGGCATTCACAGACTCCATAGATTCTTCGATATACTCCAATCTGCCAACCAAACCCAGTACAGTGCTATCGCCGCTATTGAGCGACTGACGTATCGAGGAAAGATCACCGCGCATTACATCTAGCTCCTGAACTGAAGTGCTTAAGCCATTCACAGATTGCATTATTGCTGCGACATCTGTGTTCAGCGCGTTGATCTTCGTTTCTGCCACCATTGCTGCCTGATTGCTCGACGCGATCTGCTGACTGTTTGTAGCCGTAGTTTCATTCTGCCCTTCGTTCACCAAAGCGATTTTCGCGATATCAGACTGCAAATCCTCTACAGAGCCATTAATTACGCGTCGCGCGGCCCAAAGCTTGTCTATTTCCGAAAAATTGAAGTCCATTCTCTCAAACATATTGAACGCAGATTCTTCGGTAGATTCTCCGGCAAGAGCGAGACGCCTCTCTAAATCGGCAATGCGCAGATCGTCTTGCTCACTCTCGTAAAGATAGTCACCGTACATAAAGTAGGCACCATAGCCGGCGGCGACCATCGTAAAAACAATCAGTGTCAGCATGATACGCACTGGCCAAGTGCTGACTTTTACCTTTTCGGCGTAGTAGCCCGGGCGCACGATGTCCTGCCCCTGCGCACGCTTGTTACTCCGATGGGTATCCACATCGTCCCGATCTGGGACAATTGGAGGGATGCTACCTAGATCGTGGTTTTTTGTCATAGCCTAGCATTATCCTAGAAATCCTCGGCGCATTCCATCCCTACGATCACTCGATAGCTAAGTATTCAGGCCGATGATAGACTAATGACACTCTACCAACTGCGCGCCTCGCGTATCGGTGGGTATAGAATAATTAGATAAACGAACTCTGGAGCCTCACTATGGAATTAGAAAATCTACTATCGTATCTATTTCGCTGGATTCACGTCTTTGCTGGCGTGATCTGGATCGGCATTTTATATTACTTCAATTTTGTGCAGACTGAGTTCTTCAAGGAAACAGACGCTGCTACAAAATCTTCCGTTATCTCTAAACTCGTTCCGCGAGCTCTATGGTGGTTCCGATATGGCGCCCTCCTTACGTTCATATCCGGTTTAGCATTGGCAGGCTTCCTCGCCAGCGCGGTTAATTTCTACATCATGATTGGCATGCTAATGGGCACGCTAATGTTCCTCAATGTTTGGCTAATCATATGGCCAGCACAGAAAATCGTAATTGCCTCAACCGATGCCGTCATCGGCGGTGGCGAAGCTGACCCAGCAGCGGCAGGCGCACTGGCTAAAGCAGGCCTCGCTTCACGAACGAACACCCTCTTCTCTCTACCAATGTTGTTTTTCATGGGCGCATCGTCTCACTTAGGCGGAGCGGGACGACTACCCATATCGATGGAAGATGGGGTCAGTAGTCTGGCACAGATTATCTGTATTATTATTATCCTCGGCTTACAGTTCAATGCCATAAAGGGAAAACAGGGGCCAATGACAAGCATCGTTGGCGTAATACACTGCGGCATTGCGCTTGGCGCAGTTTTGCTACTTATCATGCAACTGCTTTAGAAAAAGACAGGGAGCACGTATCGCAAACTTTTTTAGTTTCGGTACGTGTAGCCCCTATTAATTAGCCCTCGAAAATCATCTCTGCCTCTTTCCCAGCTGCGTTTTCTGCTAGAATAATCCTCTCACCGCACGGCTAGACAATTCCGTTAATACTGAAAGTAATTCAGCGAATGGACTAGTGTTTGCCTTGCATTTGTAACCCGCAATGACATGAGAAAATTATGAATCTAGAATTACCTGAGCTTCCTTTTGCAAAAGAAGCGTTAGAACCACATATGTCTGCCAACACCTTAGATTTTCACCACGGCAAACATCACAACGCTTACGTAGTAAAAGGCAATGAATTACTGGCTGATGCGCAAATTCCTGCTGATAGCTTGGAAGAACTGGTAAAAGAAACTGCTAAAGCAGGCGGCCCCCTATTTAACAACGTAGGTCAGCACTACAACCACAGCTTCTTCTGGAATAGCCTTAGCGCTTCCGGTGGTGGCGCTCCAATTGGAGCTATCGCCACGAAGATAGACGAAGCCTTCGGGAACTACGACAACTTCAAAGCAGAATTCGTAGCGGGCGGAATGGGCCAATTCGGCAGCGGCTGGGTATGGCTAGTAAGCGATGGCGGCAAACTCAAAATAGCAAAGTCCGCCAACGCAGAAACCCCACTAACCGACGGCGCAACCCCGATCCTAGTCTGCGACGTATGGGAGCACGCCTACTATCTAGACTTCCAAAACCGCAGACCAGACTTCCTAGGCTCATTCCTAGACAACCTAGTAAACTGGGACTTCGCAAACGAGAACTTAGTTAACACTTAGTAACTATTAACAAGCGGACAAAGAAAAAGGCAATACCTTTCAGTATTGCCTTTTTTTATGATCGAAGTTCCGATCAACCAGTCTTCAAAATCGGTCTCTAGGGTGAGGATTGAACCTTCGTGGCAGGCGTGTTGTGGACCCGAAGCACAGTGTAGTAATTCTACATCAGCATCGGAAGCCCTAAGCCAACGCCGCTAGGGAGATTCAAGACCGCCCCAGAGGCCGATTTTTACATCATGCCTGGCATTCCACCCATACCACCCATATCAGGCATACCACCGCCCATGGGGGCACCACCTTCGGTTGGCTTTTCAGTAACCATGCACTCAGTAGTAATCATCAGTCCAGCAACAGAACCTGCCGCCTGAATCGCTGTACGAGTCACTTTCGCAGGATCAAGAATACCCATCGCGATCATGTCGCCGTATTCGCCAGTCGCTGCGTTAAAACCGTAGTTCCCCTTACCTGCCCTAACTTTGTCTAAGACAACTGAAGCTTCCTCACCAGCGTTAGATACGATCTGACGCAGAGGAGAAGTTGCCGCTTTTAACAACAAGCCAATACCAACATTTTGATCGTCATTATCGCCCTTAATGCCTTCTATTTTCTTCAAGGCACGAACCAGAGCAACACCGCCACCAGGTACAACACCTTCTTCTACTGCGGCGCGAGTTGAATGCAGCGCGTCTTCTACGCGAGCTTTCTTCTCTTTCATTTCCATTTCAGTGCTAGCACCAACCTTGATCACGGCAACACCGCCGGCAAGCTTAGCAACACGTTCCTGAAGCTTCTCACGGTCGTAGTCAGAAGAAGTTTCTTCGATCTGCGCACGAATCTGTGATACGCGACCCTTGATAGCCTTGCCGTTGCCAGAACCATCGATGATCGTTGAATTTTCTTTGCTGATCTGTACGCGCTTCGCAGAACCGAGATCATCGATAGTCGCACCTTCGAGACTCAGACCTACCTCTTCTGAAATCACAGTGCCGCCAGTCAATATCGCGATGTCTTCCAGCATAGATTTTCTGCGATCGCCAAAGCCAGGGGCCTTAACCGCTACAACCTTTACGATGCCACGCATATTATTCACCACCAAAGTCGCTAGCGCCTCGCCTTCAACATCTTCAGCTATAACTAGCAGAGGACGTCCAGACTTAGCAACGCCTTCGAGAAGACCTAGCATGTCACGAATATTAGAGATTTTCTTGTCTACCAGAAGAATCAATGGATTTTCTAGGTCGGCGCTCATACTTTCTTGATTGTTGATAAAGTAAGCCGACAAGTAACCACGATCGAACTGCATACCTTCAACAACGTCTAGTTCGTTCTCAAGACCAGATCCGTCCTCAACTGTAATGACGCCTTCCTTACCAACCTTATCCATCGCCTCGGCGATAATCTGACCAACCTGCTCGTCAGAGTTAGCAGAGATCGTGCCGACCTGCGCTATTGCCTTTGAATTTGTGCAGGGCTTAGCAAGCTTGCCAACTTCTGCAACAAGGGCAACAACTGCCTTATCGATACCACGCTTAAGATCCATCGGGTTCATGCCCGCTGCTACGGATTTCAGGCCTTCGTTCAAGATGCTTTGTGCGAGAACGGTAGCTGTTGTAGTTCCGTCTCCGGCAACGTCAGAAGTCTGTGATGCGACTTCCTTAACCATCTGTGCACCCATGTTTTCAAACTTGTCTTCAAGTTCAATTTCTTTCGCAACGGATACACCATCTTTAGTCACGGTAGGCGCACCAAAAGATTTGTCCAAAACAACATTGCGACCTTTAGGGCCTAAGGTTACTTTCACAGCATCTGCAAGGACATTTACGCCCTTCAGCAGTTTTTGGCGAGCTGCATCACCGAATATTACGTCTTTAGCCATTTTTAAAAATTCCTGTCTTGTCTAAATGATTGTTGGAGTCGAAAATCGAAGCTCTACTTCTTCTTTTTCGTCTTTTCGATAACGCCAAATATTTCGCTTTCATTCAAAATCAATAACTCTTCGTCACCAATTTTTACTGTGTTGCTGGAATACTTTCCAAAAACCACTGTATCACCAACGTTTAAGTCCACAGGCTGAGTATCGCCATTTTCCTGACGCTTGCCAGGACCAACAGCTACAACTTCACCTTGCGCGGGCTTTTCGGTTGCTGAACCCGGAAGCACTATGCCTCCTGCGCTGGTTGACTCTTCTTCCATGCGTCGAACAACAACGCGATCTTGTAAAGGCCGGATATTCATTATGTATCTCTCCCAAATCGAACGATTTGATTAACAGTACTGAAAACAATTACTTCTGCCCCGGTGGCAGAGGTAATCACCCTCAAATTACCAATCTGTAGCGTAGGCTGCTATTTCAGGCCTCCCACGCAAATTAGATGATGAACCCTAAATGGGGTTAGTCGCAGGAAATTCAATGCTTTTGAGCCATTTACCGAGGCTTTTTTCATGCTAGTAAAAGACAGCATTGTATCTATTTGTTTTTATTGATCTTTTTTCCCGGGATCATCGCTGAAATTTTGCTCATTTTCAGGCAGAAAGGCTGACTCTTCGTGGTAATCGCCCTCGTAGACATTCGCGCCGTCTTGGCGCTCTTGCCGGCCGCCTCTACTGCGCCATTGGCCGAAGCTAGCCCCGGCGGCGCCCCCTCCCATAGCCTTGACCATGCCCGATCTAACCACGGAACGCGCTATCGGCCTGCGTAGCGGGCCAGTTAGCAAGACAAAGCCAATCGTATCGGTGATAAATCCGGGCGTTAAGAGTAGCGCGCCTGCTGCCGCGAGAAGCATTCCTTCGACTATTTCCTGTGCTGGTATTTGCCCAGATTGTAGCTTCTGGTTCGCCCGGGTTAGTGTTGCGAACCCTTGCCGCTTCAGAATTTGCACCCCGATGACTGCGGTTGCTACCACCATCCCAAGCGTTGTCAGGGAACCGATGCGCTCGCTAACCTCAACTAGCAGCAACATCTCACCGAGGGGCACTGCGATAAAAAAAATGAAAAGAAAACGCACGGCTAACCTCGGTTAAATTTATAATGGCGCTACTTTAACACGATAGCGTATACGCCAACTATTGGTTATGGACGACTCACCACTTAACAACAAAGAGAAAATCTGGCAAATCGTCTACCAGATTCCCCAGGGACAAGTCTCTAGCTACGGGCAGGTTGCGAGATTGGCCGGCCTGCCCGGATATGCGAGATACGTAGGCCATGTACTGAAAAACCTTCCCGCCAGAACCAAACTGCCTTGGCACCGAGTAACGAACTCTAAGGGGAAACTCTCTTTCCCCACCGGCAGCCGGGAATATCAAGCACAAAAAAGCAGGCTAGAGGCTGAAGGCGTAGTGTTTGTAAACGGAAAGTTTTCGTTGAAGAAATTTGGCTGGAATCAGGAGATCGACTGAGCGGTTAACTCTGGCACATAGGATTTCATCAATTTCCCCACCCAAAGTAATAGGCAAAGCCCTGGAATTACCATCAGGCTGGTCAACACGAAGAAAAAGGCCCAATCACCATCCAGAAAATCGACCAATACTCCACTGCTTGCGGCTAATGTAGTCCTACCAAGATTTGATATAGAAACCATCAAAGCGTATTGCGTTCCCGTGTAGGTGCGACTAGTAAAATAGGACACAAAAGAAACGAAGGCCACAGTTGAAAAAGCAACGAAAAAATTATCGATCACTAAGGTTAGCATCAGTAAATTTATACTGGGCCCAACTACAGCAATCAGTGCATACAATAGGTTTGCAGCAGCCATGGCCACTCCAGCAACAAACAATCCCCTAATAACACCGAATCGAGTATTGACCGTCGCTGCCACAATCGAGAACGCTGCGGTCACCAATCCACCAAAGAATTTCTGATAGAAGCTAATCTGATCTGTAGTGAAGCCAACCTCAACATAAAAAATCAGAGACATGCGGCCCAACATAGCTTCGCCCAGTTTGAATACCAGTAAAAATATCAACACAGCGAAAGCCAAGCGAAATCCGCAGCGGTCAAAAAACTCCTTAAAGGGTCTTACGAAGTATTCTGCCATCCAGTTTGCGGCAGATTTTTTAGATTTGTTATCAGTCTCCGGAATCAGGTCAGCATCCTCAATTACTGGCTCCGGCACTGTAACTACGAATACAAAGATGAATAGGTAGATCAATATTAAGTAGCGATAAACAGTGGGCCAATCGAGCCCAATCGTTTCACCGCCTAGCGCCAATGCCAAAGCCCCACCGATAAATCCATAGCCAGCCCACCACCCGCTAGTAGCCATCGCAGCAGCGTAAGGCATCTTCGCGTCCATCTCCTCACGGGAAAAAATAGTAATACGATAAGCATCGACGGCGATGTCTAGTGTCGCACCGAACGCTGCGATAGCGACGGCAATGACCGTCACATACAGTAAATTCTCTCTAGGGTCTCCCAGGCTAATTGCAAACAGCAAAACCGCAATAGCCATCTGACACATCAGAATCCAGGAGCGCCGCTGACCAAACAGTCGATACAGAATCGGCAGCTTTATCCTGTCAACAAACGGAGCCCACATCCAATTGATGGCATAAACGGTCCCTACTGCTCCGATAAAGCCAATAGTGGAGCGGGAAAACCCGGTTTCCTGCAACCACAGCGTCAGAACAGAGCCGGTTAGTACGTAGGGAAAGCCGCTACAAAACCCAAACAGCAAAATCGTCAGGAAGCGCCTGTCTCTTAGCGCTCGAATTGAATCTGCGAATGAAAGTTGCTGTGACAAATGAAATCCCTAGATCGCCCTAAGGCGCAAGACAAAGCGAAGCAAGCGTGCCTAATCGCGAAAATTATCGTACTGCAAAGGAACGCCAAAACCACCATCTTTGAGCAAGGCCATTACCTGCTGAAGGTCGTCGCGCTTCTTGCCCGTTACTCGTAACTTCTCACCTTGGATCGCAGTTTGCACTTTGAGCTTAGCCTCTTTCACAGCCTTCACGATCTTGCGTGCTATGTCTGCCTCTATACCCTGATTCACAGCAACGATCATACTTGCCTTCTGACCCACCAATTGCACATCACCTTCTTTAAGGCTCTTAATATCAATACCGCGCTTTATCATTTTCGAGCGCAATATCTCCATCATTTGCTGAATCTGAAAATCTACCTCTGCACTAATATTTATATCTGAATCATTATTCAACTCGTACGAGGCATCTATTCCCTTGAAATCGAAACGCGTTCCCACCTCTCGATTGGACTGATCTAAGGCATTACTCAATTCATGCATATCAACTTCTGAAACTATATCGAACGAAGGCATCGCTAACTCAGCTCCTATCTACCGGCAGACAAAATCGACCTGCATTGTATTTGTTAAATGGCACCAGCCTAGAACCTTAGGCTCTGGCGAATAAGCAGTTTATCATTAATAGTGAATGCAACACATTAAATGATAAGATCGACCAAGCCGCGATAATGCTGAATTTTCGAAGCTAATTCACCAATACAGCACGCACATCCACTGAATTTTAGGAAACCACTTTTGACCGCTCAAAAGCAGATACTACTGCTGTCATCGCTAATAGTTTTCTCCGTGGCTAGCATCCTTTTCTCACTACTTAGTGGTAGCGTCGATATATCAGCAACTCAGTTGGCGAAAGGTATCTTCTCGACAGAACCCAGCCTCAACGCTCAGGTACTGCAAGAGATTCGCATACCCCGAACGCTGGCCGCTTTCGTTACCGGCGGCTTGCTAGCGCTTTCCGGGGCGATCATGCAAGTGCTGCTACGCAACCCTCTCGCCGACCCCTATATCTTAGGCATTTCTGGTGGCGCCGCAGTCGGAGCACTTTCCGCCATACTCGTTGGAGCGACAGGATTTTGGTTATCAAACGCCGCCTTCGTTGGCGCGCTGTCCTCCATCTTCTTAGTTTTTGGCATTGCCAATAAATTTGGCACCTGGTCTGTGACGAGATTGCTACTCACCGGCGTAGTAGTTTCTGCAGGCTGGGGTGCCGTAATCAATATTCTGCTCACCACGAGTTCCACCAACAATGTGCAAAGCATGTTGTTTTGGCTGATGGGGGACCTAAGCCAGAGTAGAGTCAATCCTGCGCATTACCTGTTATTGCTTGGAGGCCTTGTGGGCGGCATTTTCATAAGTCGCTCATTGAATGTACTGATAAGAGGTGAGTTACTGGCCGTGAGCTTGGGAGTCAATGTAAATTCACTGCGGCTCTTGTTATTTTTTTCCGCATCAGTGTTTACAGCAACTGCTGTAACGGTGGCGGGGTCTGTCGGATTTGTTGGCCTTATAATTCCGCACATACTGCGACTGCTGGGCGCACGAGACCATCGCATATTGATACCCTCCTGTATCTTGCTTGGGGGAAGTTTTCTCGTTCTGGCTGATAGCCTGGCGCGAACGCTCATCGCCCCACAGCAGCTTCCCGTTGGCGTGGTTACCGCCGTCATCGGCGTACCTGTCTTTATCCTGATTCTACGATCCACTATTCGGAAATAGCATGGCGAATCTGAAAATCCAATCTCTAAGCCTTCAGATTGAGCGCAAAATCCTTTGCCGCGATCTGAATGTTCAAATTAGGGAGAATGAACGCTGGGGATTGCTAGGGAAAAATGGAGCTGGTAAAACCACTTTATTGCATGCCCTAATAGGACAGCGGCGCGCAAATCAGGGCAGCATTCATTTAGATGGCGTCAGTGTTTATGATCTCAAGCAGAGGGAACTCGCGAGCAAGGTTGGCATACTTTTTCAGCAGGGAATCGAAGCACTGCCGGCAACAGTTTTCGAAACGGTAATTCTCGGGCGCCACCCGCACACTCAGTCTCTTCTGTGGGACGACCCGAAAGACATTCAAATCGCAGAAAATGCCTTAGCCGCCTTCGACTTAGATCAATTAAAAGAACGCGCAGTAGATACACTGTCTGGAGGTGAACTACAGCGACTAGCTCTCGCCATGTTACTAGCTCAGACTCCGCAGCTTTTCTTACTAGACGAACCCAGCAATCATTTGGATGTCGCTTTCCAGGTGAAACTACTGACAGTACTCACCAATAAAGTTGCCGACACCTCAGCCAGCATGATCATGGCTACTCACGACATCAATCTTGCGTTCAGGTTTTGCGAGAACATAATCTTATTGCTGGAGGATGGAGAGTCACTCGCCGGGAAAAGTGTCGATGTGCTTACCGAAGAGAACTTGAGCCAAGCCTACGGCTGCCATATCCGGTCTGTTAACAGCGGTGAACGTCGACTTTTCTATCCAGCATGATTGTATCAGACTATTCTAACGGCCCATTTATAGCGCCAAGTGTCTTACATCGCTGAGTAACTTGCCTAAGTACGTGGCAAACAAGCCACCATCTACGCCATTAACCACTTTATGGTCATAGGACAGCGTAATAGGCAGGACTTTTCGCGGAACGAATTCCCCCCCTATATAAACAGGCTTTATATCAGTTTTCCCAACACCAAGAATAGCTACTTCAGGTGCGTTGACGATCGGAATAAACCCTGTACCCCCTATAGCGCCCAAACTCGAAATCGTAAAGCAAGCACCCTGCATCTCATCAGCCGTGAGCTTTCTATTCTTAGCCTTATTGGATAACTCGATAACTTCTTCCGCTAATTGCCAGATCGACTTCTGATCAGCATTCCTGATGACGGGAACTACTAACCCTGTTTCGGTCGCAACTGCCATGCCGATATGTACATACTTCTTCTGAATTATGTACTCACCGGAGGAGTGTAATGAAACATTGAATTGAGGGTATTCCAACAAAGCCTTTGCACAAGCCTTCAACAGGAATGGAAGGAAGGTTAATCTGACATCGCGACGTTCTGCTTCACCCTTCAATCCCGCCCTGAATTCTTCAAGATCTGTAACATCAACCTCATTAAACTGAGCGACATGCGGAACAGAATTCCAGTTACGCTGCATATTCACCGAAATGAGCTTATGTAGCTTGCTTCGCTGGACTTCTTCTATTTCACCAAATTGACTAAAATCGATGTCTGGTACGGTCGATAGCGAAACGCCCTGACTCGCAGGAGCATTGAGCCTGCTCTTAACAAATTTCAGCACATCCTCTTTGAGGATTCGGAATTTCGCACCGCTGCCCTTAATCTGCCCAAGATCGACGCCAAGCTCTCTGGCCATTTTCCGCACAGCCGGGCCTGCGTAAACTTTCTTCGATGATTCGTACCCAGGTGTGGCCGGTGCAGATGCCACCGCTTGGGGTGGAGCAGGCGCGGGCCTGCTTGACACTGTCGCCTCAACTGGCTGCGCTTCTTGTTTAACCGTTGGTACTTCCTGTTTATCCGCAGCTGCGCTCGCCAGGATTTTAGCAATCGGCGAACCAGTTTTAACTTTGTCGCCAACTGCAACTAACAATGATTCTATGACGCCGGCATAAGGTGCAGGCACGTCCATAGCCGCCTTATCCGACTCCAGTGTGATTAACACATCATCGACTTCGATTGAATCTTTCTGTTTGATATGGATTTCGATAATCTCAATTTCGTCATCGCTGCCCAAGTCTGGGACTTCGATAGTTTGAGATATAGGGACAGGCGCTGCGATGGGAGACGAAGCAGTTTCTGCAACCTTCGTCGGTTCCTCTTCTTTCATTAATTCTACAGCAGGGGCTGACTCTTCCTCTGGAGCAGAATCTTGACTGCCACTTTCAGCAATTTCCAGCGAGAGCATTTCACTACCGGTGCTAACTTGGTCACCCAGATTCACAGAGATGCTTTTCACCACGCCAGCCATCGGCGCTGGGATTTCCATAGCAGCTTTATCGCTTTCCAAAACCAAAAGCGAATCGTTCTCTTCCACAGACTGCCCAACCGAGACAAGCAACTCGATTACTTCTACTTCACTGGAGTCACCCAGATCTGGAACTTTTATATTCTCAATTGACACCGGTAACGGCTCCTGAAAGTTATCAACACTATTCTGGTTCGATTACTGCGCGAGCGGGTTTGGCTTATTCTGATCTATCCCACTGGTCTTCATGTGATCGGTAATCTGTTTTGAAGTAACTACGCCGATTTCCTTCAACTCAGTTAACGCAGCCAGCACGATAAATTTGCAATCGACTTCGAAGAAATGTCGTAACTGCTTTCGACTGTCGCTGCGACCAAATCCATCTGTACCTAACACCCTAAAAGTCTCGGGAACAAACTCTCGAACTTGATCGGAATGCGCTTTCATGTGATCCGTAGCTGAGACAATCGGCCCTTTCTGCTTTGCAAGCATTTCAGTCACGTAAGGAATCTTCGCTTTCTTGCTTGGATTGAGCATATTCTCGCGCGTCACGGCTAGCGCTTCTTTGCGTAGTTCATTGAAGCTAGTCACGCTCCACACATCAACCGATATGCCGTAGTCTAAACGTAGCACCTCGGCGGCCTTCCTGACTTCAAGCAGGATGGTGCCGCTGCCTAGCAGTCGTAGCCGCTGATCTGATTTAGGCTTCGCTGTCTTATACGCTTTGCTACTCCCGTCCTCGAGCAGGTACATGCCCTTGATGATGCCTTCTTCTGCACCCTTGGGTAGCCCAGGTTGTTTATAGTTTTCATTCATCGTGGTGATGTAATAGAAGACGGATTCCATCTCCTTGTACATTCTACGTAAGCCATCTTGAACAATAACCGCAAGTTCATAGGCATAGGCTGGATCGTAGGAGACACAGTTAGGAATCGTTGAGGCTAGGATATGGCTGTGACCGTCTTGGTGCTGCAAGCCTTCCCCGTTGAGTGTTGTGCGACCGGCAGTAGCGCCTATCAAGAAACCACGCGCCTGAGAATCTCCAGCAGCCCAACACAGATCACCCACTCTTTGAAAACCAAACATAGAGTAGTAAATATAGAAAGGGATGAGGGGGTAGTTACTAACGCTATAAGAAGTTGCCGCTGCCAGCCACGCAGAGAACGCGCCGGATTCTGAGATGCCTTCTTCTAGCATCTGCCCTTCCTTGTCTTCGCGGTAATACATCACCTGATTGGAATCTTCAGGATCGTACAGCTGGCCTACTGAGGAGTAGATACCCATCTGGCGAAACATTCCTTCCATTCCGAAGGTACGCGCCTCGTCAGGGACGATAGGCACAACGCGTTTGCCTACTTCCTTATCTCTAGATAGCGCCGCGAGCATGCGCACGAATGCCATAGTCGTCGAGAGCTCTCGATCGCCACTGCTCTTCGTTTGGTTCTCGAATACGCTTAGACCCGGAATTTTTAGCGGTATTGTTTCCACACGCCTCTGAGGAACAGGGCCACCTAACTCGCTGCGCATTTGACGCATATAGGTAAGCTCAAGACTGTCTTCTGGGGGCCTATAATAGGGAACCGACTCGAGGTCCTTATCGTTGATGGGGATACCGAAGCGATTTCTAAATTTCTTCAAGCCCTCGATGTCGAGCTTCTTAACCGAGTGCGTATCGTTCTGTGCCTCGGCTTTATCGCCGAAGGCGTATCCTTTAACTGTCTTCGCAAGGATGACCGTTGGCTTGCCATTGTTCTGCACGGCCTGGGCATAGGCGGCATATACTTTGTATGGGTCATGACCACCACGATTTAGAGCCATGATGTCATCATCGGAAAGGTGCTCGACCATCTTCAATAGCTCTGGGCTTTTCCCGAAGAAGTGCTCTCGCGTATAGGCTCCCCCGCGGCTAACGTAGTTTTGGTATTCACCATCAACCACCTCATCCATTCGGGCCTGAAGTATGCCGTCTTTATCCGCATGCAGCAGCGGATCCCAGTGCCTACCCCAAACCACCTTAATAACATTCCATCCGGCGCCGCGGAACACACCTTCAAGCTCTTGAATGATCTTCCCATTGCCGCGCACAGGGCCATCAAGTCGCTGCAAATTGCAATTGATAACAAAAATTAGATTGTCCAGCTTCTCGCGCCCAGCCTTGCTGATAGCACCGAGTGATTCTGGCTCATCCGTCTCACCATCACCAAGAAATGCCCAGATCTTTCGATTGCTGTTGTCTACAAGCTTCCGGCTAGTGAGGTATTTCAGAACGTGGGCCTGATAAATAGCCGTAATTGGTCCGAGACCCATAGATACTGTGGGGAATTGCCAGTAGTCAGGCATCAGCCAAGGGTGTGGATAGG
Organism: uncultured Pseudomonadales bacterium; assembly: GCA_943789485.1. GTDB lineage: Bacteria > Pseudomonadota > Gammaproteobacteria > Pseudomonadales > Pseudohongiellaceae > UBA9145. The sequence goes on from CALSUH010000003.1 coordinate 21,898, forward strand.
AAGAAAGGCCATCGCCGTCTACTTCCTGTCTAAATCTATCGAGCTTGGCTTCGTCCATGCGTCCTTCCAAATAGGAGCGCGCATAAATACCCGGAGAGGAATGCCCCTGAAAATAGATGAGGTCGCCTTCGTTTTCCTTATTCGGGCCATGGAAAAAGTAGTTAAAGCCCACATCATAGAGCGTAGCTGCAGAGGAAAAGGTGGAGATGTGTCCCCCAATCCCAGGGTCGCGCTCGTTAGCGCGCATAACCATGGCTAGTGCGTTCCAGCGAATAATGCCGCGAATCTCTCTCTCCATGAACATATCACCCGGCATACGATCTTCATTGATGGGGGATATTGTGTTGCGGTAAGGGGTGTTGACCGAACCCGAAGATGATACGACGCCTTCAATGCTCGCCTGATCCGCGAGGCGATCTAACAGGTACTGGGCTCTATCGATGCCCTCTTCATCTACTACCGAATGAAAGGCCTCTAGCCATTCCTTGGTTTCTTCTGGATTTCCGTCATTTTGCTGAGTCATGTTCTATTAATTCCGCATCCATCGCGAGCCTAGGCGCTCGTCTAGTTTGTGTAAATAAATTACAAAGCAGGTGTGATCCTAACCCAAATCGGCGCGGTTTTCTATTTTGGATTGGCATGCCTTGTAGTATTACTACAAGACTATTCAAATCCAGCAGTTGTACTGATTTATAAATTTTACTTGATAAATTAGTAGCTTAGAAATAATATTCGTCACGAAATCAGGGCCGGCACCCAAGAAAGCGAAGTAAAAAAAGCAAAATACTACAACCCTTTCAGACTTACTCAAGTAATTAATTTACTAAATTGTAATTCTAAGACAAAACGAACCCCGCTATAAACCTACAATTGTTATTAGGGCAAGCACACTTAACCAGATTGCCTGACTCCGTTCCAGCAAGCCCGAGATGGCCCTAATCTCTGCAGACTCTCTATCGAGAGCCTCAGTCTCCAAGGCCTCTTTAGCCGCGTTATCTATCACCATGCCAGATGCCGCGCAGCCAGCATATCCATAAAGGAGATCAGCATTGTTTACCTCAATGCTAAAGCTCCAGAACGACGCGCGAACATTGTCAAAGCACTGCACAAAATTTCCGGCTAATGAAAAAGTGAGCGCAAGAAGCCGAAGCGGAACCCATTCCAGTAGCCGAATTATCAGGCTGATGAAATCAATCTGCTTCTGCCGTTGCTGCTCCCTATGACTATCGCGAAGTTGGTAGCTAATATAGGAGAACAAGATCCCAAGAGCGCCTGCGCACAGATACCAAAAGAACAAGACGAACATCTTCTCGAAACTGCGGTAAGTTAGCTGTTTACTGAAATACTTGCCGATCCCATCCTTGTCATCTGCATTCGGCGGACTCGTTGCATGGAATTCCTGTTTAAGGAAATCGATGCAGGCATCCATGTCTCCTCCTCTGAACTTCTCAAGAAAGTCCTTCGCGAGTTGGCCTGGTTGCGTTCGATCGAAAGCAACCAACATCACCAATATATGCACCATCATAGTGGCAAGCCCAAAGACACTGCCTTTGGCGATGAACAAAATCAGGGCGAGTGAGGCCAGAGGAAGCCCATAAATAAGAATGAACGCTGCAAGCCAACCGAGAGGCATGTTATCCAAGCGATTTGAAGCCCAGTCTTCAACCCGGCACCTGAACCTAAAGAACCAGCCATCATTGAAACGATCAAAATCCTTTAGCCAAAGATAATTGACTATCAAACAAATCAGAATCACTAGAAATTTCATTCGAATCCTTCTTTATGTGCATTTCATTGTATGCACTTTCTATTTCTGCTAACGACCAGTCAATCACTCAAACTGGCAGCGATTGCTTGTATCTGCCCCAATCAAAACAGGGACCGGGGTCGGTTTTTCTACCCGGCGCTATATCGCTGTGCCCGACCACCTTGTCGCGGCTCATCTTCGGGTATGTGCTCAGCAATAGTTTAGTCACATTAGCGAGGCTAGTGTACTGACTATCGGTAAATGGCTCGAAATCAGTACCCTCCAGCTCAATACCTATGGAGTAATCATTGCAGTTACTCCTGTCGCAGAAAAGGGACTCCCCTGCGTGCCAAGCTCGATTGCTAAAGGGAACGAACTGTGTGAGTCGACCCTCTCGATCGATTAACAGATGCGCTGATACCTTGAGGCCTGCTATTCCCCTATAGAAAGGATGAGACTCGCTATCAAGTTCGTTGCAGAAAAACTGTTTTATAGCAGGCGTGCCAAATTCGCCTGGAGGAAGACTTATATTGTGAATGACCAACAGCTCTATATCGGTGTTTTCTGGCCTCGCATTCTGATTGGGCGACTCTACTATTTGAGCACCTATCAGGATATCGTTGGCTATAGCGAGTTCCATGGCATTGCTCCTGCGAACGAGTAGGTTTCTAAATGGCGTCCGATCTCTCACAGATCATATGCACAGCAATCGTTCGATATTACCACACAATGCTAACCTGCTTGACGAGGCCAGCGGACTAGCTCATACCGGTTGCAGGGGGCGGGCTGTGCTGCAACATAGTCAAACTGCGAATTGCCGCGCTTCGTATTGTTCAAGTCAGTATTAAGGAAGGTTTCTTCGAACAAAATTTGTTTGGCACAGATTTCTCGTATCGCAGCCAATCCTCACGCGCAACATAACGCTGTTCATAGAGCGGAAAATTAACGGCTATTTAAAGCAAATTCAAGTGCTTACCATGCCAATTTTTTTCAATAAACATGACTGAACTCACAACTTCCTATTCCATGTGGGATAAGACATAATCTCCAAAATGTCTTACCCAGCGACAAAAAACAAAGCCTCACCAGGCAAACGCATTGGCCAAGGCATGCTGATTTTCAGTTTCGTGCTTGGGCTAGGCGGCCTAACTTTTTTCTTTGAAGAGCAGATACAGCAACAGGCAAACCCGAATCAGAATCCGTTGTCGATGGAGTTAAATTCAGGGATAAAGGAAGTCGTTTTGCAGCAAAACAGACAGGGGCATTATGTGGCAAGCGGCACCGTGAATAATGTACCTGTACTCTTTCTATTAGACACTGGGGCCACCGACGTAGCGATACCCGAGTCAATTGCCTTAGCTGCTGGTTTGCGACGCGGAAATACATCGCGAGCGTCGACAGCGAATGGCGCGGTCACCGTCTACTCAACTCGCATTGACGAATTAACTCTAGGCAACATAGTTCTCGAGGACGTCAGCGCTAGCATCACGACAAGCATGCCCGGCAATACCATCCTGCTTGGCATGAGCGCATTGCGCCAGGTAGAATTTAGTCAACGCGGCGGCGAACTGACGCTTCGACATTATCCGGAGTCTTGAGAAAATATGCCCCCTACTGTCCCGAGCGATATAGCGAAGCTTGTCACCTTTTCCCTACAAGAAGATGTTGGTACAGGCGACATCACCGCAGAACTCATCCCTATCGATAAAACGATCTCGGCAAAACTAATAAGTAGAGACAACGGAGTTTTTTGTGGACGACCTTGGGCAGACGAAATATTTCAACAAGTCGATAGCTCGATCACGGCAAACTGGTACATCGAAGAGGGGGCTAAGCTTTCTCCCGATCAAACGCTGCTCCAAATTTCTGGTTCAGCACGCAGCATTCTAACAGCCGAGAGAACCGTGTTAAATTTTCTGCAAACACTTTCCGCTGTTTCCACAATAAGCCAGCACTATGCATCTTTGGTAAGGCACACATCCGTAAAGTTACTGGACACAAGAAAAACCCTACCAGGTCTGCGCTCAGCACAGAAATACGCAGTCCGTGTCGGAGGTTGCTTCAATCACCGTTTGGGATTGTTTGACGCCTTCCTAATCAAGGAAAACCACATCGCCGCCTGCGGTGGTATCGCTGCGGCTGTCGCTAAAGCTAAAGCGCTCTACCCCAACAAAGCTGTTGAGATAGAGGTGCAGAACCTAAATGAACTGGAACTGGCCATATCCGCAGAGGCCGACACCGTCATGCTCGACAATTTCGAATGTAATAACATATTGAAGGCTGTGAAGCTGAATGGCGGGCGCGTGAAATTGGAGGCTTCCGGGGGCATAGAGGCGGATATGCTGGCATCTATCGCTGAAACTGGCGTAGACTATATTTCCTTAGGCGCACTGACTAAGAACTGTCAGGCCATAGATCTTTCACTATTGATAGAATGATGACCATCGCGAGAACTAATCAAAGTTGTCCCGACTGATAAGAATCAGGGAGAATCGATGCAATACAAAACCTTGTGCAGAAATTTACTCTCAATCGGGCTGCTGCTAATTCCTGCAGTAGCGTCGAGTCATGGCGGAAATCTCGACCTCAATGGCGGGCACTATTACAGTCGCTCTTATCACTGCCATTTAGGCGGATGCGAAATGCCCGACACATTCAACATCGGGAGAAATCGCAGGGATAGCATTATGACGAATCATCGTGATCGAGAGAAATTCTTTAACACTGATGATTGGAATTTCGAAGTGGACTATGACAATGATTGTCAATCAACCCGACAGGAAATGTTAATTCTCACCAACCGTACTGAGTCTCGATACACCAATCCGCGCAACTGCGTAGTTCGTACCGGTGAGTGGCTTGATGAGTATACCGGAAAAATTTTTAAGGTAGCCGTTCAAATCGATATAGATCATATTATCCCTCTCATGTACGCGCACACCCACGGCGGTGATCGCTGGTCGCAACAAAAGAAAATGCAATTTGCTAATGATCCGCTCAACATGATGTTGGTTGAGAAGCGAGAGATTAAGAAGAAGCGCGAACGAGGCCCAGATCGCTACCTACCGCGCAAAGAATTTCAGTGCGAGTATGCAGGCCTCTGGCAAGCGATAGCAAAAAACTATGATCTTGATATTGAGGCCCGAGACAAGAACGAAATTAGAAAAATTTTGGAAGGCTGCACAGACTAGCGGCGATTTACATAATCAGTAAAAGTTGGATTACAAAAAGAGTAGCAAAAAAAATACCGAACTAAGTTCGGTATTTTTTTTGGACTACTGTTAGACCTACTTCGATTTAGGGGCTTAAGACCTTAATGGCATCCATACCATTATCTGGGTCCAACATAGCGTCACCTGCTGGGAACCCATTCTCAGACAAAATATAGGCAATCACGTCTGTATACTCTTCGAGCATCAATGATCCAGGATTGTCCGCTGGCATTGTCCCCAAGATTGATTCCCACAACCAGAGCACAGGCTGATTGTTGTAAGACTTGAGGATGTCGCGATAGAAGCGCATATCGTGGCAGGTCTTGCAGCTGTTATCGTATACGCTCTTGCCAGTGGCCGCCTGTGCCGCAGTGAAGACGCCGTCATTCACTGTTTTGTCCTGAGCCATAACAATCTGACTTAGCACAAGACTCGTCAATGCGAAAATTATTTTCACAGGTTTATTCATTGCTCAATTCCTCCGCAGAAAGTGAAACTAGTGTTTCAGGCCTGCTTATTCTTTGAAGTAAATTCTCTGCATTTTATGCTACTGGCTATCAATCCCACTTTAAACCATCTAACAGATGAGGCCAATTCGAGAATCGCGTAAACATAAACCACATCAGCCATTTTATCAAGTAGCTGTATATTCTCTGCTACATCGGTGTTAAGAAAATTAACGATAAATCAGCAACTTAATATCATGACCCTACTATAGACTGGGACAAATGAACCACAGCTTAACTGCGGCTCTGGCTCCACTATAAAAGTAGAAAACTGCCACAAGATCTACTATCCGATTGGTAATTGCAGCCTAGGTGGAATGTTTTGACCCCCGACGCCTCGAAAATCTCTTCTAAACCAGAGCTTTGCTGCGGCAGCTCGAGATGCATGCTGTAAATACTCAGTCCCGGTCACCGTTTTTGTACATGAGCGCAGTAGCCTGCTCCGACATAACCCCTATTCGAAACACGATAATTACCGTCGTAAACAATATCGCACTTATAAAATGTATTCATATTTTTGAAGATTCACTGAGTCGTATAGATGTCAATATAATTAAGAATAGCGGTCGGCAAGAGTATTTTCAGCGGCCAATAGAGCGTGCCAACCTTGAAGATTATCAGCAGAAATTGAATACCACCTTCAGCGACTAATATGACTTTCACCGAGACATTTCTGTAACTGCGGCGACATACATTGCACCGAACAGCCCAGCCGAAAAAACATTAGTTGCAGCGTCATTCGCTGCAAGCATACAGTCGCAACGAGCAGAGCGCTGCGCTGCATTGACCAGCCAAGAGTTTGCATCAGTTCGCTAGCGAATCAGCCAAGCATGAGAGACTTTGCACGTAAACCATAATGTTCGTTTATTAGAGTGATAACAGGCAAAATGGACAGCCACTGGGTTCCGAGGCGTGCCGAGTACAAACTGTTTGAACGTCGACCAACTTGAGGCCCTGCCATTATCTCCAAGTGGCCTGAGGGACGCTTATTCATCGAACAGGAACAGACCTGTTGTGCCCGGTAAGTAGAGCAGAATTACTAGAGGGACTAGTCTCGAAGCAGAACACCGAAGCCTATCAGGCGCTCGATCTCTATCGACGCAGTAGCTGACTTGGGCGATGGTAGGGGCCTGCGCTGCGACTTACAGGTAGTGGCGTTCGTGTAAGAGAACCAATGAGAGATAAACAATTGCTTATCCGACCTCTCCTGTGACCTGCCACGGTTTATCTGGCGGGCTACATGCTGACCCATTCCCATTATTGACAATTTTTGTCAGTTTTATTCTTAATTGTCAGTTAATGACGTGTTGGATTGTCCAGAAAAATAGTAGAAGTTCCGATATGTTGCTTTATATCAATAAGTTAAATAATTTCCTGATTCTGGCACGAAAAATGTACCAATCAACCTAGCCGTTGTTACACTTGCGGCCAAGAGTGTAAATTAGTTAGTTAGCCAAACTGGAGATAGAAAAATGAAGAAAGTACAACACGGTTTTACACTGATAGAACTGATGATCGTTGTTGCGATTATCGGTATTTTAGCCGCAGTAGCACTGCCTGCTTACCAGAACTACTCAAACCGCGCAGCATTCTCTGAGCTAGTACTTGCTGTAACACCTCTCAAGACTGCTTCCGAGCTAGCAATCCAGACTCGTAGCCCTAGCGCAATAACCGATTTAGACGCCGGATCATTGGGTATTCCTGCTGCCGTAAGTGCTGCCGCAGATGTCCATGGTTCTTCTGTCGCTAACGGGGTCATCACCATGACTTGGCGGGTTAGTTCTGGCGGAACTGTCGAACCCTTGGCCGGCATCACCTACACTCTAACAGCTGGCGGCGTCACTCCACCAGTGCAGTGGACTGAAGGCGGCACTTGCCTAACGAATGGTTTTTGCTAGAGACTACTGTTAACTCGAGTCTCACTTGAGTTCGAAATAGCTGGCACCCAATACCCATTGTGGTGCCAGCATTTCAACAATTCGAAAGCTCACCCGCAGTCGCTTCAGCGCCATAGAATAATGATCCTCCCGCCTTAACTTTATTTAAGAGTTCATTACAGGCTGCACCCGCTGCTGCACCCTCTTTGTACTTGACCCAAAATTTGTGCGACAAAAAAGGTAACTCCGCGCCTCAAAATAAACAGCCTTCACCCACAGCGAGTGCACGGTAGTCATCGCTATTATCGGCATTCTATTTTCTGTCGCGCTGCTAGAGCTTAAGACCTCTACAGAAAGCACGCTCGCTTTCCCGAAGCCATACTATCAATAGCTTTCTATCGCCAGCGATTCCCCGATAAGCCCCCTGCGATGAATTCACTACTCTGACAGATGTTAATTCTGGTACTTTCAGCATCCCTCCCACTTAGCCGCGGACTGCATCAACTCTCGGAATCGATAAAATCATGACTGTAACTTCGATAGCTGACAGAAAAAATAGCAGGAACTACTTATACCTTGACGGCCCTATGCGCAGACCCACCAGTCGCAAGGATATCGGGCGGTCGCTGTATTATTGGCGGATATTACTAGGCAATAAATTGTATTACCTTCTGTCTAATTCGGTCGCGACTAAATAACACTTTGCTCTAAGTGGGCCTTATTTCTCGACGATGGCTCCAGGCTCGCTTGCACTGACATAGAATTTTCTTAACGTTCGGCTATCGGTTTCAAAACACACAAAACCGCTAGTCACTGAAGACACAAATTTGCTGAATAGGCAGGATTCATCAAGCTGACTCAGCACCTCTTCTGATGCGCCACGTCTTGTAGATTGCTCTACTCTAAATGCACTTCTTAGTGCATCGACCGAATCTGGCATCGCTCGGTAGTTCTCAGTTTGAATATAGAGTGGATCACCGATAAATTGAGCTCGAACCGAGGCAATCTGCGCGGCGATTTCAGACTCCGGTAGCTCGATAAAAATGAGTTTAGGATAGGGCCCAGGGAAATCCTCAAGGGATTGAGGATCGCGTTCGTACTGCAGAAACGTCTCTGTGTCGACACTGTAGAACGTATCATAGGCCAACACCAACGCTATAGGACGCTCACTGTAAATAACCCACATTCCAGCGGCCATGCACGCTGCTTGGAAAAATGCGATACAACTAAGATCGAAACTTAGCCCTTGCTTTCCCGTCTTAAAGACGACCAAAGTCAACAGAGGGCCCGCTATAAGGTCTACTCCTATAACTAATTGCAGTCCCGCCCAACCGCTATCAATATTAAACAAAATCCCTGGGTACCACTGAAGTACTATTACGGCTAGCAGTCCTAGAAATATCGCTAAGCTAATTAAAAAATGTAGGCCTCCCGCCTTCCATCGACTCATGACTCGTCATCCCAACCTTTAAATATCTATTCAATTGAGGGTAAAGCCGAAGCTTACTCTACAATATAAGAAAATAACGCATACCAAATTCTAACAGGGAATTCTCTAATGACCGCCAAAATAGTTGGCTTGGCACGGCGATTAGTTGCAGAAAACCTGATCGATGAAGTGGAAATCCGGCAGGCAATTTTAAAAACCTCACATTTACATATACCCTTAGCGCACTACCTCGTACTTAATAAGCTTGTAGATCAATATGCTTTAGCAGTCACCACTTCAGATGAATTTCAATTGCCTCTTATCGAAATCGAGAGCTTCGACCTCGACTATTGTCCGGTGAGTGTTGTCGATGCCGATCTAGTAAAAAAGCATCGAATACTTCCTCTTTCTGCTAGCGGTAAGTATCTGTTCTTAGCGATATCCTATCCAGGAAATTTAAGCGCCATAGACGAAATCGCTTTTCACAGTGGGCTAAAAATAGAATTGGTGATTGTAGAAGATAGCAAACTAGATTCAGCCATCAATTCGTATCTGCAACGAATTAGCCGCAGCTACTCAAGCAAGGCAGCTATTGAGAGTAAGCTTGAGGGTGAAATCGCGATCGACACCGTCACCCTGAGCGAAGGCGAAGAAGAGCTAAACACTTTCGATGAAACACCCCTGGTGCGTTTCATAAATAACTTACTGCTAGAGGCCATCTCACTGCGTACCTCGGATATTCATTTCGAACCCTACGAGAGTATTTACCGAATCAGATTTCGCATAGATGGTTTGTTACGAGAAATGACTAGACCCCCTGTCAAGCTCACGGCCCGGCTTGCATCGCGCATAAAGATCATGGCCCATCTCGATATTGCCGAAAAGCGAGCCCCTCAAGATGGTCGGATCCGCATCAGACTAGCGGGAAAAAGGACTATCGATATTCGCGTCAACTGCCTGCCTACACTTTGGGGCGAAAAGATTGTGATGCGGATTCTCGACCCTATGAACACCGACCTCAACATGGATACTCTAGGCATGGAACCCAGGCAGAAAGAGGCGTATCAGCAGGCTCTACAGCAACAGCAAGGCCTGATTTTGGTTACTGGCCCCACTGGCAGCGGCAAGAGCCTCACTCTCTATAGTGGCTTGAACAGTTTAAACGCAAACACCAAGAATATTTCGACTGTGGAAGATCCTGTCGAAATCACCATCGAAGGAATAAACCAACTCGCGGTAAACGCCAAGACTGGAATATCATTCTCCGGCGCACTACGTGCGATTCTCCGCCAAGACCCTGACATTATTATGCTGGGGGAGGTCCGGGATCTGGAAACAGCAGAGATCGCATTACGAGCAGCACAAACGGGCCATCTAGTCCTAACCACCCTCCACACGCTAAGTGCTGCAGCGAGCATCAACAGACTGCGTAATATCGGTATTCCTCGCTATAACCTAGCCAGCACGATTAGCCTCATTGTGGCTCAGAGGCTAGCACGCAGGCTTTGCGAACGCTGTAAAGAAGCCGTCGAGATATCCGAAAAAGTACTAACAGAGCAAGGATTGACGGCGCAATTGCATCCAAGCCCTAGGCTATTCCGCGCAAAGGGTTGTGGCGACTGTGGGGATGGATTTCGAGGAAGAATCGGTTTTTATGAAGTGGTGCCAGTTTCTGAAAGTCTCTCTCGAATTATCATGGAGGGAGGGAGAACACAGCGGTTCCGAAAACACATGAGAAAGCACGGGTTGCTTGATCTTCGGCAAGCCGCGCTTCTCAAAGTATCTCAAGGACTGACTAGCCTCGAAGAGGCTAACAGACTGACTTAAATACAAAATACTCCTCTGTCGTGCTATGATTAGTGCAATCTAACAACTAGATAACTTGGCGAGACGCCCTATGGCTACTGAAGCAATACAAACCACCTACGTTTGGCAAGGTACCGACAAAAAAGGCAACAAGACCAAAGGCGAAATTCAGGGTAGTAGCCAAGCACTGGTAAAAGCACAGCTCCGTAAGCAGGGAGTTGCGCCGACTAAGGTTAAGCGCAAGACAAAGGATCTATTCGGACCCAAGAAGCAAAAGATCAAGCCTCAGGATATTGCCGTTTTCACGCGCCAACTAGCAACCATGATGAAATCAGGCATACCCCTAGTTCAATCATTTGAGATTGTCGGTGAGAGCCTCGAAAATCCGTCCATGCGCCAGCTAGTTGGCAAAATTCGTGATGATGTGGCCGCCGGTAATACCTTTGCCGACTGCATACGCAAACACCCCCGCTACTTCGATGACTTGTTCTGCAACTTAGTAGATGCCGGCGAGCAATCGGGCGCTTTAGAAACTATGCTCGATCGCTTAGCCACGTATAAAGAAAAATCTGAGGCTCTGAAGTCAAAGATCAAGAAGGCGATGAACTATCCGATCGCTGTAGTCTGCATTGCGCTCATTGTAACGGGAATTCTACTCATTAAGGTAGTGCCCCAGTTCGCGACCACCTTCTCTAGCTTTGGTGCCGATCTACCCGCATTTACATTGATCGTGCTAGGCCTTTCTGATTTGGCAATCGCGCACTGGTGGAAGGTATTGATAGGCCTAGGCACTTTCGGTTACGTTTTTAAAGAGGCTAAAATTAGATCAGTAAAAGTAGCTCAATTGGTAGACCGACTTTCGCTGAAGCTGCCTATAGTTGGCCCGATATTGAACTCTTCCTGCTATGCCCGCTTTACCCGAACATTATCAACTACTTTTTCCGCCGGCGTGCCTCTCGTAGATGCCTTAGAGTCAGTAGCAGGGGCCACTGGTAATATCGTTTACGCTACGGCAACAAAAAAAATTAGAGACGATGTGACAGCTGGGCAGCAGCTAAATTCTGCAATTAAAAATACTACCCTATTTCCGACCATGATTACTCAGATGGTAGGTATTGGAGAAGAATCAGGCGCCTTGGATGGGATGTTAGATAAGTGCGCTATCTACTACGAAGCCGAGGTGGATAATGCAGTAGACGGGCTCACAGCCTTGATGGAGCCGATGATCATGGCTGTATTGGGCGTATTGATCGGCGGCCTGATGATTGCGATGTATCTGCCAATCTTCCAGCTCGGCGCGGTGATGTAGGAATTATACCTTTACATGGAAATAATAGACCTCCTCTCTGCTCGCCCAGCATTTCTACTAACCGTCTCTGTCATATTAGGATTGTTAGTTGGAAGCTTCATTAATGTAGTCGTCTACCGACTACCTATAATGTTGCAGCGCGATTGGCGCGAGCAATGTTGTTACTACCTTGAAATAGAAAACACCATTCCTGACAGCAACGAATCCTCTGCTAAGTTTAAAGTATTCAACTTACAGAAACCTAATTCACACTGCCCGCTTTGCAATCACAAAATAAGGCCATGGGAAAACGTTCCTGTTCTGAGCTATCTATTTCTCAGAGGCAAGTGCTCTAGCTGCAAAGCAAAAATTTCGATTCGCTATCCGAGCGTCGAATTTGTAAGTGGTGTTCTATCAGGCTTAGTCGCATTTCACTTCGGTGCAACTTGGCTAACAATGGCTCTGATGCTCTTAACTTGGGCATTAATAGCTCTGACACTTATCGACTTCGATCACCAACTACTACCTGACAACATCACGCTGCCGCTTATTTGGCTGGGCCTACTCGTCAACACAATCGATCTCGGGTTCGGTGTTACTCTACGGGATGCCGTGATCGGCGCGGTCGCAGGTTATCTCGTACTCTGGATCGTCTACTGGGCGTTTAAGCTCGCTACTGGAAAAGATGGCATGGGGTACGGGGATTTCAAGTTGTTGTCCGCACTAGGAGCCTGGATGGGATGGCAGAGTCTACTGCCTATAGTGATTCTTTCATCGCTTGTAGGCGCTGTATTCGGTATCGGAATGATAATACTTCAGGGGAGAGACAAGTCCGTGCCAATGCCCTTCGGTCCGTTTCTCGCCGGCGCTGGGTTTATCATGTTGATGTGGGGCCCTCTACTGAAGGCGTTCAATATCGGCAACTTCATCAATTAAGCACAATTTTTCACCAATTAATATTCGGATTTTTTTAGAATGAGCGCCGCAAAAAGGTATGTAGTTGGTCTGACGGGTGGAATCGGTAGCGGCAAGTCTGCTGCCGCCGAGATATTTAGAACATGTGGGGTTGAAGTCATTGACGCCGACTCACTGGCTAGAGAAGTCGTCGAACCAGGCCAGCCAGCACTGGACGATATAGCCGCTTACTTCGGCAGCGAGTTACTTACTGCCGAAGGGCATCTCGATAGGGCAGCGCTACGAAAAGTCGTGTTCTCGAATCCCGAAAAAAAATCATGGTTAGAGAATTTATTACATCCGTTAATTGCAGAATTACTGCTGCGCCGGCTGAATGCCACGAAGTCTCCTTATACAATTCTGGAATCCCCACTACTGTTGGAAACCGAGCAATACAAACTAGTAGATAGAGTTATCGTCATCGACGTTAATGAAGAAATACAAATAGCTCGATCAGTAAGAAGAGACGGTAGCGATGAAGCAGTAATTAAGTCTATCATCGCCTCTCAGATTAATCGTGCCGGGAGAATCCAGCACGCGGATGATCTTGTATCTAACGAAAAAGGTCTAGAGCAACTTAGAGAAAAAATTGAGGCGCTTCACAGTAAATATTTAGGGATGGTGGCCGAGAAATGAATACAAAGACTACCAGCGTCGACTGCCCAAATTGTAAAAAACCGGTTGAGTGGACGAATGAGAATAATTTTCGACCTTTTTGTAGCAAACGCTGCAAGCTAATCGACTTTGGAGGATGGGCAAGCGAACGCAATAGCATTGCTGGAGAGTCCGTATACCCAACCGCAGAGGATGAATACGACCAATAGTTTATCCCCTTAACTTTGGGCAGGGGCAGTTTCTTATTAGAGCGGCGTTCCTGTTATAGCAGGCATTGGCATCCAATAGAACTTACTGCTCTCATCGTGCACGTCATTGTTAAGAAAGATAAGAAGATAATTACCATCCAGCGACATTCGAATTTTCTTAATCGCCTCACCTTCCAGCAATCCCAGCTCAAAGTCTTCTAAGACTAAATGCGTTACCACATCAAAGAAGTAGAGCTTGTCGTTATCCGTGGCAATTAGAATCGTGCCCGCATTGTTGAATGTAGCACTCACCGGCGAACTACCTAAAAACCACTCTCCATCGGAATCAAAATAATCATCCGGCGCCATATCGACGATACTGAAATTCTGTCCGCTGCGATTGCCATCAGGGCAAGTGTAGGCGAGCCTCGTACCGTCAGGTGAAATCGCAAAATCTGTGCAAGAACTACCTACCGCGATATCGGTGTTAGGAAGGAAGGTAAGCGCATTTGTCACCGTATCAAAATCGAAAGTAGCAAGGTTTGACGCGGTAGCCAAAAATACGTGATCCAAAACATCGTCGTATTCAATTCTTACTGGGTCTTCAAGGGGGATACTTTGAGTTAAGAAACTGCCATCTTCCGACATTAACCCCATCCAAAGACCCGTAGACGAGTAAGGCGTGCCTGCGCCGGGGTCAGTTTGGATATTGTCATACATAAGAGCGAATACATTACCGTCTTCGCCAAGGGCCAGGTCTCGTAGCGACCATCTGTAGTTAAATCCGCTAATATTCTGAATGACATTGTTGGAAGTAATGCTACCCGTATTTAAGTCAAGCTTATAGAGCCTCTGTGTTTCTGGATGCACTGTCATGAAGACTGTTGCATTGTCTTCATCAACTGTGAATTGATCGGGTATCTGACTGAAACTATAAGTATTACCCGTTTCGCCAGATATCAGGTTTCGCTCGACCACGCGGTTACGCGCAGAATCACCAATCAACACCCAACCGTGGCACAGAGGCACAAAGTCCTGACTGGACTCAGTGATTAAACCGCCACCCAACGCTGAAATCGTTGCCTCCGACGGCCCCGACTGAACGGCAGCAATGCTAAGCGTTTCGAAGAGCATCGGGTTAGAGCCTTCTATGAATTCCAACCTAAAGGAAAGCTGCTCTTCATTGAAATTAACACTCGGCACATCTAAAATTCCGGAATTAATGGAGTAACTCGATGCACCAACAGCGACGCTCGATACCGCAGGAGGAGCAAATGCGCTGCAATTCAGTAAATCAGCACCGGAAACTGGTGGCGCAGTTACGCCGCTGCCGGTGATTTCTGCCTGAGTCAGCTGAAAGATTAGATCGTTCGCGTCAATCATCTGCATCTGTAAAGCGATTTCGCCTATTTCGGCCACTTCTACATTTTGAACTCCCAGTGTATAACCATCGAAGCGGGCAGAGTCTGTAGCAATTGCCGGAGCGGCTCCCGAAGTAAAGGTTAGCGAGTAGTTTGTACGAAATTTAACTCCCGTCCAAGCAGGAATACTCGTTTCCAAAACGTTAGATGGCAGTACTGAACTCTTAACTCTAAACGCAACATATTGACCAGTATTCAAGGCTGAATTAACCGCTCCTGTCACATCGATATCGATTTGAGTAAGACCTGCCGCGTCAACCTTTGCGATTGCCGTAGAAAATCCGGAGGAATAGTCGGTAAATTCAATAACGCCATTGTCTGAATACATATAGACTTCCAGCGGTGCTAGGCCGTTCTGCGTAAAGACTTCCTCGATTGGCAGTGTCAGAGTTGCTTGGCTTACACTGCTAGTAATATCAAAATCGAAAACAGCGACGGCGGCATCTGTAAAATCCGCGCCAGTCACTGCCCAACCACCAGCACTAACATAGGAGGCGTTTACCGGTGCCCCTGCGACCGGAGGCGCCGCTGTCGTGTCGTCTCCCTCGTCTGTTGCATCTGAGGTTATCTCAACAACTGGGGTTTTCTTAACCAGCACGCCATCAGCGACCAATACGGCTGAATCCGCAAAGGCTGCATTCATAATCAGAAACAACGGTGCAACTAAATTAGCCAATACCAATTTCTGCAACATAGTAAACCCCAAAGAGTCTCGAGAGCCTGCCAACAAAGCTGGCTCATGCATTTTGCAATGCTAATGTTTTAAAGCATTTCCGTATTTTCTACAAGTTAGCTTAAATATCAGTGTCTTGCATCACATAAACGTCGCTAATATCACTCTACGCTTCTAGGCTTGTCACATAGCTGTAGCTGCCTTATTGACGAATACCTTATCAAAAAAATACGATTCGGTCGCCATAATATTCTTGGTTAATGCTATTTCTATCAGTAGCTTTCTGCGCTTAGCGAAGACGTTCTTTAAAATTCAAACCCCTGGCTTTCAGAGGCTTGCAGTAAGCTTATCGAAGAGGAAAGAGGAGACTCCAAAACTTGATGCCTTATGTAGGTTAAGAGATGAAGAGACCGAACTAATCTCGGATGATTACGCGCAACGCGTCAAATCTTGAACATTTTGAATGATGGCGATTCGCTTGGGCTGTTTAGTACACGAATTATGTGCTCGTTAGCCTTGGGGAAATCCGTAGGTCGAAGTTTGGAAAGTGCACGCCATTCGATGGCCTGCCCTTCTCTTCCTTTCGGTATCCCGGAATATTTTTCGATACACCAAACATCCAACATTACCGTCTTGTCGCTGTATTCGTGCCTGATCTGAGTTAACGCAGTACAGGCCTGCACACTGATGCCTAACTCTTCTTCAAATTCTCTGTTAAGCGCGTGCTCAGCCGACTCGCCTTCTTCGACTTTGCCACCCGGAAATTCCCAAAGGCCGCCTTGATGAGATTGGGTAGGACGCAGTGCAATCAATACTTCGCGCTTGTCATTGAGAAGAACACCGACAGCAACATGGACAGTGGTGTTTTTATTCACAACAAAGTGCTAACTGCGATAGTCCGCATTGATGCGCACATACTCGCTGGAAAGGTCCGACGTCCAGACTCTTGTCCTAGCCTTCCCACGGCCAAGGTTAATTTGGACTCGAATCGCGTCCTTATCCATCTCTGACTGCCCTGCTCTCTCACTATACGCAGCATCGACTGCTCCTTTGGACACCAAGAGTGTATCTCCAAGCGCCACCGTGACGGACTCAATATCCAGATCGCTAAGACCGGCACGGCCGATAGCAGCGAGAATTCTTCCCCAATTCGGATCTGAGGCAAAAAAAGCAGTTTTAACCAAAGGAGATTCCGCTACCGTATAGGCTACTGCCAGACATTCCTGCTCAGATGCGCCTTCATTTACCTCGATTGTTATAAATTTGCTGGCGCCTTCTGCATCCCGAATCAAATCGGTGGCTAACTGTTCGAAAACAGCATTCAATTCAGACTGAAACTGCCTAGCTGCTTCACTATCGGCATCCGTAATCACAAGAGACCCCTTACCCGTGGCAACTAGCATACAACAATCATTGGTTGAGGTATCACCATCGACTGTGATTCTGTTAAACGAATTGTTTACAGCGCTATCTAAGAAATTTTCGAGGAGGGGTGTCTCAATTTTCGCGTCCGCAAAAACATAGGCAAGCAGTGTTGCCATGTTCGGGCGAATCATGCCTGAGCCCTTCGCAAACCCGCTTATGTTTGCCTGCGAGCCATTAGCAGTCGTAAAACTTGTTGATGCTAGCTTCGGCCGTGTGTCGGTTGTCAATATTCCTTGTGCTGCCGATTGCCAAGCGTCAGCAGACAATGCTTCATACAGCATAGGTAACGCTACAAGTATCTTCTCAAAAGGAAGTTTTTCGCCTATAACCCCTGTCGAAAATGGCAATACCTGCCGGGATGAAGTTTGCGCAATCTCAGCCAAGCCATCGCAACATGCTACCGCGGCCAGCTCTCCCTCAGGTCCGGTGCCCGCGTTTGCATTTCCTGTGTTAATCAAAAAATAACGGCTAGCAGTATTCTTAACTCGCTCCCTAGCTATGCGAACCGGGGCGGCACAGAACGCGTTCTGAGTAAACACGCCAGCCGTTGTCGAACCCTCCGCAATCTCAACCAAGACAAGATCGAGTCGATTAGGGTAGCGAATGTGGCTTTTCACGGCGGCTAAGCGAATTCCCTCAATAGGAATGATGCTTACCTTTCTTCCTGGACCGACTGCCATCTTTAAATCCTTACACTGCTTTCCCTTTCTCAGACAATAGGGCGCCGACGGTTAACCAATTTTGCCGTGGCAGACTTTATACTTTTTGCCCGAGCCACAAGGGCAGGGATCGTTCCTTCCCACCTTAGCCATCTCTCGAATAAATGGAGATGCCTTCTCTCCCTCTCCTTGGCCCCGACCTACAGGTGATGCCTCGCCCGAAGGCGGCTCGGAAAGTGCCGATGCGGCTTGATGCTGGAAATTCACTCGCTCTCTAGCTCGCTCCTGCTCGCGTTGCTGCTCAATAGCGTCTACCTTGTCCTCTTGTCGAATCTTAACGTGACTCAAGACCTTAACTACTTCCTGCTGCAGGTTTGTCATTAGATCTTGAAATAGCGCGAACGCTTCCCGTTTATATTCCTGTCGCGGATTCTTACCACCATAACTACGCAAAAATATTCCTTGCCGCAGGTGATCCATAGTCGCAAGGTGATCCTTCCACAAACCATCCAATATCTGTAATGTAATCTGCTTCTCGAAAGCGCGCATTTTTTCACCCACTGCAGCACATTTCTCTTGGTAATTGACAGAGAGTATCTCATCAATTTTTTGTTTCAGCTGGTCTTCGTAAAGCTGGTCATCCTCATC
The DNA here is from genome assembly GCA_943789485.1 of uncultured Pseudomonadales bacterium. Classification (GTDB taxonomy): domain Bacteria; phylum Pseudomonadota; class Gammaproteobacteria; order Pseudomonadales; family Pseudohongiellaceae; genus UBA9145. The sequence goes on from CALSUH010000003.1 coordinate 40,346, forward strand.
GAGCCATTTCTGAATATCTTGCTGAGTCGAAAATTCGGTATCTATAGCTTTCTGCAATCCTTCAACATCCCATTGTTCGGGAACACTCTGAGGAGGGATGTACTCATCGACAAATTGCCCAACAACATCTGTGCGCATATCTTTCAACAGCTCTGAAATATCATCACTGGCCATCAGCTCGTTACGCTGACGATAGATGATCGTGCGCTGATCATTCGCTACATTGTCATATTCAAGCAATTGTTTACGAATATCGAAATTCCTGCCTTCGACCTTTCGCTGAGCTTTTTCAATTTGCTTCGTTACCATACCGTGCTCTATGGCTTCTCCGCGCTCCATCCCTAAGCGCCGCATGAAGTTCTTCACTCCATCGGTTGCAAAAATCCTAAGCAGGTTATCTTCCATGGACAGATAGAACCTGGAATATCCAGGATCGCCCTGTCTTCCAGAACGACCACGCAGCTGATTATCAATACGCCTTGATTCGTGGCGCTCAGTGCCAACGATGTGTAGACCACCGGCTGCAATAACCTGATCATGACGCAGCTGCCATTCCGCTTTTATTTTCTCGATCTGTGCTTTGGTCGGGTTTTCTAATTCCGCAACTTCAGCTTCCCATTTCCCGCCTAGTACGATATCGGTGCCACGGCCAGCCATGTTAGTTGCGATAGTCACCACCCCAGGCCTTCCTGCCTGAGCAATAATCTCCGCTTCACGCTGATGGAATTTGGCGTTGAGTACTTCATGCTCGATTTTTTCTTTTGTGAGAAAGTTCGACAATGTCTCCGATGTATCGATAGACGCTGTACCGACCAGTACGGGCGCGCCTTTGGCGCTCATTTCAGTAATATCAAGAACGATTGCTTCTAATTTTTCTTCCATGGAAAGATAGATAAGATCGTTTGCATCATCACGCACCATAGGCTGATTGGTTGGTATCACCACCACATCCAGTCCGTATATTTGCGAAAACTCGAACGCTTCCGTGTCGGCAGTACCGGTCATACCAGACAGATTATTGTACAAGCGAAAATAGTTCTGGAATGTCGTTGAAGCCAGAGTCTGACTCTCACTCTGAATTTCCAATTTTTCCTTTGCCTCTAGCGCCTGATGCAAACCCTCTGAAAGACGCCGCCCTTCCATTGTCCGACCAGTGTGCTCATCAATCAGTACAATGCTTTTATTCTGTACTATGTACTCAATATCTCGATTAAAAAGGTTATGCGCCTTTAGGCCAGCATGTACGTGATGAAGAAGGGATAAGTTTGTCGCCGAGTAAAGTGATTCGCCCTCGGCTAGCAATTTCTTCTGAATCAGAATATCTTCAACGAATTCGTGCCCAGTTTCAGTAAGCTCGACCTGGCGACTCTTTTCATCAACCGTGAAATGACCTGACTCCTCTGGCACAAAGTTCTTGTCCATCATTTCCATCTTGGACTTTTCTGCCTTAACTCCCTTATCCAGCCTCGGAATCAACTGGTTAATAGCTTCATAGAGCTTGGAGCTATTTTCGGCAGCACCAGAAATGATCAGCGGAGTTCGCGCTTCGTCAATGAGAATTGAATCCACCTCGTCGACGATCGCAAAATTTAACTCTCTCTGCATTTTGTCATCGAGACGAAACGCCATGTTATCGCGCAAGTAATCAAAACCAAATTCGTTGTTCGTGCCGTAGGTAATAGAGCTGTTATATGCTTCTTTCTTTAATTCCGGCGTCTGTCCGGATCCTATGATGCCCACACTAAGGCCTAGAAACTCATACAGTGGGCGCATCCAGTTCGCATCCCGCTCTGCAAGATATTCATTTACTGTAACTAGGTGAACACCTTTATTGGTAAGACCGTTTAGATAGGCCGGCAAGGTCGCCATAAGCGTCTTGCCCTCACCAGTTCTCATCTCTGAGATACTCCCTTCATGCAATACAATTCCACCGATCATCTGCACATCGAAATGGCGCATCTGTAAAGTTCGCTTACTCGCTTCACGAACAACGGCGAATGCTTCGGGCAGCAGCGCGTCAGTCGATTCACCGGCATCGAAGCGTTGTTTAAATTCGTCCGTCTTGGCTTTCAACTCTTCATCGGGAAGTGCTTCTAAAGAGGCTTCAAGCTCGGTGATACGAGCTACGGTCTTTTGCAATTTCTTCAGCTTGCGCGTGTTACTAGTTCCAAATATTCTGTTTAATATGCTCATTTTTCTCTATCAATACATAGTTAATTCGATACGCTGATCTCCAACGGGAATGATGAGGGTTGCTCAGACAGACCGACAGAGACCAATTAGATTGGTTTTGAGGTGGGGGGGGGTAATTATCTTGCTGTGCGGTGTATATAGGCGGCTGGGTCGACGACTCTACCGTTCTTGTAAATCTCAAAATGCACATGAGGCCCTGTTGAACGGCCAGTAGAACCAACTAGCGCGATGTTTTGACCCTTCATTACAATATCGCCAACGTCCACCAATAGCTTTTCTGAGTGGGCGTAGCGTGTAGTGAACCCGTTACCGTGATTGACCTCAACCATCAAGCCGTAGCCCGATCGCGGCCCAGACCAAGTGATGACACCTGCTGCCACGGTATTAATCTCAGCACCCGACTTGCCAGTGGTGAAGTCGATGCCACCATGGAAAGCTATGCGCCCAGTAATAGGATCAGGACGCTGGCCGAAACGCGAAGCGATCCAGGCTTTTTCTATAGGCCTGCCTGCGATGAAGACATCTGACTGAATTTTTCGATCAGTCATCAGGCCTTCGAGAATTTCGAGTTGCTGCTGACGATCTTCCAGTTGTTGCTCGAGCTGATAAACAGCGTCCATAAAACCCGCTGCTGAGTAGGACTGTGAAACACCAATCGCAGGACCACCTATAGCAATCGGATCACTGAAATCAAATTCACCAGCATCCAAATTGGCAATAGTAGTTATACGTTCCCCAACAGCATCCAAGCGCACTAGACGCGCCTGTAACATTGCAAGCCGCATAGTTAGGGCTTCGATCTGTTGTTCCGATTCTTCTTTAATTTCGGATATTTGTTCAGTCTGTATGCGAATCTGGCGCTCCCAATTTTGCGCAGACTCTTCACTGAAGGCACCGTTGTTCTGAGAAACTGCGAGTCCATAACCAAAGTAGCCCAAGGCAACTGGGGCACCGAGCAGGCACAGGGAAAGGAGGCCTTTAAGCCATCCCTTAAGGACAATAGTTTTAGTGTGACCATGACGCTGGTCGACTAGGATAACTTTCATTGCGTAAGCGTTGTCTCAGTAAGCCTGTTAAAACCTGGGGCTAATCGAGAACTTCAACGCCCAACTATGTTTATTTAAATCAGATAGTTAGAATAGCACGGCAGAACTAAGCTGCCAACACTGGTTTCATGTAGGAAATAGGCACATTTATATCACTGTCGAAACTGACTATCTCCCAAGCATCCTCATTAACTTCGAGCATTCTCAGTAAAGCATTATTCAGGGCATGTCCAGATTTATACCCCTTGAACTCGCCTATCAAACTATTGCCAAGCAGATATAAATCTCCAATAGAATCAAGGATCTTATGCTTTACGAACTCGTCTTCGTAGCGTAACCCATCCTCGTTTAAGACTTTATAGTCACCTACCGCGATAGCATTGTACATACTCGCACCTAATGCCAAATTCCTATTACGCAATTCCTCGAATTCATGCATGAATCCGAAGGTACGCGCACGGCTTACTTCCTTAACAAAAGAAGTGCTGGAGAAGTCGATGGTCGCGCTCTTCGTGTATTTCTTGTAGACGGGGTGATCGTAAAGAAGTGTGTAGCTGACCTTGAAGCCATCAAACGGCTCGAGACTGACCGCTTTGTCGCCATGTTCCAAATATAACGGCTTCTTTATTTTGATGAAGCGCTTTAATTCTGATTGCTCCGTGATTCCAGCAGATTGTATAAGAAAAACGAACGGGCCAGCACTGCCATCCATGATCGGCACTTCAGGTGCACTTACATCGATAAAGGCATTGTCGATACCCAAACCTGACAGCGCCGACATCAAATGCTCAATAGTAGAAATTCTAACATCATCTTTAACGAGGCAAGTAGAGAGAGTTGTATCGCCTACATTAGAGGCGCGGGCGGGAATCTGAACGGGTATATCTAGATCTACGCGGGTAAAGACGATACCAGTGTTTACTGGGGCGGGCCTAAGAGTTAGGTAGACCTTCTCACCAGTGTGCAGGCCAACACCCGTGGCGCGAATAACATTCTTCAGTGTTCTTTGTCTCAGCATAGGTCTTCACGTCGTGTCTTATTTAGTCGGAAAAACATGGAAATCTCAGGCATTCGGGGTGCAATGTCATGTGACATTGCAATCAAGCGTTAGTCCTATGTCTGAAACGGGTATTCCGTGTCCTCCTAGTTCACCAACATTAGACGCGAGAACGAGCGGTTTCAGCTCACAACGACGATCTTTAGCGAAGCGTCGCCATGGTAGCAAAGTTCTAGGAATAACCCAATAAGGGAAAATCCGCTCACTACCCCAAATACTTGCCTTAACCAAGACCGTTCAAAAACAGCAAGTGAGAAATACCGTGTAGGAACCCTGCTGTGGCATTCCTAGGATCCTAGTCCGCCTGCTTTCTTAGAAAGGCGGGAATATCAAGATAGTCCATGTCGGTATCTGCACCCACAACCGCAGCAGATGCTCGTGAAGAAGCCTGCCTGCGCATCACCGCTGGCTTATCAAGCTGACGGTAATCGGGTGTTATTCCCCTGTTAGTATTGTCCACAACTTTAGTGGGCTTCGCGTGCTTATCTCCTAAACCCGTAGCTACGACAGTAACGCGCATTTCATTCTCGAGGCTTGGATCGATCACTGTGCCAACCACTACCGTTGCATCATCCGAAGCAAATTCTTCTATAGTGTCACCAACCTCAGAAAATTCACCCAAAGATAGATTCTCTCCAGCTGTGATATTAACCAAAATTCCGCGCGCGCCTTGCAGGTTCACGTCTTCTAATAGCGGGCTTCGAATCGCAGCTTCTGCTGCCTCCCGAGCGCGATCAGCCCCAACTGCCGTACCCGTGCCCATCATAGCCATGCCCATCTCAGACATAACCGTCTTCACATCGGCGAAATCCACGTTAATCATGCCTGGATTCATGATTAAATCAGCAATGCCTTTCACCGCGCCTAATAGCACATCGTTAGCGGCTTTAAATGCTTCCAGCAGCGTTGCTTCTTTACCAAGCACGTCCAACAATTTTTCATTAGGGATAGTAATTAGAGAGTCCACATGCTCCGTGAGCTGCTGAATACCTTCTTCCGCAATCTTTGAACGCTTTTTACCCTCGAAGGGGAAAGGTCGAGTGACGATCGCGACAGTTAAGATGCCCATCTCGCGAGCCACTTCGGCAACGATAGGCGCGGCACCAGTTCCTGTCCCTCCACCCATACCGGCCGTGATAAATACCATATCTGCGCCGGATAAAATTTCTGCGATCTCATCCCTATCTTCCAACGCTGCCTGTCGACCGATCTCTGGATTTGCTCCCGCACCAAGACCTTTGGTTATATTACTACCCATCTGTAATATCGTCTTGGCTTTTAGGTTATGCAGCGCCTGTGCATCTGTGTTTGCACAGATAAACTCCACGCCCTCTACCTGATTATTGATCATATGGTGCACAGCGTTTCCGCCCCCACCACCAACACCTATGACTTTAATTTCAGCGTTCTGCGCAACATTCTCGACTAATTCAAACATATAGCCCTCTCATTTATACTTCTTTTACTGTATTGGTTATTGACCCATTAAGGTTAAAACTAAAAATTTCCCTGAAGCCAGCTCTTTACTCTGTCCACAATTTGAATCCGTGACTCACTCTTAGACTCGAATCCACCTCTTTCCTGATATTGCTTTAAGCCGTACAACAACAATCCAACACCAGTAGAATAGATTGGGTTTCTTACAATATCGGCTAAACCACTGATATTATGAGGCGCTCCGATGCGTACCGGGGCATGAAATATTTCTTCAGCCAGATCCACAACACCTTCCATTTTGCTAGTACCGCCGGTTAGTACAATGCCCGCTGCTAGCAGATTTTCGAACCCACTTCGCTGCAACTCGGCTTGCACTAGCGTAAATAACTCGTCATAGCGCGGCTCAACCACCTCGGCCAAGGCCTGCCTGGAAAGTTCTCTTGGCGCTCGATCTCCGACGCTCGGAACCTTCAGAGTCTCGTCGGCGCTAGCCAATTGAGTCAGAGCGCAGGCATATTTGATCTTTATCTCTTCTGCGTTTTCTGTCGGCGTTCGAAGGGCCATGGCTATATCATTCGTTACCTGATCGCCCGCAATCGGAATGACACCCGTGTGGCGTATAGCACCATCTGTAAAAATTGCGATATCCGTAGTGCCTCCGCCAATATCCACGAGACAAACACCGAGTTCTTTCTCATCATCGGTAAGAACACTGTAGGCGGAGGCCAATTGTTCTAAAATAATTTCCTCAGTCTCTAGAGAGCAGCGCTTAATGCATTTTTCAATATTCTGTACTGCGTTAATCGCACAGGTGACCAGATGGACCTTCGCCTCAAGACGAACACCGGACATACCCAGCGGCTCTTTAACACCTTCCTGCGAATCGATGATGTATTCCTGCGGAAGTATATGCAGAACTTTCTGGTCAGCGGGAATAGCAACCGCTTGCGCCGCATCAATAACGCGCTCGATATCGGCCTTTATGACCTCGCCGTCTCGAATCGCCACGATCCCATGAGAATTCATACTCCGGATATGACTGCCGGCAATACCTGCATAAACTGAATGAATCTGGCACCCCGCCATAAGCTCTGCTTCTTCGATTGCACGCTGAATGGATTCAACGGTCGATTCGATATTGACTACAGTGCCTTTTTTAAGTCCACGAGAACGGTGACTGCCAATGCCGACGATATCCAAACCGCCATCCGATTTTATATCCCCAACTATCGCCACGACCTTGGAAGTACCAATATCCAATCCAACGATCATGTTTTCGTTTACTGATTCATTCATCGTTCGAAATCTCCAGAAAACGGTTATCAAAAGATGTTGGATGGAACTGAATCACCGAATTGCCACTCCTGTAAAACCTGACTCGGTCGCTCGTACCGCTATGCCGTTTCCGTATCTCAAGTCAATAGAGTAAAACTGGGATGATTGCTGGAACGGCTGACTCGTATAAAAATCGATAAAACGCTGCGTCTTTTCGAATACATCATCTCTACCGGCAACAACCTGTATTTGTTCATTCAATAAGTATTCCCAGCTACCACGTTTGCTTAGGCTCAATCCCGAGAGTAGCAATCCTGCTGGTAATAAAATCTGGTTAAGCTTCTGGTACTGCAACATCACAGCCGCTTGACTGTCCTCAGGTCCCGCAAGCAAAGGCAAGGCGCTTAACTCTAGTAAGCTCTCAGGCTGAAATATTTCACCGTATTGATTTAGTAATTTCTCGTTGCCCCATCGGGCTATGCCAACTTGTTCTATCAGATGCAGTGATAGCGTGCTTGGCCAGATTCGAGTCACTGACGCCTGCAGAATCCACGAGTGAAGCTCTAGTTTTTGCTTCGCCTCGACAACATCAAAATCGAAGAAGCCATTCCCCATAAAAGGAGCTAACACCTTACTGACCTCGTCCTCACTTATTCTTTGCCACTGGTTTTCGATTCTAACCTTACTGACTGGGCGATTTAGAAACCCGGAAATGTTCGCTCTGTTTTGAACCATCAGAAAAGCAACACAAGCCAATACCCCTGCTAGTGCGCAGAGCCCCCGTTTGCCAGATGACTTAGGCTTAAGCGGTTGATCTCTCGAATTGGAATTGCGGCGCGTTGAATGTATCCCGCTTCCAGTTCTAATAGCTCTGTTTGTAGTTGCCATCTTCTTAGTTCGCCGCTTGCTCTAGCTCTAATACGGTTAATAATAAATCGTCAAAATCGATCCCAGACTTCTTTGCTGCTACAGGCACAAAACTGTGGTCAGTCATTCCAGGAATCGTATTTAATTCCAGCAGGTAGAACTCACCACTTTCATCCTGCATAACATCTACCCTAGCCAAGCCCTTACAATCCAGACTTGCATAAGCAGCGCGAACCAATTTATTGAGCTCTTTCCGCTTCTCGTCATTCAGCGGCGCTGGGCAAATAATTTCTGTATCTTCATCGACATATTTTGCATCGAAGTCAAAAAAGTCCCTCTTGGTGTTCAGCTGAACGGCCGGAAGCAATTGATCCTCAATCACACCCACTGAAAACTCTTTTCCGATAACACACTTCTCTGCCATTACCTCTGAATCAAATCCGCTAGCTATTTCAAACTGCTTCTTGAGACCTGCTGCATCTTTTACTATTGCTATTCCCAGACTCGATCCACCACTGACTGGCTTCACAACTATGACTTCAAATCTATCTATCAATGCCTGCCAATCGCTTGCCTCATTCAGCATGACAAAATCGGCCGTCTTCAACTCTAGGCGCTGCCAAATCAGCTTGCTCTTCGCCTTATCCATGGCTAACGCAGAGGCCAGCACACCGCTCCCGGTATACGGAATCTTCAAAACTTCTAGAAGACCCTGCATCGTTCCGTCTTCTCCGCCCTGACCGTGCAACATGATCAGCGCCAGATCTGGCTTTAAGCGTTCTAGGTCTGCGACAACGGAGTCGCTCACATCCAGAATACTCGCGTGTACGCCCAGTCTCAGCAATCCCTGATAGACCGCATCGCCACTTAACAGGGAAATTTCGCGCTCTGCGGAGTTCCCGCCTTTCAGTACGACGACGTGTCCAGCATTTGCTATGATTTTCTCTCTATGTATCGTTCTCATTTCTCTATTTCTTGACCCTTAAATGCAAAAACCTTCTATGGAAATCAATCATTTATGCTTTAAAACCCAATTTGGCTAATTGTTTAGCTAAAGCGCCGACACTTCCTGCTCCCTGAGTTAAAATAATGTCCCCCGGCAGGACTAATTCACTTAGAATCCCCTGCACATCGGACTCGTCTTTTACATAAAAAGGATCAACTTTCCCACGCAATCTAATGCTTCGGCAGAGGCTTCTTGAGTCCGCGCTAGCGATTTTCTTCTCCCCTGCGGAGTACACCTCTAGCAGAAGCAAAACATCCGCCTCGCCAAGAACTTCGACGAAGTCCTCATAGAGATCCTTAGTGCGACTGTAGCGGTGTGGTTGATAGACCATAACCAATCGATTGTCTGGCCACCCATCACGCAGGGCTCGCAGAGTCGCGGCTACTTCGGTCGGATGATGCCCGTAGTCATCGATAAGCATGACCGTTCCTCCGTCCACGGCAAATTCACCCTGCACATCGAAACGACGACCTACTCCAGCAAAATTTTGGATACCGCTCTGGATATCCTTCGCCTTGATACCCTCGTCTGTTGCGATGGCAATTGCAGCAGTTGCATTCAGCGCGTTATGACGACCTGGCATATTCAGTTTGATCTTTAGCTTGTCCTTTGCTTCCTTGCGCTCCACTTCAAATCGGGTGATTTGTTGCTCCTGACTCAAATTAGTGATTCTGAAATCTGCGTCCGCAGCGAAGCCATAGGTGATTTTAGGTCTCGAGATGCGCGGTAGCAATTCGCGCACAACCGGATCATCGATGCACAACACAGCCAATCCGTAAAAAGGGAGATTGTGCAGGAAGTCGATGAAGTATTTTTTCAGGCTCTCAAAGTCACCACCGTAAGTACTCAGGTGATCGGCTTCGATGTTTGTCACAACGGCAACCATAGGCTGTAGATGCATGAAGGAGGCGTCGCTCTCGTCTGCCTCTGCAACCAAGTATCTACTCTCTCCCAATCGAGCATTGGTTCCAGCGCTATTCAGTAAACCTCCAATAACGAATGTAGGATCGAAACCCGCCTGTGCCAATACAGATGCTACGATGCTCGTGGTGGTGGTCTTCCCGTGCGTGCCGGCGATAGCGATCGAGTGACGGTAGCGCATCAACTCAGCTAACATCTCTGCGCGTGCGATCAATGGCTTAGACTCATTGATCGCCGCTTTAATTTCAGGATTACGCTCATCGATAGCGCTGGAATAGACAACTACATCGGCATTCTTAACATTCGCCGCGTCGTGCCCAATAAATATCTCAGCGCCCATGGATTCTAGGCGATCAGTATTCGGAGACTTCTTGAGGTCTGAGCCGCTGATTTTATAGCCCTGATTTAGCAATACTTCGGCGACACCGCACATGCCGGCGCCACCGATACCGACAAAATGCAGTCTATTGATGCGTCTCATCTCTGGAATAACATGTCGATTGGCTGCACTATGCATGGATTAACTCCAAACATCGGCACGCAATGATTTCATCCGCGTCCCGAATTGCTATGGATTTTGCCATATCGCTCATTTGCTGTAATTTGCCACGGTTTTCATCCAGATCCAGCAACAGCGCTTTTAGCGCAGGAACAGTCAAATCTTTTTCCTCCAGCAGGAGAGCGGCGCCGGCCTGGACCAACCAATTTGCGTTGTGTTTTTGCTGATGATCACTGTGATACGGATACGGAACCAATATAGAAGGTAAACCAGCCGCGGCAATCTCACTAACTGTGCTCGCGCCGGAACGGCAAATCACCAAATCAGCCCAAATATAGGCCGCTGCCATGTTACTGATAAACGGGAGCACGTCTATTCTCTTAGACAAAACCAAACCCCTGTCTCGATAAGCCTGCTGTGTTCTCTCAAGGGTACCATCACCTGTCTGATGACGCGTTGACGGACGATTTTCTTCTGGCCAATTAGCTAACAATTCTGGCACGACTTTGTTAATCGCCAACGCGCCTTGGCTTCCACCTAGGACTAGGATTTGTAACGGTCTAGAAGCCTCTTTAAGGCTTCTCGTTGACAGCGCGAGATCTGCAATTTCCTTGCGAATTGGGTTACCTGTATGAATGACCTTTTTGCTTTGCGAGAACGTATTCGGGAAGGCCTCAAATACTTGATTCGCAATCTTCGCCAACAATTTATTGGTAAAACCCGGCACCGCATTCTGCTCATGAATCACTAATTTACTGCCTGTTAATTTGGCTGCTAGGCCCCCAGGGCCTGAAACGAAACCTCCCATCCCCAGCACACAATCTGGCTTTACCTTTGAAAGTATTCGTATTGATTGAATTAGTGTCTGCGCTAACATGAAAGGTGCCGCTATCAGTCTAGCTATGCCCTTGCCTTTGAGGCCCTTCGCAGAAACGGCATGAATTCGAATCCCTGTTCCTTCAAGCAGTCTGTTTTCCATTCCCTGATGAGTGCCCATCCATTCTATTTGGATATTTTTCTCTTGCAATTTCTGCGCAATTGAAAGCGCTGGGAATACATGACCACCGGTTCCGGCGGCCATAATTAATACAGTTGTATTTTTAGCTGACACTTTTCCTAGCTACGCCTCACCAACATCATTAATCTTATTGTCGATTTCGTATTCAATGCGAACCAACAAGCCAATCATAAAGAAGCTCATGATCAGACTCGCACCTCCATAACTCATGAAGGGCAACGTCAAACCTTTTACAGGTAGCAAACTAATGCTCGCTCCAACATTGATCATCGCCTGACCGGCAAATAATAGTCCTAGACCGTAGGCAAAGAATGCTGCAAACAATTTGTTGTCTTGCTGCGCCTTCTGACCAATAGAGAAGGCTTTATAGATAAGCGCAGAAAACAGAAGTATCACCGTAGCCACACCAACCAAACCTAGCTCTTCACCGACGATGGCAAGCACGAAGTCATTGTGCGCCTCCGGCAGGAAGTAGAGCTTCTGTATGCTATTCCCGAGACCGACGCCAAACCATTCGCCACGGCCAAATGCCACCTGAGCCATCGCCTGTTGATAGCCACCATTAGTTACGTTTTCAACCGCCCAAGGATCTAGAAATGAGGTAATCCTATCGATTACATAAGGCTTCATGACCGCAAGCAAAGCTATTCCTCCCATGCATAGGGTCAACATCAATAAAATACGGTAAAGTTTTGCTCCCGCCAGAAAAATCATGCACAGCGCAGTAAGCGTAAGAATAACCATCGTTCCATGGTCAGGCTGGAAGTGAAATAGAGCCACGGCAATGCCAACAATTAGAAGCGGCTTACAAAATCCGGACCATTTTTCACGAACTTCATCTAACTGTCTCTCCAAAAATCCTGCGAGATAAACCACGATAAAAACTTTCGCCAACTCTGAAGGCTGAAGTTCGAAGAAGGCTAGGTCTATTCTTCTAGTACTTCCCTTATCCGACTCGCCTACGCCGGGGACAAGTACTAACACCAAGAGCACAAACGACACCATTAGCAAATACCAACTCCATGTACGCCAGGTCGTTATTGGAATATGAAGAGTTACAACTAAAACGAATATCCCTACAACAGAAAAAATTAATTGCCGCTTAAGGAAAAAGAACGGGTCAGAGTATTGACTGCTGGCTAGCTCGACAGAGGCGGATGTCATCATTAGCAAGCCGATAAATAGCAGCAAAAAAGTGAACAACAATATGCTATTCACTGCCCGCGGCTGGACCGGATTGATGAGTCTGTTAGTAGGCTCTATTGCCCTCGCCATGCTCATTGTAAAGTCTCCACTGACTTCATGAAAGCGAAGCCTCGATGCTGGAAATTCTCAAACATATCAAAGCTAGCACAAGCAGGTGAGAGCAACACCGCATCACCAGCAGTGGAATGC
>CALSUH010000004.1 GCA_943789485.1 uncultured Pseudomonadales bacterium
ATTCACTCTGGCAGATTAACAATAAAGTAAGACAGAATAATTGAACCTGATCTTTGGAGATAACATCGATGCGACAATATCAAAAAACCTTTGCGCTATTAGCCTTTGCCCTTACCGCAGTCTTTAGCCTCCAGGCACAAGCCCAATCTGCAGACAATGGCCGTTTCTTGAGCCTTGCGCCACCTACTGGCCTGCCCATCATACCTGTCATGGAAGGATGGATTTCTAACCCAGACGGTACAGCGAGCTTTTCCTTTGGCTTCATTAACCGAAACGATGAGCCAGTTGATATCCCTGTCGGGTCGGCGAACTACATCGAGCCCGCCAAATACAGCGGCATGCAGCCCACACATTTTCCGGCAGGACGTTCAACGGGCATGTTCACGGTAACTGTTCCTGAATCTGAAGCCGGCGATGACATCTGGTGGCATATCAAGACCGGTAGCGAAGAAGCCTTGAAAGTCCCTGGACGATACGGCATAGGCGCATACGAGCTAGACTTCATCCTTCCGCGCCCGCAAGGCGCCATGCAGCCACTCGCCGGTTTCGGTGAAGACGGCCAAAGATCAGCTGGTCTTTTCGCTCAGGTGGGTGAACATCAAGGCACCGTTGCGGTGGGTGAACCGGTGATTCTTTCTGTAAATGTCGAAGATATCTCGGAACGAGACTCTACTGACCCACGCTTCCTAGAGCCGATTGTAATAGGCGTTGCGTTCAGCAAGTATCAGGGCCCTGGCATGGTGGAATTTGCACATCATGAGAGCACTGCTATCCCGAGAACCCCTATAAAGAAGGCGACCGTAGATTCCGTTTCTTCCGTGAGATTACTCCTGGCCAAATTAAAGTAGAAGGCGGCAGTGGTGTAGCTAAAACAATCGCCACTTTCTCTGAGCCGGGTGAATACATGATTCACACCAAGGTAGACAACTTTGCCGGTCCAGACAGCTCGAACGGCGACCAGTGCTGTTGGACGAATATTGTTCAAAAAGTAACTGTAAGCCCGTAAGCTCTTGTTATTATTAGCTTTTTGGCCGACTTTCGCGGCCGGCCAGAAAGCAAGCAAGGGTGTTTCGTCGCGATTCCCGGCTGGAGGGGCGCTAGCGGCAACACTCAGCGAAAAAAACCTCCAAAATGTGTTTCAATTTGTTGCAATGATTCCCCGAAAATAGCCGTATTCGATGGACATTTGAGGGGCAGCGAATTAGAATTTTCAGCAGGTATTAATGCAAGAATTCAATTAAAACTTTATTTTAGATCGATAACTCTCAATTTTTAGGAGAAAGGCATGAAAACAGTACGCGTATTGACTGCTGCAGTAAGCGGCGTATTCCTCGCATTTGGCCTACAGGCTAGTGCTCAGGACGACGCAGTTACTTACAACAGTCACGTTGCTCAGATTATCAACGAGAATTGCGTTGTTTGCCATCACAGAGGGCGGCATCGGCCCCATGCAGCTCTCCAGCTATGATCAGGTCCGCCCTTGGGCACCACTGATCCAGCTTACGTGTTGCTAATCAGCGAAATGCCTCCTTATGCCTACGACCACGGCATCGGCATTCAGGACCTTCAAGCTGACTGGCGCTTAGATGTCTCAGGACAGAGATCGACACTGTCGTCGCCTGGGTTAATGCCAAGGCTCACCAATGGGTCCATGCAGGACGTCGTTCCTCCAGCTGCGGTCGTTCGCGATCCTGAGCGAGTGGAATCTTGCTGCCCCTGATTATGGCCAGCCTGATCTAATCATTCGCCTCTGCTACCTATCGATATTCCTGCAAATGGAAACGACCTTTGGCATAAGCACTATGTTGACACTGGCGTGACACAGGATCGCTGCATCAAGGCGGTTCAGGTTAAGCCACGTGGAGACGCTGCTGCTGTTGTTCATCACGCTAATTCTGACGTTGAATCGCAAGACGAGAACGGGGAGTGGCAGAAGTACGGTCAGCTTACGGAATACGCTATGGGCAAGTGGGGTGAGTTAGTACCTGAGGGTGTTTGCCGAACTATGCCTGCGGATTCGCGCGTTGCTTGGGACATTCACATGTTTCCAGGTGGTGTTGGCGCAACGGCTCCAGGCACAATGATCAAAGACAACGTTGTTGAAATCGGTCTTTGGTTTCACGACGATGACTATATGACTGCTTCCGCGAAGACTCCTTACAAGCAGGATCTGAAACTGTATCGACTGACTGACGGCTACGAAGCGGCGAGCTTATCGTTCCTCCTAATGGCTACACGATGACTCAGGGTTTTCATTCTTTCGATCACCCGGTTCGCATCGATAGCTTCCAGCCACACGGCCACTTACGCATGAATGCAGCCTCTCTGGAAGTTTTCTACCCAGAAACTGGCCGCACTGAGCAAATCAGCCAGATCTCTAACTGGAGTGCCACATGGCACCACAGCCACCTGTATGAAGAAGATGTCGCTCCTCTACTTCCAACAGGCGCTGTATTGGTAATCAAGCAGTGGTACGACAACACAGCGAATAACCCAAATAACCCTGATCCTGATCAGTGGGTTGTAGGCGGAAGCCGTACTGGCGACGAGATGTCTCATGCTTGGATCGCGGTTACTCACCTCGATGACGAAGGCTATGAAAATATCGTTGCAGATCGCAGAGAAAAAGAAGAGCGTTCACTAGCCGGTAACGACTAGTACCTAGCTAAGTAGAATTGGGCTAACCTCTTCTAAGAAGTCCAAAAGGCCGGCTAATCTCGATTAACCGGCCTTTTTTATTGTCTGGGTTTTGTCAAATTAATCGCTGTTACTGCTTCTTCCGGCCTCAAAAAAGAGGTAGAATCCAATGAGATCTTCTGCAATAACAGGATTCATCTATCCAATCAATGGATTACTCGAGCCTAATAGAATCGAGATTCCCCTAAAGATCAAAAGGAGAGATTTATGAGTATTTCGAAAGGCTGGTTAGGCCTAGCCGCGCTTGCCGCAGCAGGGTTTCAAGTTTCGGCACTGGCTCAGTCGGCTGCCGATCATGACGTCACCTACAACGGTGAAGTCGGCAAAATCCTCAACGAGAACTGCGTAGTCTGCCACCGCGAAGGCGGAATCGGGCCCATGCAGCTTACAAATTACGATCAGGTTCGCCCTTGGGCACCGCTGATCCAATTGCGAGTCGCGAATCGTGAAATGCCTCCGTATGCCTATGACCATGGCATCGGCATTCAGGATCTCGAAGGCGATTGGCGCTTAGAACAAGAAGAAATCGATACCATTGTAGCCTGGGTAAACCAAGGCTCGCCAATGGGCGATGCAGATATTGTCGTGGCTATGCCTGAGATGAATGACCCTAGCGAATGGAACTTCGTGTCTCAATTCGGTCAGCCGGACACAATCATTCCCTCCATCTCTATCGACATACCAGCCAACGGCAATGACCTTTGGAGTAACCACTACGTACCCAGCGGTATGACAGCAGATCGCTGCATCAAGGCCGTGCAGGTTAAGCCAAGAGGCGATGCCCAGGCCGTAGTTCACCATGCGAACTCGTCAGTTGTATTAGAACAGCCAGACGGCACCATGGAGCGTCAAAGCATGCTCACTGAATATGCTATGGGCAAATGGGGCGAAATCGTTCCTGAAGGCGTATGTCGCACGCTGCCAAAAGACGCAATAGTTAGCTGGAGCATTCACATGTTCCCAGGTGGCGTTGGCGCGACAGCTCCCGGCACTATGATTGAGGATAACGTGGTTGAGATCGGCCTCTGGTTACACCCAGTAGGTTACGAGGAAGAAGCTAAATACAAGCAGGACCTAGCTCTTTATCAGATCAGCCCGCAGGCAGACATTGCCATCCCACCGAATGGTTATTCCATGACACAGGGGTTCCACTCCTTCGATCACCCGATTCGTCTTGACAGCTTTCAGCCTCATGGCCACTTGCGCATGAATGCTGCCTCGCTGGAGATCTTCTATCCAGAGACTGGTCGCACTGAGCAGATCAGCCAAGTCTCAAAGTGGAGCGCGACATGGCACCACAGTCACATCTACAACGAAGACGTAGCTCCCTTAATACCTGCGGGCGCGGTATTGGTATTGAAGCAGTGGTACGACAACACAGCTGACAACCCCAACAACCCCGATCCGGATATGTGGGTAATGGGCGGCAGCCGTACTGGCGATGAGATGACTCACGCTTGGTTAGCTATTACTCATCTAGACGATGAAGGCTTCGAGCAGTTAGTTGCCGAACGCAAAGAAAAAGAAGAACGTTCACTAGCCGGCAACGACTAGTAACAAAGCTTCACAAGAAAACAAAAAGGCCGAGGGCTTCCGCTCTCGGCCTTTTTTATTGATCTCTGTTCTTCTTGGCGACAGCCTTATCTTTCTGCCAATTTATCCATCTACCTATCCAAGAAGTGGAAGTCCGCAGGACCAGCCCGCCGCACCACGATTACAGCATCTTCCCCACCGACTGGCACGTCCCAGGAATGATTTAGTTTACCGGGTATGACGATATAACTGCCAGTACTCACCGAGTAACTCTCCTCGCCTAGAACAATCGTCACAGTTCCCTGCACCACCACCACAAACTCATCATGGGTGTGCCAATGCGTATCGAAATGCGAGCCCGCCGGAAATTTCGCGTAGTAGGTAATGCCGCCCGTGACCGGATCAATGCCCTGCTGCGCGGTTTGCACACCCACGGGAGCACCATTGCCTCCGCCGGGCAAACCCCACTGGATGTCGGCTAGCGTGATGGCTAGTGGGTCGTACTTAATGGCTGGGGATTCTTCAGCTTGAAGTAGAGTGCTGGCAATAAATGTAGAGCTCAATGCAAGGGCCAGATAAATGTTTTTAGTCACAGAGTTAGTCTCCAATCTTAGTGGGTAGTAGAGCATTAGAATTTTTTAGTAAATATCTACAACACTATCATGATATTAAAGTCTGCGAGGCAAACCCATTTCCCCGATTTCAATAAAGCTGAACCTTTAAAGATTCTAATTGGACAGAGTAGTGCTTATATAATGCCATGCCCTCTATTTCCATAGCTCTTTCAAAATACAGCTGCCCTGTGCACAGATTTTCAGAACTAATCGCCAATTCTGCTAGGGCAATATTCGCTTCCCATGTACTCAATAGTGCTCCGGTATTCTTGGCTATTGCTAAGGCTTCTTCTAAATCTCGCTCAGCAGCAACATGATCTCCTTTTGCTACATGTAATTTAGCCCGAGCGATCAAGCCGCTTGGCAGATACAGCCATTCATTGGCCCCCTTAAAAAGCTCTACCTGTTTATTTAAATAGTGAGAAGCGCTTTTCAAGTCCTCGATTTCAAGATAAATCAATCCTAGAACAAGAAGGTCACTTGCAAATAATGAAGTTGTATCCACCGCTACTTGCCAGACATTAGTCTTCCGCCATTCCAATGTTAGTAGCGCGCGCTTCAGGGCTCTATCCGTTTCGCCAGTATCCAGTAGGTACTTGCAGTAATAAGAACTAATCGTTGGGCATGCCGGTTCACAGTCCGGCTCCCTCTTATTTAGAATTATTTCGGCAACATCGAAGAGTTTCGCCGCTTCGTCTGAATCTCCTTCGAGAAAGCTAAGATATGCCCCAATGCTAATTGAAACTGCTAGTAGCACTTCGTTATCTGCAGCCGCCACACTCTCCTGCCCGCTATCCCATTCTTGTCTAGCATCATGTAGCCTACCTGTGGCTATCAACATCGAGATAAGAGGGCCTGAGGTGACTGCGGCTTCGAACCAACTTTGGCTTTTCTGGAATCCCTGGATACTAAGAATTGAAGGCGCGAGCGCTGCGTCTATTTGACCTAAGTAAATTAGGTTTGCAGCGGCACAAGAGAGCAGATAAAAACTAGCCAGCTCCGACAGCTCGGCTACGGGCTCGGTCCAAGGCCTGCGAAAGAAGGCTCTTATACAACTTTGATCGGCGTGATGAGAGCCTTCAGTAAAGATCGAGAACTGTTTCCGCTTAATCCTATCAAAATAGAGTTGAAAACTTTCCTCAACCAGTCCTGCCCTCGTCCCGTGAATTACTGCCCTAAACAGAGGCTCCAATTGCACCATCGATTTTGGATTCGCTATCGCATTATCCTGCAAAAAATTGAATACGATCTTGTTCCCCTGCCTCCAAACTTCAGGTTTCTCTCTTCGCAAATTCTCGTTTAAGAAGTCACGAATGAGAGGATGACTATCAATAAAAGTACTCTCGCCGGTTTTGGATGTAGCTATTAAGTTAGCGTCTTCCAACTTCTTGAGCGCATAACTCCACTCAGAGTGCGATAAATCAGCTAACTCTGCGGTAAGTCCAGATACGGGCTCAGTGGTCACTAGAGCTTTCACATCATCTAGAGTGATGCCCCTGTCAAAAAGTCCAAGTAGATTCAATAAAGAAATTTCCTGAGGTGAATCAAACCAACACAAATAGGCTCGTACTATGCTATTAGCACGCGTATCGAATGATTGAATGTCGACGAGGGAATTCAAGTCCCTATAGTTTGAAATATTAGCGTCATGAACGACCGAAAGATAACCCGCTAGCAGCGACAAACATAACGGGTGCCCGGAATAGACTTCTACCGCGGACTCCATGTCCATCTCATCGCCGCAGATACCCATAGCAGATAGCAACTGCACTCCATCTGTATTACTTAATCGCTCTAGGTGTAAAGATTGAGTACGTCCATCACTAAAAGATGCAAATTCTGAGATCGATAAACGCGAAGTAATAATACACAGCCCATTGTTATTCGCCGCTAGTTCTCGTAGCAGAAGTGATACGGCTGGATTTTCAATTTCACCCTGCTTGGGGCCTGGCGGATATTGAAGCGGTTCGAGTCCGTCCAAAATAAGAAGTGTTGTAGACTCGCGGATGAGATCTGCTAGCCGATTTGCCTTCGCCCAAGGCGTTCCCTTTGCTGGATTTTTGTCACCAAACCACTCTAAAGCCTGTTCAATAAATAAATCACCTGAAGCTTTGACATCTGCCCCCGTGCCCTGCCAATAAAACGACCAAGCGTAGACCCTATTAGCAGGTGAGTAATCCAATTTATCCAACCGCGAAAGCCAGCTATTGACTAGGCTACTCTTGCCAACCCCTCCGAAGGCGACTATCTCCAAACAGTTGATTTCTTGCTCATACCAAGCACGATCAATCGCATCGATTTCAGCGCTTCGACCAAAAAGGTTCAGGCCTGTGTTGGGTAATGATGAAAGTGAAATTCTTTCTAAGCGAGTATCTAACGCGTTGAGTTCTAGTTTTTTACCTAACCTTTCCCCAAACTCACTTAGCTCCAAGGTGAACCAATAAGGCTCAATTTCAAATGCTGCAGCCACGTCAAGAATCTGACTATGCGGTATATTGTTCCCTACGCTCGTTTCAGAACCGTGGACCCACTTGGTAATTGCTTGTCGAGAGATGCCAAGATGCCTGCCTAGGGTGGCGTTACTACTTAGCGAAGGATTAATGCAGGAGATATACAACTTAGATAGCTTCTTCGCGAGGTGGGGATGTTTCCCTGAGCGCATAAGTACTCCTTCTGGACCGTTGTTGGATTCTAGATGGTCATTTTACTTATTTGCTACGCACCCTGGTAATTAGGTAATGTCTTCCTTAAAAGACTGTGAAATACTAAGATTTAGTCGAGGTTATCCCACAAATATAACGGATTCAAGGAATATGACCGATTCAAGGGCTATGATGAATTTGGATATTCACCAGCCTAGATAAGATTTCGTGCAACGCTAAATTCAAGTTTATATACAGCTGTACTTTTGTAATTCTTATATACATGCCTATAATCATTATGCTTTTTACACACCAGACCAGGAATCGAGATTGCATTACATTGATTTTGGAAACCCAAATCTTAAAAAGTACATATCTCAGCGAACTTAAGCTACACTTATTGCTATATTGGAGTAGGCATATGCTTAGAACACAGCATCAACGAGGCTTTACCCTGATTGAATTATTGATCGTTGTAGCGATTATTGGTGTGCTTGCCTCTGTCGCTCTGCCGGCTTATTCGCTGTATCAAAATAGCGCGCGATTCACTGAAGCCATACTGGCTATTGGTTCTAGCAGCGCTGCGATGGATGTTGCAGCTGCCACGGGCAGCGTGTCCGCTCTGACAGACTTCGATTCAGGCACAAATGGTCTTCCCAGCGCTCAAACTCTCGCGGCGGACGCGCATGGTATTAGCGTGACCGATGGTGTTATTACCATTGTCTGGAAAACTGATGGTACTAGCCTAAGTGGGGTGACCTATACGTTGACAGCTCAGGGTATTCTCCCACCTATTCAATGGGTTTCTGGCGGCACCTGTGTTGCCGCAGGCTACTGTTAGGCGTTCCGCATCATCCGTTAGTTATCTCTCTTTCTCTAGCACTACCCTTTCTACTACCGCACTTCTCTACCCAGATTGTGGCACATAAAAAAATTTCTTAAGCGTTCGTTTTAGCTAGCCACTACTAATCGACGAGATTAATGTTTGCTGGGGGCACCTTATTGAAGAGCCCGCACATTAAAGCTGATACTTACGCGATCTTTAGTACTCTGGTTAGGCTCAACACCGTGCTCTAACCAGCCAGGGAATATGTACATCCTGCCTTCTTCTGGACGCATACGAACCTCCTCAGCCGTAAAATCAGTTTGTTGTGTAATCGGACTGGTAAACATTCTAGATGCAACGCGCGGGTCGCGAAAGTAGATACTGCCGCATTCTGGCGCCTTAAGGCTCACGTAATAGACACCACTGAAGTGACAGTTAGCGTGGTAATGGAGCTTATTGGAAGCCCCGGGTGGGCTGATATTTAGCCATGCTTGATGGTCTAAAATTCTGTTTGGCTTAAAGTGCTGAGATTCAGCGATACGTTGGCATGCTTGCACAATACGAAGATTAATATCTTTGAACTCCTCCAGGTTTTGAAGAATATTAGGGCTCTGCCAACCTTTTACATTGGTATTGTTAACGCCATTAGGGTCATTCCTTCTCATCTTATTGGCCAATTCCAATATTTTCGCGTTGAAGCTCACTCTGTCGTCGAACAGGGTGGTCCAGACGAGGCTGGGGAATAGTGCTTGAGTGTCGATTTCCAATGAAATGTCCTCTGCGTGGTTAGTTCGATGAATCTTGCTTTCAGAAAAGACTAACGAGATCTCTGAAGCGACTGACTCGAGGCGATTAAATTATAAAGAAAATGTAATGATTTAGCGATTTTGGAGTCCCCCGCTTTTTCTCTAATACTCGATGAAAATTTTTGTAGGAGCAGATTGAAATCTCAATCTGCTAAACTGAACCCACCTCACATTGCACTTTCCTGTTTTTACGGCATAAAAAAAGGGGCTCTTAAAGAGCCCCTTTTACTTTATCTAGTCACCGAGGTGACCTTCAAAGTTGCCGCACTAGTCAAACGTGCGGTTTTACGATTGCTAGAAATCGTAGATGAAACGTGCATAGATGGAACGACCCATCGCAATCTGAAGACCACCGATTAAACCGGCAAATTCCGGTGAGCCCTGAGGTTTACGATCAAACAGATTACGTGAACCGACAGTAAACGCGCCTTCGCCGCCAAGCAGTTCTATGCCACGGTAAGTATAGGACGCATCCATCTGAGTCCACGCCTTGACACCCGTCTCAAAAATATCCTGGGGGCGGTCAAAGCCACCGAAGGCATCTAGGTGAGCAAACGCAGGACCGTCATAGGGCAGATCGTCAACATAACGCGAGATAGTGTTCACGGAGTGCTTGCCCATGGTCCAGCCAATGTTCAGGTTGGCCTTCCACGCGGGCTGCTCTGGCACCGCACTAGTGTTAGCGTTGTACTCACCGGCACCGTCGAAGATCGGGGAAGAAGGATCGCCCTGATAATAGAAGTGATCGACGAACGTCGCTTGCAGGCCGAAACGAAAATTACCCCAATCATTGGTGCTAATGCTGTAGTTAGACGCAATATCGAAGGCTTCCACTTCCACAGTCTCTGCATTGATAGTACTGGTGTTGTTCACCTGTAGAATCGTGAAGATATCACCCGGGTCGCGAATGAAGTCTTTGTTCGACAGAGGGTTTGCAACCCAGGCACGCAGTTGATCCTCAGTTGGCTGATTGCCCGGAAGGCCGTCGCCAGCAAAGCCAGTCGCGGTCTTGAAGTTTTGAAAATCCAGCTGCATCAGATCCTGACCGTTGATACCGACGATTCGATTCTCGAACTCCGTATGGTTCCACGTAACGGATAGGTCGAAATCACCGAATACAAGATCGAAACCGAGTTGCTGAGACGTTGAAGTCTCATTCGTCAGGTTCGGATTACCGCCGCCACAGGCAGTGGTAAAGGCAGAGAACGGCCCGAAGCGGTCAGTTACTGTGGACAGGCCACAGGTGACCGGATTGAATAAGCTTGTCAAGCTAGGCGCAATGAAGGCGTCGCCTTTAGTAGCACGCAGTGTCAACCAATCGGTTGGCGCATAAGAGAGACCGAATTTCGGGTCGGTGGATGACTGACCAGTACTGAATTCTTCCCGGCGTACTGCCATTTCAAGTTCCAGATTGGACAGCAGAGGAACCGACAGCTCCATGAAAAAGGCATCAACTTCGCGACTACCGGAAGTGATCACTTCCTTCTCAGTACCACCTATCCACGTATCGCCAGCTAGCTCAACAGCGGATGGGGTATTGGTGAACTTATCGTCACGGAATTGGTAACCGACAGCTGCAGAGACAGGTCCGCCGGGTAGTTCGAAACCGAATAGAGGCACTTCGCCATTCAATACGATATCGATCACGTCCAGCGATTGTTCTGTCCATTCCCTATCACGAGCGGCTATATCATCCATAACCTGAATGGAGTTGTTGTCGTTCTGGTCCGTAACGAAGAAAGGGTTGTAACAAGCATCACGGTCGTTGACCACGTCACAGTTCAAACCCTGTTGCATCGCCGTAATGTCGTAGTTCTGGTTTGACATGAAGGTGAGGCCACGCTCATTACGCGAGAAGGACGCCATGCCTTCCCAGCCATCGACGAAAGGCACCGTGAAGTCTGCCTGTGCGCTCCAGCGGCTAACGATATCCGTGTTGCCACTAATATTGTCCCTGTCCCGAGTATGACCGGATGAACGTGTGTGGGTCTTGTTGATGGGGCGCAGTGTACGAGGCTGTACGTCTTCGTGCAGCAGCACACCGTTGGGCACGATGCCAGCGACGAGATAGTCTGGTGTGCCATCGTTGTTCATGTCCATAGTGCCGCGATCAGGAACGCCATCACCATTCGCGTCAAAGCCATAAAGCTGGTTACCATTGGCGTCTTTTGCGAAGAATGGGTTGCCTGGAATCTCACCACGTACCGCTGGAAGCTCACCGATGCGCGAGTTACCTGGATTAGAAGTAGAGGTGTAAGTTTGTTCTCTTAGGTAGGTGCGAAAGCCTTGGAAGCTTAGAGTTAGATCGTCGTCTACTTCCCAAGTGGCATTACCGTAGTACTGCGCTGACTGAAGAGGCTCTCGATAGCTACGGTTGTCACCGAAATCAAAGAAACAGCTGCTACCTAATAGATTGCCGGTAGCATTGGCAGTTACATTACGGGTATAGGCCGTTCGCTCAGAGCCTGGCGCACAACTAGGATCGGGCGCTCGAACTCGCGCACCACCGGTGTATGCACCATTCGCATCACGCGGTGGTACATACCAGTTACCAGGCGCGTTGGAAGACACAGTTAGACCGCTATTGGCTATGTCACTGCGTTCGTCCCAGCCTAGTCGCGTGTTAGATTTATGTTGCGCAGCTACTACGACGTCTATCTCGCCTACTTGGCCGCCCCACATCATCTGTACAGACTGCTCATCGTAGTCACCACCATCATCTTGCTCGGCGAAGGTGTCCATCTTGAAACCATCGTAAGACTTATAAGGAACGAAGTTGACCACGCCGGCCACAGCTTCACTTCCGTAAAGAGCAGCAGCACCGTCCGCTACGATATCCATGCGCTGAATCGCGATGGTTGGGATTAGCGCATTCACGTTCTGGTTGACCAGACGCTTGCCGTCCATAAGAGTCAGGGTCGAGCTAGCACCCAGACCGCGCAAGTCGACTGAGGTAGAGCGAGAATCAGTTCCTTGAATAGTGTTGGAAACTTGGGAAGCTGCACCGCTTACGAAAGCAAGGTTCTTAATGACCTCACCGACGTTTAGAGTACCTTGAGCTTCCAAAGCTTCAGCGTCAAGTTGAACGATTGCAGACGCGCCGGTAAAGCCCTCTGATCGTCTAATATAGGAACCGGTAACGACCACTTCTTCTACGGTGTCCTCTTGAGCTATTGATTGGCTGGCCAGAGGCAGCAGTGAAAGCGAGATCGCCGCGCAGAGCAAACTGCGCTTATGTGGGATTTTTCGATGCATATTTCTCTCCATAAATTTGATTTGATTATTTTTATTAAAGCTCTAATTAAAACAAACACAATAGGTTGTACAAAGCTCAAATCTTCCGGAATGCCCTGCAAAACCCATCTTTGAGATGCAGTCAATTTTTTATAAATTCATCTCTCACTGCAACGTCGAACAATACGAAATCGTAGCTACAATTTTAGTGTACCTATTTTGATAGTGCTTAAAAAGCCCTAATTTAAAGCTTTCCTGACTCATATCGGTGCTTTTCCGATAAATGTGGGACTCCGGAGTCCTTATTTTCGCCGAACTAGAGGAAGTAATTAATACACTGCCCGGTAGTAGAATAGAATTATTAAAAAATTATTATATATTACAATAATTTAGAGATTTTAGAGATTTTAGAGATTTTAGAGATTTTAGAGATTTTTAGAAGGGCTCGTCACAACAAATTTTCGAGCGGACACTCGATCTAATTTTCAGCTTGCCCAAAAATTCTATTTATCTGATTTAAGAAAAATAGTAAGCCTGGTTTGCACTGAAACGAATGAAATACAGGCTTAATTCTCAAAAATTCTGCTACACAAATTAAATTTGCAGCCTATAATCGACTTAGTTAGAAGCCACCTACGGTCTCCACCGCGGCGAAGAGGAATTTGCAATGAAGGCCTTACGATTCATCTGTGTATACACATTTTGCAGTGCACTTCTGCTAGCGATGGCATCCACATTAACGTTAGCCGCCGAAGGCCAGATTGTCATGGAAGACCTGACGCGTTCGCAGTTACGCGGCGAAATAAAAAAAATCGAAACCGAGTTCTACCAAGTATTCAATCGCAGCATTGAGGATGAGAATCTTGCTATTATCTGCTACGAATACATCCCTACCGGCTCTAACATCAAGGCCGAGGCCTGCGAGCCGCAGTTTGTAACCGACAAGCGCGGGAACAACGCCAACGACGCGCGTCTCGGGTACGATTTATTGCTCACACCAACCGATCTGCAGAGCGTCCTAGCAGCTGAGTATAAAGCGTTAAATGCCGCTATGTCCGAACTCTCTGCACAGAGCGAATATTTTCGGGAACTTAATAGTATTCTAAGCGCCTTGCGGGAAGAGCTAGCAAGCAGATAGGGCTCTGTCTTCGCAGTAAAACACAATCTACCGCGGCAATGATGCTGCCAACAAAAAGGCCAGAGGGGTCACCCTCTGGCCTTTTTGTTACCTGTTTTGACTTGCCTGAGTTAGCGGACGGAGTACTTAGTAAACGCTCCACCAGCTTGGGATAGTGAGTTCGGTCCCTCTGCGGCGTAGACGTTGCCATCTGCATCAACAGCGATACCTTCTCCTGCCGTTCCTTGATAGACCCGATTATCACGCTCAAATGGCTGAATGAAGCCCACGATTCGATCTTCATTCAGAGGTCCGATACGCACACCGTTTCTCCAACCTACGTGACCTGTAGGACTAGACTCTGAATCGATCGCATAAACCATATCATTGGCAGTGATGAACAAGCCGCTGATGCGGCCATACATATAGCGCGACTCTAAATAGTTACCCTCTTGGTCGAATATTTCGAGGCGATGATTACCGCGGTCAGCAACCCACAGGCGACCTTGTGAATCAAACTCCATCGCGTGTGGCGTGCGAAATTCACCGTGTCTCACGCCAATGCTTCCCCATTCTTTAAGGCGCGTGCCGTCGGCAGAGAATTTAATGATTCTAGCCGTGCTGCCTTCTGCTAGACCTTCTTCCATAGCCTGATCGGTGGTCATGCCCTGGCCATTGTGCCCATCGGAGACATAGATGCTTCCATCAGGTCCTACGATCACATCGTTCGGCTGATTGAATTGATTTGGGCCACTGCCTGCCGAACCCGCTGTACCAAGACTCATCAGCAAGTCACCGTCAGCGCTGAACTGATGTACTTGCTGGCCCTTGGTGCCATCTGAATTTGTCGCGAAGTCAGTTACCCAAACGCTGCCGTCAGCTGCAGCATGAATACCGTGGGGAGTCATCATGACGCCACCGCCGAAATTCGCTAACACTGCGCCAGTATTGCGATCGAATTTGAATATTGGATCGACTGGATTCGTGTCACAGTTGATTGGAGTACCGCCACCAAATGTGCCTGCGCCGCAGCGCTCATAAGCCCAGATATGTCCATCATTAGGATCGATGTCGATACCAGCCGTTGAACCCCAGTTTCTTCCAGCGGGCAAGTCGCCCCAATTCTGGGTAACGTTAGGTGCCGGATTGGGCAAGCCATCGCCCGAGATAGGATTGCCGGCAGTTACGCAGCCGGTTAGCAACGCAGACACGCAAGCAAAAAGCGTAAATTTAGATACTGATGAAGTAGGCAATGAAGTCATGGATGCTCCTTGGATATTTTGTTGGTATATAAGAAGTACTGCGTAAGAGAATAAAAGCTATCCCGCCCCAAGTCCACTCGTTGCGACACTGCAAAGGATAAAAGCAATCTAATAGGAAGGGTGCAAGGTTAGGCCTTGAATTGCCTATCGAGCTAGGTTAGTAACCGCCAACATACTCTTGCTCCCACCTTTCAATATTGCACTTATTTGGTGCGCTTAACAGGAGCATGAGCAGGTTTCTGCCGTGTAAACTGTTATTTTTACTGGCGCGGAACAGATAAACGGATCTTAAGGAAGAACGTGAGGCTAATGACCCGGTAAATAGCAAGGCATTCAAAGAATAGAACTGTCTCCTTACACGCCGCAGATGACAGCCTGTATTTCACCCTACTACGACTAAGTTTGTGCCCTATCTAGGTGACATTGCTTGGATCCTTACGGTCACGTACCGAGCTGAGCTAGAGTTTGTTCAAGCTTAAGTAATGTCAGTGCTGCAGTAGAACCCTGTTAGCGAGGCTTTAGTCAATCGCCCATGAGGGCCTAGCTCGGCGGGCTTGCCACCTCTACCAAAATCTCATTGCGCCGCATGAAGGGTGGAACGAAGGGTGGGTTGTAGAAAGCAGTCTCGGATTCTCCAAGAATTTCAATATTTTCCTCCATCAACGCCGCCATTAATCGTGATTCATACTTATCAAAATTTCGCGTAGTCCAACGGCCCGAGTAGCGAATTGCCGCCACTAATTTCTCGGGCACCGTACGAATCTCAATTCTTTCATCCTCGGGCATTGGTGCATCTACAATAGAATAACTAGATGGGAGCATAAAGCCGACTTTCCACCCCGATTTTGTTGTCAAAGGTTCAGCCTGATTGAAAACTACATCTTCAGCTTGAATTTTACTCTGCTGCACTGGCGCCGTCATCGCAATCTTTTCCTCACCATTATTATCGCCGGTTATGTACTTAAAAAGCCGCCTGAAGCCTTCGTTTGAGGCATCCTTCCAGCTTTCCAAGCCGATGATTTCAGTCTCCGCAACTATGAAGGACTGGTAAAGGCGGTACTCTACAGCGCCATCAACAAAAACCACCTTATACTCAGGTTTTTCGATCGCCGCCGCGAAAGTGCTGAAAGCGGTTATTGTTACAAGTAGCGCGTTCCGAATTAAAAATTTCATAACGAAAATTCCACATGGTGTTTTAGTTTTACCTACCGACCTTTCTACGTTGCTTCGAGCAATCTAGTTCAACTACTTCTCATTCTTCCCGGTAAATCAATTTATATTTATTTACAGTGATCCGAAGGCGATTTTAATTCGTTGCTGTGGGTTCTATCAAACCAATTTACCAATTTTCTGGAGCCATTATGAACATTATTAAAAGAAACCTTCTTGCGTTTATTACTCTTCTGCCCCTCACACTTGCGAGCGTTAATGCCAAGGCAGACGATATAGTTGACACAGCAATCGCCGCCGGACAATTCTCTACACTAGTTGCTGCAGTGCAAGCTGCCGGTCTTGTCGATACACTGAAAAGCGAAGGTCCTTTCACTGTCTTTGCACCTACAGATGCAGCATTTGCCGCATTGCCCGAGGGTACTGTAGAAAATTTACTAAAACCTGAGAACAAAGACCAGCTAGTGGCCGTGCTGACCTATCATGTGGTAGCTGGGAAGGTCATGTCTGGCGATATAGCTGGAAAAACTATGGAAGTCGACAGCGTGCAGGGTAGTGCAATAAGTGTGAATGCGATGAATGGTGTCATGGTCGACAACGCACACGTTGTAACGGCAGATATTGAAACCAGCAACGGCGTGATTCACGTCATTGATGCGGTGATTCTACCTAACTAATTTATGTATCCTATGATGTAACCTTTGAGGCTGACTTTGTCAGCCTATTTTTTTTGTCTTCTCGTTCTGAAACGCCAGCTAAACCCTCATCATGATCGATTAATTGTCGGCGGTTTTAGTGAATTCGAATAGAAAAGTAGGCGTCTTTAAAACCGCGACCCCGCATGCGTCACGCGCATCCGTCAATGACTTGTCTTCCCCAGCGCTATCTCGAATCGCTGCTAAATTCAGCAACTTAAATCCACTCACTGCTGGATAAAAAGCCAACACAGTATCGAGATCTTTAAACGATAATCCAATAGGGTATCGGGAGAATCATAAATTGTCGCTTCAGGTTCAAGCTCAATCGCACTGCTATTGCCAAGGTGATTAATTATCAGTGAACTATTCAGTGAGGCTAAACAAGATGCAGATCGGCTAAACTTTATAACGAAATTCTAGGGGGATCGCTTTACACGTAATTCAATTACGGTCTAACCCGAACATACTTTTCGAAGCGCTGACGACCCACCTGCCCCGCATAGATACTGCCCTCAGCATCCGTTGCCAAGAACTCTATGCCGCTGCCGTTTTGCAACTCATAATCGGGAATGAAGTCGGTGATCCAGCTGGTCTTCGCATCACCGATACGAATGCCCCGTTGCCAACCAGGATTCCACTGCTCGCCCGACATCCCATCGGCGACGTATATCTTGTCGTTAGCATCGATCCAGATGCCGCTCGGTCTACCGAATTGCGTCCATATAGAGAGAAGCTCTCCCTGCTGATCGAATATCTGTAGACGATTGTTGCCGCGGTCGGCAACGAAAAGCCTGCCCTGGGAATCCATCTTCAAATCATGTGGATCGTTAAACCTGCTAACTTCGCGACTCAAAGAGTCGATGCCTCCTCCAAGTTGCAGCAGCAACTCTCCACCGGCAGAAAATTTAAGCACACGATTGTTACCACCACGATGCCCATCGGCGACCCAAACATCGCCATTAGGTGCGACCTGCACAGCCGAAGGACCATTAAAATGCCCCCCGTCATCGCCTGCTACGCCAGCTACGCCCAAACGCAGTAATACCTCGCCGTCTTGATTTAGTTTTAGCACCTGATGCCCCATTCCTAGAGCAAAGCCAGCTGTGCCTCTTGCATCACCGCGCGGTGCGCCTTCGGTTACCCAGAGGTTTCCTTCACTGTCGAGATCGAAGCCATGTGGCCAGGCGAACAATCCTGAACCAATGCTTTTAACTACCCTCCCCTGCTTGTCGAGCTTGTGAATAGGTGGGAGGTCAGAGCCAGCGCACTGGTTCGCGCTGCAGCGCTCGACGATCCACATATGCTCACCATCGGGGTCGGGGTGGACTCCAGTGACTACACCCATCTCTCGCCCATCAGGCAGTTCGCCCCAGTGATAGATCACCTGATAAGGGTTGTCGGATACGGCTTGCGCTAACGAATGAACAGGAAAAAGCAGCGTTAAGATCGAAAGAGAAAAGGCATACAGCAAGTCTATTCTTACGCGAGTCAGTGAAGTTTTTGAGCGCATGGTGTGGTCCGTGTAATTGACTTAAATCGATGCCGGCAACGACAGTACGAATGCACGACAGCCTAAAGTCAATATAACGGAAAACACCAAAGGAATCACTACACCGCTCTATAGCAAATGATTTAGTAAGCTAGAAACGAGTCTGCAACGCTTAGCTGCCTAGCCTGCCCTACTGCCCAGAACCGACAAAAATTTCTTGCCAATTAAGCACACGGTCATGGCCGCGGTAGGAACCGAATTCTATGATGCCGCGAGGATTGTCATCGTAGTTCGCTCCTTCTGGTTCTTCATCGTACATATCGCCTGCGACTTCGCCCGCACCGCCACGCCAATCGTATTGGAGAAAAGGTAATGAAATTAACGAAAGATCGGGCTCGACAAGAACCCGCCCTGTCTCTTCGTTAAGCGGAGCCGTTGTAAAGAACGGACGGTCTGTATCGTTATCCTCGTCGTCGTCGCCATCAGCCAGTCTAGCGGTTCGTCCCTGAAAGACTGTCACTGTCGCAGCAATACCGTTCTCTATTACTGTGTCGCCAGCCTCGAAAGTGTCGGGCCCGCCGAAGTCTTCATAGGAATCCGCCACGAAATCTAGCTCAGCGGCTGGAAAAGTCAGACCAATAGCAGTACAACTATCGGCGTCGTTCACTACGAAGTTGGCTCCGTCGTAGTACTCAATAACTATGCCGATATCTAGATCTTCAAATTCCGAACCGTAGGCATTCTCCACAAGCAACCTGCCGTAACGGAACTCATGAGAGCCAATCTCTGCGTATTGCCAAGGCCCTACAAGGGGATCAACATCCGGTGAACCATCATCCAAATCGACATCGAAGACATCTAATAAAACATCGTTGGCGGCGTTGAGATCATCGACAGCAGAATCATTGACGTTATTGTCATTAGGGTTGAAAGAGATTTTGACGTTGGTGAGTGGCGCATCCTCACCATCAACTAGCCGCGCGACATTCATATCACCACTAAGCCTTAGAACACCCAGCTCCCATTTATCAACTTGGTTCTGATCGAAGTTTGTCGGCACGGAAGTATTGACAAGCCTAGCCGTAAGATCGGTGTCCGAGGAGTTCTCGACATCTACTATAGCGCGCATATCGAGCTCGGCGAAACTCTTTAACTTCGCGAAATCATCGAAGTAATTCTGTGTTGTAATTCCTTGGAAATTCTTCGCCTCAATCTCGATCATGACATAGAAATCCTCACCCATATAAGTGAACGAAGAAGCCGGCGCACAGACCATGGATTGGTTTGTACGGGGCCCGAAGCTGCTATTAATCAGCTCGAAATTGTTGGGATAGATACGTCCTACATTGCGCGTTCCACCGGCCACACCCTCGATAGCTAGGTAATTATTGAAATCGGAATCAAAATAATTGATAGCTCGTCTATTAATATTGTCATCGACAAGTTCGGCGGCGAGATCGAAAATGCCCACCTCACTGATGCCAACCAATTGAGGCCCGCTCACACCACTGCCAAAGGCCTGAAATATGTCACTGGACCCGTCTACGGTGACCATACTACCCGTCACTCCGCCGGGCACACCCGGGTTAGCTGCGCCAGAGCTAGTTGGATCATTTATAATCACACTGATCTCGACAGTGTTGTTATCCACGGCCTCATCACCAAAATTGGTCGCAACTATATTGTTGGATAAATCGGCTTCAAAATCGGGTATACCATCGTTTCCAGGCGATCCATTCACAAGTTCTACATCATCCCCCTGCTCCCAAAGCACCGCCGAGACTGTTGCATTGAATCCTACGCCCGCTCGTGCAAAGGCAGGGCCATCTGCATCGACCGCCAGAGACGACACGCCGCCAAAGCCTCCTCTATCGTCGGTGAAATCGATATCGAAGCCGAAAGGTCTTACAATAAACGTCCCGCTAGCGCCATTGATGGTATCTCCAGACAAAGTGCCAGCGATATCATTATCAAGTGGTATCTCATATTCCGCATGAAGCGATATCTTGCCCGAATTAGGGTACATAAAGTTAAGAGACGCACCTATATTCTGTTCAGGTTGCGGCACCGTACCTATCGCCGATCCCAGATCTGAAAACTGTAGAGTTAAATCAGTAGCGGTAACTTGCTGCTCAGGATTTGCTGTAGGCGAGCTAAATACCGGCACATTCTGTGCAACTGCATTCGAATCAACAATCGTCATGACAGAGGAGGCACCCGCATCGCAACCCATCGGGTCGATACACAGCCCTGCCAACGTTACCGTTACGGTGTCGCCATCATCCACCAGGGACTCACAAGCAGCAGCGGCATTCTCCCCAGCTATCGGCAGAGTGGAGCGCACGATTTGTAGTGTCACGTTACCCGATGCTGGCGCCGTCAGTGATGGCTTCCCCGCTATTTGAAACGGCAGTGTCGTGCTCAAGTTGCCCGAGTCCTGATCATAAAAAACGATTCCGGCCTCTGAAAAGGTGGATTCGGGATCATGATCCACGACTTGCTGTTCGGTCCGTATTCCATCGCTCACGTTGATGCTTACCGCAGCACCGTCGCCAGCAGGATCGGTGTAGTTAAATTGCAGTTGAATCGACGTTTCAGCACCGCCGGTAAGCTCGTAGGTTCCCTGCCCGTCTGTCAGCGTATTGGTATCGGCAAGGGTTCCACTGCCTACCGTGTTTACCCATGAGCCCGAACCGTTACTGGTTGTCAACGTTAGAAGCGTACCATCCGGTATAGGCACGTCGTTGTGACCAAAGTCGTGCCCGGTGACAGTGACGTTAGAGGTTACACACGCAAGACCTGTCGCTGGAATATCAATATGGTAGTGAGCTAAGCTAGCCGTGCTGCATGCGGTTGTACTCGTTGTAACCTGAAAATTATCAACCGTAAAAGTGCCCAACACATATCCTTGAGTAACCACCCAGCGTACATAGAGGTTGGGAGCTGCATTGTTGATTAGTATCTCAGTCGGGCCCGGGACGCCTACAGAAATGATATTCGCGCTTATGTCTATACTTTCAACAATATCGGAAACGCTTGTTCCATCCAAACTAGCGTAGGTTTGAACCGTTATGAAATTTGAGCCATCATTGGAAATTTGAAGTTCGACCTGATCGCCTCCCGCATTGACAGACTGAAATCCATAGTCGAACTTAATGAAGACAGGCTCGGTATAGGCAAAGGCTCCCAAGCCGGCGGAGCGCGTCATGCTAGGGTTGATCGATCCAGAAGCAGTATTGTTGTTAGATGTAAGGGTTAGTTTACCTGCACTCATGCGAATATTTCCGGTCGTCATGCCCGCACCAGAAGAGCCCAATGTGCCATTGAATGCATCAACCTCAGTCCAGTTGGTAGCCCATCCTGCGCTACCATCGCTGTTGTTTAAAGCAGCTACTGAAAAGTCATCGCGGTAATCCTCAGTTGTAGACACCAGATTGAACACAAAGGGATTGTCGGCGGTATCACCATCGACCGTGAAACCATTGGTTACAGTAAGGTTTACCGAATTTGCCATTACCGGGCTATCCGTAACATCCAATGTAAGAATGACTTCGCCGTCATCATCAGCAGAACCACCAGCACCATCATCGAAGAAGGTATAGAGCGCCTGACCATTGTCAGAACTGCCGCCATAGCTGTTATCTAGAACTCCCTGGCCGGTATCTAAGGCCCAGATGCCGTTTTCCGGCATCAAATCAGTACTGATAACAATGCTGCCGGTGTAGGACGTATCAAGATCGTGTGAAGTACCCAAATGTTTGCGAATTCGAATCCTCGCAGGCGTACAGGCATTACCTTGCGCTACTTCCGAAATCTCGTAGTGGCCTAGATGAGCAGGTTCGACGACATGCAGCGCATTCAAAGTAAGAACTGGGTCGGTAGTGTCGAATACACCAATAGGTATGCCGCCATTAAATAGCTTGGTTGATGTGGATCCAGTAGGCACAGGCGGTGTACCTGTCGTGACCTCTATCTCTGCCACATCGTCGCGACCGAAGATTACATTGTTATCACCAAGGACAGCTCCCTGTACTGCCGATGAAACGACAAAGGTATCGAGCACCATAGTGGCATCAGTCGGATCGATTCTCAGATAGGCGGCATCAACTTGCGCGTCCACGGCATCGAAAACGTTGTCGTCTTCAGCATCGAGGTAAATTGAGAAAGCTCCAAGAACAGGGTCGTAGAGCACAAGGTCGGAGTCACTCCAAGATACTGCGCCACCGTCACCGGCAGGACCCGCTGTAGAGAATATTATTTTCCCATCAGCAAGCACATAAACCGAATCGATATTGAGATCGATACCGTCGGCCACATCGGTTATCAACGCAGAACCATCGAAGAGCAAGACGGCCGTATTTCGAAGCTTGTCATAGACCACGATGTCATCTTTGTCGAACATCAAGCCGTTTGTACCAATTACATTAGTATTGTCATTGGCCGAGAGCACCAATTGCCCATTGGGTAGCAAATGAATAGCATTGGGATTTGATACGGCATATCCCGGAGTAGTCGCGCTATCGATAAACAATTCTGCAGAGTCTGTCAGCGGATCGTATAAAACAATATCGTCTTCAATGAAATTCGACAACAGTCCTCCGGCCGAACCGAGTGAAACATTGCCGAGCGCCGAAACTGAGAGTAAATATTTATCATTAGGTGCGGCAGGTAAAGCAGATATATTGTCCGTCGTTCCAAATGTATTGTTACCAGGCACGGTATCAAAATTGTAGGTGCCCGATGATACTTGTACCGTATTAGTTACTGTCGCTGGACTGGAACCAGTTACATCACCTACGATAGTTATAACAGACGTTTCTCCGATGTTTAAAGGTGTCATCAGGCCTACTGAATTATCGAAGGTACAAACTAATTGATCTGGCACGCCTGAAATCACAGCGCAGGTCCAAAAATCGCCGCTGGCACTGTCGAAATTCACACCGACCGGCTCAATATCAGTAATCGTCATTGCCGGTTGTGTAAGTCCAGCAACGATGTTGTCAGGGCCGTTATTAGTTACCGATATTGTGTAGAGAATCGAATCAACGCTACCTTCTTCCAAAATAGTTGTAACGGCTTTGATCACTGACAAATCAGTCTCAATGCCTTTTACATTGCTTGTGATGCTGTCCACATTGTTGTTGCTAGCAGTCTTATCTTCTAGATCGTTTATGTCCAGAGCCCCGCCAGCCAAATCATTTATATTGTCAAACTCCGGCGCCTCACAGTCACTCGTCGGTGTTGGCAAGACGCCGGTGCTTGCACCCACACAAGTACCGTCGGAATGCTGTACCCGAACAATCACCTTCGCATCATTATTTACACTCGGGAAATTTGCTGGTGGCCCATCAATATTTACCACCGCCGTCACTATTGGTAACGGTGTTGCGCCCAAACCGTTGCCGCTATCAAAAGTGCTTGCATCATAAGAGCAGGTGAAAGCTGTAGTGGAATCAACTGTAGATGAGCAGATCCAACCTGTGCCCGAAACAGCGCTGTTGAGGGTCATGCCTGCAGGTAATTCACCAACCAGCTCTATAATGCCTGTCGCTCTTCCATACTCTATCGCACCACTACCATTGTTCTTTACCTCGATGTTGTAACTACCCGTAGAGGTATTGATCTTATATTCGGGATCAGCCTCGGTGATCGTAACTTCTATATCAGCCATGTCATCGTTGGTTACACTGATAATTTCCGACACCAGCAAGACCAAGTCACCATCGGCGGAATATCGCGTAGTAATATCTTCGGACAGGTCTGCTGGGTTTGCGAATAAATATAACAGATCGCCAGGTTCATCACCGTCGATGAAATGGGTGTCGATATCCAAACCGTAACTGGTACCATATTGCGTGAAAGCTGGCTCCGGATGAGAGAAGGGGGTTTCAGTGGGGTTTGGAAAATCCAGTTCATACCCATTCGATGGGTTGCCATCTACTTCATCCCCTTCTGGTGCCGTCGGTTTGAATATATACGCGTATTCAGTTGGATCACCTAGGCCAGCCGGCACGATATCTTGGAGAGTATAAATTGGCCGAGTGATCGTGCCGTTGAACTCCTCTGTAAGTGGATTAAAATCTGTAGTAAGAGCCGAAAACGTCGTCGGGTCGAAATCCGTTGGATCACTCTGCAGCGTTAGCCCCTCATTTGCGCCACCCAGGCCCGCATCTCCCTCTACCGTTATATGGCTTATCTGGCCATTGGGTTCATTGCGATCTGTATTCCGGTCCGCGACTCTAAAATTACGCGGCACCAGAGTGAATGCAGAATTTAGGAACGGTTGAAAGCCATGAAACAGATTGATTGCGCGTAACTGCTCATAGGGATTCTCATAAATCACGATTAATGCAAAGCCGCCTGCACAAGCACCCGGCGTTGTCCAGGGGAGGCCCGCATCTAGCGCCAAATTAGTAACCGTATATTCACCATTAGGATTCTCATCTGACCCTGTTAGCTCATTATCCGAACCCACCAGCACTTCAGTAACATCCTTAAAGGCTGAGTAATAGTCCAGATCGTACCCGGTAATATCGTCGATATAGAAAATATCATCTGCTGCAATAGACGTAACATTCGTGCCGCCGTTTCCATCAGGTGAGGTGAGCGTCACATTGTCAAAATCGGCTGGTGTCTGGCCGTTGACAGTCCCGCCACCATTGATGTTTGGCAGATCTGTTGAAGCAGAGGCGAACCAATACAACCAGGCGGCTTTAATATCTGAGTCAAATTCTCCGTTAGCACTGAATGCTGCGCCATTTCCCGCTAGGATTCCATCGGCTTGATCTGGCAATGTTAGGGTGGCCGACGCCGTGTTAGTTACGGTACAAGTACCGGCCCCATTCGCGGCTGTTTGAAACGAACCCCCAATAGCCCGATAACTCACATTGCCAGAATAGGCTTTGAATAAGACAACTGGCTCATAGCCTTCGGCCTGAGGAGATCCCTGAATCAGAGGATTAAACGCAGCAACGATATGCGTGTGCCTAAACGTTGGGTCAATACTCATCGTTTGGTCGACCGTGACCAAACCCGCTGCGGATAGGTTTCCGGAAGCACCCCCGAATCCAGCACTGGGTGGATCGCTGGGTTGAGGGCTAAAATTATACAGCGGAGGGCTTGGCGAGGCAGTTAGGGTGTCAGCTGGGTTGCCGATGCCGACGATACTCAGAAGCAATGCATTATTTTTAGTCGTTGTTATTTGCGTGGAGGCCACTGTGATGGTGTTATCTGGAGAACCAGTGGCGTTGACTTGCCCATTAACAGGGGTTATTAAGTCTTCTGCTGGTAACGTCTGCTCTACATCAGTTAGGAAGAACGCACAAGCGGCCAATGCTGCGTCATTGTCATGGAATACCTCTACATTGTAAGAGCCAGCCACCGTCGGTAATAATACTTCATTCATGGCCCAAAGCGTTGCATAGCTGCTGGCATTCTCATCTACACGAACCTCGATCAGACGTTCCGCTTGGCCGGCGACATTGAACGACACAGAATTAAATTGCACGTCGGAAACTGTTCGCAATGCTCCACTTCCAGGACCCTCCATAACCGTTCCTACCGCTACCATTCTTCCTAGAAGGTTCGGGTCCTGAGCGTCAATTGGCAGCGAAATAGTGAATGAAGGTGCAACACCCGGTAGCACACACACGCTCTGCAACAGCCGGTATGCAAGACCCTATCACAAGATTCGGATCCGCCGCTCCTTCTTCGATGACAACCCCATCCACTCCAAGAGCAATGACTTCATCAACAATATTGAAGTTCACTGTCTCTGCATTCAAGTTGGAGAAATTAAGCATGACAACGCCATTGTCGTCCGCCCCAATACCATCGTCGTTGAAGGTATAGGAAACCGCACCCCCATCGACTGCGGCATTACTCAGAGCGCCTTCTCCCGTATCAATACTCCAGTTGCCGTTGTTGGTACTGGTCGATATGTTTATCTGCCCTGCATAATCGGTTGCGATTGAACCGGCGCTATCAAACACCTCGATCGTTACTTCCTGAACCGTACATGCGGATATTTCCGCATCGCTGTGTGTAGAACCTCCACCACCGTCGAAGCTAATCTGGAAGGTGCAAAGGTCGACGAGTAAAATCGGGTCGTAAGTTGACCCGGGGCTGCCAGGGTCAGAGGTAACAGAATCAGTAACGTTAATATTCAGGGACGCCGCTGCCGCTGCCGTGTGGGTAAAATTCAACAGCACCACACCATCGTCGAGGTCGTCGAAGGTGTAGCTAGCCGCGCCATCCTCCCCAAACGGATCGGTTAGAGTGCCATCATTGTCTGCTGGGTTTTCAGCCCATGAACC
This sequence comes from uncultured Pseudomonadales bacterium, assembly GCA_943789485.1. Lineage (GTDB taxonomy): Bacteria > Pseudomonadota > Gammaproteobacteria > Pseudomonadales > Pseudohongiellaceae > UBA9145. The sequence goes on from CALSUH010000004.1 coordinate 26,404, forward strand.
AAAACCTGTGCTAGTTGTTAGATTTATAATCCCAGTATAGTCATCAACGACAGCAGGAGTACCGGCACCATCAACGATCTGAATCTGCACCTGCTTGATGGAACAGACATCTGTCTCGAAAGGTACTGTGTCGGCAGGGAAACTAATTCTAAATTCACAGGCGCGAAAAGTAAGAATGCCATCTGTATTTATTACAGTGACATCAGGAATAGTTGCCAAAAGAGTGGCTGTTGTTCCCGTCGGCACAGCCAGTACACTGTAATCGACAACTAAGACACCGCTATCAGCTGGGTCAAAGGTGTAAGTGGCAAAACCATCGTTTCCGCCTGGGTCAACCAAGCTCGATATTCCGGCCGTCTTCACATAATTTCCGAAGCCCGTACTAGTTTGCATTACCATGGTGCCGGAAAAGTCGGTGGTTCCTGGAGTGCTGAGCGTGTAGGTAACCGACTCTCCGCCGCGGCAGACATCGGCGGTATTGCTTACTGAGGCAGTAGTTATAGTGAGTGTGCAGGCAGAGATATCTATCTGTGGTGGCACGCCCAGCAACGTTATCGGTGCTCCATTGGATGCGACACCACTGGCACCGAAATCCAAGTTGTTAACAGCGACAGCGTTACGAAAATCAAATATTACGTTTCCGCCTTCTGTACCATCGAAATCATAACTGGCAGTTCCATCCCCTGCGCCTCCACCGGTCAGTCCTCCCGGATAGGTTTCTGCCAAATTTTCATACCACTTGCCCTGCCCGGTTGCCGCAGCGATTGCCGTGAGGTTGATAACGCCGTCGAAGTTGGTTACTGCAGAACCGTTGACCTGCACCTCGAAAGATACCCGCGTCATGGTGCAGACATTACGAATAAGATTCGCATCGGGCAGTGTAATAACTAAGTCGCAATCAGCAATATTCGTTACATTCCCAGCACCGCCATCGATAGCAAGTTCGCCTTCCGCCGGAGTGAGTGCAGTGACGGTAAAAGTGACAGGCGTGATAGCGCTGGTTGTGGAGTATTCGAGATCCAGAAATCCATTATCCAGGGCACTAAAAGTATAGGTAAAAATACCATTGTCGGTGCCACCGCCGGCACCATTGTCGGCAGTCCCCAAGCCACCTGCTAAGCCCGCGTCTACCAGCGCGTAATTGCCTAAGCCCTGACTAGACTGAATCTGAATCTGGCCCACGTAGTCTGTAACAGGAAGCGTATCTCTTCCGCGGATAGTGACAGTCACACCGTTGCTCGCTACACAGGAGCCTATATTAGTAGGTATTTGAAAATCCCATGTACAGGGCAGAATGTCGATATCAGCGTCATAGATTCCCGCTGGGCTAGTGACGAAAGTCGACGTGGAAGTTTCCACTATTTGAAGATCGATGTTCGGCCCAACATCGGTGATAACCGAGAAATCGAATGTTTTGCTACCATTTTCAGCGGCCTGGAATGTGTAATCGGCCTGACCATTGTTGGTGTCGCCACCGCTTGCATTATCAAGGATTCCCGTTACGACTGCCTGCGACCACGTGCCAATGGCCTGATCATTAGTAATACGAATGGTGCCAGTGTAGCCATTTATCGGTGTGCCGGTCTCGTCATTGACTGAAATTGTGACGCCGGTGGGCGAACAGGTGTCCGACAGCGCATCTGTGCCTTGGGCTACTCCGGTATAGCTTATTCGTATCTCACAAGCGGTGACTGTGAGAGTGGGATTGCCTGCGTCCTGTTGAATACTGCCACCGTCGTCTATGTCATCGATGAGAAAGTCGATGTTGGTTTGAGTGGTGCTCTCGTGGGTGTAGTCCATCACGGCTATATGGTCAGTACCCAGGGAATTTATCGTGAATGCATATTCCGCCGTCCCATCTGAATTGTCAGCAAAGGTTCCGCCAAATGCGCCGGACACGAAGCTATAGCTGCCCGCAGCAGAACCGTTATTGTTGTCGATCGTCATGGTGCCGGAATAGTTTGTTGCCGGATTACCAGCTGTATCTAAAAGCGAAACAGTGAGACGCTCAATTCCACAAGTACCAATTTCATTACCCGCCGCGTAGGCGATTACAAATTCACAATCGAGAACCGACAGTGTTGGCGAAGTATAGTCAACGTCATCAGGGCTTTCGGAGTACCCTCCCCCATTATCAACCACATCAAAATCAACTGTCTGCCCGCCGCCAGTTGGAATGAAAAATTCTAAGTCGACACTGCCGTTGTCTGCGGCTACAAATTCGAAAGTTGCCGCTCCATTTACCCCGTTTGTGAGTATTCCAGGTATGCCTCCAGAGGGTTCTGTCCAGGTCGCATCGACATTAGATACCGAAGCCACAATTGAAAGATCTACCGTGCCCACATACCCAGTGAGCACACTCCCGCTAGCGTCCACCGCCTGAAGAGTTATCAATTGAACAGCACAAACAGATGACGACGTATCGGTCATCGAAAATCGAAATTCTGGGCCGCAGCCCAATACATCGAGGGTTGGTGCGGTGTAGTTAGTATTTGTGCTCTCTGAGAAGTTCCCGAAAGCGATATCGAAATCTACAATGCCGACATTAGGATTGGAATAATTGAGCGTTATAGTTGAACCTTCAGTGCCGTCAAAGGTGTAAGTTTGATTACCATTTACTCCAGCGCTGAGTCCGCCAGAGCCGCCTGACCAAAGCGCACCGACTTCCCCACCCGTCGAACTCGTTGGCGAGAGATCAACCGTCCCCGTAAATCCCCAAGGCAAGGGAATTCCAGATCTATCTGTCACACTGAGTGTTACTTGCTCAATCGTGCAGACACTTGACGTGACATTGGCTACCGCAAAGCGAAACTCGTAGGGCTCGATAGAAAATGTTCTATTGTGAGAACCGTCCGAGTTGCTGCCGTCGAGGGAAAAATTCAAGTCACCAGCCGAAGCGGATTCATTCACTTGACCATAGGAGGCGGTAACGCCAATTTTACGGTTGTTGTTACCGCCACCATTATTATTACGCTGAAGAAGGTCGTTGTAGTTAGTAAAGTTTTGGCTGCCGTTTTCTAAATATTCGCCGCGGTCGATCGAACCCATGCGGATAATTAGGTTGTCTGGGCTGAGGGCCGTTATGGCCGGTGAAGTAGGTGTTGAGGAGTTGCCTTGTACAGCTGCTGTTAGACCGAAGCCCCCTGATGCTCCCCTTAAGTGTAAAAGATAGCCTATGCTTTGCTCGTTGCTCCACTCGAACGTATACTCGGTGGTGCCAGGGATATCAGTGGTCAAATTAGTGACCACTCTCGTCCACACATTGGAAGATATATCTTCCCCTCCCAATCCTGCTGCGACTTCCGTCCATCCAGCGGGCGGAGTTAAAGTCTCATTACTACTATCAGTCGAAACCTGAACCATCAGAAAATCCCCGACGAGTAGTCCGGCAGGGGCGGTTAAGGTCACAGAATCATTATTGTTGTCGTTACTGACATCGAAGGTACATCCGATAAGCTGAACTTGTTCGGAGCCTGCATTCTGGAGAGTAAAGTCGGGACAGGCTTGCTCTGCCGCATCTACCGAGGGTATTGCGAAGCCCATAGTGAAACTGCAGGCAAGCAGCAACCAAGCAATGACTTTCAATCCATTACGTTGCCTTGCGTTATTTGTATCTTGAAAAGTCATCAAATCACAGAAATTCTAAGTCGGATTTAAGCATCCATCCTGATTGCGCAGGCTCGTCACTAGAAAAATACATAAAACCTAATTAATTTAAACACTTAGAAAATATCGACCTCACGATCGAAAAATTTATCGCAAATATCTATAAGTACTTTCAACTGAAGGCAAGGGCCAAAACCTATCACCCTTATATCCTATTCCCACACAGTGAAAGATACGTCGAAATCACTGACTTTTCGAGGGAAATAGCGGGTAAAATTGGTGCAGACGTGGCCTAGGTCACAAAATTCCGTCGTTGCTTCTGCTTTACATGGCCACATGTTCAATCGTATTGGCAGCCCATTTACCCAGCAATTTCCCCCCGGCGAGCGGCCAGCATTGTGCTTTGTAACTGCATTTACTACAATTTTTTTATTCTATAATATGAATTAAGCAAATCAAATCAGCCTTAGTTACCCAATACACAGACAAATCAATGACCAAGCGAAATAATTTACTCAGCGTGCTCCTTAGCCTCATCTTGCTCGGTGCTATTATTCTTCTCGTGCTAAACACCATGCGGCAGCAGGAACTCAACACCACTAGCCAAGAATTGGCGATCGAATTAACTCAGCGGATTTTAAGTAGAGACCCAGAAACTCAGGTCCCTAATGTGCAAGCTTTGCTCGATAATGCCCACCCTTGCTTACTACAAAGGCGATCAACGGCAAGTTCAACCGCGTATATAGCAATGGTTTTCAAGAATCTCGGCGAGTTAGAAGTAATAGAAAATATAAGCGGTGCCAGCGAGACTCCGCTGCTTGTATTTAGCGATGTATTGCCAAGGGCAGCTTACGTGTTAGAAGCAGTCTTCGCGAACGGGTCAAGTACAGTGGAAATTCAATTGATCTTTGATCAAGACAGATGGTCCGTTATAGATTTCTCCGTAAAATCAAGCCTAATGGTTCTATAAGGAATTTCAACACCGAATCAGATCAACGCGTACTTGGATAATTACTTAGCTAGTTTGGATGTTTATTTGGACCCGCTCACCTGTCTCTAACTCCTTCAGATTGAGCCACAGGAATAGCAACACACCAAACATCTCCAAACCTTCTTCTAAGGCCACAGCCACAGCATAGCCCCAGCTATCACTCTCCATATCTTCACTTAGCAACTCTGTCACAATTGCGCCTGATACGAACATGGCTCCGGCCAAAACAAACAGCAAGGCTAGCCTCCCACGCAGCGATAGAAGAAACGGCACGTAGGCTGCAGCCACAAATAGAACCAGTATGGCCCCAGGAATCGCCCAATTTATCTCAATGGAGGAATTGAATGTTTCGTGCATGCCCGCGACTTCGTCTATCGCTAATATGAGAAAGCCAAAGGCAGTGAAGCGCCAGTGAGCTTTTTTCTGAAGATTGGGCCTATTTGAAGACACATAAACAAAAAAAGCGACATTTAGTAAGATAAAACTGGAAAACCAGGTAGGTAGATTATTTTCTTCATCCAGCTCAAACATCTGGATCAGTAGCCAGGGCAGTTCTTCGACCTGATAGTTGTAGTAATTGATACCCAGATGAACGCAGATGAAGACTGCCGCCAATGCGATTAGGCTGGCAATGTAGTCGCGCGAGGGAATTGTAATTTGATGCTTGATCGGGAGCATAACTGGCTTCACTAAGGCTATCTAGATTTTCCTATTATGCAGTGAATTACCGATGCTGTGCCAGAACGAAAAAACGCAGCCCGAATGGGCTGCGTTTTAGTTCAACCAATGCTCTTTACTAAACTTCGGGAGGCAGAGGGTATGTTGTAACTGTGGTGCAATCGAGATTTATAGTAGCATCTGCAAAGGGGGCCACTTGCGCGAACGTGGTTGGGTTATCAACTACGCAGGATGTGCCGACGGCAGGGCTGTAATCGTCGTTAAGGACTGTGTCCAATTCCGATGCCGTACATACCGTAAAAGTAAGCGTACCTTGCCATTCAAAGGCCTCCTCATCTGCTGGGATTGGCGGGCTATAATCCTCCACCAAATCAAAGAAGCAGGCTGGCGGTTCCTTCTCACTTTTGCCTGACTTACCTGACTTACCTGACTTGCCTGACTTCTCAGACTTGCCTGACTTGCCTGACTTGCCTGACTTGCCTGACTTATCAGACTTGCCTGACTTGCCTGACTTGCCTGACTTGCCTGACTTGCCTGACTTGCCTGACTTGCCTGACTTTTCACTGTGTTTAGCGCTCTTATCACTCTTATCGCTCTTGCCAGCCATAGCTGTGCTAACACTGAAAGCGAGGCTCACAGCGATAACGAAGGTAATAAGTCTTTTAATAAACATGGTTTTGCCTTTATTTTGAATGATCTACTCTAATTTTTAACATAAAATGCAATTTTTCACAAATTCGCGCTCTTGTCAGCAGAAAATGGGGAGGAATTAGGGATAAAACCTGAAATTAGAGCGGTGTCCGGGGTAATTTGAGGCAAATTTGGGTAAGCTTCCTGTCGATCCAAGTCTAACTGCCTAACGTATAGCACCTAAACAGTTTCAATCGAAATAGTCCCATGAAATCTATAGCCATCATCGGTGCTGGTATTGCCGGTATTACCCTCGCGAGGCAGTTGCAAGGCAGCGCCAAGGTTAGCGTGTTTGAGAAGTCGCGCGGTTTCGGTGGACGAATGGCCACGCGCCGTCATGGCTCCTACCAATTCGATCACGGCGCGCAGTTCTTCACGGCCCGCTCGAAGCAGTTTCAAAAGCTCCTAAATGACTGTGCTGCCGAGGGGCAAATACAAGCTTGGCGGCCACGAGTCCTCACCTTAGACCCCCAGAAGAAGCCTTTCAAGCGAGAATGGTTCGAGCCCCACTACGTTGCTGTTCCCGGCATGAGTACCTTGTGTAAGGTTCTCTCTCAAGAGCTCAACGTCATTCTGAAAACGCAGGTCGCTGACATCGCAGCAGCCGAACAGGGCTGGTTACTTACAGGTGCCGCCGGGGAACGGCTCGGCCAATTCGACTGGGTGATTTCCACATCACCCGCTCCTCAGGCAGATAAACTGCTACCCGCGTGCTTCTCCCACAAAGCAGCGCTGAGCGAAGTCGACTTCTTTCCTTGCCTCAGTTTACTGCTGGGCTTTAGGTCTGCGCCCGAGCTAAATTTCGACGCCGCCGTGGTCAGAAATTCTCCACTTAGCTGGATCGCAGCGAACTCCAGCAAGCATGGCCGCCCTGCCTCTTTTGCATTAACGGTGCATAGCGACAATCAGTGGGCCCGGACGCAGCCCAAAGGCAGCATCGATACTGTGCGTAACAGCATGTTGGCGGCATTGAATGAACTACTGGGCGATCAGTTGCCGGCGCCTGAACATATCGCCATTCATCGCTGGGAATACGCTAAGGCAGAAACAAACCTAGAAAAGGATTTTCTGCTCGATGAATCGAACAGGCTAGCGGCTTGTGGCGATTGGTGTGCAGGGAGTCGAGTCGAGGATGCCTATCTGAGCGCCTTAAAACTCGGCGAGCACTTGAAAACTATCTGGCGCCGCGAGGCTTAACCTACTATCGAGCTGCCTTGTTCCCTAAGAAGGACAATACCCTGCGTAGATTCACCGAGTATTTATTCTCATCTGACACACGCTTGATGGCTCTATCAAAATCACTGATTCCCTCGGACAAGGCAGCGATAAAGAGTAGGGAGCGCTTATTTTTCTCTTCCTCAAGGATGCTGGCCTTCGAATTGAGGCGGCTGCTCCTAGGCGAGTCGATCACCACGGCCCCTTTGCCAAGCCTCAGTTCAATCAGAGAGCCTATTGAATAGACCTCTAGGCACTGTATTAAATTTTCAACTAGGATTGATTCGAACTGGGCAGTGCATTTGTCAACGTAAGTGAAATATTCAGGCTTGGCGGGTCCGCATGAGTGGGAACCTGTCCTACTGCGTCATATTCTGAGGTTCTCAGCCGGCAGTTACTCGAGGCCAATATCCATTGTGCCTCACCTGCTTTCTTGCGTATGGCCAGCGGTGTAGACTTGGTGTCTAAAAATGAGCAGCAACAAGCCCATTGAAAAATTCAGGCCGGAGAACCTTGCAGGTATGCCCTCTAAAGACGCCAAAAACCGCCAACAAGCGGGCAACTCACAAACGCAGCCCCCTATGTCTATCCAAGACGGATTGTCCCTGGCTATCCAGCATAAATCTGCTGGCCGAATTGGCCAAGCCGAAAGAATTTACCGACAGATTTTAGAGGTAGAGCCAAACCATCCCGTCGCCTTGCATCTGCTTGGCGTGATTGCGCATATGGCCGGGCAGAGTGACATAGCAATTCAGATGATAAGAACCGCGATTAGTCACGCACCTGAATATCTTAGCGCGCACCGCAATCTGGGAAACGTATTTCTCGATCTGAGCAGGTTCGATGAGGCTATTGAAAGCTACGGAAAAGCGCTTGCTTTCAATCCAAAACATGCTGTTACACATGCAAATCTCGCCCTTGCCTTACATAATTCCGGCAGGATCGATGAAGCGCAAGACAGCTATAATTGCTCTCTCAATTTGGACCCCGAGATTGCCAACACACACTGCAACCTTGGCAATATGTACCTAGAAAAAAGAGAATACGATGCAGCTGTGGCGAGTTACCAAAAAGCATTAGCGATTCAACCTGACTTTGCTCAGGTGCATTGCAACCTCGGCTCTGCCTTGAAAAATCAGGGCTTAGTAGATGAAGCTATCGCCCACTACAATCAGGCAATCGTGTTAAAACCTGACTATGCTGACGCGCACAACAATTTGGGTACAGCACTACAAAAACTAGGGCATGTCATCGAGGCTGCCAATAAATACCGCAAAGCAATATCACTGAACCCCAACTTCGCCGATGCCCACTGCAATCTCGGAAACGCGCTGTGGAGTCTGCGCAAACTAGAGGAAGCTGCAGCCAGTTATCGTATGGCCTTAGATATCCATCCCTCGATGACCGAGGCGGCCGGTTCGCTGGGTTCGGTATTGCTCGCCATGGGCAAGACCAACGAGGGATTAGCGTTAGAAAGAGACGGCTTTGGTGTAATCAACTTCGATGTGCGCAAAGGCGTCGTCTACAATTTTGGAAAAAGCACATGAAACGCATCGACCTAGAATTACCGCAATCCAGCCCTCATTTCATAGGAAGCTGGAGCATCGAACCGCTATCAATCTGTGACGAGGTAATTAATTTTTTCGAAACGCATAGCACCAATCACACAAAGGGACGGACGGCTGGGGGGCTGAACACCGATTCTAAGAACTCTACCGATCTTGCCATTCGTCCCCGAGACTTAGATCTTCCTGGTCATGAGCCGCTACAAAACTATATTGAATCTTTGTTCGATTGTTACAAAGACTACTTGGAACAATGGCCCTTCCTAAAAAGTGTCTTACCTAACGCCGAGGTCGGCTCATTCAATATCCAAAAGTATGAACCCGGCGGCCACTTCCTGAAAGTTCACTCGGAACGAACGACAATCGACACATCACACCGCGTGCTCGCCTGGATGACTTATCTGAATGATGTCGAAGACGGCGGTGCTACTCGCTTCGAACATCAAGACTTTGAGAGCCAGCCACACAAAGGAAAGACGCTAATCTGGCCCGGAGAATGGACCCATGCCCATAAAGGCAATGTTGTGAATTCAGGAGTCAAATATATCATTACCGGCTGGATGCATTTCCCACCCTACTCTTAACCATTGGCCTAAAATTCAATGATGTAAGATTAAACAAAATAGATTCTAAGGGTTTTCTTAGGAGACCATTCTCAGAATTTATGCGTTTGGCCTGCCTTTGGTATCAACTGACCACGGAACTCGCTCTCAAGCTTTCTATTTCAGCGGGTTTGAGGCTCAAACTTTCTCTCAATATCTCATTCGTATGCTCGCCTAGCTTCGCTACCCAAGAAGCCGCATCATTGTCCGTGCCGGCAAGCTTAAATGGCATATTCTGAATTAGAAAATCACCGAGTACGTCATCAAAAATTGAAGCAAATGAATGTCGCTCAACTACTTGAGGATGGGCAAACAAGTCATCGACCTGCTGATACAAGCTGCAAGGCACTCCGGCACGGTTCAACGCTTCTTCACATTCGCGAGCGCTAAGCGAGACAGACCATCGCTCGACTTCCTCAGCCAACAAATAGAAATTCGCGGTACGCGGCCCCCGCACAAAACGAGGATCCTCTAACAAATCTGGCCGACCAAGCGCTGCGGCCAGACATTCCAGATTCTTATCCGAAACTACGCAGACCATAACGAAGCCATCTTTCACTTTGGCTGGAAAGAACCTGCCTATCAGGGCAGGTTCTTCCATCTGTGCCGACTGTATATGAGCGGGAATTAGCGTCATCATAGATTCCATCATACTGACATCGATGTAACTGCCCCCGCCTCCTCGCTCACGTCCAAGCAGCGCCGTCTGGATCGCGCCAAAGGCGTAACTCCCGGTAAGAATATCAGCGACCATGATCTCCCAATTGCTGGGGCGTATAGCCTCATCTGCATTAGGTCCTTGCTGTGACCGGGCGTGCACACTATCGAATCCGCTAGCGGCATGAACTATTGGCGCATAAGCTGCGCGATTCACATAAGGGCCACTCTGACCGAATCCAGAGATTGAACAATAGACGAGCTCGGGGTTTTGGAGTTGCAAGCTCTCAAAGTCCAGCCCAAATTTAGCCATTATTCCAGGCCTAAAATTCTCTATCACGATGTCTGCATCGCTTATTAATTGTTTAACCAGTGACTGTCCAGCGGGCTGCTTCAAATCTACTGCTATGCTGCGCTTACCTGCATTGAAGTGAGCAAATACCGACGTAATGCCATCTACGCCACGCGTCAGGTCTCCAGCGCCAGGGCTTTCAACCTTTATCACGTCCGCCCCGCAATCGCGAAGAAAACGAGAACAGATGGGCCCGGCGAAAACAGCGGAAAAGTCGACGACTTTATAGCCATCGAGAGGTTTACTTTTACTCATGAATTACACTCTGTCTAAAAGGTGAGATTACGTTAGCGGCTGGCAGGCCTGTCATTAACAATGGCGCGCAATCAATGGGCGGGAAACTAAATTCTCTTTCTTATAACGTCGATACAGTCCTTAGGGACAACCACTTTATCTGACTGCCCCCAAAGGCAATGGAAAATACCTTCGCTTAGTATGACTATTGCGCGGCCGCTTCCATCTCCAGTCTACGTGCCCCAGCTAATATGCCAGGCATGGAATAGTTTCCTTCGTGGCAAGCATATTCATAGAGGCCGTCATCCGTCGCGTAGAAGCTCAACTCTGCAGTCCAGGGCTGACTGTAAATATTGCTGTCCTCTACGGTAAACTGGTAGAAAATTTCATCATCAGAATATCGACTGAATCGCTCGATAATATGACCCTCTTTAGTTATCGGCACCGCGCTCTGGCTGAGTTGCAGTGGATCTATATTCACTGTCTCTACAACAAGCACACCATCTTCATACCATCCTACGGAATCACCGAACCACTGCTCTAATACCAGGGGCCTACGATTAGCTCGCGCATCTGCCGCCGAATCGTAAATCGGAATTATACGCGCATCGTGCACCATCTCCACGAGGATCATGACGTAGTCTTCGGTCTGCACGAATTGGTAGGTATTGTTATACAAAGCGGACATCATGCCCGGGCCAGCCTTGTTTCCAAAACCTATAAGACAGCGCTCCGCGTTAGGGATAGCCTCAGGGCCTCGAGCATCACCAAAGCCGGTCTCATAGCGAGAACCAAAATTGCGCCGCTCGAAATCATAGCTCGGATTCTCAAGTCGAGGCACCTGGCCATTCTCGGGAATCACAACGTAGGAGGTACGGTAATCTCCCTTTATCAACGCAAGGTTTGCGCCCGGCTCTACCCAGAAATTGTTGTAAGCACGAGTACCGAAGTCCTCATCGGCAGCGGTTGGGGTATCGTTTACCCCATCACCCTCGTCCAAGCCCCCTTCAAGGCCCGCAATTGGGGTGTTGGCGGCAATCACTCTGGCTTCTTCTGGCGTGACTACCAGCGTCTCTAGACCGTCTGGGCGAGAAAGTTTCGTGAGCGAAGCGTTGGTCCAAACACCCTCTAAATCTGGTCTGGCGTTATCCTGCGCCTGCACCGGCAGGGCTATTAAACTGGCACATACGAGTAAAGCACTCATTCTTGTTGTAGTTTTCACTGAGATTGTCATTCGTTGTCTCCTAGCAAATTGGGACGCTAAACCGATTTACGCCCTGCTAACTCAGCGAATGCGCCAGCTAAAGGGCAGTAATAATCAGCCATTTGAACCTTGATACAGACAAAAGTCAAAGAAGTGCTAACAACAGAGGCTTTAAAGTGGGTTGCCCGAATTCCCACACACTAGCACTGGACTGGGCTATTCTCTCGAGAAGCCATCAAAATCAAAAACTCGCCGCAAGAAAAGACAGATAACCTCTTGTTAAGCGCGACCTGCCCTTTCTACATAGCCTTTACAAGCTATCTGCTATCCCTTCCAGCGTTTCCGCCAAAGATGCATAACGCACACCCGAGATGCCATTGAAATCCCCAGCGGCCTCGGAAAAATCGTCTGCAAGAGTATTGAGCGCACGAACTGTGTTGCGTCGATTACCATTATTTCCAGCTAGCAAAGCCTCGGCACGCTCTAGCGCAGCACTTAGCTCGCTTGCCTGGTTTGCACTGAGCCGGTTTTCACGCTGCAACTGATCCATATACGCTCGCGCGACAACCGGCACTGCAGGCCACTTTACAATCTCTTGCGTCTGCGCATTTACAATGCCATTTAGCTCCGGCAATGAAGCCGCTGCGATTTCGTTCTCGGTCAGATAATCGCTAGATTGCAGGGCAAACACATCGAGTCCACGCGAAATTTCTGTGCCGTAGATGTGGCCGTTATACCAGTAAGTGGACCAATACCCTCCAGTAATCAATTCTTCCTCATCAATGGGACCACGGTCGAAGAACGCGATCTCGACCGGATTCATTGAATCGGTGAAATCTACAAGCGACACACCACCCTGATACCAAGCTTGAACGAATAGATCACGGCCGGGCACTGGAATCAAAGAGCCGTTGTGAGCGACACAGTTCTCCGTGTCCGTTTGCGGCGCCGACATTTTATAGTGGCTACGGAATTGTAGTTTGCCATCGACGATGTCATAGAAAGCATCCGCTCCCCAAGTTAAAGGGTCTTGTGCTCTGCACCTAGGACGGCCACCACCACCCCACTCGTCGGTAAAAATCACCTTGTCGCCACGGTTATTAAAAGTAGCCGAGTGCCAGTAAGAGAAGCCAGGATCGATAACTTGATCCAATCGTTCGGGGTTTGCGGGATCCGAGATATCCAATAGAATGCCATTACCAGAACAGGCGCCAGCGGCCAACCCGATACCGGGGAACGTAGTTATATCGTGGCACTGATTCGTCTGTCTCGTAGTCTGCGTGCCATCGCCGTGATCGCCCCCGTCCCACAAACCCGCCAGCGTTCCGTTATCCGGGTCAGCGAAGATAAAGGGGCGATTAACGATGCGTGCTGCTGCTGGATTTTCTGCAGGGATTTCGATGACTTCTATGCGAAATAGCGCCGAGTTCTCATCTTCAAAGGGCGAATCATTGGAACAACCTGCCAACTCCTCGTCATCGCGTGCCGCACTCGTGCCAGATACGTAGACATAAATGTTGCCTGACGTGGTAGTCGGATCAGACACCACAGTATGTGTGTGCGAACCGCGGCAGGTTTGTACCGCTGCAACTTGAGTTGGGCGAGTAAAATCACTCACATCGAAGATTCGAATGCCTCTCACTCGCTCATCACTGACCGGTTCTGGAACGCCTTGAAGGCCGCAGTCTAATCTTCCTCGAGCTTCTTGGACAGACATTATCAGCAGATTACCCACTAGTGACACATCTCCCTGCCCACCCGGACACACAACTGAGCCAATATGCCGTGGCGCTCGCGCGTTGCTGATGTCGTAGGTATTAAAGCCGTGGTAGTTACCTGCCACCATGTAGTTACCTGAGAACAGTAAGTCGGTATTTGAGAAACTCAACAAAGCCGGGCGAGGATCTGAATTTTCGTCTTCGTCTTCGTCTGGCGTCTCCGGGGTATCGCCACTCGCAGCGTCTTCAATCTCTTGCAGGCGGCTCAAGGAAATACCAGAAGGTCTTTCGGGGTCGAAGAAGCCTGTCGGCTTAGGCAGCGATGCGACAATTTGCATGTTCAGCGCGGCCTCGCCAGCGTCTCTGAAGCCCGCCGCCAAACCAACTCGCGGATCGGGATTCAGGCTTGCAAGCAGAAGGTCCATGCGCTCGATCTCCGATGTTTGATCAGAGGTCAAATCGGAGGTAAATTCGTAAAGCAGTGGATCTTGTACAGAGCCGCGCTGGTCTAACAACATCTCAACCATATCCAGAGCACCCTGATGATGATCAATCATGTATTCCAAATAGAGCCGATTAAACTCCGGACCGGATGCGGCAGCAAGCTCTTCCATCTGCTCATCGCTGAGCATGCCCTTCATGCGCTCGAAACCAGGCTGATGATGAACATCCTCGGCAGGCGCATCGAGCCCCTGATCAACGAGCCAGCCCTGCATCATAGAAATCTCATCGTCCTGTGACAAAGTAATGCGCGCAGCTACTGCAAGAACCGTTGTGTTATTGGTTCGATCTTGCGCTAACGCCGACATCTCTTTCGCCTGCGAGTGATGCGGAATCATGCCGCGCAAAAACTGAATATCACCGAGCGAGTAGGATAAGGCAGCGAGATCCGACGCCTCTTCTGCGGTAATTACTCGACTCGCCTGCCCTGGTGCCCCTGGCTGAATAATAGGCACCTGAGCCTGTGCCAGATTGGAAATACCACATACTGTCAGAACAGTCAGCAGGGTCCAATTAACCTTGGAATTGAGAATTCTTGGGAATAACATGGTCATAGCTCCCTAATGCATGGAAATAAATATTGTAGTGTTCAGAAATCAGTTAGAAGTATGCCTGAATCCGCAGGTAACACCAATATGCTCTTTGCGAACACCTGGGCGCGAAAGACTTACCGTTAACTGGAATTTTAACTGCCTGTGTCTGCATTGTGTTTACTCAAGCAGATTCATCCCAGCTTTCATATTCGCGTAACAAGCACCCAACAAAAAGCCCCATTCTGCTAGGCCTAATGGGGCTTTTTTGCTGCGTCACTGACTTTTCCCCTATTCAGGAACCGCCATAAATTCAACATGAATCTCAAGCTCGATATTATCTCCGACACCGAAGCTGGTAAATCTATCGAGGCCAAAATCAGAGCGCAGAAATTCACCACTTGCCGAGAAGCCTAACGTATAGCTGCGAGTAAGGAAATTTCGACCGCCGCCATGGAAGTTGATTTCCAGATTCATAGGAAGCGTAACGCCGAGCAGAGTCAGATCACCTTGAAATACAAAAGTGTCTTCATCAATTGACTCAACAAAGGCAGTCGTTTTGAATGCAGCTTGCGGAAACTCTTCAACATTGAACCAGCTGTCGCCGCGCAACTCTTCAGCGAACTCGTCATTATTAATATCCAGACCTGCTGTATTAATAACCACTTCCAGAGTTGCAGCCTCGATATTTTCCGGATCGAAATCCAGTGATGCATCGAAGTCGTTAAATCTACCGATGAAGGTAGAAAAGCCTAGATGATTGAGTTTCCACAACAACGTCGCATGATTCGGATCAAGCGTGTATGCGCCGCCTCTAAGCTCGGTTATGTCTGTGTTGAAATCAGGTGTCAGCAAGCGCTCGCATGAAACTAGAAATACCGAGCAAACTAGTACTAGTAAAAGACGACGTGTGTTGAAATAAAATCGAGTAAACATTGATATAACCTATTTGTTGGTAAATCTATTAATTATTCTTGCACCGCGTAAACGTCTACAGTGACGGTCACGTCGTTTGGAACCTCGGAAGTATTCGCCCAGTAACCTTGGCCAACGCCGTAGTCTAAACGCTGAAGAATCACTTCACTGGTGAGGTTAAAACAAACGCTTCCATCACATGTCTCAATACTAAGATCGAATGGAAAAGTCAGCGGATGAGTCTGATCACGAATTGTTAATATGCCGTCGGCTTCAAAGGAAGTCACCCCAGTTAGACTGCACTTCTCAGCCTTAAATGTTGCTGTCGGCCATGAGTCCACATCGAACAATTCATAATCAAGCAAGTAGTCTAGAACTTCTGGTGAATCGACTTCAATATCAGCGATGTTAATAGTTACGTTGAATTCACAGCTAGTAGGGCTCATAGGATCGATATCGAAAGTAGCCTGAACATTTGTAAATCGACCCTCATAGGGGTCCGTACCATAGTTATACTTAAAAGTTACCATTGAATTTCCGGGATCAATTACCCAGTCAGCTGCCTGAAGAGGCAGACCAATTAACAACAGAGGTAGCGCAAGTAAAGTTCGGTCTAAAAAAGTTCGCATAGTCATAATTACTCCTGGTTCAAAAAATTACGGAAGGGCTAGTGCCACTAACTGAGTGGGACCAGCGTTACCGCTAACAAACATGGCAATGTACTGCTTGCCATCGACTTCATAAGTCATGGGTTGCCCAGATTGCATATTGGGCAGATCTATTTCAGCGACGATTTCGCCGGTTTGCTTATCGTAGGCACGGAATATGGGGCTAGCACCCGGGCCACCGCCGCCTTCACCTGCAAACAACAATGTTTTAGTCAAAACTAATCCCGCTCTAGTTGGTACTCCCGTGCGCGGGATGTCCACGCCCTGCAAGGCCGGGTGATTCTTGATTTGGTCTGGGGTGTCAGCATTCGCCACCTGAAAAACATGATCGCCAGAGTTCATATCGATAGCTGTAATGCGGCCATAGGGAGGCTTAATAACATCCAAACCTTGCACTCGCGGTACACGTACGCCGAAGGCCATGCTGAAGTCCAGATCTGAATCCGGATCCTTACCTACTGATAAAAGAGCAAGAGCCGTTCTCGAAGGCACATAGATAATGCCCGTCTCAGGGTCCATTGCCGCACCTTCCCAGTTAGCACCGCCGGTAGACGAAGGCAGGCTCAGAACACCTCGTGTGCCATCGGCAGCATCAACTTGAGACGGAGGCGTATAAAGGTTGGGACCGAAGCGAAATTCTGAAACCGCTTCCATTGCCGCCGCTCGAAGCTCCGGTGTGAAATCGATTATGTCGTCTTCAGAAACTCCCTGACGGTCAAATGGCGCTGGCTTGGTTGGAAATGGCTGTGTTGCTGCGTACCATTCACCTGGTACATCGCCTGCCGGAACCGGTAGTTCTTCGATTGGCCATACTGGCTCACCAGTAATTCTGTCGAAAGTGTAAACCCAATTTTGCTTAGTAACTTGCATAACGATCTTGCGACCATTTGGTAAATCCGCGACTACTGGAGCGGAAGGATTGTCCCAGTCCCAGATGTCATGGTGAATTAACTGGAAATGCCACTGCCTTTCTCCAGTTTGTATATCCACCGCAACTAGTGCGTTGGCGAATAGATTGTCACCCGGACGATCACCGCCGTAACGGTCACCTGTTGCCGACTCTACTGGTAGATAAAGATGGCCCATCTCTGGATCGCCTGACATGGTCGCCCAAACACCAGCGTTACCAGTAAATTCAACGCCACCATCTAGCCACGTTTCAAAACCAACTTCACCACGCTCTGGAATGGTGTGGAAGGTCCACATAAGTTCGCCAGTACGTGCATCGTAGGCACGGACATCGCCTTTAACATTCGACTTGGAACGCGGTCGCATACCTACGCGGTGTGCCGGTCCTACTACCACTACATCGTTCATCACGAACGGAGGCATGGAAGAACCAATATCGATGTCGTCGTATCTGTCGTCTTCAGCATTTCTGAGACCCATGAACAAATCTACGCTGCCATTTTCACCAAAATTTGGATCAGGAATGCCAGTCTTTGCATCTAATGAAACCAACTGAAAGCCTGGCGTAATGCTCAGGATGCGGTCTTCACCATTGGATCGATAGTGTGACAATCCGCGGCCAGCACCTTTACGAGGAGCATGATTGAATCTCTCACCTTCTTGCGGCCGCCATAGCCACAGTAGTTGTCCGGTAGCGGCGTCGATAGCCCCTACATTTCGCGTATTGCCCATGGTGACGTAAAGAACACCATCGATAGCAATAGGTGTAGACGGATTATTAAATTCGGCTGAAGGGCCTATAGGGGCAGTATTGAAGCTCCATGCGACTGCAAGCTCGCCAACGTTTTCTGCATTAATCTGGTCTAAAGGAGAATAGCGCTGAGCAAATTTACCGCCGTGATGATCCGGCCAGTCACCGTCGTTTACTGTGGTGCCGGACTGGCTCCAAGCGGCGGAGGAAAAAAGCAGCGCAGCCATGCTCACGGTGAATGAAGAAATCAATCGTTTTGTTGTTACCATCTTTGGACTCTCCAGATATAAATTCTTTGTGTGTCGCCGCATTGCCAAGGGGTCAGCCATTCGGCTCTGCCATCTGTGCTACACGTAATTAACACCGAGAATCGGCACACTAAATTACCGGCTAGAAGCGGGATGGAAAGCATAAGCAATCTTTCTCCTACAAGCAAGCCTACCACTGTATTGTGTCTTGAAAACCATGATAAATATCAGTTGCTTAACGGACTCTGAACGAGCAGGGTTGTAATTCTTTGTAACGAGCAAAGCTCGGCAACGCTCCACCGCAAAAAAACTGCCCTTTAACCTATATTTAGGCTGCTAAAGCAGCTATTTATTCGTAGGTGACTAAGATAGACTCATCGAACTGGGTTTTACGCGCACCGCGACGAGGAGATGATCATGAAAAATACATTTTTAAGGAAATTGTTATTGGCTGCCACGATTGGTCTATTTTCCCAATTTGCAGTCGCTCAAGATGCCGCTACGACTGCAGCAGCCAAGCAGGTAGCTGACATCGTTGCTAGCCTAAACCACTTCCCTTCGGATGCGGACAAAGCCACGCTAGGCGCTATTAGTGGAAATGCCCAACTTCCACAGGGTCTGCGCGATATGGCCACTGCTGTAGCGAATATTCAACATGCCGCAACAGCAGAAGACAAAGCTACTTTGGCTGCGATTCAAGCAAGCGATACTGTGCCAGATGCTGGCAAGGCCTTAGCCGGAATCATCGCTGGCATCAATCACACTGCCAGTGCCGATGCGAAGACTCAACTAGCACAACTATTTCCATAGAAAATTAACTTCAAGAAATACCCGTTTAACAGGCTCGCCTACCTTGAATAGACGAGCCTGAATTGATTAGAACTAGAGAGGATTACATTATGTTTCGCAATTTATTAAAACTTTTTGCTACCGCCCTACTAGCAACTGCCGCAGCTGGCGCTTTTGCCCAGTCGGATGTTTACAGTGCCGCCAACCATGACTACAAAGTCGTGACTATAGCCGAAGATCTGGTACAGCCATGGTCCATGGCCTGGCTACCTGGCGGCGATATGTTAATTACAGAAAAGCCAGGTCGCCTCCGGGTCGTGCGTGACGGAAGCCTTCTTCCCGAAGCGATTCCCGGAGTCCCCGACGTATTCTACGAAGGTCAAGGCGGCTTGTTTGATGTCTTGCCGCACCCAAATTTCAGCGAGAATCGTTGGGTCTATCTAACCTATTCAAAGGAAACCGAAGACAGCTCGGCAACAGCGATAGCCCGCGGCCGTTTCGAGAATGACCGACTTAGCAATGTTGTCGAAATCTTCGAAGCACAAGCAACTGGCTTTGGACACTATGGCGGCAAGATCGTTTTCGATAACGATGGCTATATGTTCCTGACGCTAGGCGATCGCATGGCTCCTCCGGTTGGCGATGAAGCCGCTCTGCGCGCTCACCCTGCACAGGATCGCAGCAATCACCAAGGCGTTATTGTGCGCCTGAACGACGATGGCACCGTACCGACTGACAACCCATTTGTCGGACAATCAAACATGCTTCCTGAAATCTGGAGCTACGGCCACCGCAGCCCTCAAGGTTTAGCAATTCACCCGGAGACAGGTGATCTTTGGGAGTCTGAACACGGACCGCAAGGCGGCGATGAAATTAATCGCATCGAGCCTGGCAATAACTACGGCTGGCCTCTAGTTGGTCGTGGCGCAAACTATGGCGCTTTCGGCAGGCCTATCCATATCGGTATTAGCGAAGAAGGTATGGTGCAGCCTGAACAATTCTGGGTTCCGTCAATTGCCACATCAGGCCTAATGGTCTACAACGGCGATAAGTTCCCTATGTGGTATGGCAACATCTTTTCTGGCTCTTTAGCTGGGGAACAACTTGCTCGCTTGCAACTGTCTGACGACTACAGCAGCGTAGTTGTAGAAGAAACACTTGTGTATGACATCGGTCGAATCCGTGACGTGCGCCAGGGTATTGATGGCTATATCTACTTAGCCGTTTCCGATCGCAATGGCGACCCAACTTCAGTTGTTCGCTTAGAGCCGGCTGACTAAGTCCTTCGCTCAATGTTTGAAAAAAAGGGGCCTCGATGGCCCCTTTTTTGTGGCAAAAAATTCAGCTTCTGTTTTGCAGCAAAACTGGTAAAATTCGTCAATCAGTAGCGATGAAGTCGCAGACATTGTTCGCTTCCGTTTATTAGCCGAATCTGGCAAGCCTGAAGAGGCAGCAAAGTGCCGCTCGGCAACCCCCACCCCCGAACGAAACGCCCTCCGAAGTCGTTAGCCCACCTTAATCTAGCCTATTCGCAGCTTAGGCCTCATACTCAATAGAATTCGCATACTGGTAGGTATAAACGCGTATCAGAAAAAAGCAAAGGCCCTGCATGAATGAATTACAAATACTGAAGAGCGATATTACTCAAAGCCGAGAAGTTGAATCGGAATTGGATGTTGATATCCCTCTCGCGGCTGGCGAAATTTTATTGAAGGTGGACAAATTTGGTTTCAGCGCGAACAACGTTACCTATGCCGCAGCCGGCGATCAATTAGGTTACTGGCAGTTCTTCCCAGCCTCGAACAACGAAACTGACACCTGGGGCATCATTCCTGTCTGGGGGTTCGCCGATGTGGTGGCTAGCAGCGCAGAGGGCGTCGAGGCGGGTGAGCGAGTATTTGGCTACTACCCTACCAATAGCTATCTGAAGATGCAGAGCGTAAAGGTGTTTGAAAACCGGCTGATTGATGGCGCCGAACACCGCTCCAAATTGCCGCCGGGTTACAACACTTATCGACGAGTAGGCAAGGAAGCAGACTATGACAGGAACATGGACAATATGCGGATGCTCCTGTGGCCTTTGTATATTACCTCATTCTGCTTGTGGGACAGCCTGCAGCACAATGCCTGGCATAGCGCAAAGCAAGTGATCGTTATTAGCGCTTCGAGCAAGACCAGCATCGGTCTAGGCTACGCACTAGCTGCAGACACTGATGCCCCCACGTCGATTGGCCTCACCTCTAAGCGTAATCAAGAATGGGTTGCGGGCCTTGGCCTTTATGACCAGACAAAGAACTATGACGCTCTTGACGAAATCGACGCATCAATACCCACTGTAATCGTGGACATGTCAGGCAACTCGCAATTACTAGCGGACATTCACGCACATCTCGGCGACAGCTTAGTTCATTGCTTAAACGTAGGACTAACACATTGGAGCGAAGGTGGAAAAGACACAGGTATCCCCGCGGATAAAAGAGAATTTTTCTTCGCACCCGGTCATATTCAAATGCGCATAAAAGATTGGGGGATTGACGGTTTCGACTCCAAGTCATCACAATTCATCTATGACTCATGTAAACGCAGTGCCCACTGGATAAAAATTGAGAAACTGGACGGTGTCGAGAAACTCGCTGAGATTTACACTGCTGTCTGTGCAGGCAAATTGCCGCCCGAGAAAGCCCTAGTGATAGAGTTATAGACTGACAACAATCAACTTATGTCTATTCGGAAAACTTTCCCCAATTACAAATTGAAGAGCGGTTGGAACGCGCTACTGCCCACGCGCGAAGCGAGCCCTGCGCTGAAAAAAAATATCTCTGTCGATGTGCTTATCATTGGCGCTGGGTGGACTGGAATATCCGCAGCTAAACATTGGCATAGCCTATCTCCCGAGGCTGGTATTGCCTTGATAGATGCCAGCGAGATCGGTGAAGGTAACCCCGGACGCAATTCTGGATTTTTATTGGAGATCGCGCTGGCCGAAGATGCCAATCCAGATCAGATAGAGAAAATGAATCTCGGCAACCGCCTCACAGCTAGCACCATGGCAGAAATCCTCGCTGAGATTGATGCCTCTGGTCACGAGGTAGACATTACCAAGGCTGGAACCTATCGCGCAGCGGCTAGCGACGTTGGACTGAAGTCGTTACAGAACTACCGCGCCTTCCTCGAAGCTGCTGGACTCGAGCATGAAAGCTTAGATGCGACTGCACTGAAATTAAGAATAGGTTCGGACTTCTATCAGGAGGGACTCTATTCTCCCGATTGCTACCTCGCACAACCCGCAGCAGCGATCCGCGCGCTTGCCTCACTGCTGCCTGAGTCTGTGCAACTGTTTGAGAACACAGCTGCGCTGAAACTAACGCAGCAATCTAGCCGGTGGCAGGTGCAAACCCCGAACGCTGTCATCAATGCGCGTAAATTAGTACTGGCTAACAATGCCTTCAGTAAAGAGCTAGGTATTGGCCGTTCTCGTCTGGTTGCGATGCACACCTATGCCGGCTTAACTCCAGTGTTAGAAAAGTCAGTATTGGATGACCTGGGCAGCGATGAGAACTGGGGGCTACTCCCCACACATCGACTTGGCAGCACCCTGCGTCGCACCATTGATGGAAGGCTGATGGTGCGCTCCATGCATAGCTACGAGAAGCAGGCCCCTCGAGAAAAGATTATCGGTGGGCTCCAACACCGTCTCCAGAGGCGCTTTCCACAACTGCCGAATTTCGAGCTCGAACACTGCTGGGGTGGCGCCGTCGGTTTTACTTTCAATGGGGGTGCTGTGTGGGGCGAATTCAAGCCCGGGCTTTATGTATCAGCAGGTTGTAACGGTGGCGGTACAGTTAAGGGGACTCTCCTTGGAAAACTGCTTGTTGAGGTAGCTCATGGTATGAAAGTGCCAGATGTCCCTAAGTTATTTGGCCAGGCTAGCTGGATGCCTCCAGAGCCCTTCCGCAAAATTGGCTACAAGCTAGCCGCGTCTGTGGAAAGCCACCAAGGCCGACACGAGCTATGAGAAACCACTTACCGACTGTCTATTGCATCGCCGGCTCAACTAGGAAAGATTGTCTAAGCAGACTCCTAAGTATTCATTATAAATACGAGAAGGATTAACGCGCGCAACCCACTGATTATCTAGGCCACTATGCCGCATTGGCAGGGCTAGTCAGTGCCTGGCGTTCTTTAGCGGTCGGTTTCGCATTCTAAACAAGACAAAAAGATCACTTTTCACTACACTCTGAGCGTTCAATTATTCGACAAAAACAAGTGTAACGGGGTGTATCATGTCTAAAAGAATACTTGCCGCAGTAACTACAGCGATGGCTCTAATTCTATCCAGTAGCGTCTTGAATGCCGCAGAAATAAAGCTGGTACGTTTTGGCCCTTTGGGCGAAGAACGCCCGGGCATAGTCGATGCGCAAGGTCAGATTCGCGATCTTTCGGCGCATATCGATGACATTACGCCAGATACACTATCTGAAGCCTCACTTGAGGAGATTGCACAGATCCCAATGAGCGAATTGCCTGTCATTCCGGGCAATCCTCGACTCGGAGTACCAGTGACCGGGACGGGCAAGATCGTCGCCATCGGTTTCAATTATGTGAATCACGCGGCGGAAATGGCAGTAGAACTGCCTACCGAGCCACTGGTATTCATGAAGGCCACCTCTGCTTTGACAGGTCCTTTCGACAATGTGATTCAGCCGCGCAATGGCCATAAACTCGACTACGAATCAGAGCTCGTCATCGTGATTGGACGACGCGCCCAATATATATCCGAAAACGAGGTCTTCGATTACATCGCGGGTTTCACTGTTGGACACGACGTGTCTGAACGCGCCTTTCAGCGCGAGCGTGGTGGGCAATTCACGAAGGGTAAGAGCGCCGATACATTCGCACCGGTCGGCCCTTACTTAGTGACACCCGACAACATCGATGATGTGCAGAACCTGTCTATCTGGTCAGAAGTCAACGGCGAAATGCGCCAGCAAGGCACCACCGCCGACATGGTCTTCGGTGTTAAGGAAATCGTCAGTCACCTGAGCCAGTTCATGACGCTCTATCCCGGCGATCTGATCTTTACCGGAACACCAGCTGGCGTTGGCGATG
Organism: uncultured Pseudomonadales bacterium; assembly: GCA_943789485.1. Taxonomy (GTDB): domain Bacteria; phylum Pseudomonadota; class Gammaproteobacteria; order Pseudomonadales; family Pseudohongiellaceae; genus UBA9145. The sequence goes on from CALSUH010000004.1 coordinate 50,336, forward strand.
GCATGGTACCACCAAGCTACCTAAAACCAGGTGATGTTGTTCGCGTTGGCATCGAAGGCCTGGAATTTCAGCGACAAACTATTGTAGCCCCGCGCTAACTCCTGTGGGTTTAGCCCTATTCTTTCTTTATTCTAAGCCGAATACGAATAGGGTCTGCCCACCAATAATTGCAACGCGCTGATTGCCATCCACGGAGAATCCCATGGGATTGGTGCGTATATGCGCACCGGAATTGAAAAACCACAGAGGGCCTCCATCTTCCGCATCCAAGGCAAAGAAATTGCCTTCGTTGCTAGCACCGAACACCAGACCGCCAGCTGTCGCCATCACGCCTGACCAAGGCGGAGTCTGCAACTCGAACTCCCACTGCTGCTCGCCAGTCATCACATCCAGCGCCAATATAGCTCCAGAGGCATCATCGCCGTCCAACGGCTGTTCACCACCCCCTAAGAAAGGCATGCCCGGCTCGTATTCCACATCAGACTTGAAGTAGATTGCACCCATGCGCCTATTCGGCACGAAGAACTGTTCTGTCTGCGGATTGTACGAGGGAGAGAACCAGTTGGTAGCTCCCTGCAGGCTAGGCCAAACCAGGTTCCCTTCGCGCATTGGCTCTGTATTGGGAATTACGATTGGTCTACCGTTATCATCAATGCCCTCAGACCAGGTCTGAAATGAATATTCTTCACCTAACAAGTATTCTCCGGTTTCTCGATCCAGCAGGTAATAGAATGCATTGCGGTTCGCTAGAGCGAGAAGCTTGCGCTGCCGACCCTCGAACTCACCATCAACCAACACCGGAATCTGATTGGCATCCCAGTCATGAGTATCGTGCGGCGTGTATTGAAAAAACCATTTCATCTCGCCGGTATCAGGGTCTAACGCCAACACTGCACAGGTAAATAAATTATCGCCCGGGCGCAGGTCGCCGTTCCAATCTGGAGCCGGGTTTCCTGTAGTCCAATACAATAAATCCAGCTCTGGGTCGTAAGAGCCAGTCAACCAAGTAGAACCACCACCGGTCTGCCAGTCGTCGCCTTGCCAGGTTTCACTGCCAGGCTCACCAGGAGCTGGCACTGTAAAGGTTCGCCATAGGCGCTCGCCCGTCTCAGAATCGTAGGCATCGATATAACCACGCACGCCGGCTTCAGCTCCACTCACACCCACGATAATTTTTCCATCCAACGCCAGCGGAGCCAGAGTCAGCGAAAAGCCCACTGAATTATCCGCTACTGTAGTCTCCCAGCGCACTGCACCGGTTCGTGCATCGAGAGCAAAAAGGCGCGCATCTAACGTAGCTACATACACTTTGTCATCCAACAGAGCGACACCGCGATTAATGCGTGGAAAACCTATATTTAAAACGTCGTTGCTGATGTCCGGAACGAAATGCCACAACATTCTACCCGTGTGCGTGTCCAGCGCCGTTACGCTGCTAGGCGATTCCGTTATATACATGACATCACCGGCCACCAGAGGCGTCGTTTCTTGCAAGGCCGCCCCGTTTATTCCTGTAGGCTGCATCTGATATGCCCACATCACTTTCAGCTGATTCACATTCACCGTATTGATCTGGCTAAGCGGAGAAAACCGCTGCGACTTGTAGCCACCGGAATAGCTAAGCCAATCGGCGCCGTTAGCCTCATCATTGAGAAGAGCCTCGAAAGGTGTGTCGGCCAGAACAGGGTTGCTTCCTAAGCAGGCTAAGAAAAATACGGAGAACAATTTAGTTTTTGACAGTGCCGATAACTTCATTTCAGTCTTCTCCAATCTTTATTTCAGACTCATGAGGTAGGACACCACATCGTCTATCTGTTTCTCGTTTAACACAGAATTGTAGCCCGGCATAAGAGAATGCCCTGGTACCTTCTCGTAACTGATCAAGTCGGATTTTTCAAAGGAAACTATCTCACCCGCCATATCGCGCATCTGTACGGTGAAGGCATCTTCATTGATGCGCATACCTTCGTATGTTCCAAGCTCTGAAACAATGCGCACTGTTAGAAACGCCTGAAGTGACCCGCGAAAGCGGTCCACCAAGCGCGGTTGATCTGTTTCGGGGCTGGTTACTGAGCGGCGAAGATAAGCTGCGGTGCGTCGTTGACCCACATTACTGAGCTCTGGACCGATACCCAAACCCTCTCCATTTAGAATATGGCAGCTAGAGCAGTTGCCGATGCTGCTATACACCTGCGCCCCTGCTATCGCGTCACCGGGCATGTCTTCCGAGGGCAGTTCACCCAAACTGCGAACATAAGCCGCCACATCAGGCCCGTCTTGCCCGCGCAATTGCCGCGAGCCTGGCATGCCTGTTCCGGGAATACCGCCTACGATGAGTGAAACGAGAGCGGCGTCATCAGGGGCGTGAACAAGATTAGCCCGCGTAAGACTTGGGCCCTCAGACCCTTCACCCAACATGCCATGGCAGCGGGCACAGAGAGTTTGAAAGAGTTGCTCCCCATTCTCTAGATTCTGCGCAGAGACCGGCCCTGTTGAAAGTAACAAAAATCCCGCCACGATAAACGCAGAGGAGCGACAAAAGCATTGCTTGAGGAGCACGGAGAACCTCCCGATATTTTGCTTGATAGACAATTGAACGAATTCCCCAAAAGTACACTAGAAACCTGTTATCGGCTATGCTTATACAGCTTCTTCGGATGATATTCGCAGGCGCGTAATCGTCGCTAGAAGGCCTATAGCCAACGGATCGCTAAAAATGCGATAGGGCCGAGGCTCGCCGCTAAATCTGAATGACAATTGACTAGCCTTTGGTCAAGACAATGAGTTCGAGTCGGCGTATTCTCAAACTCAGGCACCGGTTTCGCATCTAGGGCCTTCATCAAATAAACTATTTTTTGAGAGAAACAAAGAGTCATGACGCCCACCAATCCCATTTACATCTCTTACGCAGGTCCCTCACTGCTGGAAACGCCCTTGTTGAATAAGGGCTCGGCTTTCTCCGGGAGGGAACGCCTCAACTTTAACCTAATCGGACTCTTGCCTCCACGCTATGAGAATATCGAGGAACAAGTAAAACGCGCTTACATGCAGTACAAGAGCTTCGATGAAGCAATCAATAAGCACATCTACTTGCGTGCAGTGCAGGACAACAACGAAACCCTATTCTACCGATTGCTAAATGAGCATCTTGTCGAGATGCTGCCCATCATCTATACGCCCACAGTGGGCGCAGCGTGCGAGCACTTCTCTGACATCTATCGCAGTGCCCGCGGCATTATTGCGTCTTATGAAGAACGGCAATTTATGGATGAGATATTGCACAGCGTCACCAAGGATAGGATCAAGGTAATTGTTGTGACTGACGGCGAGCGTGTGCTTGGCCTAGGTGATCAAGGTGTTGGCGGCATGGGCATCGCCATTGGAAAATTATCTATCTATACTACCTGCGGCGGAATCAGCCCCGCCTACACCCTACCCGTGGCTCTAGATGTAGGCACCAATAATAAGACACTACTGGACGATCCTTACTACATAGGCACGCGCCATCCACGCATAAACAAAGCTGAATACGACGCCTTCGTCGATGATTTTGTCAATGCGGCACAAAAGCGGTGGCCTGGAGTATTGATTCAGTTTGAAGATTTTGCACAACCGAATGCGATGCCGATATTGCAGCGTCATCGCGAACACGTTTGTTGTTTTAACGATGACATTCAGGGCACCGCGGCGGTGACTCTGGGAGCCCTACTGTCTGCATGCCGAAAAAAAGGCGAAGCACTCAATCAGCAGAAAGTAGTATTCGTTGGCTCCGGCTCAGCCGGCTGCGGTATAGCCGAACTTATCATCACCGCAATGGTTATCGAAGGCCTCACGGATGCGCAAGCGCGCGCCAGGGTGTTCATGGTCGATCGCACCGGCCTGCTAACCCAGGGCATGGCCGACTTGCTCGACTTTCAGAAACGTTTGGCCCAACCATCATCTGCTGTGAAAGAATGGAAACTTACTTCAGGCAGCGACTATGCCAATTTGATGGATATAATCAACAATACTCAACCGAGCATACTTATCGGCGTCTCTGGTCAGCCAGGCTTGTTCACAGAAGAAGTGATACGCCAAATGCTCGCCGGTTGTTCTCGCCCGGTCATCCTACCGCTAAGTAACCCATCTCAACATGTAGAAGCGCACCCTCAAGACGTAGTAACGTGGACTGATGGCAAAGCCATTGTTGCCACCGGCAGCCCATTCGAGCAGATCGAGCACAATGGCGAGAATTTTGAGATATCACAATGTAACAATAGTTATATTTTTCCAGGCCTTGGCCTCGGCGTTATTTCCTGTAAAGCCAAGTTAGTCAGTGACGAAATGTTGATGGTTGCCAGCACCACCCTAGCAGAACTGTCACCAGGGCAAGAAGATCAATCCAGCGCGGTACTACCTCCGCTGACAGCGTTGCCACAAATCAGCCGGAAGATCGCCTTCACGGTAGCCAGGACTGCAATCGCGCAGGATCTTGCGCGGGATATGACTGACGATGAACTGCTAGCCTCGATCGAGCGCAACTTCTGGTCGCCGGTCTATAGGGAATATCGCAGAATCGCTTAGTGCTGGGTAGGTTGGGTTTATCTGCAAGCTCTAAAGCAACCAGCAGCATCTACAATTCCTCGATGATTTTGATGGCGGTGTAGTTGTGTATCACGCGGCTGACCAGAGTCTTGATGCAGCCAATCGAGCCTAGGTATTACTTGCCGGTCTAAACCTTCGTAAGTAATTCCGCGATCTCATCTTCTTTGGGAAAAGTTCGAGTTTGTGCTTGGAGAATTTCGCCACACCATCTTTAAGATATATTTTGGGTTAATTCCCCCGACTATTTGCAATAAGCGCATTTTCGACTAACTAATTTTGATCACACAGATTAACAATAACAGAGGGTTTATAGCTGCCATTGGATGCACTATCCTAATCACGCCTTTATTTAAGTGTTTTTCAAGGGCCATCGAAATAGACCCGCATAGCCATCGTGTGCAAGTATAAATAAGCGAAACCTATAATAACCACCTAACTGGAATTAGTATGAGTAACAAAAAATTAGTAAGCCTTGCCAGCTTGAGACAAGATTTAAAATCAGGCGACTTAGTATTCTTTCAAGGTCTAGCAAGCGATAGCATGCTAATCAGAAGCCTTACAGGTGGCATATGGTCTCATTGCGCTATGATTATTAAAGGCGACGATATTGGATGCACCGAACATGATCTACTCTTGTTCGAAAGCTCTGTTACGCCGGGGCGTGACATAGGCGAAAGTGGAAAAGACTCTACTGAGAAAGCCGGTGTAATGTTAGTCGATTTTGATTCGCGAATGCAGGACTATGCGCAGAGCAAAGAGTATTCCATGTTTGGTATAAGGCAACTAGACACAGAAAGCGCGCAGAAGGCCAGTACAGGGGAGCTCAAAACATTTGCACTGAATCGAAATGTCCGTGATTCCGTATACCCTGCCGAGCAACAGGTTGCCACCGAGCACTTCATTGCTCGCGATCTAGATAACTCACAATTCAACAACCAGGTTCTCGCCAAAATACAGAGCGAAATCAAAGTAGATGCAATCAAAAAACTGACTGAGAGCGACCTCAAACTAATAATTAGCAAAGCAATCGAGACAGTTCATGACAATCTTGATAGCACCACTCACAACAAGTTTAGTCATCGCCATACAACACCTTCGCACTATTTCTGCAGCGAGCTGGTAGCAGACGCGCTCATGCATATGGAAGTTATGGAGATGGGGAATGCGGCAGGGTATAGCCCTGGCGACTTATCAGATGAGGAGGATTCACCGCTTGATGCATCTTATTTCGAAGTTATACACATCCCCGGCGATCTTGGCTGAGACTGAATTTGTGCACAGTTAAGATAGCTGGGTTTAGAAACTGAGGGTTTCTGGGGCAGTTTAGACAGCGTCCCAATCCGTTATAAGGCTAGCCTTGTGATGACGATGTAGTCTGTGAATCAAACTTATCTTTCTCATGATAATTAAGCGCATCCAGATAAGCATCGACATATTCAACAAAGTTAAGATCGAATTGAAAAGGCTGATAACGCCACCAGTCTCTTACACCTCTACGATCCAAATAATATTTCATATTGTACTCAATCGCGTTCCAAAACTGTTGATCCAAACGCCGTTGATTGTAGAGCGTGTGCTGTTGGTTAAAATCGCAGAACATAGCCATCATTAGAGAGCCAAACTGCAAGCGCTCGTCTGAACTCAAGACAATAAAATTTGCGCAACCACGGCGATAAAGACTCGCCATTTCCACATCGCTGCCTATTAGCCTTCCCATATCCTTATTGTGTTGCATCACTTGAATATAGTTTGCTTCTCGCGAACTTTCATTACTTTCTCGCATCTGACGTGCAACGAAAAGTAGAGAGGCGATAACTGCCACTCCACCCACGATTTCCGCGATACTCACGAGTGCATCTATACTAATAGGGAAGGCCATATAATTTACACGCTAGTACTATTAGGCACATTCTCCGGCAGAAAATAGCTATATGCAAGTAAACCACGCTGTTGTTCGCGCTGCTCATTGCGCTTCATAATTTCCTTCGTAGTGGAACCAGTTAATTCTTCGTAGTATTGCGCGCAAATTTGCCTCGCACCAGGCTCCAGCTTCTCAGAATAATCTAACAGAGAATCATAGTGATAACCGGACAATGCAATCGCAACTTCAATCTGCGCCGCCGTTTTATCCGGGGGCGGCAGAAAATTGAGTAGATCCTCAGTCGAAACTACCGCGCTCGACAAATTCTCCGGAGGGGCAACATAGAACGCTGTTGGATAGTTAGGAACGAATCCGAAGTATTCTATTTGAGGGAAATTGACTGCCGCATGTTGTGGCCCTGCTGTCCAGATCATACGATGGAGAATTGTGTGTAAATCATTGACATTATTTATCTTTGGGATAAATCCATTTACTTTCTCTGAGAGCTCCAAAGCCCAATCCTGAAGCTCATAGTCTTCCTGCACATCGGTATCAGACCCATAATAATTATCGATGTAATCCTTTATATAGCGCCCGAGCACATCCCATAACAACAGACCATCGTCGCGATAGGGAAAGTACGGGAGTGCTTCGGCATCATCAACACCTCTTGCACCGAGACGCTGCACAAAATCCAGATCTTCGAATGACCAGGTAGCGTAACGCTCTTTCATCAACTGAAGCGAACCACTGAGCCCTGTCTCAAGAATTTGTTGTATCAATCCTTTATCGCTAAGTAATAATTTCTCACCAGCCTTATTTATAACTAACAGTGCCGTAAAGTGATGCGAAAGCAATACGCGAAGAGGGTGCTCAACATGTAGTTGTCGCCGAGTAGTTGTTGCCATCGCGTCTTCGATCAAATGTGTTTCAAGCAGATGGTTCACACTCTGGTTGTAGTTCACATCGGAAACCTGAACTATCATTTTTGCCATCGTCCAACTATTTACCCTGCCTGGCTCGTTCTTATCTTTGGCAAGTAAAATATCCGCCTCGGCGGTTTGATCCAGCTGAATCGCCAAAAGTTGCAGCCCACAGAACCTATCGGTTTTTATATAGAGCACTACCGGCGCAAGAAGATTTTTCTGCGCTACGCCGGGGGCTTTTTCATCCGGCTTGATGCTGGCGAGAGCCTCATAGTCGCAGACGAAAAGGCGCTTCTGCTTAACCGCCTCCTTTAAATCCATATCAAGACCAAAATAGGCGAATGCGTCTTTACCTATTTTCTTTGATAGCTTAGCGCTAAGTTTATTCCAAGAAGCGCCTATTCCCGGCTCTTCGCTATCGAGCGTCACACGCTGAATAGCCATTGGATTCAGCCCAGCAAGGCGCTGCGAGGCAAATGTTTTATCGTCTTGCCATTTGCCTGAAATTTCAGGCGAATCAAGAAGCGCATAGGAATTCCCGTAGCAAGCGAGAGTCTCAAATTTATCAAAATTAACGTCGCCCATGACGCTCTTAGTAGCAGGTGTTTGCATCTTCTCGAACATGTGCAGCACCTCACCCGAGACACTGTTTTCCTTGTACTTGCTGGACTCTTGAACATCCTTGAGCGCGCTGGAAATGGCGTCCATCTGCATCGACTTAGTCGGCAGCTTTTGAATAGACTTCCACAACGCTTCATTTGTTAGTAATGTGAGTCTGTTTTCTATCTGTCCTTCGACCCACGGCCGCAACATGCTCAATTCTCTCAACAGAAGCTCTGGCCCCATATCAGAGAGCGGCAATAGAAATCTATCCTCTTCAGGCTTATCCGGATTATTGTCAAATTCTTTGAATTTAAGTACCGACTGACGAATTTTTAGATCACCCATTCGTAGAAGCTTCTGTTGGGTGCTATTTTTTTGGGGAAGAGTCGCCTCTACAACACGATCACCATCTTCGATAAGCCCCTCTACCAATTTCTTTATACTCCCTAGGGAAAGAGCAGTCTGGGCAGCATCTTCTCCTTCTTCAATGATTCCCTTCAATACTTTCTTGATGTCCATTACCACCCCTTTTCCACGTGCCTATGTAATACAGCGAAACAACTACAACCTCGTCTTAGCAAGTTTGTTACGCTTAGCTCTGTACTTCCAAACCCGACCACTACTTCTCTTAGTGCGTGTATTATCTTACTACACTTACTTATTCAATCAATTGCCAACACGCATTGTTTCGAAAGGAGTGAGTCAAGCTCCGCTAGAGCACTTAACGACGCGCACTACTTGATGCAAGTTAACTATCCCTTTTATTTAAAGCGGAGCTGTAAATCGGTATATCCTCGAAAATAAGGGTCCGTCTGCCAGGTGGGAGGCTCAGCAATCTCAAAAGATGGGAATTTAGTAAACAGACATTCCAAGGCAATAGGTAATTCTCGCCTGAGCATCTGTTCACCAATACATTGATGGATACCGTGCCCAAATGAAAGCATCCCATTGCAATTTCGGGATATGTCAAATTTATCAGGATCGTCAATTGCATCGGGATCTCGATTAGCAGACCCTATAACGACTGCAATCTTTTTCCCTTTCTCTATTGTGACACCACCTAACTGTGTAGTTTCGTTTGCAAACCTATCGAGCACGTGAATGGGCGCATCGTAGCGCAACATTTCGCTAACAACATTCGGCATGATTTCTGAGCTTGAGTTGCTCTCGAAAGCCTTTTTCACGGTGTCTAAGCTTTCGGGGTGATTAAGCAAATTAACTAAGCCGGTACCCATCACGTGAGTAGTCGTGAAGTACCCTGCTAGGGCAAGAGAGACTGCATTGGCCGACACATCCTTAATCGTGAAATCTACTTCACTGCCGTTGGATCTCTTCGCAAGATCGCTCATAAGTGAAACCATCTTTCCAGGTTGTAGCTGCTCAGGAAGTTCAAATAGCGCCTCCAACGCGGTGCCGAGCAAGCCATGGTCTTCAACGAAGGCTGCTGCTAGAGCACCGAAACGCATCGATAGCACCGCCCCTCCTGCAACACCTCTTGCCAACTTACCTTGTGCTGGATCGTTTGCCAGGATTATTCGATTTACTAAGTGTACGATAGTTGACCAAGACCCCGGATTAATACCGAGCACATGAGCAAGAGATTGTGATGGCAAGGGATGTGCATATTCAGCTATAAAGTTAACAATATCACCCGGCTTCGTGTCAGGAATTAAACCTTCTGCGATAGCGCTAACAGCGAGCTCAAGCCCTTCAGTGGACTCTCTAAAAAGCGGCCCCAGTAGCTCACGAAGCTGCGCGTGCCTGTGACCATCTGAGGCAAAAAGACTCTTCGTCAATGCGGGCTTTTTCGATCCCTCTTCTACTTCCAATTCTTTGACCCAGATATCTGAATTGTCCAAAATTTGGATCACATCCTCATGCCGGAATACCCAGTAACTCTGATAGTCTTTTTCAAGCCAAACTATTGGCTCGTTCTCACGAAACCACTTGTATGACGCGTAAGGATTAGCAATAAAAGCCGGCGCATGCGGATCAAAATTCGCTGGATCTACAAAAGCTGGCTCAGAATCATTCTTCATTTTATCTCCACACTAGTTTTTACTCAGTCGCAGTCTTGACCCCCCAATTTAACACTTGATTGGACAATCGAGAAGCTACTCGATGCAAGCTATTCCTCGCCAGCCTGCAGAAGAAAAGTACCATCGTGCATGCGTCTATTACTAAGCATCATCTCTGTTAATCCATCAAGCTCTAGGCCGACATTGGGCAGGGGGCAAATCCCTGTACTCCCTCAGTGTCCCCCGATCAAGAAACGCTGCTCATTTTCTTCAGCTTGGGTCTCTGTCATGCCGGTGCTGGGGCCCTAGCGATCGAAAACGCTCCGATTAAAATTGATTGCTATTTTGTTACAGATTGTTGGATGGAGTAAACCACTTCGTTCACGAACATAATTCAACAATCCCTCGGCTTCGCAGGCAATGATGCGGGCATATTTTGGATTGGCGGAATTGTTGTAGGGGCTTTTCGATTGCCTGGGACTCTTCTGCTCTCTCCCATCAACAGGAGATGACTTAATCTTCAGAACACTATCGACCACAAAATCAATTTGCTCTACCTTCTTTGATCCCGTCCCCTTAAACTCTCTAAAAGTTAGAATAATTGTTATACTTTAAACCAATGCCTGCCCTAGAGAACAGTTGTAATGATTAAAGATACTGAAAATAGTGATCTAAATAAGGATCGCTCGGATGCCCAGCCTGAGAAAAAGAGTAAAACAATACTAGTAACCATCCATGGAACCGGTGCTGGCGACCCTACCAAAGACAAAAACTCCTGGTGGCAAGAAGAAAGCGATTTTTTGGAGCAATTGGGTCAGCGTCTGGAGCTGAGCCCAGAGCAGGTCAAGATTGTGCCTTTTCTTTGGGAGGAAGGTCCCAACAGCGAAGCCAGCCGCAGGAAGGCAGGTAAAAGGCTCTACAAGCTCCTAAGGTCATATGATGACTTAAACCAAGACTACTATTTGATTGGCCACAGCCATGGTGGATCTGTTGCCTACCATGCGTTGTTACAGTCGGTAGCTGAAGACAAGTCACTAAAAGGCCTCAAATGCTGGTGCACTGTGGGCACACCCTTTTTAGAATACAAAAGAAATAAATTTTTGTTTCAACGAATCACCGGATGGCGCCTGGGGCTTTACATAATGACGTTTACCTCCTTTGTGTTTGCCCTCAGTGCTTATTTCAATCGCTTTCTTAATGATGCCCGGGATGGGACGGATGGGGCTATCACTGGCGCGCTCCAACCTGAACATTTACCTTTCGTAGTGCTATTTTGGCCCGTCGTTCATGTCTTTTTCCTCGTGCGTGAGCGGCGCAGGGGGCACGCCAAGTCCTCAGCTAAAAGGACCTGGTTTACCGAAAAACAAAAAAAGATGGTAGCAGAACAATATTTCGATAATTGGCTTGGGCTCTGTCACCCTGAAGACGAAGCAGTCAGCGCTCTCACCAACATCAAAGACATTAATGAACGGATAATGAAACCTGATTTACTAATGGGTTTGATACCAATTGCCAAACTCATCGTTATAGCAATAGTTGGTTGGCTGCTTACTGGGGGCGGAATTTTAAGTAATTTAGTAGACCCTGGGGCTGAGGCAATTTTGTATAGTTTGGTTTTCATAATCCTAGTAGTGCTTCTATCTATAATAGGGACTATCTTAAAAGTGTTTCTTCTGTTGATAGGCACGCCACTTGCGTGGAAAATTAACAAAATGGTTTGGTCGGAGGTAAAAACAAACGCCTGGGGCGATGATTTGGTCAAAGAAAGCATAAGTAAAATAGCCGCCTATCCAGCAAATTTTGATGCGAAATTTGCGGAAAGAATGCCAGAAATTGTTGCGGCACCCCTTCGCGAACACAGCTCAAAAAGCGCAATAAAAACACTTGTGAAGGTGAGGGAAATCTTGGGAATGACAGTTAATCAGGATAAAAGACAAAACAAAAAGGGCGCGGTAGATCTAAGGTCAAATCTAAGCAGCTCCCTGACTTGGGAGGAATTAATTCACACCTCCTATTTCGCAGTTGATAATTTCATCGACCTCATCGCAATAGGGTTACATAGGGCAGGTTTCACAGAATTAAAGAACGATTTCGTTTCCACCCCTGAACGAGAGCAGTTATCAGCATGGTATGATAGCGACTCCACCTCCTAGCCGGGCTAGCTTCGCAGAGGGCTTTTAGCGTGGAGCTCATCTTATTTCTCGACCAGGTGCCTACTCAATTCATCGGCGGCGTGAACCCCTACTAGCCAATCCCTAGACTATTCGCTCTTTGGGTTGCCCGAGATTAATGGAACGCGCCACAGAAAAACCATCTTCATGCATGTAAAGCATCAAGAGCATGGATATGGCGGCCCCTAGAGAATGGCCTGCCAGCTTAATCTGATGATCCACAAGAAGAGGCGGCTTTAGATTCTCATACACAATCGCAGCATCGTTATCGAATTCCTTGTGGACATAAATCTCTAAGTTCAGGTTTTCGATAACAGGTACTCAGCGCCTTCTTCAACGCTTTTCAGGTTTGCTGTGTCACGCACAGAAATGACTTAGACCTTTTCGGGGGAGCATGTCTCTAAAAAGTATTGAACGTCGATAGCTTCTAAGTTAGACACATGAACAGTGCTTGGCTACTTTTCCCGAATCTCACTTACTGACAGCTAGGCGCCGCTCGGCCGGCATACCAATTAATTTCATTAAAATTACTCTCAACAGCGGACATAGGTATTCCTTAAATGCTATTGAACTTGCTGCTTAGCCAGCTAAGTTATAAACGGCATGTAAAAATCATAGGCAGAGGGACTTTGAGTCGATTTTAGTGAGTTGTTGCACTCGTTGACACTACTGCTCCTTCACCGAATACCTGCTCAACATCTATTTGATCGAAACTGTAGTTAGCACTACAAAACTCACAACTCACCGAGATCTCTCCTTCGGCCTCAAGTATCTCGCTTGCTTCGGCTTTACCCAAAGAAAGCAACATCGCAGCAGTGCGTTGCCGCGAACAGCTACAAGAAAATTTGATACCATGAGCATCAAAGAGTCGTAATGTTTCTTCATTAAAGAGTCGGTGCAAGAGATCATCTAGAGCTAGTCTTTGCAATTCGTCATCGGTGACGGTTGAAGCCATATGCAATACGCGATCCCACGCATCATCGTCTGTAAGCTTGCCCGGTAGTTTTTGGATTAGCATGCCACTTGCATTTTCCGCGTCACAGGCTAAGCAAAAATGTGCAGGCAGCTGTTCGGACGTGGCGAAATAGTACTCCAACGCGTCTGACAGATTTATGCCAGCAAGTGGTGCTATTCCTTGATGGGGCTCAGAACCTTCGGTTTTAATGGTGATCACCAAAACGTCACTACCAAATATCTGTTGGAGGTCCGCTTGCTCATTAATCTCGCCTACCTGCCTAGCAGTGCCCCTGATCTCATGTTTTGAGTTTGCCTCCACAACCAGAAGCTCAAGTGGCCCTGTACCGCGAATCTGAAGAGTAACGCTGCCTTCTATCTTCAAGGTATCCACCAAAAGGGCGACTACTACCAACGCCTCACCTAATAAGCTTAATCCCCTCCCTTCCAAGCCTCCTTGCTGGGCAATCTCCTGCCAGGATTGATCCAACGAGATGTGTTGTCCACGTATAGGGTGATCTTCAAAAAGGTAACGTTGGCTTTGATCAGGTTTTTTCATGGTAGTCCTTGGAGCAGAATCGAAATCGGGCTCTTCTTTTCGGTGTCAATTTGATGACTTAAATAGCATCGAAATAAAGACCGGATGATATTGCATTAGAGCACGCAAAAGAATCTCTAAAATTGGAGGCATGCTTGCCATGAAAATCAGCAGCTTAATAATCATACAGTACGGTATGTTTACTCTGACCCCATCAAGTGGGCTTACTTTGCCCCAGAACGTAGTGAACCGACATCCAGACGCCCTACCCCACTATCAATGTGACCGCCGGAGCAATATCAACCTGCACTCCCCAGAATACCTTTTAGGCTTTGAGCAGTAACAATTACATACAGATTCTTAAACACAAAATACTCTCACCCTAGCTATCGAATTTGTTACAGTAAGCCTTAGCGGTTAACACTCACTAGAAGTGGCAGGTTAATTATGAAAACACTACCTAACTGCACTTTTGCAGTATTAGTCACTCTACTCAACCCCTCACAGCTTGTTTTAGCACAAGCCTCATACTTAGAGACATTGGCTGATTCCATCGCCGCTGAACACGTAGGCTCGACCTTGGCTGGGCTCAGCATTGGAGTTTCCCGTGGCGACGAAGTTCTCCTCAAAAAGAGCTACGGTCATGCCAACCTACAATGGCAGGTGCCAATGCCCATGGATGCCGTACATGAGATCGGTTCGGTAACGAAGCAATTCACGAGCGCAGCTATGCTGCAACTTTATGGGCAAGAGAAGCTCGACCTAGATACTGATATTAGCGAATACCTACCAGACTTCGATACCCAGGGCAGACAGATTTCCGTGCGCCGACTGATGGATCACACATCGGGCATCAAGGGCTTTACAGAAATGCCCGAATTTGGAGAAATCGGGCAACGCACATTACCCAGAGAAGACTTGTTGCGCCTGATCGAGAAACAACCGTTTGAGTTTGAACCAGGGGAGGCGCTGATCTATAACAATTCAGCCTATTTCCTAATGGGGCTGATTATAGAATCTGTTTCTGGCCAGTCTTTCGAAGAATATATTGAGCAAAATCTCTTCACCCCTGCGGGCATGGAAAATAGTTCCTACTGCAGCAATAGCGAGTTGGTGGCACAGAAAGCTCAGGGCTACCAGTATTCAGGTGAAGGCTTACAGCTCGCCCGTTACCATGATCATACATGGCCCTACGCAGCCGGATCACTCTGCTCTACCGTATCAGATTTACTCGCCTGGAATCGCGCACTGCACAATGGCGAGATGTTGTCACCTGCGCTCTACGAATTGCTAATCACCCCCGTGCCGCTGACAGATGGAACAGCAATACGCTATGCGATGGGGGTTACTCATTACCTACATGCTACAGGTCGAGTCATTGAACATGGCGGTGGAATAGATGGCTTCCTCTCGCACTCACGCTATTACCCTGATGAAGATGTGAGCGTAATTGTTCTGCAAAATACTGAAGCACCACCTGGGCCTGCAGCGATCGCAAACGAAATAGGCGAGCACTTATTTGGAACACCTGGAATGCCAGTCGCGAAAACTCTTGCTGGGGATCTCTCGCGCTATGAGGGCGTCTATCGCGGGCCAGCCCGCGGCGCCACACTCACTGTGACAGTAACAAGCGAAGACGAAGAGCTGAACCTTACCCTTGAGTCTCGCGGCAATTCTAGCCCCGCTCAAACTCCAGCCTTTATTGGTGCAGACACTTTTTCCCAAGGTAATGTCCGCTATACCTTTGAGCTGGAAGCAGACGCTAGTTACGCACCCGTCCTGCGCATGGATTCTCCCAGTAGCCATTACGTACTAAGGCACCTGGATGACTAAACTAGCAATGCAAAATCTATCCATTTCAGCACTAGTTCTAACTCTCTTCGCTTGTTCAGAGCCGGCGACATACGATCTCATGCTACGAGGCGGCACGATCATTGATGGCAGCAATAGCCCATCTTTTAGTGGTGATGTGGCAATCATCGGTGACCGCATCGCTGCAGTAGGAGATCTGGATGCGTCTTCGGCAACCGTTGAATTAGACGTCAGTGGCCTGGTCGTCGCGCCTGGTTTTATTAACATTCACAGTCATGCTGAGGCTGAAGGGCTGCCCACTGCAGTGAATATGCTGAGCCAAGGTGTTACGTCTGAAATCATAAATGCCGATGGTGCCGGAGCATTAGATCTGCCAGCACAGTTAAGCCCGCTTGAACGCGCAGGCCTGGCAATCAATGTCGGTGCCATGATTGGTTTTAACAGTGTATGGCGAGATGTCGTTGGGCTGGAGGAGGTAAGACCGAGCTCAAATCAGATTCAAACTATGCAGACTCTTGTTCAAGAGGGTTTAGAATCCGGTGCCTGGGGCGTTTCAGCCGGCCTTGACTATGTTCCTGGCTATTACGCCACTACCGATGAAGTCATACAAATCCTCTCGCCGTTCGCAAGATGGAATACCGTATTCGCAAACCACGACAGAGTCACTCCCGAAAGTAGCTTCAGTTCAATAGCAGGCATGAGTGAAACCCTCGCGATAGGCGAGGCAGCCGGCCTGATACCCCTTGTTACGCACATGAAACTACAAGGCTGGGAGCAAGGTAGAGCATCCACCATTTTGGGACGCATGAGTGAAACCCCAACCTCCTTTACGGGTGGAGCCACGGCGGATGTTTATCCTTACCTGGCAGGCCAAACTGGGTTGCAATCACTCATCATTCCCTCTTGGGCACAAGCCGGTGGTCGAGACACAATGCTAGCTCGCTTTCGCGACCCTGCGCTTCGAGCACAAATAATCACCGAGGCTGAGCAGGCAATGCGGCTTCGCTTTGGAGGCCACCAAGGTGTTTACCTGATGCAGTCTCAGCGGGAATTGACGGTTGCTATGCAACAGCTAGAACTGGATTCACCAGGCGAGGCAGTGATTCAGTTGTTGGAAGAATCTGGCCAAGGCATTATCGCGCGTTTCGGTCTTGAAGAAGATTTGATCGAGATTATGCAACACCCGACCGCATCGATTGCCTGTGATTGTGGCGCCTCAACTTCAGAACGTACTCACCCCAGGTATTGGGGCAGCTACCCCAAAGTGCTCGGTGAATACGTACGGGAGAAGCAGCAATTGTCTCTGGAGAACGCCATTTACAAGATGTCGGGATTGCCAGCAAAGACGATTGGCATGAGCGACCGTGGCGTGATTAGGCCTGGCATGTTGGCCGATATTACAGTGTTCGACCCCGAAACGGTGATCGACCACGCGACTTACGACAATCCAACTCTACTGTCCGACGGCATAATCCATACACTCGTAAATGGCCAGATCGCATGGAGTAACGGCGCGACAACCAATATTCAGTCTGGCCGTATCCTGCGCCGTAGTCCGCCACCCTAACAACTATTACTCGCAACTTGCGCCCGGTGCTGAAGCGCATACTTGTTGATGACTCTTAATAATATCGGCCTGTGTTAATCCTAGGAGCTTACATGACAATTGAAGACCGGTTAAAAGAACTAAACATCGAACTACCTACCCTGAGTGCGCCGCCAGGAAATTTTGCGGCCTATGTGCAAACTGGAAATTTACTTTACCTCGCCGGTGCGGGGCCCAAAGCAAAAGGTAAAGTCGGCGTGGAGTACTCCGTGGAAGAGGCGCAAGTTTTCGCACGGGAAGTCGCCATCCAGCACGTGGCCGTAATCAAATCTGCGCTCGGCGATTTAGGGCGCGTAGCACGCATCGTGAAGGCTCTAGGAATGATCAATGCAGGGCCGGAATTCGAACAACATCCAGCTGTAATGAACGGTTATTCAGATTGCATGGTGGAACTATTTGGAGACAGGGGTTTACACGCACGCTCTGCTATTGGCATGGCGTCGCTGCCATTTGGTATTCCCGTAGAAGTAGAAGCTATTATCGAAATTTCACCCGTCTAGGCCACTCCACCGCGCTATGAAACTCGGCTTCTTCAATCGTTTAATCGTTCCTGGGCTCATTTTCCAATCGACTATGGTCGGTGGTGGTTATGCTACGGGTCGCGAACTGGTGGAATTTTTTCTACAACTCGGTCCGCGATCTGCACTGGTGGCGATGCTAGTAGCAACCTGCACTATAAGCCTTGTTTGCGCCGTTGCATTCGAAATGGCGCGCCGCTACTCCCTCCACGACTATCGCCTCTTTTTTCAGAAACTCCTAGGATCTGCTTGGATAGTATTTGAAATAGCTTTTCTCTCACTGATCCTACTGGTCTTGTCAGTGCTAGGAGCAGCATCCAATGAAATTGTAAGTTCCCAATTCGATGCGCCACCGATGACCGGGTCGATTATATTAATGGCCAGCGTTGGTATGTTGGTATTTTGGGGCTCCAACGCGATAAAAAACTTTCTATCAGCCTGGTCAGTGTTGCTCTATTGCACCTATGCAGCGCTGATAGTCTGGAGTGTGTTTACATTCGGCGGCGAGATTCAACATAACTTCGTAGCCGCTGATCAGCCCGCCCTCGGCCTAGATTCAGTGCAAGGCGGCCTTATTTACGCTGGCTATAACGTTGTTACATTTACCTCGGTTCTTTTTATCGTTCGCAATTTTGCCAATCGCCGCGATGCACTATGGGCTGGCACCCTATGTGGTCCGCTAGGAATGATTCCTGGAGTACTGTTGCTACTCGCTATGTCAGCACATTATCCTGAGGTTAATGAGCAGGCCCTACCAATCAACTACTTACTCAACCAACTAAAAGCCCCCGCCGCGCTTGTTTTCTTTCAGCTAATAATATTTGGTACCTTTATCGAAACTGGAGCTGCCTTCTTGCATTCTGTTAACGAACGAATAAGCCATGTATTGCAGGAGCACAGGACGGAGATGCCGCGCGCTATGCGACCGATCGTATCAATAGGCTTTATGATCATCGCCGTATTCGTCGCTGATGCGGTAGGCATCGTGAATTTGATCGGCCAAGGCTATACCTATGCTACTTATCTATTCCTTGGGATCGTAGTGCTACCACTGTTGACCAAAGGCGTGCTGCTAATATGCCACCCAGAAGAAACTGATGTGCCACTAACCTCATGAAAAGCACTATTCAATGACAACAGAAATTGACATCGTTGTTGTAGGCGCAGGTATTGCCGGCAGTTCAGCGGCAGCTGAGCTTGCGGAAAATACGAATGTGCTGCTACTCGATATGGAAGCACAACCTGGCTTTCATGCCACCGGACGTTCGGCTGCATTTTTTGCTCCGTCATATGGTAATGCAATAGTTCGAGGAATAACCGCCGCTAGTGAACACTTCTATCGCAAACCACCCCAAGGCTTCACAGAGGTAGCGCTTATTCACTCGCGAGATGCTGTCTTTATCGCTAGAGAGGATCAGCTTGCACAACTAAAAGAGATGGAAAACGAAATCCCGCTATTAACACCACTCTCTATTATCGACGCCTGTGCTCAGGTACCCATATTGAACCGCGAATACGTAGTGGCCGGACTGCGCGATAATCTAGGTGGAGATCTGGATGTGGACGCGATACTGCAAGGCTATCTGCGCCTGTTCAGGAAGCGCGGCGGTCAATTACTGTGCAAACAAAAGGTCAAGTCGCTGCATTACAACAGCGGAGTCTGGACTTTAAAAACCGATGGTCAGTCAATTTCTGCGCCCATTTTGGTTAACGCCGCTGGTGCTTGGGCAGATGTTATCGCAGAGCTAGCCGGGGTAACGAAGCTCGGCTTACAACCTATGAAACGCACTGCGGTACTCGTAGATCCAAACCAATCTAACGATAGTGCACAGAACATAGATATCAGCCAATGGCCACTGGTGGTGGATGTTGATGAACAGTTTTACTTCAAGCCCGATGCCGGACAAATACTGGTATCACCCGCTGATGAAACGCCATGCGATCCTTGTGATGCCCAGCCAGATGAGATGGATATCGCCATTGCGATAGACCGTTTTGAGAAAGCCACTTCATTAAATATCAACCGTGTTAACCACAGCTGGTCCGGTCTACGCACATTTGCTCCTGACCGAAATTTTGTAGTCGGCTTCGATCCTCGGCTAAGCAACTTCTTCTGGCTCGCCGGACAGGGAGGCTATGGCGTGCAAGCTGCTCCTGGGCTAGCGCAACTGACCAATTCCGTCATTACAGGTGCCAAGTTAACGAAGCAATATTCCCCAGTACTGAATTACCGAAATGAACTGGCGCCAGATAGGCTCCTCGATTCTGGGCATATTATTTAGGGCAGTTTTATTTAATGCTGCATTTCAGTTTCACATTAACTACTTTGATTCTCAGACGAATTATACATATTGGCATTGCCTGTTTGAGGCGCTCTAAAAAAGCCTAAACAACCCAACATGCATATATTGTAAGTGCTGTAAATTCACCTTGACCCTGCTAATTCTCCCCTTTTAATCTCTAATTGTGTAAAACTAAAAGCAACTAAATACCCGCCGGGCCTCACTACTAAGAAGGTAACTATAGTGAAAGTAAGAAAATTGAATGAAAACGCCAAGTCTTTGGCAAAATTTCTGGTACACGGCCTGCTGGCTAGTGGCTTTCTTGTTTTTTTGTATACACCAGCCCTAGCCCAAATCCCTGCCGGGTATACCGTTGAACAAGCCGCGCAAGGAGAAATAGTTTATGAGGAACAGTGCGCAGTTTGCCACGGCTATAATCTAGAGGGTTTCGAGTTTGTACCCAGCCTCAGCGGAAACTTCTTCAGTCGCCGGTGGGGGGATAAACCAATTTCCGATCTTGCGACCAGCCTGCAGCGAATGCCACCGACGCAACCGGGCGGGCTTAGCTCGCCGGCATCTAGCCAACTTATCGCCTTTCTCCTGCAACGCAATGGCGCAGTAGCAGGCGCGACTCCTCTACCGCTGGCAATGGCGGATCTAGTTGGCCTAACTATTCCTGCGCAACCATTAGTTCCGACCGAATTGAATCCGCGCGATCCCAGTTATGATACAAATGGACCCTTGGTTCCCGTGAGTCGGTTAAATAGCATGACTCCGGTTACCAATGCCATGTTATTAAACCCTCCAGCTGATGACTGGTTAATATGGCGCCGTACTCACGAGAACCTAGGGCATAGCCCGCTCGCTCAAATCAACAAAAACAATGTCGCTGATCTAGAAGCCGTCTGGACCTGGTCGCTACCGTCCGGTGCAAACATGATGACACCGCTAGTGCATGATGGTGTTCTCTTTGCCTATAGCAATGGTGATGTAGTGCAAGCCATCGATGCGACAAATGGCGATTTGTTATGGAGCTACCAAAGAGAGCTGGATAACGGTACCCGGGCCAGTTCAAAGAAAGGGGTCGCAATATTTGATGACAAAATTATTGTCCCCACCTCCGATGCTCACATTCTAGCGCTAGAGACAAAAACTGGCAGATTGCTCTGGGATCATCAAATCGACACCCAAGGGGAAACCGATTTCATGATCAAGTCTGCCCCGATGGTGGTGAATGGTAAAGCAATTATTGGAATGACCGGTCAAACCGCTGTGGCCGGTGGCAATTTTATTATTGCAATCGATCTGAATTCCGGCGAAGAAGCGTGGCGCTTCTACACCATCGCTAGGCCAGATGAACCAGGCGGAAATACCTGGAACAACCTGTCACTTGAGGAACGTACCGGTGGCTCTGTGTGGAACCCTGGCAGTTATGATCCACAGCTGAATCTTCTTTATTTCGGCCCCGCCCCTACCTATGACACCAACTCGCTGAGAGTAAGAAGCGATGCGCCCGGCGTAACAAACGATGCCCTGTATACCAACTCTACCATCGCATTGAATGCCGATACTGGCGAACTGGTTTGGTATTTCCAACACATGCCGAACGATCAACTCGACCACGATTGGGCTTACGAGAGACAGATCATAACGCTGCCAGTTGATGGCGTGATGCGTAAAGCAATTGTCACCGGCGGCAAGGAAGCAATATTCGAAGCGGTGGACGCCGCCACCGGCGACTACTTATTTTCTATAGATCTCGATATGCAAAATGTCATTGCGGAAATCGACCCTCGAACCGGGGACAAGACACTCACTCAACAAGCAGTCCCGGAGCCAGGCCAGGTGCTGGACGGTCTCTCCTTGAATGGCATCTGCCCCGATGCATTGGGCGCGCGCAATATGCAGTCTTCCTCTTACAACCCCGCCACTGGCATATTGTATATTCCCATGCAAGACACTTGCATTAACAACCTCACCGAACGACGCTGGCAAAAGTATCCTGATGCGTCCACCGACGGCCTTTGGGGTATGGTAAAGGCGATCGACCTAGAAACTCGCGAGGTAATTTGGACAAAGAGGCAATTCGCGCCGCCGGTCAGTGGCAATCTCACCACAGATAGTGGCTTGTTATTTAGCGGCTCAGTTGATCGTTATTTCAGAGCTGTCGATCAATCTGACGGCTCTGTGCTGTGGCAGCAGCGGTTGGACAATTCTCCCAGCTCCTACCCCATTACCTACCGGGTAGATGGAAAACAGTACGTTGCTGTAGCGACAAACTCAGGGAGTTTCCTCGCCAACAATATGGAACGTACTGCCGGGGTAAATAATCCACCAACAGGCGCCACTTTATGGGTGTTCGCGCTGCCGTAAAAATGACTTTGTCATGAATCCTGTATTTTTAGTTTACCGCCAAGGATTTCTACGTCTCGGTGCAGCCCTCTTAAGGGTATTTACGTACGCACTCGACAGCCTTTAGCAGGAGAGCAGAACTCCCAAACTTTTGTTCCCCCCAGCTAACTAATGACATTCGTGTCATTTTTATGTTCAAATCCTCTAAAGAAGATTTTTTAATCCGTAATGTGCGCAATTCGGTTTCATAAACGCACTACTCGGATTGATTGATTGACAAACAATGAGTGATATAACAATGATCGAATATACCAAACAAAACCACGTCGCCACATTTACCCTGAACAATCCTCCGGTAAACGTATGGACGCCACAATTGCATAAAAATTTCTATCAACAACTGCGTAAATTTCTTGCAGATGACGACGTTCGCGTGGGTATTCTCACCGGTACAGGTGACCGTGCTTTCAGTGCCGGAGACGATATCAAGACGCCAAGGGTTGAACACAACCTGAAAACTCAGGTGCAGAAACACCTGAACGGGTCCGCAGAAGACGAAGATCTAGAGTACCCGGGCTGGGAACGGGAAATCCTGCGCTTGCCGCGTTACAAACCTATCATCGGTGCGGTAAACGGTGTCTGTGTCGGCCAAGGTCTGGTTTACCTGTTGATGCTCACTGATATTCGAATTGCCGCCAGTCACGCAGAAATTGGCTTCCCAGAAATAGCATGGGGTATGGGAGGGGCCGGAGGCGCTACCCGCCTGAGCCGCTTCATTCCCCATACTGCTGCCATGTACATGTTGTTGACCGGAGAAAAACTATCCGCACAACGGGCTCTCGAATACACCCTAATCAATGAAGTTGTAGAGAAAGAACACCTGATGCCTCGTGCTATGGAGTTGGCACAGCGTATCGCCAGTCATGAACCCATGGCAGTTAAGGTCGAAATGGAAGCGAGCTATAACTGTATGGACATGTCTCGGAGTGAGGCCTTGAATTATACATCTCACCTGTATCGCTTGCAGCGGCTGGCAACGCAATCCTTACCCGATCTCGACAAATAACTAGCAGACAAATAGAGGCACTCTCATGTCGGGCAAAGAAAACAGTACTGATAAAGGCGTGCAACAGGCCGAACAGATCCGAGAAGCAGTCTCTGAAGTCGTACTGCCGCAGAACATAGGCGAACTGATAGGGCAGATAGCTCAAGAGAAGCCGGATAAGACAGCCTGTTATATTATCGAGAAACAGCACGGTCTCAGCTACCTTGCGCTGCAGGAAAAGAGTAATCGTCTTGCTGACTCCCTTGAGAAAGCCGGTGTAAGAAAAGCCGATCATGTTGCCCTGTTATTACCTAATTCACCGGAGTTTCTGATTTCATGGCTAGCCATTGCCAAGCTTGGGGCGGTAATAGTCCCGGTAAACAATAACTACAAACCTGCCGAACTGGACTATGTTCTTGCTGACTCGAAGAGTAGCTACCTTATTCTTGATGAGAGTTGCCTGTCTTCTTTCCAGGGTATGACACACAGGCCTAATAGCCTTGCTGACTCTCACATCGTGCTTCGTACTGATCAACAGGACGACAATTCAGTACTAGCTGATTTCAATCAACTGCTTGAAACCGGCGATCCAGATTTCAGTCCGAAACAGCTTGTGTGTCTGGACGACTTGTTGCAAATACAATACACCTCAGGCACCACGGGTTTTCCCAAGGGCTGCATGCAGACGCATGAGTACTGGCTGCTTGCTGCCTTTACCGCGTTGGAATTTACCAAGGATTTTGAGATCGAAAACTGTTTGTCGGTTTTTCCTCTCTTTTACATGGAGGCCCAAATAAAATTCCTACTCTCAGTGGTGAGGGGAGGCACAGTCTATCTGGCTAAGCAGCCGAGTATTTCCAAACTCATGCATTGGATTCGCGACTACGAGATTCATACCTGTACTTTTCATGAAGTGGCCATGAAAGGCATACCAGTAGCAGAAGACGATGCGGTTAATCCGCTGGTGTATGTCAATGCCTTCCAGTACAAGGGTGACAGTCATTCTCAACTCGAGACACGATTTGATGTTGTTGGCCGGGACGCGTTTGCAATGACAGAAATCGGCATGGGTACCTTCGTACCCGCAGCTGCGACCCATATGGTAGGTAGCGGTTCCTGTGGATTGGCTGCCCCTATGCGCGAGTTGAAGATCGTCGATGGCGATGGCAAAGAAGTTGAGCAAGGAAAAAGTGGCACGCTGTGGGTCCGTGGTCCTGGACTGTTTCTCGGTTACTTCGAGAAGCCGGAGGCTAACGCGACTGAATTCAATGGCGATTGGTTCTGCACTGGCGACATTGCCAGGCAAGATCAGAATGGCTATTTCTATATCGTAGGACGCACCAAGGAGATGATTAAGCGAAGTGGCGAGAACATCGCAGCACGAGAGGTGGAATCAGTACTCAGACAATTACCCGAAATTAGTGAAGCCGCTGTCCTAGCAGTTCCAGATGCAATCAGACGTGAAGAGGTAAAAGCGCTACTCATTCTCGCACAGGGCATTTCTCCAGAGCAATGTCCCCCCTCCCTCGTAATAGAACACTGTGCCAGACAACTAGCGCAGTTCAAAGTGCCACGTTATATCGGCTACGTGAAGAACTTCCCTCGCACCCCTTCCAATAAAATTGCCAAGCAACAGATACAGGATCAAGCGGGAGAACCCCGTATCGGGACATTTGATCGCATTGATGATGTGTGGCGCTGACTGCAAACAATTCATCAAAGAAGAAACGCAACGGGACATTAGGCAAAAATAAGAATCAGGGAAAATATTATGGAACAATTAGTCGATCCTTTCTTACTGGCAATTTTCTGGATATGCGTGTTAATTCCATGCGGCATATTTCTACGCAATAGATTCACACTCTTTCAAAAATACCTCGTTCCTTCTTGTCTTATCGCTGGGTTCATTGGCATGATTTTGATGAATCTCGGTCTGGTTGGCGTGCTGTCAACAGAAGGTTGGGCGCCGCTAAATTTTTCTACCTTTGCCTCGCTTACTGCAATTTTGTTTACGCTTAATTTTACAATGATTGGGTTCAACGCTGGCAAGCCGAGTCAGGGAAGCGGCATGAATAAGGATATGACGCGGGGAGTAATTTGGCTTTCTCTCACGTTTGTCGGTGCCTATGGGGTGTTGATTGTAGTCGGTATTTCGATAATCACCGTCTACAACCTTTTAACCAATGCAGGCCTAGAGGCAGCCACCTCTATCAACCTTGTACAAGGTTTTACCGGCGGACCCGCTGGCGCCATGGTTATGGCACAGATCTGGTTAGATAACGCAAGCAATCCCGATGTCACACAAATAATGGATATTTCACCGGATGTTCTAGTAATGGCCGTAAGTTACGGTGCCATAGGTTTTCTTGTTGCTGCGTTTGTCGGTGTGCCACTCGCCAACTTCGGGCTGAAGAAAGGGCTTGCCGCACACACCACTAGTACAAAACTTGACGCATCCTTCGTCAAAGGGGTCATGCCGCCGGAATCGGAAACATCAATGGCAAGGCACACATTACACCCTGCTAATATCGACACACTAACTTTTCATTTTGCGCTGCTAGGCACAGCGCTATTCTGTACTTGGTGGTTGAGTTATACGCTCAAGCTACTTCTACCAAGCGATCTCGCCGCACTGGGCTTCGGCCTGATGTACATGTGGGGCATGTGCTGTGCAATTGTTATACGCAAGATCATAGTCGCCCTCAGTTTTGACTATCTTATTGACGACCAACTGATACATAGGATCAATGGCTTGCTGGTAGACTTTCTCATGATCGCTGCACTCATGGCTGTGCAATGGGATGTGTTGGCCAGATATATAATCCCCTTCATCATCACGGTTGTTGTCGCCACTGCCGCCCTTTTCTTCTGGTTCTGGATTCCATCTCGTTGGCTGGGCCAGAGCGGATTGGAGCGCTTTTTGGTAAATTTTGCTGCATGCACGGGAACGTTAGCTTCCAGCTTGTTGCTTATGCGCATAGTAGACCCCGGTGGCAAATCGCTAGTGCCTGCAGAAGCAGGCTTCTCCCAATTTGCCATGATTCTCCCAATAGCTCCGTTGGCTTTCTTTGTGTTTCCAACACTCGGTGTGCGCACAACATTAAGTAGCGTGTTCTACATCGGATTACTTATCCTGCTGGTATGTGGCACCTTGTTACTTGTTTTGAAAAAAACAGGTTACTGGGGTAATGCCGGCAAGTCAGCTGACTGACCTGTTCGCGGAGAATATTAGTGTCTGAGCTATTTGATGATCGGCAGTGGATGCGGGGTTTTCCACCGGCCAATGAAAACATTATAAGTGCTAGCAAAGGCAATAGCGCGAGTTGGCCGGAGCGACGCTGGTCATTCTCCAATATGCAGCAGCTAGTGCCAACTAAGACAGTATGGCGTGGCACTGGAGCCACGCGGGATCTCGAAACTAAGACATCGGCCCTCAATGAGCTGATGATTGAGACCGAAGAGGGTAGACAGCTTAGCTGGCAAGAGGCGATCGACGCTACTCACACCGACGGCTTGGCTTTCTTGCACAAAGGCCAGCTAAAGTATGAGGTCTATAGCGGCTACTGCGGTCCGCATAATTCTCATCTTATTATGTCTTCTGCTAAGTCTTTTGCGGGACTGTTGGCGGAAATGCTGATAGCAGATGGAAAGGTCGACGAAGACGCCTTTGTGCCACACTATCTTCCTGAACTGTCCAATACCGCTTGGAAAGACGCGACAGTGCGTCAAGTGATGGACATGCTAATTAGCATGGAATTTCATGAAGACTATTTAGACCCCTCTTCAGATGTTTGGCGCTACCTCAAATCCGGCGGAATGGTTGCCGGAGAGATACCTCAAGAGGAACCGCAGCATCTGGCAGAATACTTGGCGACTATTAAGAAATCGGGTGAGCACGGGCAGGCATTCGCCTACCGAGAGCCTAATATAAACGTACTCACTTTCATCATACAGCGAGTCCTTGGCTGCGAACTACAGGATATCTTATCCGATATATTCTGGTCTCATATCGGCGCTGAGCACGACAGCTACTATATGGTTGATCCCGCCGGTTGCTGCACCACGTTTGCCTGTACTCTGCGCGACTTCTTACGGTTTGGTGAATATGTGCGCTTAGGAGTCGGAAAAGGTCTAAATGATGGGCTTATTTTCAAAAAAATCGTTGCAGGCGGCGATCCTGTGCTATTTGCGAAAGCTGGGATTCCAGCAATGAAGGGTTGGTCATACAAGTCGCAATGGTGGGTCCGGCACCAAGCCCAGGGTAACGCTGCCTTAGCTCGAGGAGCCTATGGGCAAATTCTCTATATTGATCCGGCCAATGAATTGGTTGTTGCCAAGTTTGCCTCCAGCCAATTATCACCGGGATACCTTAATGACCCCATCGTAATGCCAATGATAGATGCCGCTGTCGACTGTATCCTTAACGCGTAGAAACAGAGCGTCGGACACAGCAATTATTTATACGTCGCGACCTAGGTGTTTGATAGTAGTCAGGGGTTTTGTCCACTTGAGTTTCTCAGCAGGAACATCCTGCGCATAGAATGCTCGAAACCAGGCGAGCGATATCAGCTCTGCTACCTGCTCAGGCTTCTTCGCCAACTTTTTGTGGCGCGCAGATTTGCTGATATAAATCTCCCTAAGCAACTCATCCACCATTGCCGACATGGACCAGACCAGCAGAGTTTTTACTTCGGTATTTGCCTTTTGCGCCGCCTCAGCAAAGTGCGATTCAAAATCTTGAATAACTCGCCGGCACCAGTTGTGGTTGTTTTTTTCACGAAAACGTTTGAACGCCGATCTCTCGCGACTAAGCGGTTCGATACAGGCCAGCAGTGCCGCGTTGCGGGCATAGGTAGCGACATAGTAGAGGTTGGATTGGAGAATTTTGTCGAAGGTGTTGCGAGTTTCAATATGAGGACGACCCTCGGACAAAAAAGTAAAGTAGGCAATCATCACCGCTTCGGCAGCGAATGAGCAATTTTCGAAATACAGGTAAAAAGTACCCCGTGCCATTTGAGCATCAGAAACAATGTCTTTGACCGTCAACGAGGTGTAGCCAACAGCCTCAAGCTGGCGCGCTGTGGCCGCCAGAACCCTAGCATGCGTTACCAGCCGTTTAGGGCTGCCCTCTAAATCAACAGCTTGTTGTGTCAGAACTTTACTAAATCGAATTGCTTTAACCAAGTTAGAAACACAGCCTCGTTGAACACACGAAAAGAATTACGGTACAGGGTAGATCACCGCTTTTTATTGCACAAGTCGGAGAAAACGCGGTTCTTCCTGCGAATATTAATACCGATAAGGATGTAAGAGCATACAGTACTTCGTGGTTGCCTGATTGAATACGGCCGCATTCAAGACTGCAAGCGCCACCATTAAGTAAAACCGTGTTTCACCTAAAGGAATTCAAGATTGATCACGAAGCAGACGGCGCAATATTTTTCCTGATGCCGATTTAGGAATTGAATCTACAAACTGAACTATGCGTATCTGTTTATAACTTGCCACTTTATCCGCCACGAATCGTTGGATCTCTTCCGCTGACGCCGACGCGCCTTCTCTTAGGGCTATGAAGGCTTTAGGTAATTCACCTGCTTCATCATCGGGAACACCGATCACTGCGGCATCGGCTATGGCGGGGTGAGTTACCAGCAAGGCCTCCAATTCCGCCGGCGGTACTTGAAAGCCTTTAAATTTGATCAGTTCTTTGAGGCGATCAACAATCGTAAAATGGCCATCATCATCTACATGGCCAACATCGCCTGTGTGTAACCAGCCATCTTCGTCAATTGTTGCTGCAGTGGCCTCGACGTTATTCAAGTAGCCGGTCATCACTTGCGGCCCTTTTACCCAGATCTCGCCATCTTCACCGATACCGAGGCCTTTCCCAGATTCAGGATCAACAATTTGACCCATCGTAGAGGGTGTCAATATACCAATAGTGCCAGGCTTGAACTGACCCGCCGGCGTCGCATGACTCACCGGCGATAATTCCGTCATCCCGTATCCTTGAACAACTTCACAGCCTAGGCGAGTTGCGGCTTCCTCAGCAAGCTCGGCACCCAACGGAGCTGCACCACTGAATACAGACTGCAAAGTACTCAAATCATAATTGTCCACCATCGGATGTTTAGCCAGAGCAAGCACAATAGGAGGAGCCACGAATGCTCGAGTTACCTTGTAATCCTGCGATAGCTGGAGGAATTGCTCCAAATCGAAGCGCGCCATAGTTACAACTTTGCCTCCCTGTGCTAGAGCACTATTCATTAGTACCTGCATTCCATAGATATGAAAAAACGGCAGGAATGAAAGAATCGTTTCGCCCTCCGCGATAGGTAACATTGCAGAGGTTTGCAGTAAATTAGCCACAAGATTACGATGGCTCAACATGACACCCTTAGACAAGCCAGTAGTTCCGGAAGAATAAGGCAAAACTATAATGTCATCGGGAGAGACTTCGACCTGATCTTCTAATGGCTCACCAGCTAGCGAGGAAAGTGATGCAACATCGCTGGGATCGATAGTGAAGATTTCCTCGACATCGGTCCCCTCAACAGCTTCTTGCGCCACCGAGAGAAACATCGATACAGTGACCAGCAATTTTGCACCCGAATCTTTCAGCTGGTGTTTCACTTCATGGGCTGTATACGTGGGATTAACTGTAGTAACTGTACTTCCCGCCCATGCAGTGCCATGAAATACCACGGCATACTCGGGAATATTGGGCGCCATTATGGCGAGCACGTCGCCTTTACCGAAGCCACGTTGCTGAAGGCCACCGGCTAAGGCTTTCACTTGCTCTGTGAATTCTGCATAAGTCAGCGAACGCCCGGTACTCCCCTCGACCAGCGCAGGCTCGCTTGAAAGCCGCTGCGCATGCTGCAAGACAAATGGAGTTAATAGGGTTTCCGGTACAGTGATATCAGGAAGTAGGCTGCTGTGAATCATGCTTGCTCCAAGCGTGGGGAATTTTTGATGGATTATGTGCGCATAGATTGCCAGATCACTATCGGTACGTCACGTAATTAAAGAACGTTAATGACTGAATTTCTCTACTTTGTGCCCAATATTGAACTGGGGTTCATAGAGATAGAAGGCTATCTGTTATCTATCAGTCCTATTGAGTATGGAGCTTGATTACACACTGGCGTTTTTGCAAGCGGGCTAGCCATATCCACGCAATGTGGTATAGGCAATTTAAAGACGCTTTATAGACAGTGATGAAGGTAACATTGAGGCATTGTGCCCCCTATTCTTGCTGCCTGAATTGAGCGAGAATGACTCCTGTTTACCCCTGCAGACTCAGGCCAAAGTGAGGCAATTAACACTATGCTAAGAAGAACACTCTCTGTACTAACTAGCCTTCTTATTCTCCAATATGCACATGTAGCTTCAGCTACAGAAGATTCAATAAGTCTGACTTTCCTAGGAACAGGTGCGCCACGTCCCTCGCTCGATCGGTACGGGCCTTCTATATTGGTTGAAGCTGGGAGCCAACGACTGCTTGTTGATGCCGGCCCTGGTATGCGAGAGCGATTATTTCAAGCCGGTGGATTCGAACTACTCACAGATATTAATCTGATTCTTCTTACTCATTTGCACTTTGACCATACGATAAGCGTACCCGGATTGTGGTTAACTGGCTGGCTGTTTGGCCGCAAGAGTCCAATGACTGTTTATGGCCCCGAAGGAACTTCAAATATGATGAATAATTTTGAAGCTGCCTATGCCTGGGACATAGAATATAGAGAAACTGTTGGAGTGCATGAACAGGGCTCTGAGCTTATTTCTTATGACATTGAACCCGGGGTGTTTTACGAAAAAGATGGACTGAAAATCACAGCCTTCAATGTAGAGCATATGCCGATTGATATGAATACCGGAGACCTGCTCGGCATGGAAGGCTCCACACTTGGTTTTCGTATTGACTACAAAGGAAGAAGCGTAGTTTTTTCAGGCGACACACGCTCAACCGAATTTTCGAACATCATAGAGCACAGCATGGATGCAGATGTATTGATTCATGAAGTCCAGATGCCCGCTCCTGGAAACTCCCCAGAGGCGCAGCTTGCCAATGTGAGCCTGTCGGTCCACTCTAGTCCCGCTCAAGTGGCAGCGATATTTGAGCAAACCCAGCCGCGTTTAGGCGTATATTCACACATCATTCCACCTGAATTGACTTCAGAGCAACTACTCAGCGCAACTGATTATGATGGCCCGTTGCTAGTCGCTGAAGACTTAATGACTCTCACTATAGGTGATGAAATTGTTGTGGGACGCGCCGGAGGATCAGGCACAAATATTTTCACTGAAGCAGATGTGGTTGATCAACTACAGGATTGACCCCAAAGGCTAGTGAGCATAGCCATACTTAGGCGCCGAATTGAAGTTCTTCTTCATCGGGGTCAGAGTAAAATTACCTCTCACCTGTTTCTAAACCGCCCAAATGAGTACTGGGTAAATTTACTCTGACCCCACTTGTATGACCCCACTTGTATTAGCCCCACTTGGAGAAAATCTTTGGTATTTCACTCAATCCCCGCTATTTTTTCTCATGGGATAGATCCAAAATGTCAAAGCAGACATATGTTATCCCGTATCAAAGCCCAACAAAAAAATCCACTGGAAACCAGTAACGGGGGCTTCTAATGTAGCCACACATGACGGCCCCAACAATAAGTCAAGCAGTGAACTATTACACTACATTAAAGAAAAGCCTTACCTAGGAAAAATTATGAACAAGAAATTTTCAAAGTATAAAGCTATGTATTTTTCTCCATGGGGGCCTATTTTTATAACCGGATTTTCGGTTTTTATTTCTCTGGCAATCTACGGCAGCGTAATAATGTTCATGACCTCCAGAATTGCTTATCCTAATGCTGATGCTTTCGATATTGGTTATTATTTCTCTGCCATTATCCCCGCAATCATTACCCCTGCTATTATTTATATTTTTAGAAAAACGCAATTAAAATTAGCCCGATCAAATCAAAAGCTTGAAGAGTACTCCAATGAATTAACCGCGCTGAATCAACGCCTGCAACTCTATGCTGATAGTTTAGAAGAGGCTCATATTTATCGAGAAGCGTTGTTTGGAGTCATTGCTCATGATTTTAGAAGTCCCCTTAGTAGCTTGACTGGTGTTCTCAATTCTGTAGAGCTTTTTTTAGATATGCCTGAGCGGCTTCCTGAGATATTTTCTTCACTAGAAAAGCAAAATAATACTTTGCTGGAAATGATTGATTCGTTACTAATTTGGTCTAAAAAGCAACTAAGTGGAAACACAGCATTAACGTTAGAGGCTTTACCTTTACGAAATGTTATGACTCCTATTACTGACTTATATGCACAGATAATAATTGATAAACAGGTGACTATCATAAATCAATTATCTGAAAAGCAATGTGTTTATGCTGAAGCTGTTAGTTTATCGTTAATTTGCCGTAACTTAATTTCTAATGCATTGAAATTTATAGAGCCTAAAACGGGAGTAATTACTCTTTCGATGGAACACGGAACAAAATTTGATCGAATTTTGATTGCGGATAATGGCATTTGAATGTCCCCTGAACATGTCGATAAAATATTACAATCTTCTAAAATTAATGATACAACGCAAGGAACAAATAACGAGCAAGGTCACGGTATAGGTCTATTTATTAGCCAATATTTTATTAAAAAATATAATGGAAAATTAGACTGTGAAAGTACTGAAGGAAAAGGAACCACCTTTACCATCTCAATACCTAAAAAAGTCCCACAATAAAATTCAATAATGAAGATAAAATCAGCATATTAAATCAGTTGCCAACTCAGAATCCTGAGCATGTTTGTTAGGCAGTAAGCGCCAATTTTATGGGTACGAATGTCTGCGTTAACAGCACCTATGAGTGCACGATAGAAATTTACTTTGGGACAAATTCATGTGGGTTGCATTGAACCAGCCTTCTTTAGTCGAGTCAGGCCGACATTGAATTGACCGGAAGAACTAAACTGACCGTGGTTCCTGAACCTTTCTCGCTAAATATTTTTAAGGTCCCTCCCATTTCTTCTACCAGCCGTCGTGACGTGCTTAGCCCTAAACCCAGACCACTTGTTAGGGTTTTTGTGGTAAAGAAGGGTTCTGTAACTTTTTCTAGATTTTCCTGCGAAATACCATGGCCGCTGTCAATGACATCTAAACAAAATTGCGGATTCTCAACCTCACTAGACTGATCTAATCTTGCCCGTATAGTAATATTTCCCTCACCGGAAATCGCATCTCTAGAATTAGCAACAAGATTAAGAATTATCACATTGAGTTGCGTGTCATCTATATCAATAGATTCGTTGGTAAATGACCAGTCAGCCATAATTCGCACCCTGCGGGGGCAAATTTTTTCAGCGTTATTGTGCATTTCCGACATGAAATCGACCAGCTTAGTCTCATTAAGATTGATCTGCGGGGAGGAAGCAAACCTTCCGATCTGCTTCGTCAAGAGCTCACTGGCTTGAACTGCCTTGGTCGCGTCTGCAAGAAAGGTTTTCTCGTCCGGATTGAGCCTTTCTTTGTCCAGTAGCACGAGATTGCCCTGAATAACCAGCAGCAAATTTGCAAAATCATGCGCAATTCGAGCGCAAGCTAAACCCACTGCTTCGAGTTTATTCAAATTGCGCAACCTACTTCGTTCTTTTTGCAGTTCAGTGACATCGGTAGCCGCGCAGACCATGTCGAGCGGTAGTCCCGATAAATTCCGCCTCGGAGCACACGCCGCGATGAAATTCAAGATATCTCCGTTGTGATCCGTCACCGTAAAAGGAAAGCTTTCGATATCTTCACCCGCTGCGGCCAAACTCAGGGCGCCCGACAATGCAAGCGAGCTGTCTTCGTCGACAATAATATCGAAGACTGAGTCGCCCTTCTTTTGATGAACCAGCAAATTAATTGCGTACTTGTTTTGAAACGAAACGGTGCCATCAAAATTAATGATCAGAACCAGGCAGTTGAGAGTGTTTTCTAATAGCACGAGATTCTGACTAGCAGTCTCGGCACGTTCGTGACTTTCGCCGATATTAATTTTCTGCTTCTCGATAGTGATTGCTTGTTTATTTAACAAATGATCCGTCATTTGATACGTGAGATAGACTCCCCTGAACGCAAAACAGGAAAGCCCAGTAATAAGCGAGATGGTCAAACCCCGCATTACCATTCCCTGAGTCGATTGTATGTCGATTAAGATGTAACCAGACTTTATGTCTAAGAGCATTGCAACTGCGATGATGATCACCAAAAACCACAAGCAAATTACAAAGCCCCGCTGACCGTAAAAAATGACCTGAGAAAGCATGAGCAGAGGAGCTAAAAGAAGGAAGTTACTTGCTAAGCCTTTGTGCAAGACCATGGTGGATACTGTGAGCACAAGCATGGCCGAGATCGCTGCCATTTGCACAGCCATGCTAAGCCTTTCTCTTAATAGAGCAAAAATAGGAAAAACCAGTACCGCAATCGACGGCAACAGCATTATACTTACTTCGAAAAATGAGTCCTGTGTAGCGATTCTATAGATAGAGAGCAGCCCCAAGACGGCCCCTATAGAAGCTAGCAGCTTGACAAGATAGGCAGTAAGCCAAAATTTGATTTCGTCTAAACGACTGTCATGCATAGTAATTCTAGTTCGCAATCGACTATCTGACCCATCAAGGATCTGCGCTATTAGTGTAATTGACACGGCTAACAAACTCAAATTTCAATTCATTGGTCGCGCCAGGTAAGCGTCTAAGGAAATGTTAGCGGTTCATAGAATAATATTCTCGTAAATTATTCTTTATATACCCATTGAAAGTTTTTAATTGACTCTATTTGTGTAAGATTACCTCCAGATTTTCGTTTTTCTTTTATTTCAAGAACTATATCAATAGCTTCTTGAAACATTTCTGGAATAATCTTTGCTTTTATAGGATCAGAAAATGACAGGCCAGGACCTTTTTGAACTTCTGTTAACCATGGCTTAAGTTTATTGTCTAAAATAAAGTCACTTCCAAACAAACCAAACCGGCAACCTTTTTCTGTAAATTGATTGAGTTGACGCTCTCTGAACGCTGCAGTTACATGATGGATACAATTTTGAAGCTGAGGTAGTAATGCATCATTTATCCAGCCCGGAGGTGCTAAATTTAGCTCTTTATGTGCATAGTTGTCTAGTTTTTCAAAATTCCATTTAGGCGGAGTTCTGTGAAAAATAGAACGGAATTTTTTTTGTTGGTAGAGATTTGTAATATGTATGAGAGGATCGTCAAGGTGAGATAATTTAAACTTCTTGGTTGTTAGCCTGACTGTGCCTTCTGGATACATGAGGACTAGTAAAGGATTTAAAGAGGCTATAAGCCAGTACATACGTATTTCTGATTTTCTTTTATTTAAAAGTAAAAGATCTTTAACATAGCGTTGGATAATATAGTCATGCTCTTCACCTTCATATGTCAGAGTAGGTTTTGAGCTTTTTTTTAGAGTTTCTCGTAATTCTTTTAGGTCCCATAGTATTTTAATACCGCGGCCTCTTGATAATCTATCAGGCTTTAGGAGCCATAAATTTTCAGGATTATCTTCAGCAGGATTTTTTTGTAAAAATAGCTCTCTTTCAGCTGGATCATATAATCGGTATGTTTCAGGGTAAAAATTAGAGAGAGATAATCCTTGATTAAGATCTTTATCAAAATAGTTTTTCAGTGTTTGGGTAAGTTCTCCTTTTTGGGTAATAAAGAATTCATTTTTTAGATGGTTTAAGAGTTGTTTTGTGCCGGGCTTTATTTTTTTATAACCTTTCCTTATCCATAATAAATCAGCATTTTTTATATTGTCAACGATTTGAATGTCATCTTTTTTTTCTAATATTTTAAGGGCATTTGACGAGGTTTTATCTAAGTATATTTTGTGTTTTTTTTTGAACATTCTTTTGCTTTGTCTTTTAGTTAATATAAATCCCCCATTACCGAGGGTAATAAAATTTAGTATCTATAAAGCCCTAATTATGAAGCTATGTT
The DNA here is from genome assembly GCA_943789485.1 of uncultured Pseudomonadales bacterium. GTDB lineage: Bacteria > Pseudomonadota > Gammaproteobacteria > Pseudomonadales > Pseudohongiellaceae > UBA9145. The sequence goes on from CALSUH010000004.1 coordinate 86,626, forward strand.
TGAAACATATAGGCTTTTTAAAATGTTTAATACTTCATTCTTCATGTAGTTGATAATCAGAAATCATTAATGATACTGGACTTCCCAGCCTTTGCTAGACACCAAATAGCGTTAGAATCTAACTCTATGAGAGGTGTTTATGAAAGGCAAACGGTATTCCGAAGAATTCAAGAGAGAAGCAGTCAAGCAGGTCACTGAAAGAGGCTATTCAGTCAGCGAGGTAGCAAAGCGGCTCGGTACGACGACCCACAGTCTGTATATCTGGCTAAAGAAGTATGACGAACCTAACCCTCGGCAAGCAGACAAAGCAGATCTGGCCGCTGAGAACGCTCGGTTGAAGGCAGACCTTAAGCGAATGACAGAGGAGCGCGACATTCTAAAAAAGGCCGCCGCGTACTTTGCCAGCGACCACGAGTAAAGTACGCCTTCATTCGTGATCATCGTCGTGAGTTTTCCATTGAGGCCATGTGCCGCGTATTTAAACTTCATAGAAGCGGTTTTTATGCTTGGCTAGAGAAGCCTCTCTCAGATCACGCTATTGAAGATCAGCGCCTATTAAAACGAATAAAGGAGTTCTACGTAGCCAGTGGTGGCACATACGGGAGCCCTTGGATTCACAAAGATCTTCGTGATGCGGGTGAGGCCTGGAGCGTTCATCGTGTTGCGAGGATTATGCGAGAAAACAAGCTTAGAGCCCAAATAGGCTATAAGCGTCGCTACATGAAGGGCGGGAAGATAGGCAGCATTGCCGACAATGTTTTAGAACGAAACTTTAGCCCGGAGAAGCCGAACCAAGCCTGGGTGAGTGATATTACGTATGTGCGAACTCACGAAGGATTTTTGTATGTCGCGACAGTGCTTGATCTATTTTCGAGACGCATTGTTGGTTGGTCGATGGATAAAAACATTGATCGCCACCTAGTGATACGAGCCCTGATGACGGCAGTGTGGAAGAGGCAGCCTAAAGCTAAGGTGTTAGTCCATAGCGACCAAGGAAGCCAATACAGCAGCTCAGATTACGTAGCGTTCTTGCAGGCAAACAATCTTCAGCCATCGATGAGTCGGCGGGGAAACTGTCATGACAATGCTGTAGCAGAAAGCTTCTTTGCCACGTTCAAGAAGCGGGTTACGAAGAGGAAGATATACGCTACTAGAGATGAAGCAAGGACAGAGATATTTAATTTTATTGAGATGTTTTACAATCCGATAAAGCGGCATAGTCATACTGGAGGCGTTTCTCCAGCTAAGTTTGAAGAAGACTATTTTTCCAAGCTAGGAAGTGTCTAGCAGAGTCTGGGAAGTCCACCCTAAGAAAAACCCCCCACTGGATTCCAGTAACGGGGTCTTCTTATTTTAATGCGTGATCGAATGCGCAGCATTCAAGACCGCAACGCGGCCCGCAAGGGTGAGGAGTCTGGCTCAGCCAGAGTTCGAGTCATTGATTGCCGTCCAGTCCACTAATGTGTTCATCCAAGCCATGCCTGATACATAGCGTAAGCTAGATTGGTGTAGCCACCCCTAGCGCGACTTCTGTTATTCTCTTTGGCCCCAACCCCGCCATCCCTGGCGGGTCGTTCATCAGTAACAAAGCTGCACTTTGTTTTGGCTGCGCCAACCGTTCTTCACCCTACTCTCACCGCATTCGGCAGAACAGCTCATTGTCAGGCACTAAAAAAAAAGGCCCACCTCGTTAGGGGTGAGCCTCATTTTTTTAATGCCTGATGCATGGTGTAAGCTAAAATTGTGTAGCCATCCCTGGCGCGACTTCTGTGATTCTCTTTACCCCCAGCCCCGCCATTCATCAGTAGCCGATACTCTATGCATGCCTGATTGAATGCGCACGCATTCAAGACCGCTACGCGGCCCCGAAGGGAACCGTTAAGTGATAATTTCACTCATGTAATAAGCTTACCTGATAGTCCATTAGGAGAACGTTGGGTTCTGGTTTTGGCTCAGCCAAAAGATGAGTCATCTATGACCTCGGTCATTGTCATTTCCAGTGAACCAAAAAAAAATCCCCGCACTCATCGAGTACGGGGATTTCCCTTATTATAATGCCTGATGCATGGT
>CALSUH010000005.1 GCA_943789485.1 uncultured Pseudomonadales bacterium
CTATTCATCTTACTGGCTCCATTGTTGTTTTAGTGCTTCCCGGTCTACTCTTTTGCCGCGCAGATAGACATCAAAGATCTGCCGTGTGTTGCGAATATCTACTAATGGATTTGAATCTAGGATAAGGAAGTCTGCTGCCTTTCCCGCCTTGAGGCTGCCTACGCTATCTAGCCCGAATGCCTCAGCAGAACGCGAAGTCGACGCAACGATAGCCTCAGCCGGACTCATCCCCATGCGCACAAATAGTTCTAGCTCAACGTGGTCCGCGTAGCCGAAAAAATCACCGACCGCTCCCGCATCAGTTCCAAGAATTATGTGATCTTTCAATTTTAAGAGATTTCTAGCCAGCATAGCTGAGCGCTGCTGCGACTCTGCGTTTTGATTAGTAGGTGGAGCGTTGTAGTTGTCTTCAAGCGACTCAAGCACCGACGCGGGCACCTGATCGTAGAAGAAAGGGTCCTGAAAAGCTGGAATATAGTAGGGCTCGCGCTTAGTAATCATACCCAGTGTTGGAACGATGTAGACATTATTCTGTTTGACCATTTCCAAGTACTCATCGTCCACTTCCCTATCATAGGGCATATGGATGAAGCGCCTGTTGCCTAGATTAACAAGAGACTTATGGTCATCCAGCGTGGTGGCATGGGCGATGATTCGCATGTCGTAATTCGAAGCCGTCTGCAGAACCGCCGTATAGATTTCCGGTGCGAGTTTTACTTGTGCCCCGCGACGCTCGTCTCGCGAGTCCACCCATATCTTGGCGATCCCATATCCGTTAGCGGCTAGCTCTTTTACTGTTCTTACCGCCTGCTCGGGATCAGTAACCGGGTTGACTCCCCAGTAGTCGGGGTCGTCGGTAAAACGCGGGTTAGGTCCGCCGCCCGGAGAACCCATGCCGGGCGATTGATGATAGCGTGCGCCGCCGATGTTGCCTCGCAACTGTTCCAACTTTATCCGTGCGGCGACGTCCTCTTTATCGCTACCCGTGGATATGATCGTACCTACACCGTAATAGGCGTGACGGTAGAGGTGGTCAGTGAGGTTTCCCTCAGTAAATAAAGTAGACCCCCAATCGCCGTAAGCCTCCCAACCTAGATGGGCATGGGTATTAACGAGCGCAGGGATGAGTGTTTTTCCGCTAAGATCATGACTAACTACACCGTCAGAAACATTGCTGCCTGACATTGGCCCAACAGCCAAAATAGTACCGCCGCGAATCAGCACAGATCCCCGCTCAATTACCGTGCCGTCACCGATGATGATGCGCACATTATTGAATACCTGTTCAATAGAATCTGTATCGCCTAACGGTTGAGCAACCGTCTGACCAACCGCTAACAACAGACTGAGGGTTGCACACGTGAATGAAGATAGTTTCATTTCTTACTGTAAGCTCCGATGGTTCCTCAGCTTGTTATCTTTAAGAGCAGGCCTCACCGCGAGTGAGCGGCTGCATGATCTTCGTCGGGAAAGCCGTGCTGCATTTTATTAAGACTTTATCCTAAGCACCCAAGCAATAAATTATTTTCTAACCCATTTCTGCAAACATCCGCCCGACGGGCTAACGTCACAACCACCGGTAAGCCCAGCAAAAATATTGCCTAGATTATCAGCAGCCATGCCCTCTGGTCGGGTTCCGGGAATATAGTATTGCAAGGAGCCATTGGTCTTCCCGATGCGAATGCCTACCTGAAAACCTGGGTTTCGCGCTACGCGTCCCCCGCCCTCTGGAGCGATTGACGGCCCCCCAAGAAGTCCACCAGATTCTGAATCAGCAACCACGAAAGTTCCATCCTCCAGAACTGTGATACCACTGGGTCGCCCAAAATGTCTCCAGTCGTCTACAAAATCCAGATTCTCATCCAATATCTGCACACGGTTGTTGGAGCGGTCTGCCACATACAGACGTCCCTGCGCATCGTAGGCCAGAGCATGCGGTCCCATAAATTCACCCGAGCCAGCCCCCATTTTTCCAACTTCTCGGACAAACTCGCCCGCGGGCGTTATCACCACCAAACGATCGCCATCCTGCTGCGCATTGGAAGGGCGCGGCCAGTGGCCGTCGGCGATTACAATATTGCCATCGGGCATCAGAGCACACGCGGTGGGACCAATGAACGTCTCTGTTCCTGCTCGCGAAACACCGGCCTGCCCAAGACTTAATAAATGCTCACCATCGGGGCTGAACTTGTGAATCTGGAATCCGCGACCGGCAGTTGCTGGGTCATCACTGAAAGGGCCGCTGTCTCCGGCCCAAAGATTTCCGTCATTGTCCATGCAGAAACCATGCGCCTGAACGATCATGCCTTCGCCGAAACTCTTGGTGATCTGTCCTTCTGCATTGACGTAATTGATAGGCGGCTCGGAACGAAACAGCATCCAAAGTCCGCCGGTGTCATCTGGAATCAGCCCAATAGCGGCTCCCCATTCTTGACCAGGAAGTAAGGTTGGCCAATTTTCAACCATCTCATACGGCCCATCCATTGTAGAAGTTGGCCGCCTGGAGAGTGAGATCAATTTTTCAGTTTCAGCCTCTCTAGCTTCAACAACCTGCGCCTGTGATGTCGCAGAAAACAGTGGCACCAGCCCCAGTAAAGATACGATTAGCATTATTCTTCTAGCAGATTTAGACATGGTTCTATCTCCTTACTAACAATTGCCAGCTATCTTGCTGGATTGGAAACTGGAATCCGATGGAGGCCGACTAAAAACACATGACGGCATCCTAACTCGATCCTATTGCCTTTCTTCGGGGCTCGCGCTCTAGCCTAATAGGCTAGAGGATCGGGCCGAACTTGAAACTTGACCATCTTACTGGTCGTGCCCTTGCCGCCTTCGGTGTGCCAATTGAAGTTAGTTCCATAGTTTGCCCACACGCCGCGTCCTTTCCACCCTGCATCAGGATCATCGATACGACCGTCCAGACCGCGAGAATAGAATCCTAGCGGGTAAGGCACTCGCATGATGACCCACTCGCCGGTTTCCGGATTTAGAACCTGCAGGGAATCGGAACCCGAACCGTTAGCGATCGGTAAATTTTCACCAAGCCCAAGCGTATTAAAATTATCTACCCAGTTATAGTAATGAAAGTCCGCCTTGACGTCGGTTCCTTTAAGTGCAGGACCAGGCACTTCATGTAAAGTCCAGCCCTCTTGGCAGTGCTGAGAATCAACAACCGTTGGACCATTCATCACCTCACACTTGCTGCGATCGAAGCTTGCCAAATGACTACTGCCCGATAGCGCTGTCCAAACGACGCCATTTTTATCCACATCAATCCCGCGCGGACCAAAGCCCTCAACCTTTCCATCGATGACTGGTAACTCATACACTTCGGTAATACATGTTTCCGGCGGATTGTCGCCCTTGTCGAAACGGTAGATACGACCAGGAAACTCCGTGCCACCGCCCCATGCCACATTATCAACTTGGTTGACAATGACGCCGTAACTACCTGGGCTCATGCGCGTGTCCAGAGTAGGATCTATGTCGGTAAGCACTTCTCCGCCGCCGCCCTCGCCAACGCTACGCAGGGCGCCGACCGGCTGATTCCACGGCTTGGTAATGCGCCCATCGCCATTGGTATCCACTACCATTGGACACCAACCCTGAGACAACTGCTCATCGCCCGTGCGGTCGAAGAGTTTGGTATTTATCCAGCCCATCACATCGCCGCCGCCGCTGAAATACAGTGTGCGATCTTCATCGCTGGCAAACTGTAGATGGTGAGTACCGAAGCAGGTATCGATCAAACCGAAAGACTCCGTTGCCGGATCGTAGTAGGAGGCCTGCCTAGAGCTTCTTCGTGTTGGGTAGTATTGAGCGAATTTATTGGTCGAGCCTTGCTGGCACCACTCGGGCAAAACATCTCCACGCACTTTTGTCGTCATCCAGATTCGACCTAATTCATCCATCATTGGGTTGTGTGGATCTGCCGGTCCTTCCCACAGGGCTTCGTCCTCATAGAAAACAGAAGGAACTGGAAATTGTTGAGCGAAGCGCGTTACCGCCGGATTGTCTGGATTGTCTTTTACCGCAATCTCGATCGTGCGGTACTCATTGGTTTGTGTATCTAATTCCAGCAAAGTCCCGTGCCCACCATCGACTCCGTAGACCTTGCCCCCTGCGTTGATCGATACGTCTCGCTTGTCGGTGACAATCTCATCATGGATGTAGGAGGATTCGTTGCCCCAATCCCACAGCGTAAGTACGACATTGCGCTCAACACCGCTAGGACGCGCTGGAGCAGATGGCACTTCGCCAGCGGCGATGCGATCGGTCCAATCAGCGTACATCTGAATGCCGCGCTCGCGCCCGAAACGACCAGCAAAGGCACTCATGAACGGGCCACGAATACCAATAGCCGTCCTGTAATGCCAAGCCTCAACACTGGTCTCGAAACCAAGGTGGTTGAGATGATCTAGCGAGCGCGTTAGTTTGTTGCCAAGTTGGTGACACAGCTGACAGCCCTGTTTCGTCATGTCGATCCACTGCGCCTGGCTGCGCATGCCCTGTGAGATGCCGTTGCCATCATCGCCGGTGCCTGGAAATTCGCTAGCATCTGGCACTTCGAGCAAGGAATACCAATAGTTTGCAGGATAGACTTGCGCTGCCTCGGCGGGGGATGCCGCAACGAAGGTATTCAGCGTGACATCGGCACCCACTCTCAGGGAAAGCGGTTTTGAATCGACCAGGCCATAACCTCTTACCCAGACCTTGTATAAGGCATCAGGCAGCTCGGGCAGAACAAACCGACCGTCGTCATCAGTGACTACGATCTTAATGAAGTGAGTCGGTAGGTCATCCGTCTCCGCAATTACCCAAACGCCCGCCTCGCTACCCTTGCTGCTTTGCACAACGCCTTCTATAGCACCATTGCCACCTTGGGGCTGCGCAGAGACCGATAGTGCAAGCAGTGCAAGCAGTGTTAGGCCGGCAGCACGTCCAAGCAGTTGAAATCGAGAGTCTTTCGAGATTAGTAGTTTTTCAAGCGAGAACATTAGAGTCTCCAGGCGATAATTTTTATTTTATAGTCACTGTACTGTGAGAGCGCTATTATAAGTTACAAATCAGTGATCTTTAGTCCTCAATTTGTACCATTATTCTCAACAACTGCCTCTGTACTTATAACATATTTCAAAATCACTCTAAAATCGACTAGGCAGTAGGCGAATCAACCGTTACATTTATCATTAATAGCTAAGACGCAATAATAAAAATGATGCAATTCTCAGGAGAATAAACCATGGTGGCGGACGTCGAACAATTAATCAGTGCTATAAAGAACAAGCAGTTTAGTCGCCGTACTTTCTTAGGTTCAGCCGCGGCACTAGCGGTGACCGGCAGCAGCGGTGCTGCTAGCAGTATCAGCCCCCCTCTACCCGTGCAATCGATTAATCACATGACGATTAGCGTTTCTGATCCGACCGCTTCGCTTGCTTGGTATCAGGGCCTGTTCGGCATGCCAATCGCTGCTAGGCAAGGCAACACCATCGTACTACAGGTCGGCGACGGCCCTCAGTTCATGGCCATTGGCGGATCGCCTAGTGACAATCCTCGCATCACCCATCTGTGCTTAGCAGTTGAAAATTTCGATGACGAGCGAACCGTGCAAATCCTCGCTGAACACGGCGTTGCCGCGACTACTGAATCCGGCCCGATGCAGTCCCGCGTAAGAATGCGTGGCGAGGAATTTGGCGGCGCAGCCAGCGGCACGCCGGAACTGTACTTCGGCGACCGCGATGGCATTGTCGTGCAATTGCAAGATACGAGCTATTGCGGGGGAGCCGGCTTGCTGGGAGAAGACTGCCTCGCGACGCCTGAGCCCGCACCCAGTTCGGGGCTACTAACCCTGCATGAGTTCAATCATTTCACTTTGTTTGTCTCTGATCAGGCGCGCTCCATGGCGTTCTATCAGAGCCTATTCGGCATGCAGGTGGACACCTATCAAGGTGCTCTGCCGGTAATGCGAATTGGCGCCGGCAAGCAGTTCCTAGCTATGCCGGCGGTGCCTCCCCTGGCTGGGCGCATACACCACGCCTCACTGGCGGTGGCTGATTTTGATGTCGATCGTCTTTTCTCTGTGCTGGAAGGCTACGGCTTGGCCGTGCTGGAGGGGGCATCAAGTGCCGATGGACCATTGCAGGCCTACGTGACGATGCGCGGATCGGACCGAGGCGGTGCTACTGAGGGCACGCCGGAGCTATATTTTACGGACCCAGACGGTATACTGATCCAGCTTCAAGATTTAAGCTACTGTGGTGGCAATGGTTATCTCGGCGATGAATGCGGCACAGTTGAGAATCCTACCGGGCGCAACAACTGAACCTCGCGTTTTGATCGGAACATGACATGAACAGAGCACTCATTATCAGTCTAGCTATGGCGGCGACAAACTTATCCTGGGCCGCTGAGTCCAGGACTGTCGATACACAAAATCGTGCCTTGCTCGATCAGTACTGCGTGATCTGCCACAACCAAGGGGTCGTTAACAGCGCGGCCACCGCCAACGAAGGTTTGCAGACTACCCAGCTACGTAATCTAGGCCTAACACTGGATACCGAAGATGTGTCCAATTTGGCGGAAAATCCTGAGGTATGGGAGAAGGTTGTTAACAAACTTCGAGTGGGCGTGATGCCTCCTCCTAATTATCCGCGTCCGGACAAGCTCAGCTACGATGGCTTTCGGAGCTGGCTCGAAAATGAACTCGATCAGGTAGCTGCGGCGCGAGTTAATCCCGGCCGGACTCAGGCATTTCACAGACTCAATCAAACCGAATATAAAAACTCAGTCCGCGACCTGCTGTACCTCGATATCGATGTCGCTGGCCTGATCCCTGCTGACTCGCCAGACCAATACGGCTTTGACAACAATGCCGACGTGTTAGCTTTATCTCCGGCATTGGTTGAACGCTATGTTTCTGCCGCACACGAAGTGGCCGAACTAGCAGTAGGTGCGACGCCCCGTGGAGCTTCTATTAAAAGCTACGAAGTTCCACTAAATCTTATTCAGGATGATCGACTGAGCGAGGAACTGCCTTTCGGTTCCCGAGGTGGCACTGCCATCGAGCACCTATTTCCGGTTGATGGCGATTACCGGATTACTGTCAAACTGCAAACAAACTACGTGGACTTCGTGCGTGGTTACGACGCTCCTCACGAATTGGAGATCAGCCTCGACGGCCAGCTGATCGACTCCGCAACCTTCGGTGGCGACGCACCCGGCGTGCCCGCGCCTTACAGCTACGCAGGAAATATCCGCGGCAGCGATGATTGGGAAGCATTCATGATGGCCTTCGCCGACAAAGGCTTTGAAATAGTGCTGCCAGTGCTCGCCGGCCCGCGCATCATCGGCGCGACGTTTCCTCGCGAGATGTGGGAGGACGAAGGAATACAGCAGCCCAGATTGTTTGGTTATCACTTAGCTGTGACTGAGTTACCCGATAAAAATCCTGGAATAGGCAGCATCCAAATAGAAGGACCACTCTCCGTAGCAGGGCCCGGTGACACACCCAGCCGACAACAAATCTTCACTTGCACCCCGGCAAGCCTAGACGAAGAGCCTGCGTGTGCAAGAGAGATTCTCGGCTCATTAGCACGCCGCGCCTATCGCCGCCCGATTGGCGAAAACGATATTGAAGGTTTAGTTGAATTCTATAATGCAGGCAGGCTCGATGGCGGCTTCGAAGCAGGCATTCAATTTGCACTCGAACGTATTCTAGTTTCTCCTGACTTCCTATTCCGCATTGAACAAGACCCCAAAGATGCCCAGCCCGGAGACATGTATGCGATTAGCGACACCGAACTTGCTTCTCGCCTGTCATTTTTCCTCTGGAGTAGTCTTCCCGACGAAGAGTTATTGGATCTGGTCGAGCGCAATGCCTTACGCGAACCCGGCGTGCTCGAGCAGCAGGTAGAAAGGATGATGGCCGACGCGCGCGCTGACGCCTTCATCAAAAACTTTGTGGGACAGTGGCTATATCTGCGGAACCTCGGCGGCATTTATCCCGACCCCGCAAGTTTTCCCGAGTTCGACGAGAACTTGCGCGCAGCGTTCCAACGGGAAACAGAACTATTCATCGACGATCAGATCCGTTCCGACAAGAGTCTGCTTGAGCTGCTAAGTGCTGACTACACTTTCATCAACGAGAGGCTCGCGCAGCACTATGGCATACCCGGAATCTATGGAAGCCGCTACCGCAAGATAGCTCTGGAGGGTTCCGAACGTGGCGGACTACTCGGCCACGGCAGCATCATGATGGTGACTTCCTATCCGAATCGAACCTCTCCTGTGTTGCGTGGCAAGTTCGTACTCGAAAATTTATTAGGCGGCCCCCCTCCTGAGCCACCACCGAATGTGCCCGCGCTCGTGGAAGAGAGTGATGGCAAGAAGCTCACCATGCGCGAAGCAATGGCTCAGCATAGGGAAAACCCTGCTTGCCGTGTCTGTCACGCCGCTATGGACCCTATCGGCTTCTCGCTTGAAAATTACGACGCCGTCGGAAAATGGCGGCTCGAGTTTGCTGATCAACCAATCGACGCGTCTGGCCTACTCCCCGATGGCAACACCTTTGATGGTCCGGACGGCCTGCGCGATCTCTTGCTTGAGCGACCTAATGACCTAGTGGGCACGATAACCGAAAAACTACTGAGGTTCGCTCTCGGGCGCAGCCTCGAATACTACGATATGCCCCAAGTGCGGGCGATAGTGCGCAATGCGGCTGAGGACGATTATCGCTGGTCTTCAGTTATTCTTGGAGTAATTGAAAGTATGCCATTTCAAATGCGGAGAACACAGCTATGAATATATTCAAGAAGACCCTACCTCGTCGTACAGTATTGCGAGGGTTAGGCGCAAGTCTTGCCCTGCCATTGCTGGACAGCATGATTCCAGCACTTTCTTCGTCATCTGCGCTCGAGGCCCAACCGGCAAAGCGTCTCGGCGTGGTTTACGTGCCAAACGGCATGGCTATGAAGTCTTGGACGCCAGCCACTGAAGGTGCAGGCTTTGAGATGACCCGAATTTTGCAGCCAATGGCTGCTTACCAAGACAGAATGCTAGTGTTAACCGGGCTTAATGGAACTTCAAGCAACGCAGGCGTGCACGCTAGCGCCTCGACTCGCTTCCTTACTGGCACAATACCGGCTCGCACAGAATCCGACCTCAAGGCATCAGTCTCGCTTGACCAATTAGTCGCGCGCGAACTCGGCCGCCAGACACAACTCGGCTCACTAGAGTTAGCGTTAGACCAAAGCGATGTGTTCGGCTCCTGCGACATCGGTTTCAGCTGCCAGTACACCAGCACAATCTCCTGGAGAGACTCCTACACGCCGTTGCCAATGGAGACTAACCCACGAGCGGTGTTTGAGAGACTGTTTGGAGACACCGGCACAACTGATCCGGCTGTACGCCTGCAACGCATTCGTAAAGATAGAAGTCTGCTCGACTCGGTTACCGAACGAGTTTCCGAACTCAATCGTACTGTTGGGGCTGGCGACCGTGCCAAGCTCGATCAGTATTTAGATGCCGTTAGAGATGTTGAACGGCGCATTCAAATGGCGGAAGCGCAGAGCAACAGAGAACTCCCACAAATAGAACAACCAGCAGGCATACCTAATACCTACGAGGAACATGCCAAGCTCATGTTCGACATGCAGGTGTTAGCCTATCAGACAGATCTCACTCGCGTAATAACCTTCATGTTAGGGCGAGAACTAAGCGGTCGCACCTACGCCGAAATCGGCGTTCCCGATTCGCATCACCCAACCTCGCATCACCGCGATGACCCAGCACTTTACGAGAAGGTCACAAAAATCAACGAATTTCACACGAGCCTGTTCGCCTACTATCTTGACAAGCTCGATGCGACGCCGGACGGCAATGGGTCGCTGTTAGATAACATATTGATGCTCTACGGTGCAGGTATGTCCGATAGCAACCGCCACCAGAATACTGGCCTGCCGCTGGTACTACTGGGCGGTGCAGGCGGCGCTGTCAAAGGTGGTCGCCATCTTCGTTACACCGAAGGCACGCCGATTAGCAACCTACACCTGACCATGCTCGAGAAGATGGGAATCCCCATGGAGTCGATAGCCAATAGCACCGGCCGGCTCAACCTGTTGAGTGGCGTCTGATTTTGAGAGTTAGCATGATAAAAAGGTTGAGATTGTTAGTGCTGGCAATGACAGCACTGCTTACAGTGAGTGTCATTGCCGCCGAAACCCCGCCACTAGTCGACGCGGCTAGGCATCAAGACACAGTGATGTTGCAGCTGCTGCTAAATGCCGATGCCGATCCTGACTCGCGACAAGCAGATGGCGCAACCGCTTTACACTGGGCGGCGTATCACGAGAATGTCGATATCGTGGTCTCACTCATCGAAGCCGATGCCAATGTAAATGCTGTCAACCGTCTAGGCGCATCACCCCTTTATTTAGCTGCCAAGAACGGCAGTGCGAATTTGATTGAGCTGCTGCTTGAGGCTGGTGCGAATCCAAATATCGCGATGCCGATGGGCGAAACACCAATAATGACCGCGGCCCGCTCAGGCACTGCCCGCGGAGTACAGTTGTTGGTGGAAGCGGGAGCGGATGTAAATATCGCAGAACAGTCACGTGAACAGACAGCTCTCATGTGGGCAGCTGCTCAGGGACACGTGGAAGTAGCGCGCTTACTTGTAAACGCTGGCGCAGATCTGGAGGCACGCTCGAAACTGCGGTCACGACTCATGTATGCCGACAGATCAAATGGCGGCGCATTCGATCAGGGTATCATGGAACAACTTGGTGGTTTTACAGCACTGCTGTTTGCAGCACGCAGTGGCGATATTGAGATGGCTCGCCTCTTGCTCGACAGTGAGGCGGATATTGAAGCAGTTGCAGGCAATAAAACTAGCGCTGTAGTCATTGCCACTCATAGCGGCCACCCAGGCCTAGCAAAGCTGTTGCTCGAGAGCGGCGCCAATGCAAATACTATCGGCGCTGGCTACACTGCATTGCATGCGGCCATTCTGCGCGGTGATTTGGATACCGTGAACGCACTACTGGCTCACGGCGCTGACCCTAATGCTCGACTTCTCAGACCTAACCCTGTGCAGCGCGCCAGCGAAGATTGGTCACTTAAGGGACCAAAAGTTAGTGCCACTGCCTACTGGTTAGCAGCCAGTTTTCGTGAAGCAGAAATTATGCGCGCACTAGTTGCCGGTGGAGCAGACCCCTCTGCTACCAATGAAGGCCGATTGAGCATACCGAGAAATCGGGAAGATCGTGAATCCTACACGCCAAAAGTGGTTAGCGGTTTCGAGAGCAGCGTTCAGGCTGCGATTCGCGGGGACAGCACCCGAAGCCGTTATTATGTCCAACCTAACCCAGACCCCGCTGGCGAAAAGCAGCTTGCGCTAGCCGCAGTAATAGCCGCCGCTGAACACGGCGTTGATCTGAATCATCGCGACTTCAGCGATTCGACAGCACTACACGATGCAGCAGCCAGAAAGCTTCCGAACATAGTGCGGGAGTTGGCTCAGCGAGGCGCCGACGTAAATGCACTCAATTCTCGAGGGCGGACACCGCTCGATATGGCTGTCGCCGCGGAGAGCCAGAATAACTTCTTTGACTTTACTGTATCCGTCTCCGGACCCACTGCCAGTGAAGTGCTAAAAGAGTTCGCAGCAGTGCGCTCTAAAAGATAACTTAGAGCGGATTTCCTTCTCTATGGACTCCGCCATAGCTTCTCATTTTAGCCGCAACAATCTTCCTAGCCTGGCCCTGATGTTTACGCAAAAACCGCTTAACGAAGCACCTTGCAGCCTTTCCATCACAGCGTTTCTGAATAAAAACACCACTATTTTGCCATCGCCTTCTTAAAACTATTTCGCCCCATCAGACCCGCCAAATAGCGCTTACAATTGGGTTTATAGTGCTCACTTAAGCCCAGTGAAATACCCATAAACAGAGCATAGCCAACGGCAATATCAGCGATAGTGAATCTATCTGCACAGAGAAATTCCTTGCCCTCAAGGGCTGACTCGACGCTGCGTAGTCTAGAGAAATACCACTTCGTATAGTCTTCCACCACCTGCGGAACTCTTCTCTCCTTCGGCTCTAGTCGGGTGTAACGCAGCACGAGAGTCTGCGGAAATGTGAGCGTAGCATCACTGCGGTATAACCAATTTAGGTACTCGCCATATTCCTGCTCGTCTGGGCGTATCGCTAAAGGTGTTGGGCCATAACTATCGACTAGGTAGTGACAGATGGCTGTCGACTCTGTAAGCGTTAGCTCACCATCAACTAAACTTGGGACAGTGCCCAAGGGGTTTATGTCGAGATAGCCCTCATACTCAAAGCGTGGAGGAAATGCCATGGTAACTAGATCATAATCTAGACCCATTTCTTCGAGCGCCCAAAGCGGCCGTAGCGAGCGAGAATTTTTACAGTGATATAATTTCATTTCAGCTAGGCTCATGTGGAGATTTCAAACATAGTATATGACGCGTAGCTTTTGATCAGAATTTAAATGCAGAACAATACGTAAACGCCAACTACTTTCCCAGATAGAACAATGCCACCTGCCCCTGGTAGTTTCCAGTCTCATCTGCAACATTCCAGAGCGTGGCCCTGTCGATTCAGAAACGTCTGCCGCTTGACGCTATTCGAATGCCTCGGTTGTCACCAACAAAGTCATCTTGCTTAACTTTGTTCATGAGCAATTCTCGTTCAGCCTGATTAACAGTAAGAATACCTGCGTCAACGGCATCAAGAACTTTCTCTACCGTAGTGCCGATTACCACCGCCTTAATCCTTCTCATACCGCCGTTGTAATAACTCCAACGCAGCGTCGATTGCAAGAGAGCAGCTTGGCTGGATTCAACTAAACACAGATAGCATTTTAAAACGGCTAATGGATAGATTAGGTGGCAGTCACTCGAAATGCCATATAAGCCAGATAGGCAATAACAAGCAGTATGCCGAACTGTCGATTCATTATTCCTCTGCCAAAGATGAATATAGGGATTAGGAAAAAAGCGAAAATTAATGAAACCAGAATGTCGAGTCCTCCACCTTCCGGCACCATTAATGGATTAACTAGCGCACTGATCGGCAGAACAAATAGACAATTAAAAATATTTGAGCCAATTACATTACCAACACAGAGGTCGGCCTCACCTTTCAAAGCAGCGAATACCGAAGTTATCAACTCCGGTAAGCTTGTGCCTACCGCTATCACCAACATACCGACTATCACCGGCGGCACCCCTAAGGACTCCGCGAGGTCTGAACCGTGAACAATCGTTAGCTGCCCGCCTATCGCAAGCCCAATAACGCCGCCAAACACCAATAGCCAGTTAGTTCTCTTCTCGGCGTGGGAAACTATATTCAGCCCATCGATAGTAGCGACCAGCGGATCATGATCCTGGCGCATGAAGTCGGCTACGGTTAGGTAAATAAAAATTCCGAACAGTAACAACATGATAAGACCATCAGAGCGGTCAATGAATGACCTTTCGCCACGCAGTAAAGGATCAAGGGTCATGGACAATAGAACGGTCGTGCCCAACAACAACAAGGGAAGCTCTCTGCGAATGATCTTTCCCTGCAGTGACATGGGGGTAATGATAGCGGCCGAGCCAAGAACTAGACCTAGATTGGCAAGGTTTGACCCAGTAATATTCCCGAAGGCGAGCTCCGACTGACCCTTCAGTGCGCCCAACACATTGACTACCAGTTCCGGCGAGCTGGTACCAAAAGCAACTACCGTAAGCCCAACCACCAACGGTGGAACACCGTAATCCTCAGCTAAACCCGAGGCGCCACGTACCATAGCGGCACCGCCGGCAAGCAGCAGAAAAAGCCCGAGCATGAGCAGTAAAAGTGTGATTGCTATGACCCCCCCTAGGGCGAATTCTTAACCGTTCTAATTCAAGCATAACAAACTAATGGAAATAACATCTAGCTGTGTCGCGCTCAGCTGAAATCTGAACTCGATGCTTAGCTGCTGTCATGGACTGGGTTACACTATGGATCACTGCGGTAATTACACTAGGAGAAAATAGATTCAATGCTCCACAGAACAGACCTAGACTTGCCGTTTATCCGCCGCCAGTACCCAAAAAATCATTGGGACTGGGCGTTCTTTGAGAACGCCGGCGGCGCATTCGTACCGCACTGTGTTATCCAACGAATAAGCGCCTACATGACACAGACACAGGTGCAACCGGGCTACCCCTACCCCGAATCAATTGACGCGGCCGATCGAATGAATCTAGGCCACAAACTGATGGCAGAATTCGTTGGAGCAGATATCGATGAGATAACAGTATCAGCGTCTACCTCCTTTAACGTCTACGTTCTGGCACAAGCACTTCGGCATCTTTGGAAGAAGGACGACGAAATAATCGTCGCGACGCTCAATCATGAAGCGAACTCGGGTCCTTGGAGAAGATTGGAAGAGTTTGGGTTAAAGATCGTCGAGTGGCCAATAGAATCAGATACTGCCGAGCTTAATCTGAATACGTTGCACGAATTACTTACTGAGAAGACTCAGCTGGTAGCATTTCCTCATGTCTCGAACGTTGCCGGTAATGTGAACGATGTTGCCGCCATAACCAAACTTGCGCACTCAGTGGGAGCTCTAGTGTGTGTAGATGGCGTGGCTTATGCTCCTCATCGTGCTTTACGCGTAAAAGAATGGGATGTGGATTTTTATCTGTTTAGCTTCTACAAGGTGTTTGGACCTCATATGGGCTGTCTCTATGGCCGGCGAGATATCTTGCAGAAAGCAAAGGGACAGTATCATTACTTCTTCGATGAAGACGACCTGCTGCACAAGATGAACCCGGCTGGCCCGAATCATGAATCAATAGCGTCCCTAGCGGGCATTGCCGACTATTTTGACACACTGTATACGCATCACTTCGACAAGGATGAGGCATCATTCTTTGCTCGCAGCCAAGCCCTTTACGCAAAGTTTGCCGAACATGAGCAGCTTCTCTCGCAGAAATTTCTGGACTTCATCACTTCTCGAAAGGACATAAGATTAATTGGTAGGCACGAGAGTGATAAAAATATTCGCGTTCCTACATTTTCTTTTACATCGAATACGATGAGTTCCGAAAAAATTGCACGAGCGGTTTGCCAAGACAAAGTTGCTATCAGCTTTGGTCACTTTTATGCCAAGCGTCTAGTAGAGAATTTAGGCGTGAAGGATACTAAGGACGGTTTGGTACGCTGCTCTATGGCACACTACAACACTATCGATGAAGTAGAAAAATTGATTCGTTCCCTAGATCGAGTTTTAGGCTAAGCTTTCCACAATACTATTTCCAGAGAAACAATCATCATGATAAAACTTAAAGACCCGACCCTATTTAGAACAGAAAATTATATTAATGGAAAATGGGTCGGCGGTTCCGGCAGGCACATAGAAGTACTGAATCCCGCTAATGGTACTCTGCTTGCGAAGACTGTTGACGGTAATGCCGATGATGCCTGCGATGCAGTGGAGGCTGCCGCCACCGCCTTCAAAACGTGGAGCAAGGTACCTGCGAAAGAACGCGCGACATACTTGCGCAGATGGTGTGAACTGATTTTAGAGAACGCCGATGACCTAGGCATGCTAATGACCGCCGAACAAGGCAAGCCCCTTGCTGAAGCCATAGGCGAAGTAAATTACGGCGCTGGGTTTATCGAGTTTTATGCCGAAGAGTGTAAACGCGTCATGGGCGACATCATTCCTACCGTGGCGAATGATCGGCGACTGCAGGTTTACAAGCAGCCAGTCGGTGTCGTTGGCTGCATCACTCCGTGGAATTTCCCTAACGCAATGATCACGCGAAAGGCCGCTCCTGCCATGGCTGCAGGCTGCACTGTCGTAATCAAACCCGATGCTGGCACGCCGCTTTCTGCTCTCGCCCTGTGCGAGCTCGCGGAGCGCGCCGGCATACCCGCCGGCGTAATTAACGTTGTTGTAGGTAGTGATGCTCAAGCGATAGGTGAAGTACTCACGCAGCATAAGAAGATTAGCAAATTTACTTTTACCGGTTCAACGGCTGTCGGCAAGATCCTTATGGCGCAATGTGCATCTACGGTAAAGAAGGTTTCTCTCGAGCTCGGCGGCAATGCGCCTTTCATCGTATTCGATGATGCCGACATCGAAGAGGCTGTCACACATTGCGTCTCCACGAAGTTCCGTAACTGTGGCCAGACTTGTGTCTGCACAAATCGCATCTTCGTGCACGAAGCAGTGGCTGCTGAATTTACTGCAAAGCTTCAGCACAGTATTGCCGCTTTAAAGGTTGCCGATGGATTCGAAGAAGGTGCTGAGATCGGACCTCTAATCAACACGCAGGCTCTAGAGAAGATGGACGCGCTGATGGCGGATGCGCTAGACAAAGGAGCGAAGGTGTTGCTGGGAGGCGCGCGTCACAAACTTGGACAAAGTTTTTTTCAGCCTACTCTGCTAAACAATATAAGTGACTCCATGCGTCTGGCAAATGAAGAAATATTTGGCCCGATAGCAGCCGTGCAAACGTTTACTACCGAAGGTGAAGTTGTCGAGAAGGCAAACGCGACAGAATACGGCCTCGCTGCCTATTTCTTCACTCGCGACATTGGCCGCGTCATGCGTGTATCGGAAGATCTCGAGTATGGCATTGTCTGCTCGAACTCTGGCGTATTCTCAACCGAAGTAGCACCATTCGGTGGCTGGAAACAATCGGGCATAGGGTCAGAAGGCGGTAAGGAAGGCATCGCCGATTTCTATGAAACGAAGTTCCACTCTCTCGGTGGCGTTTAAGAGTTGGTTTTTAGCGCGATATATTAAGCAAGGCCTGCCGAGTCTGCGTTATTTCTTTGGCTCATTGGGCCCAAGGGCATTCATCGAATCCGTTGAACTACGAAACTACTCCCGATAGTTAATGCGCAGACCATTGAGAAAATTTCTCAGAATTTGATCTTTGCATTCACGGTAGTGCTTGTGATCTGGCCGGCGAAAGAACGCGCTGAGTTCGTGTTTGCTTATTTCTTGACCTGCAGATTCCAGTATTTGCAGAATTTCATCTGCCTTCAGACTTAATGCTATCTTCAGCTTCATGAATACCATGTTGTTATTCAGCTTGGTCTCAACGCGAGGCGCTTCTCCTTCCTTCTCTCCTCTAAGGGCAACGATCATGCCGTTAAGAAAAGCAGCAAAAGATGCATCGCTGCATTTTTCGAAATCTTCGTCATCATCCTGTTTTAGCCAGGCAGAAACTTCCTTGCGATCTGTCTCTACATTGGCCAGTCCGCAGATGGCGATCATCTTGCTGTCGCTAAAGTCTAGTATGTAGCGTATTCGTCTTAGGCAATCATTGTTCGTCATAATTTCTTAGCTCTTTATTCCAATCGCTTTTCTACCCGCCTTCTTTGGCGCCGGCTTGTTACGTTTACCTGTCACTGTTGATTTACGCACAGGCTTGGCGCTACCTGCAACGCCATCTTTGTTTGCATCTTTAGCGATAGCGTCCAGCTTCGTAGGCTCTAACAACTCGTCATAATGCATACGGTAGAGAGCGCCATCAAATTCGATGATATCGCCAGAAACAATTTTCTTGCGTTTTTGTGTTTCGACGACGTCGTTCAAGATCACAAGGCCTCCCGCAATGACAGCTTTCGCCTGTCCGCCGCTACCTACTAGACCTTGGAACTTCAAAACCTTGTAGAGGTCGATCGGCTGTTTTATTAACTCGACTATCTGCACTTCGTCATCACCGACGAATGTCGTGTTATTTTTAAAATCTGACATGTATTTCTCTTCAAACAGTTGGATAAAAAACCCAAGATCAAGAGACCTCTTGCAGTCCCTGCAGGATAAGTTCGCACTCGCCCAATTCGCTGGCAACAAATAAGGAGTCTCCCGATATCGTTATTGACAGATCTACTCCGCGGTCAATGATAGATGCGAGTGCCTGCACTTGCTCCCATTGGAATCGGTAAACATTAGCGTCCAAACTGGCGAACTGCTTTTCATTCTGTTGCCACCAAGTTGGGGCCTTACTATTAAAGCCATATATTTTGACTTCCTTAGCAATGCGGCTCACCTTCTTTATTCTCTCTGGCGATGGCTCTCCCACATCGATCCAGAGCTCCAAGTTTCCATCTAGCGAATGCGCCCAGATATCTGGCTCTTCAGTATCGCTAAGCCCCTTGCAGAGCACGAGTTGTTCCCGGGTATTCAAACAGAACGCCAGCACCCGCACCACCATTCTTTCCATCGTCTCCGATGGATGACGTGCGATAGTGAGACTGAGCGAATCGTAGACATCCCGATTCAAGTCGCTTAGCGAGACTGTCAGTTTATAGATAGTAGGCTTAATTGCCACGGCGGCGCTCTAGTTAAGTGAGGGTCAAGAATAGGAATCAGTTAGCAATGGTTACGCGCCGCACACTATAACACCAATGGGCACTTGCGGTGTGCCTCAGGTCGGTTAAGCGTTCACCGATTGCTGAGAATATGTAAGAATGCAGTAAGACATACTCAGGAGTTAACTATGATCTATTCTTTGCATTCACTTACTCGGCATGCAATTCACGCCTTTTATTGCTTAGCGATAGTCAGCTTACTTTCTGTTGCTTCGGTTAGCAGTGCGCAAACCCTTTTTGGCTTTGACGCAAACAGCAGCGCGCAACAAAGGCAGATGGAGGAGCAATTCGATGAGCTTATCGACAGGGCTGAGATGGATCGCTGGCTGCAGGATTTTTCCTCCGAGGCACACCACGTGGGCTCGCCGAAGAGCAAAGAGAATGCCGAGGCCATAGCCGACCTGTTGCGCTCTTGGAACTATGACGTGGAAATAGCAGAGTATGAAGTGTTGTTTCCTGAACCAGTGACGCGAGAACTCGAGCTCGTTGCTCCGAATCGTTTCACCGCCTCCCTCACAGAAGATCCAGTAGAGTCAGACGCTAGTACTTCGAACACCGACAACTTGCTTCCGCCCTACAATGCCTTTTCAATAGGTGGCGAGGTAGAGGCTGAGCTAGTTTTCGTCAACTACGGTACGCCTGCTGATTATGAGTTATTGGAACGTTACGGCATTAGCGTCGCCGGTAAGATCGCCTTATCCAAGTACGGCGGATCTTGGCGTGGCATCAAACCTAAACTCGCGGGAGAGATGGGTGCCGTAGGCACTCTTATCTATTCAGACCCAGCTGATGATGGCTATGGGCCCGGCGATGTATACCCAGATGGCCCCTATAAAAATGACAGTGGCGTGCAGCGCGGCTCCGTTATGGATATGCCTACCTATCCCGGCGATGTATTGACCCCCGGCGTTGGTGCAACCGGTGATGTGAACCGACTGAGGCGAGAAGATGCGCCGACCATAACGCAGATTCCAGTACTCCCCATCTCTTATCGCGATGCCCTGCCCCTGTTGGAAGCCATGGGCGGCGCAGTAGTGCCCGAGGCGTGGCGCGGCGGATTGCCAATTACCTACCATCTTGGACCGGGTCCGGCGCGAGTCAGACTGAAACTTGAATTCGACTGGAAGATGGTCACGGCGTACAACGTAATTGCCCGCATGGAAGGCACCGAGTTACCTGACCAATGGGTTATACGTGGCAATCATCACGATGGATGGAATCACGGTGCGGCAGATCCATTGTCGGGAATCGTAGCCATGCTCGCGGAAGCAAAGGCTGTGAGCCGTTTGGCCCAGTCAGGCTATCCACCGGCACGCACTATAGTCTATGCAGCCTGGGATGCTGAAGAACCAGGACTGATCGGATCAACAGAGTGGGCCGAGCACCATGCAGAAGAATTGCAGGAGCATGCTGTGGTCTATCTGAATACAGATGGCAACGGACGCGGCTTCGTGAATGTTGGCGGCAGTCATGTATTGGAACGATTCTTTAATGAAGTGATGGAAGATGTTGAAGATCCGCAGACCGGAGTCTCTGTTCAGGAAAGAAGGCGTGCAAATATACGCATCAATGGCCGCTCGGAGAAGATCAGGAACGAAGCAAAAAATCGCAGCGACCTGCGAATTAGTCCGCTAGGTTCGGGTTCTGACTACACTCCTTTCCTTCAGCACCTTGGTATCGCCTCGGCCAATATGGGCTTCGGCGGGCACTCCGGTGGTGGCAGCTATCATACGATGTACGACACCTATGAACACTATACGAAGTGGATCGATCCAGGTTTAGTTTACGGACAAACCCTCGCTCAGTTTGCCGGCCGCGCCACTTTGCGTCTTGCGAATGCACCACGACTACCGTTCGACTTCCAAGGATTCACAAACAATGTTGCGGGCTATATCGAAGAGATTGAAGCACTCGCGGATGACATGCGCGACAAGACCGCGACAGACAACCAAGACATTCGTGAAGGCGTCTATGGAATTATATTGGATCCAACAAAGTCGTTCGGGCCGCCTCTACCAAAACCTGAAATTCCCCATTTCAACTTTGCTCCGCTAAAGAATGCGCTCGCACGCCTAGAGGGTTCCGCTGATGCTTATCAAACCTTAGCAACAAGTGGCGCGCCGGCAAGCGCGCATCACAACTACTTGCTCTACACTAGCGAACGCGAACTTATTCGCGAAGAGGGCCTGGCTGGTCGCCCTTGGTACAAGCATCACATCTACGCGCCGGGCTTCTATACTGGCTATGGCGTAAAGACCATTCCCGGAGTTCGAGAAGCCATCGAGCAACGACAATTCGATCAAGTTGCAGGGCAGATTGAAATAGCGGCACAAGTGTTAACCAATCTTACAGTTCGATTAGACGAGTTAGTAGAACGCTAAACGAGGTGCCTATGATCTACGAGGTAGAGGGTGATATTCTAATGAACCGCGCCAAAGTCATTGCACAGGGCGTTACCGCCAAGGCTTCAATGAACAAATAGACCCACCAGGAATTTGCAGGAGAGATTTCGGAGCATGCGCCATGCATTCGATGAATGGTGCGAGTAAACAGATCCCTCACGATGCCAGTGATAGGCTAGGGGGCCGGAGGTATAGGCTGGCGGAAGTGCAGTGTATGATACATAGCTAATTCCGCGAGCTGCTCATACCCTTGTTTATCTATGATACGGCACTCAATAGCACCCTGGCGTGCGAACTCGGTATGTGAACGACGCCCTCTTGCGATTTTATTATTCCTAAGCGTGTACGCTATCTCTTGCTGACACCTGTGCATGCCAGCGCCAGAGATTGGCATTCGACTCATCTATGGTCAATCCAACCAGCGACGTCGCGAAATCGATGGCGGTTAAAAGCGTAATATCCGCAATTGTAAACCGTTCACCCGCAACGTAGGCTGCGGCCTCAAGCTCAGTGTTTAAACGCTCACAATACTTCGCAACATTCTCATCACTCGCTACTTTAGCCTCGGGTATCTGTTTGAATATCCCCATAGCGCCTACGATTGGACCATTGACCCAAGACACACCGACCTGACTCCAGAACTCTGTTTCGATATGACGATTACGCATCTCAATATGCCCAATCTCAAACGGATCTCGCCCCATAAGATTAGGCTCTGGATGCACTCCTTCTATATAGCGACATATTGCAACTGATTCACCGAGGCAACGCCCATCTTCTAGCTCAAGAACAGGAATCTTACCGCTTGGATTCTTCTTAAGAAACTCCGGCGTCTTGTGTTCGCCCTTGGTCATGTCGCAGTTCACTAACTCAACTTCTACGCCTTTTTCAGCTAAAAATATTTTCACCCGCCTTGGGTTCGGAGCGCCGCCATAGTCATAGAGCTTCATCATCTTGTAACCTTCTATTAGTATTTGTGAATGAAATTATCTGGCGCCGATTAGCCCTTCGGATCTTGCAATCCGCCGAATGCAGCAAAAAAAGACTTGAAGAAATTCGATAACTCCAGTGTCATCACAGCAAATTCTTGATCGAATTTCTGTGCAGCACTTTCGATCTCCTCATTTGCCTCTTCCTGCTTCATACCAACAAATTTTAAACGTTTTATACTCAGGTCATCGCCAAGGCTGCAGCTAAGCAGACTGTTCCAAGTAACGCCTAGGTTCTTCACCTGCTTGCCCGCCTCAAGATGACTCTGAATTTCATCGGAAAACAAATCCTGTCCCTTACAACGCACGATATTGCTGCCATCGGTTGGATTGTAGAGCTCGCAGTCTTCATCTATGAGGAAGTGATCACTTGCATGTTGCTCTTTCAACCAGCGGGTCATCACATCGCTAGGTGCGCGATTTGCATCGGGTATCGACACCTTCAAACTACCCAGGCTCTCACGGAGCAGGCTAAGCAGTGCCTCTGCCTTCGGTGCACTGGCGGAATTCACAACGATCAAATTGTCTTTAGCGGAGATATAGGCGAATGTTTGCTGATTGCGCGTAAAGGCTCTAGGCAGCAGTGAAACAAATACGTCGTCCTTTATCTGACGTTTTTCCTTCCTGTAAATCTTGCGCCCCTGACGCTCTTCTAGCTCGGCCACTTTTTCATCTGTAGCTTCATTCACCACCGAGGAAGGCAACAATCTTTCCTGCTTCTGCGCACAGAGCATTATATAGTTACCCTGCACATGAGTGAGCATCTCACCTTGTTTGCCGAGTGGGCTGATCCAGCCGTATTTAGACTTATCGTGACTACTGCAGGGGTGAAAAATTTGTTCGATCAGTTTCTTTTCTATCTCTTCCGAAGATGCGCCGATCGCCTCATCCAGGCAATATAGACGTGCATTTTTAAACCACATAAATTAATTTCCAGCTGGCAATACTAAGTAAAGCGAAGGTTTTGTAAAAGGAGTAACGCGGCAGATTATGCGCGATACAGGCGCAGTATTCTAGTGCTGGCTTGCGCTTAGTTTCATTCGCTACGATGCGGCTCAATATTGCTCAAGCATACGAAAAAAATTAAACGTGGATGGTAAATCCCATCTCTTAGGTCTCTACACCTAGGCTACACTTTGAACCCTAACTTTGAGAATTAAATTGCCTAGCTCTTCGCCGCCATTCTAGTTCTCCTCCCAGTGACACGGGATTGGTGCGCGTTGTTGACGCAGCTGGCAATACAGACAGCGGTGTGATGTTCATCATGGCCTGTGGCGTATGGTTGAGCCGCGTCGTGCTTCTCTACATAGATAGACAAAAACGTCTTGCCCTAGCCGGACACTAGGATGGTGTCCCATTGATCTTCGCTGCTAACAACCACTACATGGACCTGCTGCACAGCTAACGCTCTAAGCACCTCATAGCTGATACCAACGTTTATACCCATTCCTTATTTTCACACTTTTACTGACCTTACCTCTCCTAGCATTAGATCCACCATAGAAATATGCCCTGCTTTTTTACTCCAGTGCCAATCTCGCCTATAGTGAGTAAATCTTACTATTAAGAAGAGCATGCGAGCCATGACCGATACTACTAGCGCTACGTCAGCACCACCTATCGCGAGAAAGGAGATCACCCTCAGAGTTGTAGTATTGGGACTACTTCTAGCTGTGGTAATGGGGGCCGCGAACGTCTACGTGGGCCTAAGAGCGGGTATGACCGTTTCCGCCTCCATCCCTGCGGCCGTAATGGCCATGTTGTTATTCAAGATGCTGTTTAAGGATTCCAGCATCCTCGAGGCTAATCAGGTGCAGACCTGTGCCTCTGCAGGAGAATCTCTCGCGGCAGGCATTATTTTCACCATGCCAGCCATGATCTTGATTGGCTTCTGGGATTCCTTCGATTTCTGGTCTGTAACCATTATCGCCCTAACTGGGGGGCTGTTAGGCATCCTATTCATGATTCCCATGCGTAAGGTCTTCATCCTCAATAACCCCGAACTCGCCTATCCCGAAGGCGTGGCCTGTGCAGCAGTGCTACGCGCCGGCGACAGCGATAGCGAGGATGCAGAGCAAACAGGCGCGGCGAAAAACCTTGTTTTGGGCAGCATGTTAGGTGCTGGTGTGGCCTTGGGCGCGAAGCTATTCGGCGTGTTCACCGCCACATTAGAGACGGCCACTGTTCTCAGTTCGCGCATATTCTATTTCGGTGGCGACCTTTCCCCTATGCTCATTGCCATCGGATTCATCGTGAGATTGAATGTCGCTATTCTTATTTTTATAGGCGGTGCCATCTCTTGGATTGTTGCTATTCCCTTGCTGGGCATGGGCGATCAATTCCCGTCTGCGATAGATGGCGCCTATGAACTATGGAGCACTCAGATTCGCTATGTAGGTGTTGGAGCCATGGTGCTTGGCGGCTTTGCCTCCTTGTACTCTGTTCGCTACGGTCTAGTAGCCGCCATCAACGAACTGCGTAATAACCTAAGCAGCGGCAACATGATAAAACCCGACCTAGAACGGGACATCCCGACCTGGGCAATTATCACGCTTACCATTGGCTGCGTCTGCGTACTTGCCTATGTTAACTATCGCTTTACCTCCGGTATTGGCATTACGCTGCTGGCTACAGCCGTGATGCTGGTCATGGGCTTCTTTTTTACTGCCGTCGCAAGCTATATCGTGGGCTTAGTAGGCAACTCCAATAGCCCCGTCTCAGGCATGACGATCACCGCGGTTCTTGTAGCCGGCGGCATGTTGTGGCTGTTCAATTACTCCGGAATGGAGGCTATGGTGGCAACGTTAGGCATCGCTGCCATTGTCTGCTGCGTTGCCGCGACAAGTGGCGATGTCTGTAACGACTTGAAGACTGGCGCCATGCTGGGCGCTGCACCCTTTCGACAACAAATCATGCAGATCGCCGGCGTGTTCGTTGCTGCGCTCGTTATGTCACCAGTGCTTAATTTACTGCACAACAACATCGAAGGCGGCATCGGTGGCAGGGAACTATCTGCCCCTCAAGCTAGCTTGTTTGCCTCATTGGCGCGGGGCTTCTCCGGCGAGGGGCAACTTCCCTGGGACATGATCGGCTATGGCGTTCTGGTGGGCATCGTTATTCTGATTGTTGATTGGTATCTAAAATCTACCGGGAAAAAATTCAGAGCGCACCTGATGCCCATTGCCGTCGGCATGTATCTGCCGTTTGGCCTTGCAGCGCCGATTCTTATCGGCGGCCTGATCGCACACTTTCACACTAGAGGAATCCCTGACGCGAGCCATGACAAAGTCTTGCATCGCGGCATACTGTTCTCATCGGGTGTTATCGCCGGCGAGGCATTGATGTCTGTTGGCTTAGCCTGCCTTACAGCACTAGGCGTCCAGTCCCTCGACCTGGGATTGTCCACGACTCTAGTGACGATTTTCTCAATAGCAGCTGCAGTATTTATAGTCTGGATGTTTCGTAAATTCACACGCCCAGCTAGCAACTGAAAGAACCGGAACATTTAGGTTTTTACTCTAGACCGAATAGTTGCTAGTCTCAGTGGAAGAGACCAACGATCCTTTGATCTGAGGAGATAATGAATGCGTGTCACCACTGCCTTGGCGCTAGCTCTAGCGCTTTTTGTACCGCTAACTTCGGCCCAGATAGTTCCAGAAGAAATCAGCGTCGAAACGATGCCTGACCCCGGGCCTAACTGGTTTATTTCCAAAACAGGAAATGGCGGCTATATCTTCGATGCGGCCACCGGAGAGATGCAGGGAATGCTCTCCCTCTCACGCTATACGCCGGCTGTTACCATGTGGCAGCCCCGACGTGAATTCTATGCGACCGAGTCCTACCTCTCACGAGGCGTGCGCGGCGAGCGTACCGATTTGGTCGCTGTCTACGATTTTGAGAATCTAAGCCCCGTAGCAGAAATTATTATTCCAAATCACATGGCGCGCCTTTCTTTCCGCAATCATCTCGGCCTTATGAACAATGGCCGTCATCTTGCAGTATTGAATATGAACCCCGGACATTCGGTCTCAATCGTCGATTTGGAAGATCGGGTCTTCATCTACGAGGCCTCGACTCCCGGTTGCGCAGTCATCATGCCCGTAGCGGATAGCGACTTTCTCCAGCTTTGCGGCGACGGCACACTGCAGCTAATTCAGTTGGATATTAGTGGCTTCGAAGAAAATCGTGTACGTAGCGACATATTCTTCAATGTTATGGAGGATGCCATCTTCGACCGAACTGCGCGCAGCGCCGATGGCTGGTATCTCATTAGCCATGCAGGGATTATCTATGAAGTTGGAAGCCAAGGCTCTGAAATCATCATCAACGACAGCTGGAAGGTAACTCAAGAAGGGGAAGATTCATGGCGACCCGGTGGCGACGAGTTTATTACTGCCCATCGCGATACCGGCTTACTATTCGTCGCCATGCATGAGGGCGAAGTCGATACGCACCACGTTCCCGGAGAAGAGATCTGGGTATTGGATGCTAATTCCGGCCGACGCTTACATAGAATCGAACTCGACGTGCCGGCAACCTCGATAATGGTTACTCAGGAAACTGAGCCGAAGCTAATTGTCGCCGATGACGATGGAGCCACCCATGTATATAACGCGCTTACCTTTGGCTTTGAGCGCACTATCGTGACTCCTGGCGCTGCGATGTTTGAGGATTTCTAAATCGTGATGGATCCGCTGCTACTACAAATTATTTCACTTGGCTTCGCTTTGCTATTCCTGATCGCCGCTGCGCACAAGTTTAGTAATCAAGTGCTTTTCCGAGCGAGTTTCGAAGCTTATGAAATAGTCCCGGAAAGCCTCTCGGGCCTAGTGGCACGTCTAATTCCCTCACTCGAATTGCTCTTAGGTGTTGGATGGCTAGCCATTGGCATATTTGCCATTAAGCTTGAACCTGTCACTCTGATCAGCATCGGTCTATTGGCAAGTTATGTTGTGGCTATCGGAGTAAACCTCAGACGCGGCAGAAACTACATAGATTGCGGCTGCAGCTTCTCAAATAGTAACGCATCTAATCCGGGAAATGGCTCGCAGCAAATTTCAACGGGCCTGCTTTGCCGGAATGTATTTCTGATTGCCATGGCGGCTGCGTGCCTAATTCCTGCCAGTGATCGTAGCCTGCAACTTATTGATATTTTTGGATTAATTTTTTCGATGACTGCATTGATATTATTATATGGAACTTTCAATCAGTTACTAACTAATAGAAACGCCATTAATTCTTGGAGAGAAAATAGTGCTTGAAGCCTTAGTAGTCTCCAATATCGTGTTATGGATTTTAGTTGTCGTGCTATCACTTCTGGTTTTGGCTCTCTCCCGCCAATTAGGAATTTTGCATGAACGAGTAGCTCCTGCTGGAGCGCTCATGCCAACTAGCGGACCAAAAGTTGGCGAAATTACTGAAGAGATTGCCCTCACGAGCATTCACAATCAATCACTGGCAGTAGGTGGTGCTAACGCTAACGGCCTGGCATCTTTTATTCTATTTATTTCGCCCACCTGCCCTGTTTGCAAATCCTTAGTACCAACAGCTAAATCGCTGGTGCGCTCCGAAGGTCACCGCATGCAGCTGTTGTTTGCTAGCGATGGTGAGGAGCTAGAGCAACATCAACGCTATGCAAAAGACTTGGATATTGATGATTATTCCTACGTGCTTTCCGAAGCCCTGGGCCGAGCGTTTGAAGTAAGCAAGTTGCCTTTCGCCGTATTAATAGGTGCCGATGGGATACTTAGGGGCAAAGGTTTAGTAAACACAAGAGAGCATATGGAGAGTCTCATCGAATCGATGGATTCTGGCATTGTAACCGTGCAGGAATATATTGGCAGCATGCAGAACGAGCAAAAATCTATTGAGCCTTCAGCGATGGAACACACATCATGAATATGAAAAAAATTATCGAACGCGGCTATTACTGGATCGACGATCAGGCTCGACAATCAAGTCTGACACTTGCACGAAAAATCTCACGCAGAAGCTTTTTATCTAAGCTTGGCATGATGCTAGCGGGTGCTGCGGCATTCCCACTCCTACCTGTAGCTCGCTCGTTCGCACAAAATTCTGTTCAGGAAGTTGGTGATCCTCAAAGTTGCGAATATTGGCGTTATTGCGCCATGAGTGGCACGCTGTGCTCTTGTTGCGGAGGTACTTATACCTCCTGTCCTCCAGGTTCTGAGGCTTCGCCTATCACCTGGGTTGGTACCTGTCACAACCCAGCTGACGGCAGAGATTACTTAATGTCTTACAACGACTGCTGCGGCAAATCGGTTTGCTCACGTTGCAGTTGTCACAATACACAGGGCGATAAGCCTTTGTACTTCAATAGCAACAGCAACAGTGTGCTGTGGTGTTTTGGCACCGAAAACACGAGCTATCACTGCACCGTCTCTTTGGTATTGGGTACCACCGACGAAGCTAATTAGTAGCGGGGTTTTCAGCTAATGAACCTACTTTTCCTCGGGAGGGTCTTCACCCTAATTGCGCTATTCAGCCTTAGCGTCAATGTTTTTGCCGCCAGCCCTCGAATTAACTATCTGCTCTACTGCACCGGTTGCCACGCGGCAAACGGTGCAGGCAAACCTCCCAATGTACCCTCCCTTCGTGATGAACTCGGCCGCATGATCTCGGTGCCGGAAATGCGCAGCTATCTAGTTCGAATTCCCGGGGCCTCACAGGCACCGATTTCAGATGCCGATCTTACCGATGTAATCAATTGGCTCCTCCGTGAATTCAATAGCAATACCCTGCCCGCTAACTTTGAAGAATACACAGTAGGTGAGGTCTCTGATGCCCGCCGTAATATCCTCGCTGACCCTCTTCGGTATCGAGCCGAGTATTGGAAGTCCTACGACGACTAGCCCACGATGTTGCGACAATTCGTCCCTCCCACGGCATAGACATTCGTCTCCTCAGCATCTATGTCCTCCTTGAGATGGCATTGAGGATCAGCGAGTCATGCGCCAAAACCGCTTACTAACGCCGCTATCGACAGTTTATTGCTAGCCCAACGCTTGCCCGACATTGAGACGCTGGTGATTGATAAAGCGATGGGATTCTACAACGATGCTTGTGCCAAATTTGGCCGACCTTCCGGTGAACTCTAGCGAACTGTGCATCTGGTCGCCGAGACTGGCATTCATGTTAAGCAATGAACGCAGGAACAGGCCGTGGACTATGCCCTGCAGAATGCGGTACGACCCGAGCCTTCGGGTCGCTCCAAGATTCAGCGCTATTTCAATAACCCTGTTCAGGCCACTGCCTAGCAGATTAGTCTACTGAAGATTTAGGAAGCGCGAACGAAAGTCGAAGCAAAAATCTGCGACGATTTTGATACCAGCTACTTTCACGACGCCGTGTTAGGGTCAGGCCAACTGCCCATGGCCGCACCCGCAGCAGAAGTAGATAGCTGGATCGCGTGATCGCTGGATAGAATCCACTCGAAACTACTCGATTCTTGGTAACTGCTTAAACAGGGCCATTTACCAATACCGCCTTCAATCCCTCGAAGGAAACACTCATGCCGTGTTCTATCGCCGGAGAAAATTGATCCGGTGCTATTTCCGTTGTCCACGAAAAATGGCAACCCTTCTCGCTTGCTAACAATTTAATGGTTGCCAGATGATGTTCCAATGGCGTGGGTGTCTTGATCGCAGAATACTGCAGGCAATGATTTTCATTATCCAAGGTAAGGATTCTTTCCTGCACCTCGCCAATGCCCTCCATCGTGAATGAACGAATTCCACCCTCCTCCGTGATCGAATCTACAGCTGGGACCCAATCCGCACGAGTCACGTCAGCGAATATCGCCCAGACCTCTTCTAAGGGATAAGCCAGTTCTTCTTCAATCGTTACAGTCTTCATCTCACCTCACTTACCTGATAGCTCGAGTCCCCACCCAGAGATAGACGGGAAGCACACAAGACAGGCCAGTAAAAAGATTAAGCACCCTAAATGCCCAAGGTTTAAGCCAGTCTGCCTTATTAGAAAACATAGACATCCAAAACACAACCGATCTAATCAGCGGGTCTGCGATGAATCCACCCGCCGCGCTATTCACAAACGCGCAGCCACGGCCGCAGACAGCTCGAGACTATTCTCCACCGCAGGGAAGGTTATCGGTATAGCTGCACCGGGAATACCCAGTAGCAGATAGACGGTCTTTAGGTTCATTATATTCTCCCAGTACTTCTCGATTTATTGTGAAAGTTAATCTCGCCAACTAGCAGCGGCGCAAACAGATTCTGTGGTATTCTGCCTTAAAATACCAAGGCAGTCTGCCCTGCTAGCGTCCTCGCTAGTTGACCCTAGCTACTCGAAAACAGGAGTTTGTCATGCAAAAGAGAGCAAAAACATTGGTAAGGGGCCTGTTGCTGGTTGCTGGCCTTAGCCTATCCTTCAACAGCTACGCTCAAGATCCAGAATGGGTCGACCTTGCCGTACATAATTTCGGAGCGCCTATTAACACGATGTGGGCAGAGGGAGAGCTCTCTTTCGCCGCTGACGGCACGATGGTGTACTGCAGCGCCAGACAGGATATGGCGGTAGCACCGGGTGATCCAAAAGATCTGTATATCGCTACCTTCAATGCCGAGACCGGCAGCTGGAACACGCCAGTAAACATGGGCATACCAATCAATGCACCGCCAGCGACCGACGCCGACCCCTTACGCGCCGGCGATGACCGCGAGCCTTGGATAACTGCCGACGGCAATACCATCTACTTCAAGTCTGACCGTCTCGCCACTACTAGCCCGCGTAATGCGAATGATCTTTTCATTACTCGCAAGGTCAATGGACAGTGGAGCACCCCAGAGTTGATAGGCTTTCCTATCAGCACAAACGTTGGCAACGAGCACTGCCCTGCTATTCTCCAAGACGGCGAGACGCTCTGCTTCGCGTCAATGCGTGAAGGCGGCTACGGTGGATCCGACATCTATTGCTCCAAGCCAGACGGCAATGGCGGCTGGCAGGAGCCCGTTAATCAGGGGCCAAATATCAATACAGCAGCCGAAGAATTCCATTTCTCCCAAGACAAAGACGGCATGGTGTATTTCACCTCGTCCAAACCTGGCGGCTTTGGTGGCACCGATATCTACAGCGCGATGACGCAAGGTGAAAATACTTGGGCGGCAGCGAGAAACCTTGGGTCACAAGTGAATACGTCCGGCGCCGATATGTGCCCAGCATTCCCACCAGGGGACAATACAATCACCTGGTTCTCCACTCGTGATGACAATAGCCTTGGTAACATTGACATATTTTGGACGAACAAACTTAACGTAGGTGAATGATATGAATACGACAAGATTTTTGGTCCAGCGTTATCGCTGGGCTTTTTTATCTGTACTAGCTGCCTTTATAGCGACCTCCTGTGCCATAAACCCAGAAACGCAAGCGAAAATGGACGAGTACGCCAGAACGATTCCAACCTGTATGAACGACACCGAATGCGATCGCATGTGGGCTTTGGCCAGAACATGGACGCTGCAAAATTCTGACTTCAGTATTCGCGGCGAAAGCGACACGCGCATTAGCGCCAGTAGCAACCTCATCAGCCAAAGTGGCACTGGCGTCACTGTTAATAAAGTCGCAAACGGGTCCGCGGGTTCCCAACTCGTTGTCGATCTGGAATGTTTTAGCGCCTATTCATGCCCAGACATATGGGATCTAAAAATAGATTTTAATAAAACAATTAGCGGCATATCTGAATGAATCGAATAATCACAAGAAAACTTCTAGCACTACTTCTAATTTTATTGCCGAGTGCGGCGTATTCTCAAAATGATACCGAGCAATGGATGCACCTCTTTAACGGCAAAGATCTTAGCAACTGGATTCCTAAATTCACCGGCTATGAGCTAGGCGTAAACTACCGCGATACGTTTCAAGCAGAGGATGGTGTGTTTAAAGTTTCTTATGACAACTGGCCTGACTTTGATGGCGAGTTCGGTCATATTTTCTATGACGAGAGTTTCTCTCATTATAGATTGCTAGTGGAATACCGTTTTGTAGGTGATCAGGTAAACAACGGCCCTGGCTGGGCCTTCCGTAATAACGGTGTCATGTTGCACGGCCAATCTCCAGAGTCCATGACCCTGGACCAAGAGTTTCCTGCCTCGATCGAAGTACAGTTACTCGGCGGCAACGGCACCGATGAGCGAGCAACTGCAAATGTCTGCTCACCAGGCACGCACTATGTTAAAGAAGGTGAACTGATTACGCAGCACTGCATCAACTCGAGTTCGGCCACCTATCACGGTGACCAGTGGGTTACGCTTGAAGTGGAGGTGCGCGGCGATGAACTGATTCGCCATACCGTGAACGGCGAAATGGTTTTCGAGTATTCGATGACACAATTGGATGAGAGCGACCCCGATGCACAAAATTTAATCGGCCAAGGTCAGCCAGTTGCCGTGAGCGGTGGTTACATCTCACTGCAGGCAGAAAGCCATCCAACTGAATTCAGAAGAATAGACCTTTTACCTCTTGCCCACTAAGAGATCACTAGCTCTGTTCTAACTGAATTTATTCTAACCAATAGTCTTCGAACCAGATCTGCTCCAATGGGCCCTCTCCTTATTAGTTCTCTTCTAGAGAGTTCCGTCGGCGATTAGGTCTGCTGCATAGTGTGCCGCTCGGGCACTGAACGCCATATAAGTCAGGGAAGGATTTTGACAGGCCGACGATGTCATGAACGAACCATCGGTCACGAACAAGTTCGGCACATCATGCGCCTGACACCAACCATTTAACACTGAATCAGCGGGGTCATGACCCATACGTGCACTACCCATCTCATGAATTCTATTTCCCGGTTTCGACAAGCTAGCATCGTTAGTAACGATGTTCGTGCAGCCTGCCGCTGCTAACATCGCAACAGCATCCTTGATCGCCTCCGCTTGCATGGTGCGTTCGTTGTCGCTATAGGTAACATTCAGCAACGCCAGCGGGTTGCCCCAGCGGTCGCGCTTCGATTCATGCAGCGTGACTCGGTTCTCCGGATTCGGCAGCTGTTCACCGAATGCGAGCATATTGATGCGCCAAGGACCGGGATTCTTATGCGCCTCCTTAAAGTCGCGACCAATACCTGCAATCTGACCGCCCGCATTGCCTAGCGGACTCGATCCCCCTTGAAAGCCAAAGCCACGAAGATAAGGTTTGTCCTGACCATTGAGGTTCGCATAGCGAGGGATATAAATACCGCCACTGGGCCTGCGACCGAAGACTTTCTGATTATCGAAGCCACTTATCATGCCAGCCGCGCCCGCGCCGCTTACATGGTCCATTAAGTTTCTGCCAACTTGATCAGAACGATTCACTAACCCAGTTGGGAAAGCTTCAGATTTGGATTGCAATAGAATCATCGCCGAGGCAATCGTAGAGGCATTCAAAAACACCACCTTCGACGTATAGAGACGTTTCTCATTTGTTTCTGCATCGACGATACGCACGCCAGTTACTCTATTAGTTTCGGCATCGTATTCAACCGAGCTCACGATCGCGTTATGCACCATTGTAAGATTGCCAGTTCTCTCGGCAGCCGGCAGTGTCGCATTCAAGGATGAGAAGTAGGCCTTGAAAGAACAACCGAAGTGACAACGGTTACGGACCTGGCAATTCGATCTGCCTAATGATTGCTGCTCTTCAGTCGCATCGGTGAGGTGCGCTACGCGCGCAGCGATAACATTTCGTTCTGGAAACGTCGTCTCCACTTTGGCTTTGAGTGCTTTCTCGGCATCGGTTAACTCGAACGCAGGTTGAAAGACACTATCAGGTAACTGTGGCAGGCCTTCGGCGCTGCCTGCTATGCCTATGAAGGTTTCCACCTTCTCATACCAGGGTTCTATTTCTTCGTAGCGAATCGGCCAGTCTATTCCGTAACCGTCGGTCTTGTTCGCATTAAAATCTAGGTTGCTTAGGCGATAAACTTGGCGTGACCACATAATGGAACGACCACCGGTATGGTAACCACGCAACCAATCGTAGCTGGTGCCCTCGGCTTCCTCATAGGGATGTTCGTCATCTCGCACCCAGAAATTTTTGTTAGATTCCTTGATCGCGTAAGCAACACCGCCGTACTGTTTAGGATAGCGTTCGGCAATCTCATCCTGCGCCACGTTGTCCAGATTCGGGCTCTCCCAAGGAGCTAGATTATCGACGTAATCTCGCTCTGGAATAATTTCAGGCCCGCGTTCGAGCACCAAAACCTTCAATCCACGCTCTGTGAGTTCCTTCGCGGACATGCCGCCACTCATTCCTGAACCAACTACTATTGCATCAAAATCTGCCACGGGTCACTCCCTATCTAATTCTGTTTTTACTTCTTGTATTCTATCTCTTCGTGTCTCGACTACTTCTAGATCTCGACACTCGGATCCCAACGCCCTGGAAAGGCCACCCATTTCAATTCTTCAGTAGCACCGTC
Source organism: uncultured Pseudomonadales bacterium (assembly GCA_943789485.1). Lineage (GTDB taxonomy): Bacteria > Pseudomonadota > Gammaproteobacteria > Pseudomonadales > Pseudohongiellaceae > UBA9145. The sequence goes on from CALSUH010000005.1 coordinate 34,223, forward strand.
TTCTGTGGCGAAGTAGGACTGACTCACATACGCCTTCATTCGCTTATAGCCACTTGCGTCCCCATCTTCTGCAAAGGCTGCAGCATCGAATGAAACCAGTGATTGCTCCGCTTCGCTGTCACTTGCATCTAGGAAATTCCCACTAGCGCGCTGGTCTAACTCAACTTTTATCTTACGCAGTGCTGTTCTATGCGCATTTTTCGTTTCATTGTTCGCCCAGTCTGTCATTAGGCCATCCATATAGCCTGGCACATTGGCATCTACCGCGCCGGGAGTTTCAGTACGTGGAATGATCAGGTCGCTAATGCGTGTTACGAGCACATATTCTTCACTAGTATAGAAACGCGCTGCCGATCCGGGCCGCGTCGATAATACATTAGCGACTCCACCGCACGCTGTTAGGGCGGTTGCGCCGCCGATCGACACAATCAAACCCTGCAATACTTCTCGTCTTGTTGTCATGTTCCTACCTTTTCTTAGTCTTTCTTATTCAATCGAATACGCACCGAATTTAGAAAACGATGTTACGCACTGTGTAGAGGCTAACTGCTACCGAGGCCATTCCATTGCCTGGACTATCGTGTTCGACAAAGAAATGTTCGAATCCTGCTGTGTCTGCATGACTGAAAATTTCGGCGAAATCCATTTCTCCGCTCCCGACATCTGCCATACGGCCAAACTCATCCATGTCTTTGACATGCAGCATGCTGAATCGTCCTGGATGACTTTCAAAATAAGAAACTGGATCGACACCCGCATTGCGAATCCAATATAAATCTAGTTCCATATCGACTAAATCTGCCTCAGTCTCATCGAGCAAAATACCGTAAGGAATCTGGCCTTCGGTTTCTTCAAATTCAAAGGAATGATTGTGATAACCCATCTTGATGCCTACTTCTTTACAGACCTCACCGGCGCGATTCAGGTAGTCGGCAGTGCGTTGATACTCAGAAATACTACGCTGGTTTGCTGGCAGTATAGGGACCACGATGAATTTCTGTCCCAAAATAGCGGCTCTTTCAACCTCTCCTTCGAGGTCGTCTCTAAGCGCTTGCAACTGAATATGTGCAGCCGGGGATGTCATGCCGTTCTGATCGAGTGTTTGTCTCACTTCGCTGGCAGATCTGCCAAAATATCCTGCAAATTCCATTTCCTTGTAACCCAGATCCGCCACTTTGGCGAGAGTGCCTTCAAAGTCTTGGGACATTTCATTACGCAATGTATAAAGCTGCAGTCCTACATTTTCGACTCGGCGAGATTGTGCTAACACAGTCAACGGCAGAGAGGCGGCAGCACTCACGACTGCCGAGGAGCAAAGAAACTTGCGTCGGTTAAAACCGCGAGGTGCTGAGGGTATTTTGATATTCAATCTTAGTCTCCTGCTCGTATAATTAGTTAAAGCTCTAATCTCGGCGCCATGCCCCGCGCTGTAAATAGACGGCAACGATCACTATTATGCCTTGAACGGCGCCATTGAGGTAGTTACTTACCGCATCGGTCAGATTCAAAATATTGCCAATTAGCGTGAGTATTAGGGCTCCGACAACGGTACCGCCAATGCGCCCGTAGCCGCCCTTCAACACAGTACCCCCGATAATAACGGCCGCGATTGCCTCGAGCTCCCAGAGAATACCGGTCTGTCCCGACGCCGAACCCAGGCGAGGCACATAGATGATAGTGGCGATGGAGACGCAGACTCCCTGCAGCATATAGGTTGCCGTCTTCACGCGATCTACATTGATGGCAGAGTAGCGTGCAACGCTCTCATTTGAGCCCACCGCGAAGCAGTGTCTACCAAACACTGTCATATTCAAAAGCACGTAACCGATCACAGCTACTGCGAGAAATACCCAGACAGGATAAGGCAGGCCAAGAAACACGCCATAATAAACCTGTGAATACACATCGCCGATCGTAAAGTTAAGTGACAACGTGCCACCATCAGCCATATAGGTGACCAATGAACGATAGATTCCCATAGTGCCAAGCGTGACAATAAAGGCTTCAATCTTCGCCTTCGTGGTAAGCAGTCCATTGATCAGGCCTGCAACAGCACCAATACCCAGCGACGCGATGAGTGCCAGAATGATAATGACCACCATCGAATCGATAGTGTCCATCAGGGCATTCATCAGTAAGATCATACATCCGGAAATAAACGCGGCCATCGAGCCAACAGACAGATCGATGCCTCCGGCTGTGATTACGAAAGTCGCGCCGATGGCAACGATGCCAATAAAAGAACTTCGCGCCAAAATATTGCTTAGATTACCGCTGCTTAGAAATGCGTCGTTTACTAGCACGCCGATGATAAAAACCACGACGAGTGCAATAAAGGGTCCAGCTGTTTTTAGATCAAGCTTTGGCATTGGATGTTCCATCTTCTGTTAATTCATTCTGATGTGACAATTTGTTCTTCAAGCCTGTGGCATAGCGCATGATCTCAACCTCTTCGATTTCATCACCCTCTAGCACACCGCTTATTTCTGAGCGGTACATCACGGCCACACGATGAGAGAGACCAATGACTTCAGTAATGTCCGAAGAGATAAGTATCAATGAATGTCCTGATGCAATCAGCTGCGCTATAAAGTGGTAGATCTGGCTTTTCGTTCCTATATCGATGCCGCGAGTAGGCTCGTCTATTATGATGATGCTTGGCTCGGCCTCGAGAATTTTTGCTAGCAATAGTTTCTGCTGGTTTCCACCAGAAAGGTTTCCCGCTGGGATTGATCTGTCCTTCATACGGATGTCAAATGTTTCGATGGCCTTCTCGAAGGCGACCTCTTCTTTTTTTGTGTCGATCAGCAGACTTGATACCTTGTGCAAGGAAAATAGTGAGAAGTTGAAGACTAGCCCTTTCTCCAAGAGCAGGCCGCTTCCTTTGCGATCTTTCGTGAGATAGGCGACTCCTTTGTTACGCGCAGCAGAGAGTTGCTTGAAATCAACACGCTCACCACGTAGCTCGACACTACCTATGCTCCCCTTCGCGGGCTTTCTCAATCCAAGAACAGTTTCCATCAACGCCGTCCGACCGGAGCCAACAAGCCCAGAGAAGCCGAGCACCTCTCCCTTTCTCAATTCGAAACTACTGGGCGTCGCATTGTCTTGTAGCCGCAAATTATTAACTCGAAGAACTATTTCCGCCTCGTTTGAAACTTTCGGCATCTCCGGAAAGAGAGAGTTTAGCTCTCTACCCACCATCAATCGCACCATGTCGTCCTTGCTCAACTGCGCTGCTGGATAACTTCCCACTAATTCGCCATCGCGAAGAACTGTGATCACATCCGCTATCTGCTCGATCTCATCCAACTTGTGCGAGATGAAAACGATCGCCACTCCATCTTGGCGAAAACGGTCGATGAGCTCGAACAGAACCTGACTTTCTTGCTGCGTGAGCACTGCGGTAGGTTCATCAAGGACAAGTACACGGGCATTTTTCGCTTGAGCCTTCGCAATCTCCACCATTTGCTTTGCAGAGACAGAAAGTTGACCGACAGCGGCGTCGGGGTCTATATCGCTGCGCAGAACGTCTAAATATTCCTGCGCCTTGGCCCGCATTGTTTTCTTGTCGAGAAAAAAACGCCCTTTAATTTCGTTGCCAAGGAATATATTCTCTGCCACTGTGAGTTGCTCAGCTAGATTAAATTCCTGATGAATTAGTACGACGCCTGCCTGCTCGGCGACCGCATTGTTCCAGAGGCTAATTCGCTGTGAACTACCACTGCCATCGCTAATGTGCAATTCACCATCAGTGAGCTGCTCAAAGCCGGAGAGAATTTTAACTAACGTAGACTTCCCGGCGCCGTTCTCGCCGAGTATTGCGTGCACCTCTCCTGCGCAAAGCGTCAGATCGATGCCGTGCAAAACTTCGACCGGACCGAAAGACTTGCGCAGGTTTTTAACCAAGAATTTGAGCGATTTACTATTTTCGTCTGACATCTGAACTTCTTGTTCTTCTCTAGGCTCTCGTTCTAGATTGCCAGTCATACCACTATTCATATTAATTGGGCCGGTTCCACATGTTTTCCAACACGGTACTGCCATATTCTTTTTGTCCTTCAATAAGAAGCACACGCATCTGTTCGACCACTTCCGGGAATTCGCGCGTGAAGCTGTAAGTCTCCGACGGGTCACGCTGCACATCGAACAACAAACCATTAGGACCGTAATACGAATCTGCATTATCGAAGCTAGGCACTGCAGCCCTGTACTGTGACTCAACTACGAGCTTCCATTGACCGCTACGTACACCGGCGATTCGATCCCTATCGAACAGATAGAGCACCTCATGAGGTGAAATTGCACCATCGGTTAGCATCGGTAAAATATCTTTGCCGTCAATTGGCCGATCCGTAGGCAAGTCGCCGCCAGCGAGCCTCACTAGCGTTGGAAATATATCGATATTCATTGCCGGCTCGTTTGATACTAATCCTCCTGGAATCGTGCCAACCCACTTTGCAATAAAGGGAACACGTTGCCCACCTTCCCAGGAACTGCCTTTACGATCACGAAATGGTCCGGGACTTCCCTCGAACCACGGACCATTGTCCGAGGTGAAAATAACAATCGTATTCTCTTCCAGGCCTAGCCTTTGTAATGTGGCCAATACCTCACCCACACTCCAGTCGATGGTTTCTACCACATCACCGTATAGGCCAGCATCTGACTGACCGCTGAATTGATTCGACACATACAAAGGCACATGCGGAAATGTATGCGGCATATAGAGAAAAAACGGATCGTCTTGGTTGTCTTCGATAAAACGAATCGCCTCATTCGTGTAGCGCTCCGTCAAAGTGTTCTGATTAACCGGATCCTCGATCATCTGATCCTGACGATAGAGTTCCAAAGGCGTCATGTCGTTGCTATGCAGCACTCCGAAGTATTCATCGAAACCCTGAGTGAGTGGTGACCATTCCATTCGACTGCCTAGATGCCACTTGCCGAACAGCGCGGTCTGATAGCCGAGTGGCTTTAACGCTTCGGCGAGGCTAATCTCCTCCGAGGCAAGGTGAATGTCGTTGGTGGGCCTGGCAACATCGCTTACTAGATCCAGACGAATTGGATAGCGGCCTGTTAGGAGACCGCCCCTAGCTGCAGTACAGACGTTTGCGCTGGAATAGAAACTATCGAGTCTCGCACCTTCCAATGCCATGCGATCGAGGTTCGGTGTTTTTATTAGCTGCGAGCCATATACGCCTAGATCGCCATAACCTAGATCGTCCGCCATAATAACGATGAAGTTGGGCTGCTGCGCGTCTTGCGCTTGAGCGCCAGCAATAAGGCTTGCTGCCACTAACAACAGCAATGATTTAACAAGTCGTCTCATGCTTCTCTCTCAATTTTTTTCAGTTTAGCCCGAATTCCTGGCTTCTACTAATTTCCTGTTCCTGGCATAACTTCAAAGCTCGAATTGAATGTAACCAGCACCGATGCCAGCTGAAGTAGGACTGCCTGATTTCCTGTCACCGTTCCTATCCCCGCCTGCAACTGTGATGCAAGTGTCTCCTGCCCCATGATAACCGTCTCAAGGTCACTCCGATTCATAGTTATGGTTACATCAGCGTCGTCAGACAAATAGCCTTCAATATTTGAAAGCGTGCCACCACTCATTTCCACGACAAAATTCTGCTGCGTATCCGGCGAGCTAAAGTTCATCGTAAAATTGGTTCCATCTGCAAGACCGCTATCGACCCTAGTCGCAACCGAATCCCACCATTGCGTCGTGGTCATAGCTCTAGCTAGGCTAGGACTTGTGCCACGGGGCGCTGCAACGGCCGGGGCGCCGTTTCTAAGCTCCTGTGCTGAAGAGAGAAAGACGTTACGCATACTCGCGCTCTCATACTGATAGCCAAGTTGTTCGAAGACGGAGGCAAGGAGGTCTTTGGCCTGGCTATTCTCTGGCTGTGCATAAACCAGTTTGTTGAGAATTTCCATAGCCAAACGATACTGCCCCGCATCGTGTAGAACCTGCCCGCGAGAAATGATAGCTGTCGCGCCACCCATCATTTCTACATACAAAGGTGCAGAATCTGCAGGTGAGAGCGGCGCAAGTGTTGCGGGGTTGCCATCCCAGTAACCGAGATAACGATTCAATACAGCACGAGAGTTATGAAACTCGGAGCCATGATACTGTCGCGCATTCCATTGCTGCGCGAGACTTGTCGGCACCTTGTACTCGTTGTGAATCTCGTTGATGGTTACACCCTGATTCGCCAGATTCAAAACCTGATTGTTCAGATTTGCATACGCATCCCGCTGTGTCCGCATAACTTGCTGAATTCGTTCATTCCCCCAACGTGGCCAGTTATGAGAAGAGACCAAGACCTCGGCATCCTGACCAAATCGATACAACGCCTCATTGATCTGCTTTGACCATTGCAGCGCATCTCTAACCAGCGCTCCTCGCAGAGTATAAACATTGTGTATTGTGGCCGTAATATTCTCCGCAGCCCAGAAAACTTTCTGATCTGGGAACCAAGTGTTCATCTCCGCCGGGGCCTCGGTGCCAGGTGTATTCTGAAAAACCATACGCACGCCATCGATGAAATGTTCTTCATAGCTATCCTCGATAACCATAGTGGGCGCAATTAGCCCCGTCGTTCCCGCCGCAAGCGCTTTGCCAATAGCAGAGTCAACTTGGCCAAAAGGCCCTGAAGGAATACGCCGCCCATACTGCAAGCCTGCACGCCGTGACATTGCATTGCCTGCATACACATTCTCGGCGATCGCTTCTTCCATAAATCCCGATGGCGCGATGACCTGCACCGCACCCGACTGCACCTCCTGCTCGCTAATCACACCACGAACGCCGCCAAAATGGTCGATATGCGAATGGGAATACACGACCGCCCGCACTGGCAGTTCGCCCAGTTGTTCGTTCACAAGACGCAATGCTGCCGCTGCAGTCTGTGAAGTAAGTAGCACATCAAATAAAATCCAACCCGACTCGCCTCTTACTATCGTCATATTGGCTAGATCGAATCCACGCACCTGATAGATGAAATCGGGCACCACTTCATAGAGGCCGAAGTTCATATTCAGTGTTGCCTGTCGCTGCAGCGATGGATGAATACTATCGAAGTCCGTGCCCTCAAGCAGGAAGTCGTAGCGCGTCATATCCCAGACGACACTACCATTTGCAGCGAGAATTTGCCTCGAGCCGGGCTCGGCTATGAATCCGCGCCTAGACTCTGCAAAGTCACGCTGATCATCGAATGGCAGGCTATTGCGGAGGTTATCCTGTAACTGTGAAGTAAAACTGCTTGGCGGCGACCCCTTCGCATTGAAGTGATCCTGTGCAAATGTGCTTCCGGCAGAAACCACTAGCGCGAATGAAAATATCGATATGCCTACAACGCGAGACTTTTTAAAAACCAACATGAGAATCCCCCTTATCTTCTGTTCTTTTAGTTTATTCTACTATTTACAGTAAGAATGCAAAAAGCCAAGAGGATTTTAAATCTCTTGGCTTTTTGTTAAGCGTGATTTGCTTTGCCGTAACCGAAGACTAAAAAGCTACTTCGGCACTGCCTAGCTATCATTGTGGCTACAAACGCGAGCGCGTGATATCAACGTCTGAGTTGCGGAAGAAAGACTGAAATTGTCTTTCTACTACTATCGCTTCCTGAGTTTTCCCTTGAGCTTCAAGAGCCTGATATAAACCGAACGTAGTCCAGCCGTTCTGTTGATTCCATATTAGGTCTTTTCGGTATACTGCTTCTGCCTCTGCTGCACGGCCAGCATCTAGAAGTACTGCACCTAAATAAAGACGCATGGATTGAGACCAATCCGGTGGCTCAGTGTAATTAAGCGAGTCTTGGTATTGGATCGCGACATTGTAGTGAACAATAGCAGCGTCGAGATTGCCTTTCGCTTCTTCGATCTCACCGTGTAGCGCGTGGCTAGCAAGAGTAAGAACATGAGATGCTGGCGTTGGCCCAACACCCGTGTCGTCAACATTATCTGCAACCATCTGGGCCTGGATATTAGCTAGTTCATTTTCGGCCAGCTCCATATGACCTTTCGATACATGGGCACTGCCTTTGACATAGCTCCACATACCATCTAGATAGGGCGTACCACTGTGGCTTTGCTGTGCACTATGGAGTTCGTCGTATTTGCCAAACACCTTATCAACAATCCAAGAGTGCGCGACTCGCTTCTGTCCGCGGTTAATCGCTTCAACGGCTTCACCGACACTGTCGGCTCCGCGCTGCGCTGCAGCCGCTGACTCAACATAGTTGCCTTGTAACATATTGGCATAGCGTACGAAGTCTAGTGCGTGGGGCGCGTGGGCTTTATGTGACAAACCATAAGTACCAATATTCGGGAAATTTGTATCTCCCCAAATTTCCGCAAACTGCAAATCGACAAGTTGTGACCTTTCATTTATATCGATAGCTTTCTCGTACTCGCCAACTCGCAGGTAGATGTGCCCAGGCATATGAACCATATGACCAGAGATAGGAACAAGGCTTTCCAGTTTTTGTGCTGAAGGCATCGCAAGTTCTGGCTGAGCAGAGGCTTCCATCAAATGAATGTAGAGATGGTTTGCACCTGGGTGATCATGCTCAGACCGCATAGCAGATTCGAAAGCTGCCTGCGCCTCTGCTGTGCCTGCCTTGGCAATACCGTCCTCATCCCAGTAGTCCCAGCGAGTCGTGTTCATATAAGACTCACCGAAAATAGTGGCTATGTCAGCATCATCTGGATACTGATCGTGTAGATTGCGCATGGCATCGACAAAGGCAAAGTCTCTTTCCCTGCTGTCGGGAATGGCGTCTTTATTATAGAGAACGAATAACGCATTGATCATGTCGCGCTCACGTTGACTGCCATTGTTAGCCAGAGCTAGAGCTCTGCGTATTGCATCAAGGCCGGCACCATTGGGGTCATCAGGCAAGCCGCCATAGCGGCTATTCGGATTGGGGCCTGCAGCATGCGCTAAGCCAAAATGGGGCATAGGGCTGTCTGGATCTAGGCGCGCAGCTTCCTGATAAGAGGCTATAGACTCGACGAAGTAGAAACTCCAAGCCATACGTAGCCCTTGGTCGAAAAAAGCCTGAGCTTCTGCAGAGTCCGTGGTGATTGGGCGGCTATAAGATCCGCCTCCTGGAACCATAACCGCCAGGGCTTCATCGCTCTGCGCCGTCAAATTGAGTTGTGGGACAAATAATACGGCTGCAACTGCAACCGAAGTAACTAATTTTCGCATATACGCTAACCTCATTAACTTATTGATTTTACTATACAATTTATTAAATTCGATACTATGTGTTTTAACGGTTTTCTGCGCTCTTCAACCATCATAGAATGACCGATCGAACCCTAAAGCTGGCACGCAGTATACCCCATTGCCACTACATTAGAGCATTTACGGCCCAATTAGAGGCGATTGCTGATCTATATTAAGAGAATCCACCCATGAACGAGATCGTATTAGACATATTTACCGACTACATTTGACCCTGGTGTTACCTCAGTACCGTGAGTATTGAAAAGCTGAAGCAGAATTATCCCGTGAAAACACGTTGGATTCATTTCCCGCTTCACCCGGAAACGCCACCGGAGGGAAAATCCTTAGCAGAGTTGTTTGCTGGGCGTGATCTCGCGCCTATGCGTGAGCGAATGAAGACACTGATGGCTGAGGCTGGGTTGGAATACGGTGACCGAACCCATACCTTTAATAGTCGGCTTGCACAGGAACTGGGCAAATGGGCCGACAGCAAACCAGACGGCGAGGCGATACATGATGCACTCTATCGGGCCTACTTTGTGGCCAATAAAAATATTGGTGATGTCGATGAGTTAGTTGTGATTGCCGAGGCTGTGGGTTTGGATGGTCTTGAGGCGCGACGCGTAATCATTGAAAGAGAGTATAAGGAAGCGGTAGATGAAGACTGGCAGAGGTCTCGTGAGACTGGCGTCACGGGCGTACCGACGTTCTATGGCAATGACTTGGTCGTCGTTGGCTGCCAACCCTATGAGACCTTAGAGAAGTTTGTTTTACACTTAATTCAAATGAATTCGAATCAGAATGAGGCAGGAAGATGACTACTAGAACCGCACTAGTAACTTGCTGCGATAGATACATGGGCAAGGCTATCAAGCAAAAATTTGAAGAGCTTGGTATCAATGTAATCGCCGGCCCATCGATGATGCTCAGCGAACAAGAAGTCAACGAACTAGTGGCCAACGCTGGCGATATTGACATCCTCGTTGCTAATCTTGCTGAGCCACCAATGACGGGTCCGGTGCAGAACATCGACAATGAAAACTGGAATTTACTGTTCGATTCGCTAGTCCATCCGCTGATGTATCTCGTGCGGGCAGTCACGCCGCAGATGTTAGCGAGAAAGCGTGGAAAAATTATCGCGGTAACCAGTGCCGCACCGCTGCGTGGCATCCCAAATAATGCCGCCTACTGTGCGGCACGTGGAGCACAGAACGGTTTCATCAAAGCGGTTGGACTAGAGTTGGCACGTAGCAATATTCAGGTAAATGCGATCGCGCAGAATTACATCAACAACAATACCTACTATCCAGACGATATTCTCGAGAATGAAAAATTTCTAGAACACGTAAAACGTAATGTGCCTACGAGAAAAATCGGCGCGGCAAGCGAAACTGCACAACTTGCCGCCTACCTCTCGCGTGAAGACTGCAGCCATATGGTAGGACAGATAATTCCTTTGGCGGGTGGCTGGGCTACCTAAACAAGTTTACTTTACGCGCTTGGACCAGCCACTACACCACTGTCATGTAGCTTGCCAATCTCACCCCGGGAGAGGCCGAGCATGAGTTCAAGTATTTCATCGGTATGCTGACCGAGCATGGGTGCAGGTGTCACCGGAACGTCTCCTAAGCCCTCAAAGTTTAGTGGATTTGATGGCATTAGATACTCACCGATACCCGGCTGCACCACTTTTTCGAACAACGGATTGTCAATGCTGCAGTCACTATCGGTCTGAACAAGTTGCTGTATCGTTTGATACGGTCCCCAGCATACGGATGCTTGATCGAGCGCTTGATGCACTGTGTGCGAATCTCGTTGACCGAACCAGGGCTGGAAGAGTTCCTTTAATTTTTCACGCGCCTTAAAACGATCACCCTCATTGCTAAAGTTGAGATCTAGGCTCGCTTCCAGCTCTGCAACCTGTACCTGGGTCTGCGTGACCCGCACTATGGCATTCCACTGATTCGGGCTGACTCCAACTACCATTACGCGCTCGCCATCCATGCACTTGAAGTCATGGCCGAAGCTACCGAACACGTGGTTGCCGACAGGCTGACGGGACTCCTTGTTCACCTCTGCTTCGGCTAGATAACCTAGATGCCCCATAGTTGCCAGTGCAACGTCGGCTAGCGCAAGTCGTATAAACTGCCCTTGACCATGAATTCTTCTGTGCCGCTCGGCAGTAAGCAAACCTAGGGCAATGTGTTGACCCGCTATGACATCCCAGGCTGGAAAGGGATTATTACTCGGGCTCTCACCATTGCCGCTAAGAAACGGCAGCCCCACCTTGCTGTTAACCGTGTAGTCTAAGGCACTGCCGCCGTGGCGATCCCCGGTTAGATTGAGATAGATAAGATCCTGGCGCCGCGCGCGCAGCGCTGTGTCAGCAAGCCAACCCTTCGCAGGAAAGTTTGTAAGAAAGATGCCAGCGTCTTCACCATCAGCGCAGATGAGCTGCGCGATAAGTTCCTTTCCTTCGGGTTTGCGGAAGTCGACAGCGAAGGAGCGCTTGCCTTTGTTCAAGCTGTGCCAATACAGACTCTTGCCTTTGTCAGTGACCGGCCAGCGGCGATAGTCGATGCCACCCCCGATCTGATCGAAGCGAATAACGTCCGCTCCCAGTTGTGCCAAAGTCATTCCACCGGAGGGAGCGGCTATAAAAGCACTCCCTTCAACTACACGCATTCCACTTAGTAAGGCTTGCAAGTTTGCTCCACGATTTATTCGAGATGACTTTATTCGGGACTATTATAATCTAGCTTGTTCGACTAAATACTATTTCCCTATTGATCTTGCGCATCGACTGGTCCTGATTTTGTCCAAGAGCCTCAGCTAGATTCTTCGATTAACTCTCGAGCAACAACTTTAATCGCCAAAACTTCTTCCGCACCCTCGAATATAGAAAGTACGCGAGCGTCCACGAAAAGGCGACTTACCGCCGACTCCTCTGCATAGCCCATGCCCCCGTGAATCTGCAATGCTTCACGGCATAGCATCTCGGCAGCGCGACAACTAAACAATTTCACAAGGCTAGCCTCCATCTGACCGGCACCATCATCCATTAATTCTGCTACAGCATAACTAAATTGCCGCGCTGCTGTGAGTGTCGCCAACAGCCTAGCCAATTTAATCTGAGTGAGTTGGTAATCTGCGATAGCGCTACCGAATACTTTCCTGTCTTTTGCATAGGAGAGAGCGCGCTCGAATGCAGCCTGCATCAAACCCGTCGCACGAGCAGCTGTCTGGATTCTTCCGCCAGCGAAGCCTGCCATGGTGAAATAAAATCCCTTGCCTTCGCCCGCTTCCTCACCAACAAGATTCTCAGCTGGAACGAAAAAGTCTTCAAAAAATAAATCATAGGAATGCATGCCGCGATAGCCGATTGTTGCAATGGCCTTTCCAGTTAAACAACCGCCATCGGGCTGTACATGCTCAAAATCATGCCCGCTGAACGACGGCTTTTCTACTAGAAACAAACTAAGTCCTTTATAGCCTAGTGAAGAGTCCTTCTCACTGCGCGCCAATACGACAAGCAACTCTGATTTCCCCGCAAAGGTGCACCATGTCTTATTGCCGTTAAGCAGCCATCCGTTCTCGACTGGAGTTGCTTTAAGAGAAACCGCAGCGACATCAGAGCCGGTATTGGGCTCGGTGATAGAGATCGCACAGAGCATGTCCCCTGAAGCAAGCCGAGGAAGCCATTTCTGTTGTTGTTGCTCGGTTCCACCACTGAGCAGCGCTCGTGCGGCGATTTCCGGCCTAGTTATCAAGCTACCTGCGGCGCCAAGGGAGCCCCGGGATAGTTCTTCTGTCACAACGATCATGCTAAGACTGTCTGGACGATCGTCTGGCTGGAGCCCGCCGAATCGTTCCGGTATACAAGTACCGAAACAACCTAGTTCTGCTGCACCTTGAAGGATTACGTCGGGAATGTCTTCATCAAAACGGTGTATCTGTTCGGCAAGCGGCAGCACTACTTCATTGGCAAAACGGTAAAACGTTTCTCGCACAAGCTCCTTCTCTTCGCTCAATAATGAGGGCAGGCGCTGAATATCATTTCCAACTATCTCACTGCCTAGACTAGACAGAAATGCTGCACTCGCGTACGTGTCTAGTAGCTTGCTATAAACAGCCCCCACGTGCATTTCCAATAACTTTTCTCTATCTAGGCCGACGTCAGTTGCCCGAGCGACTAAGCGATTTAGAACGCTCTGCAAGGTCTCTACGCAAAAGCTCAGCGCAAGTTGCTGTGTGAATTTTTGTGTGGTTAATTTCTGCGCGTAGTCACTAAATGCCGTTGCGGCCGACAGCTCCGCCATACAGAATGCCAATTCGTAGCTGGGAAGCTGCCAGTTATCTAATAGCTTTCCGTCAAAGTTTCCATCACTAGAGCATTTCTCCTTTATATGAGAACAAGCAATCAACACCTGCTGTTTCAACTCGGCTAGTTCAGTATTCGCTTCTTCAAGATGTTCGGAGTGTAATGTCATTACTGTGGCTCAGATTTTAACTTAGTAAACTAAATAACGAAGGATTAAGGATTTTATTCGATATCGCCTGCAATTGCGATCCATGCCGCCTAGCGGACAGCAAGGATAAAGCTCGGTAGAATTAGAGACCATAATCGAAAAACCACCAACATCTGCGCTTCGCTGCTTTGTAGCAATCGCCTCTGATTTTACTGCGGCTGCATGGCCTCTAATTGATGAACTGGAAAGATTAGCAACTAACCAGAAATTCCGACTGCGGATAGTGCCTTCCAAGAACTTACACATCACATTGCATTTATGAATAGTGTCGATGCCGATCAAGTAGGGCTGCTGAATTCGATCCTACGAAATCAGAGCGCCAAACAAGCAAGGCAAGGCCTGAACTTACTAAGCTACTAGAAACTTACCGCAATACAGAATGTGGCGGCCTGACCGTCGACGCCTTTCATCTTTTCCGTTCCGAGACTGTGCCTGAAAGGGGCTAGATATAGCTCTACCAGAAACTATCAGCTGTTAGCTGAGCGTTGAAAGTTTTTACATTTGTCATGCAGGGCCTATCTCTCTGGCAGCACCTGCTTCTGTCAGCCGACATAATTCTTGTTGATCATAAAAATGCCTAATTGGTAGCCAAAACCTACGACACAAACGAACTATCCAAGCTTATCAATTCAATGATGATGCAAAATCCTAAGGCCGACTAGAGCCTTTCTACCTGCGCTGTATAATCGCCTTGTCAATCATCTCGCTGAATATTTCTCTGAAGCCTCCGCCGCTGGACGGCGAAACTTGAGCCATAATAACGATCACTGTAGATTCCTTCGGGTCTATGAAGAAGCGCGTAGCCGCAGAGCCATCCCACCAGATAGTTCCTTCGGAAACAGGAAAATTATATTCTGCTGGATTCATGACCAAATTAAAGCCGCCTAGGGTCCAGCCGGAACCTAGCCAGTAACCACTATCACCAATAGGCATGGCTTGATCAGGAACACCATTTTTATATATTAAGGCTGCGGTCTCTTCTTTGAGGATGATTTTCCCATTGAATTTTCCATTATCCAAAACCATCTGCGAAAAATTTAGAAAGTCTGGAACGCTGGATAACAGGCCTACACCACCTTCGATCAATGTCGGCTGCGATGTCCATGGCACGGATTCTATTTTGTAGGGCTCCAATTGGCCATTAGTGGGCCGATAAAGTTCTGCCAACCGATCCGCGTCGTCTCCTTTTGCCCAGAACATTGTGCTGTCCATCTCTAGGGGGTCGAGAATATTTTCTTGCAAGTATTTTTCGAATGGTTGTCCCGACCAAACTTCTACTAACTTTCCTAATATGGTGGCATGTATCCCATAGCGAAACTGCGTGCCTGGATCTTGAAACAAGGGAACGCGTGCTGCGTTGGATGTCATCTGATCCAATGTAATGTTTTTATCTCTTACATTGTTCTCCCGGTACAGTGCCGAGCTACGGCTACCTAGGCCCGATGTATGAGTAAGAAGATTGGCGACCGTGATATCACCGGTGCGCGCCTTAGTTTGTGTAATATCTGTGCTAGAAGAATCCAACAATACTCGCTGGCCCTCGAACTCCGGCAAGTACATCTTTATAGGGTCGTCTAATTGAAATTTACCCTCCTCATATAGCTTGAGAACGGCTGCGCTAGTAACTTCACGCGCCATCGAATAAATTCGAAACAACGCATCGTCTTGCATCGGTTTGCCAGTATCGAGATTAAGCTTACCGAGCGATTCGAAATAGACTAACTTGCCATCTCTGGCGACTGCAGCAACGACACCTGCCAGCTCACCATCATCGATATGCTGCTGCAGACGTGACGTAGCTTCAAGTAATGCAGAGGAAGACATGCCCACTGACTCCGCTGACACAAGCTCGGCTGCGTTGGTGAAGTGAATATAACAGGACAATAAGCTGGTAAGAAATAATCTCATCCAAAGTTTATTAGTCATTCTCATCTCTCACTCTCTGATGTTTAGTTTAGGTTTGACTGAACTTCTTCGATCCAGCGATCTACTCTCGACTCAAGCAATGGCATCGGCAGCGCACCTGCGCCAAGCACTACATCGTGGAATGTTCGTATATCAAAATCATTTCCTAGTGCCGACTCAGCATTCCCGCGAAGCTCCTGAAACTTCATCATGCCGATTTTATAGGCCGTTGCCTGCCCTGGCCCCGTTATGTAGCGCTGGATCTCAGAGCGTATCGCACCCTGAGCCTGTGCAGAATTGTCGATAAAATATTGCACGGCACGCTCTTCACCCCACTGTTGAGCATGAATGCCCGTATCGACAACCAGACGAATTGCTCTCCAGAGCTCGCCGCTCAAACGCCCGAAATCCGAATAAGGGTCTTCAAACGCGCCCATCTCTTTGGCGAGCCATTCCGCATACAGCCCCCAACCCTCTGTGTAGGCAGTTGTGCGATACTGCGTGCGGAACTTAGGCACGCCGGTTAGCTCCTGTTGAATTGAT
The DNA here is from genome assembly GCA_943789485.1 of uncultured Pseudomonadales bacterium. Lineage (GTDB taxonomy): Bacteria > Pseudomonadota > Gammaproteobacteria > Pseudomonadales > Pseudohongiellaceae > UBA9145. The sequence goes on from CALSUH010000005.1 coordinate 50,441, forward strand.
ATCTGCATATGATGCCCGGGGCTGCCCTCGTGATAGGCCACGTCTTCGAGCTGAAATATGGGTAGTGTAGTCATATCGGACATATGCGAATAGAACACCCCCGGCCTAGAACCGTCAGGTGTACCCGAGGCGTAGTGCTGGGCGGCACCGGCTTGCTCTCTAAACGATTCGACCCGTCGCACCTCCAATTGCGCCTTCGGCAGACGACCGAAAAATTCAGGCAGCTTCAGCGTGATCGCATCGAGATACTCATTGTTTAGATCAAGATAATCCTGACGCCCCTCATCGCTATTAGGAAAGTAGAAACGGTCATCCTCTCGCATGAAAATGAAGAAATCTTGAAGAGACCCCTCAAAGTCTACAGCGTTCTTTATCTCTTCCATCGCAAGATGTAACCGCTCGACTTCTGCCAGCCCAATCTCATGAATTTCGTCTGCGGTGAACGCAAGCGTAGTCATTTGTGCGAGGCGATAATTATAGTAATTTTCCCCATCAGGGAGTGCCCACGCGCCCTGTGATATTTCAGAAGCGAATGCTTTATCTTGTTCTAACCAGTCGAGTATTTCCTGATAAGAAGGCATGACTTCGCCCACCAAAATTTCTTGTGCCTGAGCTATGTAACTTTGAGCCTGATCGCTACTGATCAAATCAGTTTCAACGAGAGCCTCAATCTTGCCTTGAATATCTGTCCAAATCGGTGAGTTCGGCGAGCTATCATTCGGAGTAAAAGGAACGCCAGAGGTAACTCTATCAATTTCAGTCATCGCGAAATCATAGGCGAATGCCGGCTGCCGAATTCCAGCCCTTGAAGCAGAGCGCGCACGGTCGAGCAACTCGCCAAAGACTCGATCGAGCTCTCCCAATCGAGACAAGTAAGCTTCTATATCGGATACATCATCGACGCGATGATAGTTAATCAGGAAATTAGGTAGTGATGCATGTGGACCTCCGCGTCCAAAAATGTAGCCGTGCTGCCTAAAGGGAACGCCAGCCTCGGCGCGATCTAAGGAATAACTCCACATGTCATAAGAAAGTTTGCCGTCCTTGTTTAGAAGACTGTAATCGAAGTCTGCTTGCATGGCAGCAACACTCTGCCTGCGCCAGCGGAGCTGTTCATCGGAACCGGCAATGCTGTAATCATTCAAACTGTCATAGTCTGATTTATCACCTAGGCGCGTCTTGGTCTGCGGGCTGAAATCAAGCTGCTCGGCATATTGCTCATCGAACCAGCTATTCAGACGAACGGTCTCCGAGGCGACCGAATCAATCGCCTCGCTTTGAATTTTGGCAGCATTAGTTTCTGCAGCGGATTGCTGATTGGGTTCCTGTTCGCTACAAGCGGCAAGCATCAAAATCAGGGACAATAGAAATAGGCGCATGGTTAACCTCATTGGGTTCATCGGTCTGTCAAGTGGTCGGCGTGTTTTGGCTAACTCTAGCCTCTGGCGTGAACGCCAATGCCGATCCTGAAGCTAATGCTTTTGTTATTGCTTGTCCAGCAACTGCTTCCAGGGATAGGTGCGGTCTGCTAGGGCTATAAAAAAGGGGTTCAATAACTCGGGCTTGGAATTGTATCTTAACGGTCGAAACTGCAGATCTACGATTTCCCCGCCAGCTGCACAGAGAATACCGTGGGCGGCCGCTGTATCCCATTCGCAGGTAGGGGCCATTCGCGGATAGATGTCTGCACTACCTTCAGCCAGAAGACACATCTTTAGTGAACTGCCCATGCTCAATAGTGTTGCTTTACCAAAATGATTTTCGATTTTTTCGACAAGCGCATCCAATTGCTCACCTAGGTGACGCCGACTGGCGACGATGCGCACACCGGAATTTTCCTGCATGGCCTGGCTGACGATTAATTGCACTTCGTTGTCCAGTTGATTGATATTTTGTTTCCAAGCGCCAATACCGATGCCACCGAAATAGCTAATGCCGGTGACCGGCACATGCACAACCCCCGCCACCGATTGACCGTTTTCGATCAGCGCAATATTTACCGTGAACTCACCATTGCGATTGATAAATTCCTTAGTGCCATCCAGAGGATCGATTAACCAGTAGCGTTGCCAAGATTTTCGTAAACTATAGTCGATCGCATTAGACTCTTCCGACAGCAGCGGAATATTAGGTGTAAGACTGCTTAACCGATCGACTATTAAAAGATGAGCGCGCCGGTCTGCATCGGTAAGCGGGGAATCATCCTGCTTCGTACTGACCTCGATTGCCTGCTCGGAATTGTAGACATCAAGAATTTCACTACCGGCTGCGATAGCTATCTCATTCACGGCATTAAGTAATTGTAGATCGAGCATCAATGAATACATCCTTAGGTGAGAATTAAATCTAGTGACTTGCTGCGGCGCCGCGCTGGTACTGTTTCGTGTTTCGGCTGTATCATGTTGCACGAGCCACCAGTTCTTGCCAAGGCTTATTTTCAGGAGATAGTAATGCCGCCGTGGCTAGACATCGACACCATCATGTTCGACATGGACGGTACTTTATTGGACCTACACTTCGACAATTATTTTTGGCAGCAGTTAGTTCCAAAGTGCTATAGCGACAAGCATGGCGTGAGCCAGGCTGCCGCGCTCGAAATCATTAATTGCAAAACCGCCGAAGTCAGAGGCACCCTGGATTGGTATTGCCTCGATTACTGGAAGAAGGAATTAGAGCTGGATATAGCGGGACTGAAGACGACCGTTAAACACAAAATAAGGGTACGTCCGAATGTTGAAGGACTATTACAAAGATTAAAGAGTAGCGAGAAGCGAGTGTTGTTGATCACGAACGCACATCCTTCGAGCTTGCAGATAAAGATGGAGCACACCGGAATCTCGCATTATTTTGAACAGTGCATAAGCTCACATACACTCAAGCTAGCAAAAGAGAATCGTGGCTTCTGGGAGTCCCTGCAAAGCTTGGAAAAATATGACCCCGCACGAACGGTATTATTTGATGATTCATTACCCGTGCTCAGGCAAGCCCAGCGAGAGGGCATCAAGCATCTATTCGGAATCGAAAAACCAGACAGTAAAAAGCCTGCTGTGTTAATCGATGAGTTTCCGATGATTGATGACTTCTCGAAGATCATGCCATTCCAATCGAACGGCAACGCCCTGATGTAATTTGGAATTGGTTCAACAATGGCAAAGAGCACAGTTACAGAGAAAAATAGCGAACTCCGCCGGCTGCGTCTGGACAAGTGGCTCTGGGCCGCGCGCTTTTATAAGACTCGTTCCGTGGCCAAGCACGCGATAGATGGCGGCAAGGTTTACTGCGAAGGTGGTCGCTGCAAGCCTGGCAAAGAAGTAGAAATTGGCATGGAGGTTCGCCTGCGTCAGGGCTTAGACGAGAAGACCGTAACCATCAAGGCGCTATCGGGGCAACGCCGCGGCGCCCCTGAGGCGCAGCTACTGTATGAGGAAACCGAAGAAAGCGCCGAGGCACGCCTGAAAATGGCAGCCCAGCGTAAAGCCCAGCCCAACCACGGGCCCTCAGCTGGGAAACCAAACAAGAAAGATCGACGCCTCATCCATCGCTTTAAACACATCTAGGACTCAACAATCCTATCGCATCTCTGCCTTTTGGATTGTTCAGAACTTCCTTCACTTAGAGAATTACCCACCTCAGCCATTCGCGGGAGCCAGTAGTCAATGTTGCAGCTTTCCACACCGCGAGTTCCACCGGAAAGTCCCGTTAGCACTGACTAATGATATTTGTCATAATGCCGCTCACCTGAAACGAGTCATCACCCAAGTTGGGGCTAACGCAATATAAAGCCACTGTGCCGCATAGCAACAGCACAAATGCAGGTAATCAAAGACCTTCCAGGAGATACCTTGAGCAAAAAATTCAATGAGTGCCTGCAACGCTACAAGCTTCCCGAATTTGACACGGCATGGGGAGAGATTCATCGAGGAATCGAGAAGGAGAGTCTGCGAATATCTCCTGATGGCCACATTTCACTCTCAAGCCACCCTCTGGCACTGGGTTCTAGTCTAACAAACCCTTTTATTACCACCGACTTCAGTGAATCTCTGCTCGAATTCATCACACCTGTCTATAGCGATATTGATGAATGCCTGAAGAGAATGGAGGACATACACCGCTTTACGCTACAAAATCTGGAGAATAACGAGGTGTTGTGGGCCTCGAGCATGCCCTGCCCGCTTGGCGCCCAGGAAGACATCCCAATAGCACAATACGGCTTCTCAAATGTCGGCAAACTAAAGACTCTGTACCGCCATGGGCTCAGCAATCGCTATGGCCGACTGATGCAAATTATCTCCGGTATCCACTACAATTTTTCGATGCCTGAATCGTTCTGGCAACCATACGCGGACATGTGCGGATTCGAAGGTAAGCTGAAAGATTTCAAGACAGAAAAATATCTGCACCTCATTCGAAATTTTCACCGTTATTCTTGGTTGCTTATCTATCTATTTGGCGCCTCACCCGCAGTCTGTAAGTGCTTTGCAACCGGCCGAGAGCACACTTTAGAGCAGCTCGATAACCATACCCTGTACATGCCGGATGCGACCTGTTTGCGAATGGGTGATTTGGGATACAACAGCGAAGCACAGAAGTCACTATTCGTTTGCTACAACGAGCTAGATGCCTATGTGGATTGTTTGCGCGAGGCAATGAATACGCCCTACCCCGAGTACGAAGCTATAGGTCAGAGCATCGATGGCGGGCATCTGCAGCTCAACACAAACCTGCTGCAACTCGAGAACGAATTCTATAGCACCATCAGGCCGAAACGCGTGGTTCAAAGTGGTCAGCGGCCATCCGAAGCACTGACCCAAGACGGTATCGAATATATTGAAGTGAGAGCATTAGATCTGAACCCTTATCTTTCCTTAGGAATAGATTCAGAGCAAATTCACTTCCTTGACAGTTTTTTATTGCACTGCCTATTGAGTGAAAGCCCTGAATGTCATAAGCAGGAATTCTTCGAGGTGGCGGACAATCTTGCCAAGGTAGTTGAACACGGTCGCGACCCGGAGCTCTCTCTCAACCTAGCATCAGCACCAAAGAAAATGCGTGACTGGGGTAATGAAATTTTGGCAGAAGTTGATAATGCCGCTACGATGTTAGATCACATTCATGGCAGCACGAATTATACCAACAGCTTGACTGCGCAATCTGCCAAGATAGCCGACTCGGATCTCACTCCCTCGGGCAGAATCTTGAAAGATATGAAGGAAGGCAATATATCCTTTTTCGAATTCTCCATGCAGCAATCGCGTAAGCATCGTGACGATCTACAGAACAATGGCATGAGTGAGGCCACCGTGAAGATGATGACCGAAACAGCAGCACAATCACTCAAAGATCAGGCGGGGATAGAGAGCTTAGACACAGTCGGTTTCGACGAATACTTGAAAAATTGGAACGACGCATAGCGGTTCTTGCCGCAAAACGAATATGCTAAACTGCTGCGCACTGAGTAAGGGTTCACAAAACCCAAATCACATTGCACACAGAATAAAGAAAGATAGATTATTAGGAGCAGTCGATGGCCTTGGCAATACCCAACAATAGAATGATCAATATAGGTGTTTTTCTGGCTACGGTAACCACTATCGGTATCGCGCTGTATCTAGAACACGTGATGCTATTTTCTCCCTGCGGCCTGTGCATTACTCAACGCGTGTTCTTTATTCTCTGCGGCCTGGCATGTCTGGCATCTGCGATTCACAATCCCGCTGCCGATGGGCAGAAAATCTATGCCTTCGCAGCGGCTGCCATGTGCATCTTTGGAAGTTATTTTGCTGGGAGGCAAATTTGGTTGCAACACCTGCCCGAAGACTTGGTACCCGCCTGCGGCCCCGGGTTTACTTATATCCGCGACAACTTTCCATTCATGCAGCTGCTAGACTTCCTACTCGTAGGCGACGGCAACTGTGCGGAAGTTCAGTTCCGATTCCTTGGCATTTTCTCGATCGCCGAGATGTCTATCATCGCATTCGCCGGTTTATTTACAGTCTGCCTATATACAGCGTTCCGTAAGCAAGCAGAGACGCTCTAACTAACCGCGGCGCCAAGCAAAAAATTTCTCGAGATAAGGAAAATACTTTACCGGTAGGCGCTCACTGCGCCAGGCGTTGGACGCAAATTTGTTTGCCTCCAATAGAGTCGGATAGATATGTGTCACTGCCGAAATTTTCTTCAGGCCCATTCCATGGGTCATAGCGAAAACAAACTCCCCAATCACCTCGCTGGCGTGATGTCCAACGATTGTTACTCCGAGAATTTTATCCTTGCCTGGCGCTGTGAGAATTTTGATGAAACCATGAGCCTCACCATCCGCTAGCGAACGGTCGTGGTGTTCCATTTCATAGCGAGTGAGTTCATAGACAATATTTCTCTCGATAGCTTCCGCCTCGCTAAGCCCAACTCTGGCTACTTCAGGGTCGGTAAACGTTGCCCAAGGCACAACATTGTAATTCGTCTTCGAGCGCCACAATCCACCCAGCATTGCATTCAAAGAGGCGAACCAGGCTTGAAACGATGCCATATGGGTAAACTGATAGGGGCCCGCCACATCGCCGCAGGCAAAGATGTTTGGCAGGCTGGTTTGCAGGTATTCGTTAACCTCTACCGTGCCTTGCTTAGTCAGCGCCAGGCCCAAATTTTCTAGACCGAAGCCTTCCACGTTTGCCTTGCGGCCAATTGCTAACAACACTTTGTCGAATTCTACTCTAACGGACTCCCCGTTATTTTCTGCCTCCATGTAGTCTCCATTATCGCCGGCACCAAATTTCAATAGCTTATGGCCGGTGAGAAGTTGAATACCCTGCTCTCTAAAGGCTTTTGAAACTATCTCGGACACTTCCTTATCCTCACGCGGCATGATGCGATCAGCCATATCTACCTGCGTTACTTTTGCGCCGAGATTACTAAACGCCTGCGCTAATTCGCAACCGATCGGTCCGCCACCCACAACTAGAAGCCTCTTCGGTAACTCATCCAACGACCACACCGAATCAGATGTGAGGTAGTCAATTTCAATCAGGCCAGGAATCGGCGGCACGAATGGACGCGCACCCGTGGCGAGAATTATCGAGCGGGTAGTGATTGTTCGGTCGTTCACCTTGACAGAATACGGCGATTCAATAACAGCATCTCCCAACTCAACTTCAACGCCCAGAGAAGTAAAACGCTCTACCGAGTCGTGCGGTTCTATGGTCTTTATCACCCCCTGTATACGCGCCATCACTTCAGAGAAATTGACTTTTCCCACCGCACCATCGATTCCAAATTCTTTCGCCCGCCTTATATAGGACATAATGCGACCGCTGCGGATAATCGCTTTGCTGGGAACACAGCCCGTGTTTAAACAGTCGCCTCCCATTTTATGCTTCTCGATTAGAATCACCTTTGCTTTCGCCCCCGCAGTAATCAGCGATGCTATAAGGCCTGCCGACCCCGCCCCAATCACTACGACGTTGGCATCAAACCTTTTCGGCTTCTCGAACCTCTTAAGCGCCTTGTTACTCTGCACACTATTGAGAATCAATTTAGCGATAAGAGGGAAGGCTCCCAGCAACACGAGAGAAGACAAGACCGGCGCACTCACCAATCCCGAGAGCGAGGTGATCTGCGAGAGCTCGGAACCGGCATTCACGTAGACGACGGTACCTATTAGCATCCCAGCCTGACTCGCAAAATAGAACCACGTTGTGCGAATAGTCGTTAGCCCCATCAAGAGATTCACTACGAAGAAGGGAAACAGTGGAACCATACGAATACTGAAAAGATAGAAACTGCCGTCCTTCTCTATGCCTTTGTTCAGTGGGACCAAGTAGTCGCCGAATTTTCTCTGCACCCAATCTCGAAGCAATACGCGAGATACTAGAAATGCTAGGGTTGCGCCAATACTACTAGCGAAGGAAACCAGCAATGTTCCCCAGAGCACACCAAATATGGCGCCACCTAGCAGTGTGATAATAATAGCGCCAGGAATGGAGAGAGAAGTGGCGATCACATATCCGGCAAAGTAGAGAAGAGACGTTTGCACAAAATTCTCATTCTTGTAATCTTGAATGCTAGAGAGTTGGGATTGCGCGTATTCGAGGGTTAGATACTGCCCTAGATCCAAAGTGATATAACTAAGCAGGGCTAGCACCATTAGCGCGACTACAATAAATCTTGTCTTATTCACAGGTTTTGCCTTCAATTCCATTTATGCCAGAATTACTTACCATTAAGGGACGCAGCCCAGTTTCTGGCATATAATTCTGCCAACTAATATTTGCGAACACAGATCTGTATGCTATAACCGTTTGCGCACCATTAGCGAGGAAGATCTCGCTTCGTCAGCGAAGCAAAGTACTGCGCTTCAATAACACTGAAAAGGTTCATCAAACCGTGTCCAATTTTGACTTCAGTCGAAAATACCCCGCAAGCCGTATGCGCCGTATGCGCCGCGACGAATTTAGCCGCCGCCTCATGCGCGAGACCCGATTGAGCAAAGATGACCTGATATTTCCGGTTTTTATTGTCGAAGGAATCAATCAGCGCCAAACTATCGAATCTATGCCGGGTATATTCAGGCTGAGCATAGATGAATTACTCGTCGAGGCAGCCGAGCTAGTAGAGTTAGATATTCCCGCCGTCACTCTATTCCCATCACTGGATGACTCCACCAAGACCCTAGATGGCAAAGAGGCCTACAATAGCGATGGCCTAGTACAGCGGGCTATTCGGGCATTAAAGGAGAACTTCCCCAAGCTCGGCGTAATTACCGACGTTGCCTTGGACCCCTACACGACTCATGGCCAAGACGGCATCATCGATGCCAGCGGTTATGTACTCAACGACGAAACCGTCAAGGTACTCAAACAACAAGCGCTCTCTCACTCCTTGGCCGGCGCCGATATAGTCGCTCCCTCGGACATGATGGATGGGCGCGTTGCTGCGATTCGCGGCATTCTCGAAGAAAATGATCAGATCTACACCCGAATTCTGGCCTATTCCGCCAAATACGCCTCCAGCTACTATGGCCCGTTCCGCGATGCAGTAGGATCTAGCAGTAATCTGGCCGGAGGCAACAAATACAACTATCAGATGGATATCGCTAACAGCGATGAAGCCATCCAAGAGGTTGCACTGGATCTAGCCGAAGGCGCCGATATGGTGATGGTGAAACCGGGCATGCCATATTTGGACATCGTAAGCCGAGTAAAGCGCGAATTCGGTGTACCAACCTTCGTTTATCAGGTAAGCGGAGAGTATTCTATGCATATGGCTGCAGTACACAATGGCTGGCTGGATGAAGAGGCAGTAGCCATGGAGTCCTTGATCGCGATCAAACGCGCAGGCGCAGATGCGATTCTTACCTATTTCGCGAAGACTGCAGCCCGCCTGCTGAAAGGTTGAACTCGATGAAAAGTATTGGCAACAAATTCGAGCTACCACTTGAAACCTGAATTTTTGTCCTTATCATAGGGTACGAAGGTCGCGTGCATATAATCGGGTACTTCTTATCTAGCAGCTCCTCATTTACGACTTTGAATACCAAACTAGCTTACTACAAGGAAACCTCTTATGAGCGACAATATCGTTCACACTTCAGACAGCAGTTTCGAAGCTGACGTACTTCAAGCCGACGGCCCCGTTCTAGTTGATTTCTGGGCGGAGTGGTGTGGCCCCTGCAAAATGATTGCGCCCGTACTCGAAGAGCTCGCTAGCGAATACGAGGGCAAGCTGAAAATCTGCAAGATAGATGTCGATGCTAACATCGAAACCGCGCCAAAATATGGCGTGAGAGGTATCCCTACGCTGATTGTTTTCAACAACGGTGACGTGGCCGGCACAAAGGTTGGCGCGTTGTCTAAATCACAGCTTTCCGCTTTTATTGACAGCGTGATTTAAATTGCGTTTAATGTGGCATCTTGAATATCTCGAGATGCCACAAGATACGATCATATCGGATCAATTCAATATAGAAATTGATCGACAAAAACCTAATACTAAACACCAAATACTCTAAATCTTTACCACGACTCGCCGGATGCTAGATTAATATCCTGAATCAAAACTAAACGACAATAAATCCCGCCTCCAAATACTGACTAGTATTTTATTTACAGGTGGACACAATGAAAAAGTAGGACTATATTGCGGGAAAGTTGAAAATGGGGAAAAAAGGCTGACCATTTAAGTATTCAAATACATAGTCAAACAGCTATAATCAACAAACTAACTACCGACGTAAAACGCAAGTGATGCAAATGCTATCACCGAAAATGAACTTACGTAATGGTTAGAAGCATAAAACAACAATCTCCGCCTTACACAATTTTCTAAAACTTAAACCCAAATCTTTAACGCAACTCCTAACTAGTAGTACTACTTTATCTATGACACTTAGATGTGCATGCCAATAATAATTTAGGCTGCCCAACTATACCTGACATAAATCAACTACCAAAAAACTAGAAACTCCTTAACTCACAAGAAGATCCAAACACATGAATCTAACCGAATTAAAACAAAAGCCAATCGCCGAACTTCTAGCTACTGCCCGCGAAATGGGATTGGACAATGTTTCGAGAACCCGTAAGCAGGACATCATTTTTGTCTTACTCAAGAAACATGCGAAGAGCGGTGAAGATATCAGTGGCGATGGGGTGTTGGAGATATTACAGGATGGGTTCGGCTTTCTACGCTCGGCAGACTCTTCGTATTTGGCAGGACCGGATGATATCTACGTTTCGCCTAGTCAGATAAGACGTTTTAATCTTCGTACCGGCGACACGGTCGCTGGGAAAATTAGACCACCGAAAGACGGGGAGCGTTATTTTGCACTACTAAAGATTCACGAGATTAACTTCAGTAGCCCTGAAGAATCCAAAAACAAGATCCTTTTCGAAAACCTCACTCCCCTTTTCCCAGACGACAGACTAACTCTTGAAGTCGGCAACGGCAGCACAGAAGATCTAAGTGCCAGAGTCATTGATTTAGCAGCGCCTATCGGCAAAGGGCAGCGCGGCCTCATCGTTTCGCCACCGAAGGCAGGTAAGACATTAATTCTACAGAACATGGCACAGTCCATTGCCAAAAATAACCCTGAATGCAGACTAATCGTTCTGCTAATAGATGAGCGGCCAGAGGAAGTAACAGAGATGCAGCGCTCGGTGCGCGGCGAAGTAGTCGCCAGCACATTCGATGAGCCGCCAGCGCGGCACGTACAAGTAGCAGAAATGGTGATTGAAAAAGCGAAGCGCCTGGTCGAACACAAGGAAGACGTAATCATCTTGTTAGATTCGATTACGCGCCTTGCCAGAGCCTACAACACGATTATTCCATCCTCCGGAAAGGTCTTAACCGGTGGTGTCGATGCACACGCACTGGAACGTCCGAAACGATTTTTCGGCGCGGCAAGAAATCTGGAAGAAGGCGGCAGCCTAACCATTATCGCTACCGCACTGGTCGAGACCGGATCGAAGATGGACGAAGTAATCTACGAAGAATTTAAGGGCACCGGTAATATGGAACTGCATCTCGACCGAAAGATCGCAGAGAAGCGAGTCTACCCTGCTATCAACGTGCGCCGATCTGGTACGCGTCGAGAAGAATTGTTAACCTCCGAAGAAGAATTGCAACGCATGTGGATTTTACGCAAGCTGCTTACATCGATGGAAGATGTGCAGGCGACGGAGTTCATTATCGACAAACTTAAAGAGACGAAGACTAACGACGAGTTTTTCAATTCGATGAAACGAAAGTAATCCGCGATTGCGAATTTCTCATATAAATCTGTTAGCAACATAAGCGGTCAACTATGTCCTTTAGAGATTTGCGTGACTTCATAAAGCTTCTTGAAAAAGAGGGTGAGCTCAAGCGGATTCAGACAGAAGTTGATCCTTATCTTGAAGTTACCGAGATAAGCGATCGCACGCTGCGCAGCAATGGTCCTGCCCTACTCTTTGAAAACCTCAAAGGCTCGAAGATCCCAATGCTTACCAATCTATTTGGTAATACGCGACGCATCGCTCTAGCCATGGGTCAGGAAAATATAGAAGGTCTTAGAGACGTAGGCAAATTGTTGGCCTTCCTTAAGGAGCCCGAACCACCTAAGGGGTGGAAAGACCTCTGGCAAACACTACCTAGTTACAAGAGCGTGCTGAACATGCCAGCTAATGTTCGCAAGTCTGCTCCTTGTCAGGAGGTAATCATTGAAGGCGATGCCATCGACCTGAATTTACTACCTATCCAGACTTGCTGGCCCGGGGATGTAGCACCTCTCATTACGTGGCCGCTGGTTATAACTAAGGGCCCCGAGAAAGAACGACAGAACCTTGGCATCTACCGCATGCAGTTGGCGGGCCCCAATAAACTTATTATGCGCTGGCTCTCGCATCGTGGTGGCGCACTCGATTTTCGCGAATGGCAGCAAGCACATCCGGACGAGCCATTCCCCATCTCCATCGCTATCGGCGCTGATCCTGCGACTATCTTAGCAACTGTTACTCCAGTGCCCGACACCTTGTCTGAGTATGCCTTTGCAGGCTTACTGCGCGGCAGCAAGACCGATGTAGTCAAGTCGCGAACCAATGACTTGCAGGTGCCCGCCAGTGCAGAGTTCGTCTTAGAGGGTGTCATCGAACCTGGCGAAATGGCCGACGAAGGCCCGTATGGTGACCACACTGGCTACTATAACGAGGTCGAAAAATTTCCGGTTTTCACGGTAACGTGTATCACCCATCGCAAAAATCCAATCTATCACAGCACCTATACGGGCCGACCGCCAGACGAACCGGCGATGCTCGGCGTCGCATTGAACGAAGTCTTCGTGCCGCTTCTACAAAAACAATTCCCAGAGATCGTCGATTTTTATCTGCCTCCGGAAGGGTGTTCCTACCGACTTGCGATAGTTAGCATAAAGAAACAATATCCCGGTCACGCCAAACGAGTGATGATGGGCGTGTGGTCGTTCCTACGTCAGTTCATGTATACCAAGTTTGTTATCGTGGTGGATGATGACGTAAACATTCGAAACTGGGATGATGTCATCTGGGCAGTGACTACCCGCATGGATCCCATTCGCGATACGGTGCTCATTGATAACACACCGATCGACTACTTAGATTTTGCATCTCCCGTGTCAGGTCTTGGTTCGAAGATGGGCATGGATGCGACGAACAAGATAGAAGGCGAAACAACACGTAAATGGGGCGACACTATTGCCATGAGCGATGAAGTGAAAGCTCGAGTCGATCAAATGTGGCAAGAACTGGGCATCGACTGCAAAGAGAGTTAACTTTACTATAACGATTCCATTATCCTAGATGTAAACCGTCAGGAAGCTTGAACCATGAAAAAGACACTGTCACTGCGCCTAGCCTTAGGCTCTTTATTAACGTTCGCTTTATCTTCTTCCCAGTTCAGCTTTGCCAAGGAGGAAAACACCGCACTCGAAGGCACGAATTGGCAATTGCAGAATATGAAGGTGTTGGGTGGCTTCCTGTTCACACCCGACGACCCAAGTCTATACCGCCTAAATTTTCGAACCGAAAATAGGCTCACTGGCACATCAGACTGCAACTCTATTTCCGGCTACTATTTCCAAGAAAGTACCGGCTTTCGTTTTGAGCCTTTCGTCACCACGCGCAAACTCTGCTCGCCGGGGTCGCTTCATAACAACCTAGTCTTGATTCTGAAAGATGTAAATGCGATCGAGTTTCGCGGCGGGAAGATGTACATGACGAATGGGCATGATGGAGTCGAATTGGAATTCGAGGCCCGTGGTTTCTAATTCGAATCTAACGCATAGATCTTCCTCAATACTCTCTAGGCTTTTCCTAGGTCTTTCGGCATTGGAAGGCTAGGTAGTTTGCCTCCAATTCCTTCTACAAACTTCTCTTGATGTTCATCGGCGAGCTGCTCTTCGCCAAGGCACTTCAATAATCGCGCGAGCTCGCCGTGAGCTTCAGCTTGAGGCGCGACTTCGATACTGGTGTCGAAATATTCTCTGGCCTTTCCCCAAAGTTCGTTGCGCATTGCTAATCGTCCCAATGTAACTAATAGGCTCGCGTTGCCTGGCCTGCCCTGAATCCAACTCTCTGCTATTGTCAATTGCCGATGAGGAGTACCAAAGTCCAGCTCGCCGTAGCGCTTAATGAGCTCATTGCTCCAGTTCTTATTCAAAGCAACTTCTATGGCCTTGCCTGCCTGTTCTTTCTGATCAAGCTTAAAAAGTATCTCGGCATAGTGTTTAACGATCCTCTCATCCTGCTTGTAGAGCGCGGGGCCTTTCTTCCAGGCTTTTTCTAGCTGCGCGCCAAGCTCCGCATTGCTGAAATCCACTCTCTGATTACTTATCCTGTATAAGTTTTCCATGAAGATTCGAACCCGCATTAGCCCGGCCTCTTTCTCATCGATTACGTTGTTCTTCTCTAGAGCCGGCAACAATTTTTCTAGTTGCTCCCAATCGTTGAGCTTCAGATAGACTTCTTTCAAAAGTTGTAGCAGAGACGCATCGTTCAGTGACCTGATTTTCATCTGTTGTAATACAGCCACGCACTGTTCCAGCTGATTGGACTTGAACAGGAGTTGCGCCTTCAGTGAATCGATAGTAGAACGTGCCGCAGGGTATTTTTCCTCGGCAGTCTCCAAACAATTCATCCATACCTCTTTATTCCCCTGCTGATGCGCCGCATAAGCCGCGGCGAGATAATTAACGACACTCGCATCGGAATCCTTCATGCCTTTCTTAAGCAAGTTGTAGCTTGATTCCCAGCTTCCTCGAGTGAAATACAGCAAACCCTCAATAGTCTTGCTTCTACTATTTGCCCGCAGGTTTTGTTTGTAATTTCTCCCAAAGCGAATAAGTTGCCAGGGATTAATCCAGCGAAGCACAATAAGAAGTAGTTTAATGACAACATAGAGAACGATAAAGGCGACGAGCAGGGCAAACAAACTGGTCTCAAAAGTAGTACTACCGAAAGCAATTAACAGGTAGCCGGGGTCGCCAGGAAATCCAAGATTAAGACTGACCAGAAGCGCCAGAACGATTGAGAGAAGACTAAAGAGGTATAACTTGATCATAGACTAATCTATCGTTGGCTTGCTGCGAGCTGATTGATTAGTGCCAGGGATTGACTCAAGGCGGGCAACAACGGATTAATGTCAATTGCACGAAGTTGATTTATCTCATCCGTCAAAATTTGCCCTTGAAGTGAATCGGTAACGGCAAAGCGTTGAAACCAATCCTGACTCTTTGCCATAGCTTGCTGATACAAGCTGTTGTCGCGCATCAACAGAGCGAGCTGTGCCTGCTCGAGCATAAGCCGTAAGTTCTGCTTAATGAGATCATCCTGTCCGGGAGCCAACATGGCTTGCGGCGTTTCTTCCCATTCGCGCCAGACAAATATGGAACCTAGAAACTCGAAACTGGAATCTAAGAAGTTGTTCGCATCGCTACCTGATTGCAATGGCTGCGAGTCAGCGTTGCGCCGATTCTCAAATTCTGTGCGCATGCTATTGAGCGGATCGATGTTCTCCAATTCTGCAAGCAGGCTGTCCAAGCGCAGATAGATACCTTCACGATCGAGGACCTCGATATTTCTTAGCTTTTGTAGATCCCCTGCGATCGCCTGTCGCACAGCAAACACACTCGAACTAGCAGAATCAACGAGTGCCTGATCTGCAATCTCTAATTGGGAGATTGCAGTAACCACGTCGCCTTCCAGCCTTAATTTCTGATTGGCTATATTGATTAGATATTGTCCCTCAAGAATTTTCCAGGCTCGATCTGTCGCATTGTTCGTCAGCGATTGTGCGGCCTGAAGATCCGCAAGTTGTGCCGCGTGACTATCGATTTTCCCAGATAGTGCCAATTCCAGCTCTCGCACAGAAGAATCATCGAATTCGATTGGCTCGGAAGCGACACGCTGTGCCTGCTCGACCTGTCCCAGCTGGATGCCCTGTGTGGCTAGGCTCTGCTTCAGTCGCTGATTTTCGAGCTCAAATTCGGCCAACTTAGATTGCAGTGAAAGTTGCTGATAGGCGAGGAACAACACGCCAGCAACAATGGGTAATAGGAAGGTGGTGACTACTGCAAACCGCCGCCTTACCGTCTGCTGTTTTCGAGTCCTGCGGCTACCGACCTTGGCGGTGTTGCTTTTAGATATCTCGTCCAGAATTTTAGGTGTTTCTGACTGCTCTGTCACTGTACTGCCTTCTAAGTCGTGATCTTGGGTATAGCTTACTCTTGATTAATGCCGAGTTCACCCAGCGCGCTAACAAAACTTAGTGGATCGGCGCCGCTGGCGTTGTGCACCTGCTGGTATCCAGAATTTTCCGCCTGCCTACCTACTCTTTCTGAGGGGACTACTAGCATCAACTGCTGCAGCATCTTTCCATTACCAGCCAATAGATGCGTCAGTCTATCCAGTGATTCACCGCTGCTTACCGTTAGAACATTAACACCGGCCTCGAACAATCTATTGCAGAAGTTTGCGCTTGTGTAATCTATTGGAGAACGGCTATAGGCCTCGAGATAATCGACAATGGCGCCGCGCTCACGCAGCGTGTCAGCCAATAGTTCTCGACCTCCCTGTCCGCGCACAATGCCAATCTTCTGCCCGTTAACATCTTGCAATTGAGGCAGGCGCAGTATGTCTTCGCTGGTCATGCCGTTACTTGGCTGAGTGACTTCGCAGGCGAATTGCTCTGAAGCAGCCTCCGCCGTCGTAGGCCCAACAGCTATAGCATCGACACCGAGGGGAAACTGTGGCCAATAATTATTAATGACCTCGCCGCCAAAGCTCACCGCGTTATTGCTTACAAAAATTAGCGCTTGATAGCTGTCTAGCTGTAGAATTTTATCTTTTAGATCTTGAATGGCTTGTGCATCATTCAGAGCTTTAATTTCGATGAGGGGTAGAGAGAGAACTTTAGCCCCTTCAGACTCGATTGCTCGGCGCATACTCTCGACTTGATTCGAGGGGCGGGTAATTAGAACAGTTAGCCCAGATAGGGAATTAGGGTTCATCAAATATGCCTACACTTAACTATTTCTTACTCTTCTATTTGGTCTCGCAAGGCGCTGAGTATTTCTTCCGCTCCCAGAGACAAAAGATCTTCGGCAACAGTAAGGCCTAGCTGTTCCGCCTGATGACGGCCTCCTCGAATCTCACTGCGAATTATCTGCGTCCCCTCCAAGTTTCCAACTAAGGCGCGCAGATGCAATTCCTCGCCATAGAGCTCGGCGAAGCTCGCGATCGGCACCTGACAGCCGCCTTGTAGACGTGCATTTACCGCCCGCTCGGCAACTACCCTGCATGCCGTATCGGCATCGTGGAGGCAATTGAGCAGTTGCAGTGTTTCGGTGTCGCTGGTTCGGCATTCGATGCCGACCGCTCCCTGGCCACCGGCAGGAAGAGAATCCTCGAAAGAAAGGCTCTCGCGAATACGCCCTTCCAGCTCCAAACGCTTTAAGCCAGCTGCTGCAAGAATGATCGCGTCGTATCCACCTGCATCTAACTTCGACAGCCGTGTTCCCACGTTGCCGCGCAAATCGGTGATCTTTAAGTCTGGACGTAGTTCCCGCAGCTGGCACTGGCGACGAAAGCTCGAGGTGCCTACCGTTGCGCCCTGGGGTAGGTCTGCCAGTTTGCGATAATTATTTGAGACGAATGCATCGGCCGGGTCTTCCCGCTCGCAGATGACCGCTAGATCGAGACCTTCAGGGAATTCCATCGGCACGTCCTTCATCGAATGCACCGCTATGTCTGCCCTGTCTTCCAACATCGCATGCTCAAGCTCCTTAACGAAAAGACCCTTGCCTCCCACCTTGGCTAATGGTGTGTCTAGTATCTTGTCGCCGCGGGTACTCATAGCGAGCAATTCAACATTTAAGTCGCCGTGGGCCTTTTCCAATGCCGCCTTTACGTAGTGAGCCTGCCATAGGGCAAGGGGGCTTTTACGGGTGGCAATTCGAAGGGTTTTGCTTGGCATGGCGTACTGCTCTTTATCTTTTATTTCATGAAGGGGTAAGGGGCATTTTACGGTATATGTTGCGATTTGTCCGAAATTGCTGGTTTTGCAAGGAGTTGCAACTCGGTTCAAGCCTTTACCGATCCTGCTATAATGCAGCCCCTGCGAATACAGCACCGCTACAACTGTTGTATGCCAAGTACAGATTAACTAGAGACCATAGTGAGAGTTCAGATGAGTAGACAACTAATTTCCAGCGGTTCAGAGTTTGAGAGTAAGATTGGCTACTCCCGAGCAGTAGTTGACGGTGATTTCGTGTTTGTGTCCGGAACGACCGGCTACAACTACACGACAATGACGATTTCCGAGAGTGTCATCGAGCAGGCGGATCAGTGCCTGAAAAATATTGAGCAAGTTCTTAAATCGGCAGGTAGTGATTTATCTGGGATCGTTCGCATACGCTATATCCTCCCTAACAAAGCCGATTTCGAGCCCTGCTGGCCAGTATTTCAGAAGTACCTTGGTGCAGTCCTCCCTGCGGCAACAGTGTTTGAAGCTGGCTTGCTCGACGAGAAAATGAAGATCGAGATAGAAGTAACAGCGAAGCTATCGACAAGTGAATAGACTCTACAAGTTAGGTCGCTTTTTTATAACCCACAACCTTACAGCGTGAACCCAAGTTATGAGTAAGAACAAAGATCAAAACAGACTCTGGGGCGGCAGGTTTACTGAACCAACAGACGTTTTCGTACAAAGATTTACCGCCTCGGTAGATTTTGATCGTCGCTTGTTCCAGCAAGATATCGACGGCTCGGTTGCCCATGCCAAGATGTTGGTCAAGGCGGGAATTTTAACGGCAGCGGAAGTATCGAAAATCCTCGATGGGCTAGAATCAATTCGTCAGGACATTACTGACGACAAGTTTGAATGGTCTGTCGCGCTAGAAGATGTTCACATGAACATTGAAGCAGCACTAACCTCCCGCATCGGTGACGTAGGCAAAAAACTGCATACGGGTCGATCGCGAAATGATCAGGTTGCTACTGATATTCGATTGTATGTACGCGGCGAGATCGATCAGATCGCGAAATTGATTACGAGTCTTCAATCGGCCCTGCTTGGTATCGCCGAGAAGGAGGCGACCACGATCATGCCTGGCTTTACTCATCTTCAGACTGCACAGCCAGTTAGCTTCGGCCACCATATGATGGCTTGGTATGAGATGCTAGATAGAGATTATGCTCGACTGCTCGATTGCCGCAAAAGAGTGAACGTGTCACCTTTAGGCGCTGCAGCCTTAGCAGGAACCACTTATCCGATCGATAGGTATTTTACGGCCGAGCAGCTCGGTTTCGATGCGCCAACTAGAAACTCCCTAGACTCCGTTAGCGATCGAGACTTTGCTATTGAACTGGCGTCCTTTGCCAGCATAGTAATGACGCACCTCTCTCGATTCTCAGAGGAGCTCGTACTATGGACCTCGGCACAATTCAACTTCATCGAACTACCTGATAGATTCTGCACTGGCTCATCGATCATGCCGCAAAAGAAAAACCCAGATGTGCCGGAATTAGTTCGGGGCAAGACCGGCCGCGTACACGGACATCTAGTTTCGCTACTCACGCTAATGAAGTCACAGCCACTTGCTTATAACAAAGACAATCAGGAAGACAAGGAGCCGTTGTTCGATCTCATCGACACTGTGAAGGACTGCCTATTTGCCTATAGCGAGATGATGCCGGCCGTAAGCTGCAACAAAGAAGAGATGTATGCTGCGGCGAAACAGGGTTACGCTACAGCAACCGATTTGGCAGATTATCTAGTGAAGAAGGGGATGCCCTTTCGCGATGCTCATGAAGTAGTCGGCAAGTCAGTGGCCTTCGGTATCGAACAGAAGAAGGATCTGGCGGAGCTCTCGCTAGCCGAACTAGAGGAATTCTCCAACCTCATCAACGAAGATGTCTTCGACGTATTGACGCTAGAAGGATCGATCTCTGCGCGCGATCATATCGGCGGCACTGCGCCAAATCAGGTATTGTCGGCAGTAGCAGCGGCGAAGACGGATATCTCGAAACGTTAACTGTAGTTGGCGATTTCTTCCTGAATTTCCAGCCACTCTTCCTCGATACTCACGAGTTTCGACTTAAGTGCTCCCTGCTCTTGAATCAGCTTGTTCAGTTTATTCTTGTTCTCGTCGAGGTACATGCCCTCATCAGCAAGAGAGGATTCGATCTTGTTTAGCGAGGCCTGAATTTTTTCGATCTGGGCCTCTAGCCGCTTTTCTTGTTTGCTAAGTGGCGCCAGCTTCTCACGTAGATCTGCAGCCTGCTGACGCTTCTCTTTCTTAGCTAGTTTCTGCTTTGGCTGCACTGTCTCTTCTGGCACATCCTCCTCAAAACCAGAGAACGTCTGTGTGCTCAGCCACTTTTCATAGTCTTTGAGGTCGCCTTTGAATTCAGCAAATACGCCTTTGTGAATCGAATAGAACTCGTCCACTGTATTAACTAGTAGATGACGGTCGTGTGAGACAACGACCATCGCTCCCTGATACTGCTGTAACGCGACGGTGAGCGCGTGACACATTTCAAGATCTAGATGATTCGTAGGCTCATCGAGTAAGAGCAAGTTCGGTTTCTGCCAAGCAACTTTTGCCAAAGCGAGACGCGCCTTCTCTCCGCCGGAGAAATTCTTAATCGTCTCGCTGACCCGAGTACCGCGGAAATCAAATCCGCCAAGGTAATCTCTTATCTGCTGCTCGGTGGCGTAGCCCTCTTCTTTCTGAATAAGCTCTATAGGAGTAGCCTGCTGGTCTAGCTCATCAACTTGGTGTTGCGCGAAATACCCAATCTTCAACTTCTTCGAGCGAATGATGTCGCCATCAAGTTGCTGCATCTGCCCGGAAAGAATTTTTAACAATGTCGACTTGCCGCTGCCGTTGAATCCCAACAATCCAAAACGTGATTCAGAGCGAACACTGAGCTCAATCTTGTCGACGAGCGGCTTGTCGAAGCCAATCGTCAACGAATCCATCTGTATAAGGTAGCTCGATGGATCATCCAGCTCTGGAAACTTGAAACGAAATGGTGAGTCAACATGTGCCGGAGCAATCTCTTCCATTCGGTGCAGCTCTTTCAGCCGACTCTGTGCCTGTTTCGCTTTTGTAGCTTTGGCACTGAAGCGGCGCACGAAGTTTTGAATTTCCGATTTTCTTCTCTGCTGCTTCTCGAATAGCGCTTGTTGCAGCGCCATCCGCTCGGCACGCTGTCTTTCGTAGGAACTGTAGTTGCCCTTGTATGAATCCAGACCACCGTTATCAAAACTAATGACATTGTTGATCACCGAATCCAAGAACGTCCTATCGTGAGAGATCAACAGGATCGTGCCCTGATAGCTCTGCAGCCACTGTTCCAGCCAGACCGTCGCCTCTAAGTCTAAATGGTTGGTGGGCTCATCCAGCATCAGCAGATCTGATGGGCACATCAACGCGGCGGCGAGGTTTAGGCGCACACGCCAACCTCCAGAAAAATTACTGACAGGTCTTGTGAATTCATCGACAGCAAAGCCTAAGCCGGAAAGGAGCCTCTCCGCACGGTGGCTAATGTCGTAGCCATCGATCTCCTCCAGCTTACCGAAAGACTCGGCTAGCGCCAGATCGTTGCCACTGATTTCGGCCTGTTTGATCGCATCCTCAAGTTGGCGAAACTCAACATGCGCATCCAACACAAAATCGAGCGCACTACGGTCGCTGCCTGGCGTCTCCTGAGCCATCGAAGAGCGACGTAGCCCGTTCGGCATCTCGATCTCGCCTTCTTCCAGAGGAATATCGCCACTCAGGGCTCGGAATAGGCTGGTCTTGCCGCAGCCGTTGCGGCCAATAATGCCCGTTCGTTGCCCCTTGTGGATAACCAAAGAGACATGGCGCAGCAGAATTTGATTGCCACGCATCAGCATTATGTTGTTTAGAGAAATCATTGCGCTTAAGTCCTACGAAAAAGCGAAGCGGCACATAATACACTAGTTTCGCTTTATTCTTGTGCCTCTGGACACCGGTAGCATCGCCCAGATGGCTGTGTTGCACGAATTTGAGGCTTTGAACGAATTCGATTCAGTTGTAGACTTGATCGAAGGTTCTCATATTCGTACTATTGAAGCCTGCCTCTCTACTCCAGTGGCCAAATCAAGGCGAAAGCAGTAATGAAACAAATACTAATCATTGATGACGATGAGAAATTAGGCGAGCTACTCACTCAGTATCTAGAGAGATATGACATGCAGGCTCACGTCGCATTGACACCGAGCAAGGGTTTTGAATTATTAAAGAAGATAAAGCCCGATCTGCTCATACTCGATGTGATGCTACCCGAGAAAGACGGGTTTGAGATCTGCAGAGAGATTCGAGCCAAGTCTTCCATTTTTGGCCAGTTGCCGATTCTGATGTTAACCGCACACGCCGGAGTAACAGACCGGATTGTTGGGCTTGAACTCGGCGCAGATGACTATCTACCCAAACCCTTTGAGCCGCGAGAGCTCGTCGCTAGGATTCACAATATTCTTCGCCGCAGTAGCGATGACAACTGCTTGCGCGACATAAAGAATATCAATGGCCTCGAGGTCGATTCTTTGCGTCGGGAAGTTAAACTTGATTCTGAAGTGCTCGATCTCACCACTATGGAATATGAACTGCTCATACTTTTTATGCAATTCCCCAATAAGACATTTACCCGTGACGAACTTATGAATCGCTTGCGCGGTATAGATGCCGAACTTTTTTCTCGAGCCGTAGACACCTTGGTAAGTCGCTTGCGACACAAGTTAAATGACACCTCGAAAACTCCTCGGTTTATTAAGACCGTTTGGGGACGCGGTTATACTTTTGTCGGCGAGCAAATATGACCACATTGGTTCAAGTAGTTAGGCGTTCGCTTTTTGTTCGCCTGCTCTTTATATTTGGCATCACCATAACCCTGTTCTTCACCATCTTCTCTATCTCCTTGCGTACTTTTAGTCAGAACAACAACACGATCGATGCTATCCCCGATTTTTTTACGCGCAACATCGAATCGATCATCGAAGACATAGGCACGCCTCCAAACCTGAATAATGCGATTCGTCTTGCTGAGGAATTGGATTGGAGCATCGCGATCAACAACCCAATCATGCGGTGGAGTTCCGACAATGAATACCGACTCCCAGTCGAACAATCTGTTTTCAACCGAACCCTAACGTCGAGCGCCGAGGTCCGCTCGATTAACAGTGAAGACATTATTATGGTTCAACGTGGCGGCTATGACTTCTATTTGTACCAACGATCTCTAAACAACAATAATGCGAACTATGTCGTTCTGTATACCGGTGTAGCATTGGCTAGTATTGTCTTATTCCTAAACTACTTCATGGTCAATAAATTGCTCGACCCTGTACGCCTACTCAGAAAAGGCGCCGAACGAATTCGTCTTGGCGACCTAAATTTTCGCGTAAAGAGCAATCGACAAGATGAACTCGGCGAGTTAACCGATAGCATCAACCACATGGCGGATTCGCTACAATCGATGTTAGAAGCTAAACGTCAGCTGCTCCTGGCTATTAGTCACGAGCTGCGCACTCCCATAACTAAAGCAAAACTACGACTTGAGTTCATGCCGCAAAGCAACGAGAAAGATCAGCTAAAGGAAGACATTCTGGAGATTGAACAACTAATCACCGATCTTATTGAAGCCGAGCGGCTCAACGAAGAACATGCCGTACTCTCTGCCGAGCCTACCCCGATTGCCGCCTTCGTTGAAGGAGTCTGTGAACAATTCGAGAGTTACCCAGGTGGGGTAGAGCTAGAACTACCCACTGAGGATCGCGAGGTTGTTATAGATAATCTCCGTGTTCGCTTACTTATTACTAACCTAGTCAACAACGCCATACGACATGGCGAAGGCAATCCGATTACCGTGCGGGTTAACTTTAACAGTGATTTTGTCCATCTAGGGGTTGAAGATAGCGGCGAAGGCATCGCAGCAGAACACTTGTCACAGGTCAGTGAACCCTTCTACCGCGCGGACAGCTCGAGACAGCGAAATACTGGCGGCTTCGGCCTAGGCCTCTACCTATGTCGTCTCATCGCGCAGGCTCACGGTGGCGAGTTAATTATCCAAAGTCAGCTTGGCAAAGGAACATACATCAAGGTGAAATTGCCGCCGCACCCTCCACGCCAGATTCCGATAGAGTAGTAGCAATCTGTAACGCTACCCCATATTTTCCAATACCTCTGTCAATACCTCTGTCAATTCTCCACCAACTGCTCGACTCATACTATGCTCGTGCCGTCTTGCGACGCTGCGCTCGAAAATAGCTCAGCAGCAGAGCTAACAAACTCAACAGCACGGGGATCAAAGCGGTGTTGATCAACTTCAGGGTCGCACCAAGTTGCTCGATGTCTTCTGTCAGCTGATACTGCACATCACGAAGACTACGGCGAGTTTCTAGCATCTGTTCGTTGAACCGATCGACTTCTGCTTGAATCTCTGGTGTTACCTGGCCGATTAGTTCGCCATTCTCATCTTGGTTTAACTCGGCAAGTGCCTCTTCAGCTTCGGCAAGGCGATCAAGCAACTCAGCTTCCTCAACCCTTAAGCGATCATCTGCCTGACGCTGTAATTGGATTACTTTAGTAAATGGTCGCGAGTAAGTTCCACGGCCACGGATACTGGAAAGGTCTGCACCGCCGCTAAGGTTATCTAGCGCATTGATAACCATATCGCCATTGTTAGAAAATGGTCGCGGTATACGCTGGCCCATAAATTGTCCGACCTGGACCCACATCCTATCACCGAGCATGTCTGTATCTGCGAAGACTAAAATATTCACTTCGCTGTTTGAGCTGCTACGGTGTTCGGCGGCCGGCTCTTCCTCAACTGCTGCCACATCAGTGCTTTCTTCTTCAGCTAATGTGCTTTCTTCGTCTGGAGCTTCTATTTCCGCGACAGGCCTGCCATCGGGAAACGCCGTCTCAATAACGCCGCTAATCCTCGCGGCAATGGTATGGCTTATACCTTCAGAGATAAACTCGTCGAATAGAATAGATGGGTCGGTAACATCCTCGAGTAGCCCAGCATCCATTAACATCGAATCGTTCGATGAAACCATCAACGGCTCGAAGCGAGTGCTTGCGCCCTCCGCCTGACGAATCACACCAGGGGAGGACATATTAATGGTCTCAAGCCGGCTGGTGACAATGTCGCTCTGCGTCAGAAAATTTCGCTGCACGCCTAACATACCGAGGTGGGCGATAGGCCGCTGACCTTGCCCCATAGATACACGTAGTGCAAGCTCATTGTCGGTGAGCACCTTGCCGCCAGGGAATTCTATCCCCCAAGCCTCAAGCAGGCCGGGCAATTCTGAACTCATACCGGCAGGAATCAGATTACCCTGCTGCGTGCGACTAACCATAGAATCGGCATTCGGGTCTAAGAAAACTATAGCCTTGCCACCAGTCATCACAAACTGATCGATCGCATAGAGCATTTGTTCTGACAGGCCCTGCGGATGCACAATCATCAGAATGTCGATCTCTTCATCGATCTCGCTCGCTGACTTGTCGACGCGCTGCACAGCGTACAGTTGGCGAATAATGTCCATGATCATCCACTGCTGGGTTGCTTGACCTGCGACCGGGTCGAAACCACCATCGATGTCCAATTCCGTTAACAGACCCACTACTTGTAAATCTGGCTCATTAACCTTAGTAATCAATTTCATGAATTCATATTCAAGAAACTGCTCCAGCTCAGGTCGGATAAGGGGTAAAGTTTCAGCCGCTCTACCCTGTGGATTGTTCTCTCGATCCTCCGGCTGGGCTACGACCAGACCAAAATATATGCCCGGCGCTCCCTGAGAGATCGGGACTGCCTGTATGCCAAACTGAGTTGCCAAATCTTCCTCCTCGGAAAATGGCTGAGGGTCGATAACACTTAAGCTAAGCCGATTGTTGCTAGCGATTACGATTTCTCTCAGCAGCTCCTGAACTCTATTGGCATAAGTTCGAATTTGAGGATTATCTTCAGTAGCGCTTTCCGAATAGAAGAACATTATTTCCAAAGGACCCTGTAAATTGGAAACAATATTTTTTGTGCCCGGCGAGAGTGAATAGAGATCATCTTCGGTAAGGTCGATCCTTACACTCGGCAAGGAACTAATAACTAATACACTGATTACTAGCCCCAGAGAAATGGCTAACAATCCGATTCGAGAAAATAGAAAATTGGTATTCATAAGTCTGCTCTTCCTTAACTGGCTTTCTTAAGTTCGATTACTACGGCACTAGCGAAGAGCCAGGCCGCGATAAACACACCGAAGAACAAAAAGTCACGAACATCGAAAACCCCTTTGGAAATAGAATCAAAGTGAGTTAAAAATCCCATTGATGATATTGCGTCAATAATAATCTGAGGAACCCAGCCGGTTAACATGCCCAATAAAAAAGGATAGCCAAGCAGAACAAAAATTACGCAAATGGTAACTGTTAGTATGAAAGCGATTACAGGATTCTTAGTGCACGCTGATAAACAAGCGCCTATCGCCAGATAAGCTCCCGCCATAAACCAACTGCCAACATAGGCGGCAAATATCACTCCATTATCGGGATCGCCTAAGTAATTTGCTGTTATCCAAATCGGAAATGTCAACGAAAGCGCAATCCCTATTAGGCTCCAAGCTGCTAAATACTTTCCAAGAATCGCATCTCTAAGATTTATTGGTAGCGTTAAAAGTAACTCAATAGTTCCAGCTTTTCTTTCATCCGCCCACATAGTCATTGCAATAGCAGGGACCATAAACAAATAAAGAAAAGGATGAAAGGCAAAAAATGGTGCTAGGTCGGCTTGACCTCTAGCATAGAAACCGCCGAAATCGAAAGTTAGGAAGCCGTTCACCACTAGAAAAATAACAATAAAAATGTATGCTAATGGCGTTGCAAAATAACTAAGTAGTTCGCGCTTAAAGATAATTAGTAGATTCCCCATTACTCAGCTCCTAATGCCGGCAGCGTCACCGTCCTGAACACATCTTCAAGTTGTCCGCGACTGACATGAAACTCGGTAACCGGCCAATGTTTGGACTGCGCGATCTCCGATACCTGAGAAAATATTGAATTACCTTCATTCGCTAGGATACGAAAAACCATGTCGTCTTCACTGTCCTTCTCGACATCACCCACTTCTGCAAGGTCAACTAGGTCGGCTGCTAAATCGTAGTTCTCGCTCAGGCGAACACTCACAGCTTGATGGTATTTTGAACGCGTTTCGAGTTCGGCAGGCGTACCATCTGCGACAATTTTTCCTTGCGCGATGATGATCGCGCGACTGCATACCGCTGTCACCTCTTCCAATATATGGGTAGAGATGATGACGATCTTGTCGCGGGCTAGATTCTTGATCAGTTCACGAACATGGTGCTTCTGATTTGGGTCAAGGCCATCTGTAGGTTCATCCAAGATCAGCACTTTGGGATCATGCATGATCGCTTGCGCTAGACCTACGCGCCGCTTAAAACCCTTGGACAAGGTTTCTATAGTTTGTTGACTAACTGAATTTAGCTCTACTTCATCCAGCACGTGCTTTACACGCCTAGTAATCTCTTCTCCTCGATAGCCACGAACCTGTGCCACAAAATTGAGAAACTCCAGAGTTGTCATATCTCCGTAAGAAGGCGCTCCCTCCGGTAGGTAGCCCATAAGAGACTTCGCCTCGATTGGCCTGTTGCTGATATCAAAGCCGTCGATACTTACCGTGCCATGACTAGCAGATAGAAATCCGGTGATTAGTTTCATGGTCGTGGATTTACCCGCACCATTGGGGCCGAGAAATCCGAGCACCTCGCCTTCCTTCACAGTAAAGGAGAGGTCATCAATGGCGGTAAATTGGTCGAAGATTTTTGTTAAATTATTGATTTCAATCATTTACTTTCAGATCCTGAGACTGTTATCTATTTACTTGGTAATGCAGGAGTAACTGCAACGTTCGGCCACTGACCCAAGCCCTTCGATCGGACCGAACTCATAAATGGCAAAATACGATGGGTAAATATAGGCACTTAGCCCCTATAATTCAAGGCTGACAGTCCAAACGGGCCATCCCACAAGCCAAGATGACAGTGCGGCGAAACCCTAGCGACTAAGAGAATTTAGCCTGTGTTTCTATTTGCGCTGGCGTTATAATCGCGTCGTTCCGACTATTCAGGCACCAGGTTAAGCCAAATGAAATCATCGACCAACAGACTTTTCGCCCTTCTAGCGCTGGCAAGCCTTACGCTGAGCCTTAGCTATTGCGGACAGAAAGGCGGTCTAACTCGCCCTGAGTCACCTGCACTGACAAGCTCGAATTTCATTTCAGGTAAATAGATTATAGGCCTCCTTGGCTCACACCTACTGGACTCCAACCACGAATGGACTATTTTAATTACAAAGGCGATGCACTCTATGCAGAGGAATTGGCCGTCTGTGAGATTGCTGCACAGCATGGCACGCCCTGCTACATCTATTCCCGCGCCACTCTAGAGCGCCACTATAGAGCCTACGAAACGGCACTATCTGGAGTGCCCAATATGATCTGCTATGCGGTAAAAGCGAACTCCAACCTCGCTGTATTGAATATCCTGGCCCGAATGGGGGCTGGATTCGATATCGTGTCCGGTGGCGAGCTGAGTCGCGTCCTTCAAGCAGGCGGAGACCCCGCAAAAGTTATATTTTCTGGCCTCGGCAAGACCGTAGCCGAGATTCAACAGGCGCTACAGGCCGGCATTCACTGTTTCAACGTGGAATCTGAGGCGGAATTAGCTCGTCTCAATGAAGTAGCTTTGCAGCTAGCTCTGCCGGCCTCAATATCTATACGCGTAAATCCCGATGTAGACGCCGGCACCCATCCCTATATATCGACTGGCCTGAAAGAGAACAAGTTTGGAATCTCCAGCGATCGTGCGATAGAGGTCTATAGAGCTGCCGCGCAGATGGAAGGGATCAAAATATCTGGCATCGACTGCCACATAGGTTCGCAGCTTACATCGATAGAGCCTTTCCTCGATGCGATCGATAGGCTGCTCGCCATGGTGGACCGCTTGAGCGAGGAAGGCATCAATTTGAGTCATTTCGATATGGGAGGTGGGCTGGGCGTTAGCTACGGTGCCGAGAGCCCACCACTACCCTCTGAGCTTATCGAAGCGGTAAAGGGTCGTTTCAGCGATCGCGGCCTGACCCTGATGGTCGAACCAGGACGCTCAATCGCCGCAAACGCCGGCATTTTCGTGACCCGTGTCGAGTACATAAAGAACACTGAACATAAGAATTTCGCTATTGTCGATGGCGCAATGAACGATCTATTGAGACCAGCACTGTATAGCGCTTGGCAGGAGATCATTCCCGTGAAAAAGCGAAGCGGCGATGTGCTTAACTTCGATGTTGTTGGCCCAATTTGCGAATCGGCCGATTTTCTTGGCAAGGATAGAGAGTTGGTAGTCGCAGCAGATGACTTGCTGGCCGTCCGCTCCGCCGGTGCTTATGGCTTCGTGATGAGTTCGAACTACAATACGCGTCCACGCGTTGCCGAAATAATGGTCGATGGAAACCTCGCACATGTCGTTAGACGGCGCGAAGTCTTAGCAGACCTGCTCGATCTGGAATCTTGTTTACCTAGCTGATACGCAAAATGGATATTCACTTCACAAAGATGCATGGCCTGGGCAACGACTTTATTGTGCTCAATAATCTGCACAATGAGTATCAATTGAGCGCCAAGCAGATTGCTGCACTTAGTCATCGCCAGTTTGGAGTGGGCTTTGATCAGTTGCTCTTAGTTGAAGCTGCCACAGAGCCTGGCATCGATTTCAGCTACCGCATCTTCAATGTTGACGGTCGGGAAGTAGAGCATTGCGGTAATGGTGCGCGTTGCTTTGCCAAATATGTAAGCGACAAAGGCTTGTTCCACGAAAAGTCACTAGTCGTCAAGACAGCCAATCGTGTACTTACGCTTAAAATCGACGGCGATAGCGTCACGGTGGACATGGAAGCACCAGAGTTTGTCGCATCAAAAATTCCATTCATCGGCGATAGCAATTTGAAAATGCATACCCGTCAACTTACTGTTTCGGGAAGCCCGCTCGAGGTCGAGTTTTGTACACTTTCCATGGGTAACCCCCATGCGGTAATTAGAGTTGAAGACCTAAGCAAAACAGCCGTAAAAGAGATAGGGGAAGCACTCGGCGCACATCCGGATTTTCCCGAAGGCTGCAATGTGGGTTTCATGCAGCTGTGTGACAGAGATACCATAGATTTACGTGTCTATGAACGCGGTGCTGGCGAGACGCTAGCCTGCGGAACTGGGGCCTGTGCGGCAGTAGTTGCCGGTTGCTTACAAGGTCTGTTAGATGCTACCGTCACAGTGAAATTACATGGCGGAGAACTTAGTATTACATGGCTGGGAATCGACTCTCCCGTCTTAATGACAGGGCCAGCCACAACAGTTTTTGAGGGGAAAATTCAGATATGAAAAATGATAATTCAGCGGCTGAAAAAATAGAGGCCCCCAGTAACACCGAACTCTCTGCACAAGAAGTTGCCAGCTATCTGAAAGCCAACCCCGAATTTTTCATCAAGCAAGAAGACTTGCTTGCAGACCTTTCTCTGCCCCACAAGAGCGGCAAGGCGATCTCCTTATTAGAACGACAAGTTACTATTCTGCGAGACAGAGGGGGCGACGCGCGACAGAAACTCAATAACCTACTTGAGAATGCCCGCAACAACGATCAACTCTTTGATACGACACGCAGCCTAGTCCTGGCCCTACTACGCGCCAAGGATGTAACAGAAATTGCCGACGTGGCCCAGGACCAGTTATCGCACCATAGCAATATCGACTCCTGCGAAGTCATCCTTATTGATAAGAAAGGCCTGAAGGTTGCAGGTTCGGTAAGAACCGAATCGGAAAATATTCTCAAGAAACAATTCGCCGATGTATTCCGCCTTAAACGAACTCATTGTGGCGCTATCAGCAAAGAACAAACTCAGTACCTCTTCCCTGCGCAGGATAACAACATCAAGTCGACTGCTATTTGTCCCGTAATAAGCAACGGTGACGTATTGGCATTGATTGCGTTTGGCAATCAGTCGGACAGCTACTTCAATGTCAACTTGGATACTCTGTTTCTAGATTTTATTGGCCACGTAGTCGGCGCCGTAATCGAAAATCATCAGCCCGACAGCGCACAGTAGAACTCTAAGACATGTCGCAAGGCTTGAGCAAAGGTTGCCTAGATGTCTACTGAAAGGCTAGCTGAAAACAAAAATCAGGTTTCGATCATCTGCCGCACACTAGGTCGCCCTGAATTGCAGCAGGCGCTTCGATCCATCTCCTCTCAAGACTATGCCAATATCGAAATCGTTTTGGTAGATGCAGCTGGTGAAAATTCCCTAGACTCGACAGCCGCCGGCGATCGTCCGCTTGTGTTAGTAACTACCGGCGTAGCTTTGAGTCGTTCACAAGCAGCGAATGCTGGCTTACAAGCAGCCCACGGAAAATATATTCAATTTTTGGATGACGACGACTGGATTGATTCAAATCATGTCAGTCAGTTAGTTAGTACTCTGGAAAGTAACGACGAAACAGCAGCGGCCTATAGTAGTACGCAGAAGACTAACGCCGCAGGCGACTCTCTGGACTATGTATTCAATGAAGATTTCGATCCAATTCTGTTGATGCGAGACAACTATATTCCGATTCACTCCATCCTATTCGATAGTTTGCTACTCGAGAATGGCTGTAGTTTTGACGAGGCCTTCGACATTTATGAAGATTGGGATTTCTGGTTACAACTCAGCCAGCATACAAACTTTCAGCATATCGACTCGATTACAGCCTACTACAGAGAGGGCGGTGACTCCGATACGGCTGTCTCAGATGTTCGTCTACGCTATCAATCAGAAAATATCCTCGGTAAAGCCCGCGCCGCTATTTTTGAGAAGTGGCTGCCAAAGTGGACGGGTCAGCGGATGAATGCCCTCATCGGTCAACTTGATCAATCTGTATTGCTCTGTGAGCAGGACGCCCGAATACACAGCGAGCTGAAAAAAAATGCGGAACTGCAGCATGAGATCGAAAAACGCGACACAAATATAATCGAACTCGATCTACATACTAATGAACTCGATCTGCGGATCAATGAGCTCAAGCTGCAGATACTCAACAACGTCTCGCAACTTGAGCAACTGAACTTGCATAGTAAGCAACAGGCTCAGCACCTCAGCGATCTGGAACGAGGACTAAATACAATCTACGACTCTGCAAGCTGGAAGTTAATGGGCCCAATTCGACGAGTCGGCCGAATACTCGGGGCGGGAAAAAATTCCAAAAGCGGCGATTCGGATTCGGACAAATAGACATGGAACCTACAGTGCAGAGCGGTCAGCAGTCCGCCCTCCCAATTTGCTCTCTCATTATACCAACCAAGGACAAGCTCAATTTCCTGAAGCCTTGTGTGGAGAGCGTGCTAACGAGCGATGACATTGATTCGATCGAAATAATAATTATCGATAACCAGAGTGTTGAAACTGAGACAATACAGTATCTGCAATCTTTAAGCCTTACGCCCAATATACGGGTGCTAAACTGGAACGACACCTTCAATTTTTCGGCTATAAACAACTTTGCGGTGGAACAATGCCAAAGTGACTATGTCTGCTTTCTCAACAACGATATAGAAATCAAAGATCCCCAATGGCTCAGAAAGCTTCTGGCAGTGGCTGAGCTAGCTGATGTTGGGGCAGTTGGCTGTACCCTTTTATATCCCGACTCATCCATTCAGCATGCCGGTATTGCCTTAGATGAAAAAACCATCGCCCAGCATATTGCTGTAGGTAAGAACGGCGACTTCCTGACAGAACAAGGGATTACCCTACCTTATGCCGTCGATGCGGTAACCGCTGCCTGCCTGGTTATGCGTAAGTCTCAATTCCTGCGGATGGGCGGATTCAATGAAGACCAACTAGCGGTCGCGTTTAATGATGTCGACCTCTGCCTGCGTCTTGGCGACAAGGGGCTGGCGGTACTCAGCCACCCTGGGGTTGTATTGACTCATCACGAGTCCGTTTCCAGACAGAGTGACGAACTACCTGCCAATCGCAAGCGCGCCCTAAAAGAACATGCCTTCATGCAATACCGTTGGCGCATACGGCTCATCAATCATAGCTTCTCATCTGGCATTCCCGAGCTCATCCAAAATGCTGCACTGGTCAATGAGAAGGCGTCGAATTCCATAGCCGAAATAGCCAGGAAGGCAGCGGACAGGCTCTACCTGCAGGACAGCGCATCCCGATCAAGCTCGAAAGAGATGCGAAATATCTATTCGACCGCAGCAGCGCTGTCAGAGACACAGGACTATTTCCGCAACTTGCAGAGCGATTATAAAAATCTTGAAGCTCATGCAGAGCGGTTACAACGCGCACATGGACTCATCGAGAACTCCATCTTCTGGCGGATGACCTATCCTTTGCGCTTGCTAAAGAATGCGATCGCACCAGGTAGCAAGAAGCAAGCTACAGTGAACGAGCCACTGGCCATCGAGAATGCTGAGCAGGAGACGCGACAGATCGAAGGACAGCAACTAGAAAAACAAAAGCTCGATAGCTCAGCCAAAGGCGCGATAGATAAGTTTTTAGCATCTGCAGAGCAGCTACAGTTTCCAGAAGCTGAGACTCCGCAACTTTCTATTGTACTGGTGTTCTACCAGCAGGCGCACCTGAGCTATCTCTGCCTGCAGGCGCTTCTCGAATTCGCGGATGTTTGTTACGAGCTAATCATAGTAGATAACAACTCCACTGATGAAACGGCCAAGCTTCTAAACAAGATTAACAACGCCACAATTATTCGTAACGCAGACAATTTTGGTTTCGTGAAGGCGGTGAACCAAGCAGCAGAAGTAGCGGCAGGCGAGTACATCCTTCTTTTGAATAATGATGCCCTTATAGAAAAGAATACTTTATCTAGTGCGCTGCAAGTAATCGAGTCAGACAAATCCGTTGGCGCTGTAGGTGCCAAGATCAAGTTACTCGATGGCAGCACACAAGAGGCCGGAAGTATTATTTTCAGCGATGGAGCATGTCTGGGCTATGGCCGCGGCAAAGCAACAGACAATTATGAATTTATGTTTCAGCGAGATGTTGACTACTGCTCCGGCGCTTTCCTGCTCTTCAGAAACAGTAGTTTCAAAGCGCTCGGTGGATTCGACCTCGACTATGCGCCCGCCTACTATGAAGAGTCTGATTTCTGTATTCGTTTGCAGAAACAGGGTCTCCGCACCGTTTATGTGCCCAACTCTCAAATCACTCACTATGAATTCGCCAGCTCCGGCGGAATGGAAGGTGCAAAAAAGCTGCAAGCTGAGCATCGCGAAGTACTCTGCACTAAACACGCGGACTATTTAGCGGAACAATTCACGAACGATGGCAGTAACGTTCTCCGTGCTCGTACCCGCAACAATTTCCCAAACATACTCGTAATTGATGATCGCGTTCCTTACCCTAGCCTCGGAGCTGGCTATCCTCGATGCGCAAACATACTTTTCGAGCTGAGTAGGATGGAACTCAATATTAGCTTCTATCCTCTTCTATTCCCTGAGGAGCAATGGGACGACGTCTACAAGACTCTACCCAACACGATTGAAGTCATTCTGGAAAGTGGCCATGACGAGCTGCAATCGTTTCTAACACAGCGAAAGGATTTTTATCAGTTCGTCGTAGTTAGTCGCGTGCACAATATGGAATTCTTCAACCATTGCCTGAGCTTGCAACCTGACCTGTTGGGCGACGCTAAGATCATCTACGATGCTGAAGCAGTATCCGCTCCCCGTGAGATACTGCGCAAGGAGTTCCTTGGCGAAACCCTGTCGGCCGAAGATCAAGCAGAGCTAATCGACAAAGAGTTGCAGCAATCGAAGCTGGCGGAAAAGATCGTCGCCGTATCAGACAACGAGGCCGAAATTTTCAAACGGCACGGCTATAGTGAGCCTGTCGTGCTTGGCCACACCCTTGCCAACAAACCTGGAAGCAACGGATTCATTCAGCGCAGTGGTTTACTATTCGTGGGCGCACTTCGGGACGAGGGCTCTCCGAACGTCGATTCATTGCTCTGGTTTCTGATCAATGTCTTCCCAATACTCGAACAGGCCATTCCCGACATAAAACTTAATATTGTGGGTGACAATTCGGCGCCTTCGCTGGCGGCCATTGGCAAGGACAACGTCAACTTCACCGGCCGCGTCGACTCAATTGAGGAGATATATAACGCCTCTCGTGTGTTCATCGCGCCGACGCGTTTCGCTGCAGGAATCCCACATAAGATTCACGAGGCAGCTGCGAAGGGGTTGCCCTCAGTGACCACTGCGCTGCTTGCACAGCAGCTTGGCTGGCAGGATACAAAGGAACTGCTAGTGGGCGATACCCCTGAAGCGTATGCAGCGCAGTGTATTAAACTGTATCAAGACCAAAATATCTGGCAGAATGTTCGAGATGCGGGCCTAACCGCGATAGCCAATGACTGTTCGCAAGAGGCCTTCAGGAAGAACTTAGCTGGGCTTTTTACCTGAGTTGTCCGTGTATCCCTACAACCCTCGTAGCCACTAAAAGCGTCTAGCCAAACGATACATTAGACGCTGCACAATACCAATTTTAATCCCCATCCCTATGCAGAGTCGCAGGCATAACCTCTGTCGGCCAGACAGCTGTGGCCCATAGCGGCGATTAAACTCAGCCGCTTGAATAGCAACCTCGATCAAATGCTCATTGGGTTTACGCGCCAGTATTCTGCGCCACAGTGACATGCTGACAACGGATACCTTGGTAAACTTTTTCGCCCCGATAGCGTTATTGCTATGTTGGCGGTAATGCACCAAGGGAATATCCAAGTAAACTAATTTTCCAAATGCAGTAGCAACTAAAGCCAGCCACCAATCGTGCATAATTGCGTTTTCAGGAATCGGCAGTGCCTTCTCTGCTAGAGACTCATTAATCAGTGCGGTGCATCCTGTCACTAAATTGCTGATGACGAGATTGGTAAAGCTATTCCTCTCAATCTCTAGGCCTTGATAGTGAATCAAGGATTTCGCTATTACCGTATTTTGCTCGGAAACTACTTCGAGGTCGCTATGAACAAGTATGGGTAATGCAGAGTCGTTGCTCGCTTCCGTCGCCAGCATTGCCGCCAACAGTTTCTCTATTTTCTGCGGATACCATGTATCGTCCTGATCGCAAAACATCATATAGCTCGACGTCAGCCCTAGAGACTCTTTGTTCGTAATCACGTAATTGACAAGGAAGGCAAAGCCACCACTTGCTCCCCTATTTTCGCCACCGGGAGATAACAGGCAGATTTTTTCCGAATGATCGCTAGCATAGCTCTCCAAAATGGAAACTGTTCTGTCATGGGACCCGTCGTCTCTCACTACCAGAATGAAATTCTTATGGGACTGAGCTAGTAGCGAGTCGAGCTGCTCGGCGAGGAATTTCTCCCCGTTGTAGGTCGAGAGCAATACAGCTATTTTTGTGTGTGCGCTCATCTGTTACTAAGCCAGAGTCTTCGCATCACGCATGCCGGAGCGAATATTTTGAAAATATTGACGGCGCTGCCCAGAGGTTATCAAGAGCCAGCTCGCCTTCAAAAAAAAGCGAATCATATCGCGCAACTTCCACCCCAAGGGAGAATAAACTGCGCCATAGAGATGAATTCTATTCCTACTCGAATAATAGATACGTGAGGGATTGTGCTGAGCAATTAATCCTGTTCTCACCAGAGGATTGGAACTGCGCTCGCCGATAGCGTGATAGAGCACGGCAGCATCGGTACCCACCAGGTCGAAACCGAGCGACTTAGCACGAAAGCACCATTCCAGATCAATA
Organism: uncultured Pseudomonadales bacterium; assembly: GCA_943789485.1. GTDB lineage: Bacteria > Pseudomonadota > Gammaproteobacteria > Pseudomonadales > Pseudohongiellaceae > UBA9145. The sequence goes on from CALSUH010000005.1 coordinate 87,318, forward strand.
TTATCAATGAAGTAGCTTTCCTTCATGCCCCCCACCTCATTGATACATTTAAGAGTGAGCAAGGAACCGGAGGTAATCAAAAAATCGGCAATGAAATGCCCCCCCTGGGCCGCAAAGGATCGATCAGAACGCCAGAAAACCTTGCTGAACAATTTAAAGGGTGTCTGGCGCATAGTCTGAGGGTTAATAATTCGAGGGCCTATTGCCGCTATTCCCTTCTCGCTGAAGCGGCTCGCTTCGATGTGCGCATCTACCATGCGCGTTATGAATAGGTCGCAGAGACTACTGTCCTGATCGAACAGGAACACGTACTCATAATTGTTACAGCGCGCCCAATTGATACCGCGATTGAGAGCCTTTGCTAAACCTTCGTTCTCGCTCAGACGGATTAATTCGATACAGCGCTTATAGACCATGATCGATGCTGCCAGCTCATCGATTGCTACGGATCCATTGTCGATGACCAGGAAATCTGTTTCCTTATTAAGCTGACTAACGAGTTTCAGTAAGGCAGTTATATCGGGGTTATAGGTGACCACAACTGCGCAGCTACCCGCTTCGGCAGGATTAGTCACCTCATTACCGTCGCTAGCTATCACCTGGCACTTCCGCTGAGACTTTGAGTCGAGAAGGATCACGGCTCGAGATGATCAGGAAATAAGCAATCGACAGTACGCCAAGGCCTAGGCCGACAACTACTCCCGCATCCACGATCCCACGCCAGGGCTGCGGTATGCTGCGAGCGATAAGTACAAAACAGATGATCATAGTCGTCAGCGCAATGGAGAGAATTTGTCGCCTGCGGGTCGCATAGATGTAGCCCATACAAAAAAGTGGCGCGAGCAGCACATGCAGCGGTCGCGGATTGGTAGCAAGGTAACGGGCTCGAACTACCACTCTAGGTGCGAATCCCAGATGAAATCCCTTATAACCTTCCGCATAGGCCATGTAGATCACACTGAAAACCAAGGCTAACCAGTGGACTTCGCTCATATCCGAATTTTCTAGCTCCAGAGCCACGGGCGCTAGCCTAAATATCGCGAATATCAGCAGGAATAAGACCCCGCCAATACCCCATGCCATTCCAATTCCTTTCAATTTGATTCACTACCTCTATACGATACGACATTATAGCGGCTTTGCTGCAGAACCTGAAAAATCATTCAAGGGCGCCTCAGAGACAGCCTAGAGGCTTACTCCAGGGTTTGGGACATCGCTTCTGTAGATAAAGTGAGATATTATTTCGCCCTGTTATCGGCGGCCTTAATCCACTGGAATCATCTATCCGCCCCCTGCGTTGCAACTCACTACAGGATTGATCGAATGGGTGTAAAACTTGGTGTAGTGATGGATCCCATCGAATCCATCACTGTTAAGAAAGACACAACTCTAGCCATGTTATTGGCAGCGCAGAAGCGTGGCTGGGTAATCCACTATATGCTGCAGTCCGACCTGTATCTCGATCAGGGCCAATGCCGGGCGACAATTCAAACCCTCTTGGTTAAAGATGACGAGAAGGATTGGTTCAGCCTTGGCAATAAGACCGATATCGCGTTATCAGAACTGGATGTCGTGCTAATGCGTAAAGACCCCCCGTTCGACATGGACTATATCTATTCCACTTACCTGTTAGAACAGGCACAACACGAGGGAACGTTGATCGTAAACGATCCGCAAAGCCTGCGTGACTGCAATGAGAAGTTGTTTGCCACTCAATTTCCCCAATGCTGCCCACCACTGATCGTTGCCTCTTCACAAGAAAAGCTAAAGGCATTTCACAGACAGCACGAAGACGTAATATATAAGCCATTGGATGGAATGGGTGGCGCGTCAATCTTTCGAGTAAAGGCTGATGACCCCAACCTAAGCGTAGTAATAGAGACACTAACCGATAATGGCCGGCAACAGATAATGGCGCAGAAGTTCCTTCCTGATATCGTGAACGGTGACAAGCGCATCCTAATGATCGACGGCGAACCAGTGGACTATGCCCTCGCTAGAATTCCCGCTTCTGGGGAGACCAGAGGAAATTTAGCCGCCGGTGGCAGCGGCGTGGCACAGGAATTAACTGAGAAAGATCGTTGGATTTGCGAACAGATCGGCCCCGTTCTTAGAGAAAAGGGCCTAATCTTCGTAGGACTAGATGTGATAGGCGACTATCTAACCGAGATCAATGTCACCAGCCCAACTTGCATCCGCGAGATAGACAAGGCTTTTAATCTCGACGTAGCTGGCGACCTTATGGACTGTATTCAGGCAAAACTAAACGCCGCCTGATCACAGCAAGATCCCAATGAGGCGACTCCATGGTAACAAGCGATGAGGATCTTCTCCGAGAGCGCTTCGGCTTTACTGTGTTTCTTTCGGCTTGTGTTCATGCAATTATAATTCTGGGTGTTGGTTTTACCTACCTTGAAGAACTGAATAGCGAGCCCGCTCTCGACATTACCCTGGCACAGTACAGAAGCGAATTCGCACCCGAGGAGGCTGATTTTTTAGCACAGGAAAATCAAATCGGCAGCGGTACACTCGATAGCCCTGCAGCACCCAGCACTCCCTTTAAATCCGACTTCAATGATGAAGTGATTCAAAAAATTGTACCGCTTCCGCAGGCACCAGAAATCGTAACCGAGACAGAGGTAAGAGACGCTGCCATAATCTCCTCGATTCAGAGCGAGCAACAGCTGCAGCAGCAACTTGATGAGATCGATCCCAAAGACCAGAGGCCTCTGTCTGAAGCCTCTACGCCCGATGATATAAGTCTCGCTATTGCTAGCCTACAAGCACAGCTCGATCTCCAACGTCAGGCCTATGCGAAGCGGCCTAGAAGATACACTATCTCCTCCGCCTCGACGAAAAAAAGCCATGACGCACTCTATTTGGACAGTTGGCGCAGAAGAATCGAAGCCGTTGGCAATATCAATTACCCGCTTGCAGCAAGACAGCAACAACTCTACGGTAGCCTCAGAATGCTGGTCTCGCTATTTCCAAATGGCGAGGTCTCAGAGATTCAAATATTGCAGTCCTCGGGGTATAAGCTCCTAGATCAAGCTGCAATGGATATCGTCAACATGGCTGCGCCCTTCGATCCTTTCCCGGAAGCAATGCGTGCCGAAGCTGATATACTGGAAATCATACGTACCTGGCGCTTCCACGAAGGAAATGCACTAACCAGTTTCTAGGATACCTCTAAATAATTCCATGGCGCCCTCTAATCTCTCGATTCATAGAACTATTACTCACTATCATCCCAAGCAATGAACGAAACTAATAGCCCATGTTACCTAGAGAATCAGTTCCTGATAGCGATGCCGCGGATGAAAGATTCTTATTTCGCCAACACCGTTACCTATCTTTGGAGGCACAACGATGAAGGTGCGCTAGGCATCGTCATCAACAAACCATTGGAGGCCTGTGTTGCCGATATATTCGCCGAATTAGAGATCGAATGCAGCATAGAGGACGGGCCCTTTAGGGAAGAGGCGGTGCTAGCCGGTGGCCCTGTGGAACGCGACAAGGGCTTCATCATCCATGATGCCGGAAAGAACTGGGAGTCATCTATATCGATAACTGAAGAGATCAGTATCTGCACGTCGAAGTCTATCCTCGAGGACATAGCGAACGGCAACGGGCCCGAGAATTACCTTATCGCCCTGGGCTGTGCGGGCTGGGAGGCCGGCCAACTTGAACGCGAGATCATTACAAATGCCTGGCTTACCGTCCCTGCTGACCCCGCGTTGATCTTCTCTAGCGACTATAAAAACAAGACACAGCGCGCAGCTTCTATTCTAGGCGTTGATTTGCAGCAGCTTGCTCCCGCCGCTGGCCACTCTTAAACTGGTTTACTCGTGATACTCGACAGTTTCCCCAATAATGAAGGACCAATTTCCGCCCTAGGGTTTGACTACGGCACGCAACGCATTGGCGTAGCATTTGGTCAGAGCCTTACAGGCACTGCTCAACGCGTTTGTGTGCTGAAGGCGAGAGATGGCATTCCTGATTGGGCTCAAATAGAAGCGCTAATAGAGGAGTGGCGGCCGAGCCTATTTGTAGTGGGCATCCCCTATAACCTCGATGGTAGTGAGAGCGCACTCATGGTTCGGGCCATCAAGTTTGCAAACCGCCTGAACGGTCGCTTCCACAAACCAAGCTATGGAATGGACGAACGCCTATCTTCAGTTGAAGCTGCTGAACAGGTACTCGAAGAAAACAGGGGAGCAAAAAAAAGAGTTGCTATAGATGATATAGCAGCGCAGATTATTCTAGAGAATTGGTTTTCGGAATTAGCTGCCAGTAAAAAAACTTAAGCAGCGCTTTGTCCTAATACAGAGTGACTCTAAAAGGAATCAGGCGTCTTCGCCTTCATTTTCGCTTCTTCTACACTTACTTTATTTTTCGCCACTAGATTTTTTAGGCATTGATCGAGAGTCTGCATTCCTGAGCTAGCACCCGTCTGTATCGATGAGTACATCTGCGCAACCTTACCTTCGCGAATCAGATTACGGATCGCCGATGTCCCCATCATGATTTCATGCGCGGCAACTCGGCCGCCACCCAGCTTCTTTAACAAAGTTTGTGAAATAACGGACTGTAGCGATTCGGACAACATAGATCTAACCATGTCTTTTTCGGCTGCCGGGAATACGTCGATAATCCTGTCGATCGTTTTCGCTGCAGAGGTCGTATGCAAGGTACCAAAAACTAAGTGACCCGTTTCGGCGGCTGTCAATGCAAGTCGAATCGTTTCCAAGTCTCGTAGCTCACCAACCAGAATGATGTCAGGGTCTTCACGAAGCGCGGAGCGTAGCGCTTCATTAAAGCCATGTGTATCTCTGTGCACTTCGCGTTGGTTCACCAAGCATTTTTTGCTCTGATGGACAAACTCGATCGGGTCTTCAATAGTGAGAATATGCTCGTACCTAGTCTCATTGATATAATCAATCATTGCGGCGAGCGTGGTACTTTTTCCTGAACCTGTTGGCCCAGTTACCACCACTAGTCCTCGAGGCACATTGGAAATTTTTCTAAAAATATCGCCCATGCCTAACTGTTCCATGGTCAAAACCTCAGAGGGAATAGTACGAAATACTGCAGCAGAACCACGGTTCTGCATAAAGGCATTTACACGAAAGCGGGCAAGGTTAGGAATTTCAAACGAAAAATCAGTTTCCAGAAACTCTTCGTAATCTTTTCGCTGCTTGTCATTCATGATTTCATAAATGAGCGAGTGAACTTCTTTCTGATCCATTTCAGGCACATTGATTCGACGGATATCACCATCAACACGAATGAGTGGCGGCATGCCGGCGGTGATGTGTAAATCCGAAGCGCCTTGTTTTACACTGAATCCAAGTAGTTCTGTAATATCCATTTATCTTCCTTAGCGCTTTTTATAGTATGCCTATTGATAATTTCTTAGGTACCCAACTGTTAACGTCTAACTCTAGCCTATTGCACCAATCTTTTGGTGACTGACTGAGGACGCTGATACCACTAGCCAATAGTCGCAAGCTCGCCTATAGTACCTGTCCTGAAGTGAATATCCCATACCCAGCTAGCGCATAATTCAAATCAAAACGTGATCACTATAGCAAAAAATATCGAGCGGCTAAGCGACCGATTACGGCTGCTTGAACGGCAATATGAGCGTAGTTCAGCAAGCGTGAAATTGCTAGCCGTCAGCAAGCGGCACCCGGTAGAGAGCATTATTGCGGCACATGAGGCGGGTATTGTGGACTTCGGCGAAAATTATCTGCAAGAAGCCCTAGATAAAATCCAGCATTTTTCTTCAATGCAACTAAACTGGCACTTCATAGGCCCTATCCAGTCGAATAAAACTAAAGCTATAGCCGAAAATTTCCACTGGGTACACAGCATAGATCGCTTTAAAATCGCGCAGCGCCTCAGTGATCAACGAGAATCCTCCACAGCGAAGCTAAATGTCTGCGTGCAAATTAAGCTCTCCGATGAGACGAACAAATTCGGCGTCGAATTGAGCAAAGCCGAGGCACTCTGCGACAGTGTGGACGCATTGCCAAATCTCAAATTACGCGGCCTGATGGCTATTCCGGCAGCGCTACCCGATCTAGAGTCACAACGCCGAACGTTTAGAGTATTGGCGCAAGAGTATGCTCGACTCAAACCACGCTATGCACAATTCGACACGCTCTCGATGGGTATGAGCAATGATTTAGAGGCCGCCATTGCCGAGGGCTCTACGCTCATTCGCGTCGGGACTGCCATATTCGGTCCTCGCAGCTAGTTCAGCGCAGCCCATTAAATTACCAACCAAGCAAACTAGTTATCTAGCCTCCAGTAAATACGGTAGAATACGAAGCTGTTATACGGCCTCTTCCTCAGCAGCACTAGCCTTCGGAACAGGCCAGGGAGAAATTTTGAGAAGTACTAAAATTGGTTTTATTGGCGCCGGAAATATGGCTAATGGCCTCATTCGCGGCCTTATCGCCAAAGACACTGGGCCTGAGAATATCTGGGCCAGTGACCCAGACGAGAGTAAGCTTCAGCTGCTTGCGCAGGACTGTGGCATAAAAACAGGCGACAATAGCGACATAGCGAATAGCGCTAATGTAATCGTATTAGCCGTTAAACCACAGGTGATGAGGAATGTCTGCAGGGAATTGGCGGCAGACTTAGGCGATCGCAAGGTGCTACTGGTGTCGATAGCCGCCGGCATTACCACGGCCCATTTAGAAAGTTGGTTTGGCGAATCTGCAGCCATTGTTCGCTGTATGCCAAATACGCCTGCTCTCGTCGGCATGGGTGCGAGCGGACTATTTGCTAACAGTGCGGTTACCGAAGAGCAAAAGCAACTCGCCCAGAAGGTCATTAGTGCCGTGGGCTTCGTTACTTGGGTTGATGCCGATTCAGACATCGACATTGTTACGGCAGTTTCTGGTAGTGGCCCCGCCTACTTCTTCCTGTTCATGGAAGCGATGCAGGCAACAGCGCAAGAGATGGGCCTGAACGAGGATTTAGCACGAGCACTCACTTACCATACAGCTGCTGGCGCAGCTGCACTCGCGCAATACAGCGAAGATGACATTGCCACACTGCGCCGCAACGTTACTTCGCCTGGCGGCACAACTGAACAAGCAATCTTACAATTTGAGGATGGCGATCTTCGAGGCTTAGTTGCCAAGGCCCTGAAGGCAGCCAGAACTCGTTCTGTAGAACTGGCTAAAGAAACCGAAAGTACTTAGCATTGGTTAGTCGTCGACTTTATATGGAACAGCTGTTCTTTTATTGATAGTAGATAATTTTTAAATATTTAGGTAGTGATATTATGGGAAGCTCAACAGCATTAATTTTTAGTACACTTACTGGGATCTATCTGTTAGCCGTGTTGCTTCGCTTCTTACTACAAGTCGCTAAGGCCGATTTCTATAATCCCGTTTCGCAGGCCGTAATAAAAATCACAGACCCTATGGTTCGAGTTCTTCGGACGGTTATCCCTGGCTACAAAGGCATAGATTTTTCCTCGCTCGTATTGGCTTTTGCCGTAGAGGCTGTCGCAATCTGTGTGCTAATTATTCTCTATGGTGGCACCATCCCCGGCGCTGGATTTATCATTACTTGGGCATTCGTAGGTGTCGTCTTATTTATTGTTAATATCTATTACTACGCAATTCTAGCGTCAATCATAATGTCATTTGTTATGATGTTTTCGGGCAGCACAAATCCTCATCCGCTGCTCCTATTAGTTTGGCAGTTGACTGAACCGGTTATGGCGCCAGTGCGTAAGATAATTCCTTCTATGGGCGGCCTAGATTTTTCACCTATCTTTATTTTCATAGCCATCCAAATAATTCAAAATTTTATTCTCAGCACCTTCGGCATCAATCAACAACATGCGATGGTTATAATTGGAATTTAGACAGTCACCCCAGATTTTTCCTGGGTCGAAGTTCTTACTATGTACTACCGTTGGGAGAGGGAAGCCTTATACTTGGACTGTAGCATTCAACCCAAACCCAACGAAAATCGAATAGCTGGGCCGGCAGCTGGACATCTGAAGATGAGGATCTCTGCAGCGCCACATAATGGGAAAGAAAACACGCAACTAGTTCGATTTTTGGCGAAACTATTTCATACCAAACAGGCTGCTATTACTATAGTAAGCAGGCTGACGGGACGACATAAAAGAGTGTGTATCAAAAAGCCCCTCTGTGTTCCACCTAAGCTAGAAATACCTAAGGACACATTTTCCTAATAGATAGATAGCCTAGTACAGAGCTAATTAGAAAAATTCAGATACAAGGATCGAAATAAGCTTCGACAGCACTAAGCAATGCCAGACTCAATACCCACAGATTCCGTTGGCCTCGTTATCCCTCAGGTCTATAAATTCGATGAGCCTTTAACTCTCCGAAGCGGTAAGATATTGCGTGAATATGAGCTAGTCGTCGAGACTTACGGCAAGCTCAACAGTGAAAAGACGAATGCCGTTCTTATCTGTCATGCACTCAGCGGGGATCATCATGCGGCCGGCTATCACCGCGAAAATGATCGCAAAGCCGGCTGGTGGGACAGCTGTATTGGGCCGGGAAAGGCGATAGATACCAATCTCTTCTACGTAGTTAGCCTGAATAATCTCGGCGGATGTGCCGGCAGTACCGGCCCCGCCTCGATCAACCCCGAGACCAATAAGTACTATGGCCCCGATTTTCCTGTCGTCACCGTGCGCGACTGGGTGAGTAGCCAGCTGCGGTTGATGGTTCAGATGGACATTCCGGGATGGGCAGCTGTTGTAGGGGGCAGCCTGGGAGGCATGCAAGTATTGCGTTGGGCGATTAGCTATCCCGACAAAGTTCGTCATGCAGTCTGCATAGCTGCGGCGCCCAAACTGTCGGCGCAAAATATAGCCTTCAATGAAGTTGCTAGGCATTCGATCACTAGCGACCGAGATTTTCACGAAGGGCGTTATCTGGAGAAAAGCACCTATCCGAAGCAGGGCTTAATGCTTGCCCGTATGGTCGGGCACATCACCTATTTGTCGGACAGCGCCATGCGCGCAAAATTTGGCAAGTCAGTTTCGAATTTCGAACAAGATACGGCGGAAAATTTCGGCAGAGACCTACGCTCAGGAAAACTAAGCTTCGGGTTTGATGTGGATTTTCAAGTAGAGAGCTATCTGCACTATCAAGGAGAACGGTTCTCCGAGAACTTCGATGCAAATACCTATTTGCTCATGACGAAGGCGCTGGACTATTTCGATCCCACCGTGGATTTCGAAGGCGACTTGTCGAAAGCATTTGCCAATAGCGACTGTAAGTTTCTACTCATGTCGTTCAGTACGGACTGGCGATTCCCACCGGAGCGTTCCCGAGAGATAGTAGCTGATCTTCTTAAGGCGGGCAGAGAAGTAAGCTATCTGGAGATCGTGGCGGATCAGGGGCACGATGCATTCTTGCTTCCTATTCCCCGTTATATAGAAGCTCTCTCAGGCTATCTGCAGCGAGTGCATCAGGAGAATGGAAGCGATGCGCCCTGATTTAGAAATCATTCAACAATGGATAGCGCCTAACAGTAAGGTGCTCGATCTTGGTTGTGGCGATGGCAGCCTGCTGCATTACCTACAGACGACTAAGAATGTCTACGGAATTGGATTAGAGATCGATGAATCGAATATTCAGCACTGCCTCGATAGAGGAACGAATGTCATCGAGCAGAACTTGGATGAAGGACTCTCTAATTTCCAGTCAGGGAGTTTCGATACTGTTCTATTAGCGCAGACGCTGCAGGCGCTAAGCAAGCCAGATCAATTAATCGATGAGATGCTACGCATCGGCAAGAACGGCATCGTGACATTCCCGAATTTTGGCAACTGGAAGAGCCGCTTGTATCTCGCAAGCCGAGGTCGCATGCCTGTTTCGAAATTTATTCCCCACTCTTGGTATAACACACCGAACATACATTTCTGTACGGTGAAGGACTTCGATGCGTTATGCACACAGAGGAACATTAAGGTGTTGGCTAGAACAGTCGTCGACCTTGAACATCAGGGTAGTTGGTATATGAAAGCCTGGCCGAACCTCTTGGGCGAGATTGCTATCTACCACATCAGCAAAGACACGGACTAAAAGGTTTCTAAAAGAATGCATAAAGTGGTATTGGCTAGCAGCAACAAAGGAAAGCTTGTTGAACTGCAGGCGATTCTCGAACGCAAGGATGTTCAATTATTCCCACAATCGGAATTCTCAGTGAGCGATGCAGACGAGACCGGGCTTAGCTTTGTTGAAAATGCACTGTTAAAAGCTCGCCATGCCTGCCTCGCGACCGGCCTCCCTGCTATCGCGGATGACAGTGGGATAGAGGTGGATGCGCTCAATGGCGAACCGGGTATATATTCCGCGCGTTATGCTGGATCCCATGGCCCAGAGGCAGACGTCGATAACAATGCGAAATTACTACGTGAACTCGAAGACATAGCGGAAGCAGATCGCACCGCAAGGTTTCAGTGCGTTATCACCTTTATGCGACACGCGACGGACCCCATGCCGTTGATTTGTCAGGGCACATGGGAAGGACGCATACTTTTTAGTGAGGAAGGCGAGAACGGTTTCGGCTATGATCCTCTATTCTATGTACCAAGCCAGCACTGCGCATCTGCAAAGCTGGATGCCGTAACAAAGAACGCCATCAGCCATCGAGGCCAAGCGCTAGCGCAGCTACTAAAATGTTGGAACTCCCACCACTAAGTCTCTATATCCACATACCTTGGTGTGTGAAGAAATGCCCCTACTGCGACTTCAATTCTCATGAAGCGCAATCAGACATTCCCGAGAGCGACTACATAGATATTCTTTGTCAGGATTTCGATCGTGACTATGAGCATTGCGATGCTCGTCCGCTACAATCCATTTTTATTGGCGGGGGTTCACCGAGTCTATTTGGAGCGAAGTCATTCGAAAAAATTCTGACACATATACGCTCGAAGACATCTCTAAGCGGTGAGTGTGAAATTACCCTTGAGGCAAACCCAGGCACTGCAGAGGCGGACAAATTTTCCGGTTATTTTGGAGCTGGGATAAACCGCCTATCTATTGGCGTTCAAAGCTTCGATGAACGCCAGTTAAAAAACCTTGGCCGCATCCATTCGGCGGATGAGTCCAAGCGTGCTATCGATTTTGCCAGAAGAGCTGGCTTTGATAATTTCAATTTGGATTTAATGCATGGCCTTCCCGGGCAAAGCGTTAGCGATGCGCTTAGAGACTTGCAGACCGCAATTGATTTCGATCCGTTACACATTTCCTGGTATCAGCTCACCATCGAACCCAATACTGTCTTCCATGCGCGCCCGCCGACTCTCCCCGAAGAGCCAATTCTAAATTCTATGGAAGATGCCGGGCTGGCACTGCTCGCAAATTCTGGCTATCACCGTTATGAGGTCTCGGCATTCTCAAAGAATGGCTGCCATTCACGGCACAACCTAAATTACTGGGAATTTGGCGACTACCTCGGCATAGGCGCAGGCGCCCACGGCAAAATTACACTTGCGCAGTCGGATGCCATTGTTAGAACACAGAAACATAGGCAGCCGAATCACTACCTCAACAAAAGTATTCAATCTAAGATCAAACGAACCGAAATCCTAGCGGATGAGCGCTCCATTGAATTTCTACTGAACGTCCTTCGCAGTAGACATGGGTTTTCCGAGTCCATGTTTCAATCCAGAACCGGGCTCCCTTTTAGCGCTATAGGAAAGAAGGTAGAATACTTGATTGCCGGCGGGCTGTTGCAGAGGCAAGATGGCCGTATAGCTGCCTCAGACAAAGGATATCGACTTCTAAATAGCTTGTTACAAGAATTTCTTTAAGGGGCGTCTATGGAAAATTTGTACGAGAAGCACTGCGAAGCCTGTCAGATGGGCGCCCCGCTGGTTAGCGATGAAGAGGCGAATGACCTATTACTTAAGGTCCCTGGCTGGAAGCGCGGTTTCCATGAAGGTGTCGAAAAGCTAACCCGCGAATTTCATTTCGTAGAGTTCAACGATTCATTTGCGTTTACCTACAAGATAGCGACTTTGTCCGAGCGCGAGAATCATCACCCTTCCATCTTAACCGAATGGGGCAAAGTAACTGTGTTCTGGTGGACGCACAAGATTAATGGTCTACACGTTAACGATTTCATCATGGCCGCGAAGACCGATATGATCGCTAAACTCTCCGCCCCCTCTTAACATACGCACGTTTTTGACTGGAGACTTTCCGTGTCGGTTAATTCCAAATCTCTGTTTGAACAACTCAATAGTGTTGTAAGCCTGCCCAGCGTCAGCTCTGCTAATCCAAGCATCGACACCAGTAATAAGGCAGTGATAGACCATCTAGCAGAACAATTCGAATCCCTTGGTTTTGAATGCGAGCTAATTCCAATCCCTGGTCGTGAGACAACTAAGTTCAATCTAATCGCGACTCTCGGATCTGGCCCCGGCGGACTGGTGCTGGCAGGTCACACCGATACCGTGCCGCTGGATGAAGAATTGTGGTCGGTAGATCCCTTCAAGGTTACTCAGCGCGATGGCAAGCTGTTCGGGCTCGGCGTTACTGACATGAAGGGCTTCTTTCCAATCATCATGGAAGCGGTAAAACCATTTTTGGACAAAAGCTTCAAAGAACCTCTCATCGTTCTCGCGACGGCGGACGAGGAGACATCTATGCAGGGCGCACGCAGTATAGCTGAGTTGGGCCGACCTAAAGCTCGTGCCGCTATCATCGGTGAACCGACCGGCCTGCAGCCGGTAAAGGCACACAAGGGCATTATGATGGATTCCGTTCGATTACTGGGACACAGTGGCCATTCCTCCGATCCTTCTCTGGGTAACAATGCACTCGATGCCATGCATGCAGTAATTTCAGATCTAATGACCTACCGCGAAGAATTGAAATGCAGGTACAACAGTGAACTATTTAGTATTCCTCACCCAACACTGAATCTCGGCGTTATACATGGCGGTGACAATCCCAATCGAATCTGTGGCCATTGTGAATTGGAATTCGATATTCGGCTGATGCCAGGCATGCACATCGAAACTGTGCGTGCCGAGATAAGAAATAGAATCGCGACTCTAATGGATCCACTAGGTATACAATTTGAGTTTGCTGCCCTGTTTACCGGCGTGCCTGCTTTCTTTGCTGACGAGAACAGCGCCCTATTGAGAACCGCTGAGAAACTCACTGGTCACTCGGGCATCAGCGTAGCCTTTGGAACTGAAGGCCCTTTCCTGCAAAAATTAGGAATGGACACTATAATAATGGGCCCCGGCAATATCGATCAGGCGCATCAGCCTGATGAGTATATGTCGATAGATATGATCGAGCCCTGCATCGATGTGCTGCAGAAGATGATTAGCCATCATTGCCTGTAACGAAAAATTAGAGAAATTCGAATGATGGACAGCGAACAAGATAACATTGGCATGATCGAATGGTTTCGTGCCTCAACGAGTTATATAAATACACATCGAGGGAAGGTATTCGTCGTGTTATTGAGCGGCGAAGCGTTGGCGGACAAGAACCTACCCAACGTTGTCTATGACCTAACGCTACTACACAGCCTTGGCGTAAAGCTAGTACTCGTTCATGGCGCAAGACCACAGATTTCTGCCGCGCTAGAAAACGACGCCAAGGTCTCATCCTATCATCGTAATATTCGCATCACAGAAGCAGATTGCATCGAGACTGTGACACGCGTTGTCGGTGGAGAAAGCGCAAAACTTGAAGCTCTCTTCTCCATGGGTATAAGTAATTCCCCAATGCAGGGCTCTGATGTACGCCTTTGTCGAGGAAATTTTGTAACAGCCAAACCCGCTGGCATTCACAATGGCATCGACTTCCACTACACGGGAAACGTAAGAAAAATACGCGCCTCTGCAATTCAGCAACAACTGGAGCAGAATAATATCGTGTTGCTTTCGAATCTGGGTTATTCGCTAACGGGCGAAATCTTCAACCTATCTGCAGAAGAAGTAGCCACAGAGGCCGCCATAGCACTGCAAGCAGAAAAACTGATTCTAATGATTCCACGTCCTGGCGTACTGGATGATGACGGTAGCTTGGTTGCTTCACTAAGTGGAGATGACGCTAGATTCTATGCGGACAAACTTGCCAAGTTAGATGAAGAGTCGCAGTGCATAAGTCGTGCACTCGATACCTGCCTGCGCGCCTATTCTAATAAAGTTCATCGCTCGCACTTGATTAGCTTCAAGGAAAATGGCGCTCTAATACGCGAACTTTTTACACGACAAGGAAGTGGCACGCTAATTAGCAATGATAACTTCGAGGATTTACGCGTCGCAACAATTGATGACGTCGCTGGCATACTCAAACTCATTAGGCCTTTAGAAGAGAACGGTTCGCTGGTAGAGCGTTCTCGCGAATTGCTAGAGACAGAAATTGATAATTTCAAAATCGTTGAGTTAGAAGGCTCCGTCATTGCCTGCGCCGCACTCTATCCTATCGGAGAAGACTTCGCAGAGGTTGCATGCATCGCTATCGACAATAGCTTTCAGAAGAATGGCTATGGAGATCGCCTCCTGAGCGGCCTTGAGAGTCAAGCCAAGGCGGCAGGTATCAATAAGATTTTCGTATTGACCACTGTTGCATCACACTGGTTTTTGGGGAAGGGATTTTTGGAAGTGAAACTTAGCGATCTGCCTGAAAAAAGGCAAGAACTCTACAATTACCAGCGTAAGTCGAAGGCATTGTTAAAAATATTGTAGCTAGGCTGGACGAAGCTTAGCTTATACGTTGCATTACACAGATACTGTAGTCATATTGATTTGATTCATCGTGCTGATATTGCACACGTGAAGTTTCTTTCCAATTCGACTCGTCGAATTCGTAAAGAATCGTATCCCCTTCGACTTGCGCATGCACACGCGTAAGATGCAGCGTATCTGCGAGCGGCAGCGCCGCTTGATATAACACCGCACCACCGATTACGAAGGCCTGGATGCTATCCGTCTGCTTAGATACTGCTTCGGCGCGCTCAATCGCCTGCTGCAAGGACCCAACCACTTCGGCACCTTCGGCCTGATACTCTGCGTTGCTAGTAATGACGATGCTGGTTCTTCCAGGTAACGCGCGCCCTATAGACTCCCAAGTATTACGCCCCATGATCATGCAGTTCCCCATGGTGGTACGTCTGAAATATTTTAGGTCTTCAGAAAGGTGCCAAGGTAAACCATTGTCACGTCCGATCACTCGATTCTCAGACATAGCGCATATCAATGCGAGTTTCATAGTATGTGCTCTTTAAAGATAAATAGATTCGAGAGAATTAAACTGAAAATGGATAGGCGATGGAATCATGGTGTTCATAACCATCGACTTCGAAATCCTTCAGAGTTACCCACGACTCAATATCTTCAAGTGATTTTATATCCGGATTGATATGCAGCTGTGGAGGATCGAACGGCTCGCGCTGTAACTGAACATCGCGCATTAATTCAAGCTGGTCTTCGTAGATATGGGCATTGACGATCTTGTGATAGGCAAGCCCCGCCGAATTACCTGTAATCTGCGCCACTAGTGCCAACAGAGTAAAAACTTGAATCTGATTGAAGTTAAGCCCAAGTGGTACATCACAGGAGCGCTGATAGCTAGTAAGATGAAGCACGTCATCGAGTAAAGAAAACGTATGGGTGTGCATACACGGACGAAGACAGCCTAGATCGAACTCGCCAGGGTTATAGAACGTCAATATCTCGCCACGGTCGTCCACGCCTCGCTTAAGATTGTCGACTATCTTCTTCAATTGATCAATGCTTGTTCCATCCGGCCTTTGCCAACTTCTCCCTTGAACGCCATAGACCCGACCCATGTCATCAACACCCTTGCGCGCAGGATTACTCAACCATGCCGCGTTTTCGTTGGCATTCGCATCCCATGATTTAGTACCCAGTGCACGAAAGTCTGCGGCATTGTCCAAGCCCTTCAGATATCCGAGAAGTTCGCCAATAGCAGCCTTCCAGAAACTCTTACGAGTGGTAATGATGGGAAATGCGTTTCTACCGACATCATAGGTCAGGTCCGCATTGATAACAGTAAGGCATTTTTTGCCAGTACGCTCGTTCTCAATCCAAACACCTTCATCGACGATTCGCTGACAGAGAGTTAAATATTGCTGCATGACACTTTTCTTCTATCGATTAAATTAAAAGGGCGGCTACAAAGAGTTAAGTTGTGACTGAGGCTTCATATAAGCAAGTATTAATAAGATCACACCGGCGACTATCAATGGCGCAGATAACACTTGTCCCATAGTCATCCAATCTAACGCGACGAAACCGAGATGCAAATCGGGCTCGCGGAAGAATTCAATGAAGAACCTGAAGCTTCCATATCCAATCGCGAATAACCCGGTAACCGCCATTCTTGGCCTAGGCTTAGATGAGAACCACCAGAGGAGAGTAAATAGTACGACTCCCTCTAATGCCACTTCGTAGAGCTGAGAAGGGTGGCGCGCTAATTGATCAACGTGGGGAAAGACCATGCCCCATGCCACATCAGTGGGCCTGCCCCAGAGCTCACCTCCGATGAAATTGCCGAAACGGCCAGCGCCGAGGCCGAATGGCACGAGCGGTGCTATGAAGTCCATAACCTCAAAGAATTCTTTCTTGATGCTGCGCGAATACAGGAAGAATGCCAGCAGCACGCCGAGCAACCCACCGTGGAAAGACATGCCTCCTTCCCAGACCCTCAGTAGCCATATTGGATCGGAAAGGAAGCGGTCGAAATTATAGAACAACACAGAGCCCATGCGGCCGCCGAGAACCGCACCCAAAGCACCGTAGAACACCAAGTCAGATATCTGCTCTGCTGTCCATTCACCGGGTTGTTGTTTTGCGCGGATTGACGCCAGTCCCCAAGCACCCCCGAAGGCGATCATATACATAATGCCATACCAATGAATGCTTATTGGACCGATAGCCAGTGCTACTGGGTCAAACTGGGGAAATGTCAGCATGGGTCAGTGTCGCTTATGTCGATTGAAATGCCCGCAGGCCAGTTAGCAATCATTATACTCAACCCGTGGCAAGAAAGTTTGGCAAATTTGCTTGGGGAGATTCTATCCATTCTTTCTTTGAGACGTTAACATAGTAGTGATGTGCCTAATCATTTTTGCCTACCAGAGCGACCCTCGTTTCCCACTGGTTGTAGCCGCCAACAGAGACGAGATTTTCGCCCGACCAACCGCTCAAGCTGCCCTCTGGACAGATGAAGAATTTGGCCAAAAGATACTCTCTGGAAGAGACAAGCAGGCTGGAGGTACTTGGCTGGGTATAACTCAGAGTGGGCGATTCGCCGCAGTGACGAACATAAGAGACCCGTCTCAAACCGAACGAGGAGCTCGATCTCGTGGCGATCTGACGCGGGAGTATCTAGCAGGCAACGATTCCCCACAGCAATACTGTAAACGATTAACAGAGCTTTACGACCAATTCGCTGGCTATAACCTGCTCGTAGGCGATAGTAACTCACTATTTTATGTCAACAACCACGAAGAAAAGGTTTGGGAGATTGAACCTGGGGTGCATGGATTGTCGAACGGCTTGTTGAACTCCTCCTGGCCCAAAGTAGATAACGGTAAAACACGTCTGCAGGCATTGATGCAACAACCAGAGGAGCTTACTACCGATGCGCTCCTCGCGATAATGGGGGACACGTCTCAAGCAGAAGACGCGGATCTTCCGGATACTGGAATCAGCATCGAAATAGAGCGTAGATTATCTTCCGCATTTATTCTGAACTCAGCGCAAAAATATGGAACTCTGTGCTCTACCGCCTTGATCGTCGGCAAGTTGCAACCTACACGCTTTACCGAACAGAACTTCGACTTACTAGGCAATCGAACTCAGGGACATTCATTCCTGCTACCACCAGCCTAATTACTCCAGTATTTGTAGCCGCTATTAAAGTAGGAACTAACAAACCATCGTGAGGCCTCTATGTATATACCGAAACACTTCGAGATCATTGATGAGACTGAGATATGTAAGTTCATCGAAGCGAACTCCTTTGGTCAGTTAATCTCACTGCACGATACTGCAATCGTCTCGACTCCTATGCCTTTCCTCTTTGATGCGGGAGGTAGAGTACTTGTCGGTCACTTGGCAAAGGCAAACCCGCAATGGCAACAGATACAAAAACAGAAGGTTCTCGTCACACTACAGGGCGAACACACCTATGTAAGTCCAAGCTGGTATGAATCTGCGGGAGTTCCTACCTGGAACTATCAGGCCGTGCATATAGAAGGGATCGCGCAAAGTTTCACCGATTCCAAGAAACTGAAGCATGTGGTAGATACGCTCACCGAAGCAAATGAGGCTGCCTATAAAAATCCTTGGGAACCCGACTACACTGCCTCAATGCTGCACGGCATCGTCGGCATCGAGATCACTATTACTTCAATACAGTGTAAGTTTAAGCTCAGCCAGAACCGTAGCATACAAGATCAATCCAATGTGCAAGAGCAATTAGCTGCTAGCGGATATAAAGCATTAGCAAAGGCTATGAATAAGCCTTAGTAGGTCTGACCCTCTCTGAAATGTTTGCAAGTTTTCACTATTACTGTATGTTTGCGGTAGATTCTTGGCATCGTTTAATCGAAAACTCTGAAGGAAAATTTATGGTTAAACACAGCTATTATAAGCCTTGCGAAAAACTAAGTGATTAGACTCGAGACATGCAAGAGCTATCACTTCTCTGATAGAAGAACTAGCTAAACCGGTTGAGAGTCGCTCACCCAACCTTTATTCGATAGTCGATAGAATTCGACCTGTTGTTGAATACCTACCGCAGCTAGGATCAGACATTCTTATGGATCTAGTGTGCGAAAAAGGTCTAATGATTATTGGCGCCGAATACGGCTTCGATGCCGGCTTGGTAAACTTCTTCGACTAGTTTCAGGCAGTGCCAAGAAAACTCCACCGCTCACCATTACCTGATTAGAAACGCTATGAGCAACGTCTATAACTTAGAAACTGCGCGCATCGTGCTGCGCAAGTTGCGTAGCGAAGACTATGCCGAGTTTGCTCGCATGAATACAGACCCCGACGTGATGCGCTATTTCCCGAGTTTACTTTCTCGTAAAGAAAGCGACATCCTAGCCAAGAAGTTTGACAATCTAGTGGCCGAGAAAGGCTGGGGGTTCTGGGCTGCTCAGCGTAAGAGTGACAGCGCCTTTATAGGCCTCGTTGGCCTGAATAAGGCAGATGACCTGCCAGTTGCTAGTTGCATGGAAGTTGGATGGCGGCTGGCTAAAGCCTACTGGGGTAAAGGCTATGCGACAGAAGCCGCCACAGCTTCGCTGCACTTTGCATTTTCACTTCTAGAGCAGGATCGTGTCGCCGCCTTCACCGCTCCCGCAAATTCTCGTTCCCGAAAAGTAATGTCGCGACTGGGGATGGAGGATCGACAAGAAAATTTTCTCCACCCTAGTATTTCAGAAAGCACCGGGCTTAAGGAATTTGTCTACTACGAAATTTCTCGCGAGAGATTCTATAGAAGCTTTCAAGAAAATTCCGTAGCTATTTCTTCACAGTAATGTCCTGCAGGCTATCTAGTTTGTGCGAGAAGATCGCAGCAGTCGATCGACGCCGGCATTATACAAAGATAAATCCACCGCACTTCGAATCAGTTGCGTGTCATCTAGCTGCATCACGTTTTCTAGAAGTTCTTCAGCGACTTCTAGAGTAATACTACGTAGTACAGATTTTACTTTTAACAATGATGCGGCGTTCATGGACAACACATCATAGCCCATAGCCATTAATAGTATGGCCGCACCAGGGTCGCCTGCCATCTCACCACAAATACTTACAGGCTTGCCTTCTGCCTGAGCCCCTTCGACGACTTGTTGCAATGCACTAAGCACGGCAGGATGAAACGCAGAGTAGAGGTTGGCCACGCGCGGATTATTTCTATCCACTGCCAATAGATACTGCGTGAGGTCGTTGCTACCTACGGAAATGAAGTCTACTAATCTAGCAAGAGCCCGAGTCTGATAGACGGCCGCGGGTAACTCGATCATAACGCCTACAGGTGGGTATTTTACCTTCACACCTTCCTGAATAAGTTCGCGATAAGCCTTCTTGATCAGTTGCAACGCTGATGTAACTTCGTTGATGTTGCTGATCATCGGTAACATGATCTGCAAATTATCGAAACCAACGCTCGCTCGCAACATAGCATGTATCTGTGCGGTGAAAATCTCTGGATGATCCAAAGTAACCCTAATGCCCCGCCAGCCAAGAAACGGGTTAGCTTCTTCTATCGGGAAGTAAGGCAGTGACTTGTCACCACCGATATCAAGGGTACGCATGGTTACTAGCTTAGGGGCAAAGGCCTCTAGTTGCTCGCGATAGATTTGGTATTGCTCCTCCTCGCTAGGGAATTGTTCTGCTAGAAGAAAAGGCACTTCGGTTCTGAATAACCCAATACCCTCGGCACCCTGATCGAGAGAACGCATAACATCTGTCATTAGTCCTGTGTTAACCCATAGATGAACTCTATGATGATCCGCTGTCTCACAAGGCAGGTCCTTCAAGCCTTCAAGGCCCTTGTCTAGCTGGTCCTGCTCCTGAATCGTTTCAAGAAAGCGGGCACGGATCTGATCCGAGGGATTGGTTATTACCTCGCCCTTATAGCCATCAATTATGACTTCTTTGCCATGTAGCTGGGTATAGGGAAGATCTACCGCCCCCATTACCGTTGGTATGCCCATGGTTCTAGCAAGAATCGCAACATGCGAATTGCCCGACCCCTTCACGGAAATCAGGCCCTTTAACTTAGACTCAGGCACTTCCGCCAACATTGAAGGTGTGATCTCTTCACTAACGAGAATGGTGCAGTCCGCATACTCTGTTTCTACAACGACCTTATCTTGCAAATAAAACAGTACGCGAGCACATAGGTCCTTGATATCGATTGCACGCTCACTGAGATAGGGATCGTCCATCTCCTCGAAGCTTCTGACGTGTTCGTTTGCTACGTAGGCAAGCGAACCCTGCGCCCAGAAGCCCATTCTAATTCTTTCGACAATCTCATTGCCCAGCGCAGCATCATCTAGCATACGAATATAGACATCGAAAAGCTGCCGTTCCTCTTCGGCGACCTGCCCCGATAGTTTCGCATGCAGATTGCGCATGTCTTGTCTCACCAACTCTAGGCAGCTATTGAAAAACTCTATCTCACCGTCGATGTCTCGGGTACGGCGTTGAGGTATCTGACTAAGGTCAGCATGCGGGAAAACAACAACAGCCTCACCAATAGCGACACCGGAAGATCCTGACACGCCAGGGAATACGGTGTCTGATGTTTTGTGACCGGATGGGCTAACACCTTCTACTGCCCCAGTTGCCTCCGCATGAGCAATTACGCCAGAAAGTTGAGCGGAAAGCGTTATCAGGAAGGCCTCTTCACTTTCGTCAAAGCGGCGTCGCTCTTCGTGCTGAACAACCAGCACCCCTAGTACTGAGCGATGATGGATAATCGGCACACCAAGAAAAGAGTGATAATTCTCTTCACCGGTATCTTTCAGATAGTGAAAACTCGGATGCAGGGAGGCATCCTGCAGATTGATCGGCTCAGCATGTTTCGCGACGAGGCCGACGAGACCTTCTCCTGCTTCTAGACTAACGCGTCCGACCGATTCTTTCTTTAAGCCATCGGAGGCCATCAACACATGTGCATTAATATCTTTGTCGAGCAAAAATACGGAACAGACCTGAGTATCTAAAGCCTGGCGCACTTTGTGGACGATAATATCCAGCGCCGACTGCAGGTCTCTAGCCGCATTTACTTTTTGTACAATGCTGCGCAATCGATCGAGCACTAATTTTTACTCCAGTGTCTTACCGTTGCGAAAGCATTTCACGCGTTCGATAAAATACTCGTTTACTTCAGTTCGGCTTGAAGGCTTGGTTCCCAAATCCAGAAATCGAATAGAGAGTAATGTAGCGCCTGTCTACTGCTTCGTAGTTTTTGAACTTCTGCTTGGTAGTGCAGCAGATAATTAGCAGTTAATTATAGGGCTGCCTATATAACTACTAAGGGGAGTCTCTAACTGTTGCAAAGCCTTGCGGTAGACATCCCGTTTGAACTCAACTACTTGGTCCACCGGGTACCAAAAATTTACCCAACGCCAATCGTCAAATTCTGGCTTTCGAGTCTTACTCAATTCGACCCTGCTATCATCGCCTTCGAGGCTGAGCAAAAACCATTTCTGTTTCTGGCCAATACAAAGCGGGTCGCTGTGTTGGCGGATAAAGTTTTCAGGAAGGCGATAATACAACCAATCTTTAGTTTGATGCAGGATCTGTACATCGGCCTCCGACAAGCCAACCTCTTCATCCAACTCTCTAAACAAAGCCTCTTCCACGGACTCGCTTTGCTTAATCCCGCCCTGCGGAAACTGCCACGCACTCTGCCCTATTCTTTTCGCCCACAGCAACTGTCCCTGCCTGTTGCAAATGACAATGCCTACATTCGAACGAAATCCTTCTGAATCTATCACTGCTGCAGGCCCGTATGGTGAAAGTAATGGTTCATTGTTTCACAAACCTTCCCCCCTAATCAATGACCAAACTTAGGGAAAAACCACTATTTTTCTTTTATATCAATGTGTTAAGCACTATATTGGCAAGCCAAAACCCCCTATTCAAGAGCTCTTCCAGTACAGAATTACCTCCGAGGCGGCTATAATGATCGAATCGCTTGAATCGCTAGTGTCTCAGCAAGCTAACTACATTGAGAAAATGGAAGAGAATTTATATGCAGTCGATCAGTTCAGGAAAGTTAGCCTTATTCGATTTAGATAATACGTTACTAGAAGGCGACAGCGATCATGCCTGGGGAGAGTTCTTAATCAGCAATGACCTGGTCGAAGAGAAAGCCCATCGCGAGAAAAACGACCGCTTCTACGATCAATACAAGCAAGGCGCATTAGACATACACGGCTACGTCGCGTTTACAATCCAGCCTGTTATGCAACTCGAGCGCACACAGCGAGCGCAACTACTTGCTAAATTCATGGAACAATCTGTTGAGCCTATCATTCTAGATAAGGGCAAAGAGCTCGTGCGCACGCATCTGGACGCCGGAGACTTCTGCATTATCATTACCGCTACCAATGAGTTCATCTCAACACCGATCGCTAAGCTCTTCAATGCCGATTTAATAATGGCGACACAACTGCAAATTAGTAACGGTATGTACAACGGAAAAATTTTAGGCACTCCCTGCTATCAAGACGGAAAGGTTGCGAAAATCAATGCATGGTTAGACCAGCAAGAAGCCCGTTTCAACCTGAGTGAAGCCGTATTCTACAGTGACTCCATAAATGATCTACCCCTACTACAAGAGGTGGCAACGCCAGTGGCAGTAGATCCTGACCGGAGATTGCGCGAAAAAGCAGAATCCGAAGGCTGGAAAATTCTGACGCTACGAAGCTAGTGCATCATGTAACGCTTATGCAAAAATATCTCAACTTAGGTTTGATCCTACGAAGAATGGGAATCGCAGTGCTAGCGTTCCTGCTTCTTGTCGGGTGCAGCGACGAAACAGCTGAACCTCAAAATATTGAATCAGTAAAAGATATTACTCCCAGTGCATTCGAATTACTTAATCCTGAACTGAGCGCATCCGCTAAAGAGATAGCCCTAGAATATATCGAACAGATAGAAACCGACCTCATTCAAGCCGGAATTGAGATTGAAATGTTTCAGTCTTCGATAGGTATGCTTACTGAGCAAGCAAACAACGAAAATCTAAATCTCTCAAAACAAGCTTGGCTCGACGCGCATAGCGCATACGAACTCACTACGCTGCACCGTTACTTTGCCGCGCAGCTACTTGGGGAGCAGAACAGTTTAGCACTTATGCAGATTCAGTATCAGATCAATCACTGGCCGATAATTCCTGGATATATCGACTATGTAAATGGCTACCCCGATAGCGGCATCGTGAACGATATTAATGTAAATCTAGACGTTGACTCTCTTCGCGAGCAACATGGCACCTTTGATATATCAGAAGTGACCCTGGGCTTCCATGTGATCGAGTTTTTGCTTTGGGGATACGATAGTGGTTCTGTTCCCCGACCTGCTGCCGACTTCGATGCCGTGTTAGAGCTCACCTCGCAAGAAATAGAAAGTGGCTATTCCCTAGATCAACTAAGTAACAACCGCCGGCGACTTTTTCTATCCGTCGCCACTGACACCCTAGTCGAAGATTTTCGAGCGTTGCAGTCTTTATGGCTTGCTGAAGAATCGAGCATAAGGCGAGGAATCGAATCGACATCAGGAACAGAACTTATCGTCATTTTTGCGGATTCGATGTCGGCAATGCTTACCGAGGAGTTGCTGCTACGCTCTTTATATCCAATGCTGAATGGAAATTTTTCTGAGAGCATACAATCCCCCTATAGTCGGTCAACACAGAATGCGGTGTCTAGTCAGTTGAGTGGGTTGGAGAGGCTGTTACTTGAACGCCAGACTAAAAACGGCACAACTTTAGACCGCGTATTCTCTGCTATATCGGAAGAATTTTCTGAGTTTTTCTATCAGAACTTCGATGCGAGCAAGGCCTGTCTTGTATTGCTATACGACAACAGAGCGAGTGATTCAGTAGGCCCCACAAATGAAAGAGAGTCCGAGATCGTTGAGTGTATTAATCTGCTGACCAACATTATCGACTATAACAACAAGCTCAAACTCGATCTCACCGATTAGGCTCACGAACTAATTGAGCGCCTAACGAACAACTACCTCAATCTCAACAATCAGATCGTCTGCTAACTGCTCCAATTTTTCCTGCAACTGCTCCAGCGCGACATGCTCCGGCACCTCGAGAGTCGCTTTCGCCTTGAATAGAGCATCGGACGACATTGGCGCCGGTGTGCATTGGGTGTTAAGTCGCTCCACATTAATGCCTAGCTGCGCTACTGCGGCGGAGATTTCTTTGATAATGCCGGGACGGTCATTGCCTACCAGGCTCAACTCAACTATCCGCGACTGCTGATCTATAGGCTCATCTGCGGCTTTTTCGATGACGAATTTTATCTCTGAGGACAGAGATTTCAGCTCTTCTATGAGCTTTTCTACACGCTCATCGGCAACGCTAATCCGCAAAATTCCAGCGAACTTTCCGGCCAGTTGAGACATGCTGCTCTCGAGCCAATTGCCCGAGTTTGAAGCGATAGTCTGTGATAACAACTCCACTAGGCCCGGCTTATCATCAGCAATCACGGTAAGTACTAAATTAGTCGTCATGAATTCCTCAGCATTAATTCGTTAATAGTGTTCACCCAATCTCCAGCATTTAAGTTGCTAGAAGAGCCCAATCTGATTGTTTAGTATTTTATCCATAGAAGATGATTTGAATGCCAATATGGCGTCGGCGATGGGTGCTAACTGTCTTTCTATATAGAACTCGAAGTCTATCGCTGATTCTCGATACTGGCGAGGTTCTGCACCATTAATTGTCATAATGTATTCGATCCAGCCTCCGGACTGATACAGGCTCGGCAATTCTAATTGCCTACGAATATCTTCGGCCTTACGCGCCGCCTGAGCATGGGGCGGAACATTTTTAATATAGTCCTTCAATTTTCGGCGCAGGCGTTTACGCAAAACCAATTCGCTCTCGTATTTTCCATCGGTCAATTGTTGAACCGTCAGCTTTATGTAATCTTCATAGGGTTCACCAAAGAATACCCGTCTATACAATTCTTTCTGAAATTCACGCGCCAGAGGCGACCAGTCGCTTCGAACCGATTCAAGCCCCTTAAACAAGAGATGCGATTTTTTTGGGTTGCTATTATCAACAACGAGGCCGGCATAGCGTTTCTTGCTGCCGGCATCTGATCCTCTAACAGTCGGCATAAGAAATTTGCTGAAATGTGTCTCGAATTCCAACTCTAGGAAGCTGGAGATGTCATACTTTTCTCTCAATCGATTCGTCCACCACGCGTTTAGCTGTGTCGTAAGCCCCTCGCCGATTACGTTTACTTGGTCATCTGGAACCGAGCCTAATAGAACGAAAACAGAATCTGTGTCACCATAGATTACTTGATAGCCTGCATCTTCGATGAAATTTTTACTCTGAATTAGGATTTCATGGCCACGCTTGGTTATCGAACTCACTAGGCGAGAATCCAAGAATCTACAACCCACCGTTCCGAGGATGCCATAAAATGAGTTCATAATGATCTTTATCGCCTGAGACAACGCCGTGTTCTTACTAGCCTTCGCCTTATCGCGTGCGGACCACAGAGTTGAAATCAATTCTGGCAGGATAAATTCCTCGCGAGAAAATTTTCCACCGTCATAGCCCTCGATTGGATTTTCCTCATGTGCAGCAACGGCTAAGGCCAGCGGATCTACGTGGAAGGTCCTTATGATACTCGGGTATAAACTCTTGAAGTCTAGAACAATCACGTTCTGATGAATGCCAGGAATAGAGCCCATCACATAACCCCCTGGACTGACATTAGTGACAGAGGACCGGTCAACGAACGGTGCGACGTATCCTTTACGATGTAGTCGAGGAAGGTAGAGAAAGTCAAAGGCCGCGACAGATCCACCGTAACGGTCTAGTTCCAACCCCGTTAGCAAGCTTCGCTCCATAGCAAATGAAATGAGCGCCTCTTTTTGGAAGATGTCCCAAACTAAGCGACAGTCCTCAAGGTTATAGTGCGCTAGCGCTGTTTTATTGCCACTGAAAAGCTCAGTGATTTCCGCACCACGTTGGTCAACATCGTCTACTAATTTCCCTCTGCCCAGCAGCTCACGCGAGACGTTCTCCAGTGAGAAGTTTTCGAATTGATAAGTGGCAGAGCGCATTAATTCGATACCGTCCAGCACCACTCGACCGGGCAACAATGCATAATATCGATCGTTGCTATCTCTTGCCTTGCGCCAGCTGATGGCCTCGTTGTTACGCCCTAGCAGCAATGGCATTTTTAGCCGATCACAGAAGTCTTGCAGGCAACGCAGGTCGAAATTCACAATATTCCAACCCATGATCACGTCAGGGTCTAAGTCTGCGATCTTCTTAACAAACGCACTGATAACCTCACGCTCAGAATTCAGCTGGTAGAGTTCTAGATTGCCGCCATCATCAGTTTGTTCAATGGAATCCTCAGTTAAGCCAACCATATACACTAGTGAAACAATATCCGAATAGATTCCTATCGAATAGAGGGTGCTTGCATGATAGTCAGTCTCTATATCTACAGAGACCGCATTAAGCTGTGGTCGGTATTGTGTGGCACGCAAATCGCTAGGTGTTACGTCGCTGAAGCCATCGTTCTCATTCAGACTGCCTTCGATCGAGACAGACGCCGTAATAAAACGCTCCATAAGAAAGCGATCTGTAGGTTTAAGGTCTGCTTCTGTTATCCGGATGTCTTTTTGAACGAGCCTGTCTCGTATATCGAAGAGCTTTCGCTGGCTCTTAAGATAGAGTGCCGACATGGGTTCAGTATCGAAGTTCTTCAACTGCGTTGCAGCAATTCGCCAGCCAGTTAGCGGCGAGAGAATTTCTTCTACTTGAGCTTGCTGCCGCGTAGGGAAGAAGCAGACAGCCTCCTGCCCAGAGAAGCGAAGGCGCAGAGGGCCAGCATTACTAGCCAACCAGAAAATAAGATCTACGCCCGTCCCGGATTCAACCCACTGTCTTGTGAGTATGAATCCGTCGAGTACCGAGTTTGAGGAAATTAGGGGCTAGATGCGCACAGTTCGCGGGAACTGAGCGTAGTTTTCCCAGCGGCTCACCTTATCTGGAAGTTCTTCCGTAGTCGCTTGTACATTGCCATTGACGTCTGTCACGCGAGATACAATGGTGTGCTCTCCCGGCGTGGCATTGTTCCAATCGTAACGGAATAGCTTCCAAGAATATTTCGTTGATCGCGGATTAATCTCTGCACGTTCCCATGGACCGTCGTCTACTTTGACTTCGATACTTTCTATAGATGTGCCATCGTTTAGTACAAAACCTTGAATCGTGTGTTGGCCACCCATCTGTGTAACACGAATGATAGAAGACTTCAGGTTTATGGTGGTAACAGAGTTTTCAACCCAGCGTTCTATCCCACCTATGCTTTCTTTTTTCAGAGTCACATAGTCACGCCCCATGAAGCGACCCATATATCGAGTGTCTTGAATATGAATCTGATTTAACCATTTTACATTGGAAACGCCATACCAACCTGGGATCAATGCACGTACTGGCTTGCCATGATAAAGCGGCAGCGGCTCTCCATTCATTTCGAATGCAAGCATATTCTCAGGGCGCATCGCATCGTCAATGGATAGGCTACGCGCGAATGCTTTCTCGACTTCGGTCTCGCGAATCGTCTCAGTTTGGACATCGCTTCCAAAGAAGACGATTTCCTTAGCGCCGTCTTGAATGCCCGCTTCTTCTAGAATACTTGCCAGCGAGACACCACGCCAGCGCGCGTTACCAATAAGCCCCTGAAACAATCCCCGGCTATTGCCACCGCACTCAAATCCAACTTGCTGTTCAATATTGTCTCGGGCCATGAGGTCTGCAAGAGAAAACTCTAACTCATTGTCTACCATGCCAGTCACTTTCAGCGTATAGGAATCGTTATCAATCTCTGGCTGACCATAGTGCTGTACTATGTAAAAATCCTCGTTGTCGGTGAAATGAGTGGTTATTTCGCGCGTATCCAACCAGTGAGTCGAGTTTGGTCGAGCCGGGCGCGCGTTGAAAGTATCAGGCACGTCGGTAAAAGGAACGAGTTGCTCGCCTTGGGCTAGCGCGGGAAAGATAAACCCTGGTACTGAAGCAGCGCCGGCTGCCAAGGCTCCGGTGCCCAAGGCACCTTTAAGAATATCGCGTCGAGAACTATCGTCTGGTTTGTCATCTTGATTCATGATCTTCTCTCTTTTTCTTGGCTCCGCTAGCTCTCAATCTCTCTAGGAGAGGCTTTAGCATTAGGATCGCTCTTTAGTAGTAGTCGGACAACCTTATCACAACAATCTAGTACGAACCCAGTCGAAAGACGCCGAATTCACGAATTGTCAGGATAGTGAATTTATTTCTTCTTCTAGCCCAAAAATTGTTGTTGGTGACGATGGATTCTAGCACCTGAATACGCGCCTCGAGCTTCAGAGTCTTCGGCTTCAGGGCCACTTTGTATCCTCTAAACTTGCACTTAGCTGGCCAACACCACTTTCAACTGCTCGGTGCGATATTTTAGGTAGACTCTCAAACTAATGAAGGCAAATACTGTTGCTACAATTATTTCTGTATCCGCATCTTCACCCATCGGTAGTTACTCTGTCTAGCTAGATTTAGCAAGAGCGCTGAGAAACGGTAGCGCTCAGCCGACTAATGCACATCGAAACCGAGCAGTTTAGGTATCGATTCATGCTGACACCAGTCGGCCGGTGATTCAACCTGGCAGTAGAATGCCGCTCCTAGCCTAACCAGGCCGCAAGTCAAATAGGATTTGGTTCAGTTTAAAACTGTATAACCGAAGAAACTAGTATGAGTATTATTCGCAGTAGCCACGATTTCTCTATACCCGCACCGAGTTCGATAGAAAACACGCAAGATACCGATGCTTGGCTGGCGTCGATGAGTGACAGTGGCTGGCGCGTGCTTACCGATTTCCGACATTGGCCCCATTGGATTCCTGACGTGCACAGTGTAATCCAGACGGGCTCGGAACCCCCAGCGAGAGGCACAAAGCTTCAAGTAGAAAGAGGACACAAGACGGTGACCTGCTCCATCGAGGTTTGGGACCCGCCTCGAAGCCTACAAATCTGTATCAACCTCGCCTCCGGCGAGATGGCCTATGGCTTCCTGATTGAAACCAGTTCTAAAAATGCCGAAATGCGTATTTCGCTGAAATTGGAACGCCGCTTTATCGGCCTGTCTCGCATCGCCGTATTTTTCTTCAGATGGCGACTACAGAAACTCGGGGACAAAATACTTGCCAATCTAGCCGCCAGAATAAAGCCAACAAAGAACGACTAGTACTAGCTGCTTTATGCTGCGATCGGCCCCAGCAACTTGGTATGGTCGATGTACGCAGCTCTGCAACCGTTCCAGATTAATTGCAGAACAAGAACTTGAGCCCGACCTCCTTTTTCAGAATCTACTCCTTCAATCCCAGAAACAAGATCCTAGGAGAATTTACAAGTTCATAAAAACCCCGACACTGATGAGATTTACTATGAGATAGTGTAATTCGAAAGGTTTCCCAACTCGTGCTGGAAGCAGTGATTGGAAAACAGGCCCCCACAGCCTAGACCGGAGTCAAGCCATTCCTGTTAATGATTATGCCCGCCCGCGCCATGCGCATGGCCATGTGCAATCTCTTCTGCGCTTGCATCACGAATGCCTTCCACTTGCACTTCGTAGTAAAGAGCTTTCCCTGCTAAAGGGTGATTGAAGTCCACATCGGCGTTAAACTTTCCAGCCTTGATAATAACGACCGCGCGATTCCCTTGATTTGTCTCGACTGTCGCAGGCATCCCTGGCAATATTTTCTTTACCGGTCTAGGAAACTGTAAATGCTTGATCGGAACTCGCTGTGTCGAATTTGGGCGACGAAATCCATAAGCATCATCTGGCTGAAGAGTAATCTCAATCGCGTCACCTACCTTTTTGCCTTCCAGTGCTTTTTCCAGCCCTACCACGACATTGTGAAACCCGTGTAGATAGGCCAGCGGCACACCTGCATGAGACTCCTCACGCCAACCCGCCCGCTCGCCGTCTTCTCCCACTTCAGCCAGCCGATAGTGAAAACTAACAACCTTATTTACAGTGATAGACTGCTCTACGTGTTCTTCTGCTGATTCTGCTTCTGACATTTCGCTCTCCTGCGTAAGAAGAAGATTCTAGCAGATGACACGGCCTTATATGTAGTGGCCGCCCCGATAACATGTGCTTGCTATACGCGTTCTCCCCCAAAATCAACTGTCAATAGCAGTAGCGATCCGCTGATGGTACTTTCATAAAAAGCGAGAGTTGAATAATTGTATGACAGCGGAAATGGAATACTTTAATGAACCATGATGAGCCTGATTCAAAATTACTTGTACCTGTGCTTGATGAAAATAGCCCGGACACCTCTGGGGGTAGCCTCAGTCATTATATGGCGCTCTCCTTCTCCTTGCCGGAACGGCTAGCACGAGCGCTAGGCTCACTCATCGGCGGCAGTTCGCTATTGCTCACCAAGACCCTGATACCGACCGCGGTGAAAAATTCGAATAGCTATCGGTTCACCTTTGGTATGTTTCAGACCTTTCTGATCAAAAATGTTGCTGAATTAGATGACTTCCAAACAGATACAGAGCTTCAAGAGCATTTCCTGAATCGAAAGTTGCTAGGAACATCTCTTGAGGCAGCCGGCTTATTAACCATGCACCTTTCTCCGGTTTGGGTATTTGCTATTGCCTCTGATGCCGCCAAGGGAGGTCAAGTTTTTTTGAATCGTCTAGTTCATCATTTGAAAGAACATGACGTAATCTCCCAGGAGAGTAATCCCGAATCTCTTGAGCAGGTTCTACTGTGTATTCATGAAATGGGCCGCCAGGGGGCTACGGCAATCGATACTCCGCCACTATCCATGATAGAAGTAGAAGAATTGGCAGCGCAGCTGCGAGAATCCACGGCCTCCTTGAGGGAAAACTCGGCCAAGCTATTGCCTCGATTCGAAGCAATTTGGAATCAGATAAGCTTGGTTGCTAGACAACAGAGCCTCAGCACTGAACAGGTTTTAGGTATGCTCTCGGTAAGCGCAGCATCACTCGCCCATACCGGTGCAGGCACAGCTGGCGCGATAGGAAAGACGGGGTTCTATTTTCTCGACGAAATAATCCTAAATGACTACAAAGAGACCTTGGTTGACATCGCTGACACTGGCTCCCTGCACTATATGCAACAAAATATGCAACCTTTCATCCAAAATGCTCAATCTCATTTCAATTTCAAAATAGAAACTCAATCACAAGCTTGGCTCAAAACCGGCATCACTAAATTGATGCGGCAAATGGGATCAAAAAAGTAGGTTTCCACATTGAATCTCCCACTTGATATTGAGTAAATTCTACAAAATTTTAACTAAATGCCACCGCATTAAAGGAGTTATTACCCTAGTAAATTCATTGTGATAGCTTGACATCGCTCTGTTTACAACAAATTCAGTGGGATTCGAGATAGGGAAAATCACTTGCCTAATTTTCATCAATGCAGGGAGGCTTCATCCGGCGAGAGAATCAATTTTTCGCCGTCGAAAGGGCTGTAAACTATGAATCAGACCCAATTTCCCAAATTTTCACCGATCACTGTAACGGTAAAAAAGAATAGTAGACAACTCCGATTGAATGCCGGCTATTCTATGAATGGAGGCGCACGCTTACTCGGCGTGTCTCGCAAGCAGCTGGAGGATATTGAAACTATCCGCAATTATGGCTGCCACTTAGACCTCGAACTGCCGGCTAGGTTGAAGGTCATCTACAAGACTTCTTTAGATAAACTGGCAGGTCAAGTTTCCGAAGACTATTATTCGGATTGCTATGTTCGCCCTCGGAAAAGGCCGGGGCCGAAGTCTCGCTAACCCGCTGTATTTATTCTGGAGTGACCTGGCAACAACTAATAAAGAGTAGGCCCACGATTGTGAATCTGCGCAGGCCGCAGCACTGAATAGAAATTTTCTACATCCCACTGTGTGGCCGAAAGTGCCGAAAGGGTGTATAATTTCCGGTTCTTGTGAAATCAGAGAAAGTTAAGCATGGCAAATAAATCTAAAAAAGACGCGGCGGTAAGTAATCGCGCAGATCTAGCACAACACGTCGACGCATTCTTAAAGTCAGGTGGTAAAGTTCAAGAAATTCCTTCCGGTGTTACTGGTCAAACCTCGACCAGTGGCCCAAGACAGATAGTGCTCAGCCACAAAACCAGCTCTTAATAACCTTGCTGTAGCCTCGTGAAGCTCCTGAGCAGACGCTCACTATCTCTGCGTGACTTCTGCTTTGCACTGCCCGTAACTATAATTGATTGATCTCGTAGCCCTTCTGCGAGAGCAGGTCTAGCAGCCCATTTTCGCCGACAATATGAGCCGCTCCGACCAGAACAAACTCTGTGTCTGCGTCTTGCAGCATGCTGTCGATTTGAGGAACCCACTTTAGGTTTCTTTGTAAGAGCAGCGTGTCATACAACGCCGGCGCTTCGACCTTCATATCTTCCACGAATAACTCAGACAAGCCCTCAGCATCACCCGAACGCCAGGCACCAATCATGCCCTCCATAACGTCACCTGTTTCTGCAAGGTCTTTCAGAGAAAGCAGAATGAATTCGCTCTCATTTCCCTCGCCCATTGCCGCGATAAATCCTATTTGTTCCTGCACTGTCTCCAATTGCCCTTCTGCTTTTCCATCACCGACTGCTCGAGTATGGAAGAACGCGTCTACGCCTTGAGGAGTAAATCCCATACTCTGAAATACAAGTATCTGAAGCGTGCTAATGAGGAGCCCAGGTTTGAATTTATTCAGCATCGCTATAGGCAGCCCTGCCGTCGCCGTGTAGATAGAAAGAGCCGCATAGGCCTCGTCACTCAAAATACTACTCAAAGACTTATCGTCGCCATAAGTAAGCTGTTGCAGCATTTGGGCCTGTACCGACAAATCGCTCATCGATGCGATGTCCGTCTCGAAGTACAACTCGGAGCTTGCTTGATAGGCCTCCTCAAATTCACCAGGTAGGGGATAATCAGCCGGGCGCAAGAGATGCACCGTTCCACCGAGATAGATAACGTTGTCACCAGAGCGCACTGACCAGACTGATGTATCTGCTTTCGCCTGTGAAAAACTAAGTAGGAATAGACAAACGAAAACCACATACGGTCGACGAATCGACTCCATTAATTCCTGCATCTGTCCTTCCTCCTGCTGGTAATTACTACTTTTCAAACAACACCGACTGCGTAGCTGGCATAAGCGGTCAAATCAGCTATTTTCACTCTAATTTTACACGACTAGGGGTTAAAGGTAGCATGCCCGCAACTAGCGTAAAAGCGAATCAAGGCTCAGGCCAAAGAACCCACTATGTCAAAATTAGTATTCAGGCTACGCAACGTTCCCATCGATGAAGCTCAGGATATACGGGAGCTTTTGGAGAGCAATGACATTGCCTACTTCGAAACTTCGGCGGGTAACTGGGGGATTTCATTACCCGCTATTTGGATACATGAATCTGAGAGATTCGAATTCGCACGCCAATTAATCGATGAATACCAGAATGAGCGTGCTGACCGATTGCGCAGAGAATACCAATTGAGCACAGCGAACGGTGAAGCGAAGACTGTTTGGCAGAACTTTAAAGAAAACCCACCTCGATTTATCGCCTTTTCAGTGGTAATTATCGTTGTACTAACTATTTACCTACGGGTCTTTGTTTTCTTCTAAGTCTCTGACAGAGTCGCTTCAGTAATTGGTTAAATAACTGGGCCAGGCAACCAAATTCGTTTCGCTCATCGTGGCTCGCATGATTTTACGTGGCATCTGAATTGTCAGCCGGGAAATTGAAGCCATTTGCTGGGGTCGTTTCAACTGTCACCACGGATTTTCACGTCCAAGCCCATCATAACGCAGAGCTTTAGGTCTTCGTCTAGTTTTTGATTCTCCACTGCTAGACATATCCTCAACATCATAAGTGATTGTGCCCAACAGTTGCTGTCTAAGACCTACCAAGAAACCCACCTCTACACATTTATGCCGTCTTCTTTATTGCGATAGCTCGATCGCTACGTTTAGTTTGCATGGGGACTGAATTGAATTCATGGCTCTTGATTAATCGCCTCTCTATGTGACCCTAAACATTCGCTGATTCAATGGGCCACACCTTTGTCACAAAAACTCAAACTTTTCAACACGTTAATTTCTTACGAACAATTTGCGGTTAGTGTAACTACGAATCTTTCGAACTATATCTCTTCGACTTTCTATCCAACCGCCGATCAATTGCCTTCGAATTATCCACGGCGGCACTTTACAGTGCTGAGATTGTGTTATATAAAATCATCAGGCTTTTGTTAGTGATTCTAACGGGGGGAATTCGCTAACAATACTTGGATACCCTGGCATTAAAAAAGGAGGTGATCCCATCAATTATCAATCTATTAAGGGAGCCTCCAATTACGTTATCTAAGTAGGCAGTTAAATACTTGATCGGGTAATTGGAGAGGCATCGTCGATACTAGTTCGCGATTCCTTTGCTCCCAGTAAGTAGTAGATCCCGTTATCGCGTTCAGTGATAGCGGGATTTTCTTTTGGGGAAGAAATAATTTTACGCACAGCTAGTGAGTGCCGAGATAACTGCGCAGTCTTGCTGGAAAATTTTTCTTGATCAATGCCTGCTGCAAGTTCCATTCTTGGGCTGATTCAATTTCTTTCAGAAATATTACTTTGCCAGACTCCAATACGGCTATAGGAATACCATTTTCGTAAAGCACTCGATTCTTACTCAGTCTCGAGAGTTTACGGATAGGGGAAATTAGATTTAAAAGGTTTAGCGGATCTACCGCTGAAAGGCTGTAGTATCTAGGCTTGTTCGAATTGACTTGTTTCTTAAATTTACGCAGAACATCTACCGTTTCAAGGCGGGCAAATTGCTCGCCACCAACACCTGCTACAAACCGGCCGCCACGAATAGTGCCACGTAGCTCCATTTTACGCAGTGCCGTTAGCAAAACGCGCCATGGCGGCGAAAATAACTCTCTCTCCAACACACCGCGGAATATAACTCCCCAGCGCTGTAAGTAGATCCCGATAAGCCTCTCGAGTTGTTCCTCATCGAGAACATGCCAGTGCCGACTCTTCGTTTGAAGTTGACCTGGAGCCTCGTCTGTTTCCAACAAGCTCCACCTGCCCGCGTCTTCAACGCCAAACATGGCCCGACGGCCTCGCCTTTTATGCGCACTTGGCTTATTTTTATTCGGGATTAGCAGTGCACGTAAGCCGGTAAAGCTATCGCTAGTTATCTTAGCCATCGAAACGAGTTCGGCGAGGCCTAGCTCGAGCTGCGCTCTAAGCAAACCTGTTCGCTGCTGAATCTGATCGAAGAAGCTTGCGCCATTCTTAGCCAGATCAGATTCAATACTCTTCGCAAGCTCGCTAAGTGGTAATGCCTCTTCTGCATTGTATGCAGCGGCCGAAAGTGCCTTGAATATATCCAGGTTCGCGCGACTGACAATCGATATAGGCGTCGACTTTATAGGCCCCGAAGAGCTGGACTTAAGCCCATCATTGTTGCGCTGCTTTCGCTGTGAAGGTTTCGGTAGGCAATAGCGACCCCATACCATCTTGCCGCTGATGCACATCGCATCCAGCCAACTAGGGTCATAGTCGGCAACTCTCACTGGATAGAGGACTGCCTCCCAACTCGCCGCTGGTGCCGCTATGCCGTCTAACAGGCCCAAGGTGTTCTGCACGCGCGTTTGACCATCAAGTGCCGGTTCTTTATTTAGAAATGAATTCGCTGCAGGGTCAGTTATGGCAACTAGCTGATGAGTCTCGAAAAGAAATTCAGTATAGGTCTGCAGCGATACTGGCTTAATGCTTTTGCGGTGTGCATCGATTGTGTAGCGATGTATTCGCTGCAACAGCCTTCTCTCGCACCACTCGATGACAACACAAGCACCAGCTTGATGTTTGCGCGCCGCTTGAGTGAACTGGCCCTGAAAGGCAAAACCCTCTACTTCCAGCGCTATCAAGGCAAGGTCTACTGCAGTAACTTCGACAGCTAACTCGTTCGCAAGTTGCTGTGCTTGTATGGGTCCTAAACATTCGAGCCGAGCACGCACTATCTCGCGAAGTGCATCCGCTGCCTCCCACTTCTGCTCGAATACAAAGCTAGGAATGTGTGGCGATGCCCTCAACTGGTCCAACTCAGGATATATTGCCATGAAGCATCCAAGCTTCTCTGTGGCTACCCATAATTCGTTGGTCAGTTGAGACAATTTCAGAATGCGCCCGCTATCGAGCAGAACTTTATTCCAGCGCTGATAGTCCTTATTTTTCTCAAATTCTTGCTTACTCATATAAGCGAGACTAAAAAGACCATCGTGCATCTCTTCGACATTGTTTATGCAGGGCCAGGCCTCATCTTTAACGCGAGCGATCGCTTCCTCATCTAACAGACTAAAATCTTTTGCCTCACCTGGGTCGGCCCAACTCCTATTGCGAATTGCATTGGTGCGCCGTTCTTCAAACGGCGCATCATCGAGGAAGGCATAAGGCCTAGCATTTATAATTTCCTGTGCAAACGGAGAAGGCTCCCGTAAATCTTTGGCAATTAGCGTTAGCTTACCTTGTTCGATATCGGCTATGAGTTCGGTGAGTTCATCGATGTCCATCGCCTCTGTTAGACAGTCGTGAATAGTCTGATCGATAAGCGGATGTTCAGGTACTTCGCGTCGACCTGTAATATTTTCAGCGCAGGCAATCTGATCCGGAAAAACATGTGCTACTAGGTCCTCAGCATCCATGCGCTGAAATTGAGGAGGCACTCGCTTGCCGTTTCGGTTTCTCTGAATGGCAAGAGAACGAGTCGCATTCCAGCGCCAGCGGACTTCGAACATAGGAGCATCGAGTAATGCCTGAATCAACACATCTCTAACGGTCGCGGATTGTAGGTACTTAAATACATCGTCAAGTGGAAAGCTGTGAATAGACCCTAAAG
Organism: uncultured Pseudomonadales bacterium; assembly: GCA_943789485.1. Classification (GTDB taxonomy): domain Bacteria; phylum Pseudomonadota; class Gammaproteobacteria; order Pseudomonadales; family Pseudohongiellaceae; genus UBA9145. The sequence goes on from CALSUH010000005.1 coordinate 125,054, forward strand.
AAATAACTATGCTGTCTTCATTGGCGGCTGCCTGCAGTTCGAAATTAAATGACTTACAGAAACGCTTTCGAAGTGCCAAGCCCCAACCGCGATTGATACGACTTCCAAAGGGTGAATGAATAACAACATGCATGTCACCCACCTCATCGAAGAAGCGCTCCATCACTATTACAGAACGGGTAGGCATCTGGCCAAGTGCTTGCATACCAGTGGCTAGATATTCTACCAATTGTGCAGCTCCTACGTGGGGAACGTATGCGTTATCGACTAGCCACTGCACCGCCGCATTCGCAGAGTCGTTAATGAGCAGGTCCGCTATTGTTTCGCGCAGACTCGAAACAGCCTCGGACAGCTCTCGCGTTCTACCAAGGCCTTCGCCGAACCAAAAGGGTATCGTGGGCTGCATGCCCTGCGCATCTCGGACTCGAACCTTTAGGCCGTCGACGCGTAACAATTGCCAGCTATGAGTTCCCAACGTAAAAACATCACCCGGCAACGCCTCAAGGGCAAAATCTTCATTGAGACTGCCTACAATAATGTCTTCGGGGTCAAGTACAACTTGATAGTCGAACATATCGGGGATAGCACCCCCATTTGTCAGTGCGATAAGGTTTGCGCCTCGTCTCGCCCGCAGTCGATTGTTGATCGCATCAAAGTGTAGGTGTGTACCGCGACGTCCGCGCCTAGTGCTATAGCCCTGCGCTAACATCGTAACTGTCGTATCGAATTCTTCCCGCTGCATGTTTCGAAAGGGATAGGCATTGCGAAACAATTCAAAGAGTTCATCTACGCTCCAACCACCTTCGGTTTGATCGAAGAGTTCACCTGTCTGACCTGCTTGATCGTGGGATTGTGACGAAACTTCGGCGACGATCTGCTGGGAGAGAATATCCAGCGGCTTCTGAGGCATCACGATGCAATCCAGCTGCCTCTGCCTAATGCTGTGCAACAGTGCGGCGCTTTCAACTAGGTCATCGCGAGTCAACGGAAAGAGGATTCCCTTCGGTGTGCCGTGGATTGAGTGGCCGCTGCGACCAACTCGTTGCAAAAATTTCGCTATGCTCTTCGGTGAAGAAAACTGCACGACCAAATCTACAGAACCGATGTCGATGCCCAATTCCATGGAGGCGGTAGCTACTAACACTGAAAGCGTCCCCGTCTTCAATCGTTGCTCCGCATTATGGCGCAGCTCTTTGCTCATGCTGCCGTGATGGGAGCAAACCGCATTTTCACCAAGGCGCTCCGAGAGAGCCAATGCCAGTCGTTCGGAGAGCCGTCTAGTATTTACAAAAACTAACGTCGTTTCATGAGTCGAAATTAATTCAACTAGGCGTTTATAGAGTTCATCCCAAACCTCGTTGCTCATCAACGCCGATAGCGGTGAGCCCGGCACTTCCAGGCGGATATCCATCTGTCGGCGGAAACCCGCATCTACGATCTTACAGTCGATCTCTGCATCGCTATAGTTACTGTTGCCGACTAGATACTTGGCAACCATCTCAATAGGCCGCTGCGTTGCCGAGAGGCCAATACGCTGTAGCCTTTGTCCCGAATTCTTAAGCACCAATCTTTGCAACCGCTCAATAGAAAGTGCCAGATGCGAGCCCCGCTTATCACCAAGCATGGCATGAATCTCGTCAACTATTAAAGTAGACACATTTGCCAACATGGCGCGGCCACTGGCACTGGTCAGCAGCAGATAAAGGGATTCAGGCGTAGTAACTAATATATGCGGTGGCTGCTTAGCCATCTTTTGCCGTTCACTCGCCGGGGTATCGCCTGTGCGAACAGCGATCCTTATATCGACTGGACCCTGCCCGCTTTGCTTCAGGTTTTCGGCGATGCCTTTAAGGGGCGTTTCTAGGTTTTTGTGAATGTCGTTGCTTAGCGCTTTCAGCGGCGAGACATAGAGAATCTGCACCCCGGGATTAAGCTGGCGCTTCTGCCCTCTGATGACCAAATCATCGATTGCCGCATAGAACGCGGCGAGGGTCTTACCGCTGCCTGTAGGCGCTGATATAAGAGTGTGACGGCCAGCTTTGATAGCAGGCCAGGCCTCGGCTTGAGCCTGGGTAGGCTCACCAAACTGAGCGGTAAACCAATCACGAGAAGCTGGATGAAACTGCGTCAAAGCCATGATGTATTTGTGTAAGCAATTTACTGTACGAACATACAGGTTAATGAAGACCCCCGAGGTTTGCAATAGTCACAGCGAGAGCGCTAGCTGCTTGGACACACGCAAGAACCCAACATTCGGGTTCCACACTCATCAGCGCTCAATCTCCAGTTACCTCAAGCGAATTGACATGTCTGGAAGACCTGCGCTAGGTTAGAGGCCACTAAGGTGTAGAAGTAATGAATGATCTAAATGCAGCCAGTATTACCGAGCGTCTCGGCAGCAACCTGAATCTGTTTTGGAAGGAAAATAGACAATTTTTCCTCTTGCTGACCTGCATCGTCTTTTTCAAGAGCGCAATCGCCGACCTGAGCTCTATCTCCGGCGCCTCTATGCAGCCTACGCTACTCGATGGCGACAAAGTCTGGGTGAATAAGCTCGCGTACGACATAAAGATACCCTTCACCGAGATATCCCTAGGCCAACTTTCCGATCCTAGTGGCGGCGATGTAGTTATCATCGACTCTAAAAAGGCTGATAAGCGCCTTGTTAAACGCATTGTTGGCGTGCCTGGCGACACCATCTACATGCAGAACAACGCCCTTGTTATCAATGGTGAGGCCGCGCATTACGAGGTTCTCTCCAGAGATGACGATTCCATTATCATTCTAGAACAGCTCCCAGATAAGACGCATCAGGCGCGCTTGTCTAACCGCTTCGCCAGCCGAACGGCTCGCAGCTACGGACCTACCGTGGTGCCTGAAGGCCAATACTTCGTGTTGGGAGACAACCGCGATAACAGCGCAGATAGTCGTGTCTATAGCTTCGTGCCCAGAGAAGAAATCATCGGCCGCTCAAACTCCGTGGTTTTCTCTCTCGATAGTGACAATAACTATCTACCGCGTGGCGAGAGATTTCTCGCAGGCCTCGATCAAAATTAGACATTAATCCAGATTCAGGACTGTGCGGCTGAATATGCAGCGCTACAGTGCTTCTGCAGCCGATATATGGAGCACCGCATTGAAATACCTCATCGAATTCTAAATAACTTAATTATTTTGCAATCAAAGCCGGCATGAATCAGGTATTGTCAATAATGCTTTAACTCGTTCAAAAAGCGAAGGCAGGGCAAAAATTTTATTAAAACTCGTGAGGTAGTCATGAATCCAAAAACGCAATCCCACGTCGGAATGATGAGTAAATTCCTGTTTACCCTGATGTTACTTGGCAGCTTCCAGGTTTCGATGGCACAGGATTTCGTCTGGGCTCCAGACTTTCCTATAGGCGCATCGGTTCCGGCAATTTCGGCACAAGATCAGGATGGCAATGTTCAGTCATTCGACAGCTTAAAAGGCGAAAAGGGCATGCTCTTGATGCTGAGCCGGTCCTTTGACTGGTGACCATACTGTAAAGCTCAGCTCGTGCAGCTGACTGAAATCAGTGATCAGATAGAAGCAATGGGCATCAATGTTGTTGCCCTAACCTTCGACTCAGTGGAGACGCTGAAGACCGTGCAAGAAAATCAGGACGTTCAGTTCCCTCTTCTTCATGATGAAGAAGTCACCCATGTGAATGCCTTCGGTATTCGCAATGTAGACTACGAACCAGGGCACCGAGTATATGGCATACCGTATCCCGGCATATTCCTAGTCGATCCAAACGGAGTTATTAAGGCCAAGTTTGCAGAAGAGAGATATCAAGACCGACCTCCCTTCGATGACATACTTGAGGCCCTCTCTGAACTTTAAATGCTGAAAAATTAACGGGAAGTCGAAAGGCTTCCCACTTTTTGTGAGCGGCGTAGCTAGCAACGTTTTGACTGCAGCAAAGTTCGCTTTTCCCTATTACCCTTTTCCCTTTGTCTCCACCAAATGTAATAATCTCGCCCAGCTTAAACGCTCATGGCATGGCCCTTCTGTCAGGGCTAACTAAAAATAATCGAGGCAGTTGTCTCACAAAATAGCCGTAGAAATGGATTTGTCCTCACACCCTAGCCTTAAGCTCAGCACGAGCCTTGTTCTCTTGGCGTTGGTTTTCATGGGATACCCCTCATACGAGCTTCATGCTCAGTCACAGCCCAATTACAACATTCCTAGAGTGAATACCGAGCCACGTATAGATGGACAAATCGATCAGGGGGAGTGGAGTCAGGCCACGCGCATTCCTGTCAATATAGAAACCAATCCGAATGACAACGTCCCCGCCGAGGTGGAGGCACAGGCCCTGCTCATGGAAGATGGCGAGGTACTGTACGTCGCCTTCATCGCTCTAGATCCGGACCCCGATCAAATCCGCGCGTTCTATAGAGACAGAGACTCCATGTGGAACGATGACTGGGTGGCGATCATTCTGGACACCTTCAACGACGAAAGACGTGCATTCGAATTCTTTGCCAATCCCTATGGTGTGCAGGCGGATGCCATTCAAGACGATGTGAACGGCGATGAAGACCAATCTTGGAATGCCATATGGGACAGCGCTGGACAGATTAACGAGGATGGCTATGTCGTAGAGATGGCTATTCCGATGAAGCAGTTACGTTTTACGCCTAACGAGAACAACCAGACTTGGGGCATCGATCTAGTCAGGTTCTATCCGCGTGATCGAGATACGCGAATCGCCAACAATCCACGAGATAGAAACATAGCTTGTTATATTTGTCAGATAAGTAAGGCGGACGGTTTTGCCAATCTAACTCGAAGTAGAAATCTCGAGATTATTCCGACTGTAACCTCCACTTCGGTAGAGAACAGAAACCCAGCCATGGGCGGTTGGGATAGCGAGAGTATCGATGCACAAGGCAGCCTCGATGTGCGCTGGGGAATTTCTCAAGACTTGTATCTCAACGCGACACTGAATCCCGACTTCTCTCAAGTCGAGGCCGATAGTGCACAGTTAGATATCAACAACACTTTTAGCCTTTTCTTCCCCGAGCGACGAACTTTCTTCTTAGACGGCGCAGACTACTTCGATACCTTTGAGCGACTCGTGCACACGAGAAACATTTCCGATCCGGACTATGGCCTAAAACTCACGGGCAAAAGTGGAGGCCACACCTATGCCCTGCTCACTGCCAACGATGTAACCACGAGTTTCTTGATACCCCGCAGCCTAGGCTCCAGCGTTGCCTCACTCGGTGAGACTGAATCCAAAGTAGCGATTGGCCGCTATCGCCTCGATATTTTCGAAAATTCCACAATCGGCGCCTTGATTACCGACCGCCGGGCTGACGGCTACAACAATACCGTCAGCAGTGTCGATGCAGTGCTCAGGCCTACTGACCAAGATTCGATCTCTATTCAGTCCATGCACTCCAGCTCTGACTATCCAACCCTCATACAGAGCCAATACGGGCAGGCAGGCAGCCTTAGCGATACTAGCCAGCGTCTAGAGTACCGCCACAACGATCGGCGCTGGGACTGGCGCTTGGGCTATACAGACATGGGGGATGATTTTCGTGCGGATCTCGGTTTCGTAAACCGAGTCGATTTCAAGTTTGTCGTGGCGACAGTAGGACACACCTGGCGCGGCGAATCGGACGACTTCTTCAATCGCATCCGGGTCGCGCTAGACTATGACAGAACACAAGACCAGTCAGGCCTGCAGCTCGAAGAAGAATTTGAAGTATTCCTCAATATGGACGGCCCCAAGCAGTCTTTTCTCAGTGGACTATTCGGTGGTAGCGAGACCTACTGGAACGGCAAATATTTCGATGAACAGTTCAATCAGCTTAGAATTGGGTTTACTCCCAGAGCGAACTTGCGCCTGAGTGCCCTAATACGAGTTGAGGATATTGTCGACTTTGCCAATACTCGCCTTGGCAGGTCGAAGCGCCTTGGGCCTAGCGTCAATTATCGCTGGGGCAAGCATCTGGAATTGGATTTCGATCATACTCTACAGCAATTCGATGTCGACGGCGGCAGGCTATTTACCGCGAATCTGACTGATTTAAAGACGACGTACCAATTTAGTGCACGCAGCTTTCTTCGCTTTACGCTCCAATATACGGACAACAAACGTAATCAGGATCTCTACGTCAGATCTGTGCAGGCACGCACTAAGCAACTCACCACACAGCTTCTCTATAGCTATAGATTCAGCGCCGCCACCCGTTTCTTTATCGGTTACTCCGATGCCGGCTTTCAGAACGACACTTACGACGCCATCGAGAAAACCAACCGCACAGTATTCGCTAAGTTTAGTTATGCCTGGCTCCCCTAGGAATATTTTTCTGCAAGAATCCTAGTCCATTAGTAGCCCCAAGATAGAGTGCTAAAACACCTCAGGTTCTCCTATTAAAAGACTCTAGCTGTGGGTAAAATGACGCCTACTTTTCCCGCGACTCGGACGTATTATTAAATGGGCCAACAAACTTCGCTATACCGGAAGCATCTCGAGTCCGGCGCCAAAATGGTCGATTTCGCCGGATGGGATATGCCGATTAATTATGGCTCTCAGATAGAAGAACATAATCTAGTACGAAACCAGGCCGGCATCTTCGACGTATCACATATGACAGTAGTCGATGTGTCGGGCGATGAAGCTGAGACATTCCTGCGCTATCTATTAGCGAACGATGTCGCCAAGTTAGATGAAGTTGGGCGGGCTCTGTACAGCGGTATGTTGAATGAGACGGGTGGCGTTGTTGACGATCTGATTGTCTACCGTATGAGCTTTGGTTATCGCGTCGTGGTGAACTGCGCCACCCGCGACAAAGACCTGGCCTGGATACGCACTCACGCAGCAGACTTCGACGTTAGTATTGAAGAGCAGCCGCAGCTCTCTATCCTAGCCGTTCATGGGCCTGAGGCAATTGACAAAGTCAGCACGATACTGACTCGTGACCGCGCCGCAATAAGTACAGAGCTAAAGAACTTCCGTGGCTTCGAATCGGGATCATGGTTCATAGCTCGCACCGGTTACACTGGCGAAAAGGGCCTCGAGCTAATCCTACCCAGTGAAGAGGCTCCAGAAATTTGGGATAAGCTATTAACGGTTGGCGTCAAACCCGTAGGTTTGGGCGCAAGAGATACGCTGCGTTTGGAAGCAGGCATGAACCTTTATGGCCACGACATGGATGAAACTACCTCACCCATCGCCGCCAATATGAAACAAACAATCGCTTGGCAGCCCGAGGACCGCGAGTTCATTGGTCGGAAGGCGGTCGCGGCTCACTTAGCAGAGAGCGAGGCCGGCACGACGCCAATTCTTACCGGGCTAGTTCTGGAACAGCGGGGTGTGCTGCGGGAGGGCCAAAAAGTTCTATGCGAAAATGGAGAAGGCGTAATTACCAGTGGTAGCTTTTCTCCCACATTGAAGCATTCAATCGCATTAGCTAGAATCCCTGCAAATAGCGGAGCCTGTCAAGTTGATATTCGCGGCACACTGACCGCCGTACGAATAGTAAAGCCAAACTTCGTTCGTTTCGGTAAGAAGGTATTCGAGTAGAAGATTGAGACTTAACCCATAGATTAGTTCTACTAATTCGTAGTAATTCAGCTGCCTAGTAGGGTTACAATTAGCACCGATCAAAAGAGGAATATCTAGTGAGCACATATCCAGACAATCTTAAATACGCCACCACTCATGAATGGATTCGACTCGAAGATGATGGCACCGCAACGGTAGGCATCAGCAATCATGCACAAGATGCATTGGGTGATATCGTATTCGTGGAACTGCCCGAAGTAGCTGCTACGATTCACGCAAAAGATGAAGTGGCGGTCGTAGAATCAGTGAAAGCTGCATCGGATGTGTACAGTCCAATATCTGGTGAAATTATTGCCACCAATGATACGCTCTCTGAGGCTCCGGAAACGGTCAACGCAGATCCCTACGACGACGGTTGGTTCTATAAGATTAAAATGAGTGACGAACTAGAATTGGATGAATTAATGGACGCCGACGCGTATTCGGATCACTGCGAAGAGGGTTAGGAAGCTGAGCAACGTAGGCGAATAATCTTTGCCAACTGCAGACCATCAATTAACTCCTCATCTGTATAGCCACTTAAATATCGAAGATAAATTATGTTTCCTGCAAGGACAGTAATGCAAACGCAATCCAATCCAGCGACTAAAAACGAATCCGCACTGAACGACTCCGCTGTGTCTCTCGATGCCCTGCTATACAGCGGCGAATTTATCGATCGACACATTGGCCCGAGTAAAGTTCAGATAGAGCAGATGCTGCAAGTACTAAATTTGGAATCGCTAGATGAGCTTATCGCCAGCACTGTTCCCGAGGCGATAGCCCTAAAAAGCGCCCTGAAATTGGATGGCCCGCTTACTGAAAACGCGGCTCTTGCGAAACTAAAAGCAATCGCTGAACAGAATGGCACGGCAAAATCATTTATTGGGCTCGGCTACTACGACACCTTCACGCCAAATGTAATCTTGCGCAACGTATTGGAAAATCCTAGTTGGTACACGGCGTATACACCGTACCAGCCTGAGATCTCGCAGGGTCGCTTAGAGTGTCTGCTCAATTTTCAACAAATGACTCTGGACCTAACCGCAATGGACCTGGCAAACGCCTCGCTTCTTGATGAGGCGACTGCCGCGGCGGAAGCAATGTCACTCGCGAAACGTGTAAGTAAGAACCGAACAGCGAATACGTTTTTCGTTGATCAGCAATGTTTGCCGCAGACCATCGATGTCATAAAGACTAGAGCAGAATGCTTCGGCTTTGAGCTAATCATAGGTGATATCAATGATGCCGATCTGTCCGAATTGTTTGGTGCTATTTTCCAGTATCCTGCGGTAACCGGCGAAGTACGGGATCTCACCGAGGTTATCAGCCAGCTGCACGAACACAAAGCAATCGCGATCGTCGCGGCAGACCTAATGAGCCTGACACTTCTAAAGCCCCCAGGTGAGATGGGAGCAGATGTCGTAACCGGCACCACGCAGCGCTTCGGCGTGCCCATGGGATACGGCGGGCCGCATGCTGCTTACTTCGCTACTAAAGAAGACTACAAGCGTGCCGTTCCCGGCCGCATCATCGGCGTCTCCATTGACAAACGTGGGCGCCAAGCATTTCGTATGGCACTACAGACTCGTGAGCAGCATATACGCCGCGAGAAGGCGAACAGCAATATTTGTACCGCGCAGGTATTATTGGCAAACATTTCTGCACTTTACGCGATGTATCACGGACCCAAAGGCCTTAAGAATATTGCTCAGCGAATTCACCGACTAACTTCTATAATGGCCGCAGGCTTGCAGAACGCCGGCATTGAAATAGTAAACGAAAATTTCTTCGATACTCTTACGCTTAAGGTAGATGCTGGAGGTATTGCTGCTATTTTAGATCGAGCGAAAATGAACAAGATAAACTTACGTATCGATAGGGTCGAGCAAGACCAGTCAATCGGCATAAGTTTGGACGAGTGTTCCTCCAGTAAAGATGTTGAAATTATTTGGCGGGTAATTCTCGGCGATGCGGCACAGAAACTTTCATCTGCCAACATTGACGCGCAAATCGTAAGTGGCGAAAAGGCAGCAGTTATCCCAGACAATCTGATTCGTCACAGCGAGTATTTACAACATCACAATTTCAATAGCTATCATAGCGAAACCGAGATGATGCGTTATTTGAAGAAGCTCGAAGACAAAGATATTTCACTTACCCATTCGATGATCGCATTGGGTTCCTGCACGATGAAACTTAACGCCTCTGCGGAGATGGCCCCAATTAGTTGGCCCGAGTTTGCAAAACCGCATCCGTTCACCCCAATAGAACAAATGGCAGGCTACCAACAGATGATCTCCGGCCTTGAAAAAATGCTAGAGGTAATTACCGGTTTCGATGCCGTAAGTATGCAGCCGAATTCGGGTGCTCAGGGAGAGTATGCTGGCCTGCTGGCCATCAAGAAATATCTTGTGAGCATCGGTGAGGGTACACGTGATGTATGCCTAATACCGACTTCGGCACACGGCACCAATCCAGCCAGCGCACAAATGATTGGCATGAAGGTTGTACTCGTTGCCTGCGACGACAATGGCAACATCGATGTTGAAGATCTGCGCAGCAAAGCTGAAGCAAATACTGATAATCTCGCCGCGTTGATGATTACCTACCCTTCCACACACGGAGTGTATGAAGAAGCCGTGAAGGAAATCTGCCAAATAGTTCATGATCATGGTGGGCAAGTATATATGGATGGCGCCAATCTCAATGCGCAGGTTGGAGTCGCGCAGCCCGCTGATATCGGAGCTGACGTCTCTCACGTAAACTTGCACAAAACATTCTGTATTCCACATGGTGGCGGTGGCCCAGGTATGGGCCCAATCGGAGTAAAGAAGCACCTCGCTCCGCACGTGGCGAACCATTCCCTGATTAAGCTAAACGGCCCAGAAACTAATAATGGCGCGGTTTCTGCCGCTCCTTGGGGCAGCTCCGGAATACTACCAATTTCCTGGATGTACATCGCTATGATGGGTGCCGAGGGCCTACTGAAGGCAACTCAGGTCGCAATTCTCAGCGCGAACTATATCGCTATCAGATTGGCCGAGCACTACCCTGTACTCTATACAGGTCGCAATGGCATGGTGGCTCACGAATGTATTATCGATCTACGTCCGCTCAAACTAAGCTCGGGCATCAGTGAGGAAGATGTCGCTAAGCGGCTTATGGACTTCGGTTTTCATGCACCAACTATGTCTTTCCCAGTTTCTGGGACGCTGATGATTGAGCCAACAGAAAGTGAGTCGAAGGCGGAGCTAGATAGATTCATCGACGCACTGATCCAGATTCGCAAAGAAATCGCAGATGTCGAGTCGGGTAATATCGATGCTGAGAACAATCCGTTAAAAAATGCGCCCCATACCCTCGCCGACATAATGGATGAGGGTTGGGACAGGCCTTACAGTAAAATGCAGGCCGCCTACCCTAGCCAACCAGAAGACACAGTTGCTTCTAATAAGTACTGGCCGAGTGTAAACCGCATTGATAACGTATACGGTGATAGGAATTTATTCTGTGCCTGTCCAAGCATTGAAAGCTATGAATAGCAGTAGTAGAAAGGAAGTGGAGCTCGTCTAGTTCGAGCTCTTTCCATCGATATGCGAATTGCGCATCTTCTTGAGTGATTCTAGTTCGCTCTGAATTCTTTCCAACTTCTCACCAAGCTGTTTCTTTTCCGCGATAATTTCTTCATCTTCTTTGGATTCGAACTGCTTATAGCTTGAATACAGTTTCATCTCTTCGTGTTTGAGCTGGCCAGATTTATATGACTTGAAGTAAGAAACTTGTCGTCTTACAGCGAGGCCAGGTATCAACACGATAGATACTGCAAGAACATAGGGCAGAGAAACCCAAAATAAAAAAATAAATTGAACATACCGCTTATGCATAAAAACCCAGGAGATACCGAACATATATATGCTGACCAAAACTCCAACGGCTCCAATTAGACCGCCGAAGAACCAAAGTGAATCTCCTAGTTTTTTAATACCACCGTTACCATCAGGATCGTTAGGGTCTAATATGTACTGAAGAGTGAGAGCGAATTTTAGATAGAGCACTATCACTGCGGTGATTGCTAACAGGCCCATGCCGCTAGCCAACCCGCCTAAAAAAAATCCGAAATAGGCCATCGCCAGAGAGGAGCTTGATTCGAAAAAAACTAATGGAATACCTAGAAGATGTCCCACGATGGCGTTTACTACTCCAGACGCTAACCCCACAAGAAGCAACCATTTGTCGCTCATCCACTCATCAACATCCTTTAATCTGACGGCATACTTACCTTCGATGTCGCGCATCGCATTAAGGTTGCTTCGAAATACATCCGTGGCAACGTAGAGCACGAAAAATGAGGTGGAAATTATTAGAGCTAGTGTCCAGAAATTTTCGCTAAAGAAAACTGTTCTATCCGACAGGGAATAATATTGAAGCAGCGCATAGCCGATACCAAAACCGAGTGAAATTCCTAACTTGCTCCCATAACCTAACCCACCACTATCACGATAGGGATCGTAAAAAGGATAGAAATTTGACGCCTGCGGCTTAGACATTTTCCCTCGATTTAATGGAGCTTGTAGCGAATTATCGTAGCCAGATGAGAGCCAACTTGACACCTTCCCTGCCAAGCTATCTCATCTTTCCATTCCCCTTCAACAACTCCTTATTTCATCATTCAGTGGTGGCTTTTTATTGTGCTGATGTCTTCTAGTTTGGTCAACGACCTATTATTCTCTAGCTTAAAAGAAGGTTTGTACTGCAACAAAGATTGCCCGCAGAGGAACCGATTCCGCAATAACAGATGGTACTCTTCACGAAATGGCCTCGCAATGAAATTTCGATATCGTTGTAGGCCGTTGGTGTCAATATTTATGAATTGTCGAACTACTCGATGACGCTTCAAAAAATTTGGCTTGTACGTAAACGCGTTCGCACAATAACTGGAGTAGCCGTACTCCCCTGGGTGACCTTCGCTGTTAAAGTCGAGCACATGGCGTTCGACAAATTTTTGGCAATCTAGGATAAGCTTGTCATTTGGAATCCGGCATACAAGCGGCTCATTCTGCCAAGCGAAAACACGGCGCGCGAATCGAATTAAGTAGTATCTACTATAACTATCATTGAGAAATCTAACGAACGAATCAAAGCCCGATGGCGTCGACGGTGTAAATATCAAAAATAGTTCTTTCTCCATCAAAAGATAAGCATGCAGCTGCACCTGGAATGCATTCTGACAATGCAGGAGACGACGAAGATAGAATTCTTTGCACGCATCGTCAAAGAATCCAGTACCGAACGCCTTCTCTTTTATGACAGTGAAATAGGCTTTCCCCGGCATTAAGCTTCTAGTAACCAATATCTACTCGCCTCCTTTCAATCGCTGTCTCTTCATTTTTCTCCAGCCACTCTTTGCAGCGCATTCTGTGCTCCTAATTCCAGCAAGCAATCAGCTAGGCCAATTAATTCCGCATTATGGGTTACAAGAATAAGAGTGGTCTTCGAATCGCGAATGCCCGCAATGATCTCACACGCTGCGTTAATGCTTAGATGAGATAACGCTTCATCCAACACTAATATCTTCGGATGTCGATACAGCGCCCTGGCAAGCAGAACACGTTGTATCTGACCCGCAGAGAGTGCCACTCCCATCTCACCTACCTGTGTAGTAAACCCCATAGGTAATTTGCTTATGTCATCATAGATACAACTTATCCGGCACGCCGCCTCTAGTCGCTCTGAATTTAACGGTTCCAGCTCTAGGTGAACGTTGTAGGCAAGAGAACCCGACAACAAACCGTCTTCGTGGAGCACAGCTGCAACTTGTGACCTGTACTGACTCACTCCGAGCTCAAGGATCGAGCGGCCATCAATACGAACCTCACCCGCAGACGGTGTGGCCAAACAAAGCAATAGTTTCAAGAGCGTAGATTTACCGCTTCCGGAATGTCCTGAAATCGCGAAGAATTCACCGGCTGTGATGCTAAAGCTAAGGTTCCTAAATAATTCGGGCTGTGCTGGGGAATAACGAAAACTAAGATTGTCCACCTCAATGGCACCGGAAATTCCTCGCTTGAAAAGGTTGGTATCTTGAAAGCTCTGCTCCGGTTCTTCAAAAATAATATCTGATACTCGATCAAGTTCCAGTCTTAAGAGTCGAATCTCAGTTAGTTTAGGAAGCATCGCGGCCACTGAGCCGGAGAAATTTTGCTTAAGAAAAACAAAGCTCATCAATTGACCTATGGTCAGTTGGCCACTAAGTATTGCGGATGAGCCTAGGTAGATCGTCGTAACATGATCTATCCCAAATAAAAGACTATGCAGGGTGCTTAGACTCAGCTGGAGATGTCCGAGTCGATAGCTCGAGTTAATAAAATAGGCATAGTAGTTCTGCCACTGCGACAAACGCTCAGACTCAATCGCATAATTTTTGGTTACCGCTATGCATCGAATATTTTCCATGAATCGAGTCTGTTGTTTGGCTCCACTTTGTAGCACCTCCTGTCGATACGATCTTTCCCTAGATATAACCAGAAGACGAATAAGTGACAAAATAGTCACGAAAAGCAGTGCAACGAATGCCAAAGTCGGACTGTAGAGAAATAGCAGGATAAAGGTTAAGACTGAGAACAAGCCGTCTACTATCACCGTAATCATCTCTTGGGTGACGAGCTGTTTGATATTGTCGAGTGAGGAAAATCGGGAAACAATATCACCCATCTCTCTTCTTTCAAAGTACGATAAAGGTAGTCTAAGCAAGTGTGCAAAGGTGTTACTTACCATGTGAAAGCCCAATTGGCTGGAAAATTGTAGTAGCGCCACTCCTCTAAAATAGGTGACACTTGTCTTGGCTAGAATGACTAGCAAGAAAAGCAGTGCAACGAGAAAAATAATATCCATATCCCCTTTGCTGAGCCCCTGATCAATCACCAGCTGCAGATAAAGCGGGAAGATAAGCGTCAACACCTGTAGCAAGAGTGAGAGAAAAAAGACTTGTCTGATGGCTTGGCGAAAGCTAGGAGTTGCCTTGAAAAGCGCCTTCAAAGAAACTTCTTTTGCTTGCCTTTCCCGCGTGAACGAAATAGTTGGGGACAGTTCAATCGCTATTCCTGTGAAATGGTGGTCCAATTCCGATAGACCATATTTTCGTATGCCCATCGCAGGGTCGTGAATAACGAATGATTTGCTCGTGATTTTCTTTAATACAACGAAGTGGTCCGTGTCCCAATGTAGGATTGCCGGAAGGGTTAGTAGGCCAATATCTTTGAGATCAAGTTTAAGAGGCCTTCCTTGAAGATCAAGTCGTAAACCAGCTTGCAGTAAATGTTTTACAGATGCGCCACCGGCCGGCATGCAGAGGCTTTCTCGCAAGGTACGTATATCTGAAAATTTGCCATAATAGTTGGCAATCATAGCCAGGCAGGCTAAGCCGCATTCAGCCATTTCGTTCTGGAATATCATGGGCACTGTATCGCGAGACTTGAAAATATCGATCATGTCACCTTGCCCTGCAACCCCAAAATAGGCCTAAAGATGAACTGCAAGAGCGACATTTCCCAGAGCACGAAATCTGCCATGAGTGTCGCTCCGCTCTGCAGCCGGTAAAGTGAATCTCCCTGTACCATGGATTCATGTAGCTCTGCGGTTACCTTGAATACAGGCTCGTTAATGCCAGCGATTGGCAATACAGTTTCTCTCGGATCCAGCCTAGCCCTTCCAATAGCAACCACCGTGGCCTCATACCGACCGTACAGCCTAAAATCGAATGCGTCGTATCGAAGCAGGACAGACTGCCCCGTCACTAGCTTTGCCTGCACTGCCGCTGGCACGTAGAGCGTGGCTTGTACCTTCGTGTTAGACGGGTTAATAACAAATAGCGGTTGATTCGGCAGTACCGACTTGCCTCTGTCTAATCCCAACTCTGCTACTATACCCGGCCCTTGAGCAACCACCGTGAATAGCGCCTGGTTGCTCAGGCTCATGATTTTCTGATCGATTACCTGCAGCTCTCGTTGAATCTGCAGGCTGGCCTGTTCTGAATCGAACTGCGCGAGTTGCTCAGCGTTGTCGAGAGAGTTTAGTTCATAGTCATATTGCAATAACTTTTGTGAGAGCATCTGCCTGCGGCCGAGAAGCTCTAGATGTGCTTGGTGCAGTTGATCGGATTCACGAGTCGAACTGTTTCCCGCTTGAAGTAGTGTCGAAACTGCCAGTAGGTTTCGATCACTCAACTGAATTCGAATTGTCAGCAACTCCACTTCCTCCTCAAGGCTTAGCTTACTACTGTGGACATTCGCAACAGCCAGCCTGCTCCAATGCTTGGACTGTTCCTGTGCCAGTTGCTGAACCTGAGATTTCTTCACTAGTAACTCGCGATCGGTGTGCAACTGCTGTATGTTTTCCTGCACAACAGAGGCACCTTCCCCGTTATAAATACCGGTAGACAGTGACGCTAGTATGTCGCCACTCTCGACTGTTTCGCCTAGGTTAACGTGAATTTTCTCCACTCTCGCCGCAACCACGGAGACAATTTTTTGAACATCCCCGACCGGTTCTAATACTCCTTGCGCCGCTACTGTTTCCTTATAGGTCGTCTTAGTTAGTAGATACGTCGCGACAAGCAACAGCAGCACCCACAAAACTAGTTGCAACTTGAAGTAGTTCGCCAGTGCAATCACAGGCGCGGAAGGGGGGCCCAACATTTTGTGAGCAATCGCCCTCTCACGAAACAGGTTGTCTGGGTTCTGCACAGCCATTAAATTTTTCTTATGCTTGACTAATAGATGAAGCAAAGACTTTTACTAAGTCCTCTACCGTAACTAGTGAGGCTAACTCCGCATTACTCAATGTCTTCCCATAGTGAGTTTCTAATTCGAAAAGGCTCTCTAGTAGATCGAGAGAATCTAGATTAAGCTCACTAAGAATTGTCTCTCGATCGAAGATAGCCCCGTCGCAATGCTCGCGTAGACATTGCCTAACACTTGTAACAAGATGTTCATCTATTCGAAAATTCATGCTGGTATTGTTCGTCGCTTTCGATCTGTATTAGTTGTCCATTTCACTGGTTGCTAACACCGAGAAATAGCCGCTGTACTCGGCTTAGAGAAATATCCTGGCAACAAGGAGAGAAATCTCCACTGCTCGGGGTTTTCCAGGAAAACAGGCTCGAAGAACGACACCAAACTCTGCGTAATCCTCTTCGCCCCCATTCGCAGTGTTTCCGAAGGCAACAGTTCCGGCTCGATCTGACCACCTAATTTCAGGTAGCTAGAATTGCCTGTTGAGTAGTTGATGAAGGGAAGTAGTGGCACTCTGTTCGCAAGCGCAAGGATTGCAGGCCCGATTGAGAACCAAGCCTGCCGATCAAGAAATTTCACTTCGATAGTTTCATTGAGCCCAGGAGGAACATCACAGAAAAGAAGTAGCGATGCATTGCCCGCTCGGAGTATCCCAGAGAGCTCCAACGAGTCGGTATCACAAAGCAATAATTCGCTCTTTGGGCCTAGCGCACCGCGGTCAAAGCCTGCAGCCAAATTCGAATAGCAGGCATCACAACTCCTATTCAGACTTAATACATATTTGTTTCGCTGGTTGCTATCTAGACTAAACAGACTGGCGGCTCCGTACAGAAAATCGCCACTGTGGAACGAGGTAACAATACGTGAGCGGCCGTCTTTTTTAATTAGGTTTAGATAGTCTTCGCGCTGCGGCATTTCAAAACCTTCGCAGTAGCGTTGAACGAGTGAGGCTCGTTCCACTTTGTTCCTTCTCTGCTCAAACCGGCAATTATGACGCCGATTCTTAGCGAGGAGGGAGTTGACAATATTGACCGGTTGCCGAAAGGCATAGGCGATCTGATTTTCATCATCGAGAGTAGGCCTCTCAAATAGCGCTTGTGTGAGCGTTTGAAATTTTTGCCCTGCATTTGGGCGTAACTTTTCGAGAAGTAAATGTAGTGGCTCAGATAGAACCGGATGCTTGTGCTTAAATGCGGAATAGATCACCAGCGCTGTCCTTAACTGCTCAGTAGTTTCTCCCTAAGTCTAGGACAGCATCTGACTTCTCGCCAATAGACTATCTAATCAATAGTCTATTCGTACCCTTAATCTGTTCTTCATAAGCACCGCTGCGGCCGTCGACGATATCGTCGTATAGGCTGAATGTATTAACCCCAAGAATTACCTCTCCCACGACAATACCCAAATAATCAGTAATTTCCTTGCCCCGCAATGTTGGTGTAGTTGGCCAAATCATGACTGCTAATCTCCGTTTAACATTCGTTAACCATCTATAGACTTCTAGCCCACAATAGAAAAATTACTGCCAGGTACACGCGTCGAAGCCCTAAACTCTTGGCGGCAATCCATGAACCAGTGTAATACTTTTCAACGTCGTACCAGCACGGCGAAATTCGGAAAGAGCTTGATAATCATCATCGTTGTACCACTGCTTGGCTAATTCCTCCGAGGGAAATTTGAAGATAATGATGCGACCTTCGAGCGGAGAATCCCCTTCGAAATTTTCATGGCTATCATCGAATGTAACGAACTCGCCACCAAATTTTTTTAATATGGGGAAGAACCCCTTCTCATATTTACGGTATTCACTCGCATCTTCAATGACGAGATTGGCTATCATAAAAACTGCTACGTCAGACATTTTTGTCTCCCTATTTTTCCCCAATATTGGCTCGTTCTACTTTTTATTAGTTAAAATCATACCGCGATTACTACCCAGCAGCATTAACTATACCCAGCCACATAACCAGAACAGAAAGATTACCAATGGCGAATATAGTGAGTCTGTGCACCACGTTGTTGTAACTTAGATGAATTATACTGTGAATCACCCGCGCGACTACGAAGATCCAAGCATTGATTACGGGTAGTTGACCCGTCTGGTCCAACGCCAAATACACGGCGCCACCTGCATAGAACAGCGTCGGAACTT
Source organism: uncultured Pseudomonadales bacterium (assembly GCA_943789485.1). GTDB lineage: Bacteria > Pseudomonadota > Gammaproteobacteria > Pseudomonadales > Pseudohongiellaceae > UBA9145. The sequence continues at coordinate 143,583 of CALSUH010000005.1, forward strand.
CGAATAAGTTATTGAAATTACGTGTCGTCTTAGCGACGAAATCTGGAATATCGTGCCCTTGCATTAAGCTATAGTAGCTCTGCGGCACCTTACCTGTCTGTACAGATCCAACCCTCACGCGAGCCGTGAGTACCATTATTACCATAGTTAGAATGACCAACATAAACATAGGGTATAGCATCTTATCCCCCTTCCTATCGCAACAACGGGCTCTGTCTGTTGACAGTCATTTCGCAGTATAATTCTAACTCTCTGCATTAAACAGCACTCAGGGGCACGGACTTGACCATAGACAATTATGCCAACCATATAGCTACACTCACTCGCACCTATACCGATGCTCTGCAATATGTCGCTAGCGAAGGCGCGCAGCTGGTTGGGGTACTTGTGCATAGCGGCGCGGAACACCACTATTATGGAGATGATCGAGGAGTGGCATTTCAAGCTTTCGGGCACCTCCTGCACTGGATTCCTGTCAACCGCCCCAATCAATTCGTCTATTTCCGTCCCGGGGAGAAGCCCATCTATTTCCAAATTGTGCCCAGCGATTTCTGGTATGAACAGGATATAGACGTTGAACCTGAATGGGAGGAAACGCTCACTATCGTTAGATTGAGTAGCCTAGATGAACTCGTTACCCAACTAAAGCTGCATTCAGTTGCAGATGTTGCCTACATCGGAGGACATACTGACATCGCCGCCTCTCTTGGCATCGATAAGGCTTTGATTAACCCAAAAAAACTACTAGCCTATCTAGATTTCTCGCGAGCCGTAAAAACAGGCTATGAGCTCAAGCAATTGCGTGCTGCTAACCACCTGGCTCTTCTCGGCCATGCCGCCGCTAAGGCTTGTTTTTTACAGGGGGGAAGTGAATATGAGATTCACATGGCCTTTCTGCAAGCCACTCAAAAATTAGAAGACGAATGTCCCTATACTAATATCGTGGCTCTCAATGAGAAGGCTGCGATATTGCACTATCAATTCAAACGCAAAACAAACACGGACAAAGGGCAGGTTCTCCTAATAGATGCCGGCTGTCGCGTAAAGGCTTACGGTTCGGACATAACCCGAACTTCGGTAAGCGACAACGTTCACCCAGTATTTAGGTCTCTTGTTTCTGCGATGGAGACGTTGGAACTCGCGCTAGTCGACGAAGTTAAACCTGGAAAAACTTACCAATCATTGCATACGTCAACATTGGCAAGGATCGCCCGTGTCCTGATTGATCATAATATTTGTGCAGGTGAAGTAGAAGATTTAGTCGAGCTCAATATCCCTCAACTGTTTATGCCGCACGGCGTGGGGCATTTGTTAGGAATTCAGGTACACGATGTAGGTGGACATCAGTCTGATACTGACGGAGCCATATTGCCTCCGCCCGAGAATTCTCCAGCGCTGAGAAATACACGCGTGATGGAAACCGATATGGTGTTTACCGTGGAGCCGGGCTTGTACTTCATTCCACTTATTCTAGAGGCAGAACGAGGCTCAGATCGTGGTAAAGTGATAAACTGGAATACCGTCGACGCACTCTATCCCTGCGGAGGTATTCGTATCGAAGATAATATTCGTGTGACATCCGATAGCGCTGAGAATCTGACGCGCCAATTCGAATAAGAATAATTACTAGGGCTTCGAGACAAGAGGCACAACTAGTTTCATTAACGCGGGCAAGGCATTCTGATTTTCTCTTACTAACTGTTTTCCTCGCTCACCCATTTCCTGCCGCGCCCGTTCGTCTGCGATCAATGTAGAAACCCTCTGAGCTAATTCCATCTCGTTCTGTACAGTCTTTAGACCACCAGCGTGTTCCAGTTGTTTGCAGATGGTCGCGAAGTTGTACTGAGAGGGACCTACTAAAATTGGGACGCCCATTGCCGCCGGCTCGAGGATATTCTGACAACCGGTATCGACAAGACTTCCGCCGACGAACGCGATCGTCGCGACACTGTAGTAGTCCAGCATTTCTCCCATGCTATTCCCTATTACAACTTGAATGTTAGGCTCTACTACTGCACCGTCACTTCGCCTCACTGTAGTGAGACCTTCGTCTTCGCTTAATTTGCCAGCCTTGACGAATCGCTCAGGATGTCGTGGAATCAATACCAAAAGTAAAGAAGGGATTTCAGCAAGACATTTTTTGAACGCGGCTAACACTTTCTCTTCTTCACCCTCACGTGTGCTAGCTGCAACTAGGACAGGTCGCGCTGTTTTTTCGATTGCGGCAAAGTACGCTTGCTTCTCTTTCTCACTCACGTTAACTAAGAATTTTAAGCTACCAGTAACTACTACCTGTTCTGGATTGGCCCCAAGATCGATGAAACGCTGTGCATCGGGCGCAGCTTGAGCAGCTATGCAATCGACCTTCTCTAAAAGGCTGCGCGTAAATGTCGCGAAACGGCCATAACCTGCTGCCGATTGCCCCGATAACCGGCCATTCGCCAACAACAGTTTGACGCCTCGACGATGACAAGAATGCACTAAATTTGGCCATAGCTCTGTCTCCATTAAGATCAAAAGATGAGGACGGTATTTATCAAGGAACCGATTGCAGGCGCCTGGCAGGTCGTAAGGAATGTAGACATGCATCACTGACCCGCCGAAAAGCATGCGGACGCGGTCTGAGCCGGTGGCTGTCATGGTTGTCATAACAATCTGAGCGTCAGGATAGAGACGCTGCAATTCTTTTACCAATGGCGCGGATGCAGCTGTCTCACCTACCGAAACCGCATGGATCCATAGTGTAAGTTTGCTCTTGGCGAACTCCTTAGGCATCGGCTGGAGAGCAAAACGCTCACCAATGCGTTTTCGATAGGCCGGCACTTTTAAAGATCGGACCAAAAGGCGGATGATAATTACAGGCAGTGCGAGATAGAAAATGACACTGTAGATAATTCGATGCATGAAAACCCAGCCTAGTTATTTAGTTTGCCGCTGCGATAGGGAAGTAATTGGGAAATAGTCCCTTATGCCGATATAATTTGAGTCCTGCAGTCTATCCGAATGCAGACCCGGCACTCACGTCCCACACATCAACTACAGCACCGAGCCAAGGTAACGAATGACATCGAGCTATTCAACCGACATCGTTATATTTGGCGGCGGAATTGCGGGCCTGTGGTTGCTGAACCGCTTACGCGATCAAGGCTATCACGCCATATTGCTGGAGACTGACAAGCTCGGCTGTGGTCAGACCCTCGCTTCACAAGGCATTATCCATGGCGGTCTCAAATATGCTCTAAATGGTGCCCTAAGTGATGCGGCTAATATCATATCCGATATGCCTGCACGCTGGCGGAGCGCTCTAGCCGGCGAGGCAGAAATCGACCTTAGAGGGTGCCGTGTACTCAGCGAACACTACTACATGTGGTCCGACTCAGGATTTCGCTCGAAGCTTAAAACCTTCCTCGGCAGCAAGAGCCTAAGCGGAAGAGTTACAGCGGTAGAGAAGCAAGACTATCCAGACTTCTTCAAGGCCGCCACCGTCAAGGGTACGCTCTATAGACTTCCGGACTTTGTGGTAGATACTAACTCCCTACTCGAAGTGTTAACCGAGAAGCAGCGTGACTGGATATTCAGAATAAGCCCTGGGAGCTATACGTTCGAGCGTAATGAATCGGGGTTGGTCAATGCTGTCTCATTTGGTGATACAGACACGCAATTTTCTCTTAAAGCGCAGAAGTTTATTTTCAGCGCCGGCAAAGGCAATCAGCAACTCATTGATGATGCGGGCCTAGCGAAGCCAAAGAGTCAATTGAGGCCGTTGAACATGGTCTATGTGAAGGGAAAGAATCTCCCTTCTGTCTTTGTGCACTGTATAGGGGATAGCTTTAAGCTAACACCGACGCTAACTGTAACCTCCCATAGCGATGCGGAGGGAGAAACGGTTTGGTACCTCGGCGGTGAGATCGCCGAAGCCGGCGTGGGCAAAGAAGCGAACGCACAGATTCATTCCGCTCGAACGCTTCTAACAACTTTATTCCCTTGGATAAATTTTGCAGATATGAAATTTCACTGCTTTGCCATCGATAGAGCGGAAGCCAATGTAAACAACAACTACCGCCCGGAAAATGCCTATTTTAGTGAAGAAAGTAATGTGTTGGTTGCATGGCCCACGAAGCTAACTCTTACACCGAATTTGGCCGATAGCATTACTGAGCATTTCGCTGCTAGCGGAATTGTTCCCTCAAGCACTGCCGCTGCCGCTGCCGCTGAGCAGGATTTAAGTGATGTACTAGAAGCCGCAGAGATTGCGACTTCACGCTGGGATTAGAAACGAATGGGTTTGGCAAAAAGAAAGCTGGGGAAAACCGGCCTCGAGGTTTCCTGTCTAGGCTTCGGCACGGTCAAGATCGGCCGCAATCAAGAGGTTAAGTATCCCAGTGGTTTCTCGCTTCCTTCCGATGAGGAGGTATCCGCTTTGATTGACCAAGCCAAAGACCTCGGCATCAACTTCATCGATACAGCACCCGCTTATGGCAGCAGCGAGCAACGCTTGGGGCGCCTCCTAAAAAACCGGCAAGATTGGATTATTTGCAGCAAGGTCGGTGAAGAGTTTACTGCTGGGAAGTCCTACTACGACTTTTCTGCAAAGCATACACAACGCAGTATCGAACGTAGTCTGCGTGACATAGGAACTGACTACCTTGATATCGTCTTGATTCATTCCGATGGACAAGACTGCAAGATTCTCGAATCCAGCGATTGTGCTGAAACCCTTCTACGACTCAAGGGAGAAGGCCTTATTAAAGCCGTCGGTATGTCCACCAAGACTGTGGAAGGCGGCATGAAGGCCGTTGAGATGCTTGACTTGGTGATGGTGACCTACAATCCTTCAATGCAGGACGACGCGATAGTGATCGATCATGCGCTCGCGCTCGAGAAAGGAATTCTCGTAAAGAAGGCATTGAATAGCGGCCACGATTGCATAGCTGGTGATAACGTTGAGAGTCCTGTTGGCGCTAACTTCACTGAGGGAAATTTACGTTTCGCGCTAGACAAAGAAGGTGTCACTAGCGTGATAGTGGGAACTATAAATCCAACCCACCTGCAGGAAAATGTAGAAGCCGTGCAGTAACGGTGTTCTATTGCTTACTGCTAGCCTAAAGCCTTCTAGCCCGAGTCCTTCATTTTTTCTACTATAGCCGAGGTAGAGCAATCGTCTAGAAATTCGAGTGCTTTCACTTCGCCACCGTAAGAAAGAACATACTCGCCGCCGACAACCTGCTCCAAAGAGTAGTCCCCACCCTTAACAAGAATGTCTGGCTGCAAAGATTTCAACAGCGCCTCTGGCGTGTCCTCTTCAAAATTTACGACCCAGTCCACCGCCTCTAGACCATCGAGCACGGCCATTCTTCGCTCAACAGGGTTAATTGGCCGACCAGGCCCCTTCAGTCGCGTAACTGATTCGTCTGCATTGATCGCTACGATGAGTCTATCGCCGAGATTTTTCGCTTGGCTTAGATAACCGACGTGCCCAGCATGAATGATATCGAAGCAACCATTAGTGAATACGATCTTTTCTCCGTGAGCTTTGGCATCATGCACGGCGATACTAAGTTGTTCCGCCGTCATAACACCCATACCAGAATTCTGCTCAGCCAGTATCGCTCTGCGTAATTCAGGGCCACTTATCGCCGCGGTGCCCAGCTTTGCGACTACTAATCCTGCGGCAAGGTTCGCAATAGCTGTTGCTTCGGCGATATCATCGCCTGCCGCTAGTGCAGACGCGAGCACAGAGATAACCGTGTCGCCTGCACCGGTCACGTCGAATACTTCACGCGCGCGTGCGGGCAGATGCAATTCCTCTGAGCCTGGACGCAGTAATGTCATGCCATGCTCACCACGGGTGATAAGCATGGCCTGCAATTCGAGGTCATTCATTAGTTTGAGCCCCTTGCGCACCAGTTCCTCTTCGTTTGCGCAAGGTCCGACAACCGATTCGAATTCACTCAGGTTTGGCGTAATCAGGGTCGATCCGCGATATTTTTCAAAATCGGTTCCTTTCGGATCGACGATGATTGGAATATTTTTCCCTCTGGCGAGCTTGATCAAGGCGGCCACATCTTGCAATGCACCCTTCGCATAGTCTGAGAGCACGAGTGCTTGCGCGCTTGGAAGAAGAGAAGCCGCGAGCGATTGCAGATCAGCTACGTCTTGCTCATCAAACTTTTCCTCGAAATCGAGTCGAATTAATTGTTGATGCTGGCTAATTACTCGCAGTTTAGTGATGGTCGGCTTATCTTCTGATTTCAAAAATTCGCAATAAACTCCAGCAGCGGTAAGGCGAGACTCCAAATCCTGCGCATTATCGTCCTTACCTACAACACCGATAAGGGTAGCCGCCGAACCCAGAGCTGCAATATTCAGTGCCACGTTTCCAGCTCCACCTGGACGGTCTTCTTGGCTGCCAACCTGCACAACCGGTACCGGCGCCTCTGGTGAGATACGCGAGGCGGCGCCATGCCAATATCGATCCAGCATGACATCGCCGATAACCAAGAGCTTGGCTTGCTGAAAGGGGGGCATCTCAAGTTTCATTAGAGGTTTCCTATAATCGTAGGCTGTATATTTACTGCTTTTTATGGCGGCTGATGATATCACATGGCATAAATACAGAAAAAACCCCACGTTAAGTCCAATATCCCTATTTTTAAAAAAAATGGGAATTTCCTATTAAATATGTCAGTTTTACTCTAGTAAGTGGGTTTTTCTCTCGACATAGGTAGATAGACAATCAATGCCTCGTAAAGTGCTGTTATTTCTAGGCTTCTGCTACAATTCGCGCAAGCAAGAGCGATAAACCTATTATTCTCCTCATTCTCCCGGTACTCGCTGGCGTAACTAGTGGCTGAAGACTCTCAAATAAGAACACCCCTAAGCCAATTCATCGCGCCACGCTACTGGCCGACATGGATGGCTCTATCTGCCATGTGGCTGGCGGCACATCTGCCGTATCCATTGCAAATTCGTATCGGACGGTGCCTGGGGCTGCTCAGCTACTATTTCGCTAGATCGAGGCGACACATCTGTGAGGTTAATCTCCGCTTGTGCTTCCCCGAACTCTCCGAGCAAGAGCACAAGAAACTAGTAAGAAAGACCTTTCGCTCTAACGGTATAGGGCTTATCGAGGTTGCGATCGCTTGGTTTAGAGAACCGGAAGACTATCGATCTCGTACAAGTGTGACTGGATTGGAAAACCTGGAGGCGGCTATAGCTCAGGGCAAGGGCGTGTTGCTGCTCTGTGCGCATTTCTCCAGCCTTGAAATGGGAGGATTTTTGTTCAATCTAGTTGGGGACATGGATGTGACCTATCGACCGAACAAGAACCCGCTGTTTCAAGCTGCGATGTTCAACGGCCGCATTCGCCACTTCCGCCATGTCTACGACCGAAAAGATGTACGCGGCGCGATGCGTAGCCTGAAGGGAGGGCGCATCCTCTGGTACGCGCCAGATCAGGACTACGGGGCGAGGCACTCAGTGTTTGTCCCCTTCTTTGGAGTTCAGGCTGCAACCATCACCGCTACCGCGCGATTCGCCAAGGTAAATGACTCTGCCGTATTATTTTATAGCCATTATCGCAATGATGATAACTCGGGGTATCATCTCGACTTCGCCCCAGCCCTAAAAGATTTTCCAACCGGCGACGCACAAGCGGACGCACGCACTACCAACAAATTAGTGGAACAGGCGATAAGAAAGCAGCCCGACCAATATCTCTGGTTACACAAGCGATTTAAGACTCAGGCTGATGGCCCTTCCGCACGGCCCTATTGATCTCATATTAACAATGTATAGCTAAAAATGAATCTAGATTGGCGACAACACGACATTAGATGGACCGCAGTAGTGGCGAGCTTAGTGCTGTCTCTGTTTACCCTACTCCTACAGGAAACGCCTAACGCCGATGCTTATACCTATGCGCGCACCGCCGAGATATTCCTTGTTGATGGTATTATCGCTGCCTATCAACATTATTCATGGGCAACATACTCGATTCTAATCGGCATCGTATCCACAACTGGGCTGGATGTATTCTCAGCTGGCTTGCTCATCAACGCGATGTTCTACGCTATTCTTGTTTACGCCTTTCTCAGTATTGTAAAACAAATCAATGATTCAGAGCCCTTGCTCGCCATCGCGGCAATCTGCATCCTTGTATACCCGCAGTTGAATGAGTACCGCGAACTACTAATTCGTGATACTGGATTCTGGGCGCTTTCTATTGCGGCACTCTGGCAGTACCTGCTGTACGTCAAGACGCAGTCTCTGCGCTCTGCAATTATTTTCTGCACATGTCTGCTCCTAGCCGCGTTATTTCGCGCAGAAGCGCTTGTCTATCTGGCATTCACCCCTATCTCCTTACTGTTCGATACGCGCCTCGAATTCAGCGCTCGCAAAATCCTTCTCGTCAAATTGTATGCAGTAATTATTTCCCTCTCTTTAGGCTTGCTACTCTTCCTCTCACTAGTGGGCCTCAACTTTGCACAACTCTTCGTTGAATTCGCCTCTATCTATGAACCCTTTATCTCTGGTAATTTTACGCTGAACGATGAAGAGAGAGCACTCTTAGGCTCATTGTTATTTACCGAGTACGCGGCGACCTTCTCTCGCGAATACATAGAAGTATTCTTGCTGGCAGGCATGATTTCGATTCTACTAAGCAATTTGCTTGCTGGCATAGGCGGCCCGTATCTAATCATTTTGACTATTGGGTTCTTTAAGAGTCATCTTCGTCTCAATAGGGGAATTGCCGTACCTATTGTGTTCTATCTCTGCATAAATTTTCTGATACTGCTTAGCTTCATTATTGTTACGCGCTATTTATCCAGCCGCTACACGATGCTAATGTGTATTTTGCTAGCCTTATTCGTTCCCGCTGTCGTACTAAATCTGTTGGAGAATGCAAAGGCATCAGGTCGGAAAAGCGTAGCTTATATTATCGCGATTTTCTTCAGCTACTGCGCGATTGACTCTTATTTTAGCTTCGGCGAGTCGAAGTCTTACGTGAAAGACTCGATTGAATGGATAGCCGAGAATACCGAAGGTTCTGCAGGGCTACTAACAAACAACCATGCTGTCGCCTATTTCAGTGGCAGGGTCGACGACTATGATTTAGTACAAAGAAACCTTAGCGAAAAGGAAATTCTATCCAGTGAAGTTGGCGATACTATTGTGGCGGAACTTACATTCGAAATGAGAAGTTTACTGAAGAAGAATAACATCGCAGATAAGTTGACTTTACTTGCCTATTTCCCCAACGCCGACACACGGCGTATCGCAGTTTTTGAAAGAGTAGACTAGAGCATCTGTGAACAATCCTATGGCCGACTAGGTAAGCCTAATACCGCTGACTTACCACTCATCCGATAGTTCTCGCGCTGTAATCAAGACTCCTTCCATAATTAGATAAACCAGATCCGTACCCAAAAACATATTGAGCGCATCTTCAGGTGAACACACCAAGGCTTCCCCGGGCCGGTTCAGTCGCGCATTGATGAGCATGCCATGTCCGGTTTCCTTCTGAAAACTAAGTAAAAGTTCATGTAAATTTGGATTGCTATCGGCATCGACTATTTGTGTTTCGGTACTCTTGTCGACGTGAACGATAGCAGGATATTTTTCAGCCCAGCTGTCGCTCGCCGTTACGCCGCGGCACATATATTTGTCGTGTTCCTCTCCGGGGATAAATTCCTCAGCCACGCTATCTAGCGCGCATACCGAATAGGGCTGCCAGGCTTCGCGGAATTTGACCTGATGATTGATCTTCTCCACGACCTCCGGAAAGTTTGGATTAGCCAAAATGCTTCGATTGCCCAATGCCCTAGTACCGAATTCCATTCGGCCTTTGTACCAGGCAAGTAAATGCCCCTCGGCAAGAATCTTTGCAGCCTTCTCATAGGGCTTCTCTAAAACCTCCCAAATTGGTTTATCCCGATGCGACTTACAGGCTTCGATACACTGCTCGGCGCTGTATGAAGGGCCGTGAAACATATGCGTAACTGGCTGAATCTTGGTGCCTGATTGCCGCACCGCAAAGCTCGCGGCGCCAATTGCCGTGCCTGCATCACTGCAGGCCGGGTGAACAACTAGCTCCTTAACCTCGGGCAGATTTGCAAGACGCTGGTTCAAGCGAATATTCATCGACCCTGTGCCGGCAATAGCAAGTCGCCCGGTCTCAGCAAGAAAGTCTGATAAGTAGTGTCGAATCAGTTCGACAGAGAGATCTTCATAGAGTTTTTGTATCGCGGCAGCATAGTGCACGTACGGATCGTCGACTAGATTACCTACGCGCCTCGGTCCCAGCATGTCCACTAACTTCTGACTAAAGTAGTGTCCCTTAGATTTTGCCTTGTAACGGCGAATCCCGATCGTGCCAATCAAGGTATTGTCTACCTTGAATTTCTTACCATTAAATTTCGCAAGACAGGAAAGGTCGTACTTCGAGGCGTCGCCGAAGGGAGCGATACCCATTACCTTGATTTCACCTTTGAGAATTTCGAAGCCAAGGTAATCGGTAAGCGCCGCGTACATGCCACAAAGTGAGTCAGGATTGTAGAATTCTTTGACTCTTTCGATCTTGCCATTCTCCCCGTAGCCGAGAAAAATATTCGCGTACTCACCCTTCGAATCGTTGCAGAATATCGCGGTTTTACCTTCTCGCTCATCGAGGTGGTAGGCGCTACTCGCATGGGCGAGCTGATGCTCCACAGGCACAATCTTCACTTTGTTTGCAGGAATATGGAGTTTCTCTAAGAGCCCTTTCAGCTCGGCGATATATCTTCTATAGCGCCTATTTCCATTAAACAAGCTATCGAAGGCACGATCTGGGGCATACCAATGACGATAGGCATAGTGCCACCGAGCTTTCGTAAACAGACTAATCGGCGCAAAGGGAATAGCCACCTGATCAATCTGCGCGGGGTTTATCCGGGCGATCTGCATACAGCGCCGCGCTGAAAGATAGGGCGACTGATCATAGGCGTGCCTGCGCCTGATGAGTCGCTCTTCCTCCACGGCAGCGGCCAGCTCGCCATCGACGAAGAGTGCTGCGGCGGGATCGTGCCCGATTGCTCCAGACAAGCCTAATGTAATGACAGTCATAGACTAAGCCAAACTAATACTTTGCCGCCTCTGCTAGCAGCGTTTCTATTTTAGGCTCCATCGAGGTGCCCACCCAATTCTTGCGGAATCGCTTTAAGTCCTTGCTGAACTTCCCCGTGAAACTCTCTCTGGACCTGCTCCGTACCATGGAATCTAGGTCCAACACATACAGCTCCTTATCTTGTAGCAAGAAATTGGTCGCCTTCATATCTCCATGACTAATGCGATAGTCCGCCATTAATTTGAACAAGTCTCTAAACAACACGACGATTTCGTTCTCACTAATCTTTAGTTCCTTTTTCTCCAATGCCGTTCCCAGATCGAGTTCTTCAATATACTCGCAGAGAAAATAGGCGCGCTTGCGGAAGAGCCAAAAAATGCGCTCCTCTAAATACAGAAACGGATGTGCTGTAGCCACACCGAGCATTTCCAGTACACAGGCACTACACCAAGAGTGGTGCGCACGACTTGGACGAAATGCTCTGGAGATGCCATGCCAGAAATTTTTAATATTGTACCGCTTCAGCACGTAGTTACGCTCATTGATTTTGATCTTTGCCACGGTCGATGAATTGCCGTCCTTCAACAACTGCTGCCCAGTGATGAAGCTATCGGGGTCGGCAAGAAAGCGATCGAGCTCCGGAGAGTGTATCGACCTGTCGTAGATATAGAAAAAATTTGAGCCCTGCTCACAACGGTTTGCAGTAGTGGATCGGGTGAGCTTTCGATCGTAAGCATTGAGCCGTTTTCTGCGCGCCTTTATTATTCTCTCAATGAAGCCAGCAACATCGTCAGCTACAAATCTGAATGCTTGCTTATTATATTGGTCGAATAGCTCTCGCCAGTGTTTATCTTGTGATACAGGAAATTGTGCAAGAAACATAGCGAGATTTTCAAGACGGGTTTCAGTATCCAGACTACTTCCCTTACTCTTAATGTCGGCACCATCTAGAACGTAAACAATACCGCTGCTGAGCATAAAATTGTCGAGGTGAATGTCATTCTGCCAGAGACCCGCCTGATGACAATCAGCCACCGCCTTTACACCCATCTGCAATATTTTAGTTTTATTCTCCTCACTCTTGGCCTCATCAAACAGCGTCGCCAAGCTACTCCCTTGGCGCAGATACTCGATAACTAGCACGCCGGCCTTTTTATCAGAGGTAGTTGTCTGTAAGAGAAGATTAGGACTTGGAATTTGTGCCTGTTTGAGTCTATTCATGCCAGTAATGTCTTTCAGCACTCCCTGTTTCCAGCGGTTACTGCTAATGAATATTTTTACGATGACGGTGCGACTCTGCCAAGTGGACAAAGCGACCAGCCTCTTGCCGGGTACAATTCGCAACAAGGAATCAATCTTCAGCAGCACTGTGCCTTGCTCTGTCTCAATGCTAATGCCGAATGGCGTAGGTATATGTCGACCCATGGCGATAAGTTCTGCGCTTGATAAAACGGTCATAGCATTAACTCACCGGTCCCAGTTTCTTCTGCATAGACAGCGCACGCTTTTCCACCGAACTCCAAAAGGCGCCGTTATCTGCTAACGAGTCGCGCAAGTTCATGTCATCATAGGTTTTGATAAAACGGAGGCAGTCACGCTGCGTTAGCCCAATGTCCATCGCCGAATAGAGAAGCCCGCTTACGTCTTTGATTATCCAGCGCATGCCCAGAGAATTCTTGATAAGAGCTCTATGTAGATCGATTATGAACAGCTCGAAAGCCTGATCAGAACTGCCATCGAGACAGTCTTTCGGCATTAGGAAGTGACAAAGATAGAAATCTCTATGACAGACTCCTCCCTGGTGCAATGTCCTGCCAATACTAGCGAGTTTACTCAGAAGCTTTTGCTTCAATACAAACTCGGGCGGATTCTGACGCCAATCTTTGCAATAGTCCTCGAGGCTGATGGTGCCGGCAAGGTCTTCAGTGACGATGAGAGATTTTTTTCGAGCAGGGTTCCAGCCCCTGCTGCCGTATGCCATGGCCGTCATCGTCGCTAAGCCTAGCGATTTCAGCTTACTGATTGCATGCCATTCGTTCTCGGCACCCAGAATTGGCATACGCAGCTGAATAAGATTCTTGAAAATCTCTCTCCAGCCAACGCCGCAGTGGCTCTTAATGAAATAGCTCTTTCCAGCGAGCGCGAATTGCAGAGTCTTCCTTCCCTGTACATCTCGATAGACCTTGCCTTCCATCGCCAGCAAGTTCTGGAACGAATCGCCTTTCGGGAGGTCCTTTGCGAAATCTTCACTCAAATGCTGCATATGCTGCGCCTTAGGCTTCTCTGGCCAAATACTCGTCGATAAAGCTTGCTACGGCAGACGCCTGCGAATATAGCTCGTCTTGCTTGCCATATTCCAGACCATTCTTCGACCAATCCGCGGTGTCTAAGTCCCCTAACATCCGTGCCAGATAGCTATTCAGTTGCGCTTGCTCGAAGGGATCATTACACACTAGCCCGGACTCGGCATGTTCAATATGAAAGGCATAACCACAGGTTGAAGTCGTAAGCACCGGCAGTCCAGCGATGGTCGCCTCTAACAACATATATCCCGCGCTCTCAGAATAGGCCGGATGCAACAACAAATCGGCTGCTGCCAAAAATCTAGGTATGTCATCTCTACCGGGAAGGACAGTGAATTGTTCGGCAATACCTAACTTCTTGGCAAGCCGTAGATAGCGATCAGGGTTGTCCTGCCCTATGAGCAGGTAGTGGCAGTTCTCCAGCTGTGGCTTCGGAAGAGCAGCCATTGCCCTGAGCGCCCTGTCCACGCCCTTTACTCGAAAGCCCGAGCCGACCTGTAGAAGCAGTTTTGTATTCAACCCAAGGCCCAATTCAATCCGCAATTGAGTCCCAATTCCTTTGTCGATTGCATCCACTCTCCTATCTACCGAAATTCCAGGAGGAACTTGATGAAGACGAGGTTCGCAACCAGGATAGTATTTCTCGAATGCTGTACGCTGGCGGGGGGAAAGGATTAACACTTCAGTGAGCCGCGATACGGCAAACACCGCCTCTTCGTATTCTTTGAAGTGTTTGTACCGTGCAGTGAATTTGTAGTAGAAGCCTCGTTGCTCTATTGCCTTCTCCATGAAGCAGGGGTCTGCGGCGAAATAGATATCCAAGAATGGCATCTTGTTGAAACCAATCACTACACTGTCATCGCCCTGCTTCAATGCGGACTGAACCCATTTTGTGTAGGCCTCGTTTCGTTTGATACGCTTTTGTGTGGTGACGGGCACCAAGATGACATTTATGCCATTTGGAATATCACCATCCCAGCTTAGCGTATAGACAGTAATCTTATGCCCACGTAAAACGCATTCTGTTACAACGCGAAAAAAATCCCGCTGTAATCCGCCAAATGGAAAATAGGAATAGATAAGAAAGCTCAGATGCATTGGTTAACTATTCTTCTTTTAGGGTTTACCCAGCAAACTCTCGAACTGCTGCCACACTTCAACCGGTCCATGAGATGCGAAACACGGTGGAGTAATAGCGTATGCACTTCCCGCGTATTCTTCAGTGACGCCCGGGCCCGAATAGGTACAAGTCTTCTTGACGCAGGGCGCACAATTTAGGCTCGAATTGAGGTGTAATTGATTATTGCCAAAAGTTCCCGAAAGCCCTGGATTCGTAGGGCCATAGAGAGAAACTGTTGGCTTGTCCAGCGCAGCAGCTAGGTGGCCCAGGCCAGTATCCACTGCGATCACACCATCGGACTGTTGAATATAATTGGCGAGGCCAGACAGTGTCTGTTTATCAAGCACCTCTACTCGCTCGTTGTCTTGAGCAATATACTCAGCACGTAGTTTTTCTTCAGGGGTACCCCAAGGCAGAAGAACTTTATAACCCGCCTCAGTACTAATATGTGCGAGGTGGCGCCAATAATTTTTTGGCCAATGCTTTGTCTTCCACGTTGTCCCGTGAAGGAACACTACCTGCTTCTCCGCTTTTTTACTGATTTCACTAGATACATCTATTCTACTAACATCGATACCGTAGTCGATTTCCCTCGGATCGTATTCGTATTGAAGCGCTCGAGAAAACAATTGCCGAACCCTGTCCACGGCATGCTCTGTCCAAGGAACAGAATAAACTTTGTTATAGAACAGCGTGGCCATTGGTTCGCGAATGGTTCGATTACTGAGCCCTATCGTTAATCCCTTAGAGAGCCGACTGATAAAACCACTCTTAATAAGCCCCTGAGCATCAATGACAAGGTCATAATGAATGCCTTGCAATGCGCGTCTGAACGCTCGAAATTCGTGATTCATATAGGTCTTAAAAATGTTGCGCCGCCAGCGCCTTAGCGCCACGGGTATGACATTTTCGACGGCGGGATGCCAACTCGGCACCTCGGCGAAATTTTCCTCAACCACCCAGTCGAATTGAATATCTTTTCTGGCACGCTGCGCATCGGTAACTGCCGGTAGCGTATGAATCACATCACCAAGAGAAGAAACTTTTACTATTAGCACTCGCAATAAACTATTCCTTTCCTGTTTTGTTCCGGCCTAAGGCTCATCAATCAATTACGCACAGTGGGGACAAGCTCGGTGATAGCAGCAATCGCTCTACTGGGCTCGAGTTCTGTGAGGCACTTCTTGTGCTCTAAGGGACATTCCCTCTGAAAACAGGGCCGGCAATCGATATCCGTGAACAATAGCTTCGACTTATTACTCAACGGTGGCGTAAAGTCCGGCGAAGTTGAACCATAAAGTGCAACAATCGGCTTATCAAGTGCAGCAGCTATATGCATAAGTCCTGAATCGTTGGATATCACGGCCTCGGCAACCGACAGCAGGTCGATCGCCTGAGCGAGACTCGTCCTACCCGCCAGGCTCACGCAATTCTGTCTTTGTTCTTCGGCAAGCATCTGCCTAATTTCATTGGCGACTTCGGCGTCTTTTTCAGAGCCAAATATCCATACTTGCCATCCATTGTCGATCTTTGTTTTACAAGTGGCGGCAAAATGCTCCGCAGGCCACTGTTTGGCAACGCCAAACTCCGCCCCCGGACAAATTGCCAATATCCTATTCTCTATCCCTAAGCCAAATGTAGCCAGCGCATTTTCTACGCTTGCAGGGTCTGACTGCAATCTAGGTTCGGGGATCTGATCCGGGGGATCATTGGAGACCGGATAGGCCAAAGCAGCGAAGCGTTGCACCATGAGAGGAAATGCATTCGTATCGAGGCGTCGACAGTCGCTGAGTAGCAGATTGCGCCACTCTCCCTTCCAGGCAATCCGCTTCGGGATACCAGCATGAAAGGGAATCAATGCCGACTTAAACGAGTTAGGTAACACGATAGCTTTAGTAAATTGCTCGCCACGAAGAGACTTTCCAAAAGCACGGCGCTTTCCTAGCTCCAACTCTCCATGACCCATCAGCAAGCTAATCCCTTTCTCCACTTCTGGCATTCTCTCCAGCAGGGGTCGGGACCATTCTGGCGCCAGCACCGAGATTCGGCAATCCGGATATTGCACCTTCAGGCTCATGAACAAGGATTGCGCCATGACCATATCGCCAACCCATGCGGGCCCAACCACCAGAATATTTTCTTGGCTTTTTAGCATCATCTCAAAGCGAATGTCTTCAATCTCTATTGTCTGGGGTAACGCGCAAAATTTCTTTGACAGTGGTAATGCCAGCCGCCACTTTTTGCGCCCCGCTGAGGCGCAGACTGAGCATACCTTCCTTATAAGCCTGCGTACGAAGAGCGGGTAGATCGCCCTTATTATCGGAATGCTGCTGTAGACGCTCGGTGAATGGCATTACTTCGTAGATGCCTTCCCTTCCCTTAAACCCGGTTTCACGACACTCTAAACAGCCAACCGCCTCAAAGGCTTTTTTCGGACCCTTTACTTTCCAGGGACGAGTAAGCGCTTCCCAGGTTTGTGGCTCTATTTTAGTTTCCTTCTTACAGCGTGGACAAAGTACACGCACGAGTCGCTGTGCCATTATGCCTATAACAGTGGCCTTTATAAGATAAGAAGGTACGCCTAACTCTAGTAGACGAGTGATCGCCGACGGTGCGTCGTTAGTGTGCAAGGTGGTGAAAACCAGATGGCCGGTCAATGCAGCCTGGATAGCCATCTCGGCCGTAGGAAGATCGCGTACCTCACCGATCATGATAATGTCCGGATCCTGCCTCAACAATGCCTTGACACCATCGGCAAAGTTCAAATCAATGTTGTCCTGAACCTGCATCTGATTGAATGACTCTTCAACCATTTCAATCGGATCTTCAATGGTACAAACGTTTACTTCTTCTGTGGCCAGCATCTTCAAGGTGGAATACAGCGTCGTCGTCTTACCGCTACCTGTTGGCCCGGTGATAATGACGATACCGTTGTTGTTCTTGATGATCTCTTTCCAACGATTCAGGTCTTCGTTTATAAGCCCCAGTTCTTGGAAAGGCTTCAATAACACTTCTGGGTCAAAGATTCGCATTACAAGCTTTTCGCCGAACACAGTAGGTAGCGTCGAGAGGCGAAGCTCAACCTCGTTTCCGTTCGGACTCTTTGTCTTAATTCTCCCGTCTTGCGGTTTACGTTTCTCCGCCACGTTCATACGACCTAGAATTTTAAGACGACTGGTGACAGCTGCCAGAACTTGCATTGGCAGTGAATAAACCGTGTACAGCACACCATCGATTCTAAAGCGTACCTTGCCTTTCTCTCTACGAGGTTCAATGTGAATGTCACTCGCTCGTTGTTCGAAGGCATATTGCAATATCCAATCAACGACATTGACTATGTGCTTATCGTTAGCCTCTGGGTCTTTGATATCACCCAATTCCAGCATTTGTTCTAGGTTGCCGATACCTTTCTTAACTGAGCCGCCTTCCTGTGCTCGACTGATCGAGCTCGAAAGACTATACATTTCTGTAGTGAGGCGCTTGATCGCGATAGGGTTGGAAACAACGCGAACTATTTTCTTTTTTAGTACATGTTCTAGATCAGATTCCCAAGAATCGATATACGGCTCCGCGCTAGCAATCTTCACTTCCAAAGCAGTAACTTCAACAGCCAATATATGGTGACGTTGAGTGAAAGCATAAGACATAACCTGTGTCACCTGGGCCGCATCAATTTTTAAAGGATCGATACGGTAGTAGTCCTGACCGCACTGTCTACTTAGTGCCATTGCCAGGCCTTCGATGTCCAGTTTACGCCCTTGAGACTTACGGTCTTCCACTTTTAAATCGGCTATGTAATGTAGAATATGCTTATCTCGGTCTTCGATTGACCGGCGATTGTTGAGTACATAATCAAAATCTTCTTGATTGATGCTTTCATCATTAAGCAGCCCACGCAGAAAATCTTTCAATTCCAATAAAGAATTCTTCTTGAGAAAAGGTTTATTAACTTCTTCCGTAGCAGTCATCTGATTCTTCTAGGCGTCAATATTGTGGAATTGACCAAGTTTAACCCCACGCAGGTCAAAAACAAACTCTGCACTCGGGTATTGGGAGCGTAGTAGAGTGATATTCTATCGGTCTTAGAGGTTGAACGCGTTGAATTCTGCAACGAGCGCACGACGGCGGCCTATCAGGCATGTCACCGCTAGACTACAAAACAGGGCTGGCTATACCTATTCGATCAACTTCACCCACTCACCAGCTTCGGGAGTACCCCTTGGGTAGTAGCCATTGAGAAGGCGCAGCGATTCTTCTGGATAGTTCGCAATGCGGCTAGATTGGGCCACTACTGAGAAATCGAAAAACTCGCTTGCTTGGACAAACTTAATCTTCGCCTCCGCTGTGGATGAGGTTTCCCCTTGTTGAATCGCTCTGAAAGTACGAATAGATGCGAGCAGTTGCTCGTCGATTTCGTCCACTGCTTCGGCATCAGTTATTTCTGCCCGAAAGGTGAACACCCTCGGCCCCAGATAAATCGCAGCAACTCTTTGCGTGTTGCCGGTCTCAGATGACACCGCTACGCCAGTATGACCTAGAAGTCGATACTGCTCGAGCTTCTCCGATTTTTGTAGAGCGCCTATTCCCATCTCGTCTCTAATAAATACACGTGGCTCTACATTCTCTTGTATGCGCTTTACCTCGATACGTATGGAACCCTGATCGGCCTTGGAGGCAGTTACGGTCGTGGTGGTTTCGTCTATTTGCCATTCCTCAGGGAACACGACGGTGTAACCAAGTAATGCCTGATAGTAACGGTTACGCGCATCGGCAACTTGTGATCCCTGGCTCTGACCTATTACAAGTCCATCAAGGCTCTTTCTAAATTTTGTATCATCTATCTCTGTAATTTTGTTTCCGGAAATATCTGCCACTTGGCTAATCGCCTGTTGCAGACGAGTGTCATTGCGTGGGTGAGTAGCGAATAGGCCATGATAGCCTCCACTTGTATTTGAAACTAGTCGATTAAAATCTTCCTGATTTTTAAGTACGGCAATTACGTCGATCATCGCGGCCGGGTCGTAACCCGCATTAACTAAATATTCGGCGGCGAGGCTATCGGCTTCGAGTTCATGCTCTCGGCTAAATCCACTTAAGCCTGTTTGCGCCCAGATCGAGGCAACTTCACTAATCTGACTTCCGACATAGCCGCTGCCGGTTGCCACCGCCGTGACGAACCCACCAACCGTTGCGGCTGTCTGTGCAAGTCGTCCACGCGCCTGTTGTTGAACCGCATGCCGCGCCGTAATGTGCCCAATTTCATGGGAAAGCACGGCGGCTAATTCTGCCTCCGAATTCATAAAAGTGAGCAAGCCACGATTTACATAGACATAACCACCAGGCAAGGCAAAGGCATTTATCTCTGGGCTGTCAATTATATTGAATGTATATTCTAAATCGGGACGATGGCTGACTGCAGCGGCCTTGTTGCCAACTTCGCGGACATAGGTTAGCAGTACTTCATCTTCGAATAGAGGCATGCTAGAAAGAACCTTCTCGTGCTCTTCTAAACCAATCTCCTTCTCTCTAGTTTCTGACATGAGAACTAAGTTGGGACTGCCGGTAGCGGGATTGACCGCACAAGATTCAAGAAAGGGAAGCAGACAAAATACGCACGCTAAGACAGCTGCCTTTGGGATTCGATTTGCTAGAGCTGATGATTCAGCCAAGCTTGTTACGGCTAGATTCGTCATAGTGCCCCCTCTTTCCACGTTCAATTTATTTTCTATCTATTGTTTGCTGCATTAAGCACTTAAGCAAATAGCCGCCAGTTAACTACCGTTTACAAATTCTTTAAGCTGAGTTGCGAGACGCGAACAGGCGTTTGCTTCAACTCTGGCTATTAGCGGTATTGGAATGACGAATGCCGGGAGATAAGATTGGCCAGTTGCATCTGTGCTTATAGTGCCTACGTTGGTTAGGGAGTTTACATCCCAAACCCGAGCGTCATAGTTAGCGTCATCTTCCCATGAACCAAAGCCAAAGCAACCCGCGCCCCCAGGACTGACTACACAAGACATCGATCCACTTCGATCCGATGTTTCGGTGAATCCATCCAGCCAAACTATATAGCGAACCCCAAACTCTGTCATCCTGTCCGCAACAACAACTTCGGTCATCAGGCGTTCCAGGTCACGAGTGCGCAGAGGTGCTGTTCTGGGTTCGAACCAGGGAAACATCGCATCAATAAACTCTTGTTCGGGAACGATACTGATTGAATTCTCGCCCTGGGCCATCCCCTCGCCGACGCATTCCACAAATTCGGAACGCGTCTCGTAGTCGCTGGCCTGTCGTCGCCCGAGAATAACTACCGACTCATTACTCTCTATACCGGTTTCACCTTGACGAAATTCGTCGATGGTGGTGGTGGTGCAACAGGCAAGCGAGACCAAAATCAGTAGAGCACTGCCTAGTCTATTTCTTCCTCTAAGGTGCTTCATGATAGTCCTTACGCCATTCCAATCAGGTACGACTCTTTTTTCACTACAACGTATTTAACCAGTCTTTTACTTCCGGAACCTCAGTGAAGTTTAGAGAAAAGCTCGAAGCCAGGTCGCGAAGCGCAACTACCGCCGCCTCATTTATTGCGGCTTCTGCCGAGCGTAACGACTCGGTCGGGGTCTTCCCGTACGAAGTCAATACCCAGTCCGCAATATAGTCACCCTCTGCCGTCATCAATCGCATATTGTATTTAATCCAAACCTCAAAGACATCAAGCTTGGTCTTCGCTGGTAGCGCGAGTTGGAATTCTTCTATGTTTGGAGCGAAAATTGCATCGACACCTAATGCCTGCGCCTCTTCGATCGATGCGACTACTATCACCCCATCAAACATTGCAGGCAATAAAGTGCCAAAAAGTTCAATATGGGATTGCCCACTGGCAATATTGTATTCTTCAGTCCCGGTTTCGGAGTATTCAATATAGGCAAATTCCCTGAGCGCCGCATCATAGTGGACTGCAATAGTGATAGGCAGCTTGTTGATATTGGGCGTCGGAAAGCTTCCCTCGATAACCACGTTGCTGACACCGCAGGCAGTCAGGTAAAGCGCTGCCATAAGTATTAGTGCTGTTCTCACCCTTCCTCTCATCAATCCACTCTTTCTGCGCATTATTAACCTTTTCTTAGCGTCTAACTGCCGCCGCTAAATCACTGGAAATCATTTAGGCCTACGAATGTACCACCATTTCGCTGCGTCATCTCGCGCATTAGCGTGGAATATCTATAAACGCTCTGTCGGTAGCGTTCTTGACCCGCAAAGATTACGGGAAAGCCTATACCGTGTATACGCACCAATCTATCGCCATTCTCGTCTTCTACGTTAATGCGATCAATAGTCTGCAGTACGTTCTGAATAGACCCTCCAGGCTGAAAATCATCCCCGATTACATAGATACTAATTTTTTTACCCGGTTCATAGAAAGTATTGATTGCGCGTGTCACCCCTTCTACAGGGCTACTATTGCTAAAGGGGTTCCAAGTCCGCAGCGTAGAAACAATAGTATTGCGACGACTAGGCGTATCGGGGATCCACTCTCCACGATAGGAATCGAACATATAGTCGCCCATGTCGTTCATGATCTGGATTCCCTTAACCTCGGGATAGACATTTAGTGTGTCATCAATAACACCGAGCATCTTGTTCCAGGCATTGCCATACATACTTCCCGAGGTATCAATCACGAAAATAATGTATTCGCTATCTACCGGTATCCCACCTACCGCGTTGTTTTCCGGTGCGCTGCTATTCGCAAGCAGGCGCTGCATCTCTTCCGTCATGCTTTGCTGCGCTATAGCAAGGCGGCCCACTTCATCGGTGATTTCGGTCGATAACTGGTTTGAGGTTTGGAAACGCCCCTTTGCGTCATCCAGATCTCTCTGCAGCCGAGCGATACGGTCCTTCATGGCGGAGAGTTGCTCCTGCTTGGCGTTCAAATCACGATTAAAAATTGTTGTCTCTCCACGAATGGCGAACAGCTGTTCCTGCAATTCAATGATTGCCCCTTCCGGAGGCGAGTCGACGAACTCGATAGAAATCGGTTCGCCAGACTTTGTAATCATCAGCAAGATAATCATGGCACCGAAGCCACAGGCAGCCACGTCTAGGAAAGATACCGAAAAAGAATCTGCTTCCCCGCGTTTGCGTCTCATGGCCAATCCTTGGAAGGCGTTATAAACGAGCCTTGCGTGTACTGTGCAAGCTGCCAAAAAGCAGCCGCAGCGCTTGGGTCGCCTTCCAAGGGCAGCAGTACGATGTTGACCGGTATACCCCGAGGCAATTCTTCCAGAGCTTCTTCGTAAAGCTCTATCCGCTCGGAAGGCGTGACCAGCGCATTATTCGAACCACGATCGCTTAGAGTCGGTAAACCATCTGTAATCAAGAAAATATTATCCGGCCTAGGTGACGTGTTTGCGACTGCCCTAAAAACTTGTTCCATGTTCGTACCATTCGCAGGCACGATTTCCTTCACATTCTCGATAGCAATGTTTAGCCCATCCCGGTCTGCGACTTCCTGCCAGCTGTCCAAAGAGCCGCCCAATACCGATTCTAGATTTTCGTTGAATTGCCAGATTTGGTAACGACTCGTGATTGGCAATTGTGTGCTAATCCAGTCTACGGTCTTAACAACGCGCTGCCACTTCGGTGCCTGCTTCTTGCGGTCGTCCGACATATTGCGGGTACGAATAATATTCACTAAAGTGCTGTCGAGCATACTCGCAGAGCTGTCTACTAATATTAAAATACGCTGGCCGCCCAAAAACAGACCAGATAAATACTGTCGATTCCCGTCTCCCAGGAATTGACGCACGCTATTGCCTTCCTGCTCAAAGGCGCTCGCCTGCAGGCGCAGTAGTTCCTCTTCTAAGGATTTAACGTCTGCGCGTAATTGCTCAATGCTTTCTTCGGTAGCAACGCTTGAGTTTTCTAGAGCCGCTAGCTCTTGTAGAAACGTTTGTAGTTGGTCTCGAATCTGCCGTGCTAAACCCTCGGCGGTGACGACTTCAAAACTCACATCTGAGAATGTGTTGCGCAGTGCAACCAAGCCTAACTCTCCCTCGTTAACCTCTTCGCGTAGCAAATTTACCTCAGCGGCCAAATCTAGATTTTGCTCCGAGGGGGTCTCACTGCTGTTATGATCGAGGATTAGGAAAATCAAAATCACAGCACCAAATCCACAAAACATGACATCTAGAAATGCCAGACTGATGGGATTTAGATTTCTGCGCCTTGCTTTGCTGCTAGACATCGCTAACCTGTATTAGTCGAATCGACTCGCTATCTTCACTGGACTGGATCAAGTCACCAAGGCCAAGCGCCTGTTTACCGACCACCTTATGCTGATTCAATAAGAACTCTTGCTTACCACTATCTAAGTAAAATCCATCTTCGTGTTTTTCTATTCGCCCAAGCGTCGGTAAATTTATCGAACCCAATGGAATCGCGGTACTGCCGACTAGCACATGCGTCGCTCTCTGCTGTTCTGGCTGCGCCACGACACGATCGGATTGACTCGACAAACTTACAGCTCTGGGTAGCGAGGTAGTCAATTGGATCTGATCATCGCCACTTACGATACTGTCCCGATTTAGAATAACGGCCCTGGAAATTGCACCGACAGGAAGTACTTCCAACTCGATACTCTCGCCCAAGAACGAACGTAAACCGGGTAGGTCTGCGAAATCGGGGCTTAAGAGTAATTTGCTGTCTCCCCCCTCCGCTAGCTCAGCAACTTGCTGACCGATGCTTTTGTAGTCCCTAGAAAGATAGTTAATCAAGCTTTCGCGCGGCATCTTCGCTGTGTGCACCGCCGTGTTAACTTTGAGCTCGAGCAATAAACTGTTCTGGTCCTTGCCATCTTGTTTTAGCCAAAGCGGTAGCGCGTTATAGAGTTTCTGCTCGGTTTCCGCGTCATGTTGCGGATTGAATCGACACTGTTCGATAAACAAGCCTGTCGCCAATTGCATCATACGGTCCATGAAGTTTTGACTGCCCACGCCGGGAACTTGAATCACCGATTCGCGCTGGTGGCTATCCTGGCCTGCGACAATCTTCGTTAGAACGACTTGGTGCAACTGCATCTCTGCATAGATGACAGAACCAGTATGAGTAGCTGCATGGGCGGCAGCGATTGCCGAGTCCACCATGCCCACTGCCTGAAAGGGACTTTGTTTTGCGAGCCCCAATAGAATAGCCAATTGTACTCTGGTGAAATTGCCGGGCACCGCAAAAATCACATCCGCATCGACGCCGCCTTCTTCTGCTAAATGCAATAGATGTGCGTAGGCAATATCGGCGAAGTGACGAATGCCAGTCACATGGCTTATCGGATCCAGGCTCAATTCATGCAAGTATTTGTTATAGCTACTAGTTGGATGTATCCGAGCCTGATGTTTTGCAACGTCTCCCAACTGCATCTGCTTATCGAGCACCAGCGCAAAACCCGGACTCTCAACAAGGATTCCTGAATCATCGCCAACACGTAAGACGTTATCGTTTAACTCGATAACTTTTAGACTCATTAGTTAGCATCTCTGACTGGCACTTGTAGATGTCTCAGCATTTTCTCGTCGCAATAGTTCTGACAATCCAATACCAGCCTGTCTTGAATCAATTGTAATTGGTGAAGCACAAACATCAGTAAGATACTAACCACCAGTGCAACAAAGGTTGAGTTAAAGGCCACGCCCAAACTGGTAGTAACACCCACGATATCCCCGCTCACAGCTTGATACGCCTGACCCAGTGCCGTGCCAATACCACGAACTGTGCCAAGGAATCCAATCGAAGGAATTGCCCAAGCGATATAGCGGACGATCGTTAGCTCCGTTTCCATTCGATCTGCTTCGGTGTCACAAGTGACCTTGATGGTAGTCGCAACGTCTTGAATATTGTTAGTAGACTGAAATCTATGCAGACCAGCAAGCAACGCCCGCGGTAAGAGGAATTGGCGTTCTCTTTCCGGCAACGCCTGCACGGTACGCGCATAATTGCGTGCATCTTCGGGCAAAATACTCATTCCATCGGATATGTTGATCAAGGTTCGCTCTAACAGCACCCTCTCCCGCAGCGTCTGCTGTACTTTCATGCCAAGCATCGAAAAAGCCCAGAGCAATAAAATTATGCATGTCTCTTGCTCGAAGTCGCGCAAGATAATATAGACCGACCGTTCTGGCACAAAGTTAGGGTCTGTTTCCTGCAACAAATTCTGCTGTTGCTGAATCAAATCGGCGTTAGGCCGTATCACTGCCACATAAGCTGCGTGAACAACGATCACCGCAATAATTAGTGCGGCTATTTGATAGAGTGCTTCTGATAACAACCTTTGCTTCATACTAATTCCTTAGCTTTGCTGGTCTGCTGGTCTAAATATCGACGGGAAACGAGACGCCGAGATCCTGTGAAATTTCCTCGGTAGGGATAAAACGTACCGAGGACTCTTCTTCATCGTCGTTTGTCTCCGAGATTTCCGCGGCGACTGAATCGCTGCCGTCTTCTTCAATCTCGATGCTAGAATCTAGCTCGATTTGCGCTGCCTCTAGTAGATCCGAATCTTGAACCGGCGGATCATTCTCTGCCGCGTTTGTGAACTGCCAGAAACTTAACAGTGTAAACAAACATAGTTTACGCATTGTCCTATTTCTCCAAATAACGCGCTATCCGAAAGCCAACATCATCGCGGACTTCTTCGCCAAAGTCGCGAAATGACAGTCGCAGTTCAGTTACTGAACCGTGCGCCCAGCTGGACCCTCTAATTGTATGAAACTGCCCTTCGCTAGGCCCAAGCGGATCAACCTCGACTCCACCGATAACGCCTACTGCGCCGTAAAAATCATGCACCCACTCTGAGACGTTGCCGGACATATCATAGAGCTCGTATTGATTCGCATCGAATGTCGCAACTGGCGCAGTTGCGAGATAGCCATCGTTGTAATCAAACATTATTTGCCCGAGATAGAACTGGGCCGTTATGTCCGCAAAATTTCCCGCATTTTCCGCCGGAGGAAGCGTGTCTCCCCAGGAATACTTAAGTTGATTTCCGCTACCATCGGTTTTAGCTGCCCAAGCCCACTCCGCCTCAGTGGGCAGGCGATAACCGGTAGACTCTGCATTAAACCCAACAACATCGTTAGCCGAGACCTCATAGAAATGTGGCAGTGATTCCTGGTCACTCAACCAATTGCAGAACAGCGCTGCCTGGGTCCAAGTAATTCTAACGACGGGTTGCGCCTCGTTATCGAGAGTTAGCCCCTCTAAGGTGCCAGAACTATGTTCGGCATTGAATAATCTGAATTCAGCATTGGTGACCTCACGGTTACCCAAATAGAAAGCTCTTTCTAGCTTGATGTCACGAAAATTCTCATTCGGCCTTCTGCCGGCTTCACGTCGCGAAGCGCCCATGGTGAACGCGCCGGGATAAAATAGTTTAAGCGACTGCCCCGCTGCCGACACAATAACTGGCTTAATCTGCTCCAAGCGCGCCTGCTCGAGGGACTTGAGAGAAACACTGATTATTTGTTCCAGTCCCGGACGGGAAGTGAATTCGGTTAAATAAGGAATAAAGCCGGCCTTGCGGATTTCAATCTGCTGGCTTGCTGCCATCAACTCGATAGTCTGATTCGCCGCTCCTCTGAAATCGCCATCCACATAGAGCTCGGCGTCCTCCGGTTGAGCCACGACACTAACTGTCATTAATATTGGCTCCAAATCTATAGTTAACTCTTGCTCTTCGTTCGCCTGCGTCTGGATCGAGAGCGAATTCGAGTTATAGCCGTTCTTGAAGAAGATGAGCTCATGATTCTGTCCTGGAGCCAATGCGACTTCTAATGGCGTGAGCCCCTTGAAATCACCCCCAATAGTTACGCTTGCCGCTGTAGGGTTCGACTGGATGAACAGCAGGCCATCGGCAGGCGTAAGCTCTACCAGCGGCACAGAAAAGTCTTCGCCAGCGAGCACATCGAACTCTTCCTGCCAGGCCTTGTGTCCTGCGAGTTTTAATACCAGCTCGCGCTGTCCCTGAATGATTTCAGCGTTTATGGGAGTACTACCGATTAGCTCTCCGTCCACCAAGACATCCGCTCCACTAGGCGTGGTAATCAAGCTCACAGTCGCCCATGCCGGCTCAAGGTTTGCCGAGAAACTCTGCTCGAGCGTTCTGCCCTCAATGGTAATTGTCTCACCAAAATTGAGATACCGGTCTTTGGAAATGGATAGCTGATGCTCACCCGGCTCCACTTCCACATTCACTAACGGTGTTTGCCCAATATCGACACCGTCGATTCTGACTCTCGCCTGGGAGATATTTGCACTGTCGAAGCTAATTATTCCTGGCAGTTTGCGCATCACGAACGGATGATTCTGCGATTGTTCCTGGCTTACCAATAAACGAGTGACGGTGTCGTGATAACCTTCATTTCGCAGCGTAAGCTGATAGGACCCCGTGCGCATAAGATAGCGTTGACCCAGCTTGAAGCTGGTACCAGTATCGATGCTCACTTCTGCGGTTATAGGATTTACCTCTACGAACACAGATCGCGCAGTTAGCACAAACCATCCCGTCGATATCGATACGAGAAGAAAACTGGCAACCACTGCATGCAGCCATTTAAATTTGTAAGAAAATACTTGAGTCTCTTCACTGTGCGGAGTGAAGTCTATAGGGATGATGGGGTCGATTGCCCCTTTTAGATTCTTTACTTCATCACTGTTGCTCATCGCTTATCGCCTGCTTGAAGAAACGATGGGCTCATCGCATTGAACGATGACAGCCTCGGGAGTGAGGCCAAAGCCTACAGTAAATTCTTCACGAATTTCTCTGTAGCCACTGCGTTTTCCTACGGCAACATAACGGCCTGGCTTCAGCGAGAGGGACGTTTGCTCGAAAGTTCCCAAGTCCTTGATTCTTAGCAGTGTAACTTCAGTCTGACTATCTGATCTAAAAGAGACCTCTATTGGCACCAGCGAATATTCTAAGAAGGCTTCTAATTCATCTAACTGCTCTGTGAGCCCAGGCCCTGGATTCTCAATATCTCGACCAATGAAATAGGTTATGCGCGTCTCTTCGAAAACTTCATCCTCAGAAAACCGTTCCGGATTGTTTATTGCCTCGACCAACAAACGATCTAACCTCGCTCGCTTGTCTGCGTAGTCGCGACCGTCAATTGCGAACAATAGATTGCTATCGATAGCGAGAACATTATCGTATTCATCGACAGCCTCCTGCCATTGCTCGTTATGCTCTGCTGTGGTTATCAGTCCACTTAAACGATTTATTTCGGTATTCGCAATCTCGTTTTCGGTTTGGTTGATTGCAGCCTGCGCTTCATTTTGCTTGATGCCAAGTAGCGATGCCCTCTGAAATGCGGCTACTGCCTGCTCGGGTTCACCGGCTTGCAGCAACACATAGCCACTCGACATGATTTGGGCAAATTCGTTCTCAGTGATGCGCACAGAGACTACAGCAACTTTGCCTGCGGCATCCTCGTTATAGCTGTCCAGATCTAAGACTTTGCGGTAGTTCGCTAGTGCCTGCTGTAAATCGCCGTCCTCAACTAGGTCGTCAGCTTCCCTCAACAGCGCGCTAACTTCGTCCAGGGTTAGTGCGCGTTGCTCGCCTATCTGCGCCAAGTCGTTTTCCGGGTCCAGCAGCAGCGCTAAAGTATATTTTGTAAGCGCCTGTGCTGAGTCCAAACCAATCAGCAATCGCTCTGCTTCACTAAGTAGCAGCTCGAGAACCGAGGGAATCGAATCGATTAGGCTGCTCAAGCCTTCGCGACCGTTCTCGTAAGACTCGCGGGCCAATACAAAGTCCTGCGCCCGATAATACGCATCGCCAATACTGGCCTGCTCCAGTGAGGCTTCATAGTCTTGCTGCCCCCAGACGGCTACATCCAGCGCATCTAATTCACTCTGGTATGCCAACAACTCGGCAAGCACGTCCTGTGCATCCTTCCGCTGCAAGGCGCGTTGCGCCTCTTCGAAGGGAGAGATTGCGTTTGCAGCATTCGTTACAGTTTCGACAACAGAGGTATCAACCAAATCGACTCGCCGCTCTAAAGGCAGTTCGTATTCGGTGACGATAGAAGGAAGAACAAAGATAACTAAAAGGGCAAGCAACAATAGACCACCCAAGCCAAGCCAAATCCACGGCGCAGGTTTCTCGGCTGATTGAGTTACAGCCTGGTTTAGAAATACTGAGTTATCGTTGTGATTAAAATTGACAGCGTCAATCTTATCGACATTGTTATCTGACATAGCGCATTCTGTTCGTGGTCAGGCCCACTGTGATGAATGAATCGATTAAATATCACCTACTTCTGACGCATAAATATCTGCCAGAACTTCTTTCCACTGGGCATACTGTTCTTCGACTGAACCCGTGAGAGTGATGGTACGATCGTCCAGACTAAATACGCGTGGAGCAACTTCGTTTTCTAGTGACTCGCCCAATTCTTGCAGTGCATCCGAGTGTAATTTCGCTTCAGCTCGTTTGTCGAAGCCGCTCTTAATTAAGTACGCTCCCGCACCAACACCAACCGCACCGCCGGTTTGTGTCGCATAATTTCCACCGCTAGTCGCTGCTGCTAGGCCGCCTAAAACCGCCGCTGCTCCTGCAACAAATCGGCGGTTAGCTGATGCCCTTAACTCTCTAAGCTCAATAGTTTCGTCGTAGCTCAAGGCCCGCCATGTGTCATAAGGCAATCGCATCTGCCTTGCATAGGTAGCGTAGTAATCCTGAACGGTGTCAATAAACATGAAGTCCCGCTCTCTAATGTCGCGCACTCTTTCTAGGACCGGATCAGTTTCGGCCGGGAGAGACGTTATCACTAGATTACCTTGGCGGTTTGTCGCTAAGTACGCATCGAATACTTCCGGCGAGAATCGACGAGCAAATAGTAATTCGGATATGGTGCGAATCTCTACGATCTGCTGGTTCGTCAAATTACGCTTTCTATATTCCAACAAATCATTGGAGATCTTGTTGTAGATA
This sequence comes from uncultured Pseudomonadales bacterium, assembly GCA_943789485.1. Lineage (GTDB taxonomy): Bacteria > Pseudomonadota > Gammaproteobacteria > Pseudomonadales > Pseudohongiellaceae > UBA9145. Next base: position 174,098 of record CALSUH010000005.1, read on the forward strand.
ACCTGAAATGGGTCGGCTTGCTGCCGCTGTGAAGGCTCGTAACTAAACTGGCTAATCAACTCAGAATAAACCTTGGTATACCACTGTCGGCCACGCGAATCGGTCACCTCGATGCGAATCTGCATGGCCTCTCCATCTGACTGCAGGATAGTGCCATTTATAAGAACGTCCATTGGGCTTTCGTTATTCGGCATCAAACGCACGATGCCCCAATTCGCCGAACGCTGCAGTGTTTCCGCCAAAAGGAAGGGAGCATAGCGCGACTCGGCTACGCGGATTTCATGATTGGTAGTTTCTTCGTCGCGTTTATCAATTTCATCTATGCCCGGATTGAACACCGCGACGCCAACATCGAGGAGTAAATCTTCGGGCACATCCTGACTGTCTTGAATGATGGGCGTGTAGCTGGTGCTCTTGATGGTGTGAGAATTACAGGCCACCAGCATCAGCGCTAACAACCCTGCGCCCAATAGTTTCTTTCCCTGCTGTGTCGTTAAAGCTGTCATCGCTCTCATTGGTCTTCACCTAAACCCGTATAATTTCGATATTCCTGCCAGAGGGCTTCGCGCAATTGTGCATCAGGCTCACTCATAGCTGCCTCCCGTAGCTGTCTCGCTACAACATCGTCATCGCGCCCATTGGGAATATCTTCAGGTGCGGGAAACGTTTCAGGAGGCGGAGAGCTAGATGCTCCTGGCGGCAGTGAGGATGCCAATACAGCAGAAGCAGGAGCGCCTGATTCGGGCATTGTCTGTGGTTGTGAGGAACTGCTTCCACCACCACCAGCCGCACCGCCGTTGGCCGCTGATCCAGCCGCATTGCTCTCGGCCTGCGCCCGTTCTCTTTCGCTAAGAATAAATCCGTCGAATGCCTCGTAGCCGCGGCGAAGCTGTTCATCCAACACTTGCCCACGCTCCTGCGCCGTCATCGCACCGTTACCACTGCGCTGCGCTGCGCCATCTCCACTTCCCGAGCTAGCCTGACCATTCGAGGTCTCTGCAGAAGATTTCCCACTTAATACACCATTAGAAAGAGTATCTAGATTATAATCTCCACTTGGTCGGCCTAACCCGCCACCAGATGACTGATTTTTCCCACTATTAAGATCGCCAGTAGATCCATCTCTACCGCCGCTACCAGGCTGACTTTCGTCTCCTGGCAATCGAGCCTGAGAACCCGCTGCCGCCTGACCAGGACTATTACCTAGCGTGCCTGACGACGTTGACCCTGCTGCGCTAGCTGTCGATTGACTACCCTGCTGGGTGCCCTGTGCCGCGGGGCTTGATCCATCTCTATCTGCTTGCCCGGCCTGCTGACCCGGGCCACCTGAATCCGCCGACGGTTGACTTCCCGACGCACTGCTCTGACTAGATTGCTGCCCACTCTGACTGGAGGGAGTACTTGGCGTGCCCTGACTCTGGCTGGGGGCAGAGCTGCTTTGGCTTGAGCTTGGAGAACTGCTGGAGCTGGAGCTCGGCGGCGGCGAGCTGCTTGAACTTGAAGAAGGAGAAGGTATGGCCGGCGAACTGCTCGAGCTCGAGCTACTAGACTGACATGCCGCTAAACTAAAGCTAAGCGCCACTAGAGCTACAAACCGTGATAGAGGCGATAAGGACAAATGCTGCTTGTCCTTGTTGTTCCTCAAATGCGTGAATTCCATGCTTTATATTCCTATTTTCGAATTTCGGTGTTGGCCAGTTTTCGAAACTTAATGAATTTTCGCCACTTTTAAAAGAATTTAGGCTGTTTATCTAGCCGAATACGCTATTCGCCCTGTCGGCAAAATAGCCACTATTAATAGTCTTAAACGCCTTAACAATAGCTTAACGACCGCGCCTTTCGCCCAGTATTTCTGCCGATTATTGGCTTGATGCTACCTGTTCGCTTAATAAATTAGTACCAATACCGGTACCTAAAATGGTTCTCAGAAGAGCGTTGTGGCTCGCCGTCAATAACCCGCGGCCGAAACCGCATAGCGCGAGCAGACATGCGCAATTTACCCAGTTGCAATCTATTCTCCTCTGTTTCCTCTGAGATACTTTTTACATTCCTAGACAACCCATTGGCCGTTACGTCAAAGGTTAGGTCCGCATAATCAAAATTCAATAACTCGGTGTCGCCCTCCTTCCTATAGAACGAATCAGGCACCTCAATAGGTGAAGAGAATGCGGGAAGTGGAACTACATTGCCGAATAATCGCTCTGTTAACTCTTCACCGTTCTCCAGCTCCTGGAGCATATCCCACGCAAGTTTATAGGTATCCAAGGTACCTCGGCGGCGGTCGAACATCAGATACCAATCAGCTAAATGAGTAATCGCTTCGGCTAAGGCGTATTTATCATCACCTTGATCCTGATGGAACATCACTATTTCTGCTAGGGCACGCTCGCCGGTTAGGAAACCTGAAGTCTGGACCCAGCGTTGCTCATTAAGCTTCTCTGCAAGCACCTGCTGCATATTTCTATATTCAGGACTGTCGATCTCCATCATCAAATCTGCGTTTCTGGCTACCAAGTAAGCCGAATGTGCGATGTTCTGTTGATAATTTATAAAGCGCTCGTCGGCTTTTCCAAAATACATGCTCACCATGCGTGCCGCCGCGTTAAACATTATCTGCGCCTGACGCAGCCTGACTCCTCGCAAATTTCCGTAGCCAATTTTGAAAGCTTGAATATTCCAGGTTGCTAGACGATCTAGCACGGGTATAAGGCGCGGATCATCAAATCCATAGGCTTTCTGCTGCACATGAAAGAGATAATTATTATACCGGTCTACCTTCTCCCAATCGCCCAACGCCATGTGGCTCTGTATTAACTGTTCCACTGCGGGGATTTGCTCAAGGGTATAGAGGCCAGAATTGATCCGATTTACATGCACGGCCCTATCCAGGATCTCAATTGCGCCGACATGATTGCCCTGCTGTTGCTGCAGACGTCCCAAGGAGGCAAGTTCCTCTACGAGACTGCCATCCCAGGCGCCTCCATAGAGCTCAATATCCGCCACTGCGCTGTTGTATTGCCGAATACTATCCACGCGTTGATCGAAGGCTGGGTCAGTCTCTGGATCGATGAGCGGCACCCACCGGGGCAGGGGCATTAATGGGTCTAGGCCTTCCTTTACAAGGATCGGCGAATCGATATACAACAGTGGCGATCGCGAGTGATCGCCCCCTTCAGGCGCCACTGCTTCCTGTGCATACACCGAAGATCCAGACAGGACGGCGATTAAGCTAGAAGCCATGCCTGATACCAAATAAATGTGCTGAAGAAAGCGTAGTCTCATGGTATTGCAGATATTACCCTGTTCCTGTTAATTGCTGGGATGTTCGCCGATCCGCTGGAAGTAATACGTAGAACCTATTCTGCCAACTATTCAGTTATATCACCTGAGAATTTGACCTGTAAATAACTGCCATCCAATAATGACCCCCATCTACAGCTATACGACTTCTGCTAGCAAACCAGTTCATTGCGGAAATGCTAAAATACTACCTGCGAGCCATGCCGCTGAGGCTGCAGTGCCATCACCTTAGCTTCTGTAATACTAAATTACCAAATCCATCGACAGCTACCAACCAATTGGTGGCTACGAACGTTGTCGCTGAATATTCCGTAATAATTGCAGGGCCCTCAATTGATTCCCCCGGATACAAATCTGCGCGCGCCAATAGCTTTGCCTGCTCAACCTCTCCATAGACCTTGCAGTATCGAATATTATTGCAGTGATTTCCCGCAATAAGTGGCGGCAAGGGGAACGGAGTTTTTGCGGTCGACAAGTTAATGCGAATCGTCAATAACTCGATTGGGGCATCGTGGTTGTAACCATAGCGCTGCCTGTGAAGTTGTTCAAAGGCATCAACCACTTCGGCTAGGGCATGCCAGTCGATATTCAGCGTATAAGACTGCCCCTTATATCTAAAGTCTGCGCTGCGTTTCGAAACTAGCGCTGAAGAATCCAGACCCTCCAGGGCCAATTGCTCCATGCCACCGAGCTCCAGTTGCGCAAACTGCTCCCCCAAGGATTGTTCATCAATCTGCTGCACATCGAGACTCAATGTCTTGGAAAACTGCCTTCCTTGATCGGCTACCACCATACCGAGCGCCGATAGTACGCCGCCATGTATTGGCACCAGTGCATTTTTCATAGCCATCGCATCAGCGAGTGCGCACACATGCAAACCGCCGGCACCACCAAAACTCGCAAGTGTGAAGCCCGATGGATCATGGCCCTTGTTCACAGAGATAAGCCTGATCGCCTTCGCCATGTGCTCGTTCGCTATATCAATAATGCCAAGCGCTGTTTCCTCTATTGATAAGCCGATTCTCTGCGCGAGCGGCTCGATACTCGCTTGAGCTCTCTCCGCACTTAGGGTCATGCCGCCAGCGAGTACAGAATCAGATTGCAGCCGACCAAGTACCAAGTTCGCATCACTGACTGTTGCATCAAGGCCACCGCGGCCATAACAAGCGGGGCCGGGGTCTGCACCTGCCGAGCGCGGGCCTACCTGAAGCATTCCTCCGCTATCGACATAGGCGATCGAGCCACCGCCCGCTCCGATTGTCTCCATATCAACCATAGGCACCGCAATCGGATAATTCGAAATTGAGGATTCGCTGCTTCGGCGAATCTTTCCGTCCAACAAAGCGACGTCCGTAGAAGTGCCTCCCATGTCGAAGCTAAGGAATTTCGACTTTCCAACTTGCTTCGCAAGATAGGCGATTGCAGTAAGTCCCCCCGCAGGGCCGGACAGCAAAAGATTGACCGCTGATTGCGCGGCCATGTTCGCGGACATCGTCTCACCACTCGATTGCATGACCTGCAGCGAAGTGGCGCCTAGCTCGTGTTGCAGCGCACCTAGATATCCACTAATAACAGGACCCAGCGCGGCATTAAGCCAAGTCGCTATGCCACGCTCATACTCTTTGTATTCAGGCAATACAGCGGAGGAGCGACTTACGAAGCAATCCCCAGATTGCGCCTTAATCGCCGATTCGATTTTGCGCTCAAAGCTGTCGTCTAAAAACGAGAAGAGCAAATTAATAGCTACCGCATCGGGTGCAAGGGATTCGAGTTTTTGCAGTAGCTCATCGAGCTCCGTTTCCGTAAGAGGCAAAACCACAGTGCCGTCCGCAGCGACTCGGCCACCCGTCTCAAGGCACAATTCAGAGGGTACCGGGGGCGGCATCGCGGGAGTCTCCAATGCATAGAGCTCTGGGCGCGTCTGTCGCGCGAGTTGTAGCATATCCGCGAAGCCATAATTGGTAATAAAAGCAGTACGCGCCAGCTTGCCTTCGAGAACGGCGTTAGTCGCAACGGTACTTCCATGGACAATCAGCAAGCTACCATCATCAAGATAAGACTCTAGGCCCATTGCCTGTATGCCATTCAGAATTGCCCGCTCGGGTGTGTCGGGAGTAGATAAGGTTTTATGAACACTGATGCCGACAGTCGGCTCAAGCCGCACTAGGACGAAATCCGTAAAGGTTCCACCCGCATCGATCCCTAATAGCATTTTCTGCTGCGAACTCATGACTGCTTCCTTTCAACTAAGGGAAAGATTATAAAGCAGTCTACGCAAGCTGCTAGCAATCATACAATCGAGGTGCGAATTGCCGGAATTACCTGAAGTAGAGACAACCCGTCGCGGCATCGAGCCACACATCGAGAACAACAAGGTCAGCAAAGTCATACTCCGCCGCAAGACTCTGCGTTGGCCAATTACTCCAGCGCTTAGCAAAGATCTACCGGGAGAAACCATTCAATCAGTTTCTAGGCGCGGGAAATATTTGCTGCTAGCAACCCAGAAAGGGTGCTTACTCATTCACCTTGGAATGTCAGGTAGCCTCAGGATCGTAGAGTCAAGTCGAGCAGCGGCGAAGCACGATCATGTCGATGTCGTGTTTGCGAACAACAAGGTGCTGCGCTACACAGATCCGCGGCGTTTCGGTTGTATATTGTGGGAAACAGAGCCCATCGCAGCACACCCCTTGTTGGCCTCACTCGGCCCCGAACCGCTAGAGGACAATTTCCACACCGACTATCTCTTCAAGAAAAGCCGTAGCCGAAACGTTGCTGTTAAGACATTCATCATGGATAGCAAAGTAGTCGTTGGGGTGGGAAATATCTATGCGAATGAATCACTCTTTCTTGCAGGCATCAGCCCGAAGCGTAGCGCAGGAAAAATTTCGAAACCACGCTATGAGAAACTGGTGGAGTGTATTCAGCAGGTTTTGCAGCGAGCGATCGTTGTCGGTGGTACAACGCTCAAGGACTTCACAGGTAGCGATGGAGAGCCTGGGTATTTTGCACAGTCACTTCACGTCTATGGACGCAGGGGTGAACCCTGCTATGGATGTAACGGTACTTTGAAAGAAATACGCCAGGGGCAGCGCAGCACAGTGTATTGCTCCCAATGCCAAAAATAGTAGTAGGCTAAGTCGAAGACTGTATCTGATTTGCCATGGCTTCGACTACAGCCGGATGGACAAACTTGGAGATATCACCGCCATAGGCTGCGATCTCGCGCACCAGCGTAGAAGAGATGTAGGATAGGTGTTCTGCTGGCGCGAGAAACACAGTTTCTATACTCGGCTCCAGAATGCGATTCATCCCAACTAGCTGAAACTCGTACTCGAAATCGGCAACAGTGCGCAGTCCACGCAGAATAATATTAGCATCACACTCCTTAACAAATTGCGTTATCAGACTATCAAATGATCTAACTTCCACATTTTCTAGATGACCTAGAACTTTTTTAGTGAGCTGCATCCGTTGCTCCAACGGCAAGGCATTAGGCTTCTGCTGATTCTTACCGACTACGGCCACGATGATTTTGTCAAATAACCCGGCAGCGCGTTCTGCCAGATCCATATGGCCATTGGTGATTGGATTAAACGTTCCCGGATAAACAGCTACTTTCATAACATTCTCATTTTAATAGTGGACAGACTCGGAGGCCTTGGCTTGCAACTATGGCTTAAATTTATGTCTTGAACTAAGAGACTGCGCCTATGATCACTCACGCTTGCATGAAATTCAATATTCTCTGTTCCAGCCAATTGTCAGGATTTGAAGAAACGAAGCCCACATGACCGCCCTTCTCAGTTAGCTGCATCTGCACTTGAGACGATAGCATCTCACTATTTGGTATCGATTTAAGTGGAATCATCGGATCGTTCTTACTCTGAATCAGCAATGTGTCGACTGCTATTGAGCCAAGAAAGGCAGAACTGCTGCATTTTCGGTAATAGTCTTCAGCCCCTTCAAATCCATGAAGGGGGGCTGTTATCTGGTCATCAAACTCCCATATGGATGAGATGCAGCCCGTATCGCCTAGCTTAGCGATGCGTGTTGCCTGTTCTGGATTAGACGTCTCTAGATATTCTTGCTTGTTCTGAAAGTCTTTCACCAGACGGCGCACAAAATATTGGCCGTATAGTCGACTGACACCTTGCAGCATTGCCTGCGAGCAGAACTTCAATGCAAACGGGGTCGACACGCCCACGGCTTTGCGTATTCTGGGCTGCGATTCAATCTCGCCTAACCATTTTAAGAGTACATTCGCGCCTAGCGAATAGCCTACAAACACAAAATTGTGCGCAGGATATTCGGCCACCAGTTTGCTAAACACTTCGTTGACGTCTTCTGAAACCCCTGAATGATAAGCTCGGGCGAGTCTGTTCATTTCTCCGCTGCAGCCACGAAAGTTCATCGCAACGGAGGAAATACCCTGATCATTCAACAGCGACTGCATGGCTAAAATATAAGAAGACCTCGAACATCCACACAAGCCATGGAGAAGGAACACAATTGTATTGTCTTTGGATTGTTTGGGATCGAGGGTCGTCCAATCGAGATCGATATAGTCGCTGTCGTCAAGCTCGATACGCTGGCGTCTATGCGCTACTTTTTTTGCAGGGGAGAGCTTTCTCCACAGGGTTTGACTATGACCCTCTGGCAACCACCAGGTGGGAATAAATTCGTTTCCTAAAGTGCTGGCTGCCATTTTTATTCGCTGCTTCTCAAAATATTGTATAACCCGAATTGAACTAACCCGGCTTTCTTGCTTTTTACTTCTACCCAATTTTCAGGCAAGTCATCATCGATCGATTCCTTCTTTTTTTCGATATACACAAGCCCGCCGTCTCTTAACAAGTTTGCGCTCTCGAGTTTAACGATTACGCGAGCGAGCGCCCCCCCTTTGAACGGAGGATCTAGAAACACTAAGCCATATTTTTTTGAGTCTTGCGTACATTTATTCAGCCACTCGAATGCATCGGTACAATACACGGTGCCATGTTTAGCCTCCAATCGCTCGATATTATCTCTTATCGAGTTTACTGCCATGACGTTCTGCTCGATAAAATCAACTTGGCTTGCGCCTCTTGAAAGAGCTTCGAAGCCAAGCGCTCCACTTCCGGCAAATAGATCTAAACAAACTTCTCCTTGAATACTGTCCCGCAGCCAATTGAAGAGCGTCTCTCGAATCCTATCTGCAGTGGGCCGCAATCCCTCTAGGCTCGGAAAGTCTAGTTTCCTACTTCTGTACTCACCTGCTGTTATGCGAACACTGTTGTTTTTTTGATTAATAGACTGCGTCATAGTTTTACGTTCGTATCCATACTCGTTCTTGCCTACTGCGAAGCCAAAGCATAAGCCTATCATCTCAGCGCTCACGGTAGTATTAGATGAAACACGCAGCTGTGGTAGCATAGCGGCCCTGTAGTCGACCCTATTTGAGTGTTCTGATCATGTTTGGCCTAGGCAAGAAAAAGAAACCTGAAGACCCCAACTCCAACGAAGCCTTAGAAGGCGAATCCAATCGGTCTAATTCCGTTAACGACGCAGCCATTCAGGATGAGAGCAGTCTATTTGCGCGCCTGAAAAATGGCTTAAGCCGCACACGCAGCAGACTTAGCGACGGATTGGCCGACATTGTTCTTGGCGAGAAGGCTATCGACCTCGATCTGCTGGAGGAAATAGAAACGCAGCTGCTCTCTGCAGATATTGGCATCGACGCTACCGATCAAATTATTGACAACCTTAAAAAGCAGCTTGGACGAAAGCAGTTAGCCGACCCGAAACAGTTCATGACAGCCCTCCGGCAAGAACTCACCGATATTCTAGAGCCGGTAGATGTGCCCCTCATCATACAATCGGAACCCAAACCTTTTGTCATCTTAATGGTAGGGGTAAATGGTGTTGGTAAGACAACCTCGATTGGTAAGCTCGCGAAGCTTTATCAGTCGCAGGGATTGAATGTCATGCTAGCCGCTGGGGATACTTTTAGAGCCGCCGCGGTGGAGCAATTGCAGGAATGGGGCGCGAGAAATTCGGTTCCCGTGGTGGCGCAGGCCACCGGTGCCGATAGTGCCTCGGTTATTTTCGATGCCTATCAATCTGCAAAGGCAAAGAATGTCGATGTGCTAATCGCAGACACCGCTGGGCGCTTGCACACGAAAGACAATCTCATGAATGAGTTAGAGAAAATCGTTCGAGTATTGAAGAAGCAGGACGAGCGTCTGCCAAACGAAGTCTTATTGGTACTCGATGCGACTACCGGCCAGAACGCACTCAACCAAGCTGAGAGTTTTAATAAAACTACAACCCTAAATGGCATCGCTCTTACCAAGCTAGATGGAACTGCGAAAGGTGGTGTGGTGTTCGCTCTTGCCAAAAAACTATCCCTGCCCATTCGTTTCATCGGTGTAGGTGAAAAGATAGATGACTTAAAGCCGTTCAAGGCAAAAGATTATGTCGATGCTCTTTTCTCTGAATGAGCCCCCTTGTTAATTTGGACTTTTATCTATTAGGCCAATGGCATGATCAAATTTGATAACGTCAGCAAACGTTATGCCGATGGTCAGGAAGCATTGTCTGATATTAGTTTCGAAGTTAGTCGCGGCGAATTCGCTTTCATTACCGGACACTCCGGAGCCGGTAAGAGCACACTGTTAAACCTTATCTTAGCAATCCAAACACCTAGTTCAGGACAGTTAATTGCAAACGGTGTAAATCTAAATCGAGTTTCTACATCGCAAATCGCCCGCCATCGCCGTCAGATCGGTACCGTTTTTCAAAACCATCAGCTTCTCCACGATCGCAGTGTCTACGACAACGTTGCGCTTCCTTTAGAAATTTGCGGCTATCAACCGAATGATGCTGCTCGGCGCGTCAGAGCAGCTCTGGACAAAGTTGGCTTGCTGAACAAAGAAAAAAGCTTTCCCGACGCTCTCTCGGGGGGAGAGCAGCAACGCGTGGGAATCGCACGCGCCGTTGTTAACAGACCTAGCATTATCCTGGCCGACGAACCCACTGGAAATCTGGACCCAGCACTATCAGCAGAGGTAATGAAGATCTTCCAACAGTTTCAAAGCGTCGGTGTGTGTCTATTGGTTGCCAGTCATGATGCGGCACTCATAGAACGCTTGAACTGCAGAACAATAGTCCTCGAAGGCGGAAAGCTCTTGGCAGACCAAAAACCCAGGCCACAGGCATGAACGCCACTAAGCGCCGCAATGACAATGCAAATCAACCCCGAGTGAAGCGTAATACACGCGCGGGACAGTCCGCGTCATTCGTAGATCTAGTTAAACTCCATCGACGCATTGCAAGAGACAGCGCTAGCCGTCTCCTGCAAACGCCGGCATCTAGTCTGGTTACGCTCTTTGTAGTCGCTGTGGCTCTGCTGCTGCCTGCACTTCTGTTTGGCCTAAACAGCAACCTGGCTAGCCTTCTCGCCGGTTTTCAAAACAGCGCCCAGGTGACTCTCTATCTTCAAGATAGTGTTTCGGAGGCTGACGGAGAAGAAATTAGTAATGACTTACTAACTAGGAACGATATTGAGAACGCATACTATGTCTCGCCCTCTCAAGCATTAGATGAGTTTGGCGCATCAAGTGGCTTGGAAGACTTACTTACCGAGATGACTGCCAACCCACTGCCAGGCGCGATTGTCCTTACTCCATCGGATGTCTCATCTGTAGCTGTCGATGAGCTTGCAAGGCAGCTACAAAAACTATCTCAGGTCGATGTGGTTCAGATCGACAGCCTCTGGCTGCAAAGATTGGCGGCGATATCAAATCTGGTCAGCGCTATTGGCCGTGTGCTCGCAGTAATCGTAATTCTTGGACTATTCTTCGTGGTGGGCAACACAATAAAATTAGCAATCGAGAACCGTAAGGCCGAGATACTAGTGATTAAATTGGTAGGTGGCAGCGATATGTATGCCGCTAGGCCTTTTTTATACACTGGCCTCCTCTACGGGCTGGGCGGCGGAGTTTTGGCTACTCTGCTTCAAGGCATTGTTTTAGCTACTTTTAATTCGAACTTAGAAGTATTAATGCGGTTGTACGAAAGCGACTTTCAATTACGTGGCTTCGGATTAATGAGCTCTTTGCTCATAATCGTCGCCGGCGCTACCGTTGGCTGGACGGCAGCACTCATGGCTAGCCTGCGCCATATTCGCGCTATTAACCCCTAAACCTCCTAGCAATACAGCAGTTTCTTGTTCGCCGCTCTTGAAATGGGCTAATACAGCTCCATGTATTGACTAGTTCTCACCCTTTAGTTTCAACTTTACGTCCACGCTTTTCGAAACTATTCGGTCGACGCTTCGAAAATTAGCGCTGAATCCTCCACGAGACGCCTAAGCGCGAGCGATTAGAAAAAAGGTATTATTGGCGGAGAGAAAGTTTGAATGCTAAAATAGGTCTATTAGTCCGTAATCCATCATAGATTCCGAATTATTCAGGAAAGAGTGAACACAAATGAGCACAGCTAACAGTTTACAAGTTTTCGACCCCACAACGCCGGGTCAGGATTTAACTGCTTATATCGCTTCGGTGAATAGCATCGCTATGCTGACGCCTGAGCAAGAGCTTGAACTTGCCAAGCAGTATTACTACGAAGATAACGTGGATGCGGCCCGACAATTGGTTCTCGCACACCTGCGCTTCGTCGTGCACATGTCCAAAACATTTTCCGGTTATGGCCTATCTCAGGCCGACCTGATCCAAGAAGGTAACGTTGGCCTGATGAAGGCTGTTAAGCGATTCAATCCAGAAGTGGGTGTTCGCCTCGTTTCCTTCGCCGTACATTGGATCAAAGCAGAGATGCATGAATACATCCTGCGCAACTGGCGCATTGTTAAAATCGCTACCACCAAAGCACAGCGCAAACTGTTCTTCAATCTGCGCAGCTCTAAGAAACGTCTTGGTTGGTTGAACAACGAAGAAGCCGAAGCAATGGCACAAGACCTTGGTGTTGATGCCAAAGTCGTTAGGCAGATGGAGGGACGAATGGCCTCCTATGACGCCGCCTTCGATGCCGATTCAGACAGCGACGATGAAGCAGCCTACAAAGCACCGGCTTACTACTTAGAAGATCAGGCGTCTGATCTGGCTACCAATGTAGAAGAAGATGAGTGGGAAGAAGTAACGAACAACAGTCTCCACTCGGCCATGTCTGAGCTAGATGATCGCAGTAAAGACATCTTGAACAGCCGCTGGTTGAGCGAGAACAAAGCTACGCTACATGAGTTAGCTGATCGCTACGGCATTTCTGCTGAACGCATTCGCCAACTCGAAAAAAATGCAATGAATAAGATCAAAATAAAAATGGCAGCCTAAGCAATGAACAGCAAAAAGCCGCGAACTCTCGCGGCTTTTTTTTGACTTCAATTTGACCTGTTACCGATAGCATCACTGAGCGCGAACTACCATGAACAAATTTATTATCATCTTAGCCGGCATTAATGGCTTCCTGGCCGTATCAATCGGTGCATTCGCAGCACATATGCTGCGTGATAGACTTAGCCCAGAGTTACTCAATACATTTCAAACCGGCGTGCAATATCATATGTATCACGCACTCGGCCTGTTCGGCATCGGTTTGATGATGCTAAATTTCCCGGCATCGAACCTGCTACGCATCAGCGCCTACTTGATGATGGCTGGCATTGTTTTGTTTTCCGGCAGCCTGTATCTGCTAAGCATTACTGGAATACGATGGCTCGGTGCGATCACCCCTTTGGGTGGACTCTGCTTCCTTACAGCATGGGCGCTCATAGTATGGTTCGCCACAAAACAACAATTCCCTAGCTAAACGTTACACCTGAAATACCAATCAATCGAAGAGTCGATACAACCAAGTGTCTAATTCAATACCCGATGAGAACAAGAGACCGATACGCAGCTATGTTATTCGCTCCGGGCGGTTGACCGATTCCCAGCGTAAAGCAATAGAAAGCTACTGGGAAAGCTACGTCATCGAATTCAACAATGAATCTCTCGACCCAAATAAGTTGTTTGAAAGCCCGCAAAAACTAACGGTAGAAATTGGTTTTGGAATGGGAGACTCACTCCTGCAAATGGCGAAGCAGAGTCCTGATCAAAACTTTCTTGGAATCGAAGTGCATCAGCCCGGCGTCGGCAAGCTCCTCAATGGCATTGCCGAAAACAAACTCACTAATATCAAATTAGTCTGCCATGACGCCAGAGAAATTCTCGAAATTGGGTTGCCCCATAATTGCATTGACAGACTATTACTGTTTTTCCCCGATCCTTGGCACAAGAAACGACACAATAAGCGACGCCTAGTGCAGCCAGAATTCATCGAGCTGCTGCTGAATAAATTGAATACGGCGGCGGAACTTCACTTCGCGACAGACTGGCAGGCCTATGCCGAACACATGATGGAAGTGCTGGAGGCAAACCCTTGCTTGGAAAACATGCAAGGTACGCAGAACTACTGGCCGGTGCCAGGTAGGCCCATTACAAAATTCGAAAAGCGAGGACAGCGCCTCGGTCATGGGGTGTGGGATCTCAGATTTCGGGCCAAAGTTTCAAGCTAGGGTTTCAATGAGAGGGATAAGCTAGAACCAAAGTCGGTGCTCATGCTCTTTAAGCCAATTGATGTAGTGGTCGCAATCAGGGCAAATAGACTCAACCCGATTCCAGAATCGCTGCGAGTGATCCATGTGCAACAGGTGACAAACCTCATGAGTGATCATGTAATCGATAATGCTGTAGGGCGCCAACATAATCATCCAATTGTACTGCAGCACTCCCGTTGACGTGCAATGCCCCCACTTGGACTTAGTCTTTCTGAGCTTGATTTCAGTAATCTTATGTTCGACGCCTAAATGGCGGGCCAAGCCTCGCGCTCTGGGCAAGATGTATTCACTCGCCTTATCGATTAGAAAGTCTTCTACCTGTATCTTCGCTTTGGCTGAGGTCAGCTGATGACCTTGAATAATAAAATCATCGCCAACTACCATTACTCTCTGCTTGCGCCCTTCCTTGAAGACGATTGTACGCTCACGGGCCCGATAGAAAATTTTAGCCCCTTTCTCGACCCGCAATGCCTGCTTCTCGCGCAGAGATTCTTCGCATAACCGGCCCTCTATCCACGCGTGGTTCGAGGTAATGAACTCCTCAACCTCCGCTTTAGTAGCACGCAGCGGGCAGCGCACGACTACTTTCTGCTGCTTGATATACAGAGCCAGCGTCTTCCGCTTACAGCGCACTATCTCGCATGCATACGGACGCTTCACAGCCTTGCTTGTGCCACCATAAATTAACGGAAGTATTTTTGCCTTGCTCATTAGACTCACTATTTAGCCTACTTTCTGGCTATTAATCTTGCTATCGCTCGTTCTGGTTTCGAGACATCGCCTTCAAAACTCTCGATAAACTCCCACCCTGAAAAAGCTTCGGCCAATTCATCATGCCTCAAGAGAAAGTCTGGGTTACTAGGCCTACCGAAACGTTTCTGATTTACCGTAAACGTCTCATAGACAATCAATCCACCTGGTCGAATCGCCTCTTTAATAAAAGGAAAAAGCGGCCTGTGCAGATAGTTAAATACTATGACTGCATCGAAGCTTTTACCCGCTAAGGGATTTCTGCCTGCACTCACTTCAGCCTCAAAATCTATCAACCAACATGCGCTTTTCTTCGCTCTAGTCCCTAGTGACTCGAGTGCGGGCTCTATGGTTTGTAGTTGGGCTTCATTATTATCTGCAAATAGTATCGGAACATTATGGCTAACTAAAAATAATCCGTTCCTTCCCTTGCCACAAGCGAGATCCAAGACGCCATTGCCGATTTGTAAATTATCGAACAAGCCATAATTATCTACAAGAAATGATGAAGCATTGGCATTTAAGTGAGACATGGATAACAGGATAATGCACTGGTTAGGAAGAGATAGACAGCTAGAATGAAAAGCGTCTCAAATTCTATTCGAGTTACGGCCAAGGGCTGGGTAGAATACGCTCTAAGTCTTCTTAACAAGGCGAGTCAGGCAATCGGATCCAATTCTCAAATAGGCAGCTCACTAAGTAACTAGCAATGACGATACCCCCCCAGAACAAAGATCGAATATTCGCAAAGACGAAGCTACCCGGTGACTTCGTTTTCGACGAAAATGTTGCCTCAGTGTTCGAAGATATGATCAATCGATCGGTTCCAGGCTATAGCACGATCATAGCCATGATTGGTGTGTTGGCAGAGAAGTATTGTCAGGAACAGAGTCGAATCTATGACTTAGGCTGCAGCTTAGGAGGCGCCACTCTCGCCGCCGTGGATCGAGTTGAGTGTCAGGACTTCTCCACAATAGCGATCGACAACTCGGCTGCCATGATCGACCGGCTGCAAATCAAGTTAAGGAATTTGCCACGATTCGCTAGTAAGATTGAGTGTCGGTGTGAAGACCTGTGTGGCTCAGAGATAGCGAATGCCTCCGTCGTAATATTGAATTTTACTCTTCAGTTCATCCCTCTTGCCGAACGAGTTCCCTTGCTAAGAAAAATTTACGCAGGAATGAAGCCGGGCGGTGTCTTGATCATCTCAGAGAAGATTATCTTTCCCGATGAGAAGCTCAATCAATTGTTTATTGAGATGTACCACAGTTTTAAAGAAAATAGGGGCTATAGCAAATTAGAAATAAGTCAGAAGAGGACTGCATTAGAGAAGGTCTTACTCCCAGAGACCCTAGACTTACATCGAGACCGCCTACAGAAAATTGGCTTTCAATCCGTCGATGTCTGGTTCCAGTGTTTTAACTTTGCCTCCATGGTTGCCTTTAAGTAATCGGTCCTGAAAAATGCATCACGATATGGATTTCAATCACTTGCCTTCAACTGTCACTAAAGGGCCGACCAGAAAACCGCCGCTTCAAGCATTTTTCTAGTCAACTACGTTGCACACAGATGTGCAACCATTGCCCGTTAAGGGCAATGCAAGTTTGCCAAAAGAAAGTACAATGACATTTCTACGCCAGTTTTTGGCGCCCGATGTAATAAAAAAGTCAGGACTGACTTTTTTATTATCGAAAGAATAACGCCCTATGAATCTAAAGCCTCTACAAAAACTGATTGATGGGTCGCCGCTGGAGCCATTGCTTCCCTTCACGAACGATGAATTCTTGCAGCAAATTCGCCACGGCGATTTCCCGAAATGGCGTAAGTTGCTATCCCAGCTGCCCCAGATCCAACCCAGTTCGGTGGACTTTAGCAGCAAGGTTAGAATCGGCAGCGCCAATGATAGTGATCCTCAGACTCTTGCTCAACTGCGAAAGCAACTTCTGGAATTTATACCTTGGCGCAAGGGGCCGTTCGAGCTATTCGGCATAGACATGGAAACGGAGTGGCAATCCAACCTGAAATGGGACCGCCTAGTTAAAAAAATTTCACCGCTAGAGTCCCGTCGCGTGCTCGACGTCGGCAGCGGCAACGGCTACTACGGATTTCGTATGTTAGAGGAAGGCGCCGAGATGGTGCTCGGAATCGATCCACATCTCGCCTATATTGCGCAATTTTGGCTACTAAAACATTTTGCAGCCGAGTCTCCAGTATTTTTGCTGCCCCTTACTCTGGAACAGGTACCACCCTCACTAAACTACTTTGATACTGTGTTCTCAATGGGGGTGATCTATCACCGGCGCTCACCGATCGACCATATTTTGCAATTGAAGAGCTGCCTACGTCCGGGAGGCGAACTGGTTATTGAATCGATCTGTGTCGATGGCGAGGCAGGTTACAGCCTAACGCCCGAGAAGAAATATGCGCGCATGGGCAACGTCTGGTTCGTCCCAAGTATCCCCACCCTAGTCCAATGGCTCTCTCGCTGCGGGATGGAACAAATCTCGGTTATCGATGAATCGACTACAACTCTAGATGAACAACGTAAAACCGAGTGGATGCCCTTTGACTCTCTAGAAGATGCACTAGATGTAAATGACTCTCATCTCACGATAGAGGGCCTTCCTGCTCCGAAGCGCGTGGTAGTAAAAGCAATTCGCCCTTAGTGCAATCTTTTTAGCTAAGATCTTCCAACTTATCTAACCTCTAACAGCTATCATGTCGTTTCTAATTCTGATTTAAATAGTCAACTATTCTAAAGCTCATACAAAAGGGGTCAGGAAGCGTTTTTTCTTGGAACAATTAGTAAAAAACATTGCTTTTACAGTGACACATTCTCAAGGCCATCTCTTCATATTTCTACTTAAGCGAATTTACAACCCTTCAAGCTCAACACTATTGACGCGCTAGGGCATTTACGTTAACACTACCCCATAGAGGGTCAGCTCTAACTCTATCCCTGACAATAAAGAGAACAATAAGATGGCCAGACCACTAAGAATTGAATATCCCGATGCGATGTATCACGTATCCAATCGCGGCCTCGACAAACAGCGCGTTTTTCCTTCGACGAAGTACTATGAAGCTTTCCTTGGAGGTTTAGGCGAAACCTGTTCTCGGCTCAATGTAGAAGTACATGCCTACTGCCTACTTAAGGACGGTTATCATCTTGTTGTGAAGACTCCAGAGGCGAATCTTAGTCGCTTCATGCGTCAGGTCGACGGCCTATACACTCAACAGTATCAAAAAATGAAGGGTAGTGACGGGTCGCTTTTCAGAGGCCGTTACAAAGCCGTGCTAGTTCAAGCCGAGAAATATCTACTACCACTATCGAGCTTTATACATACGCGGGTGAAGGCCTCTGAACTGAATAGCTATCCCTGGTCCAGCTATACTAATTTCACCCGCAAAGCGAAACCACCGATTTGGTTCAATAGAGACGAAACGCTTAAACAGCTGCACACTGCCGCGGCGAAGCGGCCCATTGCTTACAAGAAATTTATTGCCCAAGGAGTATCGGAAGAACTAGCGTATTTTTACGGCAAAAAGAATCTGTCTTCCCTGCTTGGCGATGACAAATTCCGTAAGGCGGCGCAGAAGAAGAAATCTGCCACCACCGCTCGCGGCGTTTCCCGTGGTGCAAATGCTAAGTGGAGGCCTTCTTGCCGGCAGATCATAAGCGCGGTGGCTAAAGAATTTAAAGTTTCTGAGACGAGTATCTATAAAGCCGCTCGAGGCCCAGGCTCAAAAAACGTGCCTCGATGGGTAGCCATGTATCTGTGTCAAGAGCTCTCCGCTGTAACTCTGCAATCAATCGCCAAACTGTTCAAACTGAAGCGCTATGGCACTGTTTCAACGACGGTGGGAAAACTAAAAAAAGAGTTTGCTGAAGACAAGACATTGGTTGCCCGCGCGGAGAAGCTGACAAAGCGGTTGAGTAAAGGAAAATGACCCTGAAAGATGTGCTGAAGCTAAGACGATTCCCTCCTGCGCGATAAGCCTTTAGTTCAGTAGACTTCATTGCGCACATAGCAGTGATTCTCTGATTCAAAATCACGCAGGCAACAAAAAGCCGGACTTTTCAGAAGAAAATTCCGGCTTTACCGATTCTGGGAATAGAAAATCTATCCCAAAAGGGTCTTACTTGATTTTGGCTTCTTTGTAGACCACGTGCTTACGAACAACTGGGTCAAATTTCTTGATTTCCATCTTGTCCGGCATAGTTCGCTTGTTCTTATCAGTGGTGTAGTAGTGACCAGTCTTGGCACTTGAAACCAGCTTAATCTTATCTCTCATAATCGTTGCCTATTTATTGCAAGCTCGGCGCTGACGCGTTTATACGCGAGCGCCATTGTTTCGAATATCCGCTAGTACTGCGTCTATACCGTTCTTATCGATGATCCGCATACCCTTGGTCGATAAGCGCAGCTTAACAAAGCGCTTTTCAGACTCTACCCAAAAGCGATGAGAATGGATATTTGGCAAAAATCGACGCCGTGTTTTGTTCATTGCGTGGGAAACGTTGTTTCCTGTCACTGGTTTCTTACCAGTCACCATACAGACCCTGGACATTTTGCTGCCTCGTTTCAGTTAACTAATTAGCTGTCTTGTTTGGCTATTTCTTGAACCTAGGCTCAACAGAGAACCAGGCACAAAAAACAGCTGCGTTTTATACCAGAACGATCTGCCAATAGCAAGATAATGAGAATCCCGGCCTGCTAACGCTCGCCGAACTTCGGATTCAGGGCAGGGCCATCTAGCAGCATAATCAGCACCTAGGGGCGATCCCCTTACAATAAACCACGCTCTGCAAATGAAACCACTACCGCGTTACCAATTACCAGATGATCCAATACCCGCACATCAATAGTCGCCAAGGCAATGCGTAGCTTGTTGGTTATGGCTATGTCTGCCTGACTCGGCTCCGCTATGCCTGAAGGATGATTGTGGGCCAGTATTACCGCCGCTGCATTGTGGTGTAGGCAGCGTTTGACGACCTCTCTAGGGTAGACGGCAGCTCCATCGATTGTCCCGCGAAAGAGTTCTTCCAGTTTCACAACATGGTGTTGATTGTTAAGAAATAGACAGCTAAATATCTCGCTCTGACAGTCCCTGAATTTTGCACGCAGATAGTCTCTGGTTGCCCCCGAGCTGGTCAAGACATCCTTTGACTGTATGCCCTCCAGCATGTGGCGCTGCGACAATTCCTTCATTGCTACAAATCGTGCAGCCTTAGCCGCACCGATTCCAGGGCTCTGTGTGAGGCTGGCGCAATCCGCAGCCAAGAGACCGACCAAACCTCCATAGCGGCTGAGCATGCCTCTGGCAATATCCAGCGAAGTTCTGCCCTTGGTGCCTGTTTGTAGCATTACAGCCAGCAGCTCTGCGTCAGACAGGCTGGCGGCACCTTTATTGAATAGCTTCTCTGTGGGCCGCTCGCCTTGTGGCCAGCCCGCCATGTTCATCAGGCTAAACCCTCGATTACATCCGCCATACTTAGCAATTCCCATACTAACAATACGTGCTAGTCACTACTGTTCCACTAATAGTAGCTGGCAATCAGCAGAAGCGTTAATTTGCCGTCAAATTGATTAACCCAATACTAGCTGCTAGTCTAGCTATCCCTTGAACTACCTACATTCGTTGAGCCTCCATGTTAAGCCTCACTAACAAGCGTATCCTACTCGGCATTACGGGCGGCATCGCGGCATACAAATGTGCCGAACTTACGCGTCTGCTAATTAAGGCGGGCGCCGAAGTCAGGGTGGGCATGACACGAGCAGCAACCCAGTTCATTACACCACTTACGATGCAGGCGCTATCGGGCCAGCGCGTTCATCTGGACCTGCTTGATAGCGATGCTGAAGCGGCCATGGGCCATATTGAATTAGCGCGTTGGGCGGACTTAGTCTTAATCGCACCCGCTACTGCTGATTTCATTGCTCGAATCAGCCAGGGCCAAGCAGATGACATCCTCTCCACACTGGTGCTAGCCACATCAGCGAAGATTGCTGTCGCTCCTGCGATGAATCAGGCGATGTGGGCTGATAACAGCACGGTGAGCAATCTGAATGTGCTAGTTGATCGCGGATACCATATTTTTGGGCCAGCAGAAGGCGAACAAGCCTGCGGCGATATAGGGCCAGGGCGCATGCTGGAACCGGCGCAATTAGTAGAGCTAAGTGCCAGCTTGTTTGAAACGGGCGAACTTGCTGGTAAGAACTTCGTCATCACTGGAGGGCCGACGCGAGAAGCAATCGACCCGGTAAGATTTATAAGTAATCATAGCTCCGGCAAGATGGCCTACGCGCTGGCTGCCGAGGCAGTGGCAGCGGGAGCAAAAGTGACCCTCATTAGCGGGCCAGTTAACCTACCCACTCCTGAAAGCGTCAAGCGCATCGATGTAATCAGTGCGGCACAGATGCTCGTGGCGACTCTAGAGGCCATGACAGATTGCGACGTATTTATAGGCGTTGCCGCCGTAGCCGACTATCGACCTATAGAGATCAGAAAACAAAAAATTAAAAAGTCGGACGAAAAAATGCTGCTCTCACTGATTAAAAATCCAGACATTATCAGCGAGGTTGCCCAGCTCGTTGACAAACCTTTTGTCGTAGGCTTCGCTGCCGAAACAAATGACATCCTCAGCAACGGAAAAGATAAATTAAAACGCAAAGGCCTCGATATGCTGTTTGCAAATAACGCAACCAAGACATTTAACAACGATTCCATTGTAGTCACAGCTTTAACTGAAACAAACGAAACTGAATTGAAAGAAGGCAACAAAAACGTAGTTGCAAGAAACATGCTGCAGCTCATCGCTACAGCTCTGAACAAACGATAGCCATTACTACTAATCTGCAAACCTTTCGGCGACGAACATGGCGCAAATAGCAACACAAGTTGACCCTGAATCTATTCCGGCTTCTATTTTTAGAGCCTATGACATTCGCGGTATCGCCGAGCAACAACTCACTAGCCAAAATGTAAAGCGAATCGGTCAAGCATTAGGTAGTGAAGCTCTCGACCAGAACATTACATCCCTATTAGTCGGCTATGACGGCAGACTCTCAAGCCCTGCCTTGTCTATCGCATTGATCGAAGGCATTCGAAGCAGTGGTTGTAGTGCAGTCAGCATTGGCCTGGTGCCAACGCCACTGCTCTATTTCGCAACCTATGCGACCGACTATGCTTCCGGCGTTATGCTTACAGCGAGTCATAGCCCGTCTAATTACAACGGCTTGAAGATTGTGTTCAACCAGACCAGTCTCGCCGAAAACCAAATTCAAAAAATTCGAACACGCATAGAAAACGATCAGTTAAGAACGGGTAGTGGAGGATTTTCTGAGCTCGAAGTCGATCGTAGTTACATAGACGACATCTGCACCCGCGTTCAGTTAATCAAGCCGCTCAAAATCGTGATTGACTGCGGCAATGCTGTTCCCGGCAAGATCGCGCCGACATTGTTTCAAGAATTGGGCTGCGATGTGCATCCTATTTTCTGCGAAATTGATGGTAATTTTCCAAACCATCATCCAGACCCAACTGTGCCTGAAAATTTAGCTGCACTAGCCTCTACCGTGCTGGAAAAAAAAGCAGATGTCGGAATCGCGCTGGATGGCGATGGCGACCGAGTAGGGCTCATAACGAATCGTGGAAAGTTCGTGGATGCCGACCGTATGTTGATGGCACTTGTGCAATCTATTTTACCGAATTATCCGGGTCGAAATGTTGTTTTTGATGTGAAGTGCACAAGCAAACTAGGCGCCTTAGTTAAAAAATTTGGTGGTTCACCAATAATGCATCGCAGCGGCCACTCCCTCATGAAACAGAAGATGCGGGAAACCAATGCCATCCTTGGAGGTGAGTTCGCCGCGCACATTTTCATAAAAGATAACTGGTTTGGATTCGATGACGGTCTTTATGTTGCTGCCAGATTGCTTAAGATAATCAGCGAGTCCTGTGCATCGAGTGACGAAATATTCGGGCAGTTCTTCACAGGATTTTGTACCACTGAAATTAGCATTAAGGTGCCAGAGGAACGTAAGTTCTTGGTAATGGATCGCTTGATCGAGTTAGCCAGTTTTCCAACGGCCACGCTGATCACGCTCGACGGGCTTCGGGTGGAATATGCCGACGGCTGGGGTTTAGTGCGCGCCTCGAATACCAGCCCTGCCTTGCTACTTCGATTCGAAGCAGACACACGAATAAGAATGAATGAAATCCAAGAACAATTTAAACACTTAATTCTCAGCGCAGATAAGAATTTGGAAATAAGCTTTTAGGACGCTGTAAAGAACTAACAGTTGAAGCTGAAATAACTGTCATGCACAGTCTTCGAGCTTACGGAATGAAAAGATATGTCGCTATCACTAAGTAATGCAAAAAATATCGCCAAGGTTCTTACCGAGTCGCTACCCTACATACAGAAATTTACCGGCCGAACAGTAGTAGTAAAGTACGGTGGCAATGCCATGGTCGACGAAAACCTGAAGCAGAGCTTCGCACGGGATATCGTATTGATGAAGCTTGTTGGAATCAATCCTATCGTCGTACACGGCGGCGGCCCTCAGATTGGGAACCTCCTTGATAGGCTCAATATTGAGTCTAGCTTCGTCGATGGACTCCGAGTTACCGATAGCCAGACTATGGATGTGGTTGAGATGGTATTAGGCGGCCTTGTTAATAAAGAGATCGTCTCTTTGCTTAACAAAAACCAGGGTAAAGCAGTAGGCATCAGCGGCAAAGACGGAAACCTAATTCGCGCGAAAAAGTTAACGATCAAGCGCAAGAGCTCGAATCCTGCTGATGAGACCATAGACATTGGTCAGGTTGGCTCAGTGGTTAGCATAAACACAGAGATCCTCGATGTGATGAAGGATAGTGATTTTATTCCTGTGATTGCGCCCATTGGCACCGATAGCGATGGCGCCAGCTACAATATTAATGCGGATTCAGTTGCCGGCGAGCTCGCAAGCGTCCTCGGCGCAGAGAAGCTAATCCTGCTAACTAATATAGCCGGCGTTCAAGATAAGACGGGAATTGTACTAACCGGCCTTAGCATTAAACAAGTTGATACGCTTATTGCCGATAAAACAATACAGGGAGGAATGCTGCCCAAAGTCGAGTGCGCGCTTAACGCCGTTAAAAAAGGTGTTACCAGTGCCACGATTGTAGACGGAAGAGTAGAACACGCGGTACTCCTAGAAATTTTTACAGACGAAGGGGTCGGCACGTTGATCTCCAAGAGCGGATTGGATAAGAACTAGCTAGGCCAATAAGAAGACATGGATAAAGCCAACAAAGTTTCTCGAAAAGACCAGATCTTACAGGCGCTTGCGCGCATGCTGGAAGCAGCCCCAGGCCAGCGAATTACGACTGCCGCCCTCGCTAGAGAAGTCGGCGTTTCTGAGGCCGCCCTGTACAGACACTTTCCTAGCAAAGCGAGAATGTTCGAAGGACTCATCAAATTCATCGAGGACACCTTGTTCGCACGAATCACTAGAATAATCAATGAGGAGGAAAGAGCAGAGATTCGCTGCCAAAAAATTCTTCTCTTGCTGCTCACTTTCTGTGACAAGAATCCTGGAATGACGCGTCTATTAACCGGAGATGCACTCGCTGGAGAAACAGAAAGGCTGCGCGAGCGCATCGCTCAATTCTTTAGTCGGTTGGAAGCCCAGCTTAAACAGGTGTTGCGTGAAGCTCAGATTCGGGAAAACCTGAAAACGACTATCTCGCCAGCCGTTCTCGCGAATCTGTTGCTCGCGTCGATCGAAGGCCGGTTAGTGCAGTTTGTTCGCAGTGAATTCAAAGTTTCGCCGCTGGACAATTGGGAAATTCAGTGGGACTTTCTAAGCAAAAATTTGTTAGAGCCTTATGTGGCCACAGCCGAAACTGACGAAACTATTTAGCTATTGTCTAGGCTAGCTAGACAGATATCCCGTACTCTTCTCGATAGGCCACGACAGCGTCAAGATAAGGCTGCAATTGCTCGTTCTCGGATGCCGTCAAATAGTTTACGATGTCCTGTAAGCTAATTATACTAACAACCTTTATCTGGTAAAGTTGCTCTATCTCCTGAATTGCCGACAGGCTTCCTGTTCCTTTTTCCTGCCTATCCATAGCGACGGCGATGCCATTTAGGCGAGCGCCGTTGTTGCCGATAATCTGTGCCGCTTCCCTTACCGCCGTGCCCGCCGTAATAACATCATCGACAATTAACACATCGCCGCTTAGCGCGGCACCGACTATCGAGCCACCCTCCCCATGCGCCTTCGCTTCCTTGCGATTAAAACAGTATGGCTTGTTCACTTTGTGCTCGTTCGCCAGCGCCATCGAAGTCGCTGTAGCTAGGGGAATGCCTTTGTATGCCGGCCCAAACAAAACGTCGTATTCGATCCCTGCATCCACTATCGCATCGGCGTAACACCTAGCTAGGAAGGAGAGCTTTTCGCCAGTATTGAAAAGCCCAGCATTGAAAAAATAGGGACTTACCCGCCCAGACTTTAGAGTAAATTCTCCGAAGCACAGAATCTGATTCTCAATAACGAAGTGTAGAAAGTTTTTCTGGAATTCTTGCATCAATACCCCATTTCGCCGGATCGTGTTCTCAATAGTTTGAAAGAAATAGACTAAGCTTCTAACTTAGGCTAGTTCACAAAAGCGCTTGCTTCTGCTTCGCTACCAAGTCTTGTATGCCGCTTTTGCCGAGAGCAAGCATCTCTAGCAATTGATCATGACTAAAATCACCGTCTTCACCCGTGCCTTGCACTTCGATGAATCCACCCGATTCGGTCATGACGATATTCATATCGGTTTCCGCATTAGAGTCCTCGTCATAGTCGAGATCAAGCACGGCATGGCCCTTGAATATCCCAACTGAGACGGATGCGATTAACTGCTTCGCTGGATTTGTGCTCACCATTTTATTCGCAATCATGTGATTGATCGCATCCATCATCGCAACACAACCACCGGTGATCGATGCGGTTCTGGTTCCGCCATCGGCCTGTATTACGTCGCAGTCGATCTTGATTGTGTGCTCACCCAACTGGTTCAGATCTATAGCAGCACGCAGGGAGCGACCGATTAGCCGCTGAATTTCGAGGCTTCGTCCAGACTGCTTGCCTCTTGCCGCCTCTCTGTCCATTCGGGTGTTCGTAGAGCGAGGCAACATACCGTATTCAGCCGTTATCCAGCCCTTGCCAGTACCCTTCAAAAAACGTGGAACTGATTTTTCTACGCTCGCATTACATAGCACCTTGGTGTCACCAAACTCGACCAATACAGAGCCTTCCGCGTGTTTCGTGTAGTTTCTACTAATAGAGATATTGCGCAATTGCTTGGCGCTTCGTTGGCTTGGTCTAATAAGTTCAGTCATAATTTTCCTGTAGGTTAATGTCTGCAAGCACGTGACTTGCTGCAGGCAAATTATCCTAGAAATTGAATGTGATAGCGAGCCACAAGTCGCACGCTAATGCGTTCAAAAAATGCAAACAAAGTACACTGTGATTACAACGCGATTAGGTTAAAATATCGCCAACAGGTTTCACCTCAATATTTGGATAATAGACTATGACATTAAGTATGACTGCCTTTTCTAGGCAGCAGAATGAACAGGAATGGGGTTCACTTACCTGGGAAATTCGATCTGTGAATCACCGCTATCTGGAAACCAGCGTACGCCTGCCGGAATCGTTGCGAGCGCTGGAAAATGGTGTGCGCGAGGCGGTACGTAAACGTCTCACCCGCGGCAAGGTGGAATGCGCGCTACGCTTTCAGTCAGAGGCGAAAATTTCCTCTGATCTACACCTAAATACAACGCTAATTAAGCAGCTGGTTCAGGCAAACGTCGAGATTGAACAGATTACGGGCACCTCCTCAAACCTGAGCAATATGGAGGTGCTACGCTGGCCAGGCGTTATAGAAGAACAAGACTTCGACAAGACGTCTATCGAGAAACAAGCGCTTAGTTTATTCGGCGCTGCAATGGATGACTTAGTCGCGACGAGAGAGCGTGAAGGGGCAGAACTACAGGGTTTTATCAAGAAGCGTATCGACGCCGTCCGCGAGATTGTAGTTAACGTTCGCAATAAGATGCCGGAAATTCTAGTAAAACAGAAACAGAACATTCTTGATCGCTTGGCGGAACTGCAGGCGGAGCTTGAGCCCGCGCGCCTTGAACAGGAAGTATCGTTGCTCGCTCAGAAGGCCGATGTGGAGGAAGAGCTCGATAGACTAGATTCTCACTTGAACGAGGTAGAGCGGGTGTTAAATGCGAAAGGCCAGAAGGGGCGGCGTCTCGATTTCCTCATGCAGGAGCTGAATCGCGAGGCCAATACACTCTCTTCAAAATCCATTGTTGTCGAAACCACGCTGAGCGCAGTCGAATTGAAGGTGTTGATCGAACAGATGCGCGAGCAAATTCAAAACGTCGAATAACAATATCGAATAATAATCAATGAACTACACTTAGTTTCGGAGACCAAGCTGCATGTCTACAGGCACACTATTCATCGTGACGGCACCTTCTGGTGCAGGCAAAACCAGCTTAGTTAAGGCATTGATCGAACGCGAGCAGCAACTGCGTGTCTCCGTGTCTCACACCACCCGGATCAAACGTCCTGGCGAAGAAGATGGCGTGAACTACCATTTTGTCGATGAAGCCTCCTTCATGGAGAAACTCCGAGCGGGCACCTTTTTTGAAAGCGCTCATGTCTACGGTAATCACTATGGCACTTCGCAATTGTGGGTTAATGAACAGCTCGAAGCCGGCCACGACGTAATTCTCGAGATCGACTGGCAAGGTGCCGTTCAAGTTCGTAATCTCGAACCGAATGCCTGCTCAATTTTTATCCTGCCGCCATCTCTGGAAATCCTAAAAACGCGCCTTCAGAATCGGGCTCAGGACGATACCGAGACCATCGAGAAGCGCATGAGTGAAGCGGTTACGGAGATTTCTCACGTCGCCGAGGCGGACTTTGTTGTCGTTAACGACGACTTTAACACGGCGCTGGAGGACCTCTGCGCTATCATCAGATCATGCAGACTGACTATGAAACATCAGGAAACGAATCAGGCAGCCCTGTTCGCCAGCCTCGCTTTACGCTAATAATTTAGGTAGCTAAGCACCCTGAAATCGTCTGCTTTCAAGAATTGTATGCATTCTGTGTCAGAATTCAGTAAAATCCTCGGTCCTCGTTAAATATGCTCCTCGGAGCTACGGTGGCCTTGCCCGATACAGCTTGTATCCAGCACTCAGCCGCCAGTAAACAGATAGATTATTAAGGGTTTGGTATGGCTAGAATCACTGTAGAAGATTGTTTGGAAAACGTTGATAACCGCTTTGAACTGGTCATGGTTTCCAGCAAACGCTCACGTCAGCTTCAAACTGGGGGCAAAGACCCGCTGGTTTCCGTTGATAATGACAAGCCTACCGTACTAGCACTCAGAGAAATCGCCGAAGGCCTAATCGATGCCAGCATCCTGATAGCCAAGCCACCTAGCGTAGAGCTGGAAGAGTTGGCTGACGAAGCGGCTGAGGCTGTAGAGAAGGTTGCGGAAGCCGCCGCAGAGGCTGAAAAGACTGACGAAACAGCTGAAGAGCCCGCTAAAACGGAAGATATAGAACCCCCAGCGACCCAAGCCTAATCACCAATCTAATAACTGAGGAGTCGAGTCTTGCAGGTCCCAGTACTAGACACGATCGACTCTTTAGCCACAGATCTCGCCAGTTACCTCGGTAAAGATCAGGTCAACAGTGTACGGCGCGCCTATTTCTATGCGGAACAAGCACACGAAGGCCAGTTCCGCCGTAGTGGTGATCCCTATGTCAGTCACCCCCTAGCAGTCGCCAGCATTCTCAGCGAAATGCACATGGACCATCAGAGCCTGATGGCCGCTATGCTGCACGACGTAATCGAAGACACCGGCATTACCAAGACAGCAATTAAGTCGCAGTTTGGCAATTCGGTTGCTGATCTGGTTGACGGTGTAAGCAAACTCAACAAGATAACTTTTAGTAGTCGCGCCGAAGCACAGGCGGAGAATTTCCAGAAAATGGCGATGGCCATGGCGAAAGATCTGCGCGTAATCTTGGTTAAAATCGCCGACCGTCTTCACAATATGCGCACGCTGGATGTGCTTGCTCCAGACAAGCGCCGACGCATCGCCCGAGAAACTCTTGATATCTATGCTCCCATCACTAATCGGCTGGGAATGAATACCGTTCGAGTCGAGTTTGAAGAACTGGGTTTCAGCGCGCTTTATCCGATGCGTGCACGTCGAATTTCGGCTGCCGTGAAAAGCGTGCGCGGCAACAGAAAAGAAATTCTTTCCAAGATAGAGACTTCGATTGCCGCTTGCTTAGAACGCGAAGGCCTGCCTGGGCGCTGCGCTGGACGCGAGAAACACCTCTACAGCATCTACGAGAAAATGCGCAGCCAACGCAAATCCTTCTCGGAGATCATGGATGTGTATGCGTTTCGCATCGTCGTCGATCGCGCGGATACTTGCTACCGCGTTTTAGGTGCCGTGCACAGCTTGTACAAACCTGTGCCCGGTCGCTTCAAAGACTATATCGCGATCCCGAAAGCAAACGGTTATCAATCTCTTCACACTACTCTGTTCGGCATGCACGGTGTGCCCATCGAAATTCAGATACGCACCGAAGAAATGGAGGCGATGGCTAACAACGGCATCGCCGCACATTGGCTCTATAAGTCGAGCGAGGACCTGCCAAGCAATCCCCATGTTCGCGCCCGTGAGTGGGTTAATGGCTTGCTAGACATGCAGAAGAACGCCGGCAACTCATTGGAGTTTATAGAGAACGTAAAGATCGATCTCTTCCCCGATGAGATTTATCTTTTTACACCAAAAGGGACAATTTTCGAATTACCTGCAGGTTCTACGGCGGTGGATTTCGCTTATGCGATCCATACTGATGTCGGTAACTCCTGTGTAGCCTGTCGAATTAGTCGCCGTCTCGCGCCATTAAGTGAACCTCTGGAGAGCGGCCAAACCGTTGAGATCATTACCGCACCAGGCACACAGCCCAACCCAGCATGGTTGAGTTTCGTTATTACCGGCAAGGCACGCAGCAACATTCGTCACCGCCTGAAGAATCAGAAACACTCCGAATCGGTTGCGCTAGGACGACGTTTGCTGAATAAAGCATTGGCAGGCTTCGGTGATCAGTTGGACAGTATCTCACAAGAAAATATCGCCGCTATCTTGCAACAAACTAAACTCAAGTCTATGGATCATTTGTTAGAAGAGATTGGCTTAGGTAACCGTATGTCCTACATGGTTGCACAACGATTGGCCTCTCATAGTAATATATCTGCCGACGACGCACAGAAAGTATCGGACAAGAAAGGTTCGCTCGATATTCGCGGTTCTGAAGGTATGGTAATGAACTATGCCAAGTGCTGCCATCCGATACCTGGCGATCCGGTCATCGGACATATCAGTTCCGGCCGCGGCATGGTAATTCACACGGATGATTGTAATAACATCACCGATATTAGAGACAACCCAGAGAAGTGTGTGTCGGTGCGCTGGGACCCTGACGTTCAAGGCGAGTTCTCTGTAGAGCTGCGCGTTGAGTTAGAAAATGAGCGCGGTATTATCGCAACACTGGCGACGACGATTACTGGAACTGAGGCCAATATCGAAAAAATTTCCACCGTCGAGAGAGATGCTCGCTTCAGTATCGTGAATCTCTCACTCAATGTTCGTAACCGAGTTCATTTGGCACGCGTTATGAAACGCGTGCGGCTCATCAAGGCCGTCGCAAAAGTAACTCGAGTTAAGAGCCGCAAGATACGCAAGACGATCAAGAATATCGTCGGTAGTAACTAGATATAAATCGGGGAATTTCCATGACTACACTAGAACAAGTTCATTCCAATACGGCGCCAGCAGCAATTGGCCCCTACTCCCAGGCGATTAAAGCCGGCCCTCTAGTTTTCCTGTCGGGACAGATTCCGTTAGATCCCGGAAGCATGGAGATCATCTCCGATGATGTAATCGCGCAGACCCATCAAGTTTTTAAGAACCTGATCGCAGTCGCAGAAGCTGCCGGCGGCAGTTTAAGCAATGCCGCGAAACTGACTATCTATGTTACCGACCTTGGTGACTTCGCTGTGATAAACGAGATCATGGCTGGATATTTCTCAAAGCCCTATCCAGCACGCGCTACGATACAAGTCAGCGCCCTGCCCAAAGGGTCTAGGGTTGAAATCGACGCCGTTCTGGCGTTATAGCTTCACTATAGAGCCAATGGCTGACGGGCATGGCTTGGCGCGTTCGTAGCACTACTGTATAAAAACACATATACTTTGTTCGTTCCTGCCGGACAGGGTGAGCTTGGTCCTGTCTAGGCGCTGTCGATCTCTGAATAGAGAGTAGTGGACTCTCTGCTAAATCGGACACTACGCACTGTGAATACTGTCAGCCAACAGCTAGACAAAATCCCCATCACGCGTTTAAAAGGCGTCGGCCCCGCGCTTGAGAAGAAACTAAACGCTATTGGTATCCATAACCTGCAAGACCTACTATTCCACCTACCTTTGCGCTATGAAGACAGGTCTCGAGTCGTCTCCATCGGCTCAATAAGTGCCGGCGAAACCGTACAGATACAAGGTGAGGTCCGCAGTACCGACATACAGTTCGGTCGTCGCCGAAGTCTTCGCTCTACAGTTAGAGACAATAGCGGCTTCATCACACTTCGCTTTTTTCATTTTAGTAACGCGCAGAAGGGTTCGCTTGCCGTCGGCAACCACGTCCGCTGCTACGGTGAAGTGCGACGCGGTAGGTCTGGGCTCGAGCTATTTCATCCCGAGTACCGAGTCGTGCGCGAAAACGAAGACATAGTCGTCGAAGACTCCCTTACCGCTATCTATCCAACCACCGAAGGGCTTGGGCAGGCTCGCCTACGCAGCATCGCGAATCAGGCGCTCGCTTTCTTGCCCGCTATTGCTGATGATTCTATTATTGGTTCCGCCCTGCAAGAATTATTGCCAGATGAATTGATTGAGAAATTCACTCTTCATTCTCTTGCCGATGCAATAAGACTGATTCATCGACCTCCGCTGGAGGCTCCGCTGAGTTGCTTAAGTGAAGGCAAAAACCCGGGGCAGCATCGCCTGTCTTTTGAAGAGTTACTCGCTCACCGCCTGTGCATGCGCCGTTTTAAGTCTGACGCACAGCAGCAGCCTGCTCCAAAGTTTGGCGATTCTCCAGCGTTGGTGACAGACTTCCTCAAGGCACTTCCCTTCACTCTAACTAACGGCCAGCAGCGCGCCTACAAAGAGATCGCCGACGATCTAGCGCGCACCTGCCCCATGCTTAGGCTGCTGCAAGGTGATGTGGGGTCGGGCAAGACTGTGGTTGCTGCGCTATCGGCACTGCATGCAATTACCGAGGGTTATCAAGTAGCAATAATGGCACCTACAGAGTTATTGGCAGAGCAACACCTTACGAGTTTTTGCCAGTGGTTCGAACCGCTAGGAATCAACGTTGGTTGGCTAAGTGGAAAGACAAAAGGAAAAGCCCGCACCCTACAACTTGCATCAGCAGCCAATGCAGACTGCCAACTACTCGTAGGAACCCACGCGCTTTTTCAAGACGAGGTGATCTACGGCAAGCTCGGGCTCATCATCATAGATGAACAGCACCGCTTCGGAGTACACCAGCGACTCGCCTTACGTGAGAAGGCAAATCAGCACGCATTGAGCCCACATCAGTTAGTTATGACCGCGACCCCTATTCCTAGAACACTGGCTATGAGCGCCTATGCCGATCTCGATAACTCGATAATCGATGAGCTACCCCCAGGGCGAATCCCTGTAAACACTGCAATAATTTCCAACGATCGCCGAGACCAGGTTATGCAGCGCATTGAGAGCGCCTGCAAAGTAAATAGCCAAGCCTATTGGGTCTGCACTTTGATCGAGGAGAACGAGGTACTGCAATGCCAGGCAGCAGAAGTGACTGCCGAACAGCTCACCACACAGTTACCGGATATAAAAGTTGGGCTTATTCATGGGCGCATGAAACCACAAGAGAAAGTGGAGATCATGCAGCGTTTCAAGCAGGGGGATTTGCAGTTGCTGGTAGCGACTACCGTTATCGAAGTTGGCGTCGATGTGCCCAATGCCAGTCTGATGGTAATAGAGAACCCTGAGCGTCTTGGTCTGGCGCAGTTGCATCAACTGCGTGGCCGTGTCGGAAGAGGGTCGACCCACAGCCATTGTATCCTGCTGTATCAGACACCTCTGTCTAAAGCTGGCAAGCAACGCCTATCGGTAATGCGCGAGAGTACCGATGGATTCTACATCGCTGAGAAAGACCTCGAGCTACGCGGACCCGGCCAAGTTTTAGGCACCCAACAGACCGGGTTGATGAGCTTTAAGGTGGCAGACATCAGTCGTGATGCCGACCTCTTAGATCAGGTAAAAATTGCTTCAGAAATAGTTCTTGAAAAGTACCCTGAAATCATCGACCCATTGATTCAGCGTTGGTTAGCAGACAACGTCCACTACGCCAATGTCTAGCCAGCCAAGGGCTGTTTACTTTCATAAGACCCTTGAGTACTCCCCCCCCCCCCAAACTAATTTTTACTCTTACCCTAAAGTCTTCTATGCTAGCGGTTCCCTAAGCAGTAGCTAAGTATTAATTCCTCATGGAATCTGTCAGAAATATTTGCGCCAAAATAATTTCGCAGTTTCGGTCTAGATTTCCGGAACTCTACACCAAGCTACCGGCGTTCACGGAACTAACACGCGCCAATAAGCCTATCGGTATCTATCTACTACTTTGGCCAACGATCTCTGCGCTGTGGATCGCCGAAGAAGGTCTCCCCCGATTTTCATTGCTGTTTATTTTTGTCGTGGGCACGGCTCTCATGCGCTCGGCCGGATGCTGCATAAATGATTTTGCCGACCATACGATCGATGGAAAAGTAGGTAGAACCCAGCGACGACCGTTGGTCTTGGGATCGTTGACAAGAAAGGATGCTTTCCTTTGTTTCGCGCTGCTATCCCTAATCAGTTTTTGTTTAGTCTTAATGACAAATGAAAGAACCATCATTCTCTCCTTTGCCGCCGTTGCATTAGTAGCGCTATACCCCTTCATGAAACGATTCACGAACTTGCCTCAGCTGGTATTGGGAATCGTCTTCTCTTGGGGAATATTAATGGCTTTCTCCGCAGCGACCGGAAATATTCCACAACCTGCCTATCTCTTATTCGTGGCAAATTGCTTGTGGACTGTAGCCTACGATACGCAGTATGCGATGGTAGATAGGGAGTTCGATCTTAAAATAGGAGTCAAGTCTACCGCGATACTATTTGGCGATGCCGACAAGGTCATCATCGGCAGTCTGCAGGTCATGTTTATTCTAGCGATGATTCTCGCTGGCAGGCAATTCGAACTTGGGGCGCCGTACTATCTCTCTCTGGTCATAGCAAGCGGGTTCCTTGCCTATCAGCAATATCTCATCAAGGATCGATTGCCGGGGCCCTGTTTCGAATCGTTTCTGAATAACAATTGGGTTGGAGCAGTGATCTTTATCGGCGTGTTGCTGAGCTTCATCTAACACTGCCTGATGGGCCAACTTCGTCTTATCGATTGAAGTTAGCCGATCGCAACTTACGGGGACTTATCCGAAAGCCTGTATGCCAGTTTGTGATCTGCCAAGAATTAGCGCGTGAATGTCCTGAGTTCCCTCATAGGTATTCACTACTTCCAGGTTCTGACAATGACGCATAACCGGATATTCATCCGAAATGCCATTGCCGCCCAACATATCCCGCGCCTCTCGAGCCGCATCCAATGCCTTCAGACAAGAGTTGCGCTTTAACAGAGAAATAAGCGGTGGCGCCAGCTTCCCCTGATCTCGTAAGCGGCAAGCTTGTAAGCATCCCTGTAGAGCTAAGGAGATATCGGTTTGCATGATAGCCAGCTTCTTCTGAATCAATTGATTCGCCGCAAGTGGCCTGCCGAATTGTTTTCTATCCAACGTGTATTGCAGCGCTGTATGCCAGCAAGTTTCTGCGGCGCCTAGAGCTCCCCAGGCAATTCCGAGCCGCGCAGAATTCAGACAGCTAAACGGACCCGCCAAACCCTTCGCATGAGGTAACTTGTTCTCCTCCGGCACAAATACTTCGTTCATCACGATCTCACCGGTTATCGACGCCCGCAAGGCTAGTTTCCCTTCTATCTTAGGCGCACTTAGCCCCTTCATGCCTTTATCGAGAATGTATCCGCAGATCGTACC
Source organism: uncultured Pseudomonadales bacterium (assembly GCA_943789485.1). Classification (GTDB taxonomy): domain Bacteria; phylum Pseudomonadota; class Gammaproteobacteria; order Pseudomonadales; family Pseudohongiellaceae; genus UBA9145. Next base: position 209,026 of record CALSUH010000005.1, read on the forward strand.
AGTATCGTCTTTCGCCCAAACGATGAAAACATCAGCAATCGGTGAGTTACTGATCCAGTTTTTCGCGCCAGTCAGGGAATACCCGCCAGCAACGGATTTCGCGCTCGTGATCATGCCGCCCGGATCAGAGCCGTAATCAGGCTCGGTTAGACCGAAGCAGCCGATATATTCCCCGCTCGCTAGTTTCGGCAGGTATTTTTGTTTCTGCTCTTCGCTGCCAAATGTATTGATCGGATGCATAACCAAACTAGATTGAACGCTCATCATTGACCGATAACCAGAATCCACTGCCTCAATCTCACGCGCCATCAGTCCATAACAGACATAATTAACGCCGGCACAGCCATAACCTTCGATGGTCGAACCGAGCAGACCTAGCGCGCCCAATTCACGAAATATCTCCGGATCGGTTTCCTCTTTTTGATAGGCTTCGCGAACGCGGGGTAGCAACTTCTCCTGTGAGTATTGCTTCGCCGTATTTCGAACAAGACGCTCTTCTTCCGATAATTGTTCTTCCATTGCAAATGGATCTGCCCAATTGAATGGCGCATTATCCGATCTGACAGACATAGCTTTCTCCTAGTTGACTCAAGCTACCCAGTCGAATGGATAACCTCTTTAGTTCATGTGTGTTCGGTTTGCTCAATGCAATCGGTTTATCAGCGAGCGCGTGCCCGCTCTAATCCGTCCGTAGGCGCGGTATTCTATCAAACTTCAGCATTTTTAACTAAGAGAGCTGTAACTCATCTAGATGACGATTTTACTCAGATAAAGCGGAGAATATCGGCGACATTTTGATAGAATAACGCGCCATGGATGTCTCCCACATATTAGATTCACTCAACGATGAACAAAGAAACGCAGTAGCGAATCCGTCGCAGCACCTGCTGGTACTGGCCGGTGCTGGTAGCGGCAAGACCCGCGTGCTTGTGCACAGGATCGCCTGGCTGCTGGAAGCCGAGCAGGCATCCCCCTATTCTATTCTCGCCGTGACCTTTACCAATAAATCCGCACGAGAAATGCGTGGCCGCATCGAGTCGCTGATGGCGAATTCCTTCGCAGGCATGTGGGTTGGTACCTTTCACGGCCTTGCCCATCGACTGCTGCGCACCCATTGGAAAGAAGCCGGCCTAGTCCAAGACTTCCAGATCCTCGATGGCGACGATCAGCTGCGTTTGGTCAAGCGTATCAATCGATCATTGAAGATAGATGAAGACAAATGGCCTGCGAAACAGTGCCAGTGGTATATCAATTCACAAAAGGATGAGGGGCTACGCTCCGGCAATATCGATCATTTTGAGGACGATTACACGAAGACTGTACTCAAGGTTTATAAAGCCTACGAGGAAGCATGCGATCGCGGCGGCATGATCGATTTCGGGGAGATCTTGCTCCGAGCGCACGAGCTTTGGCTAAAGAACCCTCAGGTACTGGAACACTACCAGCGACGCTTTAAACACATTTTGGTTGATGAGTTTCAAGACACCAACTCTATTCAATATGCCTGGCTGCGAGTGCTGGCCGGAACGCAGAACCAACTGATGGTAGTTGGAGATGATGATCAATCGATCTACGGTTGGCGCGGCGCTAAGATAGAGAATATCCAACAGTTCAATGTAGATTTCAGCGATGCCGACACCGTGCGTTTGGAACAGAACTACCGCTCTACCTCCACGATTCTCAAGGCTGCCAATAAGCTGATCTCAAATAACCAAAGTCGCCTCGGCAAGAACCTCTGGACTGAGGATGGTGATGGCGAGCAGATCAGCTTATACGAAGCATTCAATGAACAGGATGAGGCGCGCTTCATCGTAGATCGTCTGCAGGACTGGTTTAACAACGGGAACCGCCGCTCCGAAGCAGCTATCCTTTACCGCTCCAACGCGCAGTCGCGCGAACTGGAAGACGCTCTATTGCGTATGGGCATGCCCTATCGTATCTACGGCGGCCACCGCTTCTACGAACGGCTCGAGATCAAGAACGCGCTGGCCTATCTGCGCCTAGTAATAAACAGAGACGACGATACCGCCGTCGAGCGTGTGATTAATGTTCCAACGCGCGGCATCGGTGGCCGAACTATCGAACAGGTTAGAAGCGTAGCAAGAGAAGAGAACTGCTCCCTCTGGCAGGCGTGTGCCAAGTGTGTGAACGAATCCCTCATGACATCGAGGGCTTCCAGTGCTGTACTCGGCTTTCTGGAGCTAATAGATGAGCTAAGCCTTGCCTGTGGCGAATTGGAGTTAGCAGAAAAGACAGAGCACATTGTTAATCACACCGGCCTGATTCAACATCACGAAAAGGAAGGCGGTGAGAAAGCTCGTGCACGCATTGAGAACCTCGAGGAACTAGTAACAGCTGCAAACAATTTCGACGACCCAGATATTGATAAAGACTTCGACCTAAAATCTAACGCCTTCCTGTCTGCATTCCTCGACAAAGCGGCCTTAGATGCAGGCGAGACGCAGGCTGATGAATCCGAAGACGCTGTGCAATTAATGACTCTGCACTCCGCAAAGGGCTTAGAATTTCACCTCGTCTTTCTTGCGGGCATGGAGGAAGGGCTGTTTCCTCACAAAATGTCTATGAACAACATTGCCGGTCTCGAAGAAGAGAGGCGACTTTGCTATGTCGGAATAACACGCGCCAGAACCAAGTTGTATATTAGTCATGCAGAATCTAGAAGGTTACATGGCGATGTGAATCTTTGTCGTCCCTCGCGTTTCATCAGTGAAATACCAAACGAGTTGCTTGATGAGGTTCGAATGAAGTCTAGCGTCAGCAGGCCGTCGTTCGGCAATACCCGAATCGGCAGCAGAGCCAGCAGCAAACTCAGTGGCGACATAGAGGTACCGGAAACTAATTTGTCATTGGGGCAGCGCGTCATCCACGGAAAATTCGGTGAAGGTGTTATCCTTAACTATGAAGGACAAGGGCCTAATGCCCGAGTTCAGGTAAACTTCGATGCAGTGGGAAGTAAGTGGTTGGTGCTGTCCTATGCCAAACTGGAAGTGTTGGCGTGACACGAGATAAGTAGGAAAAACTATGTTATTTATCAATTCATTTAACTCGACTGTTAAGAAACTGTGCACAGTCGCACTCCTTTGCATCTTAACGGCCTGCGGTGGAGAGTCTCAATCAACTAGTTCTGATGCACACAGCAGTGCACAAGAACAAACTGTCTATGAATGGAAGTTGATTACATCCTGGCCAAAGAACCTGCCAGCGCTCGGAACATCCCCCGAGCACTTTGCCGATATCGTCGAGAAGATGAGCAATGGTCGCCTGCGCATCCGAGTATACGGCGCGAATGAACTAGTCGGCGGTCTCGAAGTATTCGATGCCGTATCCCAAGGCGTGGCCGAGATAGGCCACACCGGTGCCTATTATTGGCAGGGCAAAATTCCAAGCACGCCCTTCTTTTCAACTATTCCCTTCGGCCTAACAGGCACTGAAATGGACGCCTGGCTTAGCTATGGTGGCGGCAATGAGCTATGGCAAGAAATCTACGCCCCCTTCAATCTGATTCCAATGCGCGGCGGCAATTCTGGCACGCAGATGTTTGGCTGGTTCAATAAAGAGATTAACTCCCTCGACGATTTACAAGGTCTGAAGATGAGAATACCCGGCCTTGGTGGCGAAGTGTTTCGTCGCGCCGGGGGCATTCCGGTAACCATGCAGGTAAGCGAGGTGTTCACCGCTATGCAAACCGGCGGGCTCGATGCGACAGAATTCGTAAGCCCGTATAATGACATGGCTGCTGGATACCATACCGTTGCCGACTACTATTACTACCCCGGTTGGCACGAGCCCGGCTCAACACTAGAAACCATCTTCAACAAGTCCGCGTTCGAATCCCTTCCCGAAGATCTTCAGGAAATTCTCAAGGCAGGCACAGAGGTGATGAATCAACTCTTGATGGACGAACTCACCGCGAAGAATAATGAAGCGCTACGAGTCTTGGTTGAAGAGCATGGCGTAGAATTGAGAAAGCTTCCTGATGACGTACTCATCGAGCTGCGGAATATTTCCAACCAGGTCGTTGCCGAGCTCGCGAATACCGATGAGGTCACACGGCGTATCTATGATTCGTATAAGGGTTTTCAGGAAGGCGTAGAAAATTATCACAGCATTGCCGAAGACGCCTATGTCGAAGCGCGCAAGCTACCGAACAATTAGCAACCGGTAAAAGAATGAAAGCTATCTTGGAATAGGCCTCTGCTTTCCCTCTTCATCGATCGCACTAAATACGAGAAGCCCGCTCTCTTTGTAGGTTTATCATCGACACTAGCCGACCGCCGAAGATATCACCGTTTGCATTCGTGTCCGTCGGCATAGCCAGGGTTTGTGATGCCAGTTAGCCGATAGGGCCGGCTTTATTGCGGCTCATAGTGATTTCCCAAGTCAATTGAAAACAGTAGCGTGACTGTCTTGATCAAAGTACCGAAGGCAACCAAGTAGCCAATCCGGGCTGCAGCGCAAGTAACAATAACAGTGCGAGCTGTATTATAACAAAAGGCACGACTCCTCGATAAATCTCACTGGTCTCAATTTCAGCTGGAGCGACGCTTCTCAAATAGAAAAGAGAAAAACCGAACGGCGGGGTTAAAAATGAAGTCTGCAGATTCACCGCGATCATCACTCCCAGCCAAATCGGATCGATGCCCATAGCCAGCAATATCGGCCCCACAAGCGGCACAACCATGAACGTGATCTCGATAAAGTCGAGAATAAAGCCCAAAAAGAAGATCAGCAACATAACGACAAGAGTCGCCGAAACGGCACCCCCGGGTAGACTCATTAGTAGCTCTTCAATCAGTTCGTCGCCACCAAAGCCTCTAAATACCGACGAAAAAATCGTCGCACCGACGAGAATCAAATATACCATCGAGGTAACACGCATAGTCTCGATGCTTACCGAGTGGAGCACAGAGACGTTTAGCGCTCTCTTAATCAAAGCCAGAATCATCGCGCCTACCGCGCCAATGCTAGCCGCCTCGGTTGGCGTCGCTATACCCATAAGTATCGAACCCAACACAGCCACCATGAGCAGCACCGGAGGAAGCAAGCCCTTAAATAACGCCGCGAAGACATTCGCTCCCTCTCCCAATTCATCGCTTGCCATCGGCGGGGCATGCGAGGGTTTCAGCATAGCGATGACGAACATATAGGTCGCATAGGCCATGACAAGCAGCAGACCGGGGATTATAGCGCCCGCGAACAGATCACCGATGGAAACAAAATCGGGCGCGAAGACCCCCGCATTCAATTGATACTGTTGGTACGCATTTGAGATAACTTCCCCAAGTAACACCAAGCAAATAGACGGCGGTATGATCTGCCCAAGTGTGCCCGTCGCACAAAGCGTGCCGCAGGCCAGCGAGGGCTTGTATCCCACCTTCATCATCGTCGGCAACGAGAGTATGCCCATAGTGACAACAGTGGCACCGACGATGCCCGTGCTCGCAGCCAGCAACATGCCAACAATAATGACTGAAATTCCGAGACCACCAGGAAATTTGCCAAATACAATAGCCATGTTCTTGAGCAAGTCTTCTGCTATGCGGCTTCGCTCCAACATCGTTCCCATAAATACAAACAGCGGCACGGAAAATAAGTTTTGGTTAACCAATAAACCGTAAATGCGGTTTGGAATAAGTAAGATATAGGCCGTGTCGAAAACACCAATCAGGGTTCCCATAGCAGCGAACCCCAATGACACACCGGTAAGTGATAGAGCAACCGGATAGCCTGCCATCAGCACAAGACACACGACCAAGAAAAAAAGAAGAGGAATGAGTTCGACCACTAGGAGTCTCCCCGCTTGATCGCAGAGATTGATTTCACTATCTCTGAAATTCCTTGCAGCAGGAGTAAGGTAGGCAAGACAAGGATCGCTGACTTCAGTAAATAGACAAAGGGTAGGCCACTGGATTCGGCAGACCCTTCCCGTATTCGCCAGGAAACGGCAACGTAATCCCAACTAATCCAGATAATAAAGCAGGCAGAAGGGGCGAGCAAAAGTAGCGCGCCAAACAGATCTATCCAAGCACGCTTTTTCCCGTTAAGTCTGCTGTAGAAAATATCGACCCGAACATGACCCTGCTCCTTAAGCGTATAGGCAACACCAAAGGTAAATATAAGCGCATTGAGGTATATAACCGACTCCTGTAACGCGATAGAGCCAATTTGAAATGCGTAGCGCAGCACAACGATGGCTGCCATAACAACCACCATAGCTAGAGTGAGCCAAGAAAAAAGTCGGCCTAGACTATTTGATAACCCATCGATGAGAAGAGAAAGCTTTTCCATGGTGTTTAGGTACGCTAGTACGCCGTTGCTCTTATTCGAGTCTATCTAACTATTGGCCCTATCTAACTGAAGGCCGCTCATTATTACATACATAGCAGGGCTCCATGAGGGTGTCAGACCCACGCGTCATAGCCATACACGCATTAGTTGATAGCTAAGCATAAGCAGGGCCGCCACGCTCACTATTGTCAGAATACCCAAAATCCACAACATTCCCCTTCTCACGCGCACCGCCATTCGCCTACGGAAAGTAGCCTCACTGCCAGCCTTATCGGGTATCTCCTGAAAAAGCTCACCAGTGCTATAGAGCATCAGCGCCCAGCAGAAGCCAAGAATAGCGGGCATCAAGAGCGTGTCGCTATCGAGCAGGGAGTTATCCAAAACACTGAGAACAAGCACCGCCAGAGAAAACCCAGCCAAGACGACTATCGACAGCCGAAACCTAGCTAAAACAGTGGCAATTCGCTGTAGTCGCTCTATCATTGTCGTCCGTAGCAGCCTAAGTAAGCCTTCTCGCCTGCAAGCTTACCTAGTAAACATAGTTTCATCCACAGGACTAACCAAGGTAAAAGCATTGAGTTCTCCTACTGATCCTCTGACAAGCAAAAGTTTCGAACTCCCATTCCTAGCAGGCCTCAATCCTGACGGCGATCCGGTCTTCGAGAGCCTCGAGGTCGAATTGGTCAAGGATACCGAAGACGAGGTACGGCTCGTACGCTCCCCTTTGCTGACTCGCAATCTGGCCGCTGGAGATAAGCTCAAGGTCATTAACCCTTCTTCTGCCGAGTATGAGTTGCTGCGTCGCAGCGGTAACCTTTCCATTCGCGTCTTCCGTGTTCACCAACTAGATGTGTTAGCAGAAAACCTTACAGCGCAGATTGAAAAGCTAGGTGGCAGCTTAGACAAGCAAAATGATCGCGCGTTAGTTTACAGCATCCATTTTTCTATCGGCTTCCAAGTCATCGAGGAGCTATTGAGCGCTGTCTGTAAAGATTATCCTGATACAGTTTGGTATTATGGGAACGTTTACGATCCCGAAGACGGCTCCACACCGCTTCAGTGGTGGCTGGAATTCGAAGATCAGGAATAGCCTTTATCCATTTAACTAGCATTCGACTAAATAGACGAGTAATCAGACCATGCTAATTGTAGTATCACCCGCTAAGTCTCTCGATTTCGACACCAAGGCCCCCACTCGAAGATTTACCGAACCACAATATCTCGAAGAGTCCACACAGCTTGTAGGTCAATTGCAGAAGTTAAGCCCGGAAGATTTCTCCGAGCTTATGCATATCAGTGGCGACTTAGGTGAACTCAATCATATGCGCTACGCAAACTGGCATACACCCTTCGATTTAAAAAATTCCAAGCAAGCCGTTTTCGCATTCAAAGGTGATGTCTACATCGGTCTAGACGCAGAAAAATTCTCTACAGCAGATCTAAATTTCGCGCAGAATCATCTGCGCATTTTGTCTGGGCTATACGGCCTACTTCGACCACTGGATTTGATGCAGCCTTATAGGCTTGAAATGGGCTCCAAGTTCAAAAACAAAAAAGGCAAGAATCTCTACGAATTTTGGGATAGCCAGCTTACCGAAAACCTCAATAAATTATTCGAGCAAGACAAAAGGCCAATTCTGATTAATCTCGCTTCAAAAGAATATTTCAGCGCAATCAAACCACAATTTCTTAACGCTGAAATCATTTCGCCTGTGTTCAAAGATTTCTCTAACGGAAAATATAAAATCGTAAGCTTCTTTGCAAAGAAAGCTCGCGGGTACATGACCGCCTACATTATTCAGAACAGAATCAAGAGCCCCGAGAAGCTGAAGAACTTCGACGTAGAGGGCTACCGCTATAGCGAAATGGACTCAACCCCGATGCAACCAGTCTTTCTGCGCGACTCACAATAAATACTGTGCTGGAACTCCCCTTTAGCCAAGCCAGCGAAAATAATAAGCAAGTCATCTTAGAAATACTTAAACGGCACCTTAAAAAGGGCGACCAGGTACTTGAGCTAGCTGGAGGAACCGGTCAGCACGCCGTTCATTTCGCCGCGAATCTACCAAACCTTCATTGGCAGTCCTCTGACATTCCGAGCAACGTGAGTATTCTCAACCTACGCCTTGCTAGAGCGAAGCTGGCAAACCTGCCCGCGGCCTTAACCATCGATGTAAATAACTCTCCTTGGAGCAATCACAGGCCTACTGCAATTTTCAGTGCTAACAGCTTGCACATTATGTCTGCCGATTCAGTTGAGAATTTCTTCACGGGAATAGGTGAAGTGCTGCAGGCCAATGGAACACTGCTCGTGTACGGCCCTTTTAAATATGTAGGTGAGTTTACTACGGCAAGTAATGCAGATTTCGATCGCTGGCTGAAAGACAAGGATCCTCTAAGTGGTGTTCGGGATTTCGAATGGATAAGTGACTTGGCGGCCAAAGCCAACTTAACCTTCATCGAAGACAATCCTATGCCAGCCAACAATCAGCTTCTAGTCTGGAAGAAGGCGAGGTAAGTTTGGGACTAGCTTGTTTAGCTAAAACCTCGCATTTTTTGATTTGATTCTAGTATGCCCCGGTAAAAGTACCTGTTTATGCGTATTTTCCCGCAAATTCCATTATCATGGGGTCACACAGATGAATTCGAACGCCGCCAGTCGAATTGGCAGACAAATTGGGAGAACAACAATGTCGAAATTTACGGAACTTGTACTCAGCACAGTAGTTGTGGGCATTTCCATGTCCTTGCTCACACCCCTAAGCATGGCTCAGGAGCAAGAGATACCGCAACTGGGCGGTGTTTGGACCAACGCCTCTAGAACCAGCCTCACGCGTCCGCGCGGGCTTGAAACGCTTGTCGTGCCAGGCGAAGAAGCTGAACAAATTGTTGCGAAAATGAGCATCGCTGGAATCTCCGCTGAAAATGTTGAAGCTGGGCCAGCCATCGATCCGGAAACCGGTGCGCCGCCCGTTGGCGGTCAAGATTTCGGATTGCGTGGTTACAACCTTTTTTGGACCGACCCGGGCTCCACTCTAGCCTTGGTAAAGGGCGAATTTAGAACCTCTCTAATTGTAAATCCAGAGAACGGCCAAATCCCTCGACTAGAAAATCCAACGTATGATTTGAACCGCACGAATTTCGGCGCACGCTATCTCACAGGGGTAGGTGATACATCCGGGCCTGAGGCGATACCTATTGCCGAACGCTGCCTGATCGGATTTGGAAACACTGCAGGTCCCGGCATGATGGGCACTTTATACAACAGTACTTATCAATTCGTACAGACCGATGACTACCTGATGATTAGCGTTGAAATGGCACACGATGCTCGTATCATACCGCTATTCGATTCTGCCGAAGAGGCTAGGGCAAACACACGCCCTGAAGTGCACTCTCCTTGGTTTGGTGATGCTCGCGGCTGGTACGAAGGCGACACCCTAATCGTGGAAACCATCAACATCAACCCGCTACAGATGTCACAAAGCTCTATTCCAATTTCGCCGGAAGGGAAAATTATAGAACGGTTTAGTCGTTATTCGGATACCGAAATTGTTTATCAATTTACCGTAGACGACTCCAATCTTTACAGCCAGCCATGGACTGCAGAGATGAGCTATCACGAAACAGAAGGGCCTCTTTATGAGTATGCTTGTCATGAGGGCAACTATGCGATGCCGGGTATCTTAGCCGGTGCTCGTCGTCAGGAAGCGGAAGAAGCAGCGCGGCAGCAGTAAGTTCGCAGCAGCTCAAAAATAAAAAGGCTTCTCAGCCCAACTGGTTGAGAAGCCTTTTTATTGCCTTAATAGTAGTAACCCCTAAACTTTTCGGATTTCGTAAATAATATGTGGATAGTTGATTCCGTCTAAAACCCTGCCTTTCATCTCGCCGCGCGTCACACCGCCAATCTTTTCCATCGCCCGTCGTGAAACAATATTCGTATCACCCACCCAAAACACTACGGTGTCTACGAACTTGAAAGCATGATCCAACATGAGCTTCTTAATCTCGGCATTATAGCTACCACCCCAGAAATCATAATCTAGAAACGTCCAGCCTATTTCAATTTCACCTAACGCTTCATCAAGACCGTTAAAACGGCTAGAGCCAATTATTCTGCCGGTCTTGCCATCAACGAACGTGAACGCGCTACCGCTGGCGATCGCGCCATCAAAAAAAGAGCGAAATACGGGTTCTTTATAGCGGTCCGCCACAGGATGAAGTTCCCAAACTTTTGGGTTTGCTGCCGCCGCAAACATACCCTCCCAATCATCTTCTTGAATGGGGCGCACAATTACACGGGGGCCTTCTAAGACAGGTTTAAAATCAAATGTATTAATCATTCTGGGTTGCACCTCTCTTTGTTCTTAGAAAACTAGCTGCTTTTTTTGCGCCTATACTCGGTTTACTTGAACTTCCGTTGAATTAAGCAAGCCTACTTTATGCAAGTGACTCTTTACATAAAGTGAGTAAGTCCTATACCTTCGTACAATATTAACTCGATGGTCCCGCCTTCTTAAATGGAAGCAAAGACGATGCTTCTGCCTGGTATCGTTCAATATGTGGCCGCTCTTCATCTAGAAAATTATTTATCGCTTGGGCAAAGCTCTCATTGGCAATCCAATGATTTGAGTAGGTAATTATCGGCTCGAAACCTCTTTGTATTTTATGCTCACCCTGCGCGCCAGAATCAAAGCTCTTCAGCTTTTGCTGGATACAGTATTCCTGGCCTTGGTAGTAGCAGGTTTCAAAATGCAGGAATTGATAGTCTTGTGAACTGCCCCAGTACCTGCCAAACAGCTTCTCGCTATTTCTGAAGAAGAGAGCTGCAGCGATTATCGATTCGCCCTCCAGTGCAACTATCATGAACAACTGTTCCGGCATTTGCTGTCCAAGCTCGACAAAGAAATCCTGACTGAGATAGCCTTGCATGCCACGCATCATGTAGGTGCTTTGATAGAACTGGTAAAAGGTATTCCAATGCTCCGCCGTTATGCTGGCACCGGCAATGGTTTCGAAGCGTGTACCGCGCGCCGCTATCTTTTGCCGTTCTTTTCTGATGTTTTTCCGTTTTCGTGAATTGAGCGTGTCTAGAAAATCATCGAAGCTCGTATAGCCTCTATTGAACCAATGAAATTGACAGGCAGTTCTCGCTGGAATGCCAATTCTCTCGAACAGCTTGTTTTCTTCCTCTGTTGGAAAAAGAATATGCCATGAAGACGCTTCTATAGATTCCGACTTACTCTTCAGCTTATCGAAAATCAGTTTGGCAATGTCATCTTTACTGACTGAATTAGCTGCAAATAGTCGTGTACCATGACTGGGCGTGAACGGCACTGTACTGACAAACTTTGGGTAGTAGTTAAGGCCATAGTTCTGATACGCGCTCGCCCAAGACCAGTCGAAAACGTATTCCCCGTAGGAGTTTGTTTTTTGATAAAGGGGCATAATAGCGACTAGTTGACTAGGTTCGTCATCCTCAGCACCACTGTAGACTGCCGCGTGATGTGGCGTCCAGCCGGTCCCGCCAGTGACGCAGCCCGTCGTCTCTAAAGCCCATAGAAACTCATAGCGCGTAAACGGATTCTCTATACCAGCGAGCCTATTCCAATCCTCTGCGCCAATGGTGGCGATGGAATCTATAAATTTCAGATCAAGCACTTTCATGTGCTACATGTTACCTCGAAAAGTCGTAGTAGGGAGAGTTGAGAGTGTCTTTGCTTTTTTTGAGAATGGGTTTCGCGATACAAACAGATGCCATAGTTTGGTAAATTGAGTAGCATGGAAAGTCTATTTCAAGACTGACGGTTACCGTTAGAAAATTAGGCGGACAGCAAGTGGAATCACCCAACCTTATACGGCGTATAGCCGACAGTGGCTCTGCAATGCGCAAGTCAGAGGCTAAAGTGGCCAGCTACGTGCTGCAACACGCCAATGACGTTATCAAGATGCGCATTGTCGACCTCGCGGCCAATTCAGATGTCAGCGAGCCCACCGTGATCCGCTTCTGTCGGGCCATTGGTTTCGATGGCTTTCTCTCCTTCAAATTGCAGCTCGCTCAACAGCTAGGTCTGGGCGGCGTCTACACGCAGTTCGCGGTGGATGATAAGGATACGGTTGAGGACCTACGCAATAAGGTATTCGATACTACCGTCGGTTCCCTGTTGACGGTTAGGGATCAGTTGGATCCTGAGGTGTTGGAAACGGCAATCAATACCATTAACAAAGCCAACCGCGTTGAGTTCTATGGCTTTGGCGCTTCAGGCTCTGTCGCCGCTGACGCGCAGCACAAGTTCTTCCGCCTGCAGCTATCGTCGGCAGCCTACACAGACCCACACATTCAGCATATGTCGGCGATATCGCTAGGTGCAGACGATGTTGTCATTGCCATATCGCAATCAGGACAGACCCGCGCTCTGTTGCAGAGCGTGAACCTAGCCCGAGAAGCAGGCGCGACGGTTATAGGTGTCGCGCCAGAGAATACTCCCCTGAGTGAACAATGCAGCCTGCCTATCTATGTGAATATGAAGCAGGAACACCAGGCCTTTGCACCAGTGTCTTCACGCATCGCCCACCTGGTTGTTATTGATGTGTTAGCTACGGGTGTTGCTCGGCATCGCAAACCCTTGTTAAAAGATCACCTGAAAAAATTACAGAAGAGCCAGCGAGCTCTTCGTGATATTGATTCGGTTTAGAATTACTCTTCTTGATAGTCCAGCTCGAAACCGCTTTGCTGTTTTAGCGCTCTAAGTAGTCTCTACGCTCTACTCAACAGTGGTTGGCTGGGGCGAACAGGGGGAAGGTTCCTAGTATTTGAGTTTGAGGTGGCCTCAAATCAACTTTGTTAGTTTTTTATTCACTGTTTTGTATTACTCCACCGTGACTGACTTCGCTAAATTCCGAGGATGATCTACATCCGTACCCTTCGTGATTGCGACATGATATGCCAACAACTGCAGAGGAATCGTGAATACAATAGGCGCGAGAATGTCTGGGCAGCTGGGTACGTGAATCACCTTACAGCTCTTTTCACTCTTGTAGCCGATGCCCTCATCAGCAAAAACGTAGAGCTTACCGCCACGCGCACTGACGGTGGACAAATTTGCCTGTAGTTTCCCCAGAAGATCGTTGTTAGGTGCAACGGCAACGACGGGCATCTGATCATCAACCAATGCAAGCGGCCCATGCTTCAGTTCACCTGCGGGGTAAGCTTCGGCATGAATATAGGAAATCTCTTTTAGCTTAAGCGCCCCTTCCTTCGCGATGGGGTATTGGATGCCCCGCCCCAAAAATAGGCTATGGTGCTTGTTTGCAAACTGTTTAGAAACTTTCTTTATTTCTTTGCTTAGTAGCAATGTTTTTTTCAATCAGGCTCGGCAACCTTGCTATGTCTTTAACAAGTTTAGTTTCCTGTGTTGAGCTCAAGCCAGTTCTTCGGCCTAGCACGATAGACAGGATTAGTAATACCGCTAGCTGTGTCGTGAAGGCCTTTGTTGAGGCGACTCCAATTTCTTGACCCGCCATGGTCAATAGACAAAGGTCAGATTCGCGCACCAGCGAGCTTGTCGCGACATTACATATTGCCAAACTGGCAATATAAGACTTTGTCTTCGCAAATCGCAGCGCGGCTAAGGTGTCCGCCGTCTCACCTGACTGCGATAGTGTAATGAACAGCGTGTCTGGCTGATCAATGATATTTCTGTAGCGGTAATCGCTGGCGATATCAACCTGACACGGTAATTTGGCCACCGTTTCCAGCCAGTACTTCGCTGCCTGACCGGCATGAAAGCTTGTACCGCAGGCGACTATCTGTACGTTCTTTACCTTGTCGAAAACTACTTTCGCATTTAGCCCGAATGCTTCTTCGAGTACTTTCCCTTTGCTGATTCTGCCATCGAGAGTGTCTTGTAAAACCTTGGGTTGCTCGTATATTTCCTTGAGCATGAAATGCGCGTACTCGCCTTTCTCTGCATTTGCGTCCTTGCTTTGTATGGTTGTTACCTTACGGGTTACCTTCTTATCCCCATGCCAGATTTCATAAGACTCTCGGCCCACTTCGGCGATGTCGCCCTCTTCCAGATACACGAACCTGTCGGTAACCTGGCCCAGTGCGAGCGGATCAGATGCGATGAAGTTCTCGCCAATACCAACTCCTATTACCAAGGGGCTTCCAGACCTGGCTGCTACAATTTTGTCAGGAAAATTTTGGTCGATGACGCAGAGACCGTAAGCACCCTGTAATTTCTTAATCGTCTTCTTTACTGCATCAAGAAGACTTGTCTTACCCGTATTTCGAGCGTTGTGAATCAGATGCGCTATTGTTTCCGTGTCTGTCTCTGACTTGAATACATACCCTGCTTTGAGGAGCTTAGCGCGCAGTGGTTCGTGGTTCTCGATGATGCCATTATGAACGATGGCAATAGTATTGCCGGATGTTTGAGGGTGTGCATTGGCGGCTGTAGGCTTACCATGGGTCGCCCAACGCGTGTGTGCAATACCTAAGTGCCCCTTGATCTTGGTCTTGCCTGCGGCTGCTACAAGTTTGTTAACCTTACCAACTGCCTTGAGGTTGGTGATTTTGTTGGTTGGTCCGCCGCTGATGGCCAGGCCCGCAGAATCGTAACCGCGATACTCTAATCGCTTAAGCCCTTCAAGCAATATGCCCAATACATTCCTTTGTGCTACTGCTCCGACGATTCCACACATGGTTAAAACTCTCTTATCTGTTCTTGTGAAGTACTAGATTAATTCTATTTCTTAGTTGGCCGCTTCCAACCTGAAATGTTTCTTTGTTTCGCTCTTGCAACCGCCAAGCTATCGGCTGGCACATCACTGTTTATCGAAGAGCCCGCCGCGACAAATGTATTATCGGCAAGAGTGACTGGCGCCACCAATACGCTATTCGACCCCACGAAGACATTATCACCAATTATTGTCTTGTGCTTATTAACGCCGTCATAATTACAAAAGATCGTGCCCGCGCCAATATTTACGTTCTCACCAAGCTCAGCATCGCCAATATAAGCAAGGTGGCTAGCCTTTGACCCTTTACCAATAATTGCATTCTTTGTTTCAACAAAATTGCCAATCTTCGTATTCTCTTTCAAAATAGTTCCAGGTCTAATTCTAGCGTAGGGACCAACACTAGCGCCCTCTCCAATTTCAGCGCCGTCAATAGTCGAGCCGTGAAGTATGTTGACGTTGGCGGCTATCTTACTGTCTTTTATTACAACGTTGGCACCAATCTTAACGCCATTGCCTAGGCTCACTCTGCCCTGGAATAGGGCATTAATATCTATCTCCACATCACTACCCGTTTCGATTTCGCCGCGAATATCGATGCGCGATGGATCACGTAATAGAACCCCTGCTTTAAGAAGTTGCTCCGCTTTATTCATTTGAAATTGTCTCTCTAGACCGGCTAATTGTGCCTTATCGTTTACGCCTTGTACTTCGTTCTCATCGTCAATAACCATTGCAGAAATGGTGCAGTAATCATCAGCAGCAGCCATCGCAACGACATCGGTCAAATAGTATTCACCTTGGGCATTATTGTTTCCCAAACAGTTTAGCCACGTATTCAACTTCTTCGCCGGAATAACCATGATGCCAGTATTGATCTCCTTTATCTGCTTTTGTGCTTCGCTGGCATCTTTTTCTTCGACGATTGCCGTTATTTCACCTGCGTTATTACGGACGATTCGGCCAAGACCCGTTGGGTTTTCAGTGACAAGGGTAAGTAGGCAAAGCGTGCTTGCGCTCGCTTGTTGCACCAGCTTACTTAATGTAGAAAATTTGGTAAGTGGTACATCGCCATACAGCACAAGCACACGCTTTTCTGGCTTTGTGATGTCGATACTTGACATTGCCTGCATCACAGCATGACCGGTGCCTAGTTGTTGCTCCTGAAGAGCCCACCGCAGTTCATTTTGCGAGCTAAATTCAGATTTGATCTGCTCCGCCCCATACCCCACAACAATATGAATCTGTTCGGACTCTAACGCACTCGCCGTGCCGATCACGTGGCCAAGCAGGGAGTCGCCACCGATCTGATGTAATACTTTGGGAATGTTTGAATTCATTCTTGTACCACGGCCAGCTGCAAGAATGACGATATCTAAATTCATTTTAATCCGCTTATAAAAATCACATTGAGTGAAAAAGAGTTTGGATAAGTGTCTTTTCGATAGAGACAACGAGTTCAGGAAAAGAATAGCAAAAAAAAAGGCAGCTCTCGCTACCTTTTTAATTTCTTATTCGCGGCATAACTAAACGATCAGCAGCTATTTCCTGATCTTTCGCAGAGCCCGTAACTGGGCCGCCGCCTCGGCTAGTTGGGCAGCAGCAATCGAGTAATCGAATTCCGAACCCTGATTCGCTATGGCCTTCTCAGCATCTTCCATTGCTTGCTTCGCCGCCGCCTCATCTAAATCGTCGGCTCTAAGTGCCGTATCGCTCAAAAGAGTAACCACACCACGCTGCACCTCCAGGAATCCTCCAGACACGTAGAAGATTTCTTCTTCGCCGCCCTGAAGCACTAACTTAACCGGTCCCGGAATTAATGCAGTCAACAAGGGCGCGTGCCCGGGAGCAATACCAAGATCTCCAAGAGATCCTGCAGCAACAACCATCTCAACGAGGCCAGAGAAGATACTCTTCTCAGCGCTTACGATGTCACAGTGCATTGTCATAGCCATATCTATTTACTCGTTCTTGTCTCTAGGGACAAAAGGGACAACTACTTCAGCGTTTCCGCTTTAGCAATGGCTTCTTCGATAGAACCTACCATGCTAAATGCCTGCTCTGGAAGGTGGTCGTACTCACCCGCTAAGATTCCTTTAAAGCCAGAAATCGTGTCTTTAAGAGAAACGTACTTGCCTGGAGCGTTAGTAAAAACTTCCGCTACAGTAAATGGTTGAGATAGGAACTGCGAAATACGTCTTGCTCGCCCAACTGTCTGCTTATCTTCGTCGGACAATTCGTCCATACCCAAGATCGCAATAATGTCTTTCAATTCTTTATAGCGCTGCAGTACCGTTTGCACGCCATTCGCCGTGTCGTAATGCTCGTTACCAATTACCAGCGGATCTAACTGACGCGAGGTAGAATCCAATGGATCCACAGCCGGATAAATACCCAGTGAAGCGATGTCTCGGGACAGTACAACTTTCGCATCCAAGTGAGCAAAGGTTGTTGCTGGTGACGGGTCAGTCAAGTCATCCGCCGGTACGTATACCGCTTGGATCGATGTGATCGAGCCATCTTTCGTTGATGTAATTCTTTCTTGTAGGGCGCCCATTTCCTCAGCAAGTGTAGGCTGATAACCCACCGCTGATGGCATACGACCAAGTAGTGCTGATACTTCCGTACCCGCAAGTGTGTAACGGTAGATGTTGTCGATAAACAACAGTACGTCACGGCCTTCGTCGCGGAAATCTTCCGCCATGGTGAGTCCACTCAGGGCAACACGCAATCTGTTTCCAGGAGGCTCGTTCATCTGGCCGTAAACCATCGCTACTTTGGATTCGCCTTCTAGATCGATTACGTTTGATTCCTGCATCTCGTGGTAGAAATCGTTTCCTTCACGAGTGCGCTCACCAACACCTGCGAACACTGACAAACCACTGTGCTCAGTCGCGATGTTGTTAATAAGTTCAAGCATGTTTACTGTCTTGCCAACACCGGCACCGCCGAATAGTCCAACCTTCGAACCCTTCGCGAAAGGACAGATTAAGTCGATTACCTTGATGCCTGTTTCTAGCAATTCGTTAGAGCTTGCAAGCTCTTCATAGGTAGGCGCCTTGCGGTGAATCGGCATACGCTTCTTCTCACCGATCGGACCACGCTCGTCGATTGGCCGGCCCAGAACGTTCATGATGCGGCCAAGGGTTTCAACACCGACAGGTACAGAAACAGGCGCACCCGTGTCTGAAACTTCCAGTCCACGACTTAGACCCTCTGTACTACCAAGCGCAATAGTTCTTACTACGCCATCACCTAATTGCTGCTGCACTTCTAGCACGATGTCTGTGTTGCTGACTTCTAGTGCGTCATACACAGAAGGTACTCCATCGCGTCCAAACTCTACGTCGATTACAGCGCCAATGATTTGTACGATTCGACCGCTACTCATGTCCGGTTCCTCAATCTCTTAATTTTTTATCTAAACTTCTTGTTAATGACGCTAGCTGAATATGAAAGACCAACGCCGCTAATTGCTGTTAACTATACTGCTGCAGCTCCGCCAGCTATCTCAGATAGCTCTTGGGTAATTGCCGCCTGTCGAGCCTTGTTATAAACCAACTCTAAGTCATCAATAATATCGCCTGCGTTATCGGTTGCGCTCTTCATTGCAACCATTCTCGCGGCTTGTTCACAGGCGTTGTTTTCAACCACCGCCTGAAAAACCTGTGATTCGATATATCTCAATAGCAAACCATCAAGCAATTCTTTCGCATCGGGTTCATACATATAATCCCAATGGTGTTGTAAATCTTCTTCTTCTGAAGGAAGTAATGGCAGAAGTTGCTCGATTGTCGGCTGCTGCGTCATGGTGTTAACAAACGTGTTACTAACAACCATTAGCTGGTCGATTTCGCCATTGTCGAATTTCTCCAACATGACTCGAACAGAACCAATTACATCAGCAACTTCCGGAGCATCGCCTATGCTATCAACCGCAGCAACTACATTACCGCCGAAGTTGTTGAAGAAGCGCGCGGCCTTCTTACCAATTACGCAAAAGTCTATCTCGACGTTGGCATCCTTAAACTCTTTCATGGATGATACGGCCGCCTTAAATACATTGATGTTCAAGCCGCCGCACAAACCGCGGTCAGATGAAACCATTATGTAACCAACGCGCCTTACGTCTCGCGTGTCGAAATAGGCGTGTCTGTATTCTGGTGTTGCGTTGGCAATGTGACCAATCACCGAACGGATCCGATGAGCATAGGGCTTACCAAGTGTCATGCGCTCTTGAGCTTTACGCATTTTACTTGCCGCTACCATTTCCATCGCGCCTGTCAGACTCTGAGTACTCTTAATACTCGAAATCTTGGTGCGTATCTCTTTTCCGCCAGCCATTGCTTACAGCCTCACTATTATTAGTCTGACTACCAAGTCTGTGTTGACTTGAACTTGTCGATTGCCACTTTAAACTGCGCGCCAATGTCGTCGTTGTAGTCGCCGGTATCGTTAATCTGTTTGATCAGATCAGCATGCTCGCTATTCATGTAAGACAGCATTGCGGCTTCGAAGTCCAAAATTTTATTCAACTCGATGTCTACCAGATAGCCTTCGTTCGCCGCGTAAATGGAGATGCCCATTTCCGCGATCGACATTGGCGTGTACTGCTTCTGCTTCATCAATTCTGTAACTCGCTGACCGTGCTCTAGCTGTGCTCGAGTCGCATCATCAAGGTCGGACGCGAATGCCGCAAAAGCCGCCAGTTCACGATACTGGGCCAAGGCGATACGTACACCACCACCTAGTTTCTTAATGATCTTAGTCTGCGCAGCACCACCCACACGAGACACCGAGACACCCGGGTTCATCGCTGGACGAATACCGGAGTTAAATAAGTCTGTTTCCAGGAAGATCTGGCCATCTGTAATCGAAATTACGTTGGTCGGTACGAACGCCGAAACGTCACCAGCCTGAGTCTCGATTATTGGCAATGCCGTCAAAGAACCTGTCTTACCTTTCACTTCGCCGTTGGTGAACTTCTCAACGTAGTTAACGTTCACTCTCGATGAACGCTCCAATAGACGGGAGTGTAAGTAGAATACATCACCAGGATAGGCTTCACGGCCTGGTGGTCTTCTCAATAGTAGAGAGATCTGTCTATAGGCCCAGGCCTGCTTGGTCAGGTCATCATAGACGATCAATGCATCTTGGCCACGGTCACGGTAGTACTCACCCATTGTGCAGCCTGAGTAAGGAGCAATAAATTGCATAGAGGCTGGATCAGATGCCGTCGCCGCTACGACGATGGTGTATTCCATGGCGCCGTGCTCTTCCAAGCGATTTACCACGTTCGCTACAGATGAGGCCTTCTGGCCTATCGCTACGTAGACACACTTAACGCCTTTACCTTTCTGGTTGATGATCGCGTCGATCGCTACCGCTGTCTTTCCTACTTCACGGTCACCAATAATAAGTTCGCGCTGGCCCCTTCCGATTGGGACCATGGAATCGATTGATTTCAATCCTGTCTGAACAGGCTGGTCAACTGACTGTCTTTCGATTACGCCCGGCGCTATCTTTTCAACAGCGTCGGTCATAGTTGTTTCAACTGGACCCTTACCGTCGATAGGCTTACCTAGTGCGTCAACAACACGGCCTTCCAATTCAGGACCAACCGGGACTTCCAAAATTCGCTTCGTACAACGACAAGTTTGACCTTCGCGCAGCGAGAGATAGTCGCCTAAAACAATGGCGCCCACAGAGTCGCGCTCGAGGTTAAGCGCCATTCCGTATATGCCGCCTTCAAACTCAATCATTTCGCCGTACATCACATCGGCTAGGCCGTGGATGCGAATAATACCGTCAGATACGCTAACGATGGTGCCTTCATTTTTTGACTCAACAGACACTTCGAGCTTGTCGATGCGCTGCTTAATAATGTCACTGATTTCGGATGGATTCAGTTGTTGCATGCTTATTTCCTTGTTCCTGACCTGCTCAGGAATTCATTGATTCAGCTAATTTAGATAACTTTCCGCGTACCGAGCTGTCGATGACATTGTCACCCGCTCTAATTACCGCGCCGCCGATCAAGCTTTGATCGACATTGGTAGTCAATAATATTTCTCGCTTAAGGCGATCTTTGAGAGCCTGCGCTAGCTTGTTTGAAACATCTGAACTAATTTCAAAAGCTGTCGTGATCTCAACATCGACTGACATTTCCTGATTCGCTTTCAAGGTTTCAAACAGTGAAGAAATTTCTGGCAACAAAACCAGGCGCTTGTTCTCGGCGAGTAGGCTTACAAAGTTTTTGCCCTTCTCATCAAGATCGTCTCCACATACACCGATGAAGGCGTCAGCAATTTGGCTTGATGACAAAGAGGGAGAGTTCAATACGCTACTCACTCCAGGCTCACCGGCCACTGCCGCAGACAGCCCAATCATGCCGGACCATTTGTCCAGCGTGCTGTCTTGCAAGGCGAGCTCGAAGGCCGCTTTGGCATAGGGTCTTGCTAATGTGATTAATTCTGCCACTGTTTAGTTTCTCAAAGCTCGGAAGCTAATTTGTTCAACATATCTTCGTTGGCAGCTTGATCGATCGAGCTTTCCAGGATCTTTTCAGCACCGGCAATCGCAATCGCAGATACCTGAGCGCGTAGAGCTTCTTTCGCTCTATTTACTTCCTGTTCGATGTCAGCCTGGGCACCCGCAATAATACGGCTGGCCTCTTCTTTGGCTTTATCTTTCGCTTCGTCAACAATCTGTGAGCCGCGCTTGTTCGCTAGGTCGATAATGCCAGCTGCCTCAACCTTCGCTACCTTAAGCTGATCAGTGGACTTAGCTTGCGCTAGCTCCAGGTCTTTCTCAGCTCGTGCAGCTGCTTCCAAACCGTCTGCGATTTTCTGCCGACGCTCTTCCATGACATCCATGAATAGAGGCCAGACATATTTCGCGCAGAACCACCAGAAGACGAAGAACGCTACCGATTGCCCGATAATAGTTAATGTAATATCCACCGCGATCTCCCGCTATTAGGTGTCTTGCTTAGCCTGCCAATTGACCCAGGTAAGGGTTAGCAAAGGTAAACCACATGCCGATACCGATACCAATCATAGTTACCGCATCGATAAGGCCGGCTACCAAGAACATGCTAGCCTGCAATTTAGGAGCTAGTTCAGGCTGACGAGCAGAACCTTCTAGGAATTTGCCTCCAAGAATACCGAAACCAATCGCGGTGCCGAGTGCGCCCATTCCCAGTACAAGCAGTACGCCTAGTACCGTATTCGCCAATATCATTTCCATCTTTTTCTCCAGGTTTTCTTTAGTTCAGATCAATCTTAATAAAATGTAATGTAGTTTAGTGGTCGTCGTGTGCCGGCTCATGGGCCGCATTCAGATACACAATTACTAGCATCATGAAAACGAACGCCTGTAGAGGTACAACCAACAGGTGAAACACTGCCCAGACAAAGTGCGCTGGCAATTGATAAACACCCAATAGCCCAGAGATCAGCAAGAACAATAATTCTCCTGCATACAGATTTCCGAACAAACGAAGCCCTAATGAAACCGGCTTAGCAAATAGGGTGGGTATTTCAATAATGAGGTTAAACGGCAGCATCCATTTACCGAACGGGTGGAAGGCGAGCTCGCTTAGGAAACCGCCGATGCCCTTATTTTTGATGCTGTAGTAAAGAATAAGAAAGAAGACGCTGATCGACATGCCCATGGTGATGTTCGGGTCTGTTGTTGGCACGACCTTGAAGGACATATGCTCCAAACCCCATAGGCCACCCACCATCATCGCGATCTCTGGTATCCAATCAACCGGCACCAGGTCCATCATGTTCATTAAAATAATCCAGACGAAGACCGTCAAACACAGCGGTCCCACATAAGGGTTCTTGTAGTTAAAACCCGAGGTAACCTGGGCGTCTACGAATTCGAAGATGCTCTCGACAAAGTTTTGGATGCCGCTTGGCACGTCGGACGTTGCGCGCAAACCGATATAGCGGAAGAATAATAAGAAGGCAGCACCGATGAACAAAGACCAGCCCATAGTATCGACGTGTATAGACATGAAGCCCATTGAAACCGCTTCTTCAGGCGTGTGAGCGAGGCCCCAATGACCGTCAGGAAATTTACCGTAGGTCAAATAGGATAAATGGTGGGTAATGTATTCCTGAACAGTCTGGCTTTCTGCGCCATGTTCAGCGGCTGCGTGTGCCGCGTCTGCTAACTCTGCCATTTATCTTCTCTAAGCTTACGTTTTGTTATGTGTGGGGCGATAATTAATGAAGCCCGACATTACCACGCCTACAAAATGGATCAGTGTGAACCCAAGTATTAAGGCTAATTCGTTTAAGCTGGTAATCAGTGTGAAGCTAAGCGCAAACAACACCACTGTCATGATGATTTTACCGAGCTCCCCGCGAATAAAGCCCTTCACAACGTTCTGTGCATTTCTCGCCCCCTGATAGCGGTAGGCATGAAACGCAAAATAACTGTTTGGCACAGCACTTATCAAGCCACCCAATAGTAGCGAGTAGGCCAAAATACTGCCTGAAATCAACAGAGAAATTACTGCTATAAAGATAGTCACTGCCAGTTGCGCAATGGTTACTTTATATACCGGCGGGGTCTTTAAATTAGACATTTTGGCTTAGCTTTTCAGCTTCGCACTCCATCGGCACCTGTCACAAACACCTAAAAAACCACAGCGGTGATCACCAAAGCACGCGCATTATAGGGACTTTATAGTGCCTAATCAACCATGCAAGGTTCTCAATTGATGTGAGAGAGAATGCCTTCTAATTCATCTAATGAATTATATTTCAATACGAGTTGGCCCTTACCTTTGACAGTGTGCTGAATCATGACCTTCGCGCCCAGTTTATCGGCTAGGTTCTCTTCGAGATTTTTAATATCTGAATCCACCATCTTAGGGCCCGCGCGATTGTTCGATCCACCCTGTGCAATAAACCTTCGGACCAAGGACTCTGTCTGACGCACCGAGAGCCCTTTGCCAACAACCGATCTTGCGGCCTCGGATTGCTGAATATCTGGCAGTGACAACAAGGCCCTAGCATGGCCCATTTCCAGGTCGCCATGCTCTAACATTCGCCGAACATCGATGCTCAAGCCAATTAGACGCATAAGGTTGGTCACGGTTGCTCTGGATTTGCCTACTGCATCAGCAACCTCTTGTTGGGTCAGCTCAAACTCGTCCTGCAGGCGCTTAAGCGCCATCGCCTCTTCGATAGGATTCAGGTTTTCACGCTGAATATTCTCGATCAATGACATCGCGATCGTGGCCTCATCACCGACTAGCTTAATAATTGCCGGTATAGAGTCCAGGCCCGCTATTTGTGAGGCCCTCCAGCGTCGCTCGCCAGCTATAATCTCGTATTTATCTGATGATATGGGGCGCACAACAATTGGCTGCATCACGCCCTGAGCACGAATGGAGGCGGCTAGCTCTTCTAGCGCCTCTTCGTGCATGTCCGTTCGCGGCTGGTATTTGCCACGCTGAATTAAATCGATAGGAATATTTTTAAGGTCGCCATCTTTTTCAGCGGCTTGTGGGGGTGTGGGTTTGCCGAGCAGGCTTGCCATGGTTTCTGTACTGCCTCTGGAGAGCAGCACATCTAAGCCTTTGCCGAGTTTTCTCTTATTGGTCATCTTACATTCGGGCTCAGGTAAACGGGTTTTTGTTCCCTAGTTTCAAAAAGGTTTGAACAAAAGTGTAATTACAAGCTAAACAGCGGCTCTTGCGATTGCTTCATCGTTGCGTCTCAGTACTTCGCCAGCCAGCGCAAGATAGGCTATTGCTCCTCGAGACTGCTTGTCGTAATTCAAAACTGGCTTGCCGTAGCTAGGGGCCTCGGCTAGACGAATATTTCTCGGCACGACTGTTCGATAGACAGCGTCCCCAAAAAAGCTAATTAGCTGCCCATTAACCTCTGTGGTCAGTTTGTTTCGCGGATCATACATGGTTCGCACGATTCCTTCGATCTTAAGGTCCGGGTTCAGACTATCTCGTATCGCGTTAATCGTATCCATCAGGGCGGATAAGCCTTCAAGCGCATAATATTCACACTGCATCGGTATAACCACACCGTCAGCGGCTACCATCGCGTTAATAGTCAGCATATTTAATGAAGGAGGGCAGTCGATGACCACATAGTCATAGCGGTGACGAACTTGATCAATAATTTGGCGGAGTCGGCATTCACGGTTATCTTCGCTTATCAGCTCCACTTCGGCTGCGACCAAATCGCCATTTGCCGGCAGCAAATCGTATCCAGATGCTTCGGGTCGGTGGACGACCTCATCAAATCCCGCATGCTGCATTAGCACATCATAAATTGATGTTTCTAACGAGGACTTGTCGACCCCACTACCCATGGTGGCGTTGCCTTGTGGGTCTAGATCGATCAGTAGCACATCTTTTCGAGTAAATTTTAACGACGCGGCAAGATTTACAGAAGTCGTAGTCTTACCTACACCGCCTTTCTGATTTGCTATTGCGAGAACTTTAGCCACTGGTTTCTTCCTAACTTTTACTCTTAACTATTATCTTAAGCCATTGTGCTTAGCTGCTGCCTTCAAACATTATAGCAAAATTCTACTGTTTATTCGGCTAAGTATGCGGATGTATTGATACTGAGGCTTCACTATATTTTTCGCATTACCTCGATTAAATGGCGCTGTGATTCACTGCCAGGTACATTTAATTTAATACTTTTCGACAGCTCAAAACCATCGGGTAATCGCGCTATTTCATCCTCGGGATAATGCCCTTTCATCGCCAATAATTTGCACTCGTCGGAGAATATTGGCTGCAACATCGTCAAGGCATCCGCTAGGGTAGAGAACGCTCGACACATCACCATATCAATTTGCTGGATACTTTGATAGTGCTCTACACGACAATTTTCGATAGTGATATTGTTCAATCCTAACTGGGTTTTTGCTTGAAACATGAACCGGGTTTTCTTGCCATTGGAGTCAATCAAAACAAACTTTTTTTCGGGATTCAAGATCGCAAGAGGAATCCCTGGCAGTCCTGCACCGGCACCAATATCAGCTATTAGATTACCTTCCATGTAAGGGGCTACAGAGAGGCTATCGAGAATATGCCTAGAAACGAGTGAAGGCAGTTCATTACTCCCGAGAAGGTTATAGGCCGAATTCCATTTTTTGAGTAAATCGATATACCCCAGCAATGAAGAAAGCATTTCCTCAGTACAATGTAGCGACAGCGATGAAATCCCTCGCTGCAACTCTTCTCGAGTTGAATCTGTCATCCGTTATTCCCGTCAGCTAACCAGCCTTTCGATTTACCGCTCGGTGCTTCTTCAAATAAATTAGCAAGAGTGATATTGCAGCTGGAGTAATGCCTGGAATACGGGAGGCTCTACCAATATTTTCTGGTCTAACTTCGAGCAATTTCTGTTTCAATTCATTTGAAAGACCCTGCATCTGCTGATAGTTAAAATCAGCAGGCAGCTTTGTGTTCTCTTGCTTCTTTAGGCGCTCGATGTCTTCTTCTTGTCGATCTATATAGCCCTGATACTTGATCTGTATTTCTGCCTGCTGTGTTGACTGGGCGTCGATGGCTGTTTTAACTTTCTCTGACGCGTCGTTCGCAGATGCCATATTGCCGTTATACGCAGCTAACAAGGGACCGTGCTCAACTCTAGGCCTCGCCAGCAGATCGGCCAGGCTGTATTCGCGAGAGAGTGGCTTTTCTAATAACTCATTAATACGCTCCGCTCGATCGGTGTTGGGCTGTACCCAGGTGCTTCGCAAAAATTGCAACTCTTCTTCGATTCGAATTTTCTTCTCGCTGTAAAAGGCCCAGCGTTCATCATCAACCAGACCCATTTTTCTCCCCTGTTCCGTAAGGCGCAGATCCGCATTATCTTCTCGCAGGGTTAACCTGTATTCCGCTCTGCTGGTAAACATGCGATAGGGTTCGTTCGTACCGAGAGTAATTAGGTCATCGATTAACACACCGATGTAGGCCTCATCTCTTCGTGGACACCAAGGCTCAAGTCCTCGCGCATCTAGACCTGCATTCAACCCGGCCATCAGCCCTTGTGCGCCAGCCTCTTCGTAGCCAGTTGTGCCATTGATCTGGCCCGCGAAGTAGAGCCCTTTAACGAATTTTGTTTCTAGAGAGTAATGTAAATCTCTCGGATCGAAGAAGTCATATTCGATCGCGTAACCAGGGCGTGTTATATGCGCGTTCTCAAAGCCCTTAATTTCTCGAATCATTTCCAATTGCACATCAAACGGCAAGCTTGTTGAGATACCGTTTGGATAAAGCTCTTTTGTATTCAGGCCTTCCGGCTCGACAAAGATTTGATGAGACGATTTATCAGCAAAGCGCATCACCTTGTCTTCAATCGATGGACAGTAACGTGGCCCGGTTCCTTCGATAACTCCCGTGTACATAGGAGATCGATCCAGCCCACCACGGATTACTTCATGACATTTTTCATTAGTGCTGGTGATGTAACAGTTAATTTGTTCTGGGTGATCCGACACTTTTCCCAGATAAGACATTACCGGTAGAGGGGTGTCGCCTTCTTGAACTTGCATCACCGAAAAGTCGACAGAGTCAGCATCGATACGCGGCGGCGTTCCTGTCTTAAGGCGATTGACCCTAAACGGCAATCCACGCAATCGATTGGCGAGTGCTATTGCAGGAGGATCTCCAGCTCTACCGCCCGAACTATTTTCCAGACCAATGTGTATTTTCCCGCCCAAGAAAGTACCGGTAGTTAGCACAACACGTGGCGCTCTGATGAGCATTCCCATCTGAGTAATAACGCCTGCGATCGCCCCGTCTTCGATAAGAAGATCATCCACACCTTGCTGAAACAGGGAAAGGTTCTCCTGTTGTTCCAACATTTTGCGAATCGCCTCCCTATACAAAACTCGGTCAGCCTGTGCCCGCGTGGCTCTGACCGCAGGTCCTTTGCTCGCATTTAAGACACGAAATTGTATACCAGCTAAGTCCACGGCTTTCGCCATAGCCCCGCCAAGCGCGTCGATCTCTTTAACCAAGTGGCTCTTTCCAATTCCGCCAATCGCCGGGTTGCAAGACATTTGACCTAAGGTTTCGATGCTATGAGTAACCAGCAGTGTAGCAACTCCCTGACGCGCTGAAGCCAGAGCTGCCTCAGTACCGGCATGCCCTCCACCTACAATGATCACATCAAATGCTCTGCTGTATTCCACGATTTTTCAGGTCCTACCTAACTGGCTAATTTAAATGGCAGGCAAGTATAAAGCCTAATTCTTAAACTGATAGTTATAGTTTAAATTAAACAACTCATTATCTATGTATTTAGTGGTTATATAATTAGATAGAGTATTAATGTTAATGTTAATAGCTAAAGAGATCCCTGTTGATATCTAAACTAAACTTATTCTTTTCAAGAACTTAATGCAATGAGAACTTGGTAGACAAGCTCTGCATAAAGTAACAATAGCCTATTAACCTTTATGTATAGTTTGGGCTTCTTGGTAAACGGAAAGATTCAGTACAAAACAATTCATCTGTTATCCCGAAAATTTCTCTACTTATACACTCTTTTAAAAGGTCTTTTTTCAGCGCTTAATTGATTCACGAATCATTTACCAACACAAAAGTTAGAAAATATTTCTCCTAACAAATCATCGCTGGTGAATTCCCCCGTTATTGCCCCTAGCTGCACTTGAGCAAAGCGTAAGTCTTCAGCTATTAGCTCCAATGAAGACTGCGTTGCTAATAAAGCAAGTGCAGATTCCACGAGCTTTTTTGCATTGTTTAACGCGGTTAGGTGTCTCTCGCGGGCTATGAAAACCCCCTCCTCCGTCGCCTTAAAACCAATAGCCTCTTTGATGTAGCCTCTAAGCAAATCGATGCCGACACATTCTTTCGCAGAAAGACTTAGGGTCGGTATGGAATAATCTAGATAGTTGACTGTTGATAGACTTGGTACTTCACTGTTGAGTAGGTCAATCTTGTTATAGATAACCGTGGTGTTCTGCAGGTATTCTAATTCTTTAATAGACTTACCAGTTAATAATACAAGGGGTGCTAACAGCTTTTCCACATCTTGTTCGAGCTCTGACTTATCCACTATTAGTAGTAACTGATCTGCTTGTTCCATGGCTAGTTGAGCGCGCCTCAAGCCTTCTTGTTCGACAACATCGTCACTAATCCGTATGCCGGCAGTATCTATGATGTGTATTGGCAGACCGTCTATATTAATCTCTTCAGAGAGCAGGTCTCTCGTGGTTCCGGGGATATCGGTGACTATCGCACTATCCATGCCTGAGAGTGCGTTTAAAAGGCTAGACTTACCCGCGTTAGGCTTACCCGCGATAACGACATTAATCCCTTCTCTTAAAAGCGCGCCTTGCTTTGCCTGGGTTAGGGTTGCTGTTATCGACTCGAGAATAGCACTTAGCGAATCGCCAACTTTATTGTCGCTGACGAAATCGATGTCTTCGTCTGAGAAATCAATCGTGGCCTCGATGTGTACTCTTGCGTCTATTAATAGTCGCACCAGGTTTAGTATCTTGTTGGAAAACTCACCCTGCAGAGTTCGAAGCGCGGACTTTGCGGCTTGTTTTGAAGTGGATTCAATTAAGTCGGCAATAGCCTCAGCCTGGAGTAAGTCTATTTTATTGTTTAGAAAAGCGCGTTCCGAGAACTCACCGGGATTGGCGAGTCGTGCACCCCGTTGCAAGGCGCAATCGAGTAGCTCTCTTAGTACGTAGGTGCCTCCATGGCCTTGTAGCTCCAATACATCTTCTCCAGTAAAAGAATTTGGAGCGCTGAAGAAAAGGGCAATACCCTGATCAATATTCATCTCGGTAGCATCGAGGAAGTTACAAAAATGGGCGTGTCTTGGAGTAGGGGAAAAACCGAGGATTTTTTTACTTATGGAAAGAGAAAGGGGGCCAGATATTCTGACGATGCCGACGCCAGACCGCCCGGGGGCAGTCGCGATAGCGCAGATAGTATCAGTTTCTACTTGAGATGTTTCTACAAGAGGCATGGGTATCGGCATACTTTTTCATAGCAGCGTTTCTACAAATTAGGAGGACCTGCCATCGGTTGCTTCAACCTTTGAAGCAACCGGTGTAGACGAGTTAGGCTTTTTTCGCCGCGTAAGCCGCGTCGATCTTTCTTGTTATGTACCACTGCTGCAGTATGCCTAATCCACCGTTTGTTAACCAATATAGCACCAACCCAGCCGGGAACCAGAGAAACAATAAGGTCATCATTACAGGCATCAGCTTCATCACCTTGGCCTGCATAGGATCGGCGGGCGTAGGGCTAAGAGTGGTCTGGAAATACATTGTCGCGCCCATCAACAGAGGCAGGACAAAGAAAGGGTCACGTACAGAAAGGTCGGTCAACCAAAGCATGAAGGGAGCATGCCGTAGCTCTACACTCTCAAGAAGCACCCAGTAGAGAGAAATAAACACCGGCATTTGTACAAGCATTGGCAAACAGCCGCCGAAGGGATTTATCTTCTCCTTCTTATAAAGGTCCATGGTGGCCTTCTGCAACTTCATCTTGTCGTCGCCGTAGCTCTCTTTGAGTTGCTGCATCTTAGGCATCAGTCTGCGCATTCCAGCCATAGAGCGGTACTGTGTCTCCGATAACTTATAGAAGGCTGATTTAACCACCAGGGTTAACAGAATAATCGAGATACCGTAGTTACCAATCACTGAATTGATTCTAGAGAGCAGCCAATAGATAGGGCTAGCAATGAACCAGAGGAAGCTATAGTCGATAGTCTTATCGAGTCCAGGAGAGATGTCTCTCAGAACGTATTGGTCTTTCGGGCCAGCGTAATATTGAATCGTGTGAGTCCCGCTCCCACCTGCTGCTACCTGAAATGCGCTGCTGGTGAACTCCCCGTAATACTGATTGCTTCCGTTCTTTCTCGTGGTAACACGGTTTAGCGATTCTGCGTCAGGCACCCACGCGGTAATAAAGTAGTGCTGACTAAATGCTACCCAACCGCCGGTTGTCTCTCGTGTGGAGCTACCGCTGTCATCGATGTCATCAAACTCGATTTCGATATAGGGGTCATCTTCAATGGTAGTTACGAAGCCAAGGTAGGTTCTACCAAAACCGCCGGCATCACTCGGGTCATCAAAGGCATCTCTTTTGATTTGACCGAACGCGTTGGCTTGCCAGTTTTCAGAAGAGCGGTTATTGACGATGAAGCTGATATCAATAAGGTAACTGTCGCGATTAAAACCATAGCGCTTTATTACTTCGATTCCATCGGCAGTGGTGGTAGTTAGATCTACGTTAAGGCTGTCAGCAGACTCGCTCATGCTATAGCTAGCAGACGTTGTTCGATAGATAGCGCGGCCATCGCTGTCGACGCCGTTCGCGCCGATGAGCCCACTCTGTGCTATATATTCACGGCCTAGCTGATTGTCCAACAGAACAAAGGGATCATCGGGGACATCTAATTGTTTTAGATAAAAGGGTAATGCTAGATAGACGATGTCTCCACCGACGGGGTCTATACGAATCTCAAAAGTATCGGTGCGAATCGAAATTAGGTCTGCGCTGCTTGTTGTGTCGGCAGCACTTGGGTTGCTAATAGCAGCGACCGTAGGCGTATCAGAGGTATTACTTGTAATTACCTCAGGCACACCGGATGGAATATCGCTAGGCAGATCGTTACTTGCCTGAGAACCGTTTTGTGCGTTAGGTATTTGTGGGGCTTCAGCGCGAGATGAACTACCGTCATCAATAGTGGGAGGATAGTCTTCCTGCCACTGCAACAACATTAAATAGGTGACAATGGCCAAAGCCGTATAGAGGCCGTATTTAGTTAAATCCATGGTGTCTACTTACTCAGTCCATTGACCCTGCGGTCCGAACTCTCTGGAACGGGGTCATGACCCCCTTCGTGAAAAGGGTGGCAGCTGCAGATGCGACGAATACCTAGCGCGGTACCTCGCACAGAGCCGTGAATTTTAATTGCATCAATGGTGTACTGGGAACAGGTGGGGTAAAAGCGACATTGATTGCCAATAAGCAAACTCAAACTAGACTGATAGGCTTTGATAAGTCGAATTAGTAGTTTGTCCAACATGATAGCTCTTTACCTGTCGTCCTGGTTTTTCGCTGCAGCTCTTTTCATCTTCCTGTGTAGGTCCTGCCATAAAGAATCGATCGTCTCGATTAACTCTTTATTGTCCAGCTTATCAGCACCTTTTCGAGCCAACACAACTAAGTCTAGTTTGTCTAATAGCTCTGCTTTGTGCCGAAATGTGTTTCTTAGTTGGCGCTTAATCCGATTTCGCTGTACAGCTAAGGCAACGTTCTTCTTCGCAATGACCAAGCCTATTCTAGCGCTGGACCTATTAGTGCGATTAGCTAGCACCAAAAAATGGCGGCAGGAGACTTTAAGCTGAGCGTTACTGAATACAGCTTTATAGTCTGCAGCGTTTAATAGCCGAGAAGTTTTAGGAAAGCCGAACTCAGCCACACATCGATCTCTCTTCTCATTTGATTAGTTAATCATCGAACAGCAGAGAAAAAAGAACTTATGCTGATAGTTTGGCGCGACCTCTAGAACGGCGTCTTTTAATAACAAGACGGCCACCTTTAGTCGCCATACGCGCTCTAAAACCGTGAGTTCGAGCTCGTT
This sequence comes from uncultured Pseudomonadales bacterium, assembly GCA_943789485.1. Taxonomy (GTDB): domain Bacteria; phylum Pseudomonadota; class Gammaproteobacteria; order Pseudomonadales; family Pseudohongiellaceae; genus UBA9145. The sequence continues at coordinate 241,713 of CALSUH010000005.1, forward strand.
TCAATACACTGGGTTGGAATGTTCTTTTCATAGTAATTTATCCGATTCTGCAATAACAAACCGCACGAAACGGTTCGAAAATAGGACCGCGAAGTCTAGAGGTTTTAATGCCAACATGCAACGTAATACCAGCATGAATAAAGGATCGACAAAGCCGAGCGAGGAGAAAAAAAGAAGTCTAGCATACAGAATAATTACTAAAACGGGCGTGTATGACTTCATCCAGAATTTAATCACAAGTTATCCACAGCTTTGTTATCAACAACTTACAGGGATTGCTGTGAATAGAAGTGATTTTTGGCTCTGTTTTTATCGATTTTTTCCAGTTAACATACTGATAAATATGAATTATTATTGAAAAGACAAAGTTTGCATTTAGTTTGAATGGCAGTGGATAACTCGTGCTTGAGTCGATAGAATTGTTGCTTGTTTTAAAAAATATAATTTATGTGGGCAAGAAAAAACGTGGCTGTTACGATCTGGCAAGAATGTATCGACTGTTTGAAAGCAGAACTACCCTCTCAACAATTTAATACGTGGATAAGACCCCTGCACGTAGAGCTAGATTCGTCAGTTCTGCGTATCTTTGCGCCTAATCGATTTATTCTAGATTGGGTAAAAGGAAAGTTTTTGCCGCGAATTGCAGAAATTTTAACAGATTCGGGCGAGAACTCACTGGAGATCCGATTGGAAGTGTTTAGTGGTGATGCAGCTCAGCGAGTTGCACTGGCTGCGCCGCAGTCAGCAAAGCCTGATGAGCCCAGAGCAACTGAGCGAGCGACAGCGACCACCAATGATCAGCTAAAGACACAAGCGAATGCAGCGCCAGTGATAGCTCTAAATTCGAGCAGGGCGGCGGTATCGGCAAGACGTAATGCCGACATCGTTATCGAGGGTAATCTGAGGCATAGAGGCGCTCTGAATGTTGAAAACACGTTTGATAATTTTGTTGAAGGCAAGTCCAACCAACTCGCTAGAGCCGCCGCGATACAGGTTGCGGAAAATCCCGGTTATGCCTATAACCCCCTCTTTATCTATGGCGGTGTGGGGTTAGGTAAGACTCACTTAATGCACGCCATCGGTAATTATTTAGTGGCTAAAAAGCCCAACGCTAAGGTTGTCTATCTACACTCGGAGACATTCGTGGCCACTATGGTAACGGCACTGCAATTGAATGCTATTAATGAATTTAAGCGCTTCTATCGCTCTGTAGATGCCCTGTTGATCGATGATATTCAGTTTTTCGCGGGCAAAGAACGATCTCAAGAAGAATTTTTTCATACCTTTAATGCCTTGCTCGAAGGTGGACAGCAGATCATATTGACCTGCGATCGTTATCACAAAGAGATTAACGGCCTGGAAGAACGGTTGAAGTCCAGATTTGGCTGGGGACTCACGGTTGCTGTCGAGCCGCCAGAGTTGGAAACTAGAGCTGCAATCCTTATGAACAAGGCGGCACTGTCTAATATCGAATTGCCGAATGATGTTGCCATGTTTATAGCACAGCGCCTTCGGTCCAATGTTCGAGAGTTAGAGGGAGCATTGAAGCGCGTTATAGCGCATTCTAATTTCACCGGTCAGAAAATTGATCTAGACCTTATAAAAGAAGCACTTCGGGACCTTTTTGCATTGCAGGATAAGCTAGTCACGATCGATAATATTCAGCGTTCCGTTGCTGAGTACTACAAGATTAAGATGGCAGATATGCTCTCGAAGCGACGTAATCGATCAGTGGCAAGGCCTCGTCAGGTTGCTATGTGTCTTTCTAAAGAATTAACTAACCACAGCTTGCCGGAAATCGGTGATGCGTTTGGTGGCAGGGACCATACAACGGTGATGCATGCTTGTAAGCAGGTTAAGAAACTTCGTGGTAGCTCTATAGACATACAAGAAGACTATAATAATTTGCTCAGATCATTATCGAGTTAGTACTCAAGCGGTAGTTTCTGAGTTTAGAAGATCTCAGCTTAGATAGATAAGGAAAGCAAAGAAATGCATTTTGTTATTTCACGAGAGGCTTTTTTGAAGCCTCTGCAGTTAGTCAGTGGTGTTGTTGAGAGACGACAGACACTGCCAGTTCTCTCCAATGTCCTTTTGGATTTGAAAGAGAGCGAGCTATCACTCACGGGCACCGACCTCGAGGTGGAACTGGTTGGGCGAGTGACGGTCGACCAGACGCATACATCAGGCGCTGTTACGGTCCCGGCGCGTAAACTTTTGGATATTTGCAAATCTCTTTCTGATGACGCCATTCTCGAGTTATCGCTTGTTGAGAATAAGGTGACCCTTAAGTCTGGCCGCAGTAGGTTTACACTTACTACCCTGCCAGCCGCAGAGTTTCCCGGTGTTGATGAGGAGCCTGATACCTTTTCTATTACCATGGTGCAGGGTAAATTGCGGGAATTGCTAGACAGCACAAGTTTCGCGATGGCCCAGCAAGACGTGCGTTATTATTTAAATGGTATGTTGTTTGAGGTGGCCGCTGACTATCTGCGGGTCGTCGCCACCGATGGCCACCGTTTGGCGATGGAAACGCTTAATATGAGCAATCCCATCTTAGAACCACAGCAACTCATATTGCCTCGTAAGGGAATCATGGAAATGGCCCGTCTTTTGATAGATGACGCTGGTGAAATCACTCTTACTTTTGGTCAGAATCATATCCGTGCTAGTGTGCCGGCATTCACCTTCACGTCGAAATTAGTGGATGGGAAATTCCCCGACTACAACCGAGTTTTACCCAAAGGTGGAAATAAGGTTCTTCTTGGTAACTGCCAGGAACTACGTCAGGCTTTTTCTCGAGCGTCGATACTATCTAACGAAAAGTATCGCGGTGTGCGAGTTTTGCTATCTAATGGTGAATTGAAAATTCTGGCTAATAACCCAGAGCAGGAGGAAGCCGAAGAGATTGTTTCTGTTGATTATGAAGGCGACTCCTTAGAGATTGGCTTCAATGTAAGTTACTTGATTGATGTTCTTTCTACTTTGAGTAGTCAGCGAGCACGTATTACGCTTTCAGACCCTAACAGCAGTGCATTGCTTGAAGCAGAAGAGGGTAGTGATGCTTTGTACGTTGTAATGCCGATGCGGCTATAGATACCTATAGCGCAGTGACGGGGCAACTTCTGCTTGCTTGCTTATGAGTATTATAGAGAAACTCTCGGTTACGGCGCTTCGCAACATCCATGACTTGGAAATTAGCCCCGTTCCCACTGTCAATATTATCCACGGAGAGAATGGCTCCGGAAAGACGAGTATTCTAGAGTCTATTCACTTGCTCTCCAACGGTAGGTCTTTCCGGACGAGTAAGCTTGAGCCGCTAATTAGTAGCGGCCACGATGAGGCTGTCGTTTTTGCGAGGCTTGCCGGCGGGAAAGAGATAGGCCTTAGTAAATCTCGTAGGCGAAAACACCGTTTAATGTTTCACTCAGAAACTCAAAGCAACTGGGAAAACGTTGCCCGGGAGTTGCCTTGCCAAATACTTGACGCGAATTCTTTCCTTTTATTGGAAGGGGGCCCTAAATCGAGAAGGCAGTTTCTCGATTGGGGTGTGTTCCACGTGGAACATACGTTTGTTGAGAATTGGCGACGTACCAAAAAATCTATCGCCAATAGAAACCTCCTATTAAAGCAGCGCTCTCCAGACCTTAGTCTAATTGCTGCTTGGGACTTTGAGCTCTGTTTGGCGGCTAGGGAAGTACACAGAGCCAGGGATCAGTATTTTCGACAGTTTCTTCCCTTGTTCCTGCAACTTTATCGAAAGATCAGTGGCGGTGATGTTGATGGGCTGCAGATTCAGTATGAGAGTGGTTGGGTTGCGGGGAGAGAACTTGAAGATATCCTGGTAGAGAATCGAGCTATTGATGCTCGGTATGGAACGACACAAAGCGGGCCGCATAGGGCGGACCTTAGCTTTAGGCTCGGGCGCAATAAGGCCGTTGATATATTGTCTAGAGGCCAACAAAAAGTTCTGGTTAGTACTATGAAGATTGCGCAGGGCTTATTGCTCAGCCAAGCGTTAGGCAGGAAGTGTATTTTCCTAGTGGACGACCTGCCTTCTGAGCTTGATCGTGACAACAGAGCTGCCATCCTTTCGCAGCTTCTTATTATGGGCGGGCAGATTTTTGTTACCTGTGTTGAGATTGCTGGCATCTTAGATAGCCTCCCAGGCCAGCCTAAACTGGCAACGTTCCACGTGGAACGTGGTACAATAACAGCTTGATTTTTAGTCAAATTATCCGATATCAAGGGGAAGGCAGCCGATAGTGGCTGCTAACAACGCCCTGGAGTAGAAGTATGAGTGAAGAGCCCAACAGCGAATATAATTCAGATAGTATCAAAGTCTTAAAAGGGCTGGATGCTGTTCGAAAAAGGCCTGGAATGTATATCGGGGATACCGATGACGGAACCGGCTTGCACCATATGGTATTCGAGTTAGTTGATAACTCTGTGGATGAGGCGCTGGCAGGTCACTGCGACGAAGTCCAGGTGATCATTCATATCGGTGAAACGGTCACCGTGTCTGACAATGGCCGTGGAATACCAACGGAAATGCATGCCGAAGGAGTCTCTGCGGCAGAAGTGATCATGACTGTTCTACACGCAGGCGGTAAATTTGACGACAGCAGTTACAAGGTTTCCGGAGGACTCCATGGTGTGGGAGTCTCGGTGGTAAATGCGTTGTCTGAAGAATTGAAATTGACTATCCGACGTGATGGGAAGGTCCATGAGCAAGATTATGCGCACGGCGTTCCACTTTCTTCGCTTGCCGTGGTCGGCGAAACTAGCGCCACTGGCACAGAGTGTCATTTTAAACCCTCTACCGACACGTTCTCGAATGTTGAATTTCACTATGACATTTTGGCTAAGAAGCTACGTGAGTTAGCGTTCCTTAACGCCGGCGTAGCTATTCGGCTTACGGACGAACGCACAGGCAAACAAGATTTATACAAATACGAGGGCGGTCTTAGGGCTTTCGTTGATTATCTGAACAAGAATAAGGTTGCTGTAAACAAGGCATTTTACTTTAGTTCTGAGCGAAAAGAAGACGGTATTACGGTCGAAGTTGCGCTGCAGTGGAACGACTCCTATCAGGAAAACATATTCCCTTATACAAATAATATTCCCCAAAGAGACGGAGGAACCCACCTCGCCGGCTTTAGGGGCGCACTAACACGGGTACTGAAAGGATATATTGACAAGGAATTGGCAAGCAGAAAAGGAAAGGAAGTTGTCACATCTGGAGACGATGCACGAGAAGGTTTAACAGCCATTATTTCGGTGAAGGTGCCGGATCCAAAATTTTCTTCGCAGACGAAGGATAAGTTGGTGTCTTCCGAGGTGAAAACCGTCGTTGAACAGGAAATGGCATCACACTTTAGTGACTATCTCTTAGAGAATCCTCAAGATGCAAAGCTTATTGTTGGCAAGATGCTAGATGCGGCACGTGCGCGGGAAGCGGCGCGCAAGGCCAGGGAAATGACGCGACGAAAAGGCGCTTTAGATATAGCCGGTTTGCCGGGCAAACTGGCTGATTGCCAAGAAAAAGACCCTGCCCTTTCTGAAATTTATATAGTGGAGGGTGACTCGGCCGGTGGTTCAGCAAAACAAGGAAGGAACCGTAAAAATCAGGCTATTTTGCCATTGAAGGGCAAGATCTTAAACGTAGAGAAGGCGCGCTTCGACAAGATGCTCAGTTCCGTCGAAATTGGGACACTAATTAAGGCGCTAGGCTGTGGAATAGGCAACGAAGAATTCGCACCGGGAAATCTGCGCTATCACAGTATTATTATTATGACGGATGCGGACGTTGATGGATCACACATTCGAACTCTGTTATTAACGTTCTTTTTCCGGCAGATGCGAGAGTTGGTCGAGCGCGGTCATATCTTCATCGCACAACCGCCACTGTATAAAATTCGGAAAGGCAAACAAGAACAATATCTAAAAGATGATATTGAGTTAGCCGAATACCAAACCCAAATTGCCCTCGATGGGGCGAGTTTACATGTGAATTCTGGTGCGCCAGGTATTGCAGATGATGCGCTTGAATCATTGGTGAAGAAGTACAACAACAGCTACGCAATTATTAGTCGGCTGGCGAGGCTTTATCCTACCGAGATTCTGGAGGCGATGATTTTTACTAGAAACTTAGCCGAGGATGAGCTGAAATCCGAGGCAGAAGTAGGGGAATGGATCGAAGAACTGTACGCAAAATTCTCCAAAATGCATCCGAAAGTGAGTACTAACTATACGTTTAACATTAGAAAAGACGAAGAGAGACAACTGTTTCTTCCTGAAGCCAAACTAAACCTGCATGGCTTGGAGAAGTCCTTCGGGTTTAGTCGCGACTTCTTTCATTCTGGTGAATACCGTGCGCTTACTGATCTCGGGCAAACTCTGGAAGGCCTTATCGAAACGGGGGCCTACGTTAAGCGCGGTGAGAAGATAGAACAAATCTCCTCATTCGCCGAAGCTATAGAATGGCTCACCAATGATGCTATGAAGGGCCATTATTTACAGCGCTATAAGGGTTTAGGGGAAATGAACCCAGATCAACTCTGGGATACCACGATGAACCCAGAAACCAGAAGAATGCTGCAGGTAACTATCGAAGATGCGATCGGAGCCGATCAACTATTCAATACTTTAATGGGCGATCAAGTAGAACCACGCCGCGAATTTATCGAAGATAATGCGTTAGCAGCTGAAAATTTAGATATTTAGAACCTTTTAACTAGAAAAATGCGCAAAACGAACTTAGTTAGTACCAGAGTGAGTGCTAGCCAAGTTCATTTACTTTTTTGCGTATCCAGTCTTCGACATCGGCGGTAATTTCGCTGGCGTCTCGCTCACCCAGTTCTATTTTCTCTCCAATAACAACAGTTACTAAGCCGGGCTTTTTGGTAAATTCATGAGCTGGCCAGCAGTATCCGGCATTGTGAGCTATAGGGATAATGTCTGTATTTGCCGCAATGGCAAGTTTTGCACCGCCACGAGAGAATCTTTTCACGCAGCCGTATTTGGAACGGCTACCCTCAGGGAAAATTATAACTGAGTTACCATTGTGAATTCGATCGACACCCTGTACTAGCAATGAACGACCAGCCTCTCGTGGTTTGCTCCTATCAATAGCTATAGGTTTTAGTAGGCGCATAGACCATCCCCAAAAAGGTATATGAGTTAACTCTTTTTTTAAAATCGGGGAGACAGGAAAGATGAGTTTATAGAAAAGAATCGTTTCCCAACTACTTTGATGATTAGCCAAAATAATGGCTGGCCTCTTAGGTAAGTTTGCCAGGCCATGAACCACGTACTTCACTCCGCAGCATAGTCGCAACCACCCCAAAGCAAAACCACACCAAAGCCCGGCAAAAACATGTCGCCCTTTAGGCGGCAAGATGGGGAATAAAAGAATGAAGAAAATACATATAATAACTGTGCCGGTATAGTAGCCAATATAAAAGACTAAAGACCGTGCGCCTAAAAAGAATCTAGTTATCATCGCAAAATCCAAGAATGTAAGAAACAGCATTGGATAAATCATCAAGAGTGGGTACAGACACATCGTTTGAATCAGAAAGGATTTGTTCGGTTATTAAACCCTTGCCGGTGCGAACCAGGATGGGTTTACAATCGAATGCGCGAGCAACTTGAATATCTTTTAGGCTATCACCAACGAAATAGCAGCCTTGAAGTTTGCAAGCGAATTCATTTTCAATTTGCTGAAGCAGACCGGTTCTTGGTTTCCTACAAGAGCAGCCTTCATCCGGGTGATGAGGGCAATAGAAGATGCCGTCGATGACACCCCCAGCCTTCTCTACCATAGAACACAACAAATGATGCATAGCGGATAGTTGATCGTAGTCGAAATATTTCCGAGAAAGGCCAGACTGGTTAGTTGCAACTACGACTTTGAAACCGGCCGAGCTCAATCGTGCGATGGCAGTGATGCTATCGGCGATAGGAATGAACTCTTTCGCTGATTTAATATAGTCGTCGGAGTCCTGATTGATCACACCATCTCGATCTAGCACTATAATCTTCATGGTCGCTCACTTTGACTCAACAGCGCTAAGAGGTGTGCAAGAAAGAGATATCCGCTACTTTAAGAAAAATATTGCGTAGTCGCTGCAATAGTGCGATACGGTTATTTTGCACAGACTTGTCGTTGCACATAACAAGCACGTTATCGAAAAAACCGTCTACGGAATCTTTGAGTTCGGCCAGCTCCGCAAGTCCAGATGTATAGTTGCCAGAGTTGAACAAAGGAGCTGTTCGTAATTCTTTATCGCGCAGTTGTTGAAAAAGTATTTTTTCCGCGTCGTCAATCAGCAGTGCTTCGCTAACCTCTGTCGATAGAGAAGCGGCATCTACTTTAACTAATAGATTTGAGACTCGCTTATTCGCAGCGGCTAGTGCAGCTGACTCGGTAAGCTGCTCGAAGCTAGACACAGCTTGTATTCGTTTAGCGAAATCATGGGGCTTGCGTGGCTTGATTTCCATAACAGACTGGAAAACATTACTAGGTATACCCTCATCTGAATACCAGCTCCTAAACCTTTCCAGCATAAAGTCGAAAACCTTTTCGGCAGTTTTGGATTCTGATTCAAGTGATCCAAACTCACTCAGCGACGCCTCTATGCAGGCAAGGAGGTCTAAATCCAATTGGTTCTCTACCATAATACGCAATATGCCAATAGCAGAGCGTCGAAGAGCGAATGGGTCTTTAGAGCCGGTAGGCGGTTGGCCGATGGCAAATAAGCCAACAATCGAATCGAGCTTATCGGCAATCGCTAATAGGCTACCTAAAGGAGTCGATGGGAGATCGTCACCCGCATATTTAGGCAGATACTGTTCGCAAATAGCCGTGATTACTGGCTCAGGCTCACCATCGTTGGCCGCATAATAAGAACCCATTAGACCCTGCAGGTCAGCAAATTCGCCAACCATATTCGTAACCAAATCACACTTAGAGAGCATGGCGGCCCTCTCACTTTGCGCTTCGTTCTCGCCTGTCTGTGCTGCTATAAATTTGGCTAGATTTGCGACTCTTAAACTGCGATCGAAAACCGTTCCTAGCTTTTCCTGAAACACGACTTTCTTCAGTTGATCCAAACGATCTTCCAAGGTTTTTTGCTTATCAGTCTCATAGAAAAACTTCGCATCGGCGAGGCGTGGCCGGATTACTCTTTCGTTGCCTTTGATGACTTGCGAAGGATCATTGCTACGGATATTGCTCACGGTCACGAAATACGGCAGTAGCTCCTCGTTCGCGTTCACTAGATAGAAGCATTTCTGATGAGATTTCATCGCTAGAATCAGGGCCTGCGATGGTACCTCCAAAAACAATTCATCGAACTGGCCTGTTAAGGCTACTGGGTATTCGACGAGGCCCGTTACCTCTTCGAGAAGTAATTCATCAACTACAGTATTGGCATTAAGCTTCTCACCCTCTGTAAGAATGCTCTTTCTAATTAGCTCTCTACGTTTAGCAAAATCGGCCACAACATTACCAGGCTCTAGCATAAGTGCTTCGTAGTCAATTGGTTTGCCGATACGAATCTTGTCGGGGTGGTGGAAGCGATGGCCAAAGCTGTCAGCTCCAGACGTCACTCCCATAATAGTAGATGGGACGACTTCTTCACCGAACAACATTACCAGCCAATGGACTGGTCGCACAAACTCGTTTCTCGAGGCACCCCATCGCATTCTTTTTGGAATAGGAAGCTTGGCGAGAGCGGCATCAACGATTGCAGGCAATAGCTCATTAGTAGACTTACCAGGTAGTGTGGATGAAAAGCTAAGTTTCTCTACACCGTCTTTAGGAGCACGGCCTAAGTCGGCAACGAGCACACCGCAAGATTTGGCGAATCCATCAGCGGCCCGCGTGGGATTGCCATGGGTATCGAACGCGGCCTTAACGGCGGGGCCAAATTTCTGGGTAGTTCTGTCGGCCTGTTTCTCATCCAATGCACAGACCAGAACGGCTAATCTGCGCGGGGTAGCGAAGGACTTGACCTCACCGTGAGCTAGAGACTCCTTCTTGAGACCCTCTATTATTCCCGTCTGAAATGATTTTGACAGCTTCAGTAGAGCCTTTGGCGGTAATTCCTCTGTGCCCAATTCCACTAAAAAATCTTCTTTCAACATGACTATTTTTCCAAAAATTCCTTACGCAGCGCTTCGCTGGCTAGCGGGAAGCCGAGCTGTTTGCGACTTTCGTAATAGGCTTCTGCAACTGCTCGGGCAAGTGTTCGAACACGAAGGATGAAGCGCTGTCGCTCTGTCACCGAAATGCCATTTCTAGCATCGAGTAAATTGAAATAGTGCGAGGCCTTTAGTACTTGCTCATACGCTGGTAGTGCCAGTTGTTTATCTATGAGAGCCTCACATTGTCGCTCGCAATCATCGACATTTCGGAAAAGGGTATCGACATCGACATATTCAAAATTAAAGGCGGACATCTCTACTTCGTTCTGCCTAAAAATATCACCATAGGTAACTACGCCATCGGGGCCGTTAGTCCATACAATGTCATAGATACTGTCGACGCCTTGAAGGTACATCGCGATTCGCTCGATGCCATAGGTGATTTCACCACTCACTGGGTAACACTCCAACCCACCCACCTGCTGGAAGTAAGTGAATTGCGTTACCTCCATTCCATTTAGCCATACTTCCCAGCCCAACCCCCAGGCGCCGAGAGTTGGAGACTCCCAATTGTCTTCGACGAACCGAATATCGTGTATCGACATATCGATACCGAGAGCGCGCAATGAATCTAGGTAGAGTTCTTGGATGTTCTTTGGAGAGGGCTTCAGGAGCACCTGAAACTGGTAGTAATGCTGTAACCTGTTCGGATTCTCGCCATAACGACCGTCGGTAGGTCGACGACAGGGTTGAACGTAGGCAGTGTTCCAAGACTCGGGCCCAATGGCACGTAAAAAAGTAGCCGGATGGAACGTTCCTGCGCCGACTTCCATATCGAGTGGCTGCATGATAACGCAACCTTGATTAGCCCAAAACTGCTGCAAAGCAAAAATGAGTCCCTGAAAGGTGCTACTGTCTAAATTCTTGTTCACGCGTTGGCCGATTTGCTTGGATAGATTTGAATGCGTTGTCTTGTTAAACGGCTATGAAGTCAGAGGCTTGCAATTATCCTCGATTATCCCGAACTAATCCACCTGCAGTCCAGATAAGGGGATAGTGGCTAAGATCTAGGCGATTGTTTCTGGACGAGAATTATGCTTCCATTTCCAGTTAATTTAATCGATCTACTTAAATGAGAAATCATTATCGCCACACTTAAATATTATTTCTTTCTCTCGTTTCTATTCATAACGGCGAGGCTGCCACTGGGAATAATCCATGGGCTGGCCTCGATCTGGGGAGCAATGCTCTTTTATCTTCCCAATAGAGCGAAAAATACGACTTTGAAGAACTTAAAAGCCTGTTTTCCTAATTTATCTAACGAAGAAATCTCTCGCCTTGCGAAACAGAGCCTGACTAGCACAGCGAGCACGGCAATGGAGATGGGCAAGTCGTGGATGTTACCTATTGATAAGACCTATTCTCTCGTAACCCAGCTCGAAGGCCTTGAAGAACTCAAGCAGGCGGCGAGTGGTAAGCAAGGAATCATTTTACTGGCGCCCCACTTGAGTAACTGGGAAATTTTTGGCATGTACGCCTGTCAGAATATTGTATCAACCTTCATGTATCAGCCGCCGAAGTTACCCGCTTTAGATCGCCTGCTACAGCGCACTCGATCTCGAGGCGGCATGAAACTGGCACCGGCCGACCGAAAGGGAGTCTCATTGCTCCTCAAGGCCCTGCAGAGGGGGGAGATGGTCGGTGTTTTGCCTGATCAAGTACCTAATGACGAGGGTGGAGTGTTCGCTAATTTTTTTGGTAAACAGGCGTTAACAATGACATTGGTAAGTAAGCTTGTAGCGCGCTCGCAGGCTAGAGTGTTCTGTGGTTTTGTGGTGCGTCTACCAAAAAGCGGAGGGTTTAAATTAACTATCCGAGAAGCGGATAAATCGATCTACGATGAAGATCTCATCACATCTGTTTCTGGGCTCAATAAGTCAGTAGAAAACTGTGTCCTCACGGCTGTGGAGCAGTATCAGTGGGAATACAAACGATTTCGCAGGCAGTCGGACGGGGAAAAGTTTTACTAATATTCTAAACATCAGGGGTTGCCCACGCGGGAGACGTGAATTAGTCAAATTGTTTGCAAGTAAATGAAAACGAGGTGAAAAGTATCTATCTTTTCCAAAACATCGGAGTAAAAAGCACCAGCAATGTAAATATTTCCAGCCGGCCCAATAACATCGCAAAACACAATATCCATTTTGCTGCAGCAGGTAGTTGACCGTAAGTCACTGCAACTTCGGCGAGGCCGGGGCCGAGATTATTTATGCATGCGCCGACGGCACTGAAGGCTGTAACAATATCTAGACCTGTAGCAAGCAATGCTAGCAGCATAATCAGGAACACCATTACATAGACTGCGAAGAAACCCCAGACAGATTCCACTATCCGATCCGAGACTCGCTGGCCTCCAAGCTTGATGGGTATAACGGCGCGGGGATGAATCAATCGTTGCACTTCCCGAAAACCTTGCTTAAAGATCAGCAGGATGCGTATAACCTTCATACCGCCGCCGGTAGAGCCGGCGCAGGCGCCTATGATGGCCGCATAGAGGAGTACATAGGGCAAAAATAGTGGCCACGAATTAAAGTCGGCCGTTGCGAACCCGGTAGTCGTTGCCATAGACACGACTTGAAAAACGCCCTTTATCAAAGCCTCGAATAGGCTCGAATACACTTCGGAAAAATAGAGCACTGCAACCGTAACGACCGAAACGGATCCAAGGATAAATGCGTAGAATTTAAATTCAGGATCAAGGCGGTAGTGACCAACCTTCCTTCTTTGCCAAGCAGTAAAGTGTAGAGCAAAATTCACGCCCGCTATGAACATGAATATGATGGCAATGATATCCACGGCGGGGTTGTCGAAATAACCGAGGCTAAGGTCATGAGTAGAGAAGCCGCCAATGGCCACGGTAGTGAAGCTATGACTAATAGCATCGAAAAGATCCATGCCAACAATCCAGTACGCAAGCGCGCAAACAACCGTTAACGTGAGATAAATATACCAAAGCGCCTTTGCCGTTTCGGCAAGTCGAGGAACCAACTTATTATCTTTCACCGGCCCTGGGCTTTCGGCTCGGTAGAGTTGCATCCCACCAATACCAAGCATTGGCAGCAATGCCATGGCTAGGACGATGATGCCCATTCCTCCCAGCCACTGAAGCTGCTGTCTATAGAATAGAACCGACTTGGGCAAGTCATCGAGACCGGAGATCACTGTAGCCCCGGTGGTGGTAAGCCCGGAAAGTGATTCGAACACCGCATCGGTTATGGACAATTCTACTGCAGAGGAGAAAATAAATGGCAAGGAGCCTGCGACACCTAGTACTGCCCAAAATAGAGTCACGACTAAAAACCCGTCTCGTGTACCTAACTCTGCATGGGATCTAACGGTTGCCAGCCACATCAAGAAACCAATGCTAAAAATAATAAGCATAGAATCCGTAAAAACGCTTGCCATGCCATCTGCATAAATATAGGAGACCACCAATGGCGGCAAATTGGCTAACGCGCTAAAGAGCATTAACAATATACCTACTATTTTTACGATGATTGAGGCGTGCATAATTTTCGTAGCTTTTAGAAGAAGCTGAAACCAACTTGGAACAACCGTTCCACTTCAGAAATACGTTTGCGGTCCACAAGAAACAATATTACGTGATCGTCAGGCTCGACGACGGTGTTGTCATGAGCGATGAGCACTTCATCGTTACGGACGATAGCTCCAATCGTTGTGCCTTCCGGAAGGTCAATATCTTCTATAGCTCTGCCCACTACTTTCGATGAAGCCTCATCACCATGAGCGATTGCTTCCATCGCCTCGGCGGCTCCTCTGCGTAGAGAATGCACATTTACCACATCGCCGCGTCTAACGTGGGCGAGCAGCTTTCCAATCGTCGCCTGTTGTGGAGAAATAGCAATATCTATTTCGCCGCCTTGGACGAGATCAACGTAGGCGGAATTGTTGATAAGCGCCATGACTTTCTTCGCGCCTAGCCTCTTTGCTAAAAGGGAGGACATGATATTCGCTTCGTCATCGTTAGTTAGCGCGAGAAATACATCGGTGTCAGAAATATTCTCTTCAATTAGAAGGTCGCGCTGTGATGCTTCGCCGTTTAGCACGATAGCATTATTTAGTGTTTCCGAAATTAAAGAGCAGCGCTCTAAGCTTCTCTCAATAATTTTAACCTGATAGCGATCCTCAACACTCTCGGCTAGCCGCATGCCAATATTGCCACCACCGGCGATCATCAACCTTTTATAGGGCTTGTCCATGCGTCGTAGTTCGCTCATGCATGCGCGAATGTCTTTTTGTGCTGCCACGAAAAAGACCTCATCACCCGCCTCGATAACAGTTGAGCCCTCGGGAATAATCGGGCGGTCTTTGCGAAAAATCGCCGCCACGCGAGTGTCCACAGACGGCATGTGTTGGCGTAGTAAACGAATTTCTTGACCAACGAGCGGGCCGCCGTAGTATGCCTTCACCGCGACGAGTTGCACTTTACCGTCGGCAAAATCCAATACCTGAAGTGAGCCAGGCAGGTCTAACAAGCGCTCGATGTCACTAGAGACAATTAGCTCAGGACTAATAACAGTATCTACGGCGATACCATGCTGGCCGAAGAGCTTGTCTGAAACGAGATAGGAAGAGGAACGAATGCGGCAAATTTTCTTTGGAGTTTGGAACAGAGAGTAGGCCACGCGGCAGGCAACCATATTAATCTCGTCGCTTTCGGTTACCGCAATGATCATGTCGGCATCGTGGCCCCCTGCTTTCTCCAAGACATCAGGTAGAGAAGGGTGGCCGGCTACGGTGCCTATATCGATATGATCCTTGAGTTCGCTGAGCTTTTCGGTGTCAGCATCGACAACCGTAATGTCATTGGCCTCATTTGCCAGAGTTTCGGCTAGAGCGCTGCCAACCTGGTTGGCGCCGAGGATAATTATCTTCATGATGGCCTTACATTATTGATCGAACAAATGAATCCAAAATCCTACACTGACTTTTTTCGTAACACTGCGTAGAAGAAGCCATCAGGGCCTGAGCTTGTCCCTGGCAGTAGTTGCCTACCGAAGGCACATTCTACTCCCCAATCGGCTGATATGGCTTCATATTTAGCGCTATCAGTAGAATCGAGAAAACGCTTAATAGCCTCTTCGTTCTCCTGCCGCAGGAGCGAGCAAGTGGTATACAGCAACAGGCCTCCAGGTCTGAGGCAAGTCCACAATTTACTCAATAGAACCGATTGAACCTCTCCTACGGATTTGATTTGTTCAGGCTTTCTAAGTAATTTAATATCAGGGTGTCGGCGAATGACGCCAGTAGCTGAACAGGGCGCATCGAGAAGAATGCGGTCGAATTGATTGCCATCCCACCATGTTTCTAATTCGCCGGCGTCTGCAGCCACCAAGTTTGACTCGAGCCCCAATCTCTCTAAATTCTCCCGTATTCGTTCGAGCTTTGACTCGCTTGTATCTATAGAGGTCAATTTAGTGTGTGAGTGTTCACTTTCAAGTATATGACAGCTCTTTCCTCCGGGAGCGGCACAGGCATCGAGTATCTGCTGAGCTGTCTCGAGCTGGAGCAGGCTAGGTACAAGTTGTGAAGCCTCATCCTGCACGCTTACCTTGCCTTCAGCGAACCCTGGTAAGTTGGTGACGGGGGCTGGTTTATCTAGATATACAGCAGAATTAGTCAAACCACCTGCTGTAGCTGTAATGCCGGCAGCCGCTAGCAATTCGAGGTATTGCTCGCGTGAATTTTTCGCAAGGTTAACCCGTAGGGTCATAGGAGGGCGCCGATTGCTGTTCTGAAATACAGATAACGCTTGCTTTGGCCATTGCTGGACAATTTCTGACTCTAACCAACTCGGAAACGCCTGATTTTCATTTGGCTGGCTGGCAGTCAACGCTTGCTCTAGCGCTTCTTTGTTACGCTGATAGCCGCGCAAGACGGCATTCACCAAACCTTTGGCCCATGGTTTTTTGAAGATCTGGGTCGCTGAAACAGACTCATTGATAACGGCATACTCAGCAACCTCTAGTTCTCTTAATTGATAGAGTGCACAAATCATCAAACATTTAATGTCTAAATCCTGCTTCTTCAGTGGCTTGTTGAGTAGTTGTCCGAGTAAGCACTCCAAGGCGAAATACCATCGGCAGCAACCGTAACTGCTCTCTTGGATCAGACCAAATTCTGCATGGTCTTTGTGATTGCCTAACAGGGTATTAAGTGAACCACGGTCCTTAAGCAGGGAGCAGAGTATTTTTGCAACTATGGCCCTGCTATTGCTCATTCTATTTTGGCTGTCCACGGTCAAATACAACATCTCGAGAAAACAGCTCCGGACGTGAATTGCTGATGTCTTTTACAGTTGCCGGACTCTTCCCCGGAAGTTGTATTCGCTGTATATCGAGTGCTCCAGAACCGCAACGTACAGTGAAATGTGTTTTTTCACTTTCCACTATCTGCCCTGGTTTGGCATTGTAGCTCTCTCCGGACACAGTTCCTTTAAGAATACGCAGACGCTGATCGTTCAATACCGTATAGGCAGGGTTTCTTCCTATACCCGCGCGAATTTGACGATCAATCTCCGTCGCGCTTAGGCGCCAATCGATAAACGCCTCAGACTTTTCCAACTTTGCAGCGTAGTTACTGTCGTCATCGTTCTGAACGGTTGCCTCGGATTGATATTTTTCTAAGTCACCAAGGGTTCTTATAAGCACGGCTTGGCCCGCTATTTGTAGTTTTTCTTCCAGATTGAGTCGATTGTCGGTAGCGCTGATTTGTACGGTCTCTTTGTTTAACATGGCGCCAGTGTCGAGTCCTTCGTCCATCTGCATAATAGTTATACCTGACATTTTATCTCCGGCTAACAGCGCACGCTCAATTGGGGCAGCACCGCGCCAACGAGGTAACAATGATGCATGTACATTTAGGCAGCCAAGTCTTGGCACATCGAGTATGGCTTTTGGAAGTATTAGCCCATAGGCAACTACGATCATCAGGTCACAATTGAGCGAGGCTAATGATTCAGTTTCTTGCAAGGGTCTAAGGCTCGATGGTTGAAAAACGGGAAGCATATTTTCAAGAGCGATTTTCTTGACTGGGCTCGCTTGTAATTTTTTGCCGCGGCCAGCGGGGCGGTCAGGCTGAGTGTAGACCGCGACAACATGGTGGCCTGCGTTTAGCAATGCCAGCAGATGCGCAGCAGCAAAAGCAGGTGTTCCTGCAAAACAGATTCGCAAATTTTTCATTTGTTCAGACAGGCTTCTTATGTTCTTTCTCTAGCTTAGCGCGAATCCGATGCCTTTTTAATGTGCTGAGATAGTCCACGAATAATTTGCCATCTAGATGATCTATCTCGTGCTGGATACAGGTCGCTAGAATACCTTCGGCAGCTTGTTCTATCTTCTCGCCCTTAGCGTCTTGAGCTGTTATCTTAACCGCTCTAGGTCGAGATACTGTCTCGTAAAAACCAGGCACTGACAGACAGCCTTCGTTATATTCAGCTAGTTCGTTCTCAATAATTTCGAATTCTGGATTAATAAAAACCTGTGGAGCGTCCCGATTTTCCGATACATCTATTACCAGTAAACGTTTATGAACGTTTACCTGAGTTGCGGCGAGCCCGATACCCTCAGCTTCGTGCATCGTTTCGAGCATATCTTCGATCAAGTCTTCTAGCTCTTTATCGAAAACAGTAACTGGTTTGGCTATTTTTCTTAATCTGGGGTCAGGAAATTCCAGTATTTGTAAAATTGACATGGCGCGTAAGCCTACAGAAATTGAGTGATACAGTATGTGAACTGCTTCTGGTGATAATTATAGCGTATTGCTAACCTATGAACTCAACGCTTTTTAGTGCGGAAGACTAAGTATGAAAAATCTGCGAATCAGGCAACTACTACTAGCTTTAGTAATAGGCACAGTCAGCGCGAGCACATTGATGTCAGCGCAGGGTCAAACGAGTATTCTCGTGCATGATTATCCTACGAGCTATACTGTGCTAGAAGGCGACACGTTATGGGAAATTGCTGGACAGTTTCTAGTAAATCCGGAACGTTGGACTGATATCTGGCAGCCTGACGAGTACTTAGATAACCCTGATCTTATCTACTCAGGCGATACCTTGAAGCTCAGCCTATTGGGCGGAAAACCACGTGTTTTCTTGCAGCGAGGCGATCGTGAGGTAGCAAGCATTTCTCCGCAAATTCGAATAGAAGCCCTGCCGAGCGCCATTCCCGCAATTCCACTGAATTCTATCGAGAATAGTTTCACAAAAAATAGGATCATTAATGCCGTCGACTTTCAGGCTGCACCTTATATCACCTCGAACATAGGCGATAATCTCGCGATAGGCACAGGCGACGAAATATTTGCCCGTGGGTCTTTCCTTGTAGGAACAACCTCCTTTGAAATTTACCGCCTCGGTCGGACTTTTTATGCACAGGGGCCAACAAAGAAACGTGCGCTCGGCTTCTTGAGCACTACTGAAGAAGAAAGGCTCGGAGTAGAAATTGAATATCTGGGTTTGGCTAGTATCATGGAAAATGTAGCTCCCGACATGAAGAAGCTATTAATCAACAATGGTATCAAGGAAATTCGAGTTGGTGACCGCTTACTAATAAGGGAAGAGTCGAGCCTTAATTCTACCATATTCCCCACTGAGCCAAGTGCAGATATGTCTGGCCAGATTGTAGCCTTCCTAGGCGGAGAGACTCTTGCTTCACAACTGGACACGGTTGTTATTAATCTCGGCAACGAAGACAACTTGAAAATAGGTAACATCTTGTCAATACAAAAAGAAGGAACTCGCATCAGCGATGAGGTTGAGCGGGCAAAAATGCCCTTCCGTGAAAAAATGCGAACTCTGTTCGATCAAGACAGGCTGAGTATCCCAGGTAACGGTGTTGGGACCTTGTTGGTCTATAAGACTTTCGATCGACTGAGCTATGCAGTAATTCTCACCAGTACCGAGCCTGCCGAATTATTTAACGAAGTAGTTAGCCCCTAAACTACGCCACCGTGCTATTCATCTACTAGACTATCTTTAGCTTAGTTAAGCCTGCGCAACCAACTAAAGTTGGGCGTTGCGCATTGCATTGCGTTCCTCAAAAACGACTCATGGATAGATAATGGACCCCGATACTTGTCTGTACTACTTAACCCTGACTGAAAGTAAGAAGATAGCCATCTCCGTAATTTCGAAATTATTGGGGGAGTTTGGGTCGGCTAAAGCGCTAATGGAGCTGCCACGGTCAAAGTACGAAAACTTAGGTTTCGACAACACGCAAATAGAATTGCTATGCGGTAATTGTAGCAATAACTGCCGCCAACAAAGCACCAAAGAGGCCTTAGAGTGGGCCGGTAACGACGGAAATTATTTAGTTTGTTATGAATCACAGCACTATCCCTGTTTGTTGCGAGAGATAGATTGTGCACCACCAATACTTTTTGTAAGAGGCTCACTTGACGCGCTAGACGGAAGACACCTAGCGGTTGTCGGCAGTCGCCGAGCAACCACTACAGGGAAAAAAAACGCCTATTGGATGGCACAAGAACTAAGTAAGGTGGGACTTCAAATCTGTAGTGGGTTGGCAGCTGGTATCGATAGCAAGGCGCACGAGGGAGCGCTGGACTGCGGTAAGAATACTATCGCTGTAGTAGGTACCGGAATTGATCGAGTCTATCCCTCTGGGCATAAAAAGCTAGAACAACGAATAGTCGACAACGGAGCAATCGTGTCGGAATTTCCAATAGGTACACCTCCCTATTCCAGTAATTTTCCTAGACGGAATAGAATTATTAGCGGACTAGCAAGTGGGACCTTAGTGGTAGAGGCGAACCTAAAGAGCGGCTCGCTGATAACCGCTCGATTGGCAATGGAACAGAACCGTGATGTATTTGCCATGCCGGGTCCTGTTGCTAGCGCTCAGAGTCGAGGTTGTCACCAACTGATAAAGCAGGGAGCTAAGTTGGCCGAAAAGCCTACAGATATTGTAGAAGAGCTTGGCGTAGTCAATCAATCGACCTTAAGCAGAAACGACGATTACCGCGCGGCAAAGCTCGAGATAAAGAGCAATCCATTGCACAATTTAAGGGCATTGAAAGCGATAGATCACCAGGGCTGTGTATTTCAGGCAATACAAAGTGAATGCGAGCTCAGCATACAGGACCTAAATGCGGAACTTATTCAGCTTGAAGCGGCAGGCTTAATTCGCCAACAAGGCGGTCGTTACTTTAGGGAGGATTAGGAGTCTGTGTAGTTTTCTTGCATAGATTATCGGTCTGCGGTAGTTTCTCCATTCACCAATTTCTAGAGTTCAATTACTATGAGTACAGCGTTTGTCGCTATTCTAATGGGGTCAGAAAGTGACCTATCTATCATGCAATCCGCAGCCGATATTTTAAAGAAGCTGCAGATCAATTATGAAATCAAAATCACCTCAGCACACCGAACACCCAGTATCACTCAGGCCTACATAAGTGACGCACAAGAACGGGGGTGTCAGGTGTTTATCTCTGGCGCCGGGCTTGCTGCGCATTTAGCGGGTGCAACTGCTGCACACACTACAGTTCCAGTTATTGGCGTACCCATAGACTCCGGCCCACTCAGCGGATTGGATGCACTGCTCTCAACCGTTCAAATGCCAGCGGGAATTCCGGTAGCCACTGTTGCGATCGGCAAAACGGGTGCGAAGAATGCAGCTTATTTAGCCGCGCAGATACTATCGCTCGCCGATGTTGACTTGGCTGACAGAGTAAAAGCCGAGCGCGCAGCCAACAGCGATAAAGTGCAGGCACAGGACAAGGCATTACAGGAATCCCTTAGTTAACTACTAAGACCGGGTAACATTGTTGCCTATTTAGTGAGTGAGATCTGTTCGTGAACAAGCTAAACATCCAACTAGCTTGCCAGGCGGTAAAGCAAGGCAACATTATCGCCTATCCAACCGAAGCTGTTTGGGGTCTAGGCTGTGACCCTTACAACGAATCAGCGGTAAATAAAGTCCTTCGTCTCAAAAATCGTCCGGAAAACAAAGGCTTAATATTGATCGGCGGGCATATTGGTCAGTTCGAGCAGCTACTTAGCGGTCTAAGTGCAGAGCATAGGGACACGCTGGAAGCTGCATGGCCTGGCCACATTACTTGGCTAGTTCCAGATCCTGATCAACTGATTCCACATTGGATTAAAGGAAGTCACCAATCTGTGGCGATCCGGGTAAGCAGCCATCCAGTAGTGCAGGAATTGTGCTCTACTTTCGCGGGCCCTCTAGTCTCGACATCGGCGAATCAGGCCGGGGAAGAAGGAATTAGATCTAGAACAATACTTGAAGACAAATTTGCCGATAAACTAGCCTGCATAGTAGATGGCGAACTCGGACAGGCAGCTAAGCCGTCTGAGATGAGGGATTTATTCTCTGGAAAAGTACTACGCTGAGCTCGGGCTAGACGACCCGGCTCCGACAAGGCTTACAAGGATTTGCGAGGAAAAACAGTGAGCACATTTGAGCCGAACATCGTCAAAGATTTTTTATTAGAACTGCAGTCTAGTATTTGTGAGGGGTTGGCGGTACTAGACCCAAGCGCAAACTTTCAAACGGATCAATGGGACCGAGAAAAGGGCGGTTCGGGGATTAGTCGCGTCATTAGTAACGGCGACGTATTTGAGAAAGGCGGCGTAAACTTTTCTCATGTATTCGGTGATGCAATGCCGGCATCTGCTACTGCAACCAGACCAGAGCTTGCCGGCAGGGCCTGGCAGGCGATGGGCGTCTCATTGGTAATTCATCCAAAGAACCCGTTTGTACCCACATCTCACGCGAATTTTAGAATGTTTGTGGCGGAAAAAGAGAACGAAGAGCCTGCGTGGTGGTTTGGTGGAGGTTACGATCTAACGCCTTACTATGGCTTCGAAGAAGACTGCATCCACTGGCATCAGCAAGCAAAAGACGCCTGCGAGAATTTTGGTGATAAGTACTATCCTCTGTTTAAGAAGCAGTGCGATGACTATTTTGAGATCAAACATAGGCAAGAGCCGCGAGGAATTGGTGGTCTATTTTACGATGACTTCAATGAGCTCGGTTTCGACCAAAGCTTCGAATTTGTTAAATCCATGGCGAACAGCTACCTCAAAGCCTATTTACCAATCGTAAATAAGCGCAAAGACGTTGCCTATACGGACCACCATAAGCAGTTTCAAGAATATAGGCGTGGCCGCTATGCCGAATTTAATCTTGTGTATGATCGTGGCACACTATTCGGCCTTCAGTCAGGTGTTGGACGAATCGAGTCAATTCTGATGTCACTGCCGCCGGTAGTACGCTGGATCTATGACTGGCAACCCGAAAAAGGCAGTGAGGAAGAAAAACTTACCGCTGAGTTCCTGAAACCAAGGGAATGGGTGTAGTCTTCTAAGCCGAAGCTTGATAAAAATAGCAACCTAAGAAAAAATGAAGCAAGAAGAGAAACATTACTCGTGTCCAACTATGCAGTACTCGGCAATCCTGTAAGCCATAGCAAATCACCCCTGATCCATTCCCTTTTTGCGCAGCAAACAGATCAGACGATGAGCTACGTGGCTATTCCTCTAAAAGAAAATGAATTCGAAGGTTTCGTGAGAAATTTCTTCGCTGACGGTGGCGGAGGATTGAACGTGACGGTTCCTTTCAAGGGAAATGCCTTTGCACTAGCAGCGAGCTGTTCCCCTAGGGCAGAGTTAGCACAAGCCGTAAATACCTTATTTCTAGACGATAACGGACACATCTGTGGCGACAATACAGATGGCGTTGGGCTCGTGAGCGATCTTAAGCTTAATAATAAGGTCGCGATTTGTGGCCAAAGAGTGCTTATCCTAGGCGCCGGCGGTGCCGTTCGCGGAATCATGGCAGCGCTCGTTTATGAACAAGCCGCCGCGATAACAATTGTTAATAGAGATGTATCTAAAGCCGAGCTCTTGGCCCAGGAGATGCAATCTATGGCTTCTGTCGAGGCCATGTCGTATTCAATGTTGCAAGAAGGTGCGAGCAATGGTCGCAGTTATGACCTGATAATTAATGGAACATCTTCTAGCTTACTCGGAGAAATGCCTAAGCTAGATGCGAAACTTATTGCATCTGGTTGCTGTTGTTATGATCTGATGTATTCGGCAACGGACACACCTTTTGTGCAGTGGGCGAAACAGGAAGGCGCAAGCTTAAGTATCGACGGCCTAGGGATGTTGGTTGAACAGGCAGCTGAAGCGTTCGCACTATGGCGAGGAGTTCGTCCGAACACTGCCTCTGTTATGGCCCACCTGCGAGGGCAATTCTAGCTCGCTTTTTAGCGAGCAGTGTTTTGCCTTTTCTACAGGCATAAAAAAGGCCGCTCAAAGCGGCCTTTTTTATGCAGAGAAGCTAGCTAGTGTGCTTCCTCTTCTGCGTGCTCTTCTTCTTCACCATGTCCACCACCGTGAAGATCAGAGGGAGTGAGAGCCACTTGATTCGGATCCTGACCCATATACTGAACTCGTGTCCCGGAAATATAGAAGCCTTCCACCGACATAAGCCCGATAAGAAGCAACAGTACAACCGGTGGGCCAAGAATAGTTAAAACTAACGCCATTCTTTCCCAAACCACGTGCATGAAGATCGCAACGATAAAGCCCGCCTTCAAAACCATGAAAAGGAGCACCAGAGCCCAGCGCATGCCGCCCTGCACTTCAAAAAAATCAACCGCGTACGAGAACGAACTCAATACGAACAGAAGAATCCAAATTTTGTAATAAATCCCTAGGGGATGTTGTTGACCCGCTTCAGCTGACATTTCTGTCCCCTCTTACAATAAGTAGAAAAATGCGAAAATGAATACCCAAACAAGATCCACAAAGTGCCAATACAGACCGGCAATCTCTACAATCTCATAACCTTTCTTGTCGTAGTGTCCCTTCTTTACCTTGAAGGCAACTGTTAACAAGTAAATGACACCGGCGGTTACGTGCAAACCGTGAAAGCCGGTAATCATAAAAAATATAGAACCAAACTGCGGTGCGCCAAAAGGGTTGCCCCAAGGCCTCACACCTTCTTCTAGAATCAGTTTGCTCCACTCAAATGCCTGCATGCCTACAAAAGAAGCACCGAAGGCGGCAGTCGCAACCATAAACCAGAAAGTTTTAACTTTATCTTTGCGATAACCAAAGTTGACCGCCAGCGCCATGGTTCCAGAGCTAGTAATCAATATGAAGGTCATGATCGCGATCAAAATTAGCGGAATTGGATCACCGCCGAAAGAAAGCGCAAAAATTTCACTCTGCAGTGGCCATGGTTCGGTGGTGGTCAACCGAACGTGGAGATAGCTCGTTAGGAAGCAAGTGAAAATAAAGGTGTCACTTACCAGGAAGATCCACATCATGGCCTTACCCCAAGGCACATGGTAGGCCTGTTTGTCGGCGCTCCAATCGTCGACTAGAGTCGAGTTTGACTCGCTTATAGCTGCTTCGCTCATTCTTATTTCCTATTAATGTTCTAATTAAATTCTATTTTCCCCAAGCCCTAATTATTCAGTTATTAGGTATTGGAAAGAATTGCAAAAATAACTAACCAGACAATCAGCAAAAAGTGCCAATATAAAGTACACAGCTCGATGCTGAGGCGCACGTCTTCAGGCTTGCTTCCGGATAGTAATCGTATTGAACTCTTACTCCACACCCAAAGCCCACCTAGTAAGTGAGCGATATGCAAACCTGTTAGTAGATAGAAGAATGAGTTGGCGGGGTTGGAGGCTACGTAAAAACCCGTAGCCTGCAGATTTTCCCAGATAACCATCTGCCCTGCTATAAATAGCACGGCAAACACGCCTCCACCGATAAAGGCAGTCATTAAGTTTTTCTGTTTGCCTGCATTGGCTATATTTCTTGCCCATTGAAACAAAATACTACTGATGGCAAGCAATCCAGTGTTTAGCCAAAGCTGAGAAGGTTCGGCCAGTGGCTCCCAATCGGGCAATGACATTCGAATGACATAGCTGACACCAAACATCGAAAAAATCACTGAGGCAATCGTTAGGAAGAACCCAAGTGCGACACGTTCCGGGGGCGACTCGAAAGTGCCCTCCGGATTTAGTCCGCCGATTATTCCCTTTCGTTCCCAGGGCTTATCGGTAAGTGTTTTAAATAGGCTCATGCGCCTGCCTTAGATGCGTCATGATCCGGATCGAAGTGTTGCTCATCCGCAGTTGGCTCTTCACTTTCAGGCACATTCTGTGGAATGAAATCTTCGTGTGCACCAGGAACGCTATAGTCGTAAGCCCAGCGATAAACAGTTGGCAACTCATCGCCCCAGTTACCATGCTTAGGTGGTGTATCAGGCGTCTGCCATTCTAGCGATGCCGAACCCCAAGGGTTTGGACCTGCTTTCTTACCGTTACGCAAGCTCCAGAATATGTTGACGAAGAATAGGATCTGCGCTGCGCCGACTATTAGTGCTGCGATTGTGATCGCTGCATTCAAGTCTTGCGCAGACTCTGGGATAAAGTCTGTGGCCCCCATGGCGTAGTAGCGACGCGGAACACCCAAGAAGCCAAGGTAGTGCATCGGCAAGTAGATTGCGTAGGTACCTAGGAAAGTAATCCAGAAGTGGGCTTTCGCCATACCTTCATGGAACATGCGACCTGAAACTTTTGGAAACCAGTGATATAGAGCAGCAAAGATAACTAGCACAGGTGATACACCCATCACCATGTGGAAGTGGGCTACCACAAAATAGGTATCCGAAAGAGGCAAGTCGATAACCACGTTGCCTAAGAACAATCCAGTCAATCCACCGTGGATGAATGTAAAGATAAATCCAATGGCGAAATACATTGGTGCATTTAGGCGGATATCGCCTTCCCAAAGTGTTAGCACCCAGTTGTATACCTTGAGTGCCGTGGGAACTGCGATGATCAATGTGGTTGTGGCGAAGAAGAATCCGAAGTAGGGGTGCATGCCACTTACGTACATGTGGTGCGCCCATACGACGAAGCTTAATCCGCCAATGGCGATGATCGCCCAAACCATCATGCGGTAACCGAAGATATTCTTTCGTGCATGAGTAGAGAGTACGTCAGACACAAGGCCAAACGCTGGGAGCGCCACGATATAGACTTCGGGATGGCCGAAGAACCAGAACAAGTGCTGGAATAAGATCGGACTACCACCATTGTGGTCAAGCGGCGTGCCTGCCTCGATAACTGCTGGCATGAAGAAGCTAGTGCCTAGGAGGAGATCGAAAAGCATCATGATTGCTGAAACAAGCAGCGCTGGGAATGCAAATAGACCAAGAATTGTCGCGATGAATATTCCCCATACTGTAAGAGGAAGACGCATCATAGTTAACCCGCGACAACGATACTGTAAAACTGTAGTCACGTAGTTCAGGCCGCCCATTGTGAAGGCAACAACGAATACAGCTAGCGAGAGCAGCATCAGCACGATGCCCATATCATGGCCAGGTGTTCCGGCCAAAGCAGTTTGAGGAGGATACAACGTCCACCCCGACCCTGTTGGCCCGCCACCGACAAAGAAGCTCGACAAAAGAATAATCACCGACAGTGCGTATACCCACACACTCAACATGTTGAGGAACGGAAACACCATGTCTCTCGCGCCGCACATGAGTGGTATTAGGTAGTTTCCAAATCCACCTAGCAACAAGGCTGTCAGCATATACACAACCATGATCATGCCGTGCATAGTTACCGACTGGTAGTAAGAGCTTGGGTCGATCAGATCAAATGTTTCTGGGAAACCCAATTGCATGCGCATTAGGAGCGATAGAATCAATGCGACTACACCAACCGCGATGGCTAGGCCACCGTATTGAATGGCAATCACCTTGTGATCTTGGCTCCAAACATATTTTGTAACCCAACTATGGGGGTGGTGCATTTCCATTTCGGAATCTTGATCAGCTAATGGTACGTAAGCCATTAAATCCTCCTAACTCTATAATCTTTGTATCAGCCAGCTATGGCTAAAATTCGTTAACAATCTTATCTAATATTTTTTTGTAGCGAGTTATCTCAATGTATTGATATAAGCCGCTACGTCTTCAATTTCTTCGAGCCCTGACATGGCAGTAGCCATACCAACCATCTGCTCGCCATAGACATCGCTCGGGTGCAAGCCACGGATGCCGGCTCGGAAATTGCTGATTTGCGTAACGAAATACCAATCGCTCATGCCCGCAAGTTTCGGCGCATCTGTGTACCAAGTACCGTCACCGTTATCTAAGTGACAAGCCGCACAATTGCGATCATATATCTCGTAGCCATTGGCGACATCACCAGTCACGGTTGGGGTGGCAGCTGTGTCAGGCATTGTGGCGATATAGGCAGCCATATTGCGAATGGCAGTATCGTCTACGAGCATATTCGCCATCGCAGTCATTGCCTGGCCATTGGTATCGCCTTCACCACCGCGCGCGCCTTCTTTGAAATACTTCAGCTGTCGTTCGATGTACCAAGGCGATTGTCCAGCTAGTTTCGGGCTATTCAGTGCTTGGTTACCCTCGCCCTGTGCTCCGTGGCAAGCGGCACAAACGGCATACTGTGCTTGGCCAGCGGCTGGGTTAGCAGCGGCAACCGTTTGGGTTTCCGCGAATGTAGGCTGCGCAGCAAGCCAAACATCGTATTCTGCTTGAGTTTCTACAACTACTGAGCCGCGCATGGCGAAGTGACCGATGCCACAAAGCTCTTCACACATGATGTCATAACGGCCCGCCTTGTTTGGTTCGAACCATATATATGAAATAAGGCCAGGAACCAGATCCATCTTCACGCGGAACTGAGGAACCGTGTAGTTATGTAGGGTGTCATTGGAGCGAAGCAAGGCTTTAACTGGCTTGTCCAAAGGTAGGTGCATCTCAGGAGCGGAAACGATTACGTCGTCCTGACCGTTCGGGTCTGCAATATTGACGCCGAAAGGGTTGGTCTCGGTAACCATCTGGGTGTCCGCTGTACCCAAGATGCCGTCTGCACCAGGATAGCGGAACGCCCACTGCCATTGCTGGCCCATGGCTTCGAATTCGGTAGCATCGTCCGGTGGAGTAACTATGCTAGCCCACACAAATAAGCCCGGTGCGAGCATCGCGACAACACCGACAGTGGTGATTACCGAAAGCCACACTTCCAATTTATGGTTCTCAGGTTCGTAAACCGCCTTATGGCCGGGTTTTTGCCGAAACTTGTACACGCAGTAGGCTAGGAATAGATTTAATAAGATAAATACTATTCCGGTAACCCAAAAAGTGACGTTGATAGTGAAATCGATTGATCCCCAATCGGCTGCAATATCTGTGAACCACCAAGGGCTGGCAAAATGGAAAATGACTGATCCAATTACCAACAAGAAAATAACGACCGCTAAAGCCATAAACCCGCCTTCCTTCTAAAAAATTACGAACGTATCCCAGGTGTCGTGGAGACAACGTATCGCCAAGCACTAGGGGAAATTAGTTGTTGTGTACATCGCGTTCCAGAGAAACAAGAGTTGAAGCTCAATGCCATCACTTTGTCGGCAGGTCTTAACAATGATTGCCCCCATTGCGGATCCCAATTCGAAGTTTTGACTCGCCGCCATCCTTGTAAATTATTATTATCTGGTTGGGGAAGTTTCAACTCTCTGGAAGCCTTGAAGTAACCCAAGAATTCAAAGATTTTTCGCTCTCCTCACGCGCACCGGAATGCTATAGAATATTGGTATTCACTGCAAGTGATCTGCGGCCTAAAACCCCTAAAACATGCACGAAATCAAGCATTTTTGACACCTTCCTGTCAGTGTCAAACTTGCGAAAGGGATTTGTACAAATTTTGCTAGAAAAACGCTTAAAACAACCTGCTAGTTCGAGGCAATGATCTTGAGATTCAAAGCCAAACATGATTGAATGCCCGCGCTTCGAAAGCACGACACAAAGGCGCGGCTCAATATCTGTTATAGTCCGCTCAAGAAACCCATTCTATTTAGCGTAAAAGTTGACCCGTGAACGAAATAGCTTCAAACATTGGTAGTAGCAGCTGGCGTGATTTCTACGAGATGTGCAAGCCCCGAGTTGTCATGTTAATGATCCTGACTTCTCTGGTCGGCATGTTCCTCGCCGTTCCGGGCATGGTTCCTCTAGATGTCCTTATTCTGGGCAACTTAGGGATTGCCCTAGTTGCCGGTTCGGGCGCGGTCGTTAATCACCTGATCGACCGAAAAATCGACATAATCATGAAGCGTACCCACAATCGACCAGTTGCGCAGGGTCGCGTGGAGCCGAAGCAGGCCGCGCTATTCGCGATTGTCATCGGTGTTGCAGGAATGGCAATTCTGCTATTATGGGTTAACCCACTGAGTGCCTGGCTTACGTTGGCATCCTTTGTTGGTTATGCATTTATCTACACGGGCTATTTAAAGCATGCGACGCCACAGAACATCGTTATTGGCGGTCTCTCCGGCGCTATGCCACCACTACTGGGCTGGTCTGCCGTAACTGGCACTATCGATGGTGGAGCGTTAATTCTAGTGCTAATCATATTTGCTTGGACCCCACCTCACTTCTGGGCTCTGGCTATTCACCGTAAAGATGAATATGCCAAATCGGGCGTGCCTATGTTGCCAGTTACTCATGGTGAGCACGTAACTAAGATTCATATCATCGTCTATACTTTAATGTTGGTAGTCGTCAGTGTCTTCCCATTCTTCTCCGGAATGAGCGGTTTGCTCTATCTCGTCTCGGCGCTTGCACTGGGTGCTGGTTTCATTGGCTGGTCCGGTTTGCTCATGTTTAAGCCAACACCAAGCACCGCAATGGATACTTTTCGTTACTCGATCGTCTACCTGGCCCTGCTTTTCATCGCCTTGGTTGTTGATCACTACCTGATTTAATCCAGAATTTCTCGCATGCAACTGACTACTAAGAGAAAGACAGTATTTATTGCCTTTCTAGCCTTCGATGTTCTTGTCGTTATAGCTCTGATCGCCCTCTTTCAGCTGCGTGGTGAAAGAACCCGTGAAGCGGCGCTACGTGAAATAGGCGTCACCATCTATCCCGAAGCTCGAACCCTGAGTGAATTTCGTCTGATCGACCAGAAGGGTGAATTCTTCACTAAAGTTGACTTACAGGGGAGCTGGAATCTTGTTTTCTTCGGCTTCACGCACTGTCCGGATATTTGTCCTCTCACGATGGCCGAACTGGGTCAGTTTTATGCAGGCTTAGATTTTAACCAAGATGTAAAACCGCGCGTGTTACTCGTAACAGTAGATCCCGAGCAAGACAATCCTGAGTCGATGGCTGCCTATTTGGCAAACTACAACGAAGAGTTTATTGGGCTGAGTGGAGACCCTGGGCAGATTGCACAGTTGGCGGCACAGTTGTATGTTGGCTACGGGGACGCCGTTGAATCTGCGGCAGCTACAGCATCGCATGAACATGGTGGCCCACCGTCTGAAGTTGATGTCGCCCAGGGTAACTATTTAATTGAACATAGTGCCCACATCGCCGTAATAAATCCGCAGGGCGACTACTACGCAGTGATGCGAGCACCGCATCGTGACCAAGACTTGATAAAGGCTTTTCGTGAACTAGTTAAGTAAAACACTTAGTTTCTAGTCTTTAGAACGTTTGGATAAAAATAAAATACAAGAAAAATCAATGTAGCCACTACAACGATAGATGGCCCTACCGGCACATCGAAGTAGAATGCCGAAATCAAGCCTAGTACTACAGAGATACACCCTATAATACTCGCCCTTACTGCCATTTGCTCTGGCGTAGACGCCATCGAGCGCGCCGCCGCAGGGGGAATAATCAATAGCGAAGTTATTAACAACACTCCTACTATTTTCATCGATACTGCGATAGTTAATGCGATCAACAATACCATAATTAGATTTAGTCGATTTACGTTTGCGCCTTCAATTTCAGCTATTTCTGCGTGAACTGTAATTGATACGAAGTCATTCCAAAACACTGAAAGAACGATGGCAACAAGAGACACAACTACTAAAACCCAGATCAAATCAGCGTTGCCAATGGTGAGCAATGCACCAAACAAATAGGCTTCGAGATCGACTCGAACCGAATCGGCTAGTGCTAGTACCACGATGCCAAGTGCGAGGCTGCTGTGAGCTAAAATACCTAATAGAGTATCTGTAGAAATGGAGGGTCTTCGGTCTAACAAGGTGAGCAAGAAAGCGAAGACAAGGCAGCTTAATATTATACTTAGCTGCGGATTGCTATCGGTGAGCAAGCCCAACGCTATTCCAAGCAAGGCAGAGTGTGCGAGTGTGTCGCCAAAATAAGACATGCGGCGCCATACAATAAATGAGCCTAACGGTCCTGCCACTAGCGCAAGAGAAATGCCGGCAACTAGGGCATAAAGCACAAAATTCGTAGTAAAGAGCAGCATCATAGAATCAATCATGATCGTGTTCCTTCACGCTGCCGCCGATCCCGTGTTCGTGATCATGATGGTGGGTATAGACGGCAAGGTTTTGAGAGGCATTGGCGCCGAATAAGTTTAGATAGGCTGGGTCATTGGTAACGTGTTCGGGCTTACCGTGGCAGCAAATATGATGATTGAGACAGATGACCTCGTCGGTCGAAGACATGACCAAGTGGAGGTCATGAGAAATCATTAACACACCACAGCGATGTCTATCGCTAATCTCGCTAATGAGTTGATAGAGTTCTGCCTGCCCAGCCAGATCAACGCCCTGTGCAGGCTCATCGAGAATAAGCAACTCAGGTTTGCGCAGGAGAGCGCGCGCGAGGAGCACCCGTTGTAGTTCTCCGCCGGATATGTCCGTTAGTTGCCGGCCTTCGAGATGGCTTATCTTTAAGTCTTCCAAAGTGCTGGACAGTAAGGCTGTATCTTGTCTATTTGCAAGCTGAAGAAATCGGTTAACGGTTAGTGGCAGCGTGGGCTCTACATGGACTCGCTGTGGCATATAGCCGATTCGCAAGGCGGGCCGGTGATAGATGGAGCCGGAGTCAGGCTGGAGTAGTCCGAGGGCAATACGGACTAGGGTGGTCTTGCCGGCCCCGTTTGGGCCGATCAGGGTGACTATCTGTCCTTCCTCTATAGTGAGGCTTATGTTTTCGAGGATCTTTTTCTCAGCAAAATCCTTGTTAATCGATTTTGCCGCAAGCAGGACACCAGGGGCATTAGTGCCGGTGGAAGAATGAGAGGCTGGATTACTACTAGTATCGGAAATATCCATTCGAATTACTCGCTACAGCCTTTGCAATCTAAACATTAGATTTTATGACTTTCTTACTTTTAGGTTTCTCGCCTTTACATTCTTACTCGCGTAGGAGCAGGCGGGACAATGAGTTATCATAGCATTGATGTCAAAACTTTCCTTTGTCGCCAGAGGCTTTTGAGCCCGTACTGCTTGATAAATTCCTAATGCCTAAATTCTATTTGATTGTACTGTTAACTACCCTTCTTTGTTCGCCAAGCCACGGTGATGTGAGCATCGTTACTACTATAAAGCCGCTTCAAATGATTGCCGAGGCCATTGTGCAGGAATATGGCAGGGTTTCCTCTATTGTGGATCCGCAGCAATCACCACACCACTTCACTGTGTCACCCTCTGATCGCATCAAACTAGCTCGGGCCGACATGGCAATATGGATAGGCCCTAGCTTTGAAACCCACTTTAGCGACTTTTTTGTACAGAGTGAGTTTCAAGCGAAGACAATAACCGTTATTGACACGCCGGGGCTGCAATTGCATACCGTTGGAGATGGGCAGCTTGATGCCCATCTGTGGCTAGATAGTTCAAACGCACTACGCATTGCCAAAGCGATTGCTGAACACACCGCTGAAATGGATCCAGCCAACGCAGCATCCTATCGCCAGAACCTGGAAAAATTTGGCCGTAAAATCGAAAGCACAAACCAGCAAATTGCACAAAAATTTCAGACGCCATCGACGAAGAACTACGCGGTTTACCACAATGCCTACCAGTATTTTGAACGGCAGTTTGGCCTGCAACATGGCATGGTCATCTTGGCGGACCCGGAAGTCCAGCCAAGCATTAGCGAAATGATTACGCTTCGAAGCCAAGTGAACGAGCAGCGACCGTCTTGTTTGTTATTGGAGTTCGATTCGAACTCGGACTTGGTTAACACAGTTTTAAACGGCCACGAATTGAAACTAATTACCGTAGACCTGTTAGGCAGCAACATAAACTTGAGTGCAAATGCCTATAGCGAATTTGTCGCAAACCTAGCAGATGATTTTTACCAGTGCCTTTACGAATAGGCGCAGCATAAAACCAAATTTGTACGAACTTGGAAAAGGAAAGTAAGTTGGCCGAATCAAAACAGCTCATTCTTGTAGATGGATCCTCGTATCTGTTTCGTGCATTCCATGCACTGCCGCCTCTGGTAAGTAGCAAAGGCCAGCCGACGGGGGCAGTGAAGGGTGTTATCAACATGATTCGTAGCCTTATAAAGAACTATGAGGAAAGCAATATCGCGATTGTTTTTGATGCCAAAGGCAAAACTTTTCGCAGTAAAATTTATACTGAATACAAAGCAAACCGGCCACCAATGCCGGACGAGCTTCGTTCACAGATACAACCGATACATCAGATTATTGAAGCGATGGGCTTACCACTTTTAATTATCAGCGATGTAGAAGCGGACGATGTAATTGGTACGCTTTCTGAGCAAGCAACCGAAGCTGGCATTTCAACTCTTATCTCCACGGGCGATAAAGATCTTGCTCAACTCGTGAACGACAACGTTACGCTCATCAACACCATGACAAACGAGATCCTCGATAGTGAATCCGTTGTTTCGAAGTTCGGTGTGGCGCCGGACAGAATAATCGACTATCTCGCGCTCATGGGTGACAAGTCAGACAATATTCCAGGTGTGCCGAGTGTCGGCCCGAAGACAGCCGTTAAGTGGTTGCAGGAATACGGCTCAATGGAAGGCGTTATTGAGAATGCCGAAGCTGTAGGCGGAAAAGTTGGAGAGAAACTGCGCGAAAATATCGACCTGCTTAGGCTTTCTTACGAGCTCGCAACCATAAAAATGGATGTAGCTCTAGATGTAAAGATACCCGAGCTAGTAGCGGCTGAAGAGGACAAACAGAAGTTACACGAGCTTTTCACAGAAATGGAGTTTAAGTCCTGGATAAAGGAATTAGAGGAACAAGGCGTAGCTGGCTCACCGAATAGTAAGAAGGCAGCAAGTGCAGAATCAGTAATCGAAAAAGTCGATGTGTCGATTGCAGAGGAAGACATAAATTATAAGTTAGTTTTAGATGCCAAGGAATTCGCATCCGTGATTGATAAGGTTTCAGCGTCATCAGTTTTTGGCATCTCATTAGAAACGATCGGTGATCATTTTCTTGATCAAAAAATACTCGGTATCGCAATCTGTGTCGACATGGGCAAGGCCTTTTACATCCCGTTTTTACATGACTACGATGATGTGCCAGTGCAGCTCGATAGTGCGGATTGCCTCGCTCAGTTAAAGCCAGTACTGGTGAATCCATCGATCAAAAAAATCGGTTTCGACCTGAAGCAGGTTGATCATGTGCTGAAAAATTACGAGATTAACTTACAGCCGATCAAAAACGATGTGCATCTCGCGTCGTATGTCGCTAATTCTGTCGCGACGAAGCATCAACTGCCACAGATTGCTAAGAACTATCTAGAGGTGGCGCCCATAGAAATCGACAGTCTGCTAGGCAAGGGTCAGGGCAAGTTGACCAAAGAGCAAGTAGCGCTTTCGGACTATGCGCCTTATGCAGCACAAAAAGCAGATCACATCGTGCGCCTGTCTGCGATCTTACAGCAAACCCTGAGTAGCAACGGCAACTTGCTAGGGCTGTATCAATACTATGAATTACCACTTATCGAAGTGCTGAATAAAGTAGAACGCAACGGCATTCGCGTTGATGCGGTTGCACTTGCAAAACAGAGTATGCAGCTAGGCAAGCAACTAGAAAAGCTGCAGCTTCAAGTTTTCGAGATAGCAGGAGAAGAATTCAATTTGAGTTCGCCGAAACAACTGCAAACAATATTCTATGAGAAGCTAGAGCTGCCTATTTTAAAGAAAACGAAGACCGGTCAACCGTCAACAGCCGAGCCTGTATTGCAAGAGTTAGCGCAAGATTACGAAATGCCGAAGCTTATTCTAGAGCATCGATCACTGAGCAAACTGAAGTCGACCTATACGGATAAACTACCGCTCGAAATTAATAAAGGCACTGGGCGAATTCACTCGTCCTTTCAGCAGGCAGTCGCAGCCACTGGTCGTCTGTCATCTACCGATCCTAACTTACAGAACATTCCTATCCGCACCGCCGAGGGGCGACGCGTTCGACAGGCATTCGTCTGCGACCCAGGCAATAAAATGCTGGCAGCGGACTATTCTCAGGTGGAACTTAGAATCATGGCGCATCTTTCCCAAGACGAGGGATTACTCAGTGCGTTTTCCAACAGCCAAGATGTTCACAAGGCAACAGCAGCCGACGTTTTCGGCGTAGCTCTGGATGAGGTCAGCATTGAGCAAAGGCGAAGCGCGAAGGCAATTAACTTCGGTTTGATTTACGGCATGTCCGCTTTCGGTCTTGCCAATCAGTTAAACATTAGCCGTGGGGAAGCAGCGCAGTATGTCGAGCGCTATTTTGAAAAATACCCCGGCGTTAGAAAGTACATGGACGAGACTCAGGCCTTGGCCGACGAAAAGGGATATGTCGAAACCCTATTCGGTCGACGCCTCTACCTACCGGACATTCACGCCGGCAATGGTATGTTAAGAAAGGCCGCGCAACGCACGGCGATCAATGCGCCTATGCAAGGCACAGCCGCCGATATTATCAAAAGAGCGATGATTGATATCGATCATTGGCTAGCAATGGGCGATATTGATGCGCGCATGTTATTGCAGGTGCACGATGAATTGGTATTCGAGGTGAGCGAGAAAGATCTCGACCAGCTCACCCAGGGCGTAAAGTTTCGAATGACATCGGCGGCGGCATTGGATGTGCCTCTGATTGTCGATGTTGGTGTTGGAGATAACTGGGACGAGGCGCACTAACTTGTATCTAGAAGGGGACACTATCTAGAAGGGGACACTAACAACTTAACAACTTAAATCTGCGCCTGGAGATAGTTAACCACTTAATATTACTTTAAGTTGTTAAGTTGTTAGTGTCCCCTGCCTCATCCCCTGCCTCATCGATCATATCTGGCGAAGTTAGCCAGTCGTCAAGTTTTGTTCTTGCCTCTTCAACGCCGACATTTTTTAGTGAAGAGAATAACTGCAGCGTCACATTGTCCAACGCAGCAACCTCTTTCTGCACGGCCAGCAGTGTATTTTGTGCTGCACCTCTTTTCAATTTGTCCGATTTGGTTAGTAAGATATGTAAAGGTAGATCGGATTGCACGGCCCAATCGATCATCATGCGATCGAACTCTTTAAGCGGATGTCTAATATCGCTGAGCAGGATCAAGCCAACCAGCGCCTCGCGCTGACGTAGATATTGTTCCAGCTCGCGCTGCCACTTGTTTTTAACTTTGAGTGGTACTTTGGCAAAACCGTAACCGGGCAGATCCACCAAGTGCCTGCCTTCGCTCAAGGCGAAGAAGTTAATGAGCTGAGTGCGTCCGGGCGTTTTACTGATACGGGCGAGGCGATTATGGCCAGTTATCGTGTTTATCGCGCTAGATTTACCTGCGTTCGAGCGACCAGCAAAGGCAACTTCGGCTAGAGAGTCGTCCGGGCAGGCCTTGAGGTTTGCGGCACTTATTACGAATTCGACCTGATTAAAATTCATTTTTCTAATACCTTTTGTAAAATTTTTACTCTTCGCACGCAGTTCAGAGATCCAATGGTGCATTTTCTATCGTCGAATGCGAGGATAAATAGAGTCACTGCGCAAATTACGTTATAATTCGCGACCGCGATTTAGTGATCTTGTGCCCGAATCGCTGCGAGTTAGAAGGGGACACTAACAACTTAAAGTAGCAATAAGTGGTTAAGTATCTTCGGACGTGGATTTAAGTTGTTAAGTTGTTAGTGTCCCCTGCCTACTGGCTGGATCGTTAGTTTATCTGAATTTGTTGGAAGTGACCGGGAAAACCCATGAAGAAAATAGTAATAGCAGTACTTGCAGGCGCATTTTTAGGCCTACTACCTAATTTACTCCTCGCTCAGGGCGACGCTGCCGCGGGACAGGCTAAATCTGCCCTGTGTGGCTCATGCCACGGAGCGGACGGAAACAGTCCTTTGGCGATGAACCCGAAACTTGCGGGCCAGAGCGCCAGATACATGGTTAAACAGCTTCGGGACTTTAAATCAGGTGCTAGATCTGGCGCCACTATGGCTGCCATGGTGTTGTCGCTAAGCGATCAAGACATGGAAGATATCGCAGCTTGGTACTCTTCGCAGCAACCCACCCTACAAGGTGCTGATCCTGAGTCGATTGAATTGGCTGAAAGGCTCTACCGCGCGGGTAACTCCGAAATAGCCGTTGCTGCTTGCTCGGCTTGTCACTCACCTACAGGAAAGGGTAATGCACCTGCTGGATTCCCGTTACTAAGCGGTCAGCATGCAGAATATACACTGCAGCAATTGAAGGATTTCAGATCGGGAGCTCGTCAGAATGACGGCGGCGAGATGATGAGAACTGTCGTTGAGCGTCTTACCGATAAAGAACTAGAGGCCTTGGCCAGCTACGTTTCTGGCCTCAATTAGTCCTAAAATAGGCTTGAACGAGCCTCCAAACACCTCGCGAATCGATTATTGTGCTGAACCGGTCATGTATCGGTGTTAATGGGATAGCGGGGATCGAAACGCTGTGATAATGTTTTTACAGTGTAAATTGTAATTCGTAAAAATTAATAGATAGATTACCTAGCTAACAAGACAGCTAAGAGACGGAGTTAAACAATGAAGCGATCAATACAGGTTTTAACCTTTGTACTGCTAATGCCCCTGGCATTTTCTAGCTTTGCTCAGATAGAAAGATTCGTTGCAGGCACTCATTACACTGAGCTTGCTGCGCCTGCAAATACCAATGACTCAAGCAAGATCGAGGTACTGGAAGTATTTTGGTACGGCTGCTCTCACTGCTTTAGATTCGAGCCGCTAATAGCGAATTGGGAAGCAACAATGCCCGCAGACGTTGATTTTGGGCGCTTTCCGGCCATGTGGAACGGCCTGATGGAAGTACATGCTCAGGTTTACTACACAGCAGAGGCGATGGATGCCCTGGACATCGTGCATGAGCATGTTTTCAATGCGATCAATATAGAAGGCAACCGACTGCAGAACGAAGGCCAAATAGGAGCCCTTTTTGCGAAATATGGGATTAATGAAGACGAATTCGCCAAGTCCTTCAACTCATTCTCTGTGCGCACCAAGGTAAACCAAGCTAAGCAGCGCATGCAGGCTTACGAGATTCGCAGCACGCCAAACATGATAGTTAATGGCAAGTACCTCGTCGCCACTGGGCAGAGCGTGTTAACTCAGGCAGATATGCTTGAAGTGGTTGATTTTCTTGTAGAAAAAGAGAGGCAGCAGCTCTCAAGCAACGGCGAATAAGACCGCGTTCACCAATACCAAGGCCGCTCTGAGCGAAATCAGAGCGGCTTTTTTTATGTCTGCCAAATAGATTTAAGTGATTGTCTCGAGATAAGCCACTCTGCGCGGCTACCCTTGTGCTATCGATTTTCTTTAGAACAAATTTACGTCTTAAAACTATTTTGCCGATATAAGAGTCTTACATCAGTGATTTAACAATTTATTCAATAGTTTAGCGCCGAATTGAGGTGCTGAATTTCCCGGCTCGAAGTTACTAGGCTTCATGACCGAAAATTTTTAGTAAGAACAAACCCTATGCCCAGCTTTGCATTCGACTACTCGCAGTGGCGAGAACAATTGACGGCCTATCTACCGCCGCAGGTAAGGACCTTGATAAAAGGTGCTTCCGGGCGCGACCTCGTCAAGAAGATCGAAACTAGCTTCCTGCTTTACGATAA
The DNA here is from genome assembly GCA_943789485.1 of uncultured Pseudomonadales bacterium. Classification (GTDB taxonomy): domain Bacteria; phylum Pseudomonadota; class Gammaproteobacteria; order Pseudomonadales; family Pseudohongiellaceae; genus UBA9145. Next base: position 280,882 of record CALSUH010000005.1, read on the forward strand.
TAAGATTGTCCATTTGGAAACTAGGGCTGCTGTTGAGATTAAAAGTACTGATGCCCTGTCGATAGCCGCGGCCTGCGCAGAATTACTAACAACACTTTCCGCCGAACAACGCAAAGAATGCGCCGCTTTGTTGCTATTGCCAGCGAATTTTTTCGTCGCAACGACAACGACAATGCCCGGAGTTTCGAAAGAAAATCTGGCTTCTGCACTAAAACTTCAAGCCGATAGTATTCTGCCCAGTCTAGAGGAACCCCTATCTCTGGCTATCAACTCACTGTCGGCAGCGCTAGGCGATGAACACCTCGCACTGTGGATGCTAGAGACAACATTGACCGATCTATTTGAAGCCTTCGCAGCGAAGGATATTTTTCTTGCAGCGGTAAAGCCGCGCTTCATGAATGGCAGTGGTGAAAACAGAAACGAAAGCGGCGAGAAAATTAGAATCCTAGACGTGGATGCCGAAACTGAAACCTGCGCAGTTATAGAAGACAGTATTCTCAAATCTCTGCTTCACGTGCGCAAGCAAGACCTACAACAAGAAGTGTTTCAGCAACAGTGGCAGGAAGCACTGGCAGAAGACTCTTCTGAAAACGTAATCGAGTTGGTTGAGGGTTCAAACTACTTCTCTCGAATAGATGCTCAAGCGAATCAGGAATATTGTTTCTTTCCACATGGTGCATTACACGCAACGCGGAGAACGGCCCAAGGTAAACAATACATCGCGGCAGCTGCTGCCGTGCTTGCCGTTCTTTTTATTGCCGCTGCTCCTTTTATTTTACAGTCGTTCGAGTTTAGATCCTTAGCAGCCACGTTAGAAATGCAGAGAGAGATGGCAAGCGATGCGCGACAAGACCAAGCTGCTGTTGTCAGTTTCGAGAACGAATGGGGATTGATTAATGACTTTCCCCAGCAGCGATTGCGTGAGGCGATGTTTACGTTACAGAATATATTGAGGCCCGACACGCTGACCTCGATGGAAGTGTCAGAGGGTCTAATAAAAATTCAGGGAAGTAGCAACGAACCACAGGCTATATTGCAACGCTTGGAACAGGACCCGATGTTTACCGAAGTCGTTTTCTCCCGAGCAACTAACAACCAAAGATACTATATCGATCTAAGAATAAGCACGGTAAATTTCGAGGGCTACATGGTGCGCTACTTTCCCGATGAGTAATCGGCGAACAGTACAACCGAGAAGAAATAATAGTGATGCAAATATCTAAACGCGAAAGAAATATTTTGATACTAGCGGCGATCGTGGCTCTGCTATTCGTGGCCACTAGTGGCTGGCCAGCGCTTACATCTGTGTATGCCCAAAGGCAGGGCAATATCGAAAGCGTGGAGATCGATATTGCCCGGGAACAACGCTTAATAGAGAACACTGGCAGTTGGCGTGAGCGCCGCGTCGAAGTTGAGTCGCAGATTGCCGAACTGAATCGCCAGTCTTTCACCGGCGAGACGATTCCTATCGTCGAGGCGAATATCCAGCGCGAGCTCTCATTGCAGGCTCGAGATTCTGGCATCACAGTAAGTTCGACGCGCCTAGCCGATCGTTTGGTGACAGATGATTGGCTGTTTATTCGGCAGGAGATGTCGTTTCGCACTAGTGATCAAGCGAACACGGCTCGCTTCTTGGAGAGACTGGAAAATTCAGTGCCAAGGCTTAGAGTGACTGCATTGAATGTAAACCGAAGCCGAAATCAATACAGCGGTTCGATTACAGTCGTTGGCTTTGCCCGAAGTGAAGGCCTTGTTGTAGAGGCTACGAGTAACAGATGACTGATTACGGTAATAAAGGGCTAGTAGAGGAGTCGTCAGCAATGACACTCGCCATTTTCGGGCAGCTACTAGAGCCGCAAGGCATCGTTCCTGCACAAGACTTTTCTGAATCCGCGAGGCTCATTTGTGAATACACGCCAAGTATAGAATTGCGTGCGCAGATACGCTTCATCTTGAACCAGGAAATTCAGTTCGGCGTCGGTGCCGCCGACGAAGTGCGCCGGTTGATGCGTCACTGGCGCGCGGCGCTCTCGCCGCAGATCGACAACACAGACGAAGATCTTTTTGTCTCTGGTTTTGCCGACGATGAGGCGCTCGCCGACCTGGCATCGGAAGCGCCAATCATTCGGTTAGTAAATCACCTCTTCGCGCGCGCACTTGATCTCGATGCGAGCGACATACATTTTGAGCCTAACGAGAATCATCTGGATATTCGCTGTCGCGTGGACGGCATTATGATACGCATCGAGCGTCTACCTATTAATATACATACCGCTGTTGCGTCGCGCTTGAAACTTATGGCGAAGCTAGACATCGGCGAGAAGCGCTTACCGCAAGATGGCCGCATAGATTATAAGATAGGCAATAAGCAACTTGATATGCGTGTGTCGACTCTGCCGGGCGTGCACGGTGAGTCTGTTGTATTGAGAATATTAGATAGAAGCGATACGGCGGTAAGTCTGAAGCAGTTGGGAATGCCTGATAAAATTCTCGACCAGTATCAAAATATCGTCACTCAGCCTCATGGCATGGTGTTGATAACAGGCCCTACAGGTAGCGGTAAAACGACCACGCTGTATGCGACGCTAGAGAAGATAAACAATGAGAAGCAAAAAATAATTACCGTTGAAGACCCCGTTGAATATCAACTTGACGGTATCACTCAGATTCAAGCGAACGCTAGCATTGGGTTAAGTTTTGCACAGGGCCTACGTTCTATCGTTAGACAAGATCCCGACGTGCTGATGATCGGTGAGATTCGCGATCATGAGACGGCGGAGATCGCGATCGAATCGGCACTCACCGGCCATCTTGTTTTTTCAACGCTACACACTAACGATGCAGCTGGAGCGGTAACACGGTTGCAAGACATGGGCGTACAAGGTTATCTAATTAGTTCCAGCATGCTGGCTATACAGGCACAGAGACTAGTTAGGCGCGTCTGTACTGACTGTGCCGAAACTCATCCATTAAGTACAGACGAAGCCGCGGCGCTAGATATTGACGTGAATTCGATTAGCGAGGTTCGACGAGGCAGTGGTTGTGAGCGCTGTGGAGAGACTGGCTATCGGGGCCGCGTGGGCCTTTATGAGTTGCTGATCATGAGTGATGCGATTCGTCATCACATCGCCTCGGGAGCAGATGCGAATACCATTCGTGACGAGGCAATCATCGAGGGGATGAAAACCCTCAGGCAGGACGCCCTCGAAAAGTTAGCAAGTGGGATGACTACGCCTGAAGAAGTGGTGCGGGTAACCAGAGCAATATGAGCGCACTGTATTTTAAATATCAGGCCTTCGATGCTCAAGGCAAAGTGCTGAACGGTCAGCTGAGCGCTGATACGGAGCGCGAAGCTGTGCGCATCTTGAAGGGCAAGAATTTAACACCGGTCAAGATACAAGAAACCAAAGAAGCCGCTGAGAAAATTCGCCGCAAACGAATCTCGCAGGCAGACGTGCTGGATTTCACCAATGGCCTGTGCACTCTTGTTGAGGCTCGGGTGCCGATCGATAGGTCTCTACGACTGCTAGAAGGTATTACAGAATCATCCGCAATGCGCGAACTTGTTGTGGATCTGCTGCGTGAGGTGAAGGAAGGCAAGAGCCTTGCCGAGGCGATGGAGGTTCACCCGAAAGTTTTCAGCAAGATGTACATCAATATCGTACGCGCCGGTGAAGAAGGTGGCATTTTAGATAAGATGTTACCCGAGCTTGCAGAATTTCTTGAAACCAGTGCCAAGACCCGGCAGGCAATTATTTCGGCAATGATCTATCCGATCGTGTTGCTGATTACCGGCGTACTCTCTGTTGTTTTACTATTAGTTTTTGTAGTTCCCCAGTTTGCCGCGATGTTCGAAGATGCGGGCAGTGAGATTCCGGCCTCGGCGGCCTTCCTGCTCTCTTTAAGTAGCGGTATTCAGCGCTTCGGCTACCTTATTATCGTGTTCATAGCTCTTTTGGTTTTCTTCTGGAAACGCTTAGACAAAGAACCGGCATCGAAATTAAAGAAAGATGGCTTCATGCTGTCATTGCCGATTATGGGCAAGCTGATCCTTTATAAAGAGTGCGCAGTCTTCGCGAGAACACTAGGTGCCCTATTAGGAGCGGGTATCCCTTTAATTCGTGCGCTACGTGTGTCCAGAGAAGTTGTTGGCAATACCATTCTGGCGACATACCTGGTTCAGGTAGAAGAGGACGTAAGAGGTGGCGCGGGACTCGGCGCCTCATTAGAGAAGACGAATCAATTCCCAACGCTGCTGCATCAGTTGGTTGCCGTCGGTGAGGAATCAGGCCGAACGGCCAACATATTGATCAAGTCCGCGGCCACATTCGACACGACCGTGCGTAATCAAATATCTAGTTTGGTGGCTGCTTTGCAGCCTGCCCTGATTATAATTCTCGCCATAGCAGTTGGCGGTATAACCATCACTATGCTTTCAGCTGTATTCAGCATGAATGCGGTGGATTTCTAAATCTCGGAGAACATTGTGAAGTCTATGCAAATTCTACAAGCAACAAAAAACCCTCTAGCACTTCTGCTAGTTGGTTTCGCGCTTTCCTCTTGCGCTGTATTGGATGCACAGTCCGGTGCTAGCAATGGCGGGCAGTCGAGTAGCAGCTCAGTTGCGCGAAAGGCGACGAGCCGGAACGCGGCTGTTGTAGTGCCCCAAACAGACGACAATATTGCGGCTGAGCAACAGGCAATCATCAATGAGATTAACCGGGACGGCGCCGCCTTGCAGTACGATGGCGTTCCGCAACTCGGACCTATCCCTGTAGAGTCTCTTACCGAGAACGTCGTCGAATTCAATTACGAGCAGGCAGATCTTCGGCTCGTGTTGGAAGAACTTGCCGCTGCTTTGGACGTGAGTATTGTTATCGATCCTACGATCGACAGCAAAGTCAGTATTCGGACCTCCTCGGCACGCCCTTTGAGCCAGGAAGATATTTGGCCGTTAGTTCGATTGTTAACTCGGGACGCAGGTGTAGTCCTAAATCGTGTGGGCAATGTCTACAATGCGCGCAAGATTAACAGCGCTCTGCCAGCAGAGATAGCGACGCCAGACACGCTGGGTCAAGGCACTGCCGCGCGGATCCTACAGATCACGCCACTTACCTTCATCTCTACTGAGTCTGCAGTGCAAGTTATCGAGCCGCTTCTCGCGCCAGATGGGCAGGTGAGAACTCTGGTTGGCAACGGCACGTTAGCTATATCGGCGAGCGAATCCCAATTGCAACGCATCAACGAATTGTTGTTCCTCGTCGATGCAGACCCATTTCAGAATCAGGGGATTCATCTTTATCAATTATTTAATGCCAATGCGCTGGAAGTTGCCGAGGAGTTAACCGAGATTCTCTTACTTATCGAGGGTGAAACCCCGGCCTATCAGGTAAAGGGAATAGAACGGATCAATGGGATTCTTGTGACAGCGCCAGCAGCACGCGGCTTCGAGGAGATCTCTCGTTGGGTACAAATTCTAGATTCGGTCGGCGAGGAACAAGTGGAGCAATTATTTCACTATCAGGTAAATAACCTGAGTGCGGTGGAGCTTGCAGAAACTTTATCTGAGGTATTTGAGGATAACGATGATGAGGCGCCGGCAGTCGCGAATCGCGGTAACGACATTGAAAATAACACGCTAGATTCTGTTGAGCTCGCAGATGGGGTTGCAGTTGTTACAAATAATACAGTCGTTTCAGCAAACCTAAGCTTGAAGATCGTGGCAGACGAAGCGACAAACAGTTTGTTAATTCGAAGTACGGCGCGCGATTACAGACAGTTACTCACGACTATCAATCAACTCGACGCGGTTCCATTGCAGGTGATGATCAATGCCGTAATCGCGCAGATCACGCTCAGCGAGGCGACTAAGTTTGGTGTGGATTGGTCGCGCATAGCCGCTAACAGCGCGGTTGACCCAATTTCTACCAACGCATCGACCGATTTTGTACCGCGCCTTGGTGGTTTGTTGTTCACCAAGTCCTTCATCGATGGTGCCTCGCAAGTTGATGCAACACTGGAAGCGATCGCCATTAACAACGACGTGCAATTGCTCGCTCGGCCATCGCTCACTGTGGCAAATAACCAGGAGGGTGACATTCAGATCGGCTCGCAAGTCCCTGTGGAGCAGGGTCAGTCTATTGGCACCGGCGGCATCGCTACGACCAACATCCAGTACCGCGATACGGGCATCGTGTTGTCGATCACGCCGCAGATAAATAACGACGGTATCGTGAATTTGATTATTCGGCAGGAATTATCTTCAGTTGATGGCGGCGCAACTGGGGTAAACAACAACCCTGTGTTCAATAATCAGGAGATTAATACGACGGTTGTCGTGCGCAATGGCGAGAACGTGGTGCTCGGTGGATTGATTCAGACAGACACTGAGAGTTTGAATGCCGGTGTCCCTGGCCTGAATCGATTACCGGTGCTGGGCAGGCTGTTCTCCTATCAACAGGAAAGTGTAGAGCGCCGTGAACTGTTCATCGTGTTAAGGCCCGAGATCATTAATCTGAACGCCGAAACAGGGTTAGAATATCAGGATATCCTCGACCGATTCGACATGGCATCCGATCTAGTCGAAGCATCTGATTTCTAGACAAAAGGTATTAATCATGAACTACCCGAGTGACAAAAATTTAATTAAGCAGTTGCAGCAAAATGGTGGATTCACGCTCATCGAAATTCTCGTGGTGATGGCTATCATCGCGATGTTGGCGGTAATGGTTGCGCCGAACTTGTTTAATCAGCAGGCTGGCGCGATGCGCGATGTCGCCAGGACAGAGATTGCCACACTGGAAGCGGCGTTAGATATTTATCGGCTTGATGTCGGTGAGTATCCAGACACTCTGGACGGCTTGATGGAGGATGATACCGACAGAGCATCTTGGAACGGTCCTTATCTGCGCAGAGCAGTGCCCACTGACCCTTGGGACAATGAATATATCTATGAAGGCAATGGACGTGAGTTCACACTGCTATCCTACGGAGCCGACGGCGTGAGCGGGGGCGAAGAAGATGACGCCGATATTGGCCTGTAGAACGGCCGCCTTTGTCAATCCTAGGCAAGTTACGCCTAAACAGCAGCGTGGCTTCACGCTACTCGAAATAATTCTCGTGCTCGCCATCATTGCCACGGCTAGCATCATGGTAGTCCCGAACCTCGGCGGCTTCGAAGCCCGCACTTTCAGTACCCAAGTTCGGCAGGCCCAATCACTGCTCAACTATGCAAGACGCACGGCGGTAATTTCTGGGCAAGCCAGCACCGTTAGCTTCAATGTATTGCCTGCTGATGAAATGGCGCGGTTAGACTCCGAAGAGAGGTACGCCAGCCTCAGCAATAGCGTAGCGCAGTGGAACGGTGCCGGTGTCGATCTGCGCTTTCGCGATAGTACTGACAGAGAAATCGAGATTCAGGGGAAAACAGAAGTGACGTTCTACCCTGAAGGTGGAAGCACTGGCGGCACGCTACTCTTCGTTCAGGATGATCAAGCAGGCGTCATCTCAGTCGATCCGTTCACCGGCAGTGTCTCCAGCGGCGACCCCGACAGAGAATAGCGATGAAAAAACCACACAACTCTCAAGCAGGCTTTACTCTTCTGGAAGTAATAGTGGCGCTCACGATTACTGGATTTGTACTTGGCGGGCTGTTCTCTCTGGTCGGAGGTAGCAAGCAACTCTCGTGGCGCGCAGAACAAAGCTTGATACAGGCCACGCGCATTCGGGCTGTTACCAATTTTGCCCTTCTAGAAAATGAATACTCGGACGTCGAAGAGATACTTCAGGACGATAGCTATCAGATTCGCGCTTTGGATCTATTGGAAGACCCAGAGCGAAAGACACAGGGCTCTGTGCATGCATTCCAAGCCTACGAAGTAGTCAATCGAGAGCGCAACGAGGTAATTGCGGGAAGCCGTTGGATTCAATTGGATCTTCCACAGTAGGGGCCCATGCGAATAGTTAAAACAAGTGTTACCAAGAAAGACAAGCAGGTAGGTTTTACTTTAGTAGAAATAATTCTTTCCCTAGGGTTGACTGCATTGCTGCTCGGTTTGTTGAGCTCCGGTGTTTACATTGTGGCAGATGACTGGAATAGAAACACCGATGTGTTAGATGAAAGCCTAGACCAGGCGCTGGCGGTGCTGCAGATAGACCGTGCGCTGCAGGGTGCTTTTCCGCATAGCTATACGAACTTTGACACGCTCGGGCGTGAGATTTATTTTCACGGGGAAGATGACACGCTTAGTTTCGTATCGACGATCTCTCCGCAGCGTAGCCCAGGGCTAACTGTTTGGGAGATGTATTCCGTGGCAGACGAAGGCGTTTATCTGAGTCTTGTTCCAGCATTCAGCGACAACCCTACCCAAAGGCTAAGCGAGAGCGAACCGATTCTGGTGTTAGAAAACTATACTGCACAGTTTAGCTATCTCTATCAGGACCTGAATGAGGACAGGCTCTGGATCGATGAATGGTTCGGCGAAGAGGAGCTGAGCCTTCCTCTGGCAGTGTATGTTCACTTTATTCCCGAGCGAGACTTTGAGGATGTGAACGAAGAGTTAGAGATAGTCGCGCGCATTAAAAACAATCAGCATCGAAGTATTCGTCCGACGACGAATACCGGTTTGTGATTGGCATGCGAAATCTATCTAAACAAACCGGCTCGGTCATTATAATCGTCTTATGGACGGCAGTCCTACTGACGGTGTTAGTTACCGCTATGGCGGGCAAAGTAAGGCTATCGGCGCAGACAGCGGCGCATAACCGCGATGCTAGTCAGGATTGGGCGCAGCTAATGGCTAGCGTTAATTTCGCCGAGATGGAACTCATGCTGGAGCGTATGCCGGCACCTATAGATCAGCAATTAGAGGAATCCGAAGAAGGCGAGATACTGAATCCTTTGCACCGTTATGATGGTGAGGCGTTGGAGTTAAATTACGGGCTACCTGAGAACATGGTAGTTCGTATCTACGACCATGCGGGAAAGATAAACCTGAATCGAATACCACGCCGCAACATGCAATTGCTCATCGAAAAACTACTGGGCGGGGACGCCGCCGAGCCAGAAGAGGTGCAAGACCTGCTCGCCGCCTGGACAGATTGGACCGATTTGAATGACTTGGAGGGGCTGAACGGTGCGGAGAAGGACTACTATCTGGAACTTGATCAGGCCTACGTCCCTCGCAACAACCCCGAGCTGGACACGGTAGAAGAAATTCTACACGTGCGGGGGTTTGCTCAATTGCTTGAGGGTATCAATTTAGATGCAGCATTCACTATTTACGGCAACACGCGAACCGTAAACCTCAATGTAGCAACTCGAGAAGCAATGCGACTACTGCCAGGGCTGGACGACGAGCTAATCGAGACAATAATCGCTTTTCGAGAACTCGAGGATATAAGCAATCGTGCAGAGATAGCTGAAATTGTGCCATTCGAGAATCTCCAGGAATTAACTCAATGGGTAGGGACGAACACCTCAAACATCTATTCCATCTTTGTCTACCCGAAAGCGGCGTTCAGCGGCACTGTGTTAACGAGCCAGCCATCGGATTCTCTAGAGCTTGATGGGGATGAAGTTGAGCCGCAGGACTCCGTGCGTCAGGCCTATATGGAGATCGTAGAAGTAAGCAGCGGCAATGCCTTGCCTAGAATTTACAAGGTAGACCCTTACGGCATGCTGCCTGATACAGCGAAGGCTAGAATTGAAGAGTATGGGATCGAGCTTAAGAGCCTCTGAGCAAGGCTATGGCTGTGTTGTCTCTAGCCTTTATCGAGCTGCCACGCGCATTTCATGATCATCGGCCCGACACCCTTGTTTGGCTCCATGGTCAGCAGTTTACTGAACTTAGTTTCATACCAGAGCAGACCGCTCTTATCGGCGAGACCACCGAGTGCATAGAACTCGCCTACTCGCATGGCGACCTTCTCGACAACAAGCGAAACCTTAAAAACGTCTCCCTTTGAGAATGAGCCAATTTCTATCTCATCGTCATTGGTAGTAAGGAAGGAAGCAATCGGCTCCTCGGCAGACTTCATGAAGGCGAAGCCGAAATGCCCTTCCATATTCTCTACTAGAACCTCTACTTCCATTTCCAACAGCACGTCACTAAGCGGCTTGATTGCGGTGATGTCATTACCGTCCGTTGACTTAACACAGATAGAATTGATACGGCAGTCCTGCACCTCTTCTTTTTGTGCCGCCTCAGAAGCACGAAGCTCCCCGGGGATGTCTTCGCGAATACTGCTATAGGTTTTCTTGTTGTTGCAGAAGTCTTCGTAGTGCCCCACTACCTTGTCGCTGTCACCAATCTCTTGGATCTTGCCCTTATCTAACCAGATAGCGATATCGCATAGCTCTTGCACGTGAAACATGGAGTGACTACAGAACACCATCGTCTTGCGCTGCATACGAAACTCATTCATACGCTGCACGCACTTCTTTTGAAACGCCATGTCACCAACCGATAGGGCCTCATCGATGACGAGGATATCTGGGCGCACCATAGTCGCGATAGAGAACGCGAGTCGAACATACATGCCCGATGAGTAAGTCTTAACTGGCCTATCGATGAAATAGTCGAGCTCGGAGAACGCAATAATGTCCCTTTCCATCTCGGCGATGTTGTCATCGGGCACACCTAATAAAGCGGCATTAAGATAGATGTTTTTGCGACCGGTAAATTCTGGGTGAAAGCCCGCGCCAAGCTCCAGTAGCGCCGCGACCTGCCCTTCGATTACGATATCGCCGCTAGTGGGTTGCAAAGTCCCAACTAAAAGTTTGAGCAGAGTCGATTTGCCAGCACCGTTGTCGCCGATAATTCCTAGGCTCTTGCCATCGGGAACGGCGAACGATATATCACTCAGTACATGGTAAAGCTGGTGCCGCTGTTTGCGCAGAATAAGCTCGTACAAACGATCTTGCGGCCGTTCGTAAATTTTGAAATCTTTATTAAGATTGTGGACGGATACGCGAGGCACAACTAATTTCCTATTCTCAGATTAGATTTAAAGGACATCACCAAAAGCCTGCTTAATCTTCATAAATAACCAGCCACCCAAAAAGTAAGTAATTATTGAAACGGGAATTATTATTTGCAGATGAATAAAAGTTACCTGGCCAAGAAGAACGATCTCTCGATACAGGCTAACGAAGCTATGCATCGGGTTTAACAAAAATATATTTTGCTGAGCTTGGTCTTCGATAATAGATATTGGCCAAATTATCGGTGTCAGGAAAAACCAGATGGTGATGCCCAGCGCAACCAATTGTTGTAAATCGCGAAGGAAGACACTGAGCGCTGAGAGAATAGCCACCAAGCCCAGCGTGAATAAAAATTGGAAGAAGAAGATAACCGGCAGATAGAACCACATCCAATTCCAGTAACCCTGTGTCACTAAGTAAGCTAACAATATGCCGAAGCCTATGGCGTGTGTTAAATAGGGAATCACCGACCCCACAACGGGAATAATTTGTACGGGAAATTTCACCTTGGTGATCAACGGAGCCTTCTCGATTAATAGGCCGGTGGATTTACCAATAGAGTCGGCAAAGGCAAACCAAGGCAGGTAGCCAACCATCATAAATACGACAAAGGTGCTCTCTTCAAACCCCACCGCGGCTCGCTGATTAAACAGAACACCAAACACGAAGGCATAGATCATGATGTGAATGATCGGCGTGATAATCAGCCACAGGAAACCGCCAACGGATGCCGTGAACTGGGCGAGGAAATCCTGTTTTGCGAAATTATGAAAGAGTCGGTAATGAGTGAACGGTGTCAGCATCCATTCACGTAGCAGAGTTAGTAACATTCCCGATCCAGTATTGTGTTTTGTGGTTATAAACGGAGTCTACTAATTAGTTCTATTGTGAGGCTGCGAATTTAACCATGAATCGTCTTAAAAAACTAAAAATTACCGAGCCAAGCCTTTATAATCGAGACATTCAACAATATCCAGCAAGCTGATTTATACTGCTAACCATGCTAAATCCGGAACACATACTCATCCCCTTCGAAACATCCGAGCTGCCAGGCGGACCCTGGCTAGTATTCGCACCCCACGCCGACGACGAGACCTATGGCATGGCCGGGAGCCTTCTCAAAGCCAGCGAGGAGGGCATTCAAACCCATCTAGTGGTTCTGACCGATGGAGCCTTGGGTGGCGATACTGAGAATCTTGTGGACGTGAGAAATAGCGAAGTTCATCGGGCAGCAGAAATACTAGGCATCAACAGCGTCGATAGCTGGCAACAGCCAGACCGTGGTTTGACCGTCAGCGAAGAGCTAGTAGGTAGGATTTGCGACAAGATTAGAGAAGTTGGTGCAGCTAGCGTTTTCTTCCCTGGGCCACTCGAGCCGCACCCAGATCATCGCACCACAGCTCTTCTTAGCTGGGCGGCGATACAGAAGTTAGGAAATGACTCAGCGGCTCCAAATGCCTATGCCTATGAAATTGGTGTGCAGAATCCGGTCAATCTTTTTATTGATGTCACAAAGCAGCGACCGTGCAAAGAACAAGCTATGACAGTCTATGCAAGTCAGAACGGTGAGAATAATTATGAAGAACTGGTGCTGTCTTTGGATAAAGGACGCACTTTCACTCTCCCGGCGGAAGTTAGTCATGCAGAGGGTTTCTATCTGTACTCGAAAGAGCAGCTGAGGACGTCACTAAAGCAAGTCACGCACAATATTATCGATTTGTATTTGTGAAGGCGATTTTGAATGATTTTTTGCAGGAACGCTTTTAGCAGCCGCTAGGGCGCTTCCAGCCAGTTACCCACTTCCAACATATCCTCGGCTGTTAGAAGTCCGGTTTCCCGTTTGAGAGCAAGATTGTAGATGACATGTTCGTAGCGTGTTCTTTGCAACTCTCTCTGGGCGCGAAACTGGTCACGCAGAGCGTTCAGTACATCGACATTCGTCACAGTCCCTAATTCAAAGCCACGCTGTGCTGCAGTCGCTGACAGACTAGTAGACTCGAGTAGCTTTTGCGCCGCCTGGGTTCGAAGCTCACTGGACTGTACTTGCAGATAGGCTCTGCGCACCCGTTCACTCGCTTCCAATTGTTCTTGTTGCAGCTGATACTCGGCAATTAGTTGTTGGCTATGTGCTTCACTGACCGCAGCCCGGTTGCTACCGCCGGCAAACAATGGAATAGAGACGTCTAGCCCTAGGTAGGTATTGTTATTCTGCGATACCGGTGCGTTCTCAAAACCGACGTTTGAATCTTGTTTTTGCACAATGAGAGAAACGCGTGGCATATAGGCGCCACGGCTTTCTGAAATGCGTTCGGTGGCTACCTGCAGGGCAAGCTCGCGTACCTTAATCTGATAGTTACCACGACGGGCCTGTTGTACCCAGTAGTTGATGCTGTTCTGTAGCGGAGGTATCTGAGCTGAATCGCTCAAACGAAATAGCGGCCCAGTAGCAAGACCGGTGATAGATCGCAGCGCTTCCTGACGCAGTGCTACTTCGCTTTGCAACTGCAGCTTCTCAGACTCTACTGCCGCCACGCTCGCCTGTGCCTGATACAGATCTGTTATCTGTGCTAGCTGGCGATCGTATAGGCTCTGAATCTGACTGAGTTGATTGTTCACTGCACTGAGCTCGGAATCCATAGACGTCAGTGCATCGTCTGCTTGCAAGACGTTGAAGTATTTTTCAGCAACATCGGATAACAAGAAGGCCAGCTCCCCGAAATACTCAGCTTCCAATTGATCCTCGGTCAGCTTCGCCTGATTGCGCTGAGAAAAAACTTGCCAGTTAAAAAGCACCTGACTGAGCTGCAGTGTATAGCGTTCACCATCGAATGTTTGTAGTCCCGATTGGCCAGATACACGGCGTCGATTGTCCGATACGTTCGCGCTGGCATTCAATTGCGGTAGCAACCGCCCTTTGGCTGCACGCTCCCGGGCAGAGCTTATTTTCACGCTCTCTTCGGCGATCTTAAGCCTTGGGCTATAGTTAAGCGCGGCTGTAAAAAAATCTTCAAGCGTTGTGCCAACCGGGTCAAGTGCAACAAATTCTGCGGCAGCAATAGAGGATGACCAGCCACAAATAGTACCGAAGACCAAGCCGATTAGAGGTATTTTGTTTTTCATTGGCTAGTCTTCGATCAAACTGCGGGCGATGGAATTAGAGAGAGGTTTGAACAAATACTGTAGCAGTGTACGCGAACCACTGGAGATAAAGGCTTCAGCAGGCATGCCGGGTATCAGAGCCAGATCACTGAGGTCTTCCATGCTAGTGGAATTAACTTCGATGCGCGTTGTGTAGTAGGACGCACCCGTAAACTCGTCTATGAAACTGTCAGCAGAGATGCTAATTACAGTGCCAAAAATAGTGGGCACTGCGTTCCGACTGAATGTTGAAAAGCGTATTAACGCTTCCTGCCCTTCGCTTACGCGATCGATATCCAGCGGTGAGAGCCTTGCCTCAATAATTAGCTCTTCGCTCTGCGGGACGATCTGGGCAATCTCCGATGCGGCTATTACAACACCGCCCTCAGTGTGAGTCTGCATGCCGTTGACTCTGCCAGTAACCGGAGCGCGCACTACGGTTCTGCTGACCACATCCTGTAAGGCATTAATTCTTTCCACACTGTCTTTTAGCCGGCTCTGGGTTTCGGCGAGTTGACCGATGACATCATTGCGAAATTCTTTCTCTTGTTGAAGAATTTGCAGGCGTGTTTCACCAATCTGAATTTCGGTAGAAGAAATAGAGGCGGTTAGCTCAGCCGCCTCACCTTTAAAGCTAGCGGAGTTTCTCTCCAGCTCCCGAAGGCGCGTCCGGTTGGAGAACCCATCTTCAAGAAGTGCGCGCACGTCCTGCAGTTCATCATCATAGGATCTCGCCAATTCTTCTTTGCTCTCTTTCACGGCACGAAGACCAACCAAGCTTGAGTGCAGCTGTTCTATCCGCTGCTGTAGTACTTCAACGCTGCCTTGAAGAGTGATTCGTCGAGCATCAAAAATCTGGCTCTGCGCATCTATTTCAGCGAAGGCATTAAAGTCACTATTCGATAAAATTGGCGGATAGGAAACCGCGATCAGTCCATCTCGTTCGGCGATCAAGCGCGCTTCCACGGCCTTATCTGCAGCAAACAGCGTGTTAACGATTTCCAACTGCGACAATGATTGGGTATTGTCCAGAATCAGCAAGGGGTCACCAGCGTTGACTAAATCGCCATTGCGAACTCTGATTTCACTCACGATCCCGCCTTCCAAGTGTTGAACTATTTTTTTGTAGGATTTAACGGTTACTGTGCCGGGCGCGTGGGCAGCACCTTCGATTGGTGCAAGTGTGGCCCAAAGTCCAAATACGCCGAAGACCAGGAAGAAAAGCCCAAGCCCGAATCGTTTGGGAGTTTCCATGCTGGTCAGCGCTTCCATCGAAGGATCGGTCGCGGGTCTTTTGATTAGTTGTGTAAGGTCCATTACAAATTTATTTCCGGCTTAAGGTTGCTCAGTTATTCTCTAGCGCATGCAGGCGAATCAGCTGCTCTAATTCTGTTTGACGATAGCTGGCCCTGGGGCCGCTTCAGTTTTTGGACGAGGCTGTTCTTTTAGCTTCGCCATCACTTCTTCTCTAGCACCGTAGAGAGCAACGGCTCCTGCTTGCAGTACTAAAATTTTGTCTACAATTCCAAGCAACAGAGTGCGATGAGTAATAACGATGACTGTGCTGCCGCTAGATTTCAGCTGATGAATTGTTACGGCCAGCTGTCTTTCGCCCTGATCATCGAGATTGGAATTCGGCTCGTCTAGAATGAGTAGGCATGGATTTCCATAAACCGCTCTTGCCAGGCCAATGCGCTGTCTCTGCCCGCCTGAAAGAACACCACCGGTTGCCCCTATCTGCGTGTCATAGCCATCGGGCAAATGCAAAATTAATTCATGTACGCCAGCTAACTTGGATGCGGCGACGATTTTTTCGGAATCGATTTCACCGAATCGACAAATATTTTCTGAAATGGTGCCATCGAATAATTCGATGTCCTGCGGCAGGTAGCCTATATGGGGCCCGAGCTTAGCTCGGTCCCAAGCTGCTACGTCTGCGCTATCTAGTCTTACCTTACCACCAACGGCAGGCCATATTCCCAATAAGGCACGAGCAAGGCTAGACTTACCCGACGCGCTGGGACCAACGATGGCCAGAGATTCACCCGCAGTAAGATTCAGAGAAACGTTTCTAACAGCTGGCACCTTGGAGCCGGGTGGGATTACCGTTGCCTTATCTACCGACAAATTCCCTTTGGGCGTTGGCAAATCCATTGACTCTTCAGTTGCCGGAATTTGTTCTAGCAATTCACCGAGTCGTTGATATTGAGATCGAGCAACGGTAAATCCTTTCCAGGTACCGACCAACATATCAATGGGCGCTAAGGCACGACCCAATAGTAATGAGCCCGCAATCATCATGCCCGGCGATATTTCTTGTTGCAGAGCCAGCAGAGCACCCAGGCCCAGCAACATTGATTGCATAATCATTCTGAAAGTCTTCGAGACACTTGTCAGCACTGCCGCCTTCCGGCTGGCGTTGGTTTGTAGTTTCAACACCTCGTCAGAACGTATGCTCCTGTGCCTTACGGATATCCGCGGTCATACCCATTGCCGCAATCACCTCGGCGTTCTGAAGGCTTCGACCAATTTGGTTTCCTACCCAGTAAGCCTGTGAATTGGCTTCTTGGAGTTTCTTAGCTCGTAACTTTTTCGTTAACGTAAGCCAAAATCACCATCACGATGCCAGCGAATATTGCAGCCACCCCGAACCAGGGGTGGAACATAAACATGACCCCTACATAGATTGGGAACCAGGGAGCGTCAAAAAAGGCGAACAAGCCATTTCCAGTTAGAAATTGGCGCAGGCCGGATAAATCCGAGTTGGCTTGGGCATTAGCTTTGCCGCCGCTCAGCAGGGCGCGCTTGAATGTGGCCTCGAATACCCGCTCGCTTAGGTCTTTCTCTATACGATTACTGGCGCTGATGAGAATTCTGGAACGCACCCACTCAAACCCACCAAGTGCCATCAATAGACAAACAAGCAGTATTGTTAGCATGGCAAGCGTCGACATGCTGCCGCTGCCAATTACGCGGTCATAGACCTGCAACATGTAGATGATTGGAGCCAGCATCAGTATATTCACGGCAGCACTGAACACGCCAGCGTAGATGAAATAGCGCTTTATAGCCCAGAAGGCATCGTATAATTCCTGAAACTGTTTCGTTTTCTTATTCTGTGACATATGTACTACTTATTTTGGGCGATGACAAAAATCGACTGATCTAGCCGGTCAATCTTATGTCCGTGTGAGAACGCTTGCCGTATTGGTAGCCACGCAAGTAATTTGGTATTAATTGGGTATCGGCTGGAGTTTTTCAACCCCCACTGATTAGTTAGGAATATTTTCTCAGCTACGGTCGTGCCCATTTAAGGCGTATATTGCCGGAATTAAAGCGAGGAGGCACTAAAGCTCCTTACTCCCCTCAGCTAGTTGTTTAAGAGCAGTCATGTCGGTGATCAATAAACTGGCTGGACCGGCGCGTTGCACAACTTTCTGATTCTGCAATTTCTGAAACACACGCGTGACGGTCTCTCGGCTCACGTTTAGCATGATGGCGATCTCTTGATGGGTGGGCGGATTGCTTATAGCAGGAAGCTTATGAGGGATGCCGTTTCCTTCGGCTCCGTCGTCTACAAGGGACCACAGCTGGCAACAGACGCGCTGTGATACGTTTGGCAGGCCAAGCAGTGTGCGCTGCTCAGTCATCTGCCGCACTCGCGCGGCGAGCTTGCGACCCAGCATATTCACCACGCTAGCATCACGCAGCATGACCTCTCTGATACTTTCAATAGGTATGTTTACAACTACACTGGGGTCAGGGCGATGATATATTCTGGCTGGTTGCCCTCATCAAAAAGCCCTAGTTCGCCGCAGAAGTCGCCAGGTTCGACAGAAATAGAGACCAACTTCGCGCCCATCGATGGTAAAATCGACGCCCTGCAGCCGCCCTTCAAACAGGAAGCACATGTGCTCTTCACGAACACCGGCATTGAGTACGATGCCACGCCGGGCAAACTTCTTAAGCGTAGACTGCCCGGCAAGCTGGTTAAGCAGCTTGCCAGGCAAGGACTTAAAAAGAGGGAAGCTGCTTAATAGTTCGGGGGTTACCGCCATGAACTTCTGATCCAGAGGTCACTGGGCGGCGCTGTAGTCGCCGTTGCCGGTCATTATAAGTGCTTGAAACCTAATAGCAAATGGGAGTATTTTGGCTTCATGTGATTGGCGTCACTTGCAGTTAATCGGGTTTAGAGTATCTTCTCCAGCTAACTAGGCAAGTTGTGTTTCCGCTCCATGACATCCTTCCTAGGAAACAAGAGAATTAAGACAATGAAACTAAGCAAAATAGCCACTACAGCTAGGCCCAATGGGTTCTTCGGCAGATTGATTTCAATCTTTGGTCGATTTGCGGCTGTATCTGCCCTCTTTCTTTGGAGCGTTTCAGCCTTCAGCTAGTGCGGCAGGTAGCAGATCGGCGGTCGTGGGCGAAGTCAGCCTGGTACTCGGTAAAGCCTACTCTGTTGAGCGAAGGTAAGCCTCGGAAGCTGGTCGAAGACGGGCAGCCAGATTCGCGCCAGCGACCAGATTTGACCCAAACCAATGGCCATGTGCATATCCGCTTTGTAGACGAGGCTCTGGTTAGTGTGAGGCCAGACAGTCAGCTTGAAATTATCAGCTATGACTATGATTCAGAGCATCCTGAAAAGTCCTCAATCAAATTCAATCTGATTGAAGGTATCGCTCGCTCTATTTCTGGAGAAGGCGCAAAGGCTGCGCGTTCTCGCTATCGCCTAAATACGCCAATCGCTGCTATCGGGGTTCGGGGTACCGACTTTGTGGTTAGCGTTACCGAGCAGAGCACGCGCGCACTGGTGAATCAGGGGGCTATTGTAATGGCGCCTTATTCAGCGGAATGCACTGCCTCGGCTATCGGGCCCTGTGCTACTAATGCGGTGGAGCTAACAGACAGCGCATTGCAGATGCTTGAATTTGAAGGCACAGCGCGGGTGCCGCGATTGATTCCGGCACCCCATGAAAGAGAGCCGGGCACTCATGCGCGAAGAAGTTCAGCTTGCCTCTAGCAGATGACACATCTCAAGACGACGCGGTTGTCGCTGACAACGATGCCTACCTGGAAAATGTCACTGCATTAAAGGCTACAAAGCAAGTGGCTGACGATTGGCCGAGACTTGGCGACCGAACTTGGCGATGATTGCTCGACTTCACTCCCAAAGCACAGCTCGCGAGCTCTGAATTGACGAATCGCCAGATGGCATGGGGTCGTTGGGCTTCTGAGCCCAGTGCGCAGGAGCGCATAACGCTGAGCTACGCAGAGGCGAGAATCTGGCCGCAAGGTTACCGTGGGCAATAGTGAATACGCTTTGTTTCGAACCGAAGGCCCCCGGCCTCAGGTTGAGCAGGGCTTGGGCCCAGTCAGCTTTTCTCTGGCTAGTGCGCAGGCGTTTTACAATTCCGAAAGCGGTATCGTGGCGATGCAAGTGAACAGAGGAAATCTCGCTATCGATTTTGATAAAAGTAGTTTCACGACTGAGCTAAACCTGAATCATATCAGCACGGGGTTTGTCGACTTCACGGCAAGCGGCACTATTTCTGACCGGGGCTATTTCAATGCAATCGCCGATACTCAGCGCCTAGGCCGGGGCGGTTACTACCGATGGTAGCGAGGCTGGCTACTTTTTTGAGAAACAATTGGAAAGCGGCAGTATCAATGGTCTAACGCTTTGGGATGCTAAATAGCCATGCAGCTCTCCGCCCTTTCAACACTACTAGCAAATTCTTTGCAAAAATTACCGCCTATACGGCCTCGTGATGGGCGCTTGCTGGTATTGCTTTTGGCTGGGATTTTGACTGTTGCTTTAAATTTCGCTTTTAGTGATGCGCTTAAAACCGTGGAAGAGCGTCTCGGTGTGATGGGTTGGACCTTAACTACAGACGACGCTATCGAAGAGCGCATCACATTGGTTACTATCGATGAAAAAAGCTTGGCCGAAGTCGGCCCCTGGCCTTGGCCTCGGCAGGAACTTGCGCGCCTGGTCAATGCCATTGATGAGGCAGGCGCCCAACTACAAATTCACGATGTGTTTTTGGCGGAGCCCAAGGACGGAGATGCTGGATTAGTCGCTGCCTTGGAGTCTTCGCGCGGGGCGGTGCTAGCGCAGGTGCCGATTCTCCAGTCCGAGCAGACGGCGCGCGTGGGTGCTATGTCGCATGCGCTGACTGCTGTTAGCTGCGGTGCACAGCCGCCTGGAGCGAGCTCTGGAATATCGCTGCCTAGCACCCAAAATTATATCGCCAGCCACGCTGGGTTTTCAGCAATTTCCAAGGGCCATATCACGCCTATCGTGGCGAGCGACGGTTCTATACGTCAGTTTCCAGCATTAATTTGCGTCGACGGCATGCCCTACCCTGCACTCGCTATTAGCGCTTTATTAGAGGCAACCAATAGCGTGGATTGGAACGCCAGCGTACGCGCTGACACGTCATTTTTTGGCCCCGAATTCCGCTTACAGCTCGATGCCTACCCCGGCCTTAACATTCCGCTTGATAGCCAGGGCAATATTCGTATTTCCTATAAGCAAGCGCCGAATAATTTCCGGGCAGTGTCGGCATCCGATGTAATGTCAGGGAATATAGAGCCGGGACTATTTGAAAACACTTGGGTATTGGTTGGCGCAACCGCATTGAGTATGGGTGATATCGTTCCCACGCCCTACAGTGGAGCGACTCCCGGCGTCGAGTTACAGGCGCGCATTTTGAGTAGTTTGCTGGATGCACAGATGCCCTATACCCCGCGTTCCGCAAACTGGCTATTGGGGTTTATTAGCATTTGCATTGCCTTGGTTTTACTTAAACTGGCTGCAGCGCCAGCTCGCGTGTCCGCCTACGGGCTGCCTATCGCAGGCGTAGTTTTCCCTGTGCTTGTACTTACACTGCATATTCAGATGCTCAGCAGCAGTGAAGTCTGGATGGGATGGTTGTTTCCCGCACTGTATAGCCTGCTCGCTGCAAGCTTACTGCTGCTGTTAGAGCAGAGCCGTGTACGAGTCGAGCGTAGTCGGGTGTATGGCAACCTAAGCAGCTATCTGCCACTGGATATTGCAAAGGAGATTGCTTATACCTTGCCCAGTTCGGCGATTAACGCAAAGCGTTGTGATGTCACTCTATTGAGCGCTGATCTTCGAAATTTCGCCGCCTTTAGTGAATCACGACCCCCTGAAGAGTCGGCCGCGGTATTACATTTTTTCTTTGTGCGCGCCACAGCAATCGTCGAGCAGCACGGCGGCCGCGTACACGAATTTAAGGGAGACAGTGTCCTGGCAGTTTGGGACGGACAGCATCGCGAGGCAGCGCTACAAGCGTTGCTAGCAGCGCAGGGTATGCAAGAGGCGATTGATCAAGACATGTTAACGCCGCAGTCGGCCAGTCACTCTGGAGCCACTGGCCTTGGGTATTGGCATTGAGCAAGGGCCTGCTTTAATTGGTTCTATAGGGCCTGCACATCGCCGCAGCCACTCTCTATTGGGTGACACAGTGACCATTACCTTACGTGTTCAAGAATTAACACAAGAGCTAGCGCAGCCCATCCTGATTGGGGAATGTGCGGCACGCCAGCTTAATGACCAACAGCTTATCTCCCAAGGCAGCTATTTGCTAAGTGGCTTGAGAATTCCCCATACCTTGTTCGCTCCGGCAATTTCAGAGCTGGCGCAAGGCAAGAAGAAAAGCACTAAACGGATGCCGCCTAAGCTAAAAGTGGTTGCCGGGAACAGAGATTGAGCGCCCCATTTCTTGTGACTTCTTAATCTTCTCGATTATTAGCCTAGTGTGGCTGTTACAGTGAATTGCTGTGTTGTATCAATCGATGTGATCCCAGATAATCCCGCCATGTTTCATAATCGGCTTTTACTTGGCAAACCCAACGTCCTAACAGGGCTGTCAGGCGCTATGCCGCGATTTTTTTGCACTGCACTTCTCTTTATCGTCTCTTTTGGCCTTGTAACCGTATCATCGAATGCCAGCGCAGAATGCCCTGACCTGACGCCTTACTACCCCCGGTGCCGATGTTAATTGGCCCTCGCTAAGCCAGCAGCTCGAACCGATGTCCTCAGAATGTCTGGAAAGCTCAGAGTTTTACGCATTGCTCGGCGCTGCAAAGCTGAATAGCGGGGATATAGCGGATGCTTTTGAGTCGCTGGAGCGTGCCCTCTTGTTAGAGCCTGAAAATGGCGCGGCCCAAATGGACTATGCGCAGGCACTTTACTTACAGGGCCAGTTGTTCTCGGCACTGGAGATCAATGACGCTCTGCTTGCGCGTGAAGATCTGCCAAGCAACCTTGAGGGAATAGTTCTGCAGCGCCAAAAATCCTGGCGCGCACTCACCACTGAGCGCAGCGGCCAGCTAGATATACTGGCAGGCCACGATAACAATCTAAATGGTGCGCCGGGCCCGAGTCAACTGACTTTGACGCTCTCCGGTGACCCCATCGTGCTGCCCCTGAACAAAGAATTCAGGCCCCAAAGCG
This sequence comes from uncultured Pseudomonadales bacterium, assembly GCA_943789485.1. Classification (GTDB taxonomy): domain Bacteria; phylum Pseudomonadota; class Gammaproteobacteria; order Pseudomonadales; family Pseudohongiellaceae; genus UBA9145. Next base: position 303,489 of record CALSUH010000005.1, read on the forward strand.
GCCCGTATATGAATTTCCGCTTGGGGGGGCGCTATCGACAGCTGGGCCCGAATTATCAGCATAACTGGCTAACGGAGGTAAGGGGCAGGCTAAGCGAGGATTCCGAGTCTGATTTGCTGCAATTCGATAGTCGCTACTCCTTTATCAGGCCAGGGCGCAGACAGAGCTGGCAAGTAAACACCGGCATTACGCATTTGCAATTTGGTGGCAGTTCTCTCTATACCGGCTTGGACGTCAGTGCTCGGTATCAGCGGGCCACCGGCTTAAGTTGCAAGCCCTATTATCAGATGGCTACACAGTATCAATTATTTCACAATCAGCGTCAGCTTACTGCGCTTGAAAGCAAGGCCGGTGTTGGCATGAACTGCCCGAGAAGCAGTAGCTGGGGCAATTACCAGGTCAGCACAGAGTTAAGCCTGCTATCCAACACGGGAATTGAGCCTGAGCGTCCTGGCGGCAATAGAGACGGCTGGCTGGCGAGCATCGACTGGCAAATAGATTTGCCGTTAGGTGAATTTCGCAGCCAGCTAGGTTACACCGAACTTAATGACACAGATGGCTACAGCCCGCTGTTGGCCGATGGCGCGCAGCGTTGGCTGCGTCGAAGTTATGTGCTGCTGCAGTACCGCAGGCCGCTAGTTGAGGGCACGACTTTGCTTGTTAATCTGTTCCATCAAGACCAGCACAGCAATTTGGAGCTATTCCAGAGCATTGATAGCACCATAGAAATAGGCATTAGCCTTGCCTTGTAGGGAATTCTCGCCGAATAGTATTTTTAGAAACTCTTTCAAAAATAACGCGTTAGCGCCTAAGGTTAAGTGAAAATAGAGTATTATTCAGTTGTCATGGGTCCCAATGTTAGGTAAACTTCCCCAGTTAATTGCACAGCTGCCGACACAAAGTCAGCAACTAGTGCGATGCTCGAGTACAGCACTAGGGTAATTTCTTTTGGTGTGATTGGAATCACAAACCAGAGGCACTGCCTTAAGTATGCTTGCAATACCGATATGTGGTCATAAGCTATTTTTGGCATGTCTCGATCGGAAACAACAAAACTAGAACATTTCAAGGAGTCATAAATGGCTACAGCAGCAGAACACACAGAGTATTATTCAACTGGTAGTAGGTATGGTAGATGCCGCCCCCGGTGCAGACATTCTTGCCGAACTAGAAGCAACTGGTTGACGGCTAGGCATGACAATTGAAGAGGTGGCGATAGCCATCACTGCAAATCCAGCTTGGAGTGGCGATACGGGTCTTTTCCCTGACTACTTGCCAAACGCACAATTCGCAGAGGCCTTTCTGACGCAACTTCTTAGTGAGGAAGTCACAGCAGACTACCTGGAAGCAGCTATTGTCGAAATGACAGCTTCGCTAAATGCTGGCGATTCTCGCGGTGCAACTATAAACGCCGCCATCGACGCACTTGCGGCCACCGATTCAGCAGATGAGGATCTAGGTAATGCCGCAGCTGCCTTGGCTAACAAGACAGAGGTTGCTACCTACTACTCAGTAGAGCAAATGCAAAGTTCTGCCGATCTTGACGACCTAATGGCAGTAGTCATGGACGTAACTAGCGACGAAGACGCGGTAGCAGACGGCGAAACTGCTGTTGATGATGCCATTGCAGCTGAGACGCCTCTACTTTCTAACCTTGCCGATTTGGCAGACGCACAAGCAGCTGTTGATGCGTTCTTGCTTGCAGCAGGCCAAACTGAAGCGACTGAAGCTGCTGATCCACCTACCGATGTTCCAACACTTACTGCAACTTACGGCGCGGCTCTTATCGCTACAGATGGCGAGGTCGCTGGTGCTTATGCCGCGGCTACACCGACAGTTCAGGCGGCGCTACTTGCCGCTCAACAAGCTGTTAATGACGCTGCCCGAGATGATTTGCAAGATGACGTAGACGATGCTAACGATGAAATTGATGACGTAACAGGTTTGGCTGCGGCTGCGGCTGCTGCTACTTCTGCCGCGGATGCAGCAGCTGCTGCAGCAGTCGGGAATGCTCTAAACGATATTCAATTAATCGCCGCCGTGGCTAATTACGATCTTCAACTTACTGCTAACGTTGGTGTTGTAACAGCCTCTGGCGCTGGTATCGTGACAGCCGTTGCTGATGCTGGAGCTGCAGCCCTGATCCAAACAAACACTGGTGGATCGCTTGAACTAGTATTCGGTATTACCGAAACAACTAACCCTGGCGTTACAGCGTTGCTGGCTGCATATGTATCTAATAATGCGGCACAATCAGCTGTCAATACAGCTAATGCGACTTCGGCTGTGCTTACTCAGGCAGCAGCATCGCTTGACCTTGGTGATCAAGCTAACACTGCCACTGCTCTTGCTAATCTTACTGCTGGTTTCACTATAGGAACTCCTGCCGCTGCAACCGCGAGCAATGCAGAAGTTGTTGCGGAAGTTGCTGCATTAACTGCAGCGGAAGACGCCGGTCAGGAAGCTTTATCTGATGACATTGGCGACATTGCGTTCGACACTGATAACGCCACCACTCAAGGACTTCTTACAGCCCTTACTGCTGCTGCTGGTGCTTTTATCACCGGCGCGGAAGCAACTGCTATTAACAACGCTTTTGCCGCAGTGACTGTGAGCGATCAAGCCACAACTGATCTTGCTATTGCAGGTGCACAGGCAGTTTTAGGAGTTGCCGTTAATGCGGGTGGTGCTCTAGAACTATTTACCGACCTTATCGCCGCATATGACGCAGAAGAATTGGGTGATACGCCATTGATTGATGATCTAGACGACGCAGAAACCGCTCTAGATACTCATGTGACCACCGTTGATGAGCCTCTTGCAGAGGCAGTTGCTGACGAAGTAGCGGCTGGCACTGCAGTTTTGACAATCACAGGGCTTAATCTAGCTCTAGCTGCAGCCGAGGCGGCGTTAGCTGAGCAGGATGTCAGTGTTTCAACAATTGTCGCGGAACAAGATGCTACTGATGATAACGACGCATACCTTCTTGGTACAGCTGGCGGCACTATCGATGGATTTGGTGACGATGGCGACGATGTGATTTACATTGGTGAAGATGCTTATGTAATCAATATTGGCGACGTAGATGAGGGCGATGATACTGTTCTCGAAGTCTTCTTGGACGAGTCTGCTGGCGGCGATACAACACTTAGCATCGAAACTTCTGTATTTGGCGGCAGCGCGGCCGAACCAGAAGTAATTGTGGTTGTACTAACAGGTGTAGCAGCAGCCGATATCTCTATTGACACTGATGGATTCATTGTCGCCTGATAGAGAGTGTTTGAATCTTGAAGGTGAATTTTCGTCCGTAATTTGGATGAATAAGTAGCCGTGGTATTTTATTCAAGAGACTAAAGATTGAAAAACCCTCAGTTCATAATGAACTGGGGGTTTTTCTTTTATGCATTGCAAGTTTTTAATCTGCCTAAGGCGGTGCCTTTGTAGAAGGTCAAACTAAAGCGTAGAATTATCCGTCTAATGAGTAGTTACTTAATTTCCTCTATTAATCTGATAAACGGGACACTAACAACTTAATGGCGTGCTGAGAGTTTCTTGACTACAGTTATTGCATGCCAAGGATTGGTCGATTACATATACTGAGGGAAAGAGAGGGACACTAACAACTTAACAACTTAATGGCGTGCAGAGAGTTTCTTGCCTACAGTTAATGAATGCCAAGGATTGGTCGTTTACATCTGCCAGGTGGGGTTTACCACCTTATGGGTCGAGGTCTCGAGCGTCGGAATATCTTTCGTGAAGAAGTAGACAAGCGAGATTTTCTTGAGCGCTTTGGTAAAGGACTCGATCGCTACGAAATGCAATGTTTCGCCTGGGTCTTGATGTCGAATCACTACCACCTTTTGGTTAGAGTCCGCGATAAACCGTTGAGCAAACTAATGGCCTCGGTGCTGGGTGGTTACGCAAGCGCCTACAATAGACGAAACAGGCGAGTGGGTTATGTGTTTCAGAATCGTTACAAGTCTATTCTCTGCGACGCGGACAATTATCTTCTAGAACTAATTCGCTATATTCATTTAAACCCCCTTCGGGCTGGCATGTTGCAAGACCTAGATGCATTGGGTCGTTACCGTTGGGCGGGTCATGCTGGGGTATTAGGCAGACACAAACAAAAGTGGCACGAAGTGAATGAGGTTCTAGGCCTTTTTGGACGCAAGGTCGGGACAGCGAGAAGAACCTATAATCGTTTTATTAGTGAAGGCTTAAACAAGGCACGACGGGAGGATTTTGGTGGAGGTGGGTTAATTCGTAGTCACGGGGGCTGGGAATCGTTGTCCGGATTTAGGAAAGAGCACCAATTTTGCATTGGCGATGAACGTATCCTCGGTGAGAGTGATTTTGTACAGCAAGCGCTGGGCGATGATGTGTTGGCAATTACCGCTAAAGCTTCATTGGAGCAGCGTGGTTGGACATTGGAAAGATTAATCCAGCGCATTAGTAGCAACTTTGGAGTTAGTGAAGCGATGCTTTTATCAAAAGCACGATCAAATGACCTTTCGGTGGTGAAATCTCTTATTAGTTATTGGGGGACACAGGAAATCGGGCTTAGCTGTCGGGAAATCGCTACACGCCTAAACATCAGCCAGCAAGCCGTTTCCAACTGGGTTGTGAAAGGAGAAGCGTACTGCCAAAGGGGAAAACTGGTTTTTGATGAAGAGTTGGACTTAAGTTGTTAAATTGTTAGTGTCCCCCTTTTGCTGGTGTCCAAAGCGCTGCTTTTTGTAGAAGATCAAACTAAAGCGTAGAATTGTCCGTCTAACCAGTAGTTACCTAATGTCCTCTATTGATCTATAAGCGGAAGAGCAATATGCCAATGAACAAAAAGGCTCAGTCGTTGTACAAATGGACGAGTCTCGTTCTTTTTGGCTGCATAACCACTGTTGCCTATACACAAGGTTCAGACGATCGCTTACCTATTGATGCGAATAGTAGTCAGGGCCTTACCTTGTTTGAGGGCGTAGAAACGGCACAGACCCGCGGCGACAGGCCTGCGGGGCGTGCTGCTCGAGAGGCGCGAGCTACTACTGCCGAGCCCGAATTTACGTTAGTCGGTGTTTCGCGGTTTGGCGGTAAATACTCGGCAATGCTGCGCTACAAAGACGGGGAAAATCACACAGTGAAAGCGGACCCTGCAGCGATAACGATAATTCCCGAGCACAGTGATTATGCAATCGTTGATGTCTCTGCCGGCAGCGTGTCAATCCGCTACCCTAGCAATATCCCCTGTATCGAATTCACCGATCGTGGAGTGACTTGTAGCAGCGCTGCAAACACCGCCCAGCTTGTCCTCGCCAATGGCGAGCCCCTAGCTACAAGAAATCCCGTGAACGAATTGGCCGCAGAAGAGGAAATAATTGAGGTGCAGGCTGTTGCCGGCAATCCCTTTGAGGCGCTTAGAAATAGGCGCCGCGGTGATAGCCTCAACCCAGAAGCCGACGCAACTAGCACCACTGGCGCTAGTTTCACCCCGCGCCGTATAAACCCCGAAGATGTTCCCGAGGGCAAGCGTATTGTCGCCACCCCTTTCGGTGATAGACTTGTCGACCAATAGACAGTAGTTCGCCTAGGGGCAGCTGCCAATAAAACTAGTAGTCAGGTGCAGGTGTCAATTGGAAGGCCATTGAAAGACCAATCCGCTACTTCTCTTTCTATCTCACTATCCATTTCAGTAGTGTGTTTTAACTCCAGCGAAGAAGAGTTGAAAGTGCTTATTGAGTCAACACTCAATGCAATTCAACTTCTTAAAGACGCCACTAATCTTGCATCAATAACGATTCATCTAGTCGATAACTCAGAAGAGAACAATCTATCCTTACAGCTATTTGCTAGCCTGCAAAAACAGATTGAAGATCTTGATGCACAGCTACATCTACTTTATGGGCACGGCAATGTAGGTTACGGTGCTGCACATAATCTGGTTATCAATAAAATGGAGAGCGACTACCACCTATTGCTAAACCCAGATCTACAACTCGATCAGAATTGTTTAGTAGCAGGGGTTAAGTATTTAGCCGAAAACCAAAATGTAGCCATGGTAAGCCCCTATGCCCAGTATGAAAATGGCGAGAAGCAATATCTATGCAAGCGCTATCCCAGCGTATTTACATTTATAGTACGCGGCTTCTGTCCAACTATTCTTAAAAGTTTGTATGCCAGGCGCCTAGCCAGTTTCGAAATGCACGAACTGTCTGAAAGTATCCCTACAATAAGCATTCCAATAATTAGTGGTTGCTTTATGTTGTGTAGAACGAAAACTCTGCAGCAAATAAAGGGCTTTGATGAAAAATTCTTCCTTTATTTCGAAGACTTCGACTTATCACTTCGCATGGCTGCTTTGGGAAAGATTGCCTATGTCCCCGCTATGAGAATCAAACATGCTGGGGGCTATGCGGCTTCAAAAGGCTGGAGTCACCTAAAAATGTTCGCGCAATCGGGAATTCGGTTTTTTAACATCCACGGATGGCGATTATTTCGTCAGCCGAATTAGCAAATGAAAAATGACTTCAGTCTTAGCTTACAAATAGTGGCGGGTCAAAACTATTATTCAATCTAGTAAAAAAGTACTGATAACAGGCGCGACCGGCTTCATAGGTCAAGCGCTGTGCCGTGCCTTAGTTGAAGAGAATTTTGATGTTCGGGTTCTACTACGTAATCCCGCCAAGATTGCCCTGCTGCCTTCGTCAATTAATGCCGAGCCGGCAGTAGGAGATCTACTTGACCTGCAGAGTTTGGTAGAGGCCTGCGCAAACGTTGATGCGATCTTGCATCTGGCAGGTGAGGCACACGTAAGCACCGCTACGAAGGGGGAAGACACAAATGTTGTAGGTAGTGCCAATGTGTTAGAAGCCGCACTCCAAAATAAAGTCAGGCGCATTATCTTCCTTAGTAGCAGCCTGGCCAATGACGCTGAAGCTGATAGCGAGAATGTTACAAGCTACGGAAAGGGAAAGCGGGCTACGGAGCTTCTCCTGTTACAAGCCGCTGATAAAGGCCAAATAGAAACACTCATTCTGCGCCCTGTAAATGTCTACGGAATTGGGATGAAGGGAAACATCGCTAGTATGATCTCGATGATTCACCGGTCACGGCTGCCTCGCTTGCCGAACCTAAGTAGCAAGATCTCTTTGCTGGGGGCTGACGACTTGGCAAGCGCCATTTTGTTGGCGACAAACTCCGATAGAACCTCTAGGGTCTATACAGTCACAGACGGGCAGGACTACCCAATAGCCGCCATTGAGGAGGCCATATATAGGTGCCTAGGGAAGAGATTGCCGAGGTGGCCAACGCCAGCTGTGATATTATATGCAGCCGCTGTTCTGGCTGGGGCGGTGGCTAGAGTAAGCGGACGAGATACCGGGATAAGTAGTCGAACATACAGAAATCTAACAGCTGATAATCTATTTAAGAATGAGGAAATCTGCGCGGAATTAGGGTTTCAGCCCACGCAGAACTTGTATCAGCTACTACCAGAAATAGTAGGTGACATTGTCTCAGAAACCAAGCCACCCCAATCACAATAAAGTACAAGTAAGAAGAAAGCAGATGACGAAAGGAATAATACTGGCAGGGGGTAGTGGCAGTCGCCTACATCCGATGACGCTAGTGACCAGCAAGCAGTTAATGCCGGTATACGACAAGCCGATGATTTATTATCCGCTTTCAACGCTGATGCAGGCGGGTATTCGTGAGATTCTGATTATTACCACCCCCGAAGATGCAGCCTCTTTTGAATCACTTTTAGGCGATGGTAAGAAATGGGGCTTGGATATTTGTTATCGGCAACAATCCAAACCAGAGGGATTGGCACAGGCATTCCTTATCGGCGAAGAGTTTATTGGCGACAGCAGGGTCTGCCTAGTGTTGGGTGACAATATTTTCTACGGCAATAAAATCGAAGATACATTAAAGAGCGCAGTCGAGCAGAAAGAAGGCGCTAGTGTATTTGCCTATTATGTTACTGACCCAGAGCGCTACGGTGTTGTTGAGTTAGATGAGAATAACAACGCGATCGGTCTGGAAGAGAAGCCCGAACATCCTAAATCTCATTACGCTGTGACGGGTCTGTATATGTACGACAACGATGTTGTCGACATCGCCAAGTCGATCAAACCGTCGCCGCGCGGAGAGCTGGAAATTACCGACGTAAACAAAGTTTATCTAGAACGTAAAGCGCTTAAGGTAGAACTATTCGATCGTGGCACGGCTTGGCTGGATACAGGAACCATACAATCATTGTTAGACGCAGCAAATTTTATTCGTGTCTTAGAAGAGCGCCAAGGGCTGAAAATTGGCTGTCCCGAGGAGATCGCATATCGACAATCGTTTATCGATGAAAAACAGCTCGAAAGTTTGGCGCAGTCTTTAGGGAAAAGTGGCTACGGCCACTATCTGCTGCAGCTACTTGCACAGAGAGATTGAACTAACAAATTTGGCAAGTAATAAGCTCACATGAAAATAATCGAAACCTCAATTTCCGATGTGTTGCTCCTAGAACCAATAGTGCACGGTGATGCCCGTGGCTATTTCATGGAAACTTTTCGTGAAGCTTGGTTTAAAGAAAATGGCATCGATCTGCGTTTTGTACAAGACAACCAAAGCTTGTCTGCACAAGGAACGCTGCGCGGACTGCACTATCAGCTGAGGCAGCCGCAGGGAAAGCTCGTGCGCGTGGTTTCGGGTGAGTTATTCGATGTTGCGGTCGACATGCGCAAAGACTCAGCAACGTTTGGGCAGTGGGTTGGCGAGATTTTGTCTGCACAGAACAAGCGACAGCTCTGGGTGCCACCTGGTTTCGCCCACGGCTTTTATGTGCTCAGCGAGACCGCTGAGCTGTCTTACAAATGTACTGACTACTATTGTCCGGAGCATGAGCACACTCTGCAGTGGAATGATCCTGGCCTTGGTATCGAATGGCCTCTGCTGAATGATTCTCCCTTACTATCAGGGAAAGATGGTGCTGGATTGTTGTTGGTCGAAGCGCCGCCTTACTCCTTCAGCCCATGACCTTGCCTCTTATCGTTGTAGCAGGCGCTACAGGGCAGCTAGGTCAGACACTAGCGCAGCTGTGGGCTAAATCCCCCTTACCTCAATACCAGCTTAAGGCATTGGATCGGACTGAATTAGACATCAGTGAAGCGAAGACGGTTATTGCCGTGTTATCTGAACTAAAACCCGCAGTCATAGTTAATGCGGCAGCCTATACGCAGGTGGACAAGGCCGAATCAGAAGCCAGGGTTGCGCATTTAGTCAACGCTGAGGCGGTGGGCAGAATCGCGGCCTGGTCTGCAAAAAACAGTGCCAAGTTAATTCATATCTCCACGGACTTTGTCTTCGACGGGACTCGCCAGACACCCTACAGAGCTGATCATCAGACCAATCCTCTGGGGGTCTATGGCGAGTCTAAATTGGCTGGTGAGCATAAAATTCAAACCCAAGCCAGTCAGCGTAACGCGGTAATCCGTACTTCGTGGCTGTACAGTGAATACGGTAATAATTTTGTAAAGACGATGCTGCGATTGATGGGCGACAGAGATCAACTTTCTGTCGTTAATGATCAGATCGGCTCACCGACCTCAACTCATGGGCTGGCTGCTCTACTGTTTACTATGATTTCGAAAGACAGCTATCAAGGGATCTATCATTGGAGCGATGGGGCCAGTATTAGTTGGTATGAGTTCGCACAAGAGATACAGGATCAGGCAATACAAGAAGGGCTGTTAAGCAAGGCAATTCCGATTAATCCGATTTCCACTAGTGAATATCCAACACCGGCTCAACGTCCTGCTTACAGTGTATTAGATCGCAGTCGCGCGGTGGCACAGTTTGAATGTCCCGCTCTGGATTGGAAGGGACAATTAAATTTAGTGATAAAAGAACTCGCTAGAGAATAAATCGAGATGATCTGAATTTAGGTTGCCAAGATAGACAAGAAGGAGACTAAGTTAATGGCAAATTTACTAGTAACCGGCGGCGCCGGCTTTATAGGTACAAGCTTCGTCAATTTTTGGCATAGCTCAAATCCGCAAGATAAAATAACGGTTCTCGACGCGTTAACCTATGCAGGGAACCAAAATAATCTAGCGGACCTTCTAGACGAGGAATGGTTCGAATTTGTTCACGGTTCTATCTGTGATCAAACCTTAGTTGACTCCCTGCTCGTTAAATATGATATCGATACGATTGTTCACTTTGCGGCGGAAAGCCATGTGGATAGATCAATAACAGGCCCCGACGCCTTCATCGATACAAATATTGTTGGCACGCACTGCTTATTGAAAGCAGCGAAGAAATTCTGGATCGAAGAAGGGGAGAAATCAGCTCATCTGTTTCATCATGTCTCCACCGATGAAGTGTATGGCACTTTAGGTGAAAATGACCCTGCGTTCTCTGAAACTACTGTTTATGCACCCAACTCTCCTTATGCGGCGAGCAAAGCATCATCTGATCATCTAGTTCGCTCGTATCACCATACCTTCGGATTGAAGGTAACAACTAGCAATTGTTCCAATAACTACGGACCGTATCAATTTCCGGAAAAGTTATTACCTGTTTGTATTCTCAATATCCTAGCCGGCAAAGATCTGCCTATCTATGGAGATGGCCAGCAGATTCGAGATTGGCTGTATGTGGATGACCACAATCGCGGTATCGAACTGGTTATAAAGAAGGGCCGGATTGGTGAGACTTACAATATTGGCGGCAACAACGAATGGGCGAATTTGGACGTCGTCAATTTGCTATGCGAGCAGATAGATGCGCGCTTCGCAGCGAACACGGAATTAGTCGCTAGATTTCCTGATTCGCCGTGTGCCAGAGGAGAATCCGCAAAGTCCCTGATTACTTTCGTCACGGATAGGCTCGGCCACGATACACGCTATGCCATCAATGCGTCCAAAATCACAGCGGAGCTTGGCTACGATCCGGTTGAAGATTTCGATTCTGGCCTCAACAAGACCGTTGACTGGTATCTTTCGAACCAGGCGTGGTGGAATTCCATTCAGGACGGGTCTTACAGAAAGTAGCGCCTTTATCTGCCATCGAGGATACTGTGTTTAAAGTCGCAAATTTATTTCGCCTATTTGGCTCAATTTAGCTAGATTGAGAGCATTAAACGAAATTCGAAGCACCACGGTCTATTGGTCTGAGTAAGCTTTATTTGTGCTGGCGCGTTAGTATTTGCCTGTCGCTCCGTACCAACAGCCATCTTTTTAGGGTATTTTTATTTAGATCTATGCTACCAAGCTACAAACTATTCCTAACCTTAACTGCACTGGTTTTTTTATCAGGGCAGGCTGCTGCCTTCGAGATCGATGGCGGCAAGTGGCCTACCGGTGAGATCGAGTTCTTCGTCGATATGGAGGGAACAGCTGACAGTGGTATCACTTGGAACACGGCCTTTATCGCCGCGATGAACGATTGGAATGAACAGACCCCGTTCAATTTTATTTTGCGCGCAGATAACCGAGACCCCTGCACCAACGATGGCTTGAATAGTGTCGACTTCAGCGATGACTTTTGTGGAACTGAATTTGGGGATACTACTCTTGCTGTGACTGTGCGCAGGTTTACCGCGTCGGTACTCGGCGGACCGACTATCTCTGAAGCCAATATTATTGTTAATAAAAATGAAAAATTCGATATCTACGACGGCAAGTTAGTTCGTTTCGGGTCGACAAGTTTGGACTTTCGCCGTATTGCATTACATGAACTAGGTCATGCGATTGGCCTAGACCATGAGATGACAAACTCGGCAATCATGGCGCCTAACATTGGCAATCTGGATCGGCTGCAGGCAGATGATATCGCGGGAGCAGAAGCGCTCTATGACGGGGCGATAAATTGTACTGTTAGCGAGTTAGTAATTGGTTCCATCAACAACGCTCTAGATGCGAATGATTGCACTGTGAACGAATTACTGCCCGGCAGTAGTGACACCAGCCCAATCGATCTTTATCGGTTCACTTTAACAAACGCAGCCAATCTAAGTCTTAGCATGACCTCGATGACCCTGGATTCGGTACTGTTGATAGCCGACGAGAACCTTCAGGTAATTAGTTATGACAATAAATTGGGCAATGAATGTGATTCTTCACTGACTCAATTCTTGCCGCCGGGAAATTATTTTCTTCTGGCGAATACTTTCGATATTCCAATTAAAGATGAATGTGGAATTTCTGGGGACTACGAGATAAATGCAGCGCTTACTAGCGACGGCTTAAACCCCTTAGGCTCGAGTACAAGCCTTACAGGGGCACCCGTTAATGCGACCTTTAGCGGTGGCATAACTTCAGATAACCGGGTGAGCTTTACCAATCAGTTTAGTCCTAGCGCATCTCTTGATATCTTTGCACAGATAGACATTGACCCTAACCATGTAGGTCAGGCGGGCTTCCTTGTCATTGCCGCGGTGGTCGCTGAGCAAATTCTTTTCCTGAACGAGCAGGGCCAGTTTGTCGATTCTGCAGCCAAGCCTGGTGTTATCACTCGAGCTAGTAATAAGACTCTCAGCACGGTCGAAAATCTAACTATAGTTGAGAACCTCATTCCGGCGGCTCTGGGAATAGACGAGATACTGGTGGGCTTCTTCTTCGGCTACGGTCTGGAAAGCCGTCCAGAGCAGCTGTATTACCATCAGTCTCCCTTGAATCTGATTATAGCGCCCTAGACATTGCTTTGACTTCCTACGCAGCCCGTAAAATACGCTGAAAACTCGTATTCCAGAGCGGCTCAATAAGCGGTATAATGCGCCTGCAATTTTTCTGGCACAATCGCCTGTAGTACCTCACAACAGCACCGCAAGGTTGGAATTGAGCGGTTTTCAGGTCGATTCAGAGTTAACACCCACGATCTACACACTAAAAGGAGCTATTTCTGTGCAATCAGAGACTGCCAAAATCCGTCTGTTCGCAATCGCGCTAATGAACCTAAGTTTCATGGTTTTAGCTAGCAATGCTGCCGCGCAGCAATCTATCGAAGACAATGTTCGCCCGGCTGGCCAAGTTTGTTTAGCAGGACAGCCCTGCGTCGGCTCAACAGCAGGTACCGCGACAGCAGCATCTACTAGCATCGCGGCCCCAGCTGCTGTGATAGTTGAAGAAATCGTTGAAGAAGTCGTGGAAGTAGTAGCGACAGCCACAGAAGTTGCGGCATTCGATGTAGAGTCTACTTACCAGATGAGTTGTTTTGCTTGCCATGGCACAGGAGCAGCAGGCGCACCAATACTAGGCGACGCAGATGCTTGGAGCGAAAGAATGGCGAAAGGAATGGATGCCGTAATGGTAAATGTAGTGAATGGCGTGAATGCGATGCCACCTAAAGGCCTCTGTATGACCTGTAGCGATGGTAATTTGCTAGCTCTCGTTGACTACATGTCCAGTCAGTAACCGTTCAGGTTAATCCGGGTACGGTTGTAATATCGATTATCGAGAATTTATTTAAATGAGTAAGGAGTTAAACGTGTTAACTATTAAGAAAGTAATTATGTCAGCAATGCCTAAAGTAGGAATATTCGTATTGGTTGCCTCTTGCGCAACTGCAATTTCAGCTGATAATTCCCAGCAGCAACTGCAGCTGGCGCAATTAACAGATGGTTTCGATGCCGAAGCGACGTATATGATGTCTTGCTTTGCCTGCCACAGCACAGGTGCTGCTGGTGCGCCAAAGGTTGGCGACGGTAACGCCGAAGCCTGGGCTCCTCGTATGGAGAAGGGTATGGACGCGGTAGTCGCAAATGCGATCAACGGTATAAATTCTATGCCGGCAAAAGGCCTATGCTTCACTTGTACAGATGAAGATCTGGCAGCTCTTGTTGCGTACATGGTCAATAGCAGCGAATAAGCCGCTAATCGATCAGCGGTACCCTAGGAAATGAGCTGCTAGCAGCTCATTTTTTTGTCTGTAATTTCTTACTAGGTTGGCGAAATTGGGGTTTGTAGACTATTTATTAGTAGTCACAATCAGTTCGACCTCTCATGTCATTAGCCACCATTCAATCTCGTGCCCTCCTTGGCGTCGATGCTCTCGCAGTCACTGTGGAGACCCACCTGTCAAATGGTCTCCCCGCGTTCGCGATAGTTGGCCTTCCTGAAACGGCAGTTAAAGAAAGTAAGGAAAGGGTCCGCAGTGCCATTATAAACTCTGGCCTGGAATTTCCGACTCGTCGCATCACCGTCAACCTTGCTCCTGCTGATTTACCAAAGGCTGGCGGCAGCTACGATCTTGCTATTGCGCTAAGTATTCTCATCGCCTCCGGGCAGTTAAAACGCAGGATGCTTGAGAACATGGAAGTACTGGGTGAGCTCGCTTTGGATGGAAGTATCCGTGCAGTTCCCGGCACAGTCTGCGCAATTCTCGCTGCGAAGAGGCAAGCTAATAAAATTCTCCTGCCGGCTGCGAATACAGAAGAGCTAAACTTAGTTGCTTATAAACATAGCTATAGCTCCAGTAGCCTGTCAGAACTATTTCAGGCACTAACACAGGGTATACCCGCTCTAGAATTCCCCCGAAGAATAAAAAGGCGCGCTTGTGAACCGCGTTCTGAGGATAATTATAGACAAATCAAAGGACAGACCTTTGCTAAACGTGCCGTGCAGATCGCGGCAGCAGGTGGGCATAATTTACTCATGATAGGCCCGCCCGGTAGCGGCAAGACATTGCTAGCGAATCTGTTGATCGGTTTGCTGCCTTGCTTGTCTGAGGCAGAAGCGCTCGAAGTAGCAACCATCAAATCTGTTGCCCGGCAGCCATTTAAACAATGTGACTGGTCTGAACGGCCCATCCGCAGCCCCCACCATACGGCAACTAGTGCCTCACTAGTCGGCGGTGGTAATCGAGCCAGCCCCGGGGAGATAAGTTTAGCGCACAAAGGCGTATTATTTCTGGATGAGCTGAGTGAATTCAAGCCCAGCGTATTGGACGGATTAAGAGAGCCCCTCGAGTCCGGAGAGATAACGCTAAGCCGTGCTAACTACCGGGTAAAGTTTCCAGCGAATTTTCAGTTGTTGGCGGCAATGAACCCCTGCCCCTGTGGCTACGCTGGAGACCCTCATCACCCGTGTCGCTGCAGCGCGGGCCGCATCGAGCGTTATCTTGGCAAGCTATCGGGCCCTTTACTCGACCGTATAGACCTTGTTATCGAAGTGCCCGCACTTTCGCAGGTCGAGCTGCTTGCGGAAGTGGACGATGATCTGAATTGGAGCGCGGTGCGTGTAAAAATTGATCTCTGTCGAGACAGTCAAACTCAGCGGGCAGGCAAGCTCAACTCGCAGTTGCATCTGGCAGAGCTTAAGAAGTATTGCCCTTTAGATGAAGAACAGCGAGCGGGGTTAGCTAGCATTATGGACAAACTATCCTTGTCTGCACGGGCAACGCACAGGGTCATAAAGATGGCCCGGACTATTGCAGACTTTGATGGCAGGGCGGCGATTGGTGAATGCGATTTGATGGAGGCGATTAACTACCGTCGCTGTCAGATCAGCAAACTACTTGCCCGTTGATTGCCCTTCGAGTTGGTCCATTTTCCCTGCGAGCTCGCTAAGAGATTCCTCCAATTCTTTAATTCGCTTCTCGGCACGCTCCAGCGCAGTGCGCTGCCCATCAAACTCCTCGCGACTCAATAGATCTAAACCGGCAAAGCTGCTCTTCAGCAATTGCTCTATTTTGGTGCGCAACTCTTCACGCATTTCTCCGGCTAGGGGAATCATCGCTGAAAGGCGAGCACTGAGGTCTTCGACAAATTTATTAGTAAACATTCGCGTTAACTCTAGTTATTCATGGGGTTTCGGGGACAGGTATGAAGTACGCACCAACAAAGTAGCCTTTATTCTATCATCAATTGTGAGACCGTTTAGCTAGGTGATTATAGGCATTGTCATTCTTAGTTAACGAAATTAAGAGCGCTGGTTGTTTCTTAGAGCTCAATCTTCTCTGTGACACAAAAAACGCACTGCTGTGGGGCAGAAAACACTTTGCTGCACTGAGACTGTTCAACAATTGTCAATTCAAACTTACATTGACGCCATTGTCCCTCGAAAAATCGGCTTTGTAGGTGACTTTCGATAGCTGGCACGACCCCTGCATAGAGCAGTATAAGTTGTCGAAATTTAAGCAGAGTAAAAACAATTAAGGAGCAAACTAATGAAGTTAGTCACGGCTATTATCAAGCCATTTAAATTGGACGATGTCCGCGAGGCATTATCTGAAATAGGCGTACAAGGCATTACCGTAACAGAAGTAAAAGGATTTGGTCGTCAGAAAGGCCATACCGAATTGTATCGGGGTGCTGAATATGTGGTTGATTTTCTACCGAAGTTAAAACTAGAAATAGCAATAGCTTCGAACTTGCTTGATCAAACCCTAGAAGCGATCACTAAGGCGGCAAACACCGGAAAGATCGGCGACGGTAAAATTTTTGTTGCGGAGCTAACCCAGATTATTCGTATCCGTACTGGCGAGACTGGTGAAGAGGCTATCTAGATTCAGCGGTAAATAGTTGGCCTTCAAATAAGTAATTAATAGTAACAGTTTAACAAGATAAATAGAGGTCTGCGCAAAGCCAAAGCGCAGAGCAATAATCAGACACATAAACCGGAGGTACGAGGTGGAAAACCAAATTTTTGAATTGCAGTATGCGATGGATACATTTTATTTTCTCATTTGTGGCGCGCTTGTCATGTGGATGGCGGCAGGTTTTGCCATGCTTGAAGCAGGGCTAGTTCGATCTAAGAACACCACAGAAATTCTCACGAAAAATGTCGCGCTGTACGCGATTGCCTGCACCATGTATTTGGTTTGCGGTTATCAAATTATGTATGACGGCGGCTTTTTCTTATCTGGTGTAACTACAGTAGCGCAGATGGACGACGCAGCAATCGCAGGCGTACTCGCTGAATCTGCAGAAGCAGGCTTCGGGGGCGATTCAGTCTACTCGCGGTGCCTCTGACTTTTTCTTTCAGGTTGTGTTCGTAGCAACGGCAATGTCGATTGTCTCCGGTGCGGTAGCTGAGCGGATGAAGCTTTGGGCTTTCCTGGCTTTCGCGGTTGTTATGACCGGCTTAATCTATCCAATGGAAGGCAGCTGGACTTGGAATGGAGATGCGGTATTCGGTCTCTTCGAATTGAACTACAGCGACTATGCCGGGTCAGGTATCGTTCACTTAGCTGGCGCTACTGCCGCATTGGCCGGTGTGATTCTACTAGGCCCCAGGAAAGGTAAATACAGTTCGACTGGTGCGCCTCAGGCGATCCCAGGGGCTAACTTGCCATTGGCGACGCTAGGTACATTTATCCTTTGGATGGGCTGGTTCGGTTTCAATGGCGGTTCTACTCTAAAGCTAGGTGGCATCGGTGTAGCGAACGAAGTTGCAAACGTATTTCTAAATACCAACGCAGCCGCAGCTGGCGGATTAATTGCTGCCCTTCTTGTCGCTCGCGTGATGTTCGGTAAGGCTGATTTGACAATGGCACTTAACGGCGCATTAGCCGGCCTAGTAGCTATAACAGCAGAGCCTGCTGATCCGACTCCGCTACTTGCTACCATTATTGGCGCCGTCGGCGGCACAATCGTAGTGTTCAGTATCCTTACTCTGGACAAGCTGAAGATTGATGACCCAGTCGGTGCTATCTCGGTTCACGGCACTGTAGGCATCTTCGGAATCTTCGCTGTACTTCTATCCGATCCTGATGCGACTTTCATGGGTCAACTTGTCGGCATGCTAGTGATCTTTGTTTGGGTGTTTAGTGCTAGCTTGGTCACTTGGTTAGCAATCAAAGCCATCATGGGTCTGCGAGTTACTGAGGAAGAAGAGGCGGATGGCGTCGACATGTCCGAATGTGGCATGGAAGCCTACCCAGAATTTGTTAATCAGTAAGCAGTAAAGAACAGCTCTGCTTTAGTGCAGAACTTTACCTAGCGCCTTTGTTTTTAAAGGCGCTTTTTTTTGCCTCGGTTACAGTCATTTTTATCCGAAATTGCTTCACGGCTTCGAATAGCCAACGTCAACAAGCGCTGAACCGTTGATAATCTCACAAGAGTATTTAGTAAAGTCGAGCCTTGCTCGATTAAGTGAGTAGCAGTATTAGCGCGACAGGCATAGGTTCGTTCTCGGAGCGATTTTAGTTGTGCCTAACTACATGTCCCCATACTTGTGCTGCAAGATCGCGAGCGCGGCCACCGGCGCAGTCTCAGTGCGTAGTATTCTCGAGCCTAAAGCGACGATCTGAAAATCATTGCTTTGTGCCCAGTCGATCTCATTTGCCGAAAATCCGCCTTCGGGTCCTACCAATAAGACACAGTTGTTTTCCACAATACACAGGGGAAGCGCATCAGAACCGCTAGGTTCTAACATCCACTTGTTCACACTTTCACCTAAAGACAATTCCATCAAAGAGATGGGTTTATGTATCACCGGAACATCCACTCTGCCACTCTGCTCACAGGCGCTGATAGCTATCTTCTGCCAGTGTTGAAGCTTCTTCTCTACCCGCTCCGGTTTGAGTCTTACTTCACCATATTCGGTGTAGATAGGAGTAATCTCGTTAACGCCTAACTCAGTGGATTTCTGCACAGCGAAGTCCATCCTGTCCCCACGAGAAAGGCCAAGAATTAAGTGAATACACATCGAGGTTTGCCGAGCTGAATCGTGCACGCCGCGCTTTTTCTCAAGCAACTCTATGTCGACTGCTCGCTTTGTAACTGCGATTACTCTAGCGCGGAATTCTCCCTGTTTTGAATTAAAAACGAGAAGTTCATCATCGACACGCAGACGCAGAACATTGCCGAGGTAATGTGCAATCTCTTTGGGAAGTGAGATAAGCGCATTCAACGCGAGTGGGTTATCGAGATAAACGCGCGAGAGTCGCATCGATCAATACCTACAGCAATTCGCGTTGCGGGCGATTGCCAAGATCTAGATTAGTCCAAATTTGGGTAACGGCCTGACTGAGGTTCATCGAATAGAAGTGCAGACCAGGAGCGCCACCTTGCAATAAGTCCTCACACAATTCTGTAACTACATCGATACCGAAGCTGGCGTAGGCCTTCCTTGTCATCGCCAAAGCCGGTTAGCCGTTTGTTCAGCCAACGCGGTATCTGCGCGCCACAGCTAGCGCTGAAGCGGGCGAGGTTGGCATAGTTGGTAATGGGCATGATGCCGGGAACAATGGGGATATCGATGCCTGCCGCTTGGCAATAGTCCACAAAGCGGAAATAGGCGTCGGGATTGTAGAAGTACTGAGTGATCGCCGAGTTTGCACCGGCATCTACCTTATCCTTGAAGAAGCTTACATCACTAGCATAGCTGTTTGATTCCGGATGGGTCTCAGGATAGCAGGCGACATCGATATGAAAGTGATCGCCAGTCTCTGCTCGAATAAACTCGACGAGCTCATTAGCGTAACTATGTTGTACAGCTGCGCCTACACCCGAAGGCATGTCACCGCGTAAGGCGACCAAGCGTTTGATGCCGGCATCGATATAAACCTGCAAGATCTGGCGCAGTTCCTCCTCATTTGATCCACCGAAGGAAAGATGGGGAGCACAGCGCGAACCGGCTGCTTGATAACGCAATACTATCTGCTGCGTTCCCGACTTAGTCGAACCCCCAGCACCATAGGTTACCGAAAAGAAGTCGGGATTCAGTTTGCCCAATTCTGCATGCACAGTATCCAGCTTCGACTCTCCCACCTCGCTACGAGGTGGGAAAAATTCGATGCTGTACTTTGATGGATTAGATGAATCCATAGTTTAGCTGTCCTTGGTAGCTATTATTTGTAGTTTAGTACTTGTAACTATCTGCCTTAAAAGGACCGTTAACATCTACATTGATGTAGTTGGCTTGGTCACCAGTGAGCTGCGTTAGGACTCCACCGAAACCGCCGACCATCATGCCAGCAACTTCTTCGTCAAGATGCTTAGGCAGAACCTCAACGTAGAGATTGCTTTGCTTCTCAGCCGCGGGCAGGTCAGCGAATTTCTTCTCAAACATGAGCATCTGTGCCAATACCTGATTCGCGAATGAGCCGTCCATGATGCGTGAAGGGTGGCCAGTTGCGTTGCCTAGGTTGATAAGGCGTCCCTCAGAAAGAAGGATCAAATAATCATCTTTATTCTCAGCGCCATCTCGATAGATCTTGTGGACCTGTGGCTTAACTTCTTCCCAGACCCAACTTTCACGCATGTAGGCTGTATCGATTTCGTTGTCGAAGTGACCGATATTGCAGATCACGGCGCCTTTCTTGACTGCTTGTAGCATGTACTTGTCGCATACATTTATATTGCCAGTAGTTGTTACGATAAGATCCGTCTTCGAAAGCAGTAAGGTGTCTATGCCTTCGCTTGAACCTGTGTTGATGCCATCAATATAAGGCGAGACAATTTCGAATCCGTCCATGCAGGCCTGCATCGCGCAGATCGGGTCGATCTCGGAAATTCTTACGATCATGCCCTCTTGACGAAGGCTCTGTGCAGAACCCTTGCCTACGTCGCCATAACCAATGACCAACGCCTGCTTACCGGAAAGTAACATATCTGTGCCACGCTTGATGCCGTCGTTGAGTGAATGGCGACAGCCGTATTTGTTATCGTTCTTCGATTTAGTGACCGAGTCGTTTACGTTGATTGCAGGAACCTTCAAAGAACCTTCTTCGAGCATCTCTAAAAGGCGATGCACGCCAGTTGTTGTTTCTTCGGTAATGCCATGAATGTTTTCTAATAGCTGAGGATACTTTTCATGCACCATTCCGGTGAGGTCTCCGCCGTCATCTAGGATCATATTGACATCCCAAGGTTCACCATCTTTTAGAATAGTCTGCTCTATGCACCATTCACCTTCGTCTTCAGTTTGGCCCTTCCAGGCATACACAGCAATTCCAGCGGCAGCGATGCAAGCGGCTGCATGGTCTTGAGTAGAGAATATGTTGCAAGAAGACCAGCGCACTTCTGCACCTAGTTCTACAAGCGTTTCAATTAGCACGGCTGTCTGTACAGTCATGTGTATACAGCCAAGAATTTTCGCTGTAGCGAGTGGTTTTTCTGCAGCGTACTTTTTGCGCAGGGTCATGAGTGCTGGCATCTCTGCCTCGGCCAATGTGACTTCGCGACGACCGAAAGCGGCTAAGCTTATATCCGCAACTTTATAGTCTTCGGTAGTTACATTATTTTGTATTGATAAATCGTTCATGTCGTAATCCTTATAAGTTATGTTATAGACCAGCTGCTGCTTTAAGTGCGTCGGCTTTGTCAGTTTTTTCCCAACTCAGGTCGAGGTCCTCGCGGCCGAAGTGACCGTATGCAGCTGTGTCTTTGTAAATAGGTTTAATCAGGTCTAGCATCTTAATCAGGCCTTTCGGACGTAGCTCAAAATGGTCTCGAATAAGCTCGCCGATTTTCTCGTTGCTTACCTTTCCCGTACCGAATGTTTCAACACTGATAGAGGTAGGTTCTGCTACCCCGATCGCGTAAGAAAGTTGAATTTCGCAGCGGTCGGCGATGCCTGCAGCAACGATGTTCTTGGCAACGTAGCGCGCTGCATAGGCAGCAGAACGGTCAACCTTCGATGGGTCTTTGCCGGAGAAGGCGCCGCCGCCATGGCGTGCCATGCCGCCGTAAGTGTCGACGATAATTTTTCTGCCTGTTAATCCGCAATCACCGTGCGGCCCACCAATGACAAAGCGGCCGGTTGGATTTATAAAATATTTGGTATCAGCATTAATCCAAGCATCAGGAAGTACCGGTTTGATTATTTCTTCCATCACGGCTTCTTGTAAATCTTTCAGTGATATTTCCTCTTTGTGCTGTGTGGATAGCACAACGGCATCAATAGCAACTGGCTTACCGTCTTCGTAGCGGAATGTAATTTGGCTCTTCGCATCCGGCTGCAACCAGTCAAGGGTGCCATCTTTACGTACTTCTGAATGGCGCTTAACTAAGAGGTGTGAATAAGTGATTGGCGCGGGCATTAGCACATTGGTTTCATTCGTTGCGTATCCAAACATTAACCCTTGATCGCCAGCCCCCTGCTCGTGATCCGCGCTATCGTCGACACCCATGGCGATATCGGGCGACTGCTTGCCGATGCCGTTGAGTACGGCACAGGTGTTGCTATCAAACCCACTTTCTGAATTGTTGTAGCCGATATCATTCACAACACCACGCACGATGTCTTCGATGTCCACATAGGCTTGCGTTGTAATTTCGCCCGCGACGACGACCATGCCGGTTTTGATCATGGTTTCGCAGGCAACGCGGGAACCTTTATCTTGCTCTAGAAGAGCATCCAAAATTGCATCAGAGATTTGGTCCGCCATTTTATCCGGGTGGCCCTCAGATACCGATTCGGATGTAAACAGTGTTGATTCTGCCATTTGCATTTCCTCAAAAATTTTTAGTAATAGTTAAGTTAAAATAATCAAAAATAGAGTTTGTGAAAAGTAGGTGTTGATCGCAATAATTAAGCGTCAGACACAATATTTTTAAATGTTCGCATCTGAATTTGAAAACCGTTGCGTAGTCCCAGATAAGAACTTTGTTGCTTCTCTAGCCCGGCCCTCTTTGCCCAATGATCCAAGTCGCCTTCCTCGAAGCCAAGCCATAGGTCGCCGCAAGATTCTCTAACCCAGTCCTGATTGTGACTGCATAGCTCTATTATTAGCAGATAGCCATCGGCGTTAAGAAGGGCGGCGATGTCTTTAAATGTTTTCGCAGGAGAGGAGATGTGATGTAACACCATGTCAAAAATAATTAGGTCGCAACTAACATCTTGTTTTTTAGCTACGGCTGTATCGCCAAGAATAAATTCAACGCCGCTTCGAGCGCTGTCAGCAATTGCGGACCGAGACCTATCCAGCATGTCTTTGGAATTGTCGAGCGCGATTAGGTTCTTGAAGCGCCGCGAAAGTTCAGTCAGTAGTTGCCCCTCTCCCGGGCCCACTTCCATAACTGCCGCTTTTTCACTCAAGGCGAGGCCAGTGATGAGATCGTGTAGGCTACTCGCATAGTCGGCGTGTTCGACGATTAGCCCCTGCTTCTCACGAAACTTATTCGCGTTCTTGTTGAAAAAATTGAGGGAAAGCTGCGCGCGTTCCAACTGGATCTGCTTGATCTTCCTGAGCTGAGCGCTGGGAATCTCTAGGGAGTCAAGGTTCTCAAAAACCGTCTTTTTGATATCACCGTGAACATCATCCTCACTAAGCAGCGCGCGCCTATAAAAGATCGAATTTCCCTCACGTCGGGTGGAAGCCAAATGACTGGTAGCGAGTATCTTTAGGTGATGGCTGAGTGCGGACTGCCGAATATCGAGAATTCGGCATAGTTCCAATACGCCAAAGGATTCATTCTTGAGCAGTCTCAGAATCTGCAGTCGCAGATGGTCGGCTAGGGCCTTGTGCAGCGCTGTGAGCAACTCGATTGGACTTGGTGAGTCCAAGCTACCGGCGCTCTTCAATGCAGTTGCAGCCATGTTGTGAGCCTGATGGTTTATCCTAAAAGTCGCTAACTTAGCAGCATTACAGGGCAATTTCAAACCTATATCAAAATATATTGATATAGAATCTTGTTAGAAGCGTACTTATTGCAGGCTCAATGCGTGTTAATTCTTCGTTCATGACGCCAAGCCTTGATATATTGTCTTATTAGGGCCGCATAGAGTTGGCATATTGGACTCAGGTGCGGGAAAATACTGGCCTTGACCCTAGGCTCCCCGAAGCACATCTGCATTTGTCCTACCTTGTCTGGTTCGTCAGATATAATAGGACACTGGATCTCTCGCTTCGCTACTAACGACAAACAAGTAAAAACCTGAAGGAATTTGATTGATGGCAGAAAAAGCTGTGTCACGTAAACAGAGCGCCAATGCAATTCGTGCATTAAGCATGGATGCAGTACAGAAGGCGAAGTCGGGTCACCCCGGTGCGCCTATGGGAATGGCAGACATAGCACAGGTGCTTTGGTGCGATTTTTTGACGCACAATCCAGGTGATCCGAATTGGTTTAACCGCGATCGATTCGTGCTATCCAATGGTCATGGCTCAATGCTGATCTATTCTCTATTGCATCTGACTGGCTACGATTTGTCTGTCGATGACCTGCAGCAGTTCCGCCAGTTTGATTCCAAGACACCTGGTCACCCTGAATATGGCTATACGCCTGGTGTAGAAACTACTACCGGGCCTCTGGGTCAGGGGCTCGCTAACGGGGTGGGAATGGCAATTGCCGAGAAGACCTTGGCAGCGCAATTTAACCGCGAGGGGCATGAGGTAGTCGACCACAATACCTACGTGTTTGCTGGCGATGGCTGTCTGATGGAAGGTATCTCGCACGAGGTCTGTTCTCTTGCCGGCACGCTGAACTTAGGCAAACTGATCGTATTTTACGACGACAATGGAATTTCCATCGATGGCGAGGTAGAGCAATGGTTCGCCGATGACACCGGTAAGCGCTTCGAGGCCTATGGATGGCAGGTATTATCAGTTGATGGACACGATCCGGAAGCTATTAGCGACGCCATCAATCAGGGCATAAATGAAAGCGCACGGCCTACTTTGATTAGCTGCAAGACAATTATTGGTTTTGGCTCCCCGAATAAGCAGGGCACAGCCGCGACACATGGCGCGCCTTTGGGTGATGAGGAGATTGCAGCCACCAGAGAAGCGTTGGATTGGCCACATGCACCTTTCGTAATACCAGTGGAAATCAAGCAAGCCTGGGATGCGACAGAGCAGGGATTTACCGCCGAGTCAGCCTGGAAAGAGAAGCTTGTCATCTACGAAGAAGAGTATCCAGAGCTCGCTATGGAACTGGTACGCAGATTGAAGGGTCAGCTGCCAGGCCATTTCAGCACGATGGCAAATGAATTTATCGCCAAGTGTCAGCTTAGCGACGACAATATTTCAAGCCGCAAAGCGTCACAGAATTCTATAGAAGCCTACGCTGCTCTGCTGCCCGAACTGATTGGTGGATCCGCAGATTTGACTGGATCCAATCTAACGAACTGGTCGGGTAGCTCTGCGATCTCGGCGAAGGCTGACGGCAATTATATTTACTACGGTGTTAGGGAATTTGGAATGAGTGCAATCGCCACAGGTATGGCACTGCATGGCGGATTTATTCCCTATACAGCAACATTCCTAATCTTCATGGAATACGCTCGCAACGCAGTACGAATGTCGGCGTTGATGAAGCAGCAGAGCATATTTGTTTATACCCACGATTCTATCGGGCAGGGAGAAGATGGACCAACTCACCAACCGATTGAGCAACTCGCAAGCCTTCGCAGTACACCGAACATGTCGGTATGGCGTCCTTGTGACAATGTAGAATCTGCCGTCGCTTGGAAGGCTGCAATCGAAAAGCAGGACGGGCCTACAAGTCTAGTTTTCTCTCGACAGAATCTGCCGCATCAAGCGCGCAGCGATGAACAAGTTCAGGCTATCTCGCGTGGTGCCTATATTCTTAAAGACTGTGATTCAGAGCCGACGGTAATTGTTCTGGCCACCGGTTCGGAGGTCGCTATAAGCCTAGCTGCTGTGGAAAGCCTGCAAGCGGAAGGCGTTAAGGCTCGCCTTGTATCAATTCCCTGTGTCGACGTTTTCGAAGCGCAAGACGCCGAGTACATCGAACAGGTATTACCGAACGCAGTACGCCAGCGCGTGGCGGTCGAAGCAGCTGGAGTCGACTATTGGCGCAAGTTCGTGGGCCTCGACGGTAAGGTCGTCGGCATGCACTCATTCGGCGAATCTGCTCCTGGGGCGGTGCTAATGGAACACTTTGGTTTCACGGCTGAGAATATTATTGCTAGTGTAAAGTCTTTCGGCTAGCTCTCTCATTACGGTAAATACAGATGACCTATCGCATAGCAATTAACGGATACGGCCGCATAGGCCGTTGTGTGCTGCGTGCCTTCTACGAATCAACTGACTATGTCGACATGCGAATCGTCGCGATCAACGACCTCGCAGACATCGAAAACCTATCTCATCTCACTCGTTATGACAGCACCCATGGCCGTTTTTTGGGAACGGTCGAAACGAGTAATGAGGAATCTGACAAAAAAATGATCGTGAATGGTGACGAAATTCGTGTATTTAATGAGCCGGACGTCGGCAAACTTCCTTGGTCTGATCTCGATGTCGATTTAGTTATGGAGTGTAGCGGTGCATTTAAGGACCGTGAAACTGCCCAGCTACACATTACCGGTGGCGCTAAGAAAGTCCTGTTCTCGCAACCTGCTGAGAATGATGTCGATGCTACTTTGGTTTATGGCACCAATCACAAAACTCTGAAGCCCGATGCACAGATAGTATCCAATGCGTCCTGTACGACGAACTGTATAGTGCCGGTGTTGAAGGCGTTAAATGAAACATTCAAGATCGAGTCGGGCGCCATTACTACGATTCACTCCGCGATGAACGATCAACCGGTTATCGATAGCTATCACGACGATGATCTGCGTAAGACACGAAGCGCGATGCAATCGATAATTCCCGTCGACACGGCTTTAGCTAAGGGCATTGAAAGAATTCTTCCAGAGTTAACCGGCTTACTCGAAGCGCAAGCGATTCGGGTTCCAACGTTGAATGTTTCTTTGATGGACCTAACATTATCCGTCGCCTCTACTACGAACGTAGAGGAAGTAAATCAAGCGATTCTTAAGGCCAGCGCGAGCTTGCCGGAGAACGTGCTGGGCTTCACCGATGAGCCGCTCGCGTCTTGCGATTTTAATCACGACCCGCGTTCGGCTATCGTCGATCTGAATCAGACGAGCGTGGCTAACGGCAAGCTGATTAAGCTATTCGTTTGGTTCGACAACGAGTGGGCCTACGCGAACAGGATGCTAGACGTGGCTGCGTATATGAGCTCAAATAAATGAACAAGCTATTACAATTTTTACTTGGAATAAGCTGCTAATGCCATTCTTGCGCATGGATCAACAAAACCTCCAAGGGAAGCGTGTTCTTATACGCGAGGATCTTAACGTAGCCATCAATGATGGCGTGATTAGTAACGACACCAGAATCAGAGCTGCACTGCCGACTATCGAAATGGCGAGAGCAGCGGGTGCGGAAGTAATCATCATGTCGCATCTAGGCAGACCGGTTGAAGCGAAATCAATCGAGGAGCAGGCTGAATTTTCCTTGCAGCCGGTGGCGGCTAGATTAGCGAAGCTGCTCGGTTGTGATGTCGAGGTGAACCGTGACTATCTATCTACGCCTCCCACTAGACGTGGATCCGGCAGCGTCACGCTATTGGAAAACGTGCGCATAAATGCCGGCGAGAAAGCAAACGATGATGCCCTCGCTAAAAGCTATGCAGCACTGTGCGATGTATTTGTAATGGACGCCTTCGGCACGGCACACCGTGCACAGGCCAGCACCCAGGGTGTTGCGAAGTATGCACTTATCGCCTGTGCAGGGCCGTTACTCGCTAGCGAACTCGATGCGCTGGAACGCTCTCTCAAGAATCCCGAAAGGCCCATGTTAGCGATAGTGGGCGGGGCAAAGGTCTCAAGCAAATTAGAAGTGCTTAAGAATTTATCGACAGAAGTTGATCAGCTCATCGTAGGTGGCGGTATAGCGAATACCTTTCTAGCGGCAAGCGGTGTCAATGTAGGCAAGTCATTATTTGAGTGCGATCTTATCGACACAGCTCAGGCCTTAATGGATACAACGTCTATTCCAATGCCGACTGACGTGATTGTTGCAAAAGAGTTTGATGTAAATGCTGTTGCAGTAACGAAGTTAGTCATCGATATCGATGACGATGACATGATCCTAGATATAGGCCCGGCAACAGCGATGCAGTTCGCAAAAATTATCGGTAATATGAAAACGATCATTTGGAATGGACCGATTGGCGTATTTGAGTTCGAGCAATTTTCAAATGGTACGCAGGCGATTGCTAAAGCGATAGCCGATAGTACCGGATTTTCTATCGCAGGCGGCGGAGAAACCATCGCGGCGATAGACAAATACGCAATTACAGACAAAGTCTCTTATATTTCAACGGGAGGGGGCGCTTTCTTAGAATACGTGCAAGGCGCGGCTCTACCTGCGGTTGAAATCCTAGAGAAAAGAGCCAACGGCAGCTAAAATATTTTCAATATTTAATCTACTGATAAAAAACAGACAACAGAGCAAAGGACGAACCATGGCATTAATTAGTCTACGACAATTGTTAGATCACGCGGCAGAGAACGGATACGGTGTTCCCGCATTCAATGTAAATAACCTTGAACAAATTCGCGCGATTATGGAAGCGGCAGACGAGGCGAATAGCCCAGTTATTTTGCAGGCGTCGGCAGGCGCACGAAAATACGCAGGGTCAAATTTTTTAAAACATCTGATTCAAGCAGCTATCGAAGAATTTCCACATATACCCATTGTTATGCATCAGGATCATGGCGTTTCACCTGCAATATGCCAGCGGTCCATACAATTAGGCTTTTCTTCCGTGATGATGGATGGGTCGCTTGGAGAGGATGGTAAGACGCCCACAGATTTTGATTACAACGTTTACGTCACCAAGACCACGGTCGATATGGCACATGCCTGCGGCGTATCAGTGGAAGGTGAGATCGGTTGCTTAGGCTCGCTCGAGACAGGCTTGGCTGGAGAGGAAGATGGAATCGGGGCGGAAGGTAAGCTCACTATGGCGCAGATGCTGACCTCTGTAGAGGAAGCTTCGGCCTTTGTAGAGGCGACGGGTGTTGATGCCTTAGCAATAGCGGTGGGCACTAGTCACGGGGCCTACAAATTTAGCCGCCCGCCAACGGGAGACATTCTGGCGATTGACAGAATAAAAGAAATTCATGCGAGAATTCCGAACACTCACTTAGTAATGCATGGGTCTTCCTCCGTGCCGCAGGAATGGTTGGCGACTATTAATGAATTCGGTGGCGAAATCCCAGAGACTTACGGCGTGCCCGTCGAAGAAATTCAGGAAGGCATTAAGCATGGCGTACGTAAAGTGAATATCGATACGGATCTACGCCTCGCATCCACGGGTGCCACGCGCAAGTTTCTTGCGGAAAATAAATCTGAATTCGATCCGAGAAAATTCCTGATCCCAACCATGGATGCGATGAAGGCTATCGTTCTTGCTAGGCTTGAGGCGTTCGGGACGGCGGGTCAAATTTCACATATCAAGAAAGTCTACAACCTAGAGCAGATGGCCGATCGCTACTCTAAATAGCCCAATAGTTGTTGAGCGAAAACCTAAATTTTGTGCGAAGAAAAATGAGAGAAGATGTTCAGCAAGTTCGATGCTAACCAACTAAGGCAAAATCTGCAGAAAATAGATTTTCTGCCTAGTGGTGCCCAGCTTGATACTGAGGCAGCGCAGAACTATGCCGCCTATAAACGCCACTACGGTCTTAATTTTTCCGAACTAGACCCTAACTTAAAGGCCGCGAAATCGACTGTAGGAACCTTCTCTAGCGGAAACTATGAATTAGTTTGCCAGCATTTTCTGTCTTCAACACAAGCGCCCCGCAAGACCGCCTTTTTATTGCATGGTTATTTAGACCACGCTGGGTTGTATCGTCATTTGATAAAGCATCTGCTTGAGCGTGACATCGCGGTCATTATCTTCGATCTGCCTGGTCATGGACTATCTAGCGGCGCGACTGCAAGCATCAGCTCATTTCAAGATTACAGTGCGGCGTTCGTAGCGTGTCTAAAGCTCGCCAAGAGCAGCAGCTTGCATCGCCTTGGCTTACGATAGGGCAAAGCACTGGCGCAGCAATCATTATGGATATGCTATTAGAGAAGAGGTTGGAGAAAGAACTAGCGAAGGACATTTCGCTGCAAGATTTTATTCTTCTCGGGCCGCTGCTTAGACCAAAGCAATGGCGGCGTTCCAAGGTTATGTTTAGCTTAATCAGATTGTTTGCTGCGTCAACGCCGCGAAAGTTTAGCAAGAATAGTCACGATGCCGAGTTTCTTGATTTCATCAAGAACAAGGACGAGCTACAGAGCAGGATTCTTCCGCGTGAATGGGTTCTCGCAATGATGGACTACATCAATAGGTTTGAGGGATCGCCTCGGCATGAGCAATCATTGCAGATAATTCAAGGCAGGGGCGATGGGACTGTCGACTGGGAAAAGAATATCCCGAAAATAGTAGAGAAATTTCCCGGCTCTACGCTTCATTTTGTCGATGAGGCGGGGCACCACTTAGTGAATGAATCAGTACACTACCGAGAGCAGGTGTTCGCGCTCATAGACCGAATTTTGGGCATTTCTGTGTAATTGTGTAGTGCTTCTGCGAGTACCGAAGCGGATGAATGCCCCAGGACTTGCAGTGCAGGCAAAGAAGTAGCCAGTCCTAGAATAAGACTCGGCAGCGAATAGTGCCCGGTACCTGATTCAGTTTCTCTAATGCCACTTCGCTATATTGTACGTCAATATCCATCACCACATAGCCAACGTGTTCATTGGTTTGTAGATATTGTGAGCTGATATTGATCCCCGTGCCTGAGAACACATTGTTTATTTCAGAGAGAACGCCAGGTACGTTTTTATGAATATGCAAGAGTCGATGCTTTCCAGGATGCGCAGGCAGCGTTACTTCAGGGAAATTGACGGAGGCAAAGCTGGAGCCGTTGTCGCTGTACTTAATAAGCTTCTCCGCAACCTCGACTCCTATATTTTCCTGAGCCTCCATTGTGCTGCCCCCTACATGGGGAGTGAGGATGCAGTTGTCGAATTGGCGTAAAGGCGAAACGAATTCTTCCGCGTTCGACTTCGGCTCCTGAGGATAGACATCGATGGCGGCACCGGCGAGAGCCTTGTTCTGGAGTGCGCTGGCTAGCGCTTCGATATCAACTACCGAGCCACGTGAGGCATTAATCAAAATTGATTCTGGCTTCATCCAGCTTATCTGCTCGGCACCGATCATGTCTTGAGTCTGTTCAGTCTCTGGTACATGCAGGCTAACCACATCGCATTCGCGCATTAGCGTCTCGAGTGAGTCCATCTGCACTGCATTGCCTAGGGGCAGCTTGGTCACTACGTCGTATAAATAAACCTTCATGCCCATCGACTCGGCAAGTACACTGAGCTGCGAGCCAATATTTCCATAGCCTACGATGCCAAGTTTCTTGCCGCGTGTCTCGAAAGAGCCTTTTGCAGCCTTTTGCCAAACGCCTTTATGCAGCAGCGTATTTTTTTCTGGAATACCTCGGAGTAACAAAATTGACTGGCCTATGACTAACTCGGCTACGCTCCGAGTGTTGGAGAACGGCGCATTAAAGACGGGTATACCGCGTACTAGTGCCGCATCCATATCAACCTGATTTGTTCCGATGCAGAAGCAACCGACAGCCTGCAGTTTTTTGGATGCTGCAAACATTTGCTCTGTAAGCTGGGTCCTGGAGCGAATACCAACGAAATACGCGTCGGCAATTTTCTCGGCGAGCTCGTCCCCTTCAAGTGAAGTTTTAAGGGCTTCAATATTCTCATAGCCCGACTTCTTCAGCGTATTGATAGCGCTCTGGTGAACGCCTTCCAATAGCAAAAACTTAATTTTTCGCTTTTCTAAGGATTTTGTATTCATAGGATTGGGTTCATTGGTTTACGTTATAAAAGTCACAGCAACGTTATTTGTAATGACTAGTGCCGGTTTAATTTACCGGGGCATATCATCGTGAGCGATGCTCAAAAAGCTCGCGCATGGTAACATACTCTGCTTTTGCTATGCTCCGCAGGGCGTATTAATTTCAGAATCCAGCAGTGACAGAGGGAAGGACAGAGCTATGAATTGCAGCAAACCAGAATTGCTGGAGAAGCTAGCTGAGATAGTGGGTGCAGGTTGGGTTAAGACCGGCGTTGATGACCTTGAGAAATACGGTAAAGACTGGACCAAAGCCTATCCTGCAAACCCCGTGGCAATCGTGTTGCCTAACGGTACTGATGAAGTTATTGCGCTAGTCCAGCTGGCAAATCTTTTTGAAATAGCGCTAGTCCCGTCTGGTGGTCGTACTGGCTTGAGCGGCGGTGCGGTGGCTTCGAATGAAGAGTTGGTCGTAGCCTTCGATCGAATGAATAAGATTCTCGATTTCAATCCCGCCGATAGACAGGCTATTTGCGAGCCTGGTGTAGTTACTGAACAGTTGCAGCAGTGTGCGGAACAGCAAGACCTATTCTATCCAGTTGATTTTGCATCTTCGGGTTCTAGCCAGTTAGGTGGAAATGTCTCGACCAATGCAGGCGGTATAAAAGTCATTCGATATGGCATGACCCGTGAATGGATCAAGGGAATGAAGGTGGTCACCGGAAGTGGTGAGCTTCTGGATCTAAATCGCGGTTTAAATAAGAACGCAACAGGTTATGACTTTCGTCATCTCTTCACTGGAGCAGAAGGAACTCTTGGGTTTATAGTTGAGTTAACTGTGGCTCTTACCAACAAGCCTAAAGACCCTACTGTCTTGGTGTTGGGTGTGGAAAAGATGGAGCGAATTATGCAAGTGCTACA
Source organism: uncultured Pseudomonadales bacterium (assembly GCA_943789485.1). Taxonomy (GTDB): domain Bacteria; phylum Pseudomonadota; class Gammaproteobacteria; order Pseudomonadales; family Pseudohongiellaceae; genus UBA9145. Next base: position 335,971 of record CALSUH010000005.1, read on the forward strand.
GGCATTTCAGAGCAAACTCGATCTCACCGCCTTCGAATTTTTTTCCGAGAAGGCGCTTAAGCATGTTATCGAAGAGAAACAATTGCAGCGACCGTTCGCTACTGAGCCAGACTTCTATGCGCTAGTCGAGTTTGAGAATAACTCTGAGCAGGACATGGATACGGCGATGAATCTATTCGAGACATGTCTCGAAGAAGGCTGGGTTGTCGATGGCACTATTAGTCAAAATAGTACGCAGGCAAATAATCTTTGGCGACTGCGTGAAGACATATCGGAAACCATCTCAAAATTTACACCTTACAAGAATGACATCTCGGTTAAGGTTTCCAAGGTTCCAGAATTCTTACGGGAAGTTGATAGTTTGGTCACATCAGTCTATCCCGATTTCGAAATCATTTGGTTCGGTCACATAGGTGACGGAAATGTTCATCTAAATATTCTTAAGCCAGATGCATTGGCGGCAGAAGCATTTTTCAAAGAGTGTTCGAAGGTTTCCGATCTGGTTTTCGAAATCGTAGCAAAACATGGCGGAAGTATTTCTGCTGAGCACGGTGTTGGTTTGCTAAAAAAACCATTCCTGCACTACTCCCGCAGTACATCAGAGATCGCTTATATGAAAGCGATAAAGAAAATATTCGACCCTAAGAATATTATGAACCCAGGAAAACTTTTTGATTAGAGTAGCTATTGGTACAACGATGATGGGGCTAGGCCGCGTATGTACTACCCCAGATAACGAGTAAAAAGCCGCAGGTATAACCCTCGAAAAGCCGTTACAATTTGCAACACTTAGAATTTCCATCTACGAATTTATAGGTATACACTGACTATTCGGTCGAATTTTCGCCGGGGGATTGCTTTAATCAGCGATTCGATTACTAGAATTTCAAGCACGAGAACAAGTATGTCAGATTCAGTTGAGGGTACCGTTAAGTGGTTTAATGACGAGAAGGGGTTTGGTTTTATAGAGCAGGAAGGTGGCAAAGATGTATTCGTACATTTCAGTGCTATCAATGGCTCAGGAAGAAAGACTCTTCAAGAAGGTCAGAAAGTAACCATGGAAGTAACCCAAGGCCAGAAAGGCCCTCAGGCAGAGAACGTAAATCCAATTTAGTAAGGTCTTCAATGACTTTATCTAAGTGGACTAACCGTCAATACTTGCTGAGATAAGAAAAAAGCGAACACTCGCTCTAGATTTATGTTTTGATCATGTATTAAGACTTTAGCTATCTGGAGGGCGATACTTTAAGCGTTTTTTATTTTTTCGAAGCAATTAGCCACACTTCTTTTTCTCTTCAGGGCAGGTAAGTCTTGACCCCCGCGCTTGTTCCTAACAACAAGCGGTCAGCCCCTCGTTCTGCGAAAAGTCCATTACATACCACGCCCGTAATCTGATTGAGTTGAGTCTCTAGGTTTCTCGGCTCAAGGATTTCAAGATTGTAGATATCGAGGATATTGTTACCGTTGTCGGTCACACAACCTTCCCGGTATACAGGATCACCGCCGAGTTTCACGATCTCTCTGGCGACATAGCTACGTGCCATTGGAATAACCTCAACCGGCAAGGGAAACGTACCAAGTACTGGCACTAGTTTAGATTCGTCTGCGATACATACAAATTCTTCGGACGCCGCCGCGATAATTTTCTCGCGCGTTAAAGCGGCCCCTCCCCCTTTGATAAGTTGTAAGTGATCATTAGTTTCGTCGGCGCCATCAACATAGACACGCAAAGTTCCAGCACTATTGAGATCCAATACGGGAATGTTGAGCACTTTTAGGCGCCTAGCAGATTCTTCGGAGCTCGCAACAGTGGCGTATACTTTGTGTTGAATTTTACCAAGTTCAGCGATAAATAGATTCGCAGTCGAGCCGGTACCGACACCGATAACGGTGTCGGCCTCTAGCAAGGACTCCACATATTCAAAGGCGGTTCGTGCTACGGCTTGTTTAAGCTCATATTGTGTCATGTTAACCCTCGTTTATTTCTATTCGCGCGCGCAAGCAACTTGCCCTAGCAGCTGACCCATTGCAACACTGGAAGTAGCTTCAAGTGAAGATTCAAATTTCATCGTGCCGTGTTGGAACAATACGATTGCTGTAGAACCAAGGCGAAATCGCCCTAACTCGCCACCTAAAGGTAGCTGTACAGCGGGAACTTGATTCGAATAGTCGGTTATCTGAATCTCGCGTTTCCCCGGTATTGGACAGACTTCTCCGGCCCAGACCGTATCTATTCCTGCGACAATCATTGCGCCAACTAATATGACGGCCATTGGACCGACCGCTGTATTAAACAGGCAGACTAGTCGTTCATTTCTTGCAAACAAATTCGGGACGGATTCGGCAGTGGTTTGATTGACTGAGAATAATTTGCCTGGCACATAAATTGTCTTTTTCAAAATACCAGCCATCGGCATGTGTACACGATGATAGTCGCTAGGCGAGAGGTAAATCGTGGCAAACTTGCCTGACTGAAATAGCGCGGCCATCCGCGCGTCACCGGCAAGCAGACTCTCGCAGCTATAATGTTTTCCCTTTGCCTGCAAAAGATTACCGTCTGCTATATCGCCTAGCTGACTAACCTCACCATCGGCGGGGCACACTATCGCGCCTTGAGCTGTGGAAAGCGGCCTAGCGTCAGCTTGTAATTCCCGAGTAAAGAACGCGTTGAAGTTTTCAAACTTTCCTACGTCTTGAATTTTTGCCTGACTCAGGTCCACCTTGTAACGTTTGATAAAAGTGCGAATAAATAATTTACGCAATAAATGGTTCTGCGCCAATAAACCAACCCCTCGCGAGAGCAAGTGATGAGGTAGCAGATACTGAAAAAATATAAATAGGCGCGACATAGGCAATCTTCAATTAGGAAATATTTCTGTTGGTTACTTTTTGTAGTTACTTTTCGATAGGTACTTCTGGATCGTTTCCCCACTCAGACCATGAGCCATCGTAAGCCCTTATGTCATAGCCAAGCGCCTTGCCGACAAGATAGGTTAAGCCCGAGCGGTGGTGAGTCTGACAATGAGTAATTATTTTCATGTCTTTGTTTATGCCTAACTCATTAAGTTGCTGTTCTATATTCGACAAGGGTTTAAGGCGTAGGTCGTTATCTTTGTCTTGAAGGTCAAGCCAGTCTAGATTAGCGGCACCGGGGATATGTCCGTTTCGCAGCGCAGTCACCTTTATGCCATTGAATTCCTCTAAGGCTCTGGCATCCCAAACGATGGACTGAACATCACCGATACTAGATAGTACCTCATCTTTTGAGACGAGCAATTCCTCGCGAATATTTGCCGAAAAATTTGTAGGTTTTGGAATCGAATCGCCGGTGTTCATAGTCGACAAGGGGAAGCCCGCCTTCAGCCAAGCACTAAGCCCACCATCAAGGTAGGAATAACTTTCGTGTCCAATGATATCCAGTGTCCATATTAGTCTGCCAGCCCAGCCTCCACCCTCATCGTCATAAACAATAACGTGTTTGTCAGAGTTTAATCCAATCTTTGAGAAGAGAGCATCTAGTCTATCTTTAGTGGGCAACTTACCAACGGCGGGTTTTGCACCACTCATTAGTTCCGCAGGCTCAACTAAAATCGAGCCCGGGATATGATGGCTAGTAAATACAGCCTGCGGCACAACGCCGACGAGCAGAATATTGCCTTGACCCCGTGATTCGTTGAACACCTCTGGGGATAATATAAGTGGTAGCGTAGCCATTCCTATTTATCTCTCGTTAGTAGTTGTAAGCGCGGCGGCTGCATAGCCGATTCTTCTAGCTTAGCTCATTCAAGGAATCAAGAATGCGAAAATAGCTCTCTACTCGTTCAATACTTATCTGTCCGGCCTCTAGGGCAGCCTGTATTGCACAATCGGGTTCTGCTGTATGTGAGCAATCTCGAAATTTGCAGGAACCGGCAAACGGCCGGAATTCTATGAATCCATCAAATACCTGCTGTTCATCTATGTGCCCAAGGCCGAACTCTCGAATCCCAGGCGAATCTATTAGATCGAATCGATGCATATGATACAGGGAAGAGGTAGTCGTGGTGTGAGTGCCCCGAGCCCAGGTTTCCGACAGTGGCGCCACGTCGGCGAGCTTGCTGCTATTCAGTTTGTTAAGCAAAGAGGATTTACCTACGCCGGACTGTCCGACCAAAATTGTGGTCTGATTGGCTAAGGCCTGCTCCAATTCGGGCAAGCCGCGCCCGTCTTCGGCAGACACCTTGTAAATGGGATAGCCAATACTCCTGTAAGGCGACAACATATGGTCTAATTCAGTTAGTTCTTCGTGGTTTAACAGGTCTAGCTTGTTCAAAACTAATACGGCAGCCAGGTGCAGCTGTTCGATGGCTACAAGATAGCGATCTATAAGGCTCACATGGGGAGTTGGAGAAGAGGCAAAAACGACTAGCACACTATCTATATTGGCAGCGATTGCTTTGAACTGTCCCTCGGGGCTAGGGCGGCCGAAGAAGTTTCGGCGCTGACCTAAGGCTAGAATTACTCCGCCATCAGCGCCATCGTCAGACCAGACGACCAGATCCCCGGTAACCAATTTAGGCAGGTTTGATCTCTGTGTACACCGAATAAGCCGGCCCTGGTCATCATCAAGAAGAGACTCAACGTCTACATGTTGCCCGTAGTGGCTAATAATCCGCCCATTGCATTTTTCTAGCGAGGTTTGGGCATCAACAGAGTCGGCTTCATCACAGCCCAGCTGCTTGCGCTGATTCTGGGAAATGCGCGCCAATTGGTGTTTACTTAATCTTCTTTTACTCATCGATAGGCGGTAACTAGCATCATGGTACTGGTAACTGTTCCGGAATGAACAAAGGATAAGATTATTGCATATTCCACTTGGGGAAGCTTTGCTACAATCGCCCTGCGATCGAAAACTTTACGCCACAATGATCGAACTTTTTATGGTAAATCTGGTGGGAAATCGGAATGGATAAAAATTTAAATCTAATTTGGCTAGATCTGGAAATGACTGGGCTAAAGCCAGAGTCAGATCGCATCATCGAAATCGCAACGCTGGTTACAGATGCCAATCTAAACATCCTCGCCGAGGGTCCAGTGCTTGCTATTAAACAATCTGATGCAGCATTAGACGCCATGGATGATTGGAACCAGCAACATCATGGCGCGTCAGGATTGATAGAGCGTGTGAAGAATAGTGATGTCGATGAGGATGAGGCGACACGGCAGACGATAGAATTCCTGTCTCAGTATTCTACGAAGAACTCATCGCCGATGTGTGGCAATAGTATCTGTCAGGATCGTAGGTTCATGGCGAACTACATGCCAGAGCTGGAAAACTATTTTCACTATCGAAATTTGGATGTGAGCTCTGTCAAAGAACTCGCGCGTCGCTGGAAACCGGAAATCTTAAAGGGCTTGGTTAAGCAAGGAGCGCATCAAGCGATGGAAGATATTAGAGACTCTGTTGCCGAGCTGAAGTACTACAGAGAACATTTTATCGACGCCTAGAAATAATCGTCTAAGATTCATGTTGCAGCAATGCCCATTCAATATGTTCGTTCACCATATCGGAGACATTGTTCAATCTTGACTGCAAAGAACTGACTATTTCTTTCGAGCTTGGCGCATTCCCAAGAGCGACCGCTATATTGCGTAGCCAACAATCGTAGCCGATTCTGCGAATAGCAGACCCTTCAGTTCGCTTTAGAAATTCCCGCTCGGACCAAGCAAAAAGATCCACTAGCTGGGCATCATCTAGGCTATGCCTAGGCGTAAAATCCTTTTCTTGTGTTGGCTTAGAAAATTTATTCCATGGGCAAACAAATTGGCAATCGTCGCAGCCATAGATTCGATTCCCCATCGGTTTTCGAAATTCTACTGGGATAGATGTACGTAGTTCGATCGTTAAGTAAGAGATACAGCGCGTGGCGTCTAGCAGATTGGGTTTTACGAACGCATTTGTTGGACAAATATCGAGGCAAGCAGAACAGCTACCGCAATGATCGGCTACCTGCTCATCAACCGGCAACGGTAGATCGGTAAACAGCTCTCCAAGGAAAAACCATGATCCAGCCTGCTTGTTAATGAGCATTGTGTTCTTGCCGATCCAGCCCATTCCAGCTTTTTCAGCGAGGGCGCGCTCAAGTACAGGGGCGCTATCGACGAATGCACGGTAGCCAAATGGACCAGCAACATCTTGAATTTTCCGCGCAAGCTTCTGTAGCCGCTTGCGAATCAGTTTGTGATAGTCACGGCCCCGAGCATAGCGCGAGATGTAGGCTTTACCCGTGTTCTGCATGGAATCCAGCGAATCTTCTGAATCCATTGCATAGTCCATGCGAACGCAGACGACACGAATCGTGCCAGGCACGAGTTGCTCAGGATGACAGCGCTTGTCGTGATTCTCCGCCATATAGGACATGGCGCCGTGATAGTTCCGATCTATCCAATCTTTTAAGTGATGCTCGTACTTACTCAGGTCGATATCCGTAAAGCTTACTTCTTGGAAGCCAAGCTCAACACCCCATTTCTTAATGTCGGTCGAAATCTGATGGAAATCTATCTCAGTCATACACAAGCCCCTACTCAGAGTTCGCAGAGAATTTTAGCAGCCTGTTGAAGGGTGCTATCGTCTTTGCAAAAGCAGAAACGAACAATTTTCGTTGCTGGGGGTACTTCATAGAAGGGAGCTAACGGAATAGCGGCTACACCCTTCTCTTGAGTTAAATAGTTGGCGAATTCAACATCATTCTTATCGCTAATCTCGCTATAGTCCACTAATTGAAAGTAGGTGCCTTTGGATGGCGCAAATTTCAATCGAGATGGAGTGATCAAGTTGCAAAATGTATTTCGCTTCTCTTCATAGAAATCTGGAAGTTCGCGCGTATGTTCAGGGCATTCGGCCATAAAGTCAGCGATAGCATATTGAACGAAGCTAGAAGTAGTAAAAGTTACATACTGGTGAATCTTACGAAATTCTGCCGTTAGTGCTTCTGGGGCAACACAATAGGCAAGTTTCCAGCCAGTGGCGTGATAAGTTTTTCCGAAGGAAAAAACGACAAAGCTTTTTGCACGCAATTCTGCGTGGGCTAATACACTCTCGTGTTTAACTGAATCAAAGACCATGTGTTCATAGACTTCATCGGAGAGAATTAAGATGTCATAGTCTCGAATCAGCGCGGCGAGTTTATCATGATCTGATCTATCCAATAGGCTGCCACAGGGATTGTGAGGCGAATTAATAATGATGAGCCGAGTACGAGAATTTATAGCCTGCTCTAAGCGGTCCCAGTCCATGCCATAGTCAGGTAGCGTAAGCGGAACGTGAATAGTTTTACCGCCTGCCAACTGCACAGCGGGCTCGTAGGAATCGTAAGCGGGGTCGAAGACAATAACCTCATCGCCTGCGGTAACTGCAGCATGCACTGCATCGAACAATGCTTCGGTGGCGCCAGAGGTGATTGTTACCTCTGTTTCCGGATCGGCATCGCAGTCGTAGTAATCCTTTATCTTGCTAGCAATTTGCTGCCTTAGCAAAGGAATACCAACCATAGGAGGGTACTGATTCTTTCGATCATTCAAGTGCTGGGTGACTAATTCTCTCAGTCGCTTTGGGCAGTCGAAATCTGGAAAACCCTGGGATAGATTGATAGCACCATAGTCTTGAGCCATCTTTGACATGACTGTAAAGATGGTGGTTCCGAGCTTAGGTAATTTACTCTGCAAAATTTTCACCTCACTGAAAGAGCAATCTATTCTAACTGATTGCTTAGCGGAAGTGATATCGAGGCAGGGGTAGGGCGCGAGAGCCTGACAGATCGCAACAGGACAGCATTTGTTTTAATAAACACTGTCCGCCAGATGGTATTCGAGATGCATGCCTTACAACTGCAGCCATTCGTTCAGATCAATAATGTCCTGTGGTGTGAGTATTCCCGCTACCTGTCGTAGGATTAAGCTGTCGACAACATAATTGTAGCGAGCATCGGCATATTGGCGCAGAGCGCGATAGAGGTTTTCTCTTGCGCGCAGAACCTCAACGATATTACGTGTACCAACCTCGGCACCCAGCTCCGTTGCATCCAGAGCACTTTGCGCAGATGTAATTGATTGCTGCCGCTGGCCAATGACGAGAACATCTGTGTTAACACGGCGATAGGCGTTACGTATATTTTGAGTGAGTTGACGTTCAGTGAGGTTTAGAGATTCCTGAGAGGAGATCACATTGTATTCAGCCGCTCGTCTTCTTGAGCGGACTGCGCCGCCAGAATAGATTGGAATCGATAGGTTCAGTGCTAAGGAGGTGCGATCGAACGCGCCTCCACCAATTTGAATGCCCTGGCTAACGATGGGTGCGGTTACGTTGTGGTTCCAGCCGCCTGTAAAATCGATGGTAGGAAGGAGATCCGATTTTCTTGCCTTTAAATTCTTGCGTGAGGCGTCCAGATTGTATTCAGCGGCTGCGATAGCGAGGTTGCTGTTCTCTGCTTCTCTCTCCCAATCGGCTAGGCTGCCATCAACCTGAACGATAGGGAAGTCTTCGCGCAATACATCAATGGAAGGATGTGCCTGACCGGTAATGGCTTCTAGAGCTTCGTAACGAGACTGCAGTAGGTCCTGCTGCAGAAACGTTGTGTTTCGCGCTAGATCATAGGCTGCTTGGCTGTCGAAAACATCGGTAATGGCAACTAAGCCAACTGCTTCACGCTGCCGAGTCTGATCCAGTGAGCGAAGCGCGGCCTCCTCTTCCTGCACATTGGTGTCTAGCATGTCGATTGCGCGCAAAACGTCGAAATAGGCAGATGCGACACGCATTATTAGATCTTGCTCTTGCGCGGCTAGATTTACCGCGGCAGCTTTGTCCCGAGCCTTGGCGCTCTGGAAGGTGTACCAGTTGGCTAGGTTCAAGACACTCTGACTGAGGCTCATTCCCCAGCCGTGATTGTTAAGCCCAGGCCTGAAGCTGTGGTCGTTAGCAACCCGCTTAAAGAGAGTTTCACCGCTAGTTGGGTCTGTGACGTTGCTATAAATTGAATCCGTCGGACCACTAGTTAGGCGCGAGGTAGACCCACCAATACCCAGAGAGGGCAACAGTGAGGCGCGGCTCTGAATCATGCTTTCGCGGTTTTCGCGGTAGCTCGCTTCCGCCTGCCGAAGCGTCGGATCGTTTTCCAGTGCGATCTGCAGTATAGACAGTAGATCGTCGCCGTAGCTGAATGAGCTGGTCATGCAACCCAATACTAGAATTCCAATATACTTCGCTGGTTTTCCCATAATTTATGACCTTCTAAGTGCTAAATAGTGTGATATTCAAATGCCTGAAGAGCTTGTTAAACACTTATTCAATAAGGGCTTTAAATGGCAGCCCTGAAAATAGACGGCATTCTACCCCCTTGTAACCAAAAGTGACAAATTAAACCCCCGCATTTGCGACAGTTAACCTTCTGGAACCATTAGACGTTTATTTACCGCTGGCAGTTACAGCTGAGACTGTCCAAATTACATCGCCCAGGGGATCATTTCTTCAGTGAAAGAATGCCCTACGTAGAGCGTAGTCGAGCAGATCAAAAATTACGAATGTGCGAGGTAGCTCTCACTTCTTTGAAGTCGGCTTTGAGCCGAATCTGTTTCGATTTGGGTTAGTTAGAATTGATTAGAGGGTGCCTAGATAACTAGACAGCGTATCTAAACAGGAATGCGCCAACTTCTTGCTACGCTCACCGGACCATCCATAAGTCGTATCCGGTGTTGCGGTTGTATCCTTGAAGGGCATTTCCAATGTCATGGCAAGGCAGCCCTGTGTTTCCGCAATTTGTGCAGCGCTCATGGTTAGGTTGGCAGTACCGGGAGACTTTGCCGGATAACCTCGTTGTGTTTGAAAGTCTGCGTTCAACTGAGCCAGCTTATTTTTATAAAAATCCAACTGTGCTTGCTTGGCGGCGTCCCAGTTTGCAAGGCCCTCGGTGCCAGCAATGAAACAGTAAGGCAAGGATTCGTCGCCATGGACATCGAGCATGAAGTCCGCGCCGGTATCAACGATCGCCTGCTTTACAAAGTAGACTTCCGGGCTGGTATCGATATCAGGATGCGCCCATTCCCGATTCAAATTCCTGCCTGCGGCATTCGTGCGCAGATGACCGCGCCTGCTTCCATCTGGATTCATGTTCGGAACCAAATAGACATCGCACTGACTTAGGAGCTTGCTGCTAGCTGGATTTGATTCATCGATAAGACGCTCGATGCAGCCTTCCATCCACCATTCGGCCATGGACTCGCCGGGATGTTGTCTAGCGATTAACCAACAGATTTTCTTTGGCTGTTCATTTTCACCCGACGAGAATTTGAGTAAATCTATATCTTGGCCATCCAGAGTCTTGCCAAGAACACGATGTGAGCAGCGAGGTGACAGCTGACTTTTGGCGACTAGATCGGCGTGGCGCTCCATTGAGTACGGAGCGAAATAGGCGAAGTAAATCGAATCATATTCAGGCTGGAACGCGATGGTCATCTTGCCATTCTCCAGCGAGGTTGGATGACGTAACCAGTTTTGCCGATCATAAGAATAACAAATCCGATAGTTCTCGAAGCCGGGAGGATAGGCTGCACCTCCAGCGTTTAGAATATGCATTGTACAGGGCGTAGCTTTCACTCCACTGAGGCGAAAATAGAACCATTGGTAAAATTCTGATTGAATATCTGCGCGTATCTTTAACTGGATGTCGCCGGCGTCAGCGCAGCTAACTACCTCAATATTGCCCGCATCAAAGTTCTGACTTATGTGCACAATTTTCCTTTATTTCAATTTTTTAGTTATTTTTTAGCTATTTAGCGGTTGTCAGCTTACTGGTATTTGTTATCATTGCCGACCCTTTTTTTCAGTAAATGAGAAATTTTATGTCGGTAATCACTGACAACTTAAACGTCGGTTCCAACGAGGCCCTAATTACTCCAGGGCAATTAAAATCTGAATTGCCTTTAGAAGGCGCGGCTCTGAAATCAGTACAGCTAGCACGTAACACCATCTTCTCAATTTTGGATAGAACCGATCCGCGTTTGTTTGTTGTTGTTGGTCCCTGTTCGATTCATGACACCGAAGCCGCTATTGATTACGCGAAGCGACTTAAGGTGCTTGCTGATAAAGTACAGGACACGCTCTATATAGTGATGCGAGTCTATTTCGAGAAACCGCGAACGGCGATTGGCTGGAAAGGGCTGATTAATGATCCCTATCTCGACGATTCGTTCAAGATCGAAGATGGCTTACGTAAAGGCAGGAAGTTACTACTCGATATTGTTGAGCTAGGGCTGCCAACGTCTACAGAGGCACTCGATCCTATCTCACCACAGTACATGCAGGAAGTTATAGCTTGGTCTGCGATTGGTGCGCGCACGACAGAATCACAGACGCATCGCGAAATGTCGTCTGGGCTTTCTTCTGCAGTAGGATTCAAGAATGGAACTGATGGTGGATTAACCGTAGCAGTTAACGCGATGCAATCTGTCTCAAGTCCACACCGCTTTCTCGGCATTAATACAGAGGGTCAGGTATCAGTTGTTACTACTAGGGGTAACCCCTATGCACATGTGGTGTTACGTGGTGGTGGCAAGGGACCGAACTACGATACTGTTCATGTTGCGCAATGCGAGAAAGCACTGCTCGATGGCGGAGTGAGCAGCAATATCATGATTGATTGTAGTCACGCGAATTCATGTAAGGACCCAGATATGCAACCTCTGGTGCTAAAAGACGTTAGTCATCAAATTCTTGAGGGCAATAAATCCATCATCGGCGTTATGCTCGAAAGTAATATCAATCATGGCAACCAAGCTATTCCGAAAGACCTCAGCAAATTGAAGTATGGGGTCTCAGTAACAGACGCCTGCATGGATTGGCAGACGACTGAACAGACAATTCTGGAAATGGCAGAGAAACTAAAAGACGTATTGCCTGTTAGATAGTCGGTCGACTATTAGAATGATGAGCCGGGCTGGGAAAGAAACTCCAGCTCATCGGCTGTCGATTCTCTGCCCAGTATTTCATTGCGGTGTGGATAGCGACCGAAGCGATCGATTATCGTCTTGTGTTTTATCTCAGAGTTAAAACTGTCTTCTAGGCCGGGCTGGTCGAACAAAAATAGCGCGATGTCGTGTATTTCTTTCGACTCACTGTGCATGAACGGCATATAGAAGAACGCTTTCTTACTATTGTTTAATCCCTTATCGAATTTCTTCCTAATCGCTTCTTGCGCTAACACCAGTGCGATAGTGTCCGCCTCGAATGCTTTTGGCGTATCGCGGAACATATGTCGAGAAAACTGATCCAGCACTATAATTTCCGCAAGTGCATCTAGGGGATGTTCACGCCATGCATAGAGAAGACCCTGCGTCGCAAGCTGATAAGCTTCACCAAACTTGGCTTGGATCGATTCGTCGAACTCGACGTCTTTGATGAACTGTTGACTAGGTTCAATGTCTTCAAACCAGAATTGAATAACGGCGGTGGCGGACAAGTTGTACTCAGTAATATAAAAGGGTTTACATTGCTTTATCGACAGTAGTGCCGCCATTGTTAGAGCCTTGTAGCTGCATTCTTCGTAGGGTGCAAAATAAAAGGGGCTCGAAAGAGCACAAGCTACTTGATTTCAAATTAACTTCAGCTGTCTAAGCGCTGTTAGCATAGGCTATTCCAATGGGTTCTTGCTCTGTGCGCCCTAGTGTTAACCATTTCTGCACGAAAGGATTGTCCAGCATAGTCTGCATATAGGTGTGGGCATCTTGGCTGAGATCTGCCCCGTAGATACTGAAACTCGCAGCGATAGGCGCGTACAGGCAGTCTGCAATAGAGAAGCGTCCGTATAGATAGTTACCGTTCTCGCCAAATTTGCGACGGCAGCAGCTCCATACTGCATCAATCCGAGCGATCTCATCCAAAACTTGGGGTGACGGCTTGAGCTTATAGGAAGCCTTACAATTCAGTGGCCACTCCTTTTTTAAATGCGGGAATTCAGAATGAATTTCAGCACTAGTGGACCTAGCACTTGCGCGTCGTTTCGGGCTAGCAGGCCAGGCGGAATCATTTATAAATTGTTCTGAAATGTATTCACAGATAGCAAAAGAATCCCAGACCGTTATCTCCCGATGCAAGAGTACGGGCACTTTTAAGGAGGGAGAATAGGGTCCGAGTTTTTCGGCTGTATCGTCCTGATATAGCGTAATTTGAATCTCTTCGAAATCCACGTCAAACATCTTAAGCAAGAGCCAGGGGCACATGGACCAGGAAGAATAATTTTTGTTTCCAATTACAAGTCTAAGGTCATTCATTTTCATAACTCCTAATTACTCTCTAATAATTTATGTAAGTGGCTTACTCGCCATCTGGATTTTGTGAAAGCATTGATGTGCTTTTATCGCGAAGACGAACGATGACACGACGGTCGAAGAAGTCGGATTCAAAGGTTTGCGTGGGATGCAGTGGCTTCGTCTCGCCATGAGCGATTGTGCGAATGGAAGAGTTTTGAATGCCTGCGCTAGTAAGAAACTTTTTTACCGAATTCGAACGTTCACGAGACAGCCTAAGATTCAATTCGGGGTTGCCAGTTCTATCTGCATAGCCGGTGATCTCGACGCTAGCTGCTGGCATCTGTTCCGCGATTTTAATTAGGCTTGCTAGCTGTTCTTCGTAGTGTGTTTCTATCGCGCTGGAGCCGCTTCGGAAATTCAAAGACAGGAGCGTATTGTCGCAGCAGCCAGCAATTGGCATTTGGATATTGGCGGGGTAGGTTCGAGCACGGTTGAGCGACATCCCTTCGAGTCGCTGTACAGTCAATTGATGGCTGGCCTGCATAGCCTGACTCTGTTCTTGCAGTGCGGCTAAACGTAGCTGACTTTCATAGAGGTTTCCTTGAAGCTCGTCGAGACGCGACTTCGCGTGCCACCCTTCGCCGAATAAGGCGCCGACTGCTGCGCCGACGATGAGGCCCGGGGGACCACCAGCGATGCCGCCGAGAATAGCGCCGCTAATGGTTCCAGTGGTTTCTTCTTTCGATGCGGGGTTCTGATAGTCGGCGCGCTGGGCATCGGCGGTCGCCGTGGCTGAAGCTACTGCGAATACGAGAGCGAGAGAAATTTGCTTAATCATTTCGATAATCCTGTTTTTAGGTGGAACAAAGTTTGGGTTAGTGAAGTCTACTGTTCTATGTACGTTGTTTTGGAACGTCTCTGCGGCCCTAGCCAAGTTGACGTCAATAAGTCTATTAAACAGAACAGTTATTGCTCTAAGAGGCGCGGAAAAAGGCGATGTGGTGATTAAATATGGCAGAATCATGGCAATCACCTTAGAGTGAGAATTGTCGCTCTATTTAATTGAGCAATTCGGGTATAGTCGCCCTAAATCCTTTACCTAAAATGATTTACAAAAGTTGAGAGGAAAATGAGTAGACGAATAGCTATCGTCGAGGACCAGGACGCAATTCGAGAGAACTACGCGGATGTGTTGCGTAAGCAAGGTTATGAGGTACAGACCTTCGCGAACCGAAAAGAGGCGATGTCGGCGTTTGATATTCGCCTACCGAGTCTAGCGATAATTGATATCGGCCTGGAGCATGAGATAGATGGCGGTTTCACTCTATGTCAGGCGCTTAGATCGCTCTCAGATACCTTGCCGATTATTTTTCTCACGGCGCGAGATAATGATTTCGATACGGTGAGTGGATTACGAATGGGTGCGGATGACTATCTGACAAAAGATATTAGTCTGCCGCATCTAACGGCCAGAATTGCTGCTCTGTTTCGTCGACTAGATGTGATCGATCAGCCTCCTTCGCCGGAAAGTTTATTGCACAGAGGAGAGCTTTTGCTGGATATAAGTCGTCTGACTATTCAGTGGGATGGGCACCCAGTCGCACTAACGGTAACGGAGTTCTGGATGGTTCATGCGTTGGCTAAATTTCCGGGCCATGTAAAAAGCCGTCAGGTACTGATGCAAGAATCGAAAATATTTGTTGATGGCAGCACAATTACTTCGCACGTAAAAAGAATTCGCAAAAAGTTCATGCTGATCGATGAAGAGTTTGACTGCATTGAAACTGTCTATGGTATGGGCTACCGCTGGAATATCACGCCGGAACACGCTAATTAGATTGCTATGAGCCTTTCATTTAGAAATCCATTTGGGATTCGATTCAAGCTAGTATTCCTTTCCAGTTTTCTACTGGTCATACCCTGGCTTGGTTATCAATATATTCTTGAAATGGAACAGGTGCTTAGGCGCGGGCAGGAACAAATTGTTTTAGGTACAGCCCAGGCTTTAGCGACCGCATTGAATGAACGCCCAGAACTCTTCGACGAGGGAAGTTATACGCCGGCACGGCGTAGTGAAGATCTCTACGTTTATCCGATCTTCTCTGCGCTCTCATTGGACGATGGTGCGCTTACGGACTGGGATGAGTACCAACAATACGAAGTTGAGTTCGGTGACAAGGATCAGTTACGGACCCCGTTAAATCCTTCGCGTTACTACGACCGAGATGAAGCGCTAAACTTTCGTAATATGGTCGGAGAACACAACGGTTCGCTGTATGCCTACTTCAAAGTAGTAGACGATGAAATAGTCTATCGTAGTCGTGATGCACTCAGCGTGCATCGCAGTGATTTTTTAGAAATTACTATGCTGTCAAAAGCAGGGAATGTGATTGAGCGCTATGTCATAGCCCCTCATGAGCCCGAGTTTCTCTATCCGTTTCAAGTAGAGGATGGTTACAGTAACCCGGTCCACGAAGACAGGATAAGCGGCCAGTGGTACGAATCCAATGAAGGCTATGAGATTGAGCTACAGATTCCCATGGACATGTTAGGAGATCGGCTGGGCTTCGCCATCTTCGACGTAGATGATCAGGTTCAACGAAACGTGAATACAGTGGTGGCGACCTATCGGGTGGCTGATGCCGAACGGCTTGGATCCTTGCGTCTACCCACGCCTGAGATCGAAAGGATCGTGGCGGGAATGGGGCACAACAACTCGCGTATTCAGGTTGTGGATAGGAATGGCAGAGTGCTTCAATCAGTGGGTGATATTCAGTCAGCAACTGGGCTATTGCTTACCTCGGCACCAGATGAGGCTCCTATCAATAAGTACTGGCTTTATCTGCAGAACAAAATTCTGAACCCACTCTATTATCAGTTTCTAACCAAGCCTAGCTATAATTTCATTGATGATCTGTATTCAGAGGTAACACGAGAGGGCGCGCATATTAATGCGGCGCTCAAGGGCGAGGCGACAACGCAGTTTCGTACACTCACAGATTCTGACACGCGTCTGTTAGAGGCAGCACATCCGATACTGGCCAACGGCGAAATCATGGGTGCGGTGGTGGTCGATCAGAATATGAATGGCTTACGGACATTTCGTAACCAAGCGATGGAGATGCTATTTAATACCATGCTCGCGGTAATGCTGATTGTAACGCTCGGTCTATTCTTTTCTGCCTCGAGAATTTCTTCGCGCATACGGTCTTTGAGAAATCAGGCAGAGGGCATTATCGGGGAGACGGGCAGGATACAAAACACAATAGTCGCGACGCGCAGCTCGGATGAAATCGGCGATTTGTCGCGCAGCTTTTCCACTATTGTTGAAAGGCTTACCCAATACACAGACTATCTCGAAAATATGTCTTCCCGGCTGTCTCATGAGCTACGTACGCCAGTAACTGTGGTGCGCTCCTCTCTTGAAAACCTTGGTCTTACCTCATCTAATCACGAGTCGGTGGTCTATATTGAGCGCGCCGAAGAAGGCATTAGGCGTCTAAATCTAATTCTCACTAACATGAGTGAGGCAACAAGGTTGGAGCAGATGCTACAAACATCTGAAAAAGAGAAGATAGAGCTGAGTAAGGTGCTTCCGGGTTGCGTGGAGGGATATAAGCTTGCCTATCCCGAAACTAAATTCGATCTCGATATTAGTCCGCAGCCAATTTTTATCGACGGCGTGCCGGAGTACATAGCACAGTTGTTAGATAAACTAATCGCGAATGCCGTTGAGTTCTCTTACGCAGATCAGTCGATTACAGTCTTCAGTCGCGCACTGCGTGATCATGCAATTATCAAGGTATCTAATGCAGGACCGTATCTGCCAGAAGAAATGAAGGACAGACTTTTCGAATCGATGATTTCCGTGAGGCCGCAGGAAAAGCAAGATCAACCGCATCTGGGCATGGGTTTACATATTGCTAGGCTGATTTCCGAATTTCATGGCGGGCAAATTCGCGCAGAAAATAGACAGGACAGGGAAGGAGTGGTGATAACGGTTGTTATTCCACTGTTCTATCGCTGACTTATAGCAGTTCGTTTGCTCTGCTTTAACTTTGAAGAGTCTGTGCAAGCAGGTGATCTGTTCTGATCATCTATTCTCCAGTGTAGTACTTCGCCGCATTTTCTTTAACAACTGGCGAATCGGTTGACCAAGCATGGCAAGTATTCAAGACAACTGGCCGTTTGTCGCTAGTACCGACATCAGAATCTGCCTTGTTCTTCTTGTGCCTAAGTAATGGCCAGATTGTTTGCATTGCAACCGTTGCCATAGGAAACAGCAGCTCCGTCAAGTGTGTGCAACCACGCACTCCGCCTACTTTCATGCGTATAGCCTTGCGCCATCCTGCTCCCATCTGTATTCCAATCACTGACTTATAGGCAGTCGTAATGCTTGGGCACATCTCGAATGGGCTGTGTTCAGTCGCCGCTATGACATCTTGAATTACAAAACTGTCGTCTATGGTCACTCTGAGCAGCATTTCATGTAGCGGCTCACCTATGGGAACTTCTCCCCTCCAGTTATTGCTGAACTGATAAGTTTTCTTATCAGTCATGTGTGCTTCGATGTCCCATAGCCCGTCTTCACGCTCGTAACCTCGATAGTCGATGGCGCGTGTGTGTGCATGTTTACGGGCGGTAGGTTCTGGCAATGGCATAACAGGGCCTTGGTTTTCTAGCGGGGATAGTGGTCCGCGGTTTGTGCTTTTAGGGTAGATGCAATGGTTCGTGACAGACTGCCCACAAAATAAGAGTATAACTCAAAGCGGAATTTTTGTGTGCTCTGCTCTAGAATTTGGGGCATAATACTCGACCAGATTATTCAGGAGAGTCAAAATGACTACAGCAAGTGCACGCCACATACTTGTCCAGACAGAAGACGAATGTAACGCATTGAAGGAAAGGATAAGTGGCGGTGAAGATTTCGCAGATATAGCGAAAGAACATTCCAGCTGCCCCTCTAAAGCACAGGGAGGCGACCTCGGTCAATTTGGCCCAGGAATGATGGTAAAAGAATTCGATGAAGTTGTGTTTAGCGCAGCTGTGAATTCTTTACAAGGGCCAGTAAAAACACAATTCGGTTATCACCTCTTGGAAGTAACCAGCCGCGAAGACTAAACGTTTGCAAATCCTATCTATTACATTCTTCAAGATAGGGTTCTATATAAAAAGCAGCTTAGCTTTCGACACAGTTTTCGACTCCAAGCAATCGAAGGCTAAGCTGACAACCCAATGACTCACAAAGCAAACCAAGATTCGAAACTATTCGATGCCAAGGATGTGGAAATAATTTCCAGATCTCTTGAGCATGACGGTTTCCTTCGAATCGAACATCTGCAGCTTCGTCATCGCCTTTTCTCGGGTGCCTGGAGCGACGTCTTCATGAGAGAACTCCAGTTAAAAGACCCAGCCGTAGGTGTGCTTCTGTTCGACCCCGATCGAGACATGCTGCTACTCGTGCGACAGTTTAGAGTTGGAATGTTCAATGATACCTCAGGGCATGGTGATGAAGTCTTGGGATGGCCATTGGAAATAGTGGCAGGGATGGTGGCTAGGGGAGAGCAATTCGAGGAAGTCGCGCTCAGAGAATCGAAAGAAGAGTCGAACTGTGTGCCAACCGACCTCATCAAGATTTGTGAGTATTACAATAGCCCTGGTGGGAGCAACGAGAAGATCATTCTATTCTGTGGACGCATCGACAGCAGAAATGCAGGCGGCGTGTACGGATTGATAGAGGAGCACGAAGACATCGAAGTCCAAGTGCTGAGCTACGCGGACGCTATGCGCTTTATCGACAGTGGTGAGATCAATAACGCTATGACTATCATTGCCCTGCAATGGCTGCAATTGCATCGTCAAGAACTGCTGGATAGCTGGAATTAGGGCCTAGAGAGCGCTAGTTTTGGCATATCGCGCTCACGCACCCCAATTTTGGATAAATGTTGATCACTTTTAGTGTCTGCGGGGCCAATTGGCTCGCAATAAGGTCTTAAAACGTTACAATTGAGTAATCTTGTGTAGATGGTTAAGTCGAACGGCCATTGCGCGAAAGTAATTTAAGCTTTAACAAATTTCAATGCAAAGGGCCGAGATTCGCTTGTTGTGAATCTGATCTCAGCCCAGAGAAAACATGCCCAAAAGTAGCTACAGCGTAGATTTGATTAAGCAGATGGCGGAATGTGACGCCAACTATATTCGCTTGCTTAAGCTAGTACCCCATTTACAAGCCTATCGCGATAAGTCTTTTGCGGAGATTGCGATGCTCAACAACACCGGTTGTGAAAAAGACAGTATTGGGCGACTAGAAAACAGTGATAAGCCTGAAAAACTATTGGAAGGCTTATGCGTTGAGTTCTGCATTGCCGACGCGACAAGCTTTGCTGGCAGGGTTACGGTAGAAATCGAAATTATCGAGGCGTTTAAATACACCACAACCTTAGAAATCAGGCAGAAGCCCGTTCTCGAAGAATGGATGAGCAACCCTTCTATGGTGGTTCGCGTTTATCACGATGCGAGTACTGCTGAGGTTATATCCTACCAGGGGCATAGAAACCTCCAGCCAAGATATGAGCAGCCGAATGCACGCATGTATCATTCGGATGAGAAGAGGCAAGTGAATATGTTCCTTGGTGAATGGCTAACCCACAGCCTTAAAGTGGGAAGAAGCACAGAATTGGTAAGTGCCGCCTAAATTTAACAATAACTATAATCAATAGCAGCCATGACCGCATTGATCACACAGAACCCGATCAAGATCACTCAGATCACTGATACTCATCTATATGGTAAGCCTTCCGGTACGCTATTGAAGATGAATACCAATGAGACGCTGGGTCATGTAGTGGAATTGGTGAAGGCGAACGAGGATAAGATTGACCTCGTGTTGGCTACTGGGGATATCGCGCAAGATGCTTCCGAAAAGGCCTACGCAAACTTTTTAGAAATTATTGCCTTATTAAATTCCCCCTTTAGGTGGATTCCTGGAAATCATGACAACGCTGCTGTCATGAACAGAATTGCAGAGGGAACCCCGGCCAGCAAAAAAACCGCGCAGCTAAATAACTGGCTGATTGTATTGCTCGATACGAGCATCTTAGGCCAGGTACACGGCAACCTTGTGAAGTCAGAGATGAATTTTTTGACTAGTGTTTTGCGTGCAGCAGAGCAGGACGACAGCATCGAACATTGCCTGATAGCGATGCACCACAATCCGGTGCCGGGAAATTCCGCCTGGATGAAAGACATTGGCCTAGAGAATGGTGAGAAGTTTTTTGAAGCCATTAAGATATCGAAGAAGGTAAGATGTGTATTGTATGGCCATATCCATCAAGAATTGGACTTCGAGCACGAGGGAATTCGTTGTTTATGTACTCCCTCAACCTGCATCCAGTTCAAACCGAAGGTCACCAGTTTCTCTTTAGATAGGGTCAATCCGGGGTATAGATCATTAAAATTATTTGCTGACGGAAGTATCGAATCAGAAGTTAGGAGGGTATCTGGTAAGACCTTCGAAGTAGACTACAATAGCTCCGGCTACTAACGCTCTAAAGAGAATCATTACACATTGTCTGTTCAACCCCATGTGTTATACCTGCACGGCTTCCTGAGTTCTCCGCAGTCACTCAAGGCGCAGCAGACGTTGGCCTATTGCTTGGAGATCGGCCTAGGGGAAACCATAGCAATTCCTCTAATGAATCGTGGGCCTGCCGAAACCATCGCTCAGCTGCATGCGCTGATAGACGAGAATGACACCGACCAGCTAGTGCTAATGGGGAGTTCGCTTGGCGGATACTATGCGACTTATCTTTCGGAGTTCTATCAAGCGCCGGCTGTGTTGATTAATCCAGCGGTCCGGCCCTATGAACTATGGGAATCTCATCTAGGCGAGAATAGAAATTATTACTCAGATGAAGTTCATGTCGTCACTAGAGCGCATATTGAAGAGCTGAAGCAGATTGATGTTCCTGTATTGTCAAAGGCGAAAAATTTCAAAGTCTTCTTACAGAAAGGAGACGCGACACTGGACTACCGGCAGGCGCTTGAAAAGTTTGGGGCAGGACAATGTGTAGTGCATGAAAAGGGTAGCCATAGCTATGATGACTTCGAGCAAGAAATGCCAATAATGTTTGATTTCTTCCTATCAAGAATTGGCGAAAATAAGCGATAAAATACTATTGAGTCACAGAAAAATTCAGGACTTGTAAATGCCTTTTAACAGGCAGCAATCGAAGCCAATAAGCAGTGAGAATTAGTTCATGAGTAACACGTACAACGCCGATGCCATCGAAGTACTTACGGGCTTAGATCCGGTAAGAAAACGGCCCGGCATGTACACCGATACGACGCGCCCGAATCATCTCATTCAAGAGGTGATCGACAATAGTGTTGACGAGGCCCTAGCTGGCCACGCAAGTCACCTCAATTTACAGTTGAACAAAGACGGCTCGGTAGAGGTGAGTGACGACGGCCGTGGCATGCCTGTCGATAAGCACAAGGGTGAAAAGGTGAGTGGTGTAGAGTTAATTCTTACTCGCCTTCACGCCGGAGGAAAATTCTCAAACAAGAATTACCAATATTCAGGGGGATTGCACGGAGTGGGTGTCTCAGTCGTCAATGCCTTGTCCCTGTATCTGGAAGTAACCGTGAAACGAGATGGCAAAGTTTACGCCATGTCATTCAAGGGAGGAGAGAAAGCATCAGAGCTAAAGGCGATCGATACTGTAGGAAAGAGGAACACCGGGACCACGGTTAAATTCCTGCCCGATGGGAAATATTTCGATTCAGTTAAGATTTCCATTGCTCGACTGAAGCATGTGCTCCGCGCTAAGGCAGTTCTCTGCTCTGGCTTGCGGGTTAGTTTTGTTGACAATACTGTCAGCGAAGAGAAGTCTCAGAGCGAAGAGTGGTGTTTTGAAGACGGTCTGATTGACTACCTAACGCAGGCTACAGCAGATTATGAAACACTCCCGAAGGAGCCATTCTTTGGCTCGGTGCAGGGGGGCGACGAAGCGGTAGATTGGGCGATTCAATGGCTTCCTGAGGGTGGTGAGACGACAGGTGAGAGTTATGTGAATTTGATTCCGACTCCGCTGGGTGGCACCCATGTCAGTGGTTTACGCACGGGCCTGCTCGATGCGCTGCGGGAGTTCTGTGAATTTCGAAACCTGCTGCCCCGTGGACTGAAGCTCACTTCAGACGATATCTGGGATAAATGCAGCTATGTGATTTCCTCGAAACTGTTGGATCCACAGTTCTCGGGTCAGACTAAGGAGCGATTGTCATCAAGGCAATGTGCTGCCTTTGTGTCCGGCATCATCAAGGATTCTTTTAGCCTCTGGCTAAATCAGCACACAGATGAGGCAGAGTTGATCGCCGAACTCTGCATTAGCAACGCGCAGGTGCGCATGAAGGCGAGTAAGCAGGTTGCTCGTAAGAAGATTACGTCCGGGCCTGCTTTGCCAGGAAAATTGGCTGATTGCTCGACCCAAGACGTCATGTCTGGGGAATTGTTTCTCGTGGAAGGAGACTCGGCGGGCGGCTCGGCGAAACAGGCGCGTGACCGAGAAACTCAGGCGATACTTCCGCTGCGAGGAAAGATCCTCAATACCTGGGAGGTAGACTCGAGTGAGATTCTCGCCTCACAGACTGTGCACGACGTAGCAGTCGCTATGGGTGTCGATCCGGGCACTAGTGATATCGATGCAGTGCGCTATGGCAAGATCTGCATCCTCGCCGATGCGGACTCCGACGGCTTGCACATTGCCACTTTGTTGTGTTGTTTATTTGTTAAACACTTCCGGCCCTTAGTGGCGGGCGGATTTATCTATGTCTCAATGCCGCCCCTGTTTCGTATCGATGTTGGCAAGGAAGTTTTCTATGCCTTGGATGAAGATGAGAAGAATGGCATCCTCGATCGCATCGCGGCAGAGAAGAAGCCGGGCAAGGTGAACGTACAGCGTTTTAAAGGACTCGGTGAGATGAACCCCTTACAGCTGCGCGAGACTACGATGGCAAGGGATACCAGACGCCTCGTGCAATTGACCCTAGAAGAAGACCCAACGTCGAATAAGAAAAGCAGTACATTTCAGATGATGGACTTGCTGCTTGCCAAGAACCGATCGGCAGATAGAAAAGCTTGGCTCGAAGCCAGTGGAAGTCACGCGGACTATGCGGAATAAATAGCGGCGAGGGCTAATTGCCTTAGTAGATCAGTTATTAGAGAACAGAAACCGAGAATTTAATGAACGAAGAAATCACAATTAGTGAAGATGGCGTCGAACAGATTGCGTTAAAGACTTATACGCAGCAGGCCTACCTGAACTATTCGATGTATGTAATTAACGATCGTGCTCTGCCTAACATAGGCGATGGTTTGAAGCCGGTACAGCGTCGAATCATCTATGCGATGTCCGAGCTGGGGTTGAAGGCAAGTGCAAAATTTAAAAAATCGGCGCGAACCATTGGCGATGTGATCGGCAAATTCCATCCACATGGCGATTCGGCCTGTTATGAAGCTATGGTGCTGATGTCGCAGCCTTTCACCTACCGTTATCCGCTGGTAGATGGACAGGGTAATTGGGGCTCGCAAGACGACCCTAAGTCATTCGCTGCAATGCGTTATACCGAATCTCGATTGCAGGGCTACGCCGATGTGCTGCTTGGCGAGCTTGCTCAGGGCACGGTCGATTGGAAAGCGAATTTCGACGGTACCTTAGAAGAGCCCGAAGTTCTGCCAGCGCGACTGCCTAATGTTTTACTTAATGGCGGTAGCGGCATAGCAGTAGGTATGGCGACCGACATTCCTCCGCACAATCTACGAGAGGTAGCGGCCGCTTGTATTCATCTCTTGGACAAACCCAAGGCGACGATCAAAGACATATGCAACATCATCAAGGGGCCGGACTATCCAACAGAAGCAGAGTTGATAACCCCGGAAAATGATATTGAAGAGCTGTACACGACTGGTCGTGGCTCGCTAAAGGCACGTGCGACCTATGTCAAAGAGAACGGCGAGATACTTATCAACGCGCTACCTTTTCAGGTTTCCGGTGCAAAGGTGCTAGAGCAGATCGCCGCGCAGATGCAGAAGAAGAAGCTGCCGATGGTGGTTGACCTGCGAGACGAGTCAGACCATGAAAATCCCACTCGCATAATTGTCGTGCCAAAATCGAATCGAGCCGATATCGATGCCATTATGTCGCACCTGTATTCAACGACTGATTTAGAGAAAAACTACCGCGTAAATTTCAATATGATTGGAATCGACAAACGGCCGCAAGTCAAAGACATTCTCAGCCTGCTCAAAGAATGGCTGCAGTTCCGTACCGAAACAGTGCGTCGACGCCTGCAGTTTCGTTTGGATAAGATCGTTGACCGCATGCATATTCTCGAGGGTCTACTGGTTGCATTTCTGAATATCGACGAAGTCATTAAGATTGTTCGTCAGGAAGATAAACCGAAGCCAGCACTCATTAAGAAATTCAAAATCTCTGACCGTCAGGCAGAAGCGATCCTAGAACTGAAATTGCGTCAACTGGCGAAGCTTGAAGAAATAAAGATTGTCGCGGAGCAGAAAGAGCTAGCCAGCGAAAGAAACACACTGGAGCAATTGCTTAGTTCCGCCACTCGCTTGAAGACATTTATTAAGGGTGAGATAAATGCGGATGCCGAGAAATTTGGCGATGTTCGCCGTACACCCCTTGTTCTCAGAGAAGAGGCAAAGGCATTCGCTCACACAGACCTGATCTCTACCGAGCCGGTGACTATTGTATTGTCCGATAGAGGCTGGGTGCGTGCTGCAAAAGGCCACGAGGTCGACCCAGCAGCGCTTCAGTATAAGTCAGGCGATTCCTTTAAGGTCGCAGTGCGAGGCAAGAGCAATCAGCTTGCAATATTCATGGACTCCACCGGCCGCGCCTATTCCTTGCCGTCACACAGCTTACCCTCCGCACGAGGTCAGGGTGAGCCGGTCTCAGGAAAGGTAAACCCACCCTCAGGCGCAACATTTGAAGGTATCGTGATAGGAGAGGACGACAAAGATGTTTTGCTCGCGAGTGACGCCGGATACGGGTTCGTTGGCAAGGTCGGCGATCTTATTAGCAAAAACAAGTCGGGTAAAGCTGTGCTAAGAGCACCCAAAGGTGGGAAAGTACTAGCGCCGAGAATGGTGAATGACTACAAAAATGATCTGATCGTAGCGATTACCAATGAAGGCCGCATGTTGATGTTCCCGATCGCAGAACTACCGCGCCTGGCCAAAGGTAAAGGCAACAAAATCATCAGTATTCCCACGGCACGTGTTGCAGAGCGGATAGAGTTCGTTGTCGCACTAACCGTCTTAACCGCAGACGACACCTTAACTGTTCATGCAGGGAAGCGACACCACAACCTGAAGCCTACAGATCTGCAGCACTATCAGGGAGAGCGGGGACGACGTGGGAACAAGCTGCCACGCGGATTCCAGAATGTAGACCGGATTGAGGTTGTTTCTAAGACAGAGCCGCAAAGCGATTAGAAATTTAGCCTTTATACTTAGTTGTATAGGCGGTGGACTGGCCTGACAGGCAATGCCAGGCTTCAATCTGTCGTCAACTTCCTAAAGGCCATTCAAAAATTCCAGCATCGCTGCCGTTGTCTCCAGAGGCGCCTCTTGTTGAACCCAGTGACCAGTATTTGGAACAAGAACCACATTACGCAAGTCTTCAACTACAGCTCCCATAGATGCAATCAGTTGTTCTTGAGTTGCACCGCCAATCACAAAATCTTCTTCGCCTGCAATAAATAGAGTGGGTATGCTGATCTTCTCATTAGCGAGGTGTTCAGTGATTTCCCAATTGCGGTGAAAGTTTCGATAGTAATTTACGCCGCCGCGAAAGCCAGCTTTTTCAAATTGAGACACGATGTAATTAAGGTCGTTCTCGGTCAGCCAATCAGGCAAACGAATTGGTGCACCAAGTCGATCTATCCAGCCCCCAGCAGATCGAAGCGGATCAGTCACCTTAGGGGGTAACGTCTCGGAGTTTGCTGCTATACCCAAATACACATGGCTAATCAGGCCTCGTGGATTCGCATCGTATTCAGCTTCTGCCACGCCACCTGGCTCATTGTGATAGACAATATAGTGGAAATTATCACCGGCGGATTGCCTCATGCGCTCCATAGGCGATTGTGCAGGTCGGCCACGATAGGGGACGCTCATGTTAATCAGTGCAGTGAAGCGAGTAGGATTCAGCAGCACGGTTTGCCAAGCGACGATGGCTCCCCAGTCATGACCCACAAGCACAGCTGTTTCCTCACCCAGTGCATCCAAAATTCCGACTAAGTCAGCGGACGTGTGTAGCACATCATAATCGTCAACATTGGGCGGAGCCTCGGAATGACCAAAGCCTCGCATGTCAGGGGCCACGACTCTATAACCGGCATTCGCGAGAGAAACGATTTGGTGCCGCCAAGAGTACCAAGACTCTGGCCAACCATGAGCCAATAAAAGCAACGGCCCCGAATCGCCCATCTCGGCGATACGTAGGGTAATTCC
The DNA here is from genome assembly GCA_943789485.1 of uncultured Pseudomonadales bacterium. Classification (GTDB taxonomy): domain Bacteria; phylum Pseudomonadota; class Gammaproteobacteria; order Pseudomonadales; family Pseudohongiellaceae; genus UBA9145. The sequence continues at coordinate 362,786 of CALSUH010000005.1, forward strand.
ATTGCTTTCGATAAAGCGAAAGCTGACACCATCAATGGGCGATTGCTTCCCCTCGCTTTGTGCGAATAAGGGGGAGCTAAGAACGCCAATTACCAGTAGCAGCGAGATAGCGCATAATTTGAATGGACCTAGTTTCATGTTCACAGTTGCTCCTGTTTATTCTAGCGCTAACGGCTTGAGTTGTCGCAGGCAGAAAGGACAGGCTCATAAGCTTGGCTTTGTTTTCAATTGTTCAAGATACACTGATGCGTCAAATCCGTAGGCGGCAAAGCGCGCTTCTACATTCCTTAGCCTTTCAATGCTCCAATAATCATCTCCAGGCAAAGGAAAGTCCAGCACGCTGCGCTGCAGTGGTGTGCTACGTCCGATTAGTGACTCAACATTGCCGTAGTAGCTTTCTCGTGCAAATCCTTCGTTCCAATGACAGACGCCTCTCGCATCGGCACGCTTCCATGCCAAGTTGTGGACGCGGCGTAGTTTGCCTGCCACAAGTGGGCGACCTCGGTGCCACAGATCGTGACGGTAAAATAGTATAGTGCCAGGTTTAAACCGCACAACTTCTTCCCGCTCGTACAACTGCTGTCTGAGTTCATAAACTTTGCGATTGTTTTCTTTGAACCAATTTTCCACAGTGGCCCGATCATTAAAAAAGGGATTGGCTGCTTGGCCTGGCATATTCACATAGGGTGGTTGATACACCGGGTCGTCGACTCCACGACGTGTAACATATCCCGTTCCGCCACCAGTCTCGTCATAGTCATCATAATAAACTAGCGCAGCAACCACATCCGGCGTATCCCACTGTGGATGCAACACGGTGTTGTTACCGTAGTCCATGTGCATACGCTGATCAGTGTTTGCCTGAGCTTTATGATGTTCGCTAGCTACACCAACTTTAGGCCATAGGTCTGCTTGAATCAGCCGCAGATCTTGCGTATCGAGTAATTTTTGAGCAGCTAAAATCAGCGGTTCACTAAGCACTAGATCGTCGAGGGGATTTATAAACGTTGGGAATTCGAATTTCCTGTCGGGAGTACCAAAATCGAGATGATTGTCGCCTATCTGATCTATAGTAAAATTGGCGTTTAGCCACTTCAGCGCGGGATCAATTACAATTGCGGGAAGCTGGCAGATAACAGCTCCTTCTTCTTTCCAAGTTTTAATTTGTGAGTTTGAGAGCATGATAGAGTCAGCCGCAGAGTTATTCGTTTGCCCAGATCCCTAGTGTGCAGGGCTAGGTTCAAGTTTTATATCTGGCATGTTCACTGAAGAAAATACTAAAAAGCTGATTTTGTTCAAGAGCGGTTGGCTCTTCCGCTTAAACTGCTTCCTCCAGCAATTTTCAGATGTTTCCACGTTAAACCTCACCTGATCTGGGAGACCTATAAAACACTAATCTCCACAAAGGAGCAAATAGGAACCACAACCCTGCCGTGATTAGCGGCAGCTGCATCCACACCTCAAAAGCTTCGGTTTTCGAAGAGTCGTTCACTAGCACAATCGCCAAACAGGGGAGAAATATAGTAACGGCAACAGCCACCAGACAGCGGCCAAACCATCTTAACTCAAAAAGCAGCAGAGCTCCCTCCCGTAAAACGGCGCGCGAACACTCCGTCAGCCCATTCTATTGTGACTCCTCCAAACGCTATGGAGAATCCTAGATAGGCTGCTGCTAATCCATGGGCGAATGTAGCAACCGATTCCGAACGCAGATCAACAACCGTGGCAGCGAGAAGTATTGAGCTGGTCATTTATCAACAGTAATTTGGATAATTTGTTTTTATGGGCGGTGACTCTGGTCGATATTACTCATTCAACTGCTTGTTGTTGAATCACTATCGAGATGCTAGTGATAAGCAGACTCAACAGGTATGTTTTTAGCGGCAGCGTATGCCCACCAGCCTATAAGCGCTCCTGCAATAAATTTAATAGGGGAGATGATAAATATTGGTATCGATAATATCCATCTTCCCAAATCACCCAGAACAGCAATAATGATTGTCTCAATCCATCGGAGCCAAGGAGTCACCTCTGTGACAAATAGGACAACATTTAGCTCGAAGAACGAATAATCCCCTGAGAGGATGAGCCAGCCAGCCGAAACCATAATCAAAAACTGAATGACATTACCAATATTGGAAATCCAAAATATAGCTAGCAAGAAGTTTCTCATGGGACTCTCCATCAAGCATTACTACTAGTATGTATACAATTAATCGTTAATACGACCTATTGAGTAATTATGGCGACGCTTCGAAACACATAACGCCTTTAATAATAGGGTGCAACGCGCGCGTCCTTTTTGATTCGATAGTTATGTGTCGGTCTCACTATAAAAGAAGTCAATTTATAATGACAGCCACTGATCCCAATCTATGGTTCTACCAGGATACCCTGGTTTCTGAAATGGCCAAGTCTCTGACACCCAATCACTCACGGTTTCGAAGAGGATGACATCATAACCCTCTTCAACAACATCGGCACGGACCCACATCGTAATATCGGCATCAAAATCACCCTTGTTTGTGGGGTTGATGTAAATACATCCAAGAACGCGTTCTTCGTCTAATGAAACAACGGTATAGGCAAATGTAGAGCGTATCTGAAATTCCTTCTGGTGCCATCCTAAATCAATTAGATCTTGTTCAAAGCTGAGGTCAGAAGAAGGCCAGGTAGAGTTGGGACCAAACACGCCTTGTAAATGGTCTAGGCTGGACATGACGGCATCATAATCTTTGACGACGTCATTTACCGTAAGAGTTCGAATCCGAAAATAGTCATTTTCATATAGGGTTGGAACAGTAAAATCTGATGGTACAAATGGTTGAGCTTGCGCTAACGCTTGGTCAGATCCGGTTACTACTAATAGCATTACAAAACTGAGTGAATAGAGTTTCATTTTCCGGCCTCTCTACTTATTGATCTTGACGCTTGGAGACACATAACGCCCTGAATAATAGGGGCAGCGTAAGCTGCCTCTTTGTTGATTTATTTGTTAGGTTCTTAGTTCGCAATTTTTGGTCTCTTGATGGAGAAAAAGAGCATTACGAGCATAATAAGCGTAAATGGAAGATTAATCACAACACCAGGGATCAATGGTGTTGCAGTCAAAGCCTTGAAAAACCCCATTTGATAGAAACGAGTAAAGTACTCAAGGGCAGCTAGAAGATAGAATATGGGAATCATTGACTTGTACCTAATACAGGCTAGCACATACAAAAACCCGATGATTATCTGAGATAAGCCCCATAAGGCAAAAATGGAAACTATTGTGTTGCTAGCGCCTTGGGAATACGTATCTAAAGGAATTTGCGCAATAGACTGCGCCCCGCCATCAGATGCGAACATGTGATGCTGGCTTCTCCATAATGTAACAGCGGTGAAAAGATAGAAGAACCAAAGAGTAAATTTGTGCCCTCTGAAATCATTATCTATCTTGTCAGGAAAGAGGTTTTCTAACACACTCCTCTCCCATCTCTTGTGAGCATAACGCTTTGAATAATAGGCATGTGCAGCATGTCCTTTTTGATTTGATTGCTATGTCTCGCTGACACTGAGCGAATTTGTCCGCCTTCAAAATTGAGTATCTCTCATGCAGAAGAATTATCACTTTCGATTTTAGGTTTGTGATTTTCTCAAGGCCACCCGCACTCCATACACGGAACAGCCGACCATCAAAAGCATGCCGATCAACATCATGCCGGGCGCATCATCGATTTCTCCGATGTAGACTCCGGCTGCGCCCAGAATTACGCCAAATGAAACTATGGTTAAGGCCTTACTCATATTTCGAGCAGAATAAGTCATAATAACTTCTCATTACACGATGGTTTCGCTTATCGATAAGCATATAAAAAACTGAGCATCATATTTGCCACATCATTGGACTATCAAGAGACATAACATGTGTATATGACGTACGCGCGGTATTTATCTCCGCTATGCACTAAGTGTACCCTCCAACTCTTTCTTTTCAACCGATACGTTCAAATGCTCGCATTTGGGTCAAACGAGATACCGAGGGTTCTGCGAGCGCAGAATATGGAGCCCACCTCGATACTATTTCCCGTGAATTTGCGTATTAGTGGACCGATAGGGTACCGATGGACCACCCGGGATATTTTGAGGTTAAGGTATAGGAGTAACGTGCGGTTTGTTCGGTAGTGACAGCAGCCTTTGAAAAGTTGATTATTTGTTATGGAGAAATAGGGTGCTGGCTGTCTCAGCCTAAATTTTTTAACTTAATCTGAATACAGCGTGGCCAATTGTATGGCTTGTCTTTCCAGTAGGAGTGAGTTGTCTGACATAGGGTCGTTGCTTAAGTAAGTCCTCATTGGCACGTCATCGTCGATGACAGAAAACTCCTCGGCATCGATTCGAGCTGCTGCGCCGGCATGGTCGAAGCAATGCTCACTGATCAGCAACGAATTGTTTGGTGCTTCGTCGCAAATTTTTCGAGTAGCATCCAGCGTCTTGCCAGTCAGATTGTTCTTTTTTTGTGTAATAGGTGAATATAAACCACTGACGATTTGCCCGCTGTGCACGGCGAGTTTAAACTTTGCGGCTAGTTGCTCACCCTCTATATCATTCAGGTCGCCTACCAATTGCAGAAACAGTTGTCCGGAGCAGATGGCATAAAACGCCTGCTCTTCCTCTAATTCTTCGGAAGCAAAATTAACAACTACCTCACCCTCTGAACAGTAGGTTACTTTTCCGTTGTACAGTTGCGCGACTTTCCCTGCGAAGAAATAATACTTGTTCAAGAGATTGACCAAAGTAATCTCGCTAAGCGTTGAGGCGAGGTAGTGAAAGTTGGCCATCTTGATCGATAGAAGAGTCACATCCTGCGTGCCATGATTGGGTGTAAATTGTTCCGGATCGACCTCAGGTTTGCGGTGCCCGAAGTTATTCAGGAAGGTGTTCTGCGCCAAGAATTCAGCGGTTGCATTGAACTGTCGAATGGCCGTGCTGAGTTCATTCTGATTACCAGGCTCTGGGCAGGCCTCTATCTCACCCTTTCTAATATTGCTGATTGCAAAGGCGAGAAAGTTTGCAGGAAAGCTAATTAGGTATTGGAAATACGCTGTGGTTAGTGTGCCAGCAACTATTAGGAGTAGAAACGTTGCAGCCAGAACGAATAGGAAATTATTCACGATGCCAGTTTCGATATAGCTCAGGTCGAGACTAAGACGCACATAGCCTGCGGTTGATCCAGCAACATTTATCGGCGCTAGGTAGTCTGCTTGAACTTTATTGAACTGTGTCGGCAGGGGAATTATTGTTGCGGGCGTTTCCAATTCACTTTTTGCGGCGGCGATGATTTCGTTGTCGATATTGACTACCGCTATTTCACCTATAGTTGAATTTCTAGCGAGGTTACCGAGTATGACATTCATGCTGATCATGTCATTTGCTAGTACTAGTTCGGTGAGCTGTGTTGCGGTTTGCTGTGCTAGTAGATTTCCGAAATTGTCAGCCTGCTGGCGTAAAATATTTTGCGTATTGTAGTTGCTGATTAACCAGAACACGCACATCGCGAGCAATAATAGCAGACAAACTGCAGTGGCAAATTTTCGCGAAATCTGAGTATTTTTTTTCGCGGACGCCGGGGCTGTTTGCTTAGGCGAGCTATTTTGTGGGAGATCTTCTTGCAACGCGACCACTGTGTAGGTGACTCTTGAGGACTCTGATTCACAAGAATAGCAGTACCGGCGGACATCCCCAATCAAATTGTTTAATGAGGCCTACTTAGCAAAAGTCAAAATTCACAGTCTGCGTCTGGATAAATTCAAAGCTCATTGAGGTCGATGTTGGGTGCAGGCAGTTCCCCTGCATAAAGTCGACATTGGCACGCCATAGCAATGGCAGCATAGGAAGTTGTTCCAGCATAGGGGCGATTACACGTATCCCTTTTTTGTGTAGCTCTTCTATCAAGGCGCTCAAGAACTTCAGCTTGGCTTGATTTACATCGATCTTTCTCAAGAGGCCAGTATCCAACTTTACGTAGGCTGCTGGCACGAGGGATAAGTAGCGCAGCGGCTTCGGCGTGCAGCCAAAATTCGATAGAGAGAGTTTACAGCCTAGTTTTTCAATGACCTCGCAGAAGGTTATTAGGTGGTGCTGTGCGATAAGAGCGTCGGTCTCGCTGATCTGAAAGACGAACTGTGAGGCGAAAGCCCTTCTTCCACTCAGCCTTTCTTCCAACCAGCGCAGGAAACAGCTGCTGACGAGTGAATTGTGGCTCAGGTTTACCACGAGTCGCCGGTTTGGGATCGCATCTTGAGAGAGCCGCCTTAAGATTTGTTCAATTATGCGCTGATCAAGCTGTTCGCCTAGCGCATTTTTTGCCGCAGTTTCGAATAGCAAGAGAGTTGGCAGGCTCTGCTCGTGATGTGCGAGTGAACAGCGCACCTCATAGTGCTGCAGCGGGTCTTCTGCGAGTCTAACCAATGCTTGGAAATTAAGTTTGAGCTCGGAGTGTTCTAGGGCGGCGTGCAATTGTTTAAGAGCGACATCGGGGCTGATCGAAACTAGGTGCGGGGGGAGTTCTCTGCGGTGGTGTGCAAGGCTTAGGTTGTGTCGAGCCCGGGCGAAAACAACGGGCCAGGACGGTATATTCGTTTCGAGTTTGGCGAGGCCAACGCCACACTTGAGTTCGAGCTGCCTTGGCAATGAGGGTGAAACTGCACTGAGTAGTGCTTGCTTGAGCTTGTCCGTTATCAGCCTTGCGTTGACGCTACAATCGGCAAGCAGAAGCGCCGCAAATTCAAAATTATGGCAACGACAAAGTAGGACCCGTTTCGGCAGGGAAGTCTTTAACAGCTGTGCGATGTCGGTCAATAGCAGGTCGGCCTCGGATAAGCCAACCCAAGTGCGAATCTCATAGAAATTTTCGAGTTGCAGTAACGCGAGTGTCGCGGTGAGATTGCTCTCGCGACTCTGCTCCAAACACGCGTCGATCGCGCGGCAGAGATATCTCTGACCGTGCAGGCCTGTCAGAGCATCTTTCTCAAAGACCTCTTTTTTATTGACCTTGCGCAGAAGCTTATCTAGCCTGGCGCTAGGGCTGCGAATACTTCCGGGTAATGGCGGGTCGCTAAGCGGGCTCGGCGTCTGTTGAAGCGGTTCTAGTGAGTCCCGACTGTCCATCCTTGGCGATGTCCTTAAGCTATTCTGGTTTTTCCACGCTCCCCGGGAATCTCTCGCACGAGTCGTGGAACTAGATACCCTGGCAGTGAGGCGTGTAGGGCCTTGATCAGTTCCGTAGCATGTTGCTCGGTTACGTAGAAATGCTCAGTACCGGCAACCCGGTCGGGCATGTGTAAGTAATAGGGTAGTACATTGTGTTGAAAAAGCGCTTTATTTAGCTCGATCAATGCATCAACATTGTCGTTAACATCCTTTAAAACAACCGCTTGATTGAGAAGAATGACGCCAACGTCGCCTAAAATTTCAAATCCACTAGTAACAGCATTATCCAGCTCCGCGCGATGGTTGCAGTGCACAACCATGACGACACGTAGCCGCGTTTCATTAAGGCAGCCTACTAGCTCCTTGGTTATCCGCTGTGGGATCACGATGGGCAAACGGGTATGAATCCTGACGGTGGTAAGCGTCTTGATATTCGCTAATTGCTGGAGTAGCCAGTGAAATTGCTTGTCCGAGATCGCCAGCGGGTCACCGCCACTGAGAATAACCTCCTCGATGCTGCTGTCAGCAGCTATATAGGCGAAAGCCTCCTCCCACTGCGCTCGACTGGGGGAGTTGGCTCGATAGTCGAAATGGCGCCGGAAACAATAACGGCAATGGATCGCACAATGCGGCGCTGCAGTTAACAGTACCCGCCCCTGATACTTGTGCAGGAGACCAGGCAGCGGATTGAATTCCTCCTCATTCAGAGGGTCTGCAACAAACCCCTCAGTTTGGGACTCCTCGAATGCAGAGGGCCAGATCTGTCGTAGCAACGGGTCATGCCAGTTGCCCTTTTCGATGCGTTCTACGAAGGGTCTGGGCGCTTTCAAGGGGAATTGAGCGAGTGCCACTAAGCTGTAAGGGCTAGTGTCCGCATCAAGCTCTACTAGGCGCAATAATTCCTGCGGATCTGTTACCAGATCGGATAGAATCTCTTGCCAGGTTTCAGCTCGGTCTGACTGAATTAGTGATATAGCCTGGTTTGTCATCTTGTAACCCAAAACAGTGTTTAATTTTATAAAGGCAATTGCTAGTATCCGTTGCCACATCATAGCAACATAAGGCTGCAGTCTTCGATGTCTAGTTGTTCGTGGCCAAGGTCATTACTGCGAATCGAAATAACGGGTTTGTACATAAATAGCGTTAAGAGGAAAAAATGGCGACTTACTCCACCAGCGAATTTAAATCGGGGCTTAAGGTCCTTATAGACTCAGAGCCCTGCTCGATGATCGAAGTTGAAAAGGTCAAACCCGGTAAGGGACAGGCATTCGATCGCGTGAAGCTGCGTAATCTGGTCAATGGCAGAGTCTGGGAGCGTACCTTCAAATCCGGCGAGTCAGTCGAGGCGGCTGATGTCATGGAATTGGAAATGGAATATCTGTACGAGGATGGGGAGTTTTGGCATTTCATGAAGACTGATGACAGCTTCGAGCAAATTGCTGCCGACATTAATGCTATTGTTGACGCGAAAATCTGGTTGAAGGAGCAGGATAAGTACACGATGGTCTTGTGGAACGATGCACCGATCTCGGTTACTGCGCCAAATTTTGTCGAGCTTGAAGTGACCGACACCGACCCTGGCTTGAAGGGTGATACGGCGCAGGGTGGCACTAAGCCGGCGACCTTAAGTTCAGGCGCTGTAGTGAAGGTTCCCTTGTTCGTTAATATTGGCGATAGGCTTCGGGTCGACACGCGAAACTCCGAATACCAGAATCGCGTCACCAAATAGAATTTCTGTTCTCACTACTGCTTAAGCACTGCGTAGATTTTGGAAGGATGAATTCATGGTTGATTGGAAACCGAGTGCGTCCTTACAAAACCTGCAGCAGCGCGCCTATGTTCTTGCCAAAATCCGGCGGTTCTTTTCTGAGCGCGCTGTTCTCGAAGTAGAGACTCCTCTATTAGCTAGCTCAACTGTACCCGATGTCTACATAGAATCGATTGCTGCCGAGGTAATGGAAGGCAACTCGAGTCGCAAGAATTTTCTGCAAACCTCTCCGGAATTTTTTATGAAGCGACTGCTGGCTAGTGGCAGCGGCTCAATCTATCAGATCGCTAAAGCCTTTAGGCAGGAAGAAAAAGGCGCAAGACACAACATCGAATTTACCCTGCTCGAATGGTATAGGCTGTCCTATTCGCTAGATCAATTGATGGCGGAATTGGAAGAGCTAGTCCAAGAGGTGCTCGACTGCGGTCCAATTTCGCGCCTCAGCTATCGAGAAATATTTCGGCAGCATCTGCAAATTGATCCGCACGAAATCTTATTAGAAGAACTGCAGCAGCTAGCAAGCTCTGAAATTGATTTGAGTGGTAGCAACCTAAGCAAGACAGATTATCTGCAGCTATTGCTGAGCAATAGCATTGAGCCTAAGCTGCCGCCCTTTTGCATTATCTATGATTATCCGTCAGAGCAGGCTGCATTGGCTACTCTTGCGACTGACGAGCATGGTGTTGTCGTTGCGAAACGCTTCGAATTGTTTGGGCATGGGATGGAACTAGCGAATGGTTATTTCGAGCTTAGTGATGCCGCTGAACAGCGCGCACGATTTGAGACGGATAACGCGACAAGAAAGGAGAAAGGACTGCAGGCTCATGATGCAGATGAGAAGCTAATCGCCGCATTAGAAAGCGGCCTGCCTAGCTGTTCAGGTGTTGCTGTGGGCGTGGATCGATTGCTAATGTTATTAGTTGATGCCAAGCATATCAGCGAAGTAATTAGCTTCGACAGCGAGCGCGTCTAATCATACACAGGCGCAAAGTCGTTATTCAGCGTTCTTCGCTTCTTCTAATAATTTCTCTATATATAATTTTCTAAGCTTTTCGGTAATTTCCCCAGGTTTTCCGTCTGCTACTTTCTCACCGTTGATACTCACAACAGGCAAAGTAATCGTTGTGGCGCTACTGATAAAGGCTTCATCGGCTTCTAGTGCCTCCTCAATGGTAAACAGTCTCTGCTCTAGCTCAATACCTTCACGTTCGGCAATTTCGATAAGTGTGCGACGGCGTATGCCAGGAAGAACCAAATTTGAAAGAGGCCTAGTGATGATCTTTTTCTCGACGACGATGTAGGCACTGGAAGACACTCCTTCGGTAACGAAGCCATCTTCCACCATCCAGCCTTCGCTCGCTCCCTTACTGTGCGCATCTTGTTTCGCGAGGCACTGAGCAAGCAGGTTTATTGACTTTATATCGCGTCGCTTCCAGCGGATATCTTCGCTTGTAGTAACAGCAATGCCAGATTCTGCGAGAGGATTGTTGAGCAAGTTCATCTCGCAGGTGAACGCGACTAGAGATGGGGCCGTATCAACTGGAAAGGCGAAGTCCCTATCAGCAATGCCTCTTGTGACCTGCGAGTAGACGAAACCCTCTTCCAAATTATTGCGAGAGATGAGTTCCTGCATAATGTCGAGATACTCTCGCTGGGAACAAGGCCAGGTAATGCTCAACTCCGATAGAGACCTATCGAGGCGTTCCAGGAAATAGTCGCGATCAACTAATTTTCCTGTGACAACTGGCACTACTTCATACACGCCATCACCGAAGATAAAGCCACGATCGAATATGGATATTTTCGCAGTCTCTTCCAGGGCATATTCGCCATTCACATATACTATTCTACTCAAGCTATCCCCCGTCTATTTAAATTGCTGTGCAAAATCGGTCAGCTCGCTGCCATCAAGCCGCTGCACAGTCCAACCATCCATTGGCGCTGCCCCTATCGATCTATAGAATTGAATCGAAGGCTCATTCCAATCTAGCACCGACCATTCTACTCGGGTGCAGTTGCGCTGTACGGCAAGTTTGGCGATATAAGCTAGCATCAGCTTTCCATAACCCTTGCCGCGCATTGATGGTTGTACATAGATGTCCTCAAGGTAGATGCCTGGCCTGCCTGTGAAGGTAGAGAAATTGTGAAAGAACAGTGAGTAGCCTATGGCTTTTCCTTGATACTCTCCAATCGTAACCTCGGCGTAAGCCTTCTCCCCAAATAGTGTTTCTTTGAGTGTTTCGGGGGTGGCGACAACCTCGTGGCCGAGTTTTTCGTAGTCTGCCAGTTCCTGAATGAAACTTAGAATCTGGGTGCAGTCATCGACAATAGCCGAACGAATAGTAAAGTCAGGGACACTGGTGGCTAGTTTCATAGATTGTTCTCTTCTGTTTTTTCTCTGGGTAATCGCAATAATGCTCTTTTCAAATCATGGGTCTACACACATGATGAGCGCTTGTGTATGGCCAAGGCGGCCGATTATACAGCACATCTGCGTCGTAGAGCATCTGCCTCCCTCTGTAAGTGTTGGCCTCCGACTGCTATAATATGCGCCCTTTTTGCCCTAAGGCAGGGTGATTACAAAAGTTTATACATCAGGCGTAGGCAAGAACACAGCACTAGCCTGGCTAGAATGAGTCAATACAAGGAACTACGATGTCAGACAAGAAATCTACGATTATTTATACCGAGACAGACGAGGCGCCAGCCTTAGCCACCTATTCACTACTGCCTATCATCAAGGCATATACAGATGCTTCCGACGTGGCCGTCGAGACTCGCGACATATCCCTCTCCGGACGCGTAATTGCCGCCTTTTCAGACTTCCTAAATGCTGATCAGCAGCAGGGCGATGCTCTGGCCGAGTTGGGTGAAATGACTCAAGACCCACTGGCTAACATCATTAAACTGCCTAATATCTCAGCTTCTCTGCCGCAGATGATGGAGGTGATCAAGGAGCTTCAGGCCAAAGGCTATGCGCTCCCAGACTACACTGAAGATCCCAGCACTAGTGCTGAGCGCGACATCAAGGCACGCTATGACAAGATAAAAGGCAGTGCAGTAAACCCAGTGCTCAGAGAAGGTAATTCTGACCGTCGTGCGCCAGCCTCCGTGAAGTCCTATGCGCAAAAGAACCCTCATTCTATGGGTGCTTGGTCCAAGGATTCCAAATCACATGTCGCCAATATGGAGTCGGGTGACTTCTTTGGCAGCGAACAATCGACAACTCTTGTGGCCGCTACAACAGCAAAGATTGAGCACCGCGATGCTGCAGGTAATGTGACTGTCCTCAAGGAGGGCATTGGCTTGCTAGCTGGCGAGATAATAGATGCCTCGGCGATGAATAGAAAAGCACTACGTTCATTTCTTGCAACACAGATAGACGATGCGAAAAGCCAAGGTATACTTTTCTCTCTTCATCTAAAAGCAACAATGATGAAGGTGTCAGACCCAATAATTTTTGGCCATGCGGTTACGGTTTTCTATGAAGAAGCATTCAATAAGCACGCGGCTGTTTTTGCTGAGCTAGGTGTCGATGCGAACAACGGCGTCGGAGATGTCTACAGTAAAATCAAGTCACTGTCAGACGCGCAGCGTGAAGAGATAGAGGCAGACCTTGCGGCCTGTTATACGACCCGACCAGAAATGGCGATGGTAGATTCGGACAAGGGAGTTACCAATTTGCATGTCCCCAGCGATGTGATCATCGACGCCTCTATGCCGGCCGCACTGAGAACCTCAGGACAGATGTGGGGTCCTGATGGAAACCTGCAAGACATGAAAGCGGTGATTCCAGATCGTTGCTACGCCGGTGTGTATCAGGAAGTTTTCGACTTCTGTAGAACGAATGGTGCGTTCGACCCAGCGACTATGGGCAGCGTGCCTAACGTTGGTCTAATGGCACAGAAAGCAGAAGAATATGGGTCGCATGACAAAACATTCGAGCTTGCCTCTAGCGGCATGGTAACGGTTGTCGATAGTGAAGGTAATACTTTGCTAGAGCATGCGGTAGAGAAAGGCGATATCTGGCGTATGTGCCAGGCTAAAGACGCGCCGATTCAAGACTGGGTTAAGTTGGCAGTGAGTCGAGCAAGACTATCCGCTCTGCCTGCGGTGTTTTGGTTAAATGAGGATCGCAGTCACGATACTGAGATCATCAAGAAGGTAAATACCTATCTTGCTGATCATGACACCGAAGGCTTGGATATCAGTATCCTGACGCCAGAGGCAGCAACTCGCCTATCTCTGAAGAGGGCGAAAGAAGGCTTAGACACAATTTCCGTAACCGGTAACGTGCTGCGCGACTATCTAACAGACCTATTCCCAATCTTGGAACTCGGTACCAGCGCAAAAATGCTTTCCGTCGTTCCTCTGATGAAAGGCGGTGGTTTATTTGAGACAGGTGCCGGCGGGTCCGCGCCGAAGCATGTTCAACAATTCGAAAAAGAGAATCACCTGCGTTGGGATTCGTTAGGTGAATTTCTAGCACTGGCTGCATCGCTTGAGCATCTGGCTAATGTAACGGGGAATGAAAGAGCGAAAATTCTCGCCGATTCATTGGACAAGGCTACGGGGGACTTTCTAGATAATAACAAGTCGCCGTTACGCAAAGTAAACGAGCTAGATAACCGTGGCAGTCATTTCTATCTAGCCATGTACTGGGCTCAGGCTCTAGCTGAACAGGGCGATGATGCTGAGCTACAGGCGCGTTTCGCACCGGTCGCTCAGGCAATGGCTGAGAACGAAGAGAAAATTGTCGATGAACTGAACTCTGTCCAAGGGACTGCCATGGATGTCGGCGGCTACTACAAACTGGATGCGACAAAGGCATCTGCAGCTATGCGCCCTAGCGCCACGCTAAATGCGATAGTCGCGGCTGTGTAAGCTATTTCAACTTATCTAATTACTCTCAGCGAGTTAAACGTAAGCGCCGAGAGTAATTAGAATAGTGTCAGGATATTTTCCTAAATTGTCTCCAAATCTTTGATTCTCTCGAATTAGAGTTACGTTACGAACTAAAAACTCGCTACCGCAGCCGCACCACAGACCGAATTCTATTAAATGTCCTAAGAGAAGCTTTTTGTTCTATGGATAAGCTCGAATAAATCAATAGGATAATAGATACTCCATTGGTCATGAAAACAAACTATCAGATATTACTGAGAAATTTTCAAGCGGGTACAACCACGGCCATCTTGCTTATACCCCAAAGCATGGCCTACGCACTTGTTGCGGGAGTACCGCCTGTTTATGGCCTCTATGCGTCGTTGCTGCCACTGGTGGTGTATGCGCTCTTAGGTAGATCACGGGAACTGGCCCTAGGCCCTGGAGCCTTGGATACCTTGTTGATCGGCGTAACAATCGGTAGTTTATCAGTGGCCAGCAATCCCAATGCGGCGACAGTGGCAGCGGTTATCGCTTTTCAAGTAGCCATGATACAGATTGTATTGGGCTTACTACGGGGTGGCTTTCTAATAAATTTTTTATCAAAGCCGGTTATTAGTGGCTTCACGTCCGCTGCGGCTTTAACAATAGCTATAAGCCAAGTCAAACATTTACTGGGAATGGATATAGACAGGAGTTCGCGCTTCTATGAGGAATTCTGGCAACTAGTCACCCATGTTGAAGAAATTCACTTAATGACAGCGATGATTGGAATTGGATCGCTTTGTTTTATTGCGATGGCAAAACGGATTAAAAAGAGTTTTCCGAATGCCCTAGCAGTGGTCATTCTTGCGGCCATCGTAGGCGCAATTTTGAAAGTAGATCAAAACCAAGTATCAGTTCTTGGTGCTATTCCGCAAGGGATTCCTCAATTCGGATTTGTCTGGGTCACGCAAGAATTATTCGTAACACTTTTGCCAAGCTCAATGGCGATAGCAGCAGTTGGCTACCTAACAACTATCTCGATCGCTAGAACTTTTGCTGACCGAAGCCGATATGATATAGCTCCAAATCGAGAATTGATTGCGCTGGGTGCATCTAATTTTGTGGCTAGTTTTTCACAGGGCTTTCCTGTTAGTGCTAGTTTTTCGCGGTCGGCAGTTCATGCAGAAGCAGGCTCTACTTCTACTTATTCCCTCGTTGTGGTCGCAGCTTGGATATTTCTCACTTTGCTTTTCTTAACAGAATATCTTTACTACCTTCCTACCGCAACGCTGGCGGCCATAATTATACTCGCAGTGCTCGGGCTAATCGATTTCACTCTAGTTAAACATTTACGAAAAACCAAACAGTCAGATATGTGGCTCTTGCTGTTAACGTTTTTCTCAACGCTGATAGTTGGTATTGTCGAGGGCATTCTCATCGGAGTTGTATTTTCTTTGGGACTATTTCTTTACCTAACAACTCGTCCACATACTGCGATACTCGGTCGTGTTGGAAACACTGCGGATTTTCGTAATTTAAAACACTATCCTGAGGCGACTACTTATACAGGCGTCATCATTATTCGTATTGATGCGCAATTTTATTTCGGCAACGTCAGTTTTCTAAAAACTTTACTCAAGAAACTGGAAAAAGAATCGCTATCCCCACTGAAGACTATCATTATAGAAGCTTGTAGTATTGCTCAGCTTGATAGTAGCGCTGATTCGGTATTACATGATATTGCCGATGATTTCAAAGAACGCAACATAGAATTAAAATTCGCTAGCGTTAAAGTTCCCGTATTGAGAGTTATGAAAGCATCTGGATTGTACGATAAAATAGAAGAGAGAAATTTTTTCATGAACATCGACGATGCTGTACAAAGCGAATCCAGTCAGTAAGTCATAATTTAATTATTCAATCTCGGCGAGCAGAACATAAGCACTGAGACTAATTAAAATAGTTCCAGAAATCGTATCCAACTTATCTCTAAAATTCTGGTTTTCTCAAATCAGCTGCTTTGCCTGCGAAAAATATAACGAATAAGTCGCAGGAAATAGCTGATAGCGTTACGATTAAACTAAGACATAGAGACTGAAGCGCTGTTGGCCCTCTCTGTTACAACAAGCTGCGGTAATAATGCCAGAAGAAAAGTGCCATTTTCAGATTTCTTGCTTCGATGATCACGCTCTGAAAGAAGATTTTCCTTGTGTCGGGCTGTACTAATATCTCCCAGGTAGTTTCATCACCTTTTAATTCCTCTGAATTTTTCCCTCCCAAAATAGAATTCCGAAATGTCTCAAACCCAGATATTTAAGATAGCTTGCGCCAACTATTTTCAATAAAGTGTAGGCCACAGGAATGTAACTAAGCAGCACGGAAAGTCCTAACACGGCGGCAAAACCATGGAACAAACTGTCTAGCGCTAATCATGCAGTCGCAGAAAATCCGGCGGAAGCACCCTGTGCAGAGCCCGCGCCATCACATAAAAGTTTGCAGGGGACGGTGAGAATCCATGATGAAGCCTGCTGCGATAAACAGCGGTAAATCATTTAGTGCCAGCATGCTTTCACTTTTTTTTGGCAACAAAAAGCCCATCGCTAGCGATGGGCTTCTCGTTTTTTCTATCCAACTACTTGTAAAACAGTTTGCTTACTTGATGGGGCGAACATAGCGCTTTATTCCACCAACCGGGCCAACCTCGGCGCCGAAGATATTTCCGTGTGCATCGGCTACTACGCCTTCAGCAGTACAAGTGCCACGACAATCGGGTTGTGGGTCAGGAATCAGAAATTCTACTTCGCCGGTAATAGCACTTCCGATACGGATACCACGAACCCAGTCGCCATGATCGGGGTTAACCGAACCTGATTCTGAATCGGCACCATAAAGAACATCATTTTCGTCGATGTAGATGCCACTCAAGCGGCTGAATTGATGCCATACATCGAGTAGGTTTCCTTCTTGATCGAAGATCTGGATACGGTCATTGCCGCGGTCTGCAACGAATAGTCGTCCTTTTGAGTCCATAGCGAGGCCATGTGGCTGGCGGAAATTACCTGGCTCAGTACCCCATTCGCCGAACGACAAAAGGTGGTTTCCGTCAGCATCAAACTTGTGAACGCGGTTGGTAGAACCTTCAGCGCTGGAGTGTCCCTCGCCAACGAAAATGGACCCATCTGGGGCAACATGTACGTCATTTGGTGTGTAGAAATATTCGTCGTCCTGTCCGCCGCCTTTTTTGCCAATCGACATCAGGTGTACACCGGTGGGGCTGAACTTGTGGACCTGGTGGCCATAATGCTCGCCATCATAGCCTTGTGTCTGCTCTGAGCCACGTGCATCAGCGACCCAAACATTACCGTCGTGGTCGACGTGGATGCCATGAGGCCAAGTAATGTAACCCGCGCCGAAGCTACGAACCATGTCGCCGTTCTTGCTGAACAACATAATTAGATTTGTGTCGGGTTTCTCAACGCAGGCATTTGCGTTGCCGCCGCAGCGTTCTGCAACCCAGATACTTTCGCCATCAGAATCAATTTCAACTGTGCTAGAGGAACCCCAATCGCGACCGGCAGGCATCTTAAAATAGCCAGACTGGGTGCTATAAGGGTTTTCCAGATCGTTTGTAGGAGGCATGTCAGCTTGGGCAAAAGCCAAGGCTGGGGCTATCGCCCATGCCAAAAAGGCCGATTTTATGTTTGTATTAGTCATCTTCTAGACTCTCGTTGCTCTTGCATTTATTGAAGGGATTACTAGAATAAACTAGGGGTAATTGCAATACAATTGTAAAGTGTGCCAAAGTTATACGTCTCTAGAGGAGACGCTTATGGATATAAAAACGGCAAGTATTTTCGTAGAAGATCAGAGCAAAGCACTGGCGTTCTACACCGATATACTTGGCTTTCGGAAGGTTAAGGACATCGATCTGGGTGAATTTCGTTGGCTCACGGTCTCTACAGATGGTTCTGGTGAGACAGAATTGCTCCTGGAGCCGAATGCGCATCCAGCGGCGAAGACATATCAGGAAGCGATCTATGCCGATGGCATACCGACAACTCTTTTCCACAGTGAGGATATTCACGAAGAATATAGACGACTGACAGCGAAGGGCGTCTCATTCAAGGATAAGCCGCTTGAGAACGGTGGTGTTTGGATTGCAATCTTCGACGATGACTGCGGCAACTGGATTCAATTAGTCCAAGTTTAATTTCGAATACTGTTGCTTGTAATGTTATGTGCGGTTTGTAATAGCTAGCAATCCTCCTGCGCCAATAAATAAAGCGCCACTTACACCATTATTAAACCTATCTATATCTCGTGAAGCTACGAGTCATTTCAGTTAAGCCGACAAGGTCACATAACATAAAAATTATTCAGAGTTACGGCGGAGCAAAAACAGGTAGATAGAATAGTTGTCTACGACAGGTAAGCACTATCAAGGCTTATGGACGGCGGAATAAAAGCGCTGAAGAATGAGGCCGTTTTAGAATTGGTCAGTGACCACCCAAAATCCTGGCTGCATTTTGGCAGTGACTCGTTTTGACTTCTTACCCCTAGAGAAGGTGTAGAGAGAATTGATGCTAAGAAAAAGTAGATAGGCAAAACCATACTACTTCAACCAAATAAGAGCCTAATTAAGTGTAGCAAGGAACACGTCAGTTCCCACCGCTGTACTAGCTAGTTGAATTATTATAGCGAGAGTTGCACCTACTATTGTCTCTAAGCCTCGCTGATTTTCTTGTCAATGATCCCTCACTAATTTCCTATAGGGTCTCTGCTGGATACTCGAATTCCGAAGGGATCTATTTCGACGAGCACATTAGCTGTGTCGGTAATATCGCGTGGGGCGGCTTTTGAGTCGTCATGATAGGCATAGACTACAACTTTCAAAGCATCGGCGCGGCGCGCGGGCAGGCTAGTCATTTCTGAATCAAAACCCTGGGGTATAAATATATTTACGATGTCTATCTTGTTGCCGGAATTTCGCGTGAACTGTCGCTTATTCGAGTACCAAGCAGACTTCGTGTCGGGTAGATTGCTAGCTGTTTCGGCATCGTAGATAAAGATTACATCTACTTCAGTAATGATGATTGCGTTCGGATCTAGCGTGGAGGAGATAAAAACAGAATTCACTTCAGCAATCACACTGCTCGAAAACAAGAAGAGTGAATAAAGAGTCATACAAGCAGACAGAAATCGTTTTCTAAACATGAGTGATCCGATCCAGAAAAATATTTGAGGCACCCAAAGTTAGCAATAAAAATTGGAGCGCTACAACGCCGTGAATAAAAAAACCAGAGTTGGATAGTAAGCCAACTCTGGTTTTTTTTGAATTTTACAAAACCAGCGCGTGCAATCAGGTTTTAATGATTGAATAACTTTTTATTCTTCCGTGGCAACAGTTCCAGTCTCGGACTTAGGAGTGCCGTCTCCGTTTAGACCCATAGACTCATAGCGCCTCCAACCGGCGAGGATGCCCTGCAAACCATGATTGCCTTCGTGGCAGGCATATTCGTAGACCGGGTCGGCGGCACGGCGCATCGGTACTCTGCCGGACCAGCTTTCATCCCAAGACAAGGGATCTTCCACGGTGAAGTCATAATCGAGGGTGTCCCCATCAATCCAGCTAAAGCGTTCGGAAATCACGGCTTGATCTGACATGCCACGCAGATTGTAGTCATGGTAGAAGTGCTGCGTAGTTATAACCAGCTCATCACCATCCCAATGTGCAACTGAATCGCCTTCCCACTTCAGCTGCTGCATGCTGTGTTCGCTACTCAACGGGATGATGCGCGCGGTGTGCACCATCTCATTCAAGATCATGATAGTGTCTTTCGTTTGTACTATCTGCATATTGTTGTTGTAGGAGCCGGGGATCATTGGTGGTCCACCGACGAAACCGACTAGGCACCGATCAATTGTTGTTCTGCCCTCGGGACCAGCACTCTCAAACACCATCTGACCATAGTTGGCACGTCGCTCGCGACCGGCGGCATTCAATTGGGGCACACGGCCATTCGGTGGATCATAGACCAGCGAGGTACGACGATCGGCTATGGTCTCAACGCCACGCTCGTACCAGAATTCGTTATAGGAGATTACGCCCGGCGGATAACCGGCGCCACCCACGGAATCAATTATCAGATCGCGGTTCTGGCGACGTCTCTCAAAAGCTTCCCACTCGGCAGCTTCCTCGGGAGTTAAGGTGGCCTTGTCGGCGAGTTCTCTTGGGCGGTTAAGCGGAGTTAGCGTCCTAAAGGTATAGGTGCCTTGAAAATCTGGCTGACCATACTCGGTGCGCGGGATATCTGGCGACTGCGCGAGCAGTTGTGGCGCGACTATAAGGCCGATTATTGCTAAAGCAAGTTTCGTGAGTGCTCTGTTGTGCATGTGAACCTCCAACAGGATTCTAATTATAGTGAGATGATGGACTAGCTGATCGAAATTACGCGTATTTAGGTCAACTTTCAAGGCTATTCGGGTCTTAGTAGAGACTAAATATGGTTGCTTTAGTGGGAAAAACGGCGCAAAAATGGCCGCCAATACTAACGCAGTCTGCTTGCTACAAGTCAGGCTTATCGGTCTATTGTAGAGCGTCCCTTCTATTTAAGGGCAGGAGAAGAATAATCAGGAGTAAGCAATGAAATACTCAAAAGTGCTAGTCAGCCTGATATTGGCGCTATCGCTGACTGGTGGTATAGGCTCTGTGATTCGAATGGCGATAGATACGACAACGGCAGTGATTTAAGTCGCCATTCCAGATCGCTGGGGCCTTAGTCTTCAGGCACGGTTGTTGCCGCACCCTTGTGGATGGCCAATGTTGCTCTTGAGGGAGGTCTTCATGCCCGCCACCACGGTCATGATAATTCCGAGCATGACACCGAACACTCTAAACACTAGAGCTCTCACTAGGCAGAAGCACAAGAGCAGTCAGTCGCTGAGCTCTAGCCAACAGCCTGCGAATTAGCATTAACGGCAGTAAAGACCTAGCTTCTAGCCGGTCAAATTGAATTGATTTAGCAGGTGGTTTATTCTTGGCATTGACTGAATTTTCCCCTAGAGCATGCTGATGGCCATTTCCGCCAGTTACAACAATAATAGCCGAAACAACAAGAATTCTGCAGATAAGCAGACGCTCGCCTCAATGGCAGCATTCAAGTTTCCATTAGTACTCTCTATATCTCTTATTCTTCTAAGTTTTGTTCCTCGTGTTCAGGGCAATACCGCACTAGTTTGGTCATTTTGGGGTGCTGCCGCCACGCTGCTCCTGTGGCAAGCGTATCTGTTATTTAATTCTAAAAACAAGAACGAAGAGCATGTATTCAGTGTGGTGTTGCGTCCACAGCACTACATCCAAGCCATGGTTCAGTTCAGTGTCTATGCTTATTGGGGTTATTACTGGCGGCCGGTATACGATCATGCCTGGCTGATGTTAGCGCAGCTACTATTTGCCTATACCTTCGATATGTTGCTGGCCTGGTCGAGACGTCGTGAATATAGCTTAGGCTTTGGCCCCTTTCCGATTATTTTTAGCATCAATCTGTTTCTCTGGTTTAGGGATGATTGGTTTTACATGCAATTCGTGATGATTGCAGTCGGTTTCATGGGCAAGGAATACGTGCGTTGGAATCGAGACGGGCGTAGCTCGCACATATTTAACCCTTCCGCGTTTGCCTTAGGTCTTTTCTCCCTCATATTGATCGCTACCAACACGACTGGCTTGACCTGGGGCCAAGATATCGCATCGACTCTTACTCTAGCGCCTAACATCTATACATTCCTCTTTTTAGCTGGCTTGATTGTCATGTACTTCTTCTCCATAACACTTGTTGCTAGTATGGCGGCGATTACCTTGTTTGGAGTCAGCGCCCTGTATTCCGCTAGCACGGGTGTTCCGTACTTCCTCGATTCGGAGATTCCTGCCGCTGTTTTTCTAGGGCTGCATCTATTGATTACTGATCCGTCTACCTCGCCGAGAACGCCACTAGGGAAGGCGTTTTTTGGAGTGCTTTACGGCCTCGGGGTGTTCGGCCTCTATACGCTTTTAGGCGCTATGGGCGAGCCAACGTTCTATGACAAACTCCTCGTCGTGCCGCTGCTCAATCTGAGTGTTATCGCTATCGATAGAGCGGTTCGATCTATCCATTCGACAGCTTTTTTAAACGTTTGGAAAGAGAGCTGGCTCGGTGGGCACGCTAATCTAGCGCACATGAGTATCTGGATAGTGATTTTCGCTTCGATGTCTTTCCTGGGCAAAACCGACAACAAGCATCAGGGCGATAGTCTGCCATTCTGGGAACAAGCCTGCGCGAGTAACTTATCTAACGCTTGCGGCCGACTGCTACAACTAGAGGCGACCTATTGTGCTGACAATGCAGCCTGGGCGTGCAACGAAATAGGCGCGTACTATCGCGAGGGAATAATTACCGAATCCAATCAAGAGTTATCCATGGCCTATTTCTCGCGTGGCTGCGAGTTGAAGTTTCAAGCGGCGTGTCTAAATCTTCTAGACACAGAATTGGTGGCGCGCGAAGTGCCACATGAATTAGATCTGCGCTTGCTATTGCGAGAAGGTGGACAGAACTTGATGACACTCTCTGAGCAGGAGTTAGTCGAGCGAGCCTGTGAACACGACTGGGCTTTTGCCTGTGAGAACAACGGGGCATAGATATGAGCAAGCCTCAAAGTGCAACTGAAGCTAAGCCACAATCTAAGCAAGAGGATCAACGAAAAAACCCTGATAGGGAGCAGGTACCAGATCGTGCAGTGGGTCTCACGATCATGTGCCTAGCGATCGTCTTCGTGGCCGTATGGATGGCTCTTCAATCACCGCAGCAAATAGATTCAAAAACAACTGAGTTGTCTTCCCGCGCTCAAGCATCGATCACTGGTTTCCTCGCCAATGCGTGGTTTCTTCCAGACGAGCCGCTGCTGGGCTTTGTTCATATTCCCGCTGGCCCATTCACCATGGGAAGTAATCCGGCATTAGATCGCCTGGCCTACGAGAATGAGCGCTGGTCGAGTAGTCGACGTCAGGGAACAGTACAGATTGACGACTTCTATATAGGATTGTTTGAGGTCACCGCCGCTCAATTCCGTGTCTTCGTAGCGGAGTACCCAGATCTCGCTAATGAAGTGCCAGTGGACATTCAAGGGGATATGCCGATTACGAATGTTACTTGGCCGGAGGCGCTAGCCTACGCACGCTGGTTACAGCAGAAGTTGGAAAACTCTTCGGATACTCCTGAAGAACTGCGTAGTTATCTCGCGGCCGGCGGGCAAGTGAGCATTCCTTCAGAGGCTGAATGGGAAAAAGCAGCGCGCGGTGTGGACGGTCGAATTTTTCCGTGGGGAAACACCCCCCGAGCGGAGTTAGCAAACTACGGTTCAAGTACAATGCTAGCAGTAGGCTCCCGATCCTGTGCCGAGTGTGCCTTCGGCCTGCAAGATATGAGCGGCAATGTGTGGGAAATTACACGCAGCCCGTTTCAGGCCTATCCTTATAACCCGAACAATGATGCAGAGAACCTTTCCGAGGATGCGCTCTGGGTGATGCGCGGAGGATCATTCTCAGATGGAGCGGGCAACGTGCGCGCGGCGGTGCGCGGCGGTGTCGACCCTAGCGTACGTAACAACACCATCGGATTCCGTGTAGTCATAAGCAAGCCATAATCGATTTCCGCTGAACTAACGAAGTTCTATAACCCCATTTCTTGTAAACCGATCTTTTGTCTAAGCGTTCTACTTAAAAAGCGATACAGATTTGTGCCGTTAGTTTCGCAAGTTGGGCAATAGCCTTAGGTATTTTGGCTTAGTAAATGGGAGCAATATTATGAAATTATTTTCTGCTGCTAGTATGACAGGAACCTTGTTTTGTGCTCTTTTGGTAACAGCGCCGAGTGTGAGCGCAGAGCCTCCACACAAGAGTAATCACAGGCACGCTGTAGTACATGCGAATAAAGTTGTGGTTGCCAGGGCTGCGCCGATACGGATGATTACAACAGTCTCTGCCTTTAGTCTGAATCGCCTGCCAATTGGAAAGGTACGCTTTCTACATAATGACGAAACTTTTTATTACAGCGATGGGGTGTACTACAAAAAAAGTCCTCACGGTTACGTAGTAATTAAACCACGGGCTGGATTTCGCGTTGCTGTACTGCCGAAGGGCTATAGAGTAATCCGAGATGGGAGCGCGATATTCTATAGTTTCAATAATGTACGTTACAGGAAAATGAATGAATTCTTCGTGGTCGTTTAACTATAAAATAGCGGAACAGCCACGAAGAATTCTGCCGAGCAGAGGTTTATAGATTTAGCTGGAAAGCTCACAGCTTCAATCAGGAAGGGCGAAGACGAGAATTAGATCGCCGCCTCTTCGTCCTCTCGATCCACCGCCAGATGCAACAGTTACGTATTCTTGACCATCAATGACATATATCGAAGGTGAAGCAAAAACGCCAGCCCCAGTATTAAATTTCCACAGTTCTTCACCCGTGTAGGCATCATAGGCATAGAAATAACCTGCAGTATTGCTGCCCGCTCCAACGAAGACTATGCCGCCGGCGGTAACCACCGAGCCGGCTTGTCCGTACCCTTCAAAGATTTGTCGCCAGATTAATTCTCCCGTTGTTGGGTCATAGGCAGAGAAATATCCTTTCGGGTCGCGCCCAGAATTAAACGGCTGATCGATCGCGTTGATGTAAAGATAGCCCGTGTCCTTACTGAAGGAAATCGGTGCATAGTTCGCGCCGCCTCCATAACCCGGAGAAAAAATCTGGTTCGGTCCTATCGGAGTAAACTGCTCTACAAGATCGTTTGCCTCCATCTGTTGTGCAGGAATGTCGGTTGGGAAAACTGGCGACACCGGCTCCATTCTCTCGCCATTCGCCTTGTGCGGAATCGGCTGTGTTGGATAGGGGACTTCGCCTTCTACATCAGTAACGGTTGAGACTGGCGTTTCGATGATCGGATGTACTGGCTCGCCGGTTGCACGATTGAGGATATACAGCCAGCTGTTCTTGCTTGCCTGTGCGAGCGCTTTGATCTCCGCTCCATCGACTTCCATATCAAACAATACCGGTTGATTGCCGGAGTCGTAGTCCCACACATCGTGATGCACTTGTTGGTAGTACCACTCCAGGTTTCCGTCTTCCAGAGACAGAGCGATAAGCGAATCGCTGAACAGGTTCATGCCGTCGCGTTTCGTGCTGTCGCCGAAGGGATTGCCGACTGCCACGTAGACCATGCCTAATTCGGGATCAATCGCTGGTGTTTCCCAGATTCCACCACCGTTACGTTCGCCGCCAACCCACGTCGGCCCTGCGATATCCCAGCCCTGATCGGTTTCATCCTGGGGTACCGTATTGAAGTTCCAAATGCCTTCGCCAGTCTTGGCATCGATTGCTAACACATAACCTCCAGCGATATGGCTCTCGCTTCGCGTTGTGCCAACATAAATGACGCCGTTGTAGACCTGCACAGCTGTGGTGAACCAATAGCCAACCGAGATAGCAGTTTCGATTTCAGGATTCTTCTCATGTAGCACATCAAGAATCACCGGTGCCTGTCCTTTTTCTCCGAAGCCTTCTAAAGGCTCGCCTGTAATGGCATCGAGCGCAAAGATAAATGAGCCGGCCGCGGAATACACCACGCCATCTTCATACGCCACGCCCCTATGTCTGAAGATATAGCCCTCGCGTCGACCGCCACCCAATAGACGAGTTACGTCGTAGGTCCACAGTAGATGCCCATCTTCTGCGTTTAGCGCGTAGACGCTGCCACGGGAGTCGGTGACATACATAATATCGCCGACAATCACAGGAGTGGTCTGATTACTTACACCATCGATTACGCCGTGTTGGAATAGCCATTTTGGTGTTAGCTCGGCGACGTTATCGCGAGTAATTTGGTCGCTAGGCGCATAGCGCGAACCAGCAAGATCGAGATTGTGCAAACGCCAATCCATATTTTGCACAGATGATCTCGGGCGTAGAGCTGACTCGACTTCTACCTGCTCAACTGCTCCGCCGGTAATATTACTGCTCGTGGCAACTTCTATAGAAGTAGAATTACTCTCAGGGGCACATCCAATTAATAGAAGAGATAGGCCGGCAATTAGTAGTAAGGTTCGAATCGATTGTTGTTTTGAGTGCAACATTAGTCGTGCTCCCTTCGATAGTGTTATCAAATTAATTAGTAGAATTTTTAGTAAAGTAGCTCCGAGCGTTGGCTATGCTTAAAGGCTGCTGTCCAACATAAACTCAACGATGGCTTTTAGCTGGTCATCGCTGCAGCTTGCGCACAGGCCTCGCGGCGGCATGATGCCGTTGAGTCCTGCGATCGTGTTTTGAACGAGTGTATCAAACCCTTTTTCCATACGAATCTCCCACTCGATCTGATCGCCTACTTCAGGCGAATGAGCCGCCCCCGTGCCATGACAGGCGAAGCATATCGCCTGATAAGTCTGCTCTGCATCGAAGGCCTCGTCCTGGGCGGCAACGCTGATTGCTGGAAACAGTAAGAATGCACAGGCAATTGTAGGTAAAGCTTTTGATATCATGTCTGTAATCCGGATACGATCAATATTGTTTGCGAACTATGTTGAAGAAGTCGACAAACTTCTGCATGTTCACTGCGTCCTGGGAGATGAGTAACGAATGATCACCTCCGGGAATTTCGACATAGACATGTTGCATCCCTAGCTCCTGCATCTTCGCCACCCAAGCGCGGGTGCGCTCTACAGGCACAGCGGCATCCTCGTCTCCCTGTAGAACGAAAATGGGCAGATGCTTGATGTTATTCAGAATATTATTCATCGGCGCATCGGCTTCGGGCGCGGGTGCCGCTACCCCTAGGCCGGCGAATATGTCCGGGTACTTAGCCGCAATATGATAGGTACCTGCACCACCCATGGAATGGCCCCAAAGGTAGATTCGATTTGAATCGACACTGAATTCGTCGCGCATCAATTGCAAGACGTTCATAAC
The DNA here is from genome assembly GCA_943789485.1 of uncultured Pseudomonadales bacterium. Lineage (GTDB taxonomy): Bacteria > Pseudomonadota > Gammaproteobacteria > Pseudomonadales > Pseudohongiellaceae > UBA9145. The sequence goes on from CALSUH010000005.1 coordinate 389,603, forward strand.
ATCTTGCTCGCTACGCTGCGCGTCCTGCATGTCATCGAGCTCTCTTGAGCCGTACCAGCCGCGGCGGATATAGCCAAGTGGAGTGACCACGATATAGCCATTCTCTTCAGCTTGATCGAGTAAACCGTGATATCCCATCAGCCAGTCGTGGCTGCGGCCTAAGCCATGCAGGGAAATAATCAGTGGGGCGCCTTGGCTGCTGTCATAGCTGGAAGGCACGAAGACGGCATAGGGAATCGATTCGCCAGTGCCCGGGAATGCATAGCTTCGATGTTGAACACGTGGGTCATCGATATGTTGCTCGTCATCGCTGGCTTGGCGATCAGCAAAGGAGAGCTCAGCAGTAGAAAGGGTGAGGGTTATTAGCGCTAGCTGCAGGAGTGCTTTCATTATTGTTTTCTCCTGCCCGAAGGGGCAGCTGGTTATTTGAATGGTCTAAGAGAATAAACTAATTCCACCTTGTATATCAAAGATGAACAGTAGGCGCCTTGCATTTGGTGTCGCTCTAGTCCTGAGATAGTGGAATCGAAGCACCCTAATTAATGTAATGGCCAAATACACCGCTTTCGGCAAGCGAGCGGATCAACGCGATAGCGTCACGGTCGGTTTGTAGATAGGCAGATTTCAAGTGCTCTCCAACCTCATCAGAGCCGTCTTCCTCCAGTTCGCGTCGATAGCTGAAGCGGACAAACAGGTAGCCTTCTTCCGGCTCTTCTAGGTGAGTGACACTCTCCGCGTCTATCTGGTCATACTCTTCCAGGGTCTGAGTATGAATTCTCTCGTCCGGGTAGAGCATCACCCGCTCGTGAAATTTGTGTTCTCCTACCTCGATGATTCTCTCGAACTCATCCTCGGCATACTCTTTGTTTGTGACCTTCAAGCTACTGTTGAATGTGTCTGGGCGTCTGGCACGCAGCAGCAAGCCTTCCCAGAGCTGGGTTCGCGTGAGAACTGGCAAGTCGTCTTCTGTCAGGTCGTTGACCTGAATAATGTGTTCAAACTCTAGCAATACCTTCCCCCGCGCCGTCTAATAGACTCTCTGGATTAGTCTATCTGCAGGTTCCATGATTCTATTTCATCGAGCATTTCGAAGTCGGTCCAATCGAATTTAAGTGGCGTTACCGATATATACCCCTGTTGGTAGGCATAGGTGTCGGTTGTAGGGTCTTCGGACTCGACAATTATTCGTACACTCTCATAGTCTGTGGTCATGGAGTCTCTTTCAGTCGGAGCATAACGAAGGGTGCCCAGGTAAGAATCTCCCATTGGTCTTACAGCTATTCCCTTCAGTTCGCCGGCTGGGACGTTGATAGAAATCATCGTGCCACTCGGCGCGCCAAGCCTGCGATATCGATCGACTAGATCGGCCGTGAACTTTGCGGTGATGGCGGTATTCTCACTATTGGGATCTTCCGAGACGGCGATTGCTGGAAGCCCGTGATACAAGCCCTCCATCGCTGCCCCCACCGTTCCAGATAGATGTGAAACGTTGCCAACGTTTGCGCCGCGGTTTATACCGGACACGACGATATCGAAGGGTTGATCTTTTCCTAGCTCCTTCACGGCAAAGCGGACTGCATCGGCCGGCCTGCCATGAACGGCGTAGCCGAAGAAGCGACCATCTTGCTCAAAATTGTCGACAGTTACAGAGCCTATTGAGGATTGGCTGGATCCCGACTGATTCACGTTCGGAGCGGAGACAACTACTTCTACACCTTCGAGTTGTGAAAGAGCTGCATGCAAAGCATGTAGGCGTGGCGATTCTATTCCATCATCGTTTGAAAGCAGTACACGATAGGATTGAGCCGACGCTACTGCACTGAAACAGGTCAGAACAATCGCCGCAAATTGAGAGAAGCGTATTGAGCCTTTTATTGGTCCCATCATCTATTCCTCGGATATTGCCTTACTATCGCAATAAGTTGTTATGAAGTATTGTTGTCAGCAAAATTGAATTAGGATTGATTAACAACACAAACGTCTATAGTACAGGCTAGCCTGTACAATTTATAGTTATACACTTTTTAGGATTTACTCATGCATGAGACAGTAAAAGTACTAGTAAAGACTCTGGCGATTTCCATGGCGTTGGCTGCAGCGATGCCGGCGCTAGGGCAGAACGCAACCCGCAATGACAGGGACATCGAGAATAATTTACTGATGGCGATGGCATGGAAACAGACCGCCGCCGAATTTCGCGCGCTCTATCACCAAGGCTTCAACATCGCTCGCATGCGCGTCGAGATTGCTTTGGCGCAGAAACAAGACGACTCTCTGCCACTTGCAGTAATTAGTGATGTCGATGAAACCTTGTTGCTTGCGAATGACTACTGGGGCTACCTCATCACTCAGGGACAAGACTTTTTCGACGATGCGTCCTGGGACCGTTGGATCGAGGAGAATCGCGCAGTCGCAAGTCCGGGGGCATTGGAGTTCTTGAATTTCTGCATGAGCAATTCAGTTGAAATTTTCTACGTAACCAACCGTGATCAGGGCGAGGCCACAGTGCAGCTGGCGATTGAAAACTTAAACGCCGTTGGCTTTCCTCTCGTAGACACTGCGCACCTGCGAGTCTTACGAGAGAGTTCCAACAAGGAACTAGTGCAGCAGCAGATAAGAGAAGACTATGAAGTGGTCGCGCTGTTAGGCGACAATCTTAATGACTTTGCGCGTCGCTATTACTCCACTGATGTAGATCAGCGCATGAGCCTAATGGAGCAGGACAAAGAGCGTTATGGTCGCGACTATATCCTGTTTCCGAACCCAACCGACGGTCATTGGATTCGTGCAATCTTCGGAGAGTCAGAGCCCGCTGCAACTGATGAGAATCGCGCTATCCTCAGGCGCGCTGCGACACGTGCTGCCTGGGCCCCGTAGGTCCTGATACGATTTGATAAGTCGACAGACACAAATCCAAGCAATAGAATGCACGCCATTCGCTTGGCAAACAAATTAACAGGATAGACAATGAATTCAGATGTACTCTTTAAGCCGTTCAATCACCCGAAACTACAATTACCCAATCGCATTATCATGGCGCCTATGACGAGGCAGTTCTCTCCTAATGGTATACCCGATACCAATGTCGAAGAATATTACAGAAAGCGCGCCGAAGGCGGTGTCGGACTAATCATTACTGAAGGCACGACCGTCAATCACAGGGCCGCTTCATCAGGGGTGCAAATACCTTGTTTCCACGGCGACGCCTTAGAAGGTTGGGAAAAAGTGGTTAAGGCTGTACATGCCGCCGGCGGCAAGATAGCACCACAGTTGTGGCACGTGGGCTCTATTCGTAAACCAGGCGAAGGGCCCTATCCAGACTATCCCTCAGCGACACCTTCCGGACTGTTAGGGCCAGATAAAAAAGTACTAGAGCCACTTTCCACGACCGAGATCGATGAACTGGTTGCAGCTTATGCTCAAGCTGCATCCGATGCCGTTCGTCTTGGATTCGATGCCATCGAGTTACACGGAGCGCACGGCTACCTGATCGATAACTTCTTCTGGGAAGGCACCAATCAAAGAGATGATAAGTACGGAGGCTCTGTTGAAAACCGAACGCGATTCGCTGTTGAGATTATGCAGGCGATACGTGGAGAAGTAGGCGGCGACTTTCCAGTGATCTTGCGCTTCTCGCAATGGAAACAACAGGATTTTGAATCGAAACTGGCACAGACGGCGGCCGAGCTGGAGCAATTTCTCAGCCCCCTCTCCGATGCGGGCGTAGATATTTTCCATTGCAGCACGAGACGATTTTGGGAGCCGGAATTCGATGGCTCTTCGCTGAACCTAGCAGGCTGGGTTAAGAAGATAACAGCTAAGCCAACAATCAGTGTGGGTAGTGTTGGTCTAAGTGAAGAATTCGTTGCGACCTATAGTGATGGTTCTGCGGAAGTGGCAGGGATCGATGAGCTACTCAGCCGCATGCAAGCCGATGAGTTTGACCTGATCGCAGTGGGTCGCGCTTTGATAGCGAACCCTGAATGGGCTAACAAAGTAAAAAATAATGATATGGATTCGATTGAGACTTTCCGTAAAGAGCAGTTAACCGAGCTTGTCTAGTTGCATAGAAGTCGCGAGAATTGATTGGACTAACTATGCAGGCTAGATTTCTAGAACGTTAAAACGAGGTTGAAGAAATGGCGCAGTTGGCTCAATCGAAGGTAAAACTAATTCTTATTGGTAGTTTCTCCGTACTGATTTTGATGGTTTTGCTGTTATTCCTACCACCTTCTGTTTCCGGCTCCGCAGCATTGTCTGAATCTGAAGAGGCTATCGAGCGCGGCAAATATCTAGTCATAGCGGGAGGCTGTATTAGCTGCCATCGCGGCGAAGACGAGGAGGAATCGTTTATCGGAGGTCTCGCGCTAGTGTCAGATTTTGGTACGTTCTATGCGCCAAACATAACGCCTGATATGGAGACCGGGATTGGTAGTTGGCAAGCGAAGGATTTTCTACTCGCTTTACAGCACGGTCGTAAGCCTGGCGGTAGCTTTTACTATCCAGCATTCCCGTATCGCGCTTATGCAGGGCTGCGCGACCAAGATGTGCTGGATATCGGTTCTTACCTTATGAGTCTAGAGCCGCAAAACAATGCGGTCCCAGAAGCCCAAACGCCGATCTGGTTAAACCGCTGGGCAATGGCCGGATGGAACTTATTGGCAGACATGGCCGAAGCCGATGCTGAAACCTTCGAAGATGAGTTAGTTGCGCGCGGTGCCTATGTTGCGCGAAACCTTGGTCATTGTAGCGAATGTCACACGCCAAGAAATACACTAGGAATTCTCGATGCTAGCAGAGAGTTTGCAGGTGCAACCTTGGGTGAGGAAGTTATTGAAGCAATAAATGCAGAAGCGCTAAGTGAGTGGACTACGAATAATTTTGATATCTTTCTCTTTATCGGTTTGAAACCTGATGGTGACTTTGCTGGCGGCGACATGAACGATGTTATCGAACACAATACCAGCAAGATCAGCGATGAAGACAGAGACGCGCTAGCGGCATTTTTTACGCGGCACAACCAATCTGAATAACCTCAGTTAACGAGTAAGAAATAAAAAAGGCAGCCTAGGCTGCCTTTTTTATTTCTTACAATGAAACTAGTTAGTCGTTGTCTACTCTGAAGTCATCGTGACAGTTTCCACAACTGCCACCGAGTCCTCGGAAGGCACCTAGAGTTGCAGCCATGTCACCACCGGCGGCGACTTCCGCAAAAGTATTAGCTCCCTCGAGTAATGCTTGAGCCTTTTCGGCGAATCCTGCAGAGTCTTCCCAAATCACATCTAAGGCTTCGGTTTCCACATCGAAATCGCGAGTATCCATAGCAGCGAACAAATCGGGAATCATCGGCGCAAGAGCGGCTATGTTAAGCGCATTCTTTTCTGCAAGTTCTGCATTAAAAGGCGCGCCCTGTGCCATACCTGCTATAGGAAGAAGATTAAATAAAAGTAGCTTGAACACAGACTGACGCGTTTCGGCAGCTCTTGCTGCCATTTGCTCTGGTGTAGGTTCGTCTTGAGCCGTTGCTGTAAACAGAGTGCCCGAAACAAGTATCGCTAAAGCAGACACTAGTACAAGTGCTTTTTTGATCATTTATATCTCCGATCCTTTATAGGATATTGCTAGTTAAATTAATTCGTTTAGCCGAGTGTTGGGCAACAGGGCCCTAAAACTCGCCTTCTGCAAAACTGCAGTTGCAGACTATATTACAAGTAATTTGTGAATGTTACTGCCTCTGGACGAAATCTTTTGCACAGGAACAACTCGCGAACGGGGTCCTACTACTTAGATAAGGCCAGGCAATGATGCATTTTATTCGACTCTATCCAGAGATTTCCTGGCGGATTAGTTTGCCACTTCCTTCCAGACAAATAGCCTTGTCGCCAACATAAATGCAATTATAAACCAAGCCGCGATGCCTAGTAGCGTAGGCGTGATATCAAGTAAGCTTGCACCATTGTTTGCAATCTCGCGCATGGCGGTAGACACAAAGCTGAGGGGTAGCAAACTTGCGATAGGTTGAACCAATTCGGGCATAGACTCTATTGGATAGAACACGCCAGACAAGAATATTTGCGGGAATATCACAATATTTCCTACCGCCATAACTGCCTGTTGAGTCGTAGCTATGCTGCCCAGGCAAAATCCTAAGCAGAGAAAAATAAAGGTGCCTAGAATAATCATTAAATAGAAAGAGGCGAAATTTCCGACAATACGGACATCGAGGATGGTCACGGCAAAAATGATTAACACCGTGAGTTGAATCAATATGATTGCCATTCTGGCGAGCACGATAGCAGTTATGAAATCACGAGGCTTGATCGGTGTGACAAAAAGCCTCTTCAGAATGCCTTTGCGGCGAAACTCAACGATATTAAATCCGCTGCCAGCAATACTAAGTTGCATGAGGGTAAAAGCCATCAAACCCGGCAACAAAAAATCCAGATAACGTTGCGAGCGCGCCTGCACATCCTCAATGGTGAGTGTGAACATCGGTTCGATATTCCTAAACTCGCGTTCGATCGAAATTAGTGTCTGCTCGAGCAGCGGCATGATTAGGCCCAGCTGTTGTACTTGCGCTGCATCCACGAGTAGTTGCAACTCAGCTCCATCGCTTTGCGCATCGAAGTCCTCGGGCAGTATAAGCAACATGGTCTGATCGCCGTCCACGAGCTCTGCCCGCAGGATTGATTCTTCCCCTACTGTGACATTGAACAGCAAATTGTCATTCAGTATCTGTGAAAAATCGGATGCTACTTCGCTAGCAGAATTGTTTACGATGCCGAGCTTGATGGGGTCGACTTCGCCGTTGTTTGCGAAAGCGAACACGGTCATAAAAATAATTGGGAAAAATAGGCTGAAGAAAATTGACTGTCTGTCACGCAAGAAAATTTTCAGGAATATCTTGGCTAGATGTAGTTGTAGTTTAGTTGGCATTAGTCCCTTAGCCCGTGGCCAGTAAGTGCAAGGAACACGTCTTCGATATTGCCATGCATAGGAGCCTGTGGAGGTTCTGGGGCGTGTTTCAGAATCAAATTCTGCGGTGTATCTTCGGCGACTAATTTGCCGTGATCCATAATAGCGATACGTTCACACAGTGATTCGGCTTCTTCCATATTGTGCGTAGTCAGCACGATGGTCATGCCTGCTTCATTCAGCTCGCGTACAAGGTCCCACAGATTGTGTTTGGCTTGTGGGTCGAGGCCTGTCGTTGGCTCGTCGAGAAACAAGATCTTCGGGCTATTGACCAACGCGCAGGCAACCGAGAAACGTTGTTGTTGCCCGCCGGAGAGATTGCCGGGTCTAGCCTGCGCCTTATCTAATAAGTTGACCTTGCTTAATAGCTCAGTGGTATCGACTTCTCGATTATACAGAGCGGCGAAGAGGGTAAGTAGTTCATTGAGGGTAACGTTGTCGAAATATTCGTTGGCCTGCAATTGCACGCCGATTATTTCTTTGACCTTGTAGGGCTGCGAGGCAACATCGATTCCGTCGATAGTTGCGCTCCCGCCATCGATGTCATTCAAGCCTTCTAACATTTCTAACGTGGTTGTTTTGCCTGCGCCATTCGGGCCAAGGATGCCGAAGATTTCCCCGGCCTCGATGTTGAGTGAAATACCATCGACGGCATAAAAAAATTCAGATTTCTTACCGGGAAGCGGGTATTTCTTTGCCAGGTCTTTTACTTCAATAATTGGCATGCGTTCTTCCGGATATTGCAGCCGAACATCATACCTTAACTGAGCAGCATTAAAAGCAGGCTTCACGACGCGATGCAGCGTTAGCCAGAGGCCGGGAAATGCCAGTTAGTAGTGATATTGCCGCTCGCGGGGCTTGATCGGGGCTAGGAAGAAATAGAATATCCAGGCAAACCAAGAAAGACAGAACATCGCTAGCAACCAAGCTATCTTTTCATAGCCGGTGGTCTTCTCTGACGTAGCGATAATCCAGGCTGGAAGCACCCAAATCGCTAAGACCGCCGCGCCGCCTAAGAGGGCAAAGCCAAAGGAGATTAGAGGCAGTACAGCCACAACACCAATGATGACCAATAAGATGACTAGGAAATTCGATAATAGCTTCATATATTACTCCATTGCTGCTTCTGTGCCTTAGAAAATGCCACTTTCAGCAGTGGCCTTACCTCTATTGCGAATAGCGTGCCAATTTCACAAAGCTATAAAAAACAGCGTGTTAGGAGTTTTAGGAGGCTGGGATAGGGGGGGGGAATCTCTAAAAATGGCGAATTTCGCCAGTCCGCGGCTCTGCACGGGCCTAGTGAGTAGATTGCCATCTACACTTAGTTTGCAATATAACCAGGGCCATGAAGAATTTTACCGGGGTGCCGCCCAGTGTGTTTGCCCTCTTCAACCACCAATTCGCCGTTGACCAAAACATATTTCATGCCTACCGCGTATTGATGTGGGTCTTCGAACGTAGCCATATCGCTTATTTCTTCTGAGTCGAAAATAGCAATATCCGCAAAGTAATTCTCGACCAATAGTCCACGGTCACGAATGCCGAGTCGCTGTGCTGACATACTACTCATTTTACGAACCGCCTCTTCTAAGGAGATGATGCCGCGCTCTCGCACATAGTAACCAAGAACTCGCGCAAAAGTGCCGTACTGACGTGGGTGTGGCGCGCCTACTCCAAACACTGACAGAGGGCCATCGGAGCCGATAGCGGCAACCGGGTGGCGCATAATGCGATCCACATCTTCGGGGCCGATAGCGTGATAGACCGCAGTTGCTCCACCAGCTTTTACGATTTCCATCACCACCTCTGCAGCATTTTCGGGTGTCGGACTCATCCCGCGCTCTTGGGTGAGCTGTGCGAGATTCTTTCCTTCCATAGAGCGATCGCGAGGATTGCGTGAAATGGAAACATTTTGCGGATCGCCGCCGCCACGGTCGAAGAGAATCTTGTCGACTATCGCAGCCTTCACCGCACCGCGCGTCTCGGGACTATCAATGCGAGCAATCATGCGCTCCTCGCCACCTTCTTGTGCCCATTGCGGTATTAGCGCAGTAATGCCAGTTTGCGAGGCAGTGTAAGGGTACTGGTCTATTGTTACATCAATGCCTCTCGCTCGCGCCTCGTCGACCAGTCGTAGGCTGTCGACAGATGCTCCCCCAGTTTTCAACACCGATTACTTTGTGATGTGTAATCTGAACCGGAATATTTGCCTGCTTACCAATCTGAATAGTTTCTGCAACCGAGTCGAGCAGTTGCGCGGCTTCTTCACGCATATGAGAGATATAAATGCCGTTATATTGGGCGGCGACCTTCGATAACGCGACGACCTCGGCAGTGGGAGTAAAACTACCCGGCACATAAAATAGGCCCGTAGATATTCCTAGCGCACCTTGTTCCATCGCCGCGGCGACCATGTCCTTCATACGTTGTAATTCGGTTGGGCTTGCAGTTCTATCATCTTCGCCAATGACTATTTCGCGGATGGTTCCTTGACCGACGAACACGGCCCAGTTGGGGCTTATCTGTTTTTCCGCGATGGCGCGATAGTGCTCATCAATAGGATAGGGTGAGGTACCATCGTTTCCTTCGGTGAGAGTGGTGACACCTTGCAACAAAGAGCTCTCGGCATTGGGTACGTCGAAGATGCCACGTAGGGCGTGAGTGTGAGGATCGATAAATCCGGGGGAGACGACTAGGCCACTGGCATCAATCACTTGGCTTGCCGTGGTGTTAGATAGGTCACCAATCGAGACGATACGCTCTCCACGTATGCCAACGTCTGCTTCATACCAAGGATTACCCGAGCCATCGATGATACGTCCCCCTTGAACGAGGACGTCAAAGTTTTGCTGTGCAGAGCTTGTGCTCGTAGCTAGAAAACTTATTAGAAATACGATCTTTCTGATTATCATAATAAACTTCCTATTGTTAGCTGTCTAAACTACCAAATTCGAACGCGGTCACCGGGTGGAAGGTATAGGGCGTCTTCAGGCTGCACATCGAACGCCGCATACCACTCAGCGAAATTTCTCACTACGCCATTTACACGAAATTCAGCAGGAGAATGCGGGTCAGATGTTAGGCGTTGAATTAGTGCATCTTCTCGGTGCTTAGCGCGCCACACCTGTGCCCAGGAAAGAAAGAATCGTTGATCGCCAGTCAGGTCATCAATAACCGGTGCCTCTTCGCCATTCAATGCCATCTTATAGGCACGATAAGCTATAGACAGGCCGCCTACATCCCCGATGTTCTCACCTAAGGTAAAATCACCATCGACAAAGTAACCTGGTACGGGCTCAAACTGATCGTACTGCGCCGCTAGCGCCGTTGTTAGTAAATCAAAATTGGCACGGTCTTCGTCGGTCCACCAATTTCTTTGCACGCCTCTGGCATCTGATTTAGAGCCTTGATCGTCGAAGCCATGGCCCATCTCGTGCCCAATAACTGCGCCGATACCGCCATAGTTAACCGCTAAGTCCGCAGCCGGATCAAAGAATGGGGGTTGTAAAATTCCTGCAGGGAAAACGATTTCATTAAATGAGCTATTGTAATAAGCGTTCACCGTTTGCGGAGTCATGCCCCATTCTTCGCGATTGGTTGGCCTATTGAGGTTACTCAAATCGTCTTCATAGTAGTATTCACGAACGCTTTGAGCATTGGCGAACAGATTGTCACGAGTAATCTCTATCGATGATAGGTCGCTCCATTCATCGGGATAGGCAATCTTGGGTCGAAACGCGTTCAACTTTACAATAGCCTGCTGTTTGGTCTCGGTACCCATCCAATCGAGTTGCTCGATACTCTGTGCCAGAGCCGCGCGTAAATTCTCGACTAAATTTTCCATTTGTTGTTTGGCGGACTCAGGGAAATGGCCTTCCACATAAATTTGGCCAATTGCCTCGCCAAGACTGTTACGCGCACCCACTCTGGCGACTCCACGCTCCCAACGCTCTCGTTGTTCAGGCACACCCATTCAATACAGTTGAATAGAAGTGAAAATTCTCACGATCGATCTCTTCAGATAGCAGGCTGGCGTTGTTAGAAATGAAGTGATATGTCATATAGCTTTTCCAGTCGGCAACTGGGATTGCCGAAACTAAATCGATAATCGGAACCATGGCGCTGGGGTAGGAAACATTAAGGTCTGCAACTCCCTGAACGCCTGCCGCTGAGAAATAGCTGTCCCAATCGAAGCCCGGGTAGGCAGCGAGAAATTCCGCGTAGCTCATAGGGTTGTAGGTTAGGTCGCGGTTTCGACGGTCAGCTCTTGGCCACAAATACTCGGCAATTTGGGTTTCAACCGATAATATGGAAGTAGCCTTAGCCGCGCTATTCTCGATGTCGGCGAAATCGAGGATGCGTTCTATATGGGCGACGTATTCATCTCGTACCTCTAAGAATCGCTCAGTATCTTCCAGATAATAGTCACGATCTGGCAGACCTATACCGCCTACCGAGACGCCAAGTTGATGACGGTCTGAATTGCTACGGTCGGTACCAACACCAAAACTAATGGGACTGGCAGTTGTATCTATGCGCGCACGGCCAAATGCGGTAATCAATTCTTCTGTGGTGTCTATCTCCGCGAGGTACGCCAGGCCGGGGCAATAGCGGGCTGATGCCTAGCTCATCCAAGACATCAGTATTCATGAAGCTGAGATAATAATCGCTGACCTTTTGCTCCATCGAATCTTGGGCAGGCTCGACCGAGGTCAGGTCGTTTATGATTGTTCTAACCCTTGCGTCAGAGCGGTCAACTAGGTCGTTAAAGGAGCCGTGAGTGCTTCTGTCATCTGGTAATTCATAAGTATCTAGCCAGCTGCCATTGGTAAAGCGGAAAAAGTCATCGCCAGGTCGAGTATTCGAATCCTGGTACGATAAGTCGATACCAAAGCTCCCGAGTTCGGGTGTTATTGCCGCAACCGTTTCAACGGCGGGAGTAGTATTCTCGGCCGCGCTTTGCTCGGCTTCGACTACGTTTTCCTCGGCTCCACAGGCAGCTAACATTGCTGTAGCAGTCAACAATAAAAATTTTACAGATGACGACATTTTAAATCTCCAAAAAATATTCAACGGTTATAGATTACTAGAATTTCTACGGTGCCGAGAAGTATACCTGATTTCAAAAAGCAGGAACTTTTAGAAAATTCCGAAAAACGTCTACCCTTATATTTGCGAGAAGATGTGGGTAAGATGAAGCGCTATCGAGGTCAACGTTTCTCAAGGGGGCATCAAGGCTTGTAGGAGAGAGTGGGATTTGTGGTCGCTGCAAACACAGCGTTACACTCGTTGCTCTAATTCTCACTACCCCGATGCAATAGATTTTTATGGGGAATGAAAGCGCCAAAACCAATGTGTCATGGCTAGCTGTTGTCATCATGTTATTTGGTCTTCTGTCGTTAGCCAGCCACGGCACTGAGATGCTCAAGCAAGCGGTTATAGGCCCGGGCAGCAGCGCAGATCTCGGTTTCGCTGCAGATTGTAGAGCGGACGAGTTAGAAGAAGAACAACTCTCCCTTGAAGAATGTCAGTTGATGGTGAGCAATGTGCGCATCATCTTGAGTTCGAGCCCAGACTGGTTTCGGCCCTATCAATTAGCGTTTTCAAGTTTAGGCATAGCGGCGACTCTGCTCTCATTGGTTACCGCCTTTAGTTTGATCAATAGAAAAAGTCCTCCGCTGCGCTTGGCGATTGTGAGTATTACACTGCTTTTGTTTGTCGATGTCGCGGGTTTCGTTGCGGCGGTAAATACCGGGCCAATGCTCCGTGCGCAGTATCTATGGCCGTTGTTGCTTTGGATATCTGTCCATCTGTGTATGTTAGTTGCAGTTATTCGAATTGAGCAGTATGACGCGGTGGATAGCGAATGTCGGAAACCGGAAACCTCGTGAAGCCTAAAAGTCAGAATTTGCCGCGCTTGGTGGTGCTTCTACATTGGTTGCTGGCAGCGTCTGTGTTCTTTCTTTTCGTTTCGAGTTGGTGGATGTTATCGCTACCGCTTCCTAATGCCGAATTTACTTACCGTGAACTGCCGTTTCAACTCCATAAAAATATCGGCATCACCCTGTTTGTTGCCGTAATCACAATGGCCGCAATACGTGTTAGATCATTGCTGCGAGAAGCCAGTTCGCACCAAAGTTGGTTGCAGCGCTTGGCAGTCTGGGATCACATCTTGCTGTATACGTTGCTGACGGTTTGTTGCCTTAGTGGCTACATGTCATCTTCCTACAGCGGTTGGGCTACTAAGCTCTGGTGGCTTGTCGATATTCCATTGTGGGCCGCCGAGAATGATGATCTCAATATCCTATTCTCAGAGGTTCATCTATGGAGTTGTTGGGCATTGCTAGGATTGCTTCTGCTGCACATCGGCGCCGCGATCTACCATGGAGTTGGCAACGATGGCGCGATTGAGAAAATGTTTCGGCTGCGTTAACTAAGAGTATTAACTTATTATTTTGTAACAACACTAACGAGAAAAAAGAATGCAAGAGATTGAAACGTTTGTAACCCATCTTGAGTGTAGCTACACGGGCAAGATTTACCCGGCCGATCAACTTCATGGCTTGTCCGAAGCGGGTAAACCTCTCTTGGTCAAATACGATCTGGACGCTCTAGCGAAAGCAGTAGACAAGGAAGATCTCGAGGGAAGGCTGCCTGAGTTTTGGCGCTACCGCGAATTCTTGCCGGTTCGCAAGGCGAGCAACATTGTTCGGCTCGGCGAATTGATGACGCCTATTTTGCCCGCTGAAAAACTGCAGAACGCGTACGGTTGTGGCGAAATTCTAATCAAGGACGAGGGACGACTTCCAACTGGTTCGTTTAAGGCGAGAGGCTTGGCGCTTGCCGTCGCGATGGCAAAGGAATTGGGTGTCAAGCGTATGGCGATGCCCACTAATGGCAATGCCGGCGCTGCGCTCGCCGCGTATTGCTCTGCAGCAGATATAGAGACTTATGTTTTTTGCCCTGAAGATACGCCTAAGGTAAATATTGAAGAGATTGCCTTTCAGGGAGGCAAGACATTTCTTGCTAACGGTTATATCAATGACTGCGGTCGAATCGTTGGCGAAGGTAAAGAGATCATGAATTGGTTCGACGCCTCCACACTGAAAGAACCCTATCGTATAGAGGGCAAGAAGACGATGGGGTTAGAGTTGGCGGAGCAATTAGACTGGAACGTGCCCGATGTCATTCTGTATCCGACCGGCGGGGGTACTGGTCTGATTGGCATGTGGAAGGCCTTCAATGAGCTCGAGGCGATTGGATGGATAGGCTCTAAGCGGCCGCGCATGGTGGCAGTGCAGGCCGAAGGCTGTGCACCTATCGTGAAGGCTTTCGACGAAGGAACGCGCCACGCCCAGCCGTGGGTTGATGCGCATACGATCGCGTCAGGCATTCGTGTGCCGGTGGCTGTCGGGGACTTCCTGATTCTGGATGCCGTGCGTGAGAGCAATGGCTTCGCAGTCGCGGTAAGTGACGAATCTATAATTGAAGCGCATCAAGAGTGTGCTCGCAAGGAAGGAATCCTGCTCTGTCCAGAAGGTGCGGCAACGCTCGCTGCACTGAAGCAAGAGCTGGCCGGTGGCCGCATAAAAGCGGACGAGCAGGTAATGCTATTTAACTGCGCAACGGGATTAAAATACCCAATGCCGTCTACGCATCATAAGATCGATCTTGGACAGCCGATCGACTACGACTTTATTCGCGATTGCTAGTTTCTATTCCCCACTCAACGGGGCGTCGATGTAAGGCGCCCCTTCTGCTCTATCTCTTCTCTATGTAAACTATTGCCTCCAGATTGTTGCCGCTAATTTCTAAATTGCGTAATAACTGGTAATCCGAGGAATCCAAACTAGTCTTAGATTATTCCTATGTACATCGGGAAAATTTTTGTTACTTAGTTTGGAGAATGGAAATGAGAGAACTTACTTTAGATGAGATAGAACAGGTTAGCGGCGGCAGCGGCATCGGTGAATACGCCGCTGATGGTGGAGGGCTCGGATCGCTTGTAGGAACCTTGTCAAGTGGCACCTTATATGGAGCAGCACGAGGTGGAATGGTCGGGGGGTTACTTGGCGCCTCCTTCGGTGTAGGCCATATGGCCGGGTCGGCTCTTTACGACTGGCTATCCTAAATCGCCTAGTAGGACGTGAACGATGAACCTAAAAATAGCCAAACGAGCCATAATAGTGATGTGTTCAGTATCGGTAGGCATAGCTATTTTGCACACATTTATCGATCAGGACTACATCGGTGCGATGGTCGGTATATCCTCAGCTTCCGCATTTTTTTTCTTGCATCGAAACCCTGAAATGATGATGGCGAAAAACTGGAGGGAATTTTGTGAGTTTGCTGATCAGTCCCGAGATCAAAAGTATATCTGGGGCTTTCCCGCGTTTCATGCAGTAATGCTGTCAGCGATTTTCTATATTTGGGTTGTTTAGGCGTTCTAGAGAGCTGGGAACGGTGGCTTCTTCGCTACCGTTTTCTTAGAATTACTTAGGCGTTTCCTGAATTAGGCAATCGACAATGAACTCTTTTTAGTCCTCAAATTCGAGCACGAAAATTTTCTTGCATCGATGCCGCAGCGTCGCAGCTTTTCCCTACGTCGCCGTTCATCGACCAGCCGATAGGGCAGATCGCTGGAGCGAACTGTCCCGGGCCGTTTTCCCAGTATGTATTTTTTGCGAGATCGAATAAGGCAAACTAGCTATACTCATTTTCAGGAAGGATTCAATCCCCCTACATAGTATGGGCTGAAAATTTGAATAGATTACTAACGTGCAGAATGGGTTTCTCGAGCAGCATGAAATTCGACTTGTTATTTGTGAGTTTAGTTTACTAGGGGAGGACACGATGTGAGCAAAGTACAGAACAAAAAGGGAATCGATCTTTACACTTGGAATACGCCGAATGGGCGTAAGGTGTCCATCATGTTAGAGGAGGTTGGTCTGCCTTACAGAGTTTTTCCCATCGATATTACGAAGGGCGATCAGCTCCAGCCGGATTTTTTGTTCCTCAGTCCTAACAATAAGATTCCCGCGATTGTCGATCACGATGCTGGCATTCATCTAATGGAGTCAGGTGCAATTTTAATGTACTTAGCGAACAAGACTGGAAAGCTACTAAGCCCAATCGGTGAGAAATACTGGGAACAGATGGAATGGTTAATGTTTCAAATGGGCTCAGTTGGCCCAATGCTTGGCCAGACTCATCATTTCGTGAAATTTAATCCAGGTAAGTCGCCGTATGCTGAGGAACGCTATAGTAAGGAGAATGCGCGCCTCTATCAGGTACTAGAGAACAGGCTTCAGGATAGGGAGTTTATTTGCAATGAGTATTCGATAGTCGACATAGCAACCTGGCCATGGATATCCCGCTTTGATTTTCAGCAGATGAAGCTATCCGACTACCCTAACCTAAAGCGCTGGTATTTAAATATAGCGAGCCGGCCGGCGGTGCGCAGGGGCTATGGCGTGCCAGATGTCTTAGAGGTGCCGTTGCCCGAGTAGGCGCAACTGTGTTCAGGTGAGTTAAAGCAGAAGCATTGAAAGGGTTAGGCTTTAACGGCCCAACCCTTGTAAATAGTGTGCCTAGTCGACAATGCTGTCATAGATGATATCGCGAGATATATTTCTCATATTCGCAGCGCCGGGACGTCTCTGACCCTGTGCCTGAATCATGCCTATCAGGAACATATCCTCAACCGGGTCTACCCAAAACCAAGTGCCGGCAGCGCCAGACCAATAGTAAGTACCCGGGCTAGCCGGTGTATTAGCTTTTTTGGGGTCGTAGATAACCGCGAAGTCGACGCCAAAGCCTTGGCCAGCCTGACCATCACTCGTAGCGCTGCCGCGCAGGTTCAACTCATCTTGCAAGCTATTGGTGCGCATTATTCGTACTGACTCGGGTGAAAGGATTTTCTGCCCATCTAATTCACCTTCGTTAACCAGCATCTGTAGAAAACGGGCATAGTCATGGGTGGATGAAACGAGTCCACCACCGCCAGACTCTAAGCGTTCTGGATCGAGATAGCTGGGCCGATCGGTACGGTGTGGTCTCTGTACCAGACGATTACGCTCGGAATCCCAATTGTGAACCTCAGCGAAGCGACTGACATCTTCGGCTTTTACATAGAAACCGGTATCAACCATGTCTAGAGGCTGAAAAATATTCTGCTGCAGGAATTCGCCGAAGCTGAGCCCTGAAAGCTTTTGTACAATGTAGCCTTGAATGTCTACGGCGATCGAATACGACCACTGTTCGCCGGGTTGAAACAGCAGGGGTATATCGGAGACTTTCTCGATAAGGTCGTCGAGGTCTGAAGAGGCAAGTACTTCGGTGTCGCGAAACTTGTTGTTGATCGGATCGCTACCGCCCAGGCCGTAACCGAATCCTGCCGAGTGGTTAAGCAGTTCGCGCATATTTGGTTCACGCGCAGCTGAGACCAATTCCATTTCGCCATCGTCATTATAGCTGCTCATGATGCGCAGATTTGCCAATTCGGGAACATGCTGGCTAACTGGGTCATCAAAATTCCAGAGGCCTTGTTCGTGGAGTATCATTAATGCAACGCCGGTCACTGGTTTGGACATTGAATAAATCCGAAATAGTGAATCCATCTGCATTGAAGCCTGATCATCGACTCTGGCAAGGCCAGCAGTTTCGAAGGTGGCAACTTCACCATCTTTAGCAAGTATCCAAACCATACCCGCCACGTCTTGATCCGCGACAATCTTGTCCATGGCAGCGTCTAAAGCTTGGACACCTTCCTCGGTAAAGCCTGCGGCGGCAGCGCCTACTTCCGCTTGTGGCCAAGACGAGGCTGCCTGAACAGCAGTGCCAAGGGTTAGGCTAACCGCAATCGCCAGTAATGATTTTTGCCAGTTGTTTAGTATGAACCTAGTCATTTTTAGCTCTCCGCATAGTCTTAGTAGTATTATTTTTCCCAGCTTGGCGGAATGAATTAGCCCCGTATGGCAAGGGTGTAGATAAAGAAAAACCGCGCAAGGGGCTGATACTAACCCTCTTGTGCGGTCATTGGCTAGTGACTGTGACTACTGAAAGCCACCGGTTAGTTGACGTTGACGGTTGTGCCAAGTCTCTACAATAACAACGTACAAATTTTTCAAAATAAGGACGCAGCGGTAATCATTACTGAGATGATTCACGATGCGCGTATCGTTCAGATTGGCGAACGCCTTCCACTGGATGAGAAGGTTGGATTATGAAGCGGTGACTCAAGAGGCTATTGGGAGGGTGACATATTGGTAGTAGAGACGCGTAATTTCAATGGGCTTACGCAGAGCTACAGTGCGGTTGGTGATTCCAAGGACAAGCTGCTTATCGAGAAGTTCTATCGTATAGGCCCTTACACAGTAAACTATGAGTGGACACTAGATGACCCTTCTACCTTCACTGATAGGACCACAGCTATCGTGTCGATGACGAAGGTTGCGGGTCAGCTTTACGAGTACGCCTGCCACGAAGGCAACTACGGCATGCAGAATATTTTGCGCGGTGAGCTTATTGTCGAAAAAATGGCACAGGAATCTGGCGCCAACTAAGCGCTCTATCCTCGATTTAAAAAACGACCCTACGAGGCCGTTTTTATTTCCTCCTCCTCAGGCACAGTGACACAACTAAGTTACGTGTTGTACTTCCCTTGTATTAGTTTCTTTTTGGCGACCGTTTGCCCCAATGAGTTGACTTTCAGTTGCTCTCAAAATACTGTATATATATACAGTATAAAGATCCTAATGCCTTATGACCCTAAATCACCCAATAGCACGCAACCGATCATCTTTAGTGGCGGCAGGCGCGACTCTTAGCCCCTGCAATAAAGACATGGGTAGTACGGCTAGTCCCGCAGCAGTGCAGGCCTATGCCGAACTGCACTGCATCTCCAACTTCACATTTCTACGAGGCGCCTCGTTTCCTGAAGAGCTGGTAGAGCGTGCAGAGGTGCTTGGATACAGCGCCATTGCTATTACCGATGAATGTTCTCTGTCCGGTGTGGTCAGGGCGCATAGGGTCGCTAAAGAGCGGTGCATCAAATTGATCATCGGCAGCGAATTCGTGTTGCGGGAAACAGCGACTGAATCTGTGCAAGATGAACAGATGATTCGAAAAGATCTGGATGAATCTCCTGCTGGAAACCGCAATGCATTGAACAACGGAATGCGAATCGTGCTGCTCGCCCTCAACCGGAAAGGTTATGGCGAACTCAGTCACCTAATAAGCTGTGCGCGTCTACGAGCGGGTAAGGGTGAGTATCGAATCGATAGCAAACTATTGCAGGAAAAATTCTCTAATGATTGTGCGCTTTTGTGGATTCCCAATCTTAAGCAGTCAGATGCCTGCATCGAATCACAGGCAGGTTATCTGCGAGAGCTAACTGTAGACAATCTATGGATTGCGGCGGAGCTTCTTCTTAACGGATACGACCGACTAAAATTAAAGCGACTGCGAAAGCTTGGTAAAAGTTTCGATATTCCTGTGTGCGCAGCAGGCGGCGTCTATATGCACGAAGCAGGGCGGCGTATTGTGCAAGATACTTTGACGGCAATACGCTTAGGCCAGCCGTTAGCGAAGATTGGCTTCGCCGCTGAGTCAAATTCGCAGAGGCACCTACGTGCCATCGAACAACTTAAAAAGCTGTATCCAGCACAGCTTCTCGAAGAGACGCTCATAATCGCTAACCGTTGCGACTTCTCTTTGGATGAGCTTCGCTACGAATACCCATCCGAGCTTGTGCCGAAAGAGCATACGGCACACTCTTGGTTATGGCAGCTAACTAGAGAAGGAATTAAAAAGCGCTGGCCGCGGGGAATCTCAGAGAAGAATCAAAAACTTATCGAACATGAGATGAGGTTGATAAAACAGCTCTCCTATGAACATTTCTTTCTGACAGTGCATGAGATTGTTTGCTTCGCGAACGATCAAAACATTTATTGTCAGGGTCGCGGCTCTGCCGCTAACTCTGCAGTGTGTTATTGCCTTGGGATAACAGAAGTGAGTCCCGATCATGCAGAGTTGCTGTTCGAACGCTTTCTCTCCCCCGAGCGCTCTGAGCCACCAGACATTGATGTGGATTTCGAGAATAGCCGCCGCGAAGAAGTGATTCAGCACATCTATCAGAAGTATGGACGCCATCGTACGGCGATTGCTGCCACAGTCATTACCTATCGCTCTCGTAGTGCCGTGCGTGATGTGGGCAAGGCATTGGGTTTGGATGATGAGCTTATCAATCGCTTTGCTAAGTCGATCTTCTGGTGGGGAGGCGACTTGCAAGAACAGTTATCGGATTCGGGCATTGACTATACCGAACAAAAAATCAAGACACTCATAACTGTCTGCCAGTCTCTGATGGGTTTTCCCCGTCATCTATCTCAACACGTAGGAGGCTTTGTTATTAGTCAGGGAGACTTGTCGCATCTAGTTCCTATCGAGAATGCAGCCATGACTGATCGAACTATTATTCAATGGGACAAAGACGATTTGAAATCTTTAGGCCTACTTAAAGTCGATGTGCTCGCATTGGGCATGTTGAGCGCGATTCACAAGGCGATAGATCTGGTGAATAGCTACACCATCGAAGAAGTAGGTATGGATAAAATCTCTTTGAAGGAGGACTCGAAAGTCTATGACATGATCTGCGAGGCTGACACGTTGGGTGTTTTTCAGATCGAGTCTCGAGCGCAGATGAGCATGTTACCGAGACTAAAACCTCGCAGTTATTATGACCTAGTTATTCAAATTGCGATCGTTAGGCCTGGGCCTATTCAGGGGGACATGGTGCACCCCTATTTGGAGCGGCGTAAGAACCCCAGTAAGATTAAATACGAGAGCGAGGCAGTGAGACAGACGCTGGAACGCACTCTGGGAGTGCCAATTTTTCAAGAGCAGATCATGAAGCTGGCCATGGTGGCTGCGGGGTTCTCAGCGGGCGAAGCCGATCAGCTACGGCACGCCATGGCAGCGTGGAAGAAGAAAGGGGGCCTCGAGCCGTTTCAAGATAGGTTGGTTTCCGGCATGAGAGCCCGCGGCTACAGTGAAGAATTCGCTTTGCGCATTTATAGTCAGATTAAAGGCTTCGGTGACTATGGGTTTCCAGAGTCACACTCGGCTAGCTTTGCATTGCTCGCCTATGTTTCTTCCTGGTTGAAGTGTTATCACCCCGCCGCGTTTTGCTGTGCTCTGCTTAATAGCCAGCCTATGGGTTTCTACCTGCCTGCACAGTTGATACAGGATGCTATACGTCATGGCGTAGCGGTTCTTTGTGTCAATGTGAATGAAAGCTATTGCGACTCGACTCTTGAGTTTAATAGGAAATTGCCCGATAAGCCTGCTCTGCGTTTGGGTTTCTCTTTGGTAAAAGGTTTGTCTGTGCTTGGGGCCGAGTCAATTTGTCTGGCGCGTAGCTCGGGTCGATTTACATCGGTGCAAGATTTGCTGACAAGAGCCGTATTGAACAAGAAAGACAGTGAAAGTCTTGCGGCGGCTGACGCGTTGAACACTCTCAGTGGCGATAGACACAGAGCTTTCTGGACTGTAGCTGGGGCCGATAAACCACTGCCTTTCTCAGATTTTCAGGCAGACGGTCAGGTGCTGGAGATAGAGGAAAGTGGCTTTGGTGTAGATGTGCTTCTGCCCGTTCCGTCTGAAGCTAATAATATAATGGCAGACTACGCTAGCACCGGGCTTACCCTGCGCAGACACCCAGTGGCCTTGCTACGCCCGCACCTCGATTTGTATAAGGTAGCGAGCGCCAGTAGCCTCCCGTCGCTACAGAACGAAAGCCGTATCAAGGCGGTGGGTATTGTCACCAGTAGACAGCGTCCACAGACCGCGGCAGGGGTTACCTTCTTAACTTTAGAAGACGAGAGCGGTTTTGTTAATGTCGTTGTCTGGCCAAGCCTGGGAGAAAAACAGCGGCCTATTGTAAGAAGGGCAGTGCTAATAGGTGTAGTAGGTCATGTGCAGAAGAGCGATGGAGTGATTCATCTCATCGCCAGAGAATTGGTTGACCTTAGCCACTGGCTGGGCGCGATGAATTTGTCATCACGGGATTTTATCTAGTCTTTTCTGATAAAACCTAATTACCCTATGCAAAGAAACCATGTAGGTACCAATTTCTTTTGCCGTTTTTTTCATGGTATATCCAGAGCCTGCTGCCGTTATGTTCCCTAGCAACATAATAATCTCGACACACATCGATTCCTGACCACCAATGCGTCTCTATCCGTTCGGGCCCACTTACGATAGCGATAGGTTTGCGATAGAAAAGCCTGCCCTTGTTGATGTTGAGTTGCTTAGGCTCTTGCAGCAACCACAGAGGCCTGGGATTTGCAGAAACTTCTATAGGCTTCGCTATCCTGCCTCTTCGATTCGGTTTCTCTTTGTAGTTAAGCTGCAAGCTCGCATATTCCGGACAATGCTGAGTCGCGTTACTAACACTTTTTACATGGCTGTCGCCAAATCGCGCCTGCAACTGTTCTATAAATTGAATAAGGTTGCTGTCACTATAAGATGCCGAACCTGATGGCTCATTTTTCAGCAAAGAATCGCTCTTAGCAAAGAAGGCATCAAATTCTTTGACTTCAATTTTGACGGCGACTACCGGAGCTGGAATAGACAATTTGTCGAAATGAGTCTCCAACAATAAGGTGAGATGTTGTTGTGAACGACTTGCCATTCGTAAGCCGATATTAATTTCGGTGCTGTCACGTTTCTCATGACGCAAGAACAAAACTAGGCTGCTAGTGCTAAGGTCTCGCCGCCGTAAGAAGTCGCAAAGCTGCGCTAATAACTCATCGGCAATCGGCAATAGCTGATTTAGGTTTTCAAGTTCGTAAGGTAGGTCATAGGACGCAGCGAATGCTGGCGGAGGAATATAATTGAGCGTCGGCTCGGCTACCTTTCCTAGCGCCTTATTTAGTTGATTAACAAAGTTGCTGCCAAAGCGTTTACATAATCCATCACTAGGTAAGCGCCAGATATCCCTTAAATGACGAATTCCCATATTAAGAAGCCGCCGTCGTTGTTCCTTGTTTAGGTCTAGTACATCGGTTGAGAGTTGGCCTAATGCCGAGCGTAAGTTTTCTGGCCGATAGACCAGCGCATTGTGCCCGGACCTGGCTAGCAATAAGCTGCCGCTGACAGTGGGGCTGGCTGCATAAAAGAAACCATCTGCTAAATCCCACTGCTGTAATTGTTCTCCTACGAGTTTCTGCAACTTTTGATGAATAACATCGATGCCAGCAAAATATTTTAAACTACTGCGTACTTCGCAGATTAATGCTTGGGGATGAAAGCTTACTGTAGAGCTAACGCTTTGCATGTGGCCGGCTAATTGATCGAGATATTTCTTCTGTAATGCTGAGTTTAGTTCTCTAAGCTGAGGAAGATAGAGTGCATACCATAGGCTATTAGATTTGCTACGCTGTGCGACGGATTTGACGCGCGCCTCATCCATCGCAGCTTTAGAGGGTCTCTGCTTTGCTGAGTCTTTAGCGCGTGCCGGAAATTGGATAACCTGAGGGCCAGATTCAGGCGCAACATAGGGCAGAGGGAGCTGTGCCTCACTGTCTGGAATCTTTCAAGGCGTTGCTCCAGAAAGGTCAGGCTTGTTGGTAGAGGTTAATAGTCGCGCTTCGTGAGCGGAAATCCCCTCTAGCCTTAATGACAGTCACTTCAGACTCATTAAAACCCGCATTTTCGGAGTAAGAATCCTCTATTTTTAAACGTACTGGAGATGGTGAGTGCTCACTATCATGGTGTTTGAACAATACCCCTAGCGTGTCTCCAGTGTTTGCTGCCAGCTGTAGGCGGCGCAATACTTTGGTCGGTAGCCAGTTCTGCCAGGCTAATACCAGGCCGCAGTTTTCAGTCTGCAGAGCCTTTTCCATACTCCACAAAGCGTCCTTACAAGAAGTGTCCAGTTTGACCACTAATACCTGATCGGTATTAATGCCGGCTTGTACCAAGGCAGGAGCATAAAGCAAATAAGGGGGCGATATCCAAAGGATCCATTTTCCTTGTTCAACGATTGAACGCATGAGCGGAATTAAAAGCTGTAATTCGCCCATGCCCCAATGAGGTGTGATGACCTCCATTAGCCCCCTCTCTGGCCACCCGCGCCCAGGAAGGATGGCATCCAGTTGTGGATAACCAGTGCTTCGACCCTGCACACCCTGACCGGCCATATCACAACCGCGCCATAGATTTGGATGGCCTTGTAGTAGCTCATCTATAGCGCTAGAGCTCACATCATGAAAAGCATCCGCCGGTGCGGATTGGTACTGGTTTCTGATATGGCGGCTGCGTGTCTGAGTAGTTTTGAATAGTAGTCATAATCGGCTCAATCTAAATAGTACTGGATGAATGTACAGTATTATAGGCGGCAATTTCTGCAGCGCAATAGAAACTTTGAACTTTCGATAATCGAACAGAGGTTTCATCGTTAATTAATTGTTTTCCCGAAGAAATTAAAGATTCGAAGACAAGCGACGTTAAAGTTTTGAGCGTTAAACGGAATGGAGACGAAGATGAGTAAAAAACCAGATATGATTACGGTAGTTATCACTTTATTCGTAGTGGGCGTGTTGGCTAGCGGTGTTGCTCACAGCGCGTTGCTATAGTTGTTGCGCGGATATAACCGCGATAGCGACATTAGGCCGAGAAAATACCAGTTTTAAGATAACGAAGCAGGGAGATCGGCTAAGGATAGGCAGGTATAAGTATTTCGCCCTACCTAGTATCGGGGCGGTAAATTTTTCTCTCGGTGGCAATCGCGTCCAATCGGACATCCCAACCTTCTACCGGAAAAGAATCGATAAACTGGCTCTCGTGTGCAAGACCCACAAGCAGCGGGCTGCTGCGGGGATTAAAGATCTTAAAACTGAAAGTACGATCGTAAAAGCCTTTACCCATTCCCAGTCGAAAACAATCCTCGCTAAACCCAACTAGCGGCACGAAAACCACATCGAAATTGGTTGGCGAGATGACCTCAGATGTTGGAGGTTCGGCTATTCCCCATTTATTCGGCACTAATTCGGTGTTGGCATCATAAGGGGCGAAAGAAACGAACTCGGGATTATCTTGCTGAATGACGGGGAGGAAGCAGGATTTACCCTCGTTGAGGGCTAGATCGAGCAGCATGCGTGGGTCGATCTCGCCGTCAGTCTACCTGATAAAACGCGATACGTTGGGCGACACGGAAGAAGTCCTGATTTCCGAGTAGGTTGAACAGAGCGACCGACGCGGTCTGTTGTTGTTCAGAGCTCAGCTCCTGACGCTTTTTGCGCAGAGAAGAGCGCAGTGTATCACGCGCATCAGAC
Organism: uncultured Pseudomonadales bacterium; assembly: GCA_943789485.1. GTDB lineage: Bacteria > Pseudomonadota > Gammaproteobacteria > Pseudomonadales > Pseudohongiellaceae > UBA9145. The sequence goes on from CALSUH010000005.1 coordinate 414,916, forward strand.
ATAAAAGGATGATAATGAATTAGGGTTAAAAACTGTGAAGCCCCCCGGAACACCGCTACCAAATTTGCCCTGAACCCAAAGGTTCAGGTGGTGGCTCCCGCGATGTATAAGGCTTTCCGACTAGCGGACATGCACAACAACATCTGTCGAGTTGCCTCCGGTGATAAAGATATCGGCTCAAGAACAAGTATTGATTGGCAAATGCTCTAGGGAACTCATCACGTTAAGTATATATCGGGGGGGAACAATAAGGATAGTCAAGAAGGTATAGAAACCTTCGCATCTCAGCTTTGTTGTTGTCGTATCGCTGGGGGCGGGCATTTCTTCTCAGGGGCCTTCGGCGCCGATTGATTGCTGGGATACACTCCTCTGCGGGTTTCGCAGTGGTGATAAATTCTCAGCAGAAGTAAAAATATGCGGAGGTTTCTGGAAGGCTGAGGAAAAACAGAGGTGCGAAGCATCTCTCTTGCAAAATGATTGTTTGAGTTAAAGCTCTAGCTGACGAGCGTGGGCGATAGCTGAGTCGATTTTAGTTTCTATGCCCTGTACCTGCTGTGCCGTGGCATGGCGGGTTTCATTGATGAGCCGATTCTTGCGTAGCATGTCGTGGGTAATGTTCAACGCTGCCATTACGGCAATTTTTTCGACACCGTGAATGTTTCCACGGCCTTTAATTTTGCTCATGTTCTCGTCTAGGTAACGTGCGGATTTAATCAGAGCTTCCTTGTCAGAGGGCGGGCAATTTACCTGATACTCTTTGTCCATGATTTTTACTTGTACCGATGTACTTTCTTCGCTCATCACATTACCCAAATAATTGTACTTTAATTAAAACCGACGTTATGACTAACCAGCCGGAAGAGGGAAAATTCTTAGGATTGATCCATGGCTTTCAGACGTACAAGTACAGATTCCAGTTTCGACTTGGCATCTTTATTATTATTTATCAATTGTTTGCGTTCTTGGCGCCAGGAATTCTCCCCAGCTTTCAAGATTTGATTTTCACGCTTCATGTCCGCGCAGAGGTCAATAAGGTCATCGACTTTCTCGCTCAATGATAGGAATCTGTCTTCGCTCATCTTGCAGTTTCTCTTTTTAGTATCTGGCATTCCTAGCGAGTGTTAATTCTTAATGTCCGCAATGTATTATTGGCATTAGTTTAGGATTTACATTAACAATTCCCTAACTATAGAGCCGAGTTGGAGGGGGGTCAATAATGGAATTGTAAAAAATTGGCACTTGGTTCCCTTATAAGACAGCTATATGCTTGTGCGCTGAATTCAAATACAAGTATCTGAGGTTTAAATGAGCAGTAAATACCGTGAAATGAAGCGCCGCCGCAAGGAGCTAATGGCGCAGATGGAACCGAATAGCATAGCGTTGCTAGCGTCGGCGCCACCGCATATCCGTAACGGCGATGCCGAATATCGGTATCGACAAAATAGCGATTTCTACTACCTGACAGGTTTCTCTGAGGAGCATGCATTCTTGGCTTTGATACCGGGACGCAAGCAGGGCGAAGCTATACTGTTTTGTCAGGAGAAGGACAAACAGAAAGAGCTCTGGACTGGCATTCTCATGGGCCCCGGTGCGGCATGTGAGGAATTAGGAATCGATGATGCGTTTCCAATTAGCGATATCGATGACATCTTACCCGGGTTGATCGAGGGACGTGATCGCGTGTACTACTCAATGGGCAAAGATGACCAATTCGACAATCAGGTAATGGACTGGGTCAAAATCATTCGCAACAAGGCAAAGATGGGAGCGCATCCGCCGGGAGAATTCCTCGTGCTCGACCACCTGCTACATGAATTACGACTATTCAAGAGCGCCAGCGAAATCAAACTAATGGAAAAGGCTGCGAAAATTTCGGCAGAGGGCCATAAGAGTGCTATGGCTTGTTGCAAACCTGGAATTAAAGAATATGAGATGGAGGCGGAGCTGCTTTATGCCTTTACTCGTAACGGTAGTAGGGCGCCAGCATACGATTCGATAGTTGCGTCGGGAGATAATGCCTGCATCTTGCACTACAACACAAACGATGCCGAGGTAAAAGAGGGCGACCTGATACTTATAGATGCAGGCTGTGAATACGGACACTATGCCTCTGATATTACTCGTACATTTCCCGCCACGGGAAAATTTTCTCCAGAGCAAAAAGCTATCTATGAAATTGTGCTGGCTGCGCAAGATGCCGCAATCGATGCGGTTGCGCCTGGTGTCTCTTGGGACGAGCCGCACAATGTTTCGGTCAAAGTTATAACGCAGGGCCTGGTAAAACTAGGGCTGCTGAAAGGAAAGGTGAGTCAACTCATCAAGGCCGAGGCCTATCGCGACTTCTACATGCACCGTGTAGGCCACTGGATCGGTATGGACGTACACGACGTTGGAGACTATAAGATAGATGATCACTGGCGACTGCTTGAGCCAGGGATGGTGACGACAATAGAGCCAGGTATCTACATCTCGCCAGAAAATAAGAAGGTTGAGAAGCGCTGGCGTGGAATTGGTGTTCGAATTGAAGACGATGTGTTGGTTACTAAACAGGGAAACAAGATTCTAAGTAAGGGCATTCCAAAGACAGTAGAAGAGATAGAGTCATTTATGTCCAGTGCTCACTAGCATTCTATCCACTACTAATTGGCAGGTTCAGCGCTATTACAACATTTGTCAGTAAGGCGTTACGCCTTTTGCTAAGGGAGCAACACTTGCCGGTAAGAGGTGCTTTGCCATGAACACCGACAAACTCACTGAACCCGCCAATTAGTGGTGGATGGGGTACTAGTTAAATGCAAATATCCAAGCCAGACAAATTCTATGATCTTGTCGTAGTGGGCGGCGGAATGGTGGGCGCAAGTTTTTGCTGTGCATTAGAAGAGGCGCTGGGTGAGAATTCCCTTTCGATTCTGGTCATAGAAGCAATCTTGCCAAACGCGAATTCGGCGAAGCAATCCAGCTTCGATGCAAGATCTACTGCTCTCTCGTTTGGTTCGCGAAAATTTTTCGAAGGCATCGGTTTATGGCAAGCGCTAGAAGAGGCTGTTTCTGCAATCCATGAGATTCAGGTTTCCGATCGTGGGCGGCTCGGCTCGGTTGAAATAAATAGAGATGAGCAAAATGTAGAAGCCCTTGGTTACGTAGTTGAGAATCAACGGCTGGGTCAGGTCCTTAATTCAAGATTGAATGATTCTGGGAAAATAAATTTTCTGTGCCCCGCACTAGTGTCTTCCGTGAAGGCAACTGAGAAAGGCATGCAGCTTAGTTTGCAGCACGGTGATACCGAAACAAGTGTAGATGCCTCGTTGCTCGTGCTTGCAGACGGAGGCAAGTCTCCTGTTTGTGAACAGTTAGCCATCGCACGCTCGACCGAGCGTTATGATCAGCATGCACTCATAGCAAATATTGTTCTCGAGAAGCCACATCAGCAGATCGCATTTGAAAGGTTTACCGATACCGGGCCGCTTGCTGTTTTGCCACTTAAATCGATAGGTGGAAAGAACAGGGGGTCTCTCGTGTGGACTTTATCAGTTGAGCAGGCGGCGCAGTACACAGATTTGGGCGAGGAACTGCTTCCTCTACTGCAAGAGCGGTTCGGCTATAAGCTCGGGAAAATTCTAGAGATTGGCGAGACGTTTGTGTATCCATTAAGCCTCTCCATTGCGAAAGAGCAGGTGCGACCGGGCTTGGCTTTATTGGGGAATGTTGCCCATACACTCCATCCAGTCGCTGGACAGGGACTCAATTTAGCTCTAAGAGATGCGCGGGTGTTGGTGGATGTACTGATCAGCGCGAAGCAGCGTAGCTTAGGCCTAGGTGAGATGGATATATTGCTGGAATACGTTGCTCACCAGGAAGCAGATCAGGCAACAACCACTCAATTTACTCACAATATCACTAAGCTGTTCTCCAGTAACAATGAGGCGAAGGTGTGGCTGCGAAAATTTGGCTTAGTCGCAATCGAATTATTACCGACGTTGCGCCGTGGGCTAGCTGAACGGGCCATGGGCCTAAGTAAGAGCTGACAAAAAATAGACCATCATTGGGCATCGCAGACAAGATCAGTTACCGGGAACTTGCTCCTATCTGAAAGACTATGCGATGGTCTACGACGTAGGTTTCAATAGTGTGCCTATTATTCATCGCAGGAGAGGGTCTTTGCTTGCGAGTTTATTCAGCGTAGCCCTGGTCGCCGAATAGCCTGGAGGATTAGGCGGATGAGCCGGCATGTCCTTGGCAGAGGCTTCGCCCAATTAGGGTTATAAAAAACTGCACCCAGCAACAAAACCCGCACCTATTGCTAAAAAATCCAACAGGATTGCCACCGGCTTGAATCAATGAGAAAAGGTGGGGATATAAAGCTTTAAAGCAGTGTGTTAGAGCTGACTGCGGATTGCCTCAACGCGGTTGCGATTCGCGCCCATATCGCTATAGCCGACGCGAGAGGCGGATCTCACTTGGGTTGTATTGTTTGCGGCATCGAACAAGAACTCTACATCGTCAACATAGCCCATGAGACTGCTAGTGAACTCCGCGTAGAGGTAATTACTTGACTGCTCGACGATATTCGCTTCATCCATTGTCAGCAGTACTTGTTGAATCTGGGTCAGGTTTGCGTCTAAGGCTGCGATTGAGTGTTCCTCGCTGTTTTCATAACTCGATACGCAGTTCGGTGATTCAGGGCATGCCGTTAAGCTGCCATCTTTAATGCCAATATTTTGCGGCGGTTCTCCTGCACAGGCGGAGAGAAAGGGAAGCAGTGCCAGGAGTGATTTTTTCATGTTTCGATATCTCTAGTTTCAATTTTTCGATAGCCGTTGCAGCAAGCCAGGCCGCCGCTGTTAATGAGTAAGTCGTTAGCCTATGACCGTCATGCCCAGCCATTCGGCTATCAGGGCGGGTTTGTCTTGGCCTTCTATATCAATGGTCACGTTATGCTTTATCAAATAGTGATTGGGTTTCTTCTCCTCACTACTTACCAATTGGAATCGAGCGCGAATTTTACTGCCAACCTTTACGGGATTGATGAAGCGTACTTTGTCCAAGCCGTAGTTGATCCCCATTACCGCATTCTCGAGCTTGATTCCGCCATTTTCTGAACTAAGCATGCTCATCAGTGAAAGTGTGAGAAAACCATGAGCAATCGTGGTGCCGAATGGAGTCTGTGCGGCTCGATCCGGGTCAATATGAATATACTGATGATCGCCCGTCGCATCGGCAAACTTGTTAATTCTGTCCTGATCTATCTCAATCCAATCGGTGACCCCAACTTCTTGGCCCACATAATTGTTAATTTGATCGGCGCTGACAATATTGCTCATTTTAAATCTCCACTCTCGATAAGGGCTCTGTAAATCACCACAAGCGCGGAAGTTTAGCAGACATTGTGAAATCTCGAAATAGGGGGTGCTGATCAAGTCTAGGACTACTGTGCGTCAGGGCGACTAGTGACTTCTTTAGAGGCCACTAGGGATTAAGGCTTACAGAGCCTATACTACCAGCTATGCCTAATGCACAGCCCAAAGAGTTCGATGTAGTCATAGCAGGCGCGGGAATGGTCGGGGCCAGTCTTGCTTGCTTACTTGCCGAGTCTTCGTTGTCCATCGCATTGGTAGATCGCAAGCCTCTTGTTCAAGGGAAGGATAGCGACAGCCCAAAACTTCATAGCGACAAGTTTGACCCTCGAGTCAGTGCAATCAGCCAAGCATCACAGCAACTCTTCAGGCAGCTTGGAGTCTGGGAGGACATGAATGCTGCCCGTGTTTGTAACTACAATGCCATGGAAGTCTGGGATGCTGAAGGTACGGGCTCAATTGACTTTTCGGCAGTCGAGATCAATCAGCCTGAGTTAGGCAGCATCGTAGAAAATTCGATAATCATTGCAGCACTGCACAAACGGCTAGCGCAGCTTGAGAATGTATTTCCAATAACTCCATTCTCTATAGAGTCGTTCGAGCAAGTTGAGCGTGAAGATGGCTTAATCGTAAAATTAAACGCCGACGATGGTCAGGAAATTTGGGCACCGCTGATCATCGCAGCGGACGGTGCAAACTCAAAGTTAAGAGCGCTGGCCAATTTTGAGTGCCGCGAATGGGATTATGAACAACACGCACTGGTAACTACAGTGCGCACACAACTGCCACATAACAACACTGCATTGCAGCGTTTCATGGAAACTGGCCCACTCGCTTTCTTGCCGCTGCGTGCCGCGACAGAGGATGACACGCAGCATTTCTGCTCTATCGTCTGGTCGATGTTACCTGACCAGGCAGAGCGGATGATGTCATTGAGTGAGGATGAATTCAATTCGGCGCTCGCTGCGGCGTTAGAATCTAAGCTTGGTGCTATTGAATGGAGCGACAAACGCTTCGTCTTTCCTCTCAGACAACGGCATGCGTTGGACTATGTAAAGGAAAGTATCGTGCTTGTGGGTGACGCCGCCCATACGATTCACCCTTTAGCGGGCCAAGGGGTTAATCTGGGCCTGTTGGATGCGAAGGCACTGGCAGAGGAGTTGCAGCGGGGTATTGAGGCAGGCAGATCGGTCGCTGACCCGAAGATACTGCTTCGCTACCAACGCAGACGTAAAGGCAATAATCTCTCGATGATGTGGTTAATGGAGGGTTTCAAGCGGCTCTTCGGGCAACAAGATCTCAGCATACGCTGGCTACGGAACATCGGGATGAACGCGGCAGATAAGATGACGCCAATCAAAAACCAGTTGATTCGCAAGGCAATGGGACTCGATAGTTAGGGAGCCTCCAATTTTTTTCGAGACCTAACGATTAACACCGTTGCCTCCAAAAATCTAGATTTGAAAGTTGTAGCGTAGATGAACTTGCAAGATATCGTTGTTGCGAAAATTATAAAAGATGGATTCGCGGCGGCTTCCATAGTCTACCCATAGCAGCCCCACCTCTACACTATCGGACCAGCTATAGTCTGCTGAGACCCTACTGACCTGACCCGTTTCGTTTGCCAGCTCATTGTGTACTGCCACTACCGTCAGCTTTTCATTTAGCGCAGTCCAGTAAAGCCTTGCGCCGAAACTGGTTTGATTTTCATCAGCATACATAAAGGCATCATGGTTTTTAGTTCGTATGCTATCTAACTCGAAGGTCAGTAGCAGATTTTTGAAACCATTATACTCAACTCCGAATACGGATAAGACCTGATCCTTTTCATCCCATCCACCAAGCTGTCTAAATATCGACTCTCGGTTGGGAATTACTGCCTTGTCTAGGTGTAGGCCTAATTCGCCAAAATACAGCCAAGAGCCGTCTGCCCAATTAGCAGCTACACCGAATGCGCGCATGCGGTTTTGGCCGTACTGAAATAGTGGGTTTATCGAGCGCGCAGCAGTAATTTCTTCTAGGCTCAAGGCATTGTTATTGAACTCACCGGCGACGAACTGCAGGTCCCCTTGACTTAGGTGAGTGGAGGCTCTGAAAAAATACTCTTCTTCGGTATCCGGAGAGTCCCTATTGATTCTTATGCCCGCTTGACGCAGGGCGACAAACTGATCGAACTCATCACCAATAGGTGCCGTATAATTTTTGTTGGCACGGTGTGTGATCACGCCATCGAAGGTCCACTTCACAGTGCTGTAACTAAGCAGCACTGCGGGAACTTGCAGGCGAATGTCCTCTAGGTCTTGTTGCGCGAAGGTGTACTGGTCTTCTGTATTGATTAGGTCGGTAACTCGAGAATATTCAGCCAATCCCCAAGCTAGTATTTGATTGCCTAGTTTGAAATAGAAACCATTGTTGTATTGCTTCTCTATATAGAAGTCGCGGACTTCGAAGCGGTTACGGAACTCATTCGTCTCGTCCGAGGTGTAATCGATGCCTTCATCGAGTCTGTAGACCTCGTCATGATAAACCTTGCCGCTAATGCGAAAATCGAAACCCTCGCCAAGTTTTTTGTCTAGCTGTACAAAGAGGCTGGTTTCAATCTTATTTAAATCGCGGTCCTGACGGCTGAATAGTACGCCGGGACGTTCAATTCCCTGTGAAACTTTCTGCGTAACCCAACCTATAAGAGAGAAATCCTCTTCCGTCAGGGAATTAGTGGTCTCAATATCGACATCAAGGGTATTGAAGAAATCATTCTGCGCGAGACTCGGTCGAATACAAGCGATTGCTAGAAACGCTAGCAGCAAGTAATAGCTGCCGCCTCGGTAGAAATACTTCGTCACGTGTAGCGCCACCGTGATAAGCCTCAGTCGAATCCCCGTTGCATTGCCTCGGTAGTCAGTAATGCATCGGCAACGTCGACGTTGTAGTCGATGGATTTGATTTGCAGGATGCTTGCGTGTTCTTGCCGATCGTTTCGAGTAGTGATTGCTTGTAGTCTTTTTACAGTCCAAATATCTTCTACCAATTCTACCTCTGAGGCTGTAAAGAACTTGATACGGTTTCCTTTAAGTTCCCAAAATTGGCCGCGAAGCTGTATGAATTTCTCTTTGCTAACCCAGCTTTGCATCTTCGAGTAGCCGGTGGCCTCTTCGGCGCGATCCTTGAATTCGGATTTGGCAATCATTTCGATAACCCAGCAGTCTTCACCGTCTATCATTTCTGACTCATTAACGAAGCTGTAGTCATACCAATCGATTTCGAAGCCATTGATATCAGCATAGGTGAAATCGCTGCCAAGGAACGAATCCGATGTATCACTATTCGCGAGTCGCTTTACTCTTTGTAAGGCCGGGAGATAAAGCCAGGAGTCATCATCACGCAGGCTATCATTCCAGTCAAAATTTAGGTACGCGGTGCCGCGAATGTCGGCAGGCGATTCGAACAGTGACAAAGTTTTCGTATCTTCCCCGTAGTTTTTGGAATAAAGTTTTAGATTCCTGATTCGCTGCCTTTCTCGTCTATCGATAAGTACCAAAGTAATATCGCTTACCGAGGAATCACCCGCTTCCCGCTCGTCTACCCTACGCATGACTTCTTCGGCGGAATATTCTGCAGCTAGCGAGCTCGCTGGAAACATGAAGAGAATGCAGCAGGAATACAACGCCGATTTAAGTCTTCTTGCCGTTATCACTTGGGCGCTCATGTGCCTGTCTCCTACAGTAAATTTTCAACTGGAATTGGTGCTAACTATGCCAGAGACATTATCACGCCAACATCTACGCTGTTGGGGCAAGCTTAGCGACACCATCATCATCACCGTCGGCCCAATAAAGTATAGCCGGTAACATGACGAGGTCGCCTACTAGCGCCAGTGTCATTATGATAGAGCCGAACAAACCTACATAGATAATAGTAGTAAATGAAGCGAAACACAGGATGCTGAATCCAAATACTAAAACAATAGAGCTAAAGACCACCGCTCGACCCGATTCATTCATAGCTCTAGCTATAGACTGCTTTGTGCTATCACCTTCACCCTTAGCGAGAAGATAACGGCTCATGACATGGATGGCATCATCCACCGCTATGCCCATCGTCATGGCAAAAACGATAACAGCACTTATATCCAATGGTACCCCCAGCCATCCCGCAAAGCTGCCAGTCAGTACGATCGGCAATACGCTCGGAATAATAGATAAAAGGCCATATTTAACCGATTTGAACAGCGCAATAAAGAAGAGAGTAATAATCCCCAGCGCGATTAGGAAGGATCGGACCATCCCCTCAGATATATACGTGTCCTGTACGGTATAAAGGGCCATCGTGCCGGTAATTATCGCCTGAAATTGTGGATAATTTTCATCCAGATAGGCTTCGATGCTATTCAATTCAGCATGCATCACCGATGCTTCCATATTAACAACCGGAACAACGAGTCTCGCGTAGCGATTCTCGAAGTCTTTGATATCAGAAAGGTCTTCGTTCGCACCTGAGCTTTCGTACAATAGAAGAAGCTGAGCGGCCATCTCTGGGCTAGATGGTAGGCGATAAAATTCAGGATCATCCCCATTTAAAGCCTGATTTATCTCTTTGAGATAATCAGCTATGGAATTGATTGGGCCCAGTGTCTCGCGTTGCTGCAACCAACTCTGTATTTGATCCAGCTGCGCAAGAAAAACTGGCCCCTTAATGCCTTCTTCTTCGCCAGAGTCGAGGATGATGTCTAGATTCATCATGCCGCGATAGGTGTCATCGAAGTACTCGATATCCTGTCGCGTCTGACTGCTCTGTTTAAACAGAGTGACGTAGTTCGAATCGATAACAATGTTGGGTATGTTCCAAATAGAAAATAGCAACGCCGCCAGGCCGCCGAGTAAAATTCTATTTTTATTTCTTAATGTAAAGTCTGGGATTTTTTGTGTAATCTTAGAAATGATCCCAGCATTTAAAACTCGGGTGGTATTCGCCGGGATTTTTTTCATAAAGCTGAGTACAGCCGGCAGAATTGTGAGCGCAAACAGGAAAAGTGTGATTGATCCTATCGCTCCTAAAATAGCGAACTCTCTGATAGGGAGGATTTTTGTGACTGAAAGTGCAAAGAAGCCAGCTGCCGTAGTAATTGCCGTGAAAAATGCTGGGCGCCAAATATTAATGATGGTAGAACGAGCGGCCTCTTTACCATCAAAACCTGCGTGCATATAGTTAAAAAACTCTAACAATATATGCACAGTTATTCCAATTCCGATAATAATCAGTGTCGGTGTCAAGGCTCCAGAGTCGACAGTTGTGTGAGGAATTTCGAGATAACTTTGAGTTTCCTGAACCAATAGAAATCCACAGGCAATCACTAGCCACGGTGCAATAGTGGCCCACAAGGATCGAAAGCTCAAAAATAGTATCAACACCATCAGTGCAACCATGACAGGTATCAATATTGCTATATCTTCGGCTGAGACGGTTTCAAAACGCTCTTGCGCCAACGGGTAACCGGAGAGATGAAGAATGTAACTGTCGGAACTCAAATTCCCTTCTCCAACAAAGCGGTAAAGGTCCTGAACCAATTGCACTTTCGCCGCCGATGTTTCGTCAGAGTGTTCCACCCTAGCAGCGATTCTTGTATGTCGAAAATCTCTGGTAATCAAGGTATCCAAAGCAAGAGTTTCGTTGTTGAGAATATTCTTTGTGTTGGCGATTGCGGACGCATCGCCTATTAGGTCTTCGACATCCTCGATTAGAAAATCCGTGAGAAGGTCGTCACCGTCACCATGAATAAATTGGAAGTTTGTAATGGAGCGCAACTGCGTAACGTACTCATGGTATTCGAGAAAATCAGAAACTTTAGCGATGTCGCGTAACGTGTCCGCATTAAAAATATCGGATTCACTAGACGTAGCCTCAAAGCCAACGATGAGGTATTCATTGTCACCGAAGAGCTCTATTAGGTTGTCGTATTCGACTAGGGTTGGATCACCGGCGACGAAGTAACGTTCGCTACTGTTATCGAAGGGTATGTCTTTGCCTGTGAGCAGCGCGGCGAGCAGGAGCGCTAGCGACCCCGCAATGATTGGAAGGCGGTAGGCGATTGTGAAATTCGCCCAGGCTTTGATTAGAGCCGACATCATGAAACCCCTCAACTATTAATAGGACATACCTGTCCTGCTGCTTGTTATTCTTTTATTCTTCGAGCTAAGAAGGTGCTTCATTAACCTCGCTGGACAGTGTAATGCTTGATGTTTACGGCGTAAAGTTAACGTTGTTAATATAGGTTTTTAACTCAGAATTTCAAAAAACTCTATATATAAGAATTTCTTATGAAGATTTCTTAAAGTCAGTCGATACTTCTTTTGTGCGAAATTTCGGGCCAAATCGGAACCTGAGCACCTTACGGAGTAGTCATAGTATGTCAAAGGAATCTAATTTCCCCTTCGATCTGGACCTCAGTACGTTAGATACCAGCAGTATTACCAATATTTTGGGCGATATTGAAATGCATATGCCTCTCATGGAAAGTGAGGGTGATGTGTCGCAATTGCTGCTAGTGAAGGACTTTTTCGAGTCCGAACTTAAGATTGAACGCCGCTTACACTGACTCTGTGATCGCCCATAAAATGGCCCTCTAGAGCGGGGTTTCACTTTGTAGAATAACTGTGTACTCCCCACGGTGCTTGGTTTATGCTGATCGGCCCTGTATTCAGAACCTATCTTTAAAAATAGGTGCGTTCAGAGGGATTTTCCAACTGGAAGGCATCTTTAAAGATACTCGGCAGGATCAACACTAGGAACTCACATAAAAGGGTCATGATTATGAAATCCGTATTATCTTTGTTCGCAGTTTGCAGCTTGGTCTGCAGTAGTGCCCAGGCGTTAGATATGGCCGCTCTAGAAAGAGCGATGGCAAGTCCTGATCGTCCAGCGGCTGATAAAGAAAGAGATGCCAGTCGTCAAGCTCCAGTTGTATTGGACTTTCTTGGCGTGGAAGCGGGAATGACTGTTCTGGATGTCAATGCATCCGGCGGCTGGTACACAGAAGTTCTATCTTACGCCGTAGGTTCTAACGGTAAGGTGCTTATGCAGAATCGCCCAGGAGGCCGTTCTGCTGAGGCAGCGACTGCTAGGGCAGATCGATTAGCTAATGTAGATGAGTGGCTAACTGACATCTCTGATATTTCAGCGAACTCCGTGGACTTTGCTTTCACAGCGTTGAACTTCCATGACTTTCACAATTCCAATCCCGCCGCCGCTCAGGGCATCCTGGGTCAGGTTATGGGAGCACTAAAATCCGGTGGAATACTGGCTGTGATTGATCACGAGGGCACGCCTGGCGCAGACAATACGACTCTACATAGAATCGCATTTGATGATGCTGTTAAGGCAGTGCTCGAATCTGGTTTCGTACTGGCAGGAGCTAGTGACGCACTAGACAACGATGCAGACGATCATTCGGTTGGTCCATTCGATCCATCGTTGGGGCGCAATACCGATCGCATCGTACTTAAGTTTATGAAGCTATAGTTCAGAAGTCATAGTTTGTAAATTAATTAGTCCTAAATACTAATTTACAGCAAGATAGAAAGTGAAGGGTCTTGGTGCTAACTAAGACCCTTTTTTTATTTCGAATTTAAACCCTAGTCTGAGCGTAGTTTGGAAAATCAAGATTCTCAAAATCCCATTAAGAAATTCCTCTCGGTATTTCAATATAGCGGAGTCGCCTTAGAGATCGTCTGGAGTACCAGTGCGAAGCTGACAATCATCATGGCGCTGACTACCTTGGCATCCGGCGTGCTGCCAGCGCTGATTGCTTCTGTAGGCGGCTTATTCGTAGACGTGGTTTCCAATGCCTTTCAAGGCGACGGCAGTAACGCAGAGAAATTACGTAGCGATGCGCTCTACTATGTCTTTCTGGAAGCCGGGTTAGTGGTGCTGATGACCGGTGCCCAACGTATAAGCACAGTCTGCCAATCTATATTACGTGTGTTGTTGGGAAATAAAATCAATGTGATGATTCTTGAGAAGGCGCTTACTCTCGAACTTGCACACTTCGAAGATGCGGAGTACTACGACAAGCTTGTGCGTGCCCGTCGTGAAGCATCTAGTCGCCCACTTAGCCTTGTTATAAAGACGTTCGACCTATTCAGAGATGTCATCGCTCTTATCACGATTGGTATATGGCTATTTCAATTCTCCCCTTATGCTGTCTTACTGCTTGGCCTCGCTGGGGTCCCGGCATTCATTGCTGAGGCGAAATTTTCGGGCGAGGCATTTCGCATACACCGCAGGCGTTCGGCCGAGCGGCGCATGCAGATCTATCTAGAAATGGTGCTGACGCGCGAAGATGGCGTCAAGGAAGTGAAGCTGTTGCAGTTGGGCAAGATGTTCCTACAGCGCTATGTAGATATCTTTCGCAACATCTATAACGAAGATAGATCCCTGGTTCTAAGGAGAGGCTTCTGGGGATATATTCTAGGTTTAATTGCTAGCGCGGCGTTCTACTTCGCCTATGGCTGGGTAGGTTTTGCTGCTATCGCCGGCGCCATCACTATTGGGCAGATGACGATGTACATCGCTCAGTTCCGCCTTGGCCAGAATGCCGTAACAAACAGCCTGACCTCAATAAATGGTATGTACGAAGATAATCTTTATCTATCGAATCTCACCGAGTATCTGGCGCACAAGGTGCCGGAGCATACGGGAAACAAGACGCAGGGCCCTGACCCAGCCGACGGAATTCGCTTTGAGAATGTTAGTTTTTCCTATCCCGGCGCGCAGACGCCAGCACTGAACAAGATCAACTTACATATCACCCCTGGCGAGAGTCTGGCGATTGTAGGTGAGAATGGCAGCGGTAAGACGACGCTGATTAAATTGCTTACGCGCCTGTACACTCCTACCGAGGGTCGCATACTCGTGGATGGTTTGGATTTGCAAGAATGGGACCTTGATACCATCCGTGAAAAGGTCGGCGTGATATTTCAGGACTTTGCTCGCTATCAATTGATCGTTGGCGAGAATATCGGAATAGGTGATGTCGATAGCATCGGCGAGGACGATCAAATTTCCGAGGCTGCACGTAAGGGTATGGCCGCGGAATTCGTGAAAGACCTGCCACAGAAATACCAGACGCAGCTTGGCACCTGGTTCAAGGACGGTCAGGAGTTGTCCGGCGGTCAATGGCAGAAGATCGCGTTGTCTCGCGCCTTCATGCGCAGCAAAGCGGACATCTTAATTTTGGATGAACCCACGGCGGCTATTGACGCGCGAGCCGAGGCTGAAATCTTTGCACACTTTGGCGACTTAACCGACAATCGAATCTCAATAATTATTTCTCATCGATTCTCTACAGTCCGCATGGCCGATCATATTATCGTGCTAGAGAAGGGGGGGATCATGGAACAGGGCAGTCATCAACAATTGCTTGATCTTGATGGGCAGTACGCTACCTTGTTTAATCTGCAGGCAAAGGGTTATCAGTAGGCATGGAGAACCCATTTATTTATTTATTCATTGGGTTTCTCGCCTGTTTACTAGGCACTATTCCATTCGGCCCGATCAATCTGGTGGTAGTAAAGACAACACTCGACTATGACCGACGCAGCGGTATCGAGGTTGCATTCGCCGCCTCAATTATCGAGATGCTACAGGCGTTGATTGCATTATGCTTCGGCATGCTAATAAGCGCTTTCCTCGAAGCGAATGTTTTTCTCAAATTCTTTCTAGCATTCACTTTTATTGGCTTGGCTATTTTCATAGTTACCCGTAAGCCAGAACCAGGACCAACTCTGAAAAAGCAACAAAGTAGGCCGGTATCGTTTTTCCGAAACGGGCTGATTATTGCGGGGCTGAATCCCCAAGCTGTACCATTTTGGATCTTCGCATTAGCGACAATAAGCCAGTACTTCGAGTTTCAATACACAGACCTGACCCTAGCTGGGTTTTTGCTTGGTATATTCATTGGTAAGTTTTTTGCTTTATACGGCTTTGTTGTAGCGAGCACTTATTTGAAAACCCGCCTACAAGAAAGCAGTACTGTGGTAAATCGCTTGCTGGCAGGTATTTTGTTATTTATTGGTTTAACTCAGGGGTGGAACGCGGTAAGTTCCTTATTAGTCTGACAAGAGTCCTTTCAAGCGAATGCCTATACCTCAGCAGCCCAATGAGAAAACCCTGAAAACGCCGGACGCTGTGACGTTTGGTAAGGACCTGCGTGGTATCGTCAGAGCGCGGACACGCCTCGCTGTCTGTTTCTGGACTCTTCCGGTGTATGTTGTATCGATCTGGATGTTGCTTAACAACGGGCACAGCATCGATTCTATGATGTGGATTTACATGGCTGTCTACGCTGGTTTTGCAATCGACATGTCGATGAGAAATTGTCCTAACTGTCGCAAACAATTTTATGTGAAGAGCATTTTTCTGAATTTGTTAACTAAGCAATGCGTGCATTGCGAACAGACATCTATTCTTACCGAATCTCCCCCGAAACACTAGATCGCTCTTAAGGCTGCTAATTTCCTTGGTGAATCATGCGTAGAAGCTCAATCAGCCTAGGTGGCTGACCGGTGCGCAGGACGCCCATACGAAAGACCTTGCCGGAAAGCCAGAGAACGAAGACGATGCTAAGAAGCAACACAATGGTGGTGCCAACCAAATCGATAAGTGGCGGATCGGCAGCTGCGCGATTCATCATGAGGTAGGGAGTAAATAGAGGGAACCAGGACATGATTCTAACTATCGTATTGTCCGGATCGCGAACCACAAAAACCATCATCGCGAGTGGGATCACCTGAATCATGATCATCGGCATCATCATGGCTTGTGCTTCTTTCAAGGTATTACACAGACTCCCTATTGCTAGAAACACACCAGAGTAGAGTGCATAACCTGCGAAATAATAGAACACAAACCAGGGAATTAATTCAGAGCCGAGAATAACATCTAGTATTTGACCTATTAGTTCTGTCTGACTGCTCTGATAGAGTGTGATAAACAGAAAAAATGAAAGCAACCATACCGCTATAGTCGTCAATCCCGATAAACCAATACCTAGGAGTTTTCCCATCATCAGTTCGCCGGCAGTCACGGAGGCGAGCAGTACTTCTATGATGCGATTCGACTTCTCTTCTATCGTATTGCTTAGCAGGTACTGGACACTCTGCATTAATGACACAAACATCAGATAGACGAATCCGATTGGCGCGAGTTGCTGAAAGGTGTCTGCTACGCTGACCTCCTCCTCTCCAATGGCTGCTGTCGGATCAAGCTGGCTAATGGGCATGCGCGTGCGTTGCACGTTGCGGACGACCTGATTGTCTACTCCCAGGTCCATGTATTCGCGATTACGAATCTCTGAATTGATACTACTAATAATGGCATCTGGTAGGCGAGAGTCTGTGAGGTTTCTCGCCCAATACTGAATACCTGTCGGTCGCCCGGCTGGCTGAGGAATAACGCCAGGGCGCGAGACATCTTCATTCACGTTGTCAGGAATGAGAATTAACGCGAATAGGTCACTGGGCTGTGAATCCACTATTAGCTTTCTATCGCCACTGAGATAGGGTCGAAGCGCCTGCGCTATCTCTTCGGGCGTTGCCGAGCTATCGATACCTTCGGGTAGTTCCGCGGAGATAAACTGGCGTGAGGGCACCTCAAAAGACGGTATCTCTTCCTTTAGTGCTGGGCGCGCGATTGTCAGAGCGAAATTCAGGCCGCCACTGTCTAACCATTGTTCCAGTGCTGCTACTTCGTCGGCATCGGCGCCGTCTATTAATTGGTCCGCAGGATTCGTTTGTTCGGCGGCCGTTAGGTCGAGATTGGACTCCTTGCGATTCTCTATTAAGTAGCTTACGAACTCTCCCAGAATTCGTCGCTGGTGCTCGCGCTCTATTGCTGTCTCTACAGCTTCTGTGTACTCACCTGATTGATCCACTAAGATGTAATATCGAGTAGGGGTCGCATTGGATAGTGTAGTCTGCAGAAAATAAACGGCCGTGAAAATTATGGGGAAGATTAAAATTCCCGCCCAGAATCCTTTAGTCTTAACGTTTTCCATGTATTCGCGCCAAGCTATCAATCGAATCATGTTCATCGGAAGGCGTGCTCCTTCGCATCATCACCAATTAGGTGAACGAAAACATCGTGCAAGCTAGGTTCAGTAAATTCGAATCGACTTAGCAAAATATTTTTCTCGAAACAGCTACGCAAAATGTCCTGCGGACTTAATTGTTCGCTTATCTGCAACAGCCATTGCTGCTTAGCTGAATCGTGGACGTCTACTTCTCCACCCCGACTTATTTCCATGACACCATCGATAGAGTTCAATGATGCTACATCCCCCGCCGATTCGAGCATGACTCGGCGGGGGATTGTAGCCTTCGCCTCACTGACGGTTCCATCGAAGATCTTTCTACCCTTTGCGATTAGCAGAATTTGGTCACATAGCCGCTCGGCATGTTGCATAACATGAGTTGAAAAAATTACGGTCTGACCGTTCTTCGCCATGTCCGTTATGAGATCTTCTAAAACGGTCTGATTGACCGGATCTAATCCAGAGAAGGGCTCATCAAGGATCACCAGCTCGGGTTCGTGTGCTACAGCTGAGAGCACCTGCACTTTTTGCCCCATGCCTTTAGAGAGGGATTCAACTTTCGACTCGGCGAAATCTTTCAGACCGTACTTTTCTAGCAGGTGCCAAGCCTGGTCTTTTGCTTCGTGTTTCTTCATACCTTTCAACATGGCGAAGTATTGAATCAGCGCCCACACCTGCATCTTTTTATAGAGACCTTTCTCCTCTGGCAGATAGCCTATCCGATTGCGCACATTTAGGGCTGACGAGCGACCTAGGATACTGACGCTGCCACCGCTGGGTTTTATGATATCCAGAATCATGCGAATCGTAGTGGTCTTTCCAGCTCCATTAGGGCCAAGAAAACCGTAGATCGAGCCCTTTGGAATAGAAAAGCTTAACTCGTCGACCGCTGTGAATTCGCCGTAGGTTTTGGAAACATTCTGTAGAGTTAAGACCGAACTCGATTCGGCTTCAGCCTGGGCGTGAGAAAGGGGTTTTGAAGCAGGGTCAAGCATCACTGTGGGCTCGTAAAATGGGAACAAATTAGTATGTCAGAACTTTAAAAGGAAGGGAATTTCCAGCATCTTCGAAGGAGCAAGGAATTGAGACATCATGCTGGCGACAAACAACATTGCTCCTCTAAAGAGAACGTGTAAAGAAACAGCGGTACAAGGCTATAGCCAGAACGAAAAAAGGGAAGAGCAATGCTCTTCCCTTTTTTGTGCACATCAAAGTTGATGCAACGCAACTAAACGCTATGGGAGCCAGTTGTACATGATGATACCGGCAACCGTAGTACACACTAGGAAGTACGGTAGCGCCATATAAACCATGCGGCCATAGCCTAGTCGAATTCGCGGTGCGATTGACGACATCAGTAAGAACAGGAATGCAGCCTGGCCATTTGGTGTGGACATGCTTGGGATTCCCGTTCCCATCACCACAGCGACCGACTGAGCTTCAAAAATATCTCTGCTCATTATACCTTGCTCCATCAACGGCGTGATCTGATTCATGTAGATCGTTGCTACAAACACGTTGTCACTGATGGCGGATAAGAAGCCGTTGGAGAGAAATACCATGAAGACCTGTTGGCTACCTTCCATCTCCAATACCCAGTTCATGACTGGAGTAAACATTTCTTGGCTATTGATCATAGCGACGATGACGTAGAACACGACTAACAGTGATGCAAAGGGTAGTCCTTCCGTAAAGGCCTGTCCGATTGAATGCTCGTCGGTAACGCCAATCATCGAAGAGGCGAGGATGATCACAGCTAGTCCGATAAGTCCGATCTCTGCAAGGTGAAGAGATAGGGCAATAATCATTAAGACTGCTACTACAGCCTGAAAGTAGATTACCAAGGTGTCTCCTCTGGTGGCTTTCGCTTGTAGCTTCTCATCTTCATCCGCTAGTATTTTTCTTACCGCAGCTGGCAGTTCAGCACCGTAGCCAAACCAGCCAACCTTCTCTAAAAGGAAACAGGTAAATACCCCGGCGATAAGTGTTGGGATCGTAGCGGGTCCAACCATCGTGGCGAATGTAACGAAATCCCATTCGGCCGCGCTGCCTATAACGATATTCTCAGGCTCGCCCACTAGCGTACATACGCCACCAATGGCGGTGCCAATAGCGCCATGCATGAGAAGTCCGCGCAGGAACGCACGGAAACCATCGAGGTCTTCACGGTGTGAATCTTCAATGTGATTATCCGCGTCATCTGCCGGATCGTCGGCATAACCAATCTTTGAAACCACTTTGTCATAAACATCATAGAAGGCTGTGGCGAGAGCTATGAGGACGGCCAGAATCGTCAGCGCATCTAGGAAGGCGGACAGTACTGCGACGACAATAATGGTTGTGACATTCATTACCACTCGGGACTTGATGCCCAGTAGCACTTTGTTCATGAATTTAAATAGCATCTCTCTTAGGAAATGCACACCGGCCACCATAAAGATAACCAGCAGGATTACGGGCAGGCCGTGCTCAACCTCTTCGTAGACATGGTGCGAGTCGGTGAGTTGCATCACCAGCACCTGGATCGCAAGCAGGCCGCCAGGTTGTAGCGGGAAGCATTTTAGGGCCATGGCAAGAGTAAAAATGAACTCGAAAAGAATTATCCAAGAAGTTAGGAGCGTGCCAAGCACGAAGTAAAAAACAACATTCAATACAAGAGCCGCTAATACGGCTTTCTTGTACCAAACAGGCGTGTTCCCCAGAAACATCGCGAGTGGTGAATCGGGGTAATGGTGAGTTGCTGATGAGGACATCTAATGCTTCCTTTTATTGTAGATTTTCGGGCGCTCGAGACGCGCCGATGTCAAATATACTGGTCTTCGAGGCACTTTGCTAAATTTTTCGTAAGATTATGAATGTTTTTGCGCAAGGGTGCCGTTCGGCCTAACGTAGATGCTAATACGACAGGATCACCCTTGTTCATGAAAGGTTAGTGTATGTGGGGGGGGGGGGAACCGGAGCTCACGTGGTCTTTGAGCCAAGTTTTCTATTCCCCGCTTAGGAACGCATCGATCTTCTCGGCTACTAGTCTGCCTTCATCGATAGCGCGAACCACTAATGATTGCCCACGGCGGCAATCGCCTGCGGCAAAGACCTTGGCTCTGGATGTGTGAAAATCGCGATACTGCGCTTTGTAATTGGAACGCCGATCGAGCTCTAGGCTTAAGGATTCATTAAGATAGTGCTCCGGCCCCAAGAAGCCCATGGATAGTAGGATTAGGTCGGCTTCCCAAAACTGTTCACTGCCAGGAACCTCATTGAATTTTTCATCCACATTCACGGTGTTGATGCCCTTTAGGCGTCCATCGGCATCCCGCACGATCTCTTTTCCAGAGACTGAATACACTCGAGGATCATTGCCGAATTTCTCGGCGGCTTCCTGATGGCCATAATCTACTCTGTAGATTTTGGGCCAGAGAGGCCAGGGATTGTCGTCCGCTCGATCAAGAGGGGGTATGGACATGATCTCGAAATTCACTAATGACTGACAGCCGTGTCGCAGGGAGGTGCCTATACAGTCGGTACCTGTATCGCCGCCTCCGATAACGATGACTTTCTTGCCCTTCGCACTTAGATAGTTGTCGTCTGCTAGATTAGAGTCCAAAAGGCTTTTCGTGTTCTTGTGCAAGAACTCCATCGCCAGATGAATGCCCTCGCCTTCACGGTTAGGAATATTAAGGTCGCGCGCAGTAGTAGCACCGGTAGCTAACAGTAGGGCATCGTTGTTGTTCAATAGCTGCTCAACATCAATCCCCTTCTCGCCACTGCCGCCTACATCGGCATTGGTTACAAAGTTAATGCCTTCTTCTTTGAGTAAGTTCACGCGCCTATCGACGACGTCCTTCTCTAACTTCATGTTGGGGATGCCGTACATCAGCAATCCGCCAATGCGGTCGTCTCTCTCATAGACGGTGACGTTATGTCCCGCGAGGTTCAGCTGCGCCGCTGCTGCTAGTCCTGCAGGGCCTGAGCCGATGATCGCTACTTTTTTATCGCTACGCTGCTGTGGAGGGTTCGCTACTACCCAGCCATTCTCGAAACCCTTATCCGCTATTGCGCACTCGATGTTCTTGATTGTTACTGCAGGCTCGTTGACACCGAGCACGCAGGCTCCTTCGCAAGGTGCTGGACAAACACGTCCGGTGAACTCCGGGAAGTTATTGGTTTTATGTAAACGATCTAGCGCTTCTTGCCAGCGACCCTTGTAGATCAGATCGTTCCACTCAGGAATTAGATTGTAGACCGGGCAGCCTTCTTCGGATTGGCAAAAGGGCACGCCACAATCCATGCAGCGAGCACCTTGACTGCTTAGGAGCTCATCATTGTGGCTTGTATAAATTTCGTTATAGTCCAGCAATCGGTCCATCGCATTGCGATAAGGCTCGGTCTGACGAGTAAATTCCTTAAATCCTGTTGGCTTTCCCATGTAGCTCTAACCCTTTCTACTAAACTTCTGCAGCTGCGGACTGCTTGCTACAGAATTATTCTAATTATTTAGTGACTATACGGCGTTGTCTAAAACCCGCTTGTAATCGGTTGGCATAACCTTGGCGAAATGGCGTAGACTCTGTTCCCAATTGTCGAGGATGTTTTTCGCTACCGGCGAATCTGTATACAAGAAATGCTTCTTGATCATAGCCTTCAATTCTAGGATATCGTCGATGGAGGCGAGCGGTTCGAGTTCGAAAGTACCGGTATTACACTGTTTAGGGAAATCGTTTTCCGGGTCCCAAACATAGGCGATACCGCCGCTCATGCCAGCGCCAAAATTTCTACCAGTCTTACCTAAGATAACGACGCGACCGCCAGTCATGTATTCACAGCCGTGATCGCCAATGCCTTCGACAACTGCTACTGCACCACTGTTTCTCACGGCAAATCGCTCAGCCACGATGCCTCTGAAGTAAGCCTCGCCTGCAGTTGCGCCATACAGGTTCACGTTGCCCGCAATAACACTCTCTTCAGCTTTGAAGCTAGAATTCTTCGGAGGATAAACGATGATCTTGCCGCCGGAGAGACCCTTGCCGACGTAATCGTTGGCGTCGCCTTCTACGGTTAGGGTAATTCCCTTTGCTAGCCAAGCGCCTAAACTCTGTCCAGCGGAACCATTCAACTTAATGTTGATAGTATCTTCGGGAAGCATGGCCTCTTTCCAACGCTTTGCCACCTCATTTGACAACATGGTGCCAACAACACGGTTCGTGTTGATAATTTCAGTCTCAATATCGACCTTGTCGCCCGTCTCCAGCGCCAACCTAGATTGACGAATTAATTCGTTATCCAGCGCCATATCGAGGCCATGATCCTGCTGCATAGTCTTATAGAACTGGGTGCCCTCGAAGACGACCTTGGCTGGCTGCAGCATATTGCTGAGGTCTAGCCCATCCGCCTTCCAGTGGTCGATAGCCTCATCGGTCTTCAGTAAGTCGACGCGTCCTATCATTTCGTTCACGGTGCGAATGCCTAGCTCTGCCATTATGCCGCGCAGATCTTCGGCAACCATAAACAGGTAGTTAACCACGTGCTCGGGTTTTCCCTTGAATTTAGCGCGCAGTTCAGGATCTTGGGTAGCGATTCCGACTGGGCAGGTATTGAGGTGACACTTGCGCATCATGATGCAGCCGAGAGTGATCAGCGGCGCGGTGGAGAATCCGTATTCTTCTGCGCCGAGTAAGCTGCAATGGCGATGTCACGTCCGGTCTTCAATTGACCGTCGGTCTGCAGGGTGACACGAGAGCGCAAATTGTTCATAACAAGTGTCTGGTGAGTTTCTGCCACGCCTAATTCCCAAGGCAGCCCTGCATGCTTAATAGAAGTAAGAGGAGATGCGCCAGTGCCGCCGTCGTGTCCGGCAATGACCAGGTGATCGGTCTTCGCCTTGGTTACACCAGCTGCGATTGTGCCAACACCAACTTCTGCAACCAGCTTCACGCTAATACGCGCCTTGCGGTTCGCATTTTTCAGGTCGTGGATAAGTTGAGCGATATCTTCTATTGAATAGATGTCGTGGTGTGGCGGTGGACTGATGAGTCCCACACCGGGAGTAGAGTGGCGAATACGCGCGATCTTCTCATCAACCTTCCCGCCAGGAAGTTCTCCGCCTTCACCTGGCTTAGCGCCTTGCGCGATCTTAATTTGTAATTCATCGGCGTTCGTTAGATACCAAGCGGTAACGCCGAATCTTCCTGAGGCAACCTGCTTGATGGCCGAGCGCTTTGAATCGCCATTGTGCAGCATATTAAAGCGTTCTGAATCTTCGCCGCCTTCACCTGTATTCGACTTACCACCCATGCGATTCATCGCAATCGCCAGTGTTTCATGGCTCTCTTCAGAGATTGAACCGAAGCTCATCGCGCCCGTTGCGAACCGCTTTACGATCTCGCTAGTTGGCTCAACTTCGCTAATGGGAATCGCATCTGTCGCACTGACATTAAATTGCAGAAGGCCTCTTAACGTACAACGTCGTGTCGCGTTTTCGTTCGAATGTTTCGCGAAGGCTGCATAGGCTTCCGTGCTGTTGGTGCGTGCCGCGACTTGTAAGTTTGCAATAGTGTCCGGGTTCCACATATGTGCTTCGCCACCGGAGCGCCAGTGAATATCTCCCGGATTCGCCAGGACAGGGATGCGATCACTGTCACGCTTGGGAAAGCCTAGCGCATGGCGACGCTCTGTCTCCTGTTTGAGCAGGTCAAAGTTGACGCCTTCTACTCGCGAAGCCGTGCCAGTAAAACAGCGCGTGACTACATCGTCTGCCAAGCCGACCGCCTCGAATATCTGTGCGCCTTTATAAGAATGTAGCGTTGAGATACCCATCTTGGCCATGACTTTCAACATACCCTTGGCGACACCCTTCTTATAGCCAGTAACGAGTGCATCTTCGTCCGCGAACAATGCGCCCAGAAAGCCCTCTTGCTGTGCCTGCCACAAAGCCTCGAAGGCAAGATAAGGGTTGATGGCATCGGCGCCATAGCCAGTTAGTAGGCAGTGGTGATGTACTTCCCTCGCCTCACCGGTTTCGATTATTAAACCGATCTGCGTACGTTTGCGCGCCTTAATCAGGTGTTGGTGCACAGCACCACAAGCAAGCAGCGCACTAAGAGGTACGCGCGAGGCGGAAGTGAGGCGGTCGGACAGTATGACGAAAGCAAAGCCATCGTCGATGGCCGCTTCGGCTTCTGTGCAAATTCGGTTTAGGGCGTTCTCAAATCCATTCGTCTCCAAGTTCTTGAATGTGCTATCGATCAATTTCGTTTTCATGCCGCGATAGCTCATGCCGCGAATATCGGTTAGCTGCTGATTGGAGAGGATGGGATGATCAAGGCTTAGTCGATGTGCCTGCTCGGGGGTAGTTTGCAAAAGATTGCCTTCCGGCCCAATGAAGCAGCGAAGCGACATAACAATCTCTTCACGAATAGAGTCGATAGGGGGGTTGGTAACCTGTGCAAACAACTGTTTGAAATAGTCGTAGATCATGCGTGGTTTATCGGAGAGGCAAGCAAGCGCAGAGTCATTTCCCATCGAGCCCAGTGGATCACGCGATTCAGTTAATAGGGGAATTAACATGAACTGCATCGTCTCGGTGGTGTATCCAAAAGACTGCATACGTTGCAAAATATTTTCGCCGTCTAGGGAGTGCGCAGCACTGCCGCTAGATAAGTGGCCAAGCGTAACTTTTTGCTCGGCAAGCCACTGGCCATAAGGTTTTTTGCTGGCGATCGTAGTCTTTACTTCCTCGTCGGGAATTAGGCGTCCTTCTGCAAAGTCCAACAAAAACATCTTGCCAGGTTGTAGGCGACCTTTTAGTTTTACATTTTCGGGGTCGACCTGCACCACGCCAACTTCCGATGCCATGATGACTTTGTCGTCATGAGTAACGTAGTAACGACTTGGGCGTAGTCCATTTCGGTCAAGGACAGCGCCTATATAGTGACCATCTGAGAACACGATGGAAGCCGGTCCGTCCCAAGGCTCCATTAGCGCGGAGTGGTACTCGTAGAAATCTTTTTTCGCCTGACCCATATTGGTATCGGACTGCCAGGCTTCGGGAATCATCATCATTACAGAGGCGGGTAGTGATCTGCCCGACATAAGCATAAATTCTAACACGGAGTCAAAGCTGCCCGAATCCGAGCAATCGTCATCGATGATTGGGAAGATGGTTTTTAGCTTGTCACCAAAAACATCTGTCTTGGCTTTACCCTGTCGTGCAACCATGGAGTTTACGTTGCCACGCAGAGTATTGATCTCACCGTTGTGACTCATGAAGCGATTCGGCTGCGCTCTATCCCATGAGGGGAAGGTATTCGTACTGAAGCGTGAGTGCACCATCGCCATATGGGTTTCGAAATCGGGATTTGTGAGGTCGCTATAGAAGGGAAACAATTGCCCAGGTGTTAGCATGCCCTTATAGACGATGACCTTGGTGGACAAGCTACAAGCGTAGACTTGCTTTGCCTCTGTTAGGGAAGTGTCCAGTCGCAGGCGGTGGGTGAATCGCTTGCGAATTACGTAGAGCTTTCTTTCGAATTGCTCCTGATCCAGACCTGTGTCGGCGGCAATAAAGAGCTGCTCGATTCTTGGCTGGGCCAGCAGCGCGGCAGGTCCTACATTGGCACCCTTGGCGTCGGTAGGTACCTCTCTCCAGCCGATGAAGGTCTGACCTTCTTCGGCGATAATTTGATTGATTGTCTGACGGCAAATGTCTCTTTCTTCATCTACCTGTGGCAGGAATATATTGCCCACCGCAAACTGGCCAGTATCGGCGAGGTCGGCATCGAATTCAGTTTTTGCCACCTTCCGAAAGAAGCTTTTCGGCAGCGCCATTAAAATACCTGCGCCATCGCCGGTATTGGCTTCAAAGCCACAGCCCCCACGGTGATCCATGCGGGAATTTAGGTGATAGGCGTCCAGCATTATCTGGTGGCTAGGTCGTCCCTTTATGTTTGCAACAAATCCAACGCCGCAGGAGTCTTTTTCCTGGGAAGGGTCATAGAGTCCTGTTTTTTTGGGATACCCAAACTTCAGAGGGATTCGATTTTCGTTGCTCATAGTCACTAGTTTCTCGTGCAGTAGTCGCTACTGTGTTCTTTTCTTGTTCCGCAACTTCCTCGCCCATCGAGACAGGGCTCTAGGGTTACAAGGCGGTACTACGCTGCTGAATTTGTCTAGATAGGGCCTGACTATTCAATCAGTTCCCCCTTATGCGAGTAGTTACGCGACGCTCGAGCTCTACAGACAGGGCCGAATACAATACCATCGCATCAGAATATGTCAAGATAGGAGGAGGTTTGGTCGCGCTAACAATGGTAATATATTGTCATAAATCCTTACAAATATTTCGCGTCGACGTTGGGTGAATAGCAATCGCGGGAACACGCACAAAGCGTTGCAGGGACTACTTATCTTGGAGAGCACAAAGTATCTGTTTGCTGTTGCACGGCAAATTTGCAGCACGCATCGGATAAATCCACTGAATCTACTAAAATACATGCAGTTCACGGTTTTGGGTTGCTTGATAAATAGCAAAAGGTGAATTACTCTAAAGGCGCTAACTACTTAATAAAAAAAGAATTATTGCGAATAATTCTCATTTAGATTTAACAGTTTACAATTAGAATTCCTGTCCACATTACGGAGGCGAGTATAAATCGTGAATCCAAAACTAACCCGTAGACGCTTCATCAAAGGGGTAATAGCCTCTGGTGCAGCTGCCACTTCAACCACCATCTGGTACTCGGCCAATGGCCAATCAAGACCAGCGGGTGCAGTGGAACGTATGATCAGAATAAACATTAACGGCCAGATGCGTAATGTAGACGTAGCTCCTCAGGAGACACTGGCATCTACTCTTCGCTACAAGCTAGGCCTGACGGGCACAAAACTAGGGTGTAATCGCGGCGAATGTGGCGCGTGTACGGTTCTTGTTAACGATGTCCCAAGTTATGCCTGTTCAGTATTAACGCACTCAGTCAAGAACATGCGAGTGGAATCTGTAGAAGGACTAGAAGCGGCCAACGGCGATCTTCATCCCGTACAGCAAGCCTTTGTGGATGAGCTTTCTCCGCAGTGCGGTTACTGCACACCAGGCCAGGTAATGTCCGCAGTAGGTTTGTTGCGTTCTAACCCCAACCCAACAAGAGAAGAAGCACGGCAAGGAATGGCAGGCAATATCTGCCGTTGTGGTTCTTATGACTCTTACCTTAACGGCGTCATGCGCGCAGCGCAAATAGGATAATCAAAATGGCATATATGCATATTGGTAAAGATTTTGTTCCACCAGATGTGCCTGGCAAAGTTACAGGTCGCATTAAGTACGCTGAAGACTATGCTCGAGACGGCATGGTATACGCGCGTTTACTGACTAGCCCCGTTCCTCACGGTCGAGTTGTCGATATTGACGCCTCTGCGGCCCTTGCGATGGACGGTGTGTTTGGCATCTTGACTGCCGACGACGTCTATCCAGATGGCGAACCGCAAAGCCCAGGTCTTAAAGTGTTAACGAACGAGCCCACTCTTATGGGAGAACCCATTCTTGCAGTAGCAGCTATAGACGAGAAGACGGCGGAAGACGCAATCGCTGCTATTTCGCTGACAATCGAAAGACTTCCTTTCGTTTTGGACCCGCTAGATAGCCTTCAGGAAGGTGGCGAAAACGCCTATAACGGCGGCAACACTTTCATTTTTAGAGAGGGATTCGCGGAAGAAAAATGGACAGCAGATCAAGTTGCCAGCTTTAGAAGCGGCAGCGAGCCAACAGCTGAAGCGTTACAAAGCTGGGAATACGGCGATCTTGCAGCAGGATTTGCTGCTGCCGATTTCGTACATGAAACTACTTTTTCAACTGCCGGTTACCCGCATATGTCCATGGAGCCAAGAAGCGCCATGGCCTATTGGGAAAATGGTAAATGCTATCTACACGGCACTTCCCAAAGCTTGAGCGCAATCGCTGAGCCTATGGCGGCAATTGTGGGTGTGCCTCTGGAAGACTTCGTCTTCATTAATGAGGCAACAGGTGGTGGTTTTGGTCAGCGCGCTCGCGCAGGAAGTATTCCGAGCATGGCGATTCCAGCCAAACTCTCACAGAAAATTAATCGCCCAGTGATGATGCGTGTAACGCGTGAAGAAGAATTCACCATTGGCGGAGCTAGACAGGGTCTGCAAGGCTGGCTCAAAGTTGGATTCAAGGCAGACGGTTCTATGTCAGCCATGGATATGTACTGCATATCTGATAACGGCGGCAAAGGCGGCGGCGGCGATGCTAACTCTGCAGCCGCGGGTGTGAGCGCACTCTATCAGACAGAGGCAATGCGCTTCCGCAATACTTCTATCGGCACCAATACCGGACACCGTGGTGCACAGCGTGGCCCAGGTGAGAATCAGATCATGGCTGTTATGGCGCCTATTATGGATAAGGCAGCCGAATCACTGGGCTTAGATCGCCTAGAGATTCGCAAGCTTAACGCCGCACAAAACGGTGATGTGAGTGGGCCAAGAAGCACGCCTTTTACCAGTGCCTATATGCCTGAAGCGTTAGAGCAAGGTGCGGCGCAATTTGACTGGGAAGGCAAGAAAAGCCGGGCCAGACAAACAAATGGTAGCAAGGTGAGAGGCTTTGGCATCGGTCAGGGATATCACAATGCGGGTCGCAGCGGCATGGATGGCATAATTCGACTAATGCCAAGCGGACGCCTACAAATTCACAATGGTGTCGGTAACCTGGGTACTTATTCCTACGCATCGACTTCTCGGGCAGCTGCAGAAGTGTTGAAGATGGAATGGGAAAATTGCGATGTAGTTACTGGTCGTACTGACAGACATCTACCGATTACTTCGCCGCAGGACGGCAGTAACTCTATCTTTACTAACACTAGAACCTGCTTCGGTGCAGCGCAAGACTTACTAGCGAAGATGAAAGAAATTGCGGCGATGGATCTTGGTGGTGACGTTGCCGATTACGATGTCGATGGCGTCAGAGTCCATCAGATCGCGGACAACACAGTGGGCATGACCTACGCAGAAGTTGCCCAACGTGGCATGGAGCTAGGTGGCAAATTCTCCGGTGAATCAGATCTTCCCGAAGAATTGAATACACTTACTGCATTGTCGGTTTCAAGGTTAGCCGGTTCTGCTTTGATGGGTATTTATCACGATCCTAGACACAGCAATAATCCTCCGGGCTTCACAGTCACGTTTATGGAAATCGAGCTGGATAAGGAAACAGGCAAATTTGATATTCTGGATTTAGTGACTATCGCTGAGTGTGGAACGGTGGTTCATCCACAAGGTTTAGCGAATCAGCTGAGAGGCGGAGCAGTTTGGGGTATTGGTTTGTCAGCACTTGAGCGACACCTCTATGATCCGCAGAATGGCCTTCCAGCTAGTTCAGGCTTTTGGCAGAGCAAGATACCTACGTATCTTGATACGCCAGCTGAAATTGGAACGGGTTGGGTAGATCTACCTGATCCAGAAAACCCTGTAGGTGCCAGAGGTATTGGTGAGCCGTCAATGGGTGCGGTATCTGCCGCATTGAACGCTGCAATCTCAGACGCATTAGGTGGACATATGTTCGACGCCGCGCCTGTGACTACAGACATGATCGTTAACCATATAGCAGGGATTTCGGAAGACGCGACTCCACTTGCTCAAAACAATTTCAGAGGTTGATATGCCAGCCACATCACATGACGTAATGCCCGATATCGAACTTTATCAGCCTACTGATGAAGCAAATGCCCTGGATCTAGCAAGTACTCTAGGTAGCGACGGTTGGATAGTTGGTGGCGGACAGGACACTTACGGCTGGTTGAAAGACCGTAACAAGTCTCCTGCAGCCATGATAGAGATAGCCCAGATTGATGCTTGGAAAGGAGTGAAGGAAACTGCAGACGGCATTGAAATCGGCGCAGTGACAACACTTACAGACATCGCTAATCATCCACTAGTGCAAGCCAAGTTTGGTCTTCTTGCAACAGCGGCCAGCAGGGTCGCTAGCCCACAGATTCGCAATGTTGGAACCTTGGGCGGAAACCTGAACCAAGATGCACGTTGCTGGTACTATCGCCGCGGTCTAGATTGCTATCGCGCCGGCGGCAATATTTGCTATGCAGATTCTCCAGAAGGCTTGAATCGTGAACACGCTATCTTCGGAGCAAGCCGCTGTGTTGCGGTGAGCCCTTCGGATACAGCGCCTGCTCTAGTTGCCCTTGATGCCACTATGGTTGTGGCGAGCACGAGTGGTGAGAGATTGATTCCTGCGCAGGATTTTTTCGTGGGCCCTGATCGCGACATAGTTAATATGACCGTATTAAATGAAGGTGAGATCCTGACAGCGGTTCGCTTACCCAATGAGTGGGCGAATGCTGAGTTTTATTTCGAAAAAGTCGCCGATAGAAACGTATGGGATTTCGCTCTAGTGAATGTTGCCGCGGCGATTAAAGTGTCAGGCGGATCAATTTCGGATGCTCGTATAGTCTGCGGCGCGGTTGAATGTACACCTCGTCGTCTGGAAGCGGTAGAGAATGCTATTCGCGGACAGCAACGGTCAGAGGAATTGGCCAATCAAGTAGCGTCTATGTCTACTGAAGGTGCCAGACCTTTGAATTACAATCATTTCAAAGTGCCATTAATGGAAAATCTGGTTAAACGAGCGATCCGAGGGTAAACCTTGGGTCTTCTCGATTTGATTAATTAGAAACTAAATAATAAACATAAGAAATTAAGAGGATGGTACTGTGGGAGAAATTGTCCGCTATAAACGCGATGTTTGGGGCGAGGAAGTAATTCTTGGTGTTTCATGGGATTTACTCTGGGTTGTTGCAGTTGCTGTTTTAGTACTACTAGCAGCTCACGCGATTATCATGGCTGCTTTGGCCAATAAGAAGATAGAGAAGGCTTCTTCTGAGGGTAGACGAGTACTTCGTCATGAGACCATTGATCGATTGTTTCATTGGGTGATGGCTGCAAGCATTCTGACTTTGATTGCCACAGGTGTAGCTCCTATTCTAGGCCTGCGCATTGCCTGGTTAAATATCCATTGGATCGCCGGACTCTTACTTACTTTTGTTGTGGTGTTTCATATTATTCGTTCGCTTTTCTGGCAAGATTTCAAGTCTATGATTCTTGGCCCAAAAGATTTTGGCGAACCATTCGATTCAACGCAGAAGCCAGGTAAATATACTTTTGAGCAGAAGGGCATGCACTGGGCAGTAACAGTCGTAGTACTAGCGGTTATTGCTACTGGTATTCTATTGTTCTTGCAGATCGACACTCCATTTTGGGATCGTACCAATAGCATGGCGGAAGATACGCTAGGCTTAATGTTCTTGTTGCACGGCCTTTCTACTCTTGCATTGGTAGCTCTTGCGGCAACGCATATCTACTTCGCTTTGAGACCGGAAAAATTATTCTATACACGTTCTATGGTATCTGGTTGGATTTCGGAAGATGAGATGACGGCAAACCATGACACGAGTTTATGGTCTCCAAAAGAAGCCGACTAAATCCCTTCGTATCGTTTTTGATACGGATCTGAAAACGACTAACGAGTAAAATGCTGTGATAGAAGACGATATAGAAGCCATAGAATCTGGCTACGAGTTCCTGTTGGCTTTTGCCGCTCAGGGACGACCTGCACAAAATGAGACGGGACCTGGTCCTCATGCTAGGCCCATCATCGAAGGGATTTCAGCCGGGATGAAAAATATCTCGACTGCTTTTGCTGAGAGCAAGGATGACTTTGAGCGGGTAATCGCTAGCGATTGCCGAAATGCTGGAGCTGCCATCCGTTTCATTCTTAATCAAGAAAAAATTGGATCGGAGATTGTGGACAATCTAAATGCGTCCATACACCTTCGCGCTGTGCTCACAGATTTGTTTCTATACAGTGAAGCCTTGAAGCCACTTGATACTGCAGAGGCCTCGGCCCCAAGTGTAGCTGGTGGTGTTGAGACTTACGACGCAGCTAAGAAGTAAATCCAATAAAAAAGTAACATAAGACTGTTTTGAAGCCGCTAGCTGGGCTACCAAAATGAAACAACGCAGAAACGGAATCGGACTAGCTCTTGTTCCGTTTTTTGTTTTTTAACTCGAATTAATCAGAGATGCTTCAAATGATAAAATGGCCGGCAAGAATAGAACTCGCAGAATTGCCTACACCTATTACCAAGCTGGAAAGATTTTCCAAACGTTTTAAAGATACAACTATCTGGATCAAGCGTGACGAACTCACTGGCACTGAAGTTTCCGGAAATAAGATACGCAAACTAGAGTTCTGTATTGCTGAGGCCCAGAATCAAGGATGTGACACCTTGATTACTTGCGGTGGCATCCAATCGAATCATTGTCGAGCTACCGCTGTGCTGGGTGCGCGATTGGGTATGAAAGTACATCTTATCCTTCGTGGCGAGAAACCCGAGGTGCCAGAAGGTAATTTGCTAATGGACTATCTCTGTGGAGCCGAGATCAGCTACTTGAGCCAGGGTCAATGGCGTGGTCATGAGGACTTGGCGACAGAATTACAGGCCCTTTATGCTTCAGAGGACCGAAAGGCTTTCTTCATTCCAGTCGGAGCCAGCGATGAAGTTGGGCTATGGGGCTATATCAGGGCCAGCGAAGAACTAAATCAGGATTTCCTAGAGCTAAAGATGGAGCCTGAATATATAGTTACCGCGACTGGCTCTGGTGGAACACAGGGAGGGTTGATTGTCGGCACCGAACTACTCGGCATGGTGAGTCAGGTAGTCGCTTTTAATGTCAGCGATGACGCCGCCTACTTCGATAAGAAGATTCGTGAAGATGTGACGCTCTGGAAGCAACGATACAATCAAGAATTTGACGAAGAAGCGATGAAGATCAAAACTGTAGAGGGCTATATAGGCCCAGGCTATGGAGTTGCAGGCCCTGAAATTTTTGATAGCATTGCAGAGTTAGCCAGTAGCGAGGGCATTTTTCTAGACCCAGTCTATACAGGAAAAGCCTTTCATGGCATGGTAACTGAGCTGCAAAAGGGTGGCGCGGGCGCGCTTCGTGGCGCAAAAAATGTGCTTTTCATCCACACTGGCGGCCTGTTTGGCGTATTTCCCCAACAGCAAAATTTTCGTTTCGATTAGCGTACAGCCAACCGACTCTGAATAGACTCGACTACTAAACTACGTTTCAATTTTTGGACTGGACATAGCTATGAATAAGATCTCTCAAAAACGGCTTATTAAGACTTTGATCGCGACTAGCTTTATTTTACCCGGCTATTTCGGGTTTTCCGTTTTGGCTATGGCTCAGGATGGGAGTGCTGGCGCAAGCTCCTACAGTCAGCCTGATGGCGTGGCCGCCGCGAGCTATTCTGCACCTGCGCCTGCAGATACATCAATGGAGAGTGACAATGAAGATCAGTTACTCTCAAATACTCGTCAGTTGATAGAAGGCAGTCTGCGTTCTGGGGAAGGTTATTTCAGTGCAGACGGTGATCGCTTCATCTACCAGAGCGAGATTGTTGGCGACAATCCCTTCTATCAGATCTATGTATTGAATCTAGCAGATGGCAGCTCACAAAAAGTGTCTCCGGGGATCGGCCTTACTACTTGTTCATGGATTCATCCGACTCTGGATAGGGTGATGTTTTCCTCTACACATGAGGATCCAGATGCGCGCGCTAAGCAGGCCCAGGAGATATCCATACGGAACAGTGGCATCAATCGGCCCTATGGATGGGATTACGACCGCCACTACGATATTTATCAGGCGGACAGCAATGGCGACAACCTAGTTAATCTTACCAGTACCGATGGTTATGACGCCGAGGGTTCCTATTCAGCAGATGGTAGCAAGATTCTATTCGCTTCAAACCGAGCGGCTTATCAGCGCAACCTGAGTCAGGCCGAGCAAAAACTTTTTGACGACGACGCTTCGTATTTCATGGACCTCTATCTAATGGATGCAGACGGTTCGAACGTTAGGCAGATTACCCATTCGCCCGGCTACGATGGCGGCCCTTTCTTTAGCCCAGACAATAACAAGGTTGTGTGGCGTCGCTTTAATCCAGACGGCAACAGTGCGGAGATTTGGACTATGAATATCGACGGCAGTGGTCAGCGCCAATTGACCGCAGATGCGATGGTCTCCTGGGGCCCTTACTATCATCCAAGCGGTGACTATATTATCTATTCCAGCAATATCCTTGGTAACGCGAATTTTGAACTGTTCATGATAGACCCGATAGGAATGAATCCTCCAGTTCGTGTAACCAACACGGCGGGCACAGATATCCTTCCGGTGTTCTCACCCGATGGAAACCAGCTGGCCTGGAGTACTACGCGAACTGCTGATGGGACCTCGCAGATTCACATGAGCGATTGGAATCACGGGCAAGCACTGAAGCTGTTGGGGCTGTAATCCTAGCCGCGCTACTTAGTCTCTAAGAATTTTATGACAAACAGGATTTCACAAAGCGTGTTGCACCGAACAGTCATTGTTAGTTTAAGCCTGTGCGGCGCACTCTCATTCTTAGTGGGTACCGTTTCCGCGCAGATTGCCGATGCAGTGGAAAATCAGCCCGCACTTGTCCACCATAGTCTTAAGGTAATCCTCGATCCACAGAATCAGTCGCTCTCGGTAGAGGACACCGTTACTCTGCCAGATTCGATGCTGGCCTTGCCACTAAACTTCTCGCTGAACAGCAATCTTCGTATCAGCAATAATCCTAGGCGCCTACAAGTACTTGCAACCGACACGGCAGCAGATGAACCAGGGATCAACAATACTGGTGCTCTAGCTGCAGCAACGACCGCGTACAGCATTAGTCCGAGCCGCAGAAATTCAAATCAGTTAGTTCTAATCTATAGTGGGACGATATTCGATACCGCCGAACAGACTAGCGCTGAGTATGCGCAGAGCTTTGCTGAGAGTTCAGGCATTATCAGCGAGCAGGGCGTCTATCTAAACAAGGGCAGCGTTTGGGTAGCAGACTTCGGAAGCGACTTGATAAGTTTCGACGTGCAGGTAGAGTTCGTCGATTCAGCGAGTAGCTGGACAGCAGTGAGTCAAGGGGATCGCCTTGATGGCAACGGCTGGCAAAGTGATCAGCCCATGGAAGAGGTCTATTTGATCGCTGCTAATTTTACTGAGTATTCACAGCAGGCAGGTGATGTAGAGGTTCTTGCCTATCTGCGAACACCGGATCTGAATCTAGCAACAAAATACATGGACGCGACAGGGCGTTACCTAGATTTATACGAACCACTACTCGGCGAATATCCCTATAGCAAATTCGCGCTTATCGAAAACTTTTGGGAAACCGGATACGGGATGCCATCGTTTACGCTCCTCGGTGAACAGGTGATTCGTTTCCCCTTCATACTCGAGTCTTCTTACCCGCATGAAATTCTTCATAACTGGTGGGGCAACGGAGTCTACCCTGATTATGGGACAGGCAACTGGAGTGAAGGTTTAACGGCTTATCTCGCCGATCATCTGTTTCGAGAAATGGATGGCTTAGGGCATGAGTATAGAAAAGAAATGTTGGCTAGATACAAGAACTACGTTGCCGATGGAGCGGACTTTCCTCTTTCGCAATTTACCTCCCGTAACTCTGCGGCCTCTCAGGCCGTCGGCTATGGGAAGACACTTATGCTCTGGCATATGCTGCGAATTCAACTCGGCGATGAACTTTTTATAGCAGGGTTGCGGCAGTTTTATGAAGACTACAAATTCAAGCGTGCGACTTTCGAAGATATCTCGATACATTTCTCTGAGGTGAGTGGCCTAGACCTTAGCGGCTTCTTTAGTCAGTGGGTTGATCGAACAGGAGCGCCTGAACTTTCTATATCAGTGGAAGAGGTTATTGGCGACCGTGCTCGAATAATGTTCGCTCAGATTCAGCCAGAAGAGCCCTACGCGCTTAGGGTGCCAGTTGCACTCTATTATGAAGGAATCGATATTCCGGAAATTTTTGACATCGACATCACTCAGCGACTCGAAGGTGTCATGGCTGATAACTACGATCAACTGCAGGCTGTGTTAGTCGACCCTTATTTTGATGTGTTCCGAACTTTGGATAGGGAGGAGGCGCCCCCCACCATCGGCGAATTATTCGGTGCTGAGATTATTAGTTTTATATTGCCGCAAGTGAATCGACAGCATTGGGCACAGATGGTCGAGTCCTTCGCCATGGGTGTCGACGCGCAAATAGTAAACGCAGAAGATATCTCCGAAATACCGCGAGATCGATCGGTGTGGATACTCGGGCGCGATAATCCGTTCGCTCAATCTGTTTTCACTGCAAGTGAATTATATGGGGTTCAGACGAGTTCAACCGGAATTTTCATGGGTGGGGGAGAGGTAGAATTTGTCGACAGGAGCAGTGTGCTAGTTGCTCGCCATCCAAATAATTCGGAGCTTGCCCTGGGCTTCATTGATGTAGATCAGATGATAGCGATGTCAGGAATGATTGAGAAGTTGCCGCACTACGGTAAGTACTCCTATCTGAGTTTCTTGGGTGATGAGCCGACGAATGATGTGAAGGGGATCTGGTCAAGCCCAGATTCACCTATGCAATGGATCAAACCGGACCTTCAAACCGCGATAAATTTCGAGAACCTACCTGTGCTGGAGCCACTTGCGGTGCTCCCTTCGAAGTACCGGACTGATCAACTGAAAGAGCATGCGAGGCTATTAAGCTCTGCGGAATTTCAGGGTAGAGGGATAGGAACGGACGGCATCGATCTGGCTGCGCAATACATTATAGGACAATTTCGATCCGCCGGACTAAAGACCATTAATGGAACTTATAGTCAAGAATGGACTGAAAGCATTGCTGGAAAAGGCAATGTCAAGATGGCGAATATCGTTGGTATGATCCCAGGCGTGAACCGGTCGCTTAGTGGTGAGCCTTTGATTATCGCCGCACACTATGATCACCTAGGTATCGATGCCCAATCTGGTCGTCATTTCCCAGGGGCAGATGACAACGCGGCAGGTATCGCCACGCTGATAGAAGTAGCGAGTCAGCTGGTGCGCGCATTTGCGCCGCAGAGACCGATTTTTTTCGTTGCCTTCAGCGGAGAAGAGTCTGGCTTACTCGGCTCAAAATATTTTGTAGACAACCCACCCGCTGGTTTCAGTTCTTCAGACTTCTACGCCATGGTTAATCTCGACGCTGTGGGGCGTCTCGATGGCCGATCACTACAAGTATTCGCTACCGATAGCGCCTATGAGTGGCCCTTTATGGCACAAGGCATCGGGTTCAGCATTGGTGTAAATTCCAGATTCCCCGCCAACACGATTGCCAGCAGCGATCATGTGAGCTTCCTGAATGCAGGCATACCTGCTATTCATTTATTTAGCGGCGTGCATGAGGATTATCATCAGTTGAGTGATACCGCAGACACGCTCGATTTGGCCGGCATGGCTGATGTGGCACTTTGGCTAGAAGAGGCTGCAGTCTATCTCGCCGACAATACAGAACCGCTGCGGGTGACACTTGCTGGTGCGCAGGTTCGAGTGCGCTCGAGAGTCAGCGGGGCGAGTGGAGAGCGATCTGCGAGCCTAGGTACGGTGCCAGACTTCGCTTTTTCCGGTAGCGGCGTGCGACTAAGTGGTGTTACTCCAGGCGGTTCTGCGGAACAGGCCGGACTGCGCTCTGGAGATATTCTGCTCAACTACAATGAGCAAACTATGACGGATCTGCAAGTCTATTCCAATCTGCTGAGGGAATCAGCACCCGGGGATATTGTGCGCTTGGATATTCAACGCGGTGATCAGCGGCTAACTGCAGAGGTCGTCCTGCAGGCGCGCTAGCGCAGCATACTAAACAGAAATGCTGTAAGCAGACAGAGCACAGATACCGTAATCAGATGACGACTCATGGTCGATTTCTTCGCGGCCCATTTATACCCCTCCTCCTCAACGAATAGACAATTTTGAGTTTTCTTGAACAGTTTCACCGGATACTCCTTAGCAATTGATAATAGATTAGGGTGTATTACAACGCGGTAATCTGCCAAGCGAAGGACGTAATAAAGGCAAACTGCAGAACAATAATGACGAAACATGGCAGATGAAGCCTGTGTTGGCCGGTATATCAAAAGTTAATGTGGGATTGCTGAAGTAAATTTGTAACTATTTGTTTCTATTTAGTAATTCACAAAAATTAGTACGATATAGTGCCGTAATAAGAACTAGTGCTTACCCAAGGTATTGTAGGCCGCAGTGATTAAGAGCCAACCCTAGGGTATAAATATGACCAAGCTCCATCCCCGTCTCTGTCTTTGTTTTTTACTTACCTTAGTTTCCTTGCCGGTTCTGGCACAGCAATTTCTCCCTCAGCTCACTCGGATTGATGAGAGTGATGCAAATATCAATCTCGATGGCTTTGTCGACGAGGCAGTTTGGGAGAACATTCCAGTCATCGATAATATGCGGGTCATCAACCCCGATACCTTAGCCGAGACACCGTACGAGACTCACGTTCGCATGTTCTATACCGAGCGCGGAATTTATGTCTCCTCTGTCAATTACCAGCCGTCTGGGACCCTAGTAGCGCGGATGACTTCCAGAGATGTACGGCTAGACAGGGATGGCTTCGTGGTTGGAATCGATTCATCTGGCGATGGCTTGTATGGCTATTTTTTACGTATCAATCTGGGTGATTCCATGACCGATGGCTCGTTATTACCAGAGCGTCAGTTAAATATGCAGTGGGACGGATCTTGGAATGGTCGCACTCAAGCGTTGGATGATGGCTGGAGTGTGGAGTACTTCATACCATGGTCTATGATGCCGCTTCCTCAAGTCGATGACGTAAGGCAGATTGGGCTCTATTTTGAACGTCAAGTTGGCCATCTCGGAGGCGAAGCTTGGTCGAATCCTCCGTTGCCGCGCACGGTAAATCAATATATCTCTGCCTTTAAAAAGTATGAGCTCAGAGATATCGAGCCGCGCAGACAGCTAACCTACTACCCATTTGCCTCGAGTGTAGTCGACAATATTTCGAACGAAACTGAATTCAAAGTGGGATCAGAAATTTTCTGGAGACCTACAACGAACACACTTCTTTCCGCGACGCTGAATCCAGATTTCGGCAACGTAGAGTCAGATGATGTGGTCGTCAATTTAACAGCGTTTGAAGTATTTTTCCCGGAGAAACGCTCCTTCTTTTTGGAAGGGCAAGACATTTTCAATACATCTCCGCGTACCTCGGGGCGGGGTGGCCCCGGAGGGCCGATTTCATTGCTAAACACTCGGCGCATAGGCGGGTCTGGATTATTTGACGTGCCCAAAGATGTAAACGTGGTTGCAACCGACCTGAGTCGTCCCACCGAATTATTAGGCGCGGTCAAGTTGGCTGGCCAAAACGGCAACTGGCGTTACGGGGCACTAGTTGCGTCGGAGGACGACACGGAAATTCGCGGCACGCTTGATGACGGCACAAGAGTTCATCTGCAAGCTGAAGGAAGAGATTTTACCATAGCTAGAGTGTTATACGAAGATACCGGCGCCGGTGGTCGGCGCGCTCTGGGTTGGATGGGTACAGATATTTCTCATCCTGGCGTTAACGCAACAGTGAACTCAATAGATGCACACTACTTTTCTGCGGATAACCGCTGGGTGGTTGATGGTCAGATTATGCATAGTGATGTGCAAGGCATTGCGGGAACCGGCGGCTTCGCCGACGTAAGCTTCCGCCCGCAACGAGGCGTGCAGCATACTCTACGTTCGACCTACATAGATGACACGCTGGATATTAATGATCTAGGTTTTCTGACGCGCAACGATCAGGTGAACATGGACTACAATTACTCTAGAACCGAGTCAGATGTGCCTGGGCTACGTGAGCGTTCAACAAGTATGTTCTTCACGAATCAGTGGAACACAGCGGGCCAGCCAGTGAGGATGGGGCTGTTTTTTAATCGCAGTTATACGTCTTTAGAAAACAATAAGTTCGACTACAGCTTTCGCTACTTCCCTGAGCGCATCGATGATCGTCTAGGCAGAGGCACCGGTGACTTCCGCGTTCAAGGTAGGTGGGGTGCAAATTTCGGATATAGTACGAACCGCGCAGAATCGATTTCCTATAACGTAAATTTAAACCTAGATCAGGATGAGCTGGGACCGGCCAGAACGCGTGGCTCTGCAGGTATTGTGTGGCGACCCAATGATAGGTTTTCCACAGACTTGAGTCTCGACTACACCGATAGAGAAGCGCTGCTCGTACACAAGGGCGGTGGTAACTACACGAGCTTCGAATCTCATCAATGGTCTCCGCGCTTGGAAACG
Organism: uncultured Pseudomonadales bacterium; assembly: GCA_943789485.1. Taxonomy (GTDB): domain Bacteria; phylum Pseudomonadota; class Gammaproteobacteria; order Pseudomonadales; family Pseudohongiellaceae; genus UBA9145. The sequence goes on from CALSUH010000005.1 coordinate 455,620, forward strand.
AACTATTTCATCTCCGCTAAGCAGCAACTGCGCTTTACCCTGCAGTGGACCGCTCTGAAGGCTTTTGAAGATCGTTTTTGGCAGGTCAATCCAAATTCTCGAGAATTTCTGCAAAGTGTTGCCAATCCGGATTCAACACCGGATGACTTCGCCATCAGTAGGCTTACATTTCAGGCGAGATATCGCTGGGAAATTGCGCCGCTTTCCGACTTGTTCGTGGTCTATACGCGCGGGAGTAATTTGCCGCGAGATAACTTTCAGTCATTCCAAGAGCTACTTGAACAATCGTGGAACGACAGAATCGTCGATACTATAGCGATCAAATTGCGCTACCGACTGGGCTCGTAGATTGGAGTACACTGTATTTTCGGTGCGCTTTGTAATATAAAAGAAGCAGTTCGTCGCTTAGACGTACACTCAATCATTCATCGCCGAGAGAGCATCCGATGTTCTCAGGCAGGCACCCAGGTAACTCTAATGCATTCTTCCCGTTTCAGGTCTATCGCCGCTAAGGCAATTGGTGTACTACTCATGACAGCAACACTATCTACTCAGGCGCAGTCTCAGAAAGTCGTTATCGCTCACCGGGGTGCCAGTGGCTACTTGCCCGAGCATACGTTGCAAGCTAAGGCCATGGCATTCGCTATGGGCGCAGACTATATAGAACAAGATGTCGTAATGACTAAGGACGACCATCTCATTGTCCTGCACGACATCACTTTGGATAGAACGACAGACGTCGCAGAGCGATTTCCCGATCGAGTGAGGGATGATGGCCGTTACTACGCTATCGATTTCACTCTTGATGAGGTAAGGCAACTTCGAGCAAGCGAAGGCTTCGATATCGAAAATGGTGAGAAAAAGCAGGGCTATGCCAATCGATTTCCAATGGGAGAATCCACCTTCAGTGTGCCAACGTTAGCCGAAGAAATTGAGCTAATTCAAGGCATGAACAAATCTATGGATAAGAATGTCGGTATCTACCCAGAAATCAAAGGCCCCGAATTTCACCGTGAGGCAGGGAAAGACATCAGCACAGCCGTCGTTAGAATGCTTAAATCATACGGCTACACCAGCAAGCAAGACAAAATATTTCTCCAAACATTTAGCTTTGAAGAATTAAAAATCATCCACGATGAAATTCTGCCCGCCCAAGGTGTTGACCTAAATCTCGTGCAATTGATAGGCGGTGATTCGTCCTATCCATGGATGTTCGAAGAAGACGGCATGAATAAACTGTCGGCATTCGCCGATGGCGTTGGCCCAGAGAAGTCTCTTGTGGTTTCTAGAGACTCACAGAAGGCGAATATTCAAGTTAGCGATTTCGTGGCTAGAGCTCACGCCGCTGGCATGCAAGTTCATCCCTACACCTATCGATTAGATCCGGGTCAGGTTCCCGGCTACGCGAATAGCTATGAAGACCTGTTAGAAATACATTATTTTCGTGCGGATATTGATGGCGTGTTTACCGACTTTCCAGATCGAGCTGCGGAGTTCTTACGCAATAGGTAAGGTTGAGCTTGCGAGGTTTGCAATTAGAATTTGTAACGAATTCCAAGAAATGCAGCTCTCGGAGCTCCGGCGCCTAAGAACACAGGGTTGGTAAAGTCTTCAATGATAGGTACTCCTAGTTCGCCCGGCTCTTCGCCCAGCAAACCAAAACTCTCGTAGTCTCTATCCAGAAGATTATCTACCTTCGCGAACACTTCCAGTTTTTCATTAATGCTGTAACGAGCGCGCATACCGACAGTGGCATAGCCGGAGACCTCGTCTAGTTGGTTCGACTCATCGCCGCGCAAAACTTGGCCGCCATTGCTGAGTACGTCTAGCCCAATGCTCAGGCCGTTAGCGAAACGGTAATCGCTGGAAATCTTAAATTGGTGTTGCGGTATGCCAGGAATGCGATCACCCGCGCGTACTGTTATTTCACCTTCATCGTCCGCAAATTCGTGGTTTGGGCTCAGTGCCTGAAAGTTATCTTCGAAGGTCGCATCGATATAGCTGTAAGCTGCTAGCCAGCTGAACGTCCGCCACTTTCCCTGTAAACTAGACTCTATGCCCGCTCGTCTCGTCTTGTCGACGTTCGCGAAAAGGCCGGTGGAACGGCCTGTGGTCTGAAACAAGATGTCGTCCTTGTTCAGTGTGTGGAAAATTCCTAGTGAGTACGCGATGTCTTTGATGAAGCCGCGTGATCCTAACTCGAAACTCTTCGCAATCACATCATCTAGCGGCGGATCCGCCAAGAAGGCATTTGGTAGGCGGCATTCCAGATCCACATCACCTGGGTCTTCGCCTGCCTCTATTGCAAAGGCTACAGCTAGATCGAAGACGCCTTCATTGCAGGCAAGCTCGATTGGAGTAGGTGCCCGAGAAGATTCACTATAAGAGGTATACAGGGTATGGCTGTCGCTAGCCTGCCAAGTAAGTCCAAGTGAAGGATTAACTCTAGAGAAATTGTGGCTGCCGTTAAGTTCTGGCCGCACGCCGGACCTGTCGCGCAGCGTAACGTCGGTGTAATTTCCCCGTGCAGATAGTGTTAGCGCCACGGTCGAGCTTAGGTCCATAGTATTAGAGATATACAAACTGCTGGACTCTGTCTCGGTATTTATCGAGGTCTCTTCACTGTCAACGAACGTAGCAGTTCCTCGGCCTAGCGTCAGCCTGCTAATAGGATCGAGCTCTGCCAGCTCTAGGATCGAATTGAAATTTGACTCGCCTCTATAGTACGCGCCGCCGGCAATGACCTGAGAGCTGTAACCAAGAAAATTTCCGCGGATCGTCCATTGGAAATCGGCGCCTACGCTTTCCTGAGCCCGATCGCTAAGATTATTAATTGCCTCGTCAGAAAGAATTCCCGAGCCCGATATGTCATCTGAGAAGTTCTCCAGATTAAAATCGGCATCAATCTCTAGCATGGAAGCAGTCTGATTCAGGAAAGCTTCAAGAGCATCACTATTTGCAAACTGATTGTTGCAGATGTCGCTATCAATAAGCCCTAGCTCTTCGAGATCATCTTCCTCTATCTCATCGAGAAGTTGTGGCATGCCGCCGAGGCTGCAGACTGCAAATTCGGAACCATCACCATTAAAAGAATCAGTCTTGTTTTTTCTGTAAAAAATATTGCCGCCAAAGCTGATATTTGCGCTCACTTCATGCTCATAGTCGAAGCTAGCCATCTGCATATCGTTCTCGGTTATGTCCGGGCCTGTGAAAATTGCTTCCCTATCGAGTGCTAGCAACTCTGTTGGCGCTGCGCCATTACCAATTAGTTCTGATACACCGTATTGATAGTTGACATTGAGTCGAGTTGAATCCGATCGCCAACCAACACTGCTATAGAAATTCAAAGCATCTGATTCAGATTGATCGCGCCAGCCGTCTTCGCGGAAGCTTTCTAAGTTTGCATAGTAGCCGAATGAGCCGTTGTTCCCGCCAACCTCGATATTTGCAGTGGTACGACCGAACGAGCCTGAGCTGATTTCGACGCTGCTGCCGGGTGAGCTAAAACCATCTTTCATATCGATGATCAGTGAGCCACCTAAGCTATTCAGCCCGTACAATGGATTGGCGCCACCGGAGAGAGTTATTGCCTGTACGGCTGATTGCGGCAACAGATCCCAATTCACCGCATCGCCCAAAGGCTCATTGATACGCGCGCCATTTTGGTAGACCGCCAGGCCCTGCGCTAAGCCAAGTAGAGGCGAGGCAGTGAAACCACGATATTGTAGGTCAGGTTGCATGGGGTTGTTCTGCGCATCGTTGAGCGACACGCTGCTGAAGCTCTGTCTGAGAAAATCTGAGATGTTCAGCGGGTTAACGTTTTCTATATCGGCTGCATTGCGGCTCTGAACGGGAAAGGGAATCTTGTCTTTATCTATGCCAGCACCGGTCGGGATTACACCGATGATGAGCACTTCGTCTATATCTTGTGCGAAAGTCAGCGAGCCTGCAGTCTGCAGAACTGCGAATAGTATTATTGAGGCCGCCAATTGGGTTTTGCTGCGCATAGATCTCTCGCTAGAGGGCTTAACTAGGAACGATTTAACTTGCTTGGTGAATCAGACGACGGATTATAGCAGAAGGTTACTGTGCACTTCAGTCTAATGCTTGATAAGACTCTTCAGTGCCCCTAAAGACGCAGCATAGCATGGACTTGCGACTTACCAACCGCGCTAGATTTGATAGACTCTTAGCTGGTAAAAAACAGATAGGAATAAAGAAGATGGCTACTATTTTAATAACCGGAACGAACCGGGGTATTGGCTTGGAATTCACGAAACAGTGTCTCGCTCGAGGCGACCGAGTTATCGCTACGTGCAGAGATATCGAAGCAGCAGACACTTTGATGCAGCTACGCAGTAGTCATGATGAATTGGAAGTTCGGCAGCTTGATGTCTCCTCCACCGAATCTATGCTCGAATTTGTCCAGCAATTGGCTGCTATGCCAATCGATATTTTCATCAATAACGCGGGGGCTTATGGGCCGCGGAACGCCAATTTTGGTGAGGTAGATGGCCGGCTTTGGGCTTCGATATTACAGATAAATTCAGTTGCGCCACTGATACTCAGTCAATTGCTTATGCCGAACCTCCGACAGGGTAAAGACAAGAAGATGTTGTACTTGTCATCCAAGATGGGCTCCATCGATGATAATAGTGGAGGAGGATCCTATATCTATCGCAGTTCCAAAACAGCACTGAACAGCGTAGTAAAGAGCCTAGCTATAGACCTGGCCGGGGAGGGCTTTAGCGCCGCTGTCCTGCATCCGGGCTGGGTACTAACCGACATGGGCGGACCGAATGCCCTGATAGATACCAAAACCAGCGTGACTGGCATGTTGAAGGTTGTCGATGATCTAGATTCACAAACTTCAGGCAGCTTCTTTAACTATGACGGTAGTATCATTGCTTGGTAGATAAACGTAGCCAAGCAATGACCATCTCAACCATTGCGCTTAGCGCCTATCTTGCAAATATGTTAAGATGGTCACCTCTTTTAGTAGCCACAACCCTGTTTGACATGAGCCTTCACCTCACTTTTCACCGCCAGCGCCGAATTCTTCTCGCCCTACTTTTACTCGCCTCGACACTGACGAGCCAGCATGCGGCCGCTCATGGCGGTGTGGCCTTCGAAGCAGACCTCTGTGTGATCAACATCGACTTCCTGCAGGCGCACTTCACGGTTTTTCAGCCGGAGACTAGAGAGTCAGATGAATTCTGTGAAGATATTCCTGACATCTCGCGTTCGGTTTTCGTTATGGAATATTTGCACAGTTTGTTGCCGGAAATGCTCATCGATTTCCGCATTATCCGCGACATTAATGAAGTGGGCCAGTATGCGACTCTGGAAGATGTCCTCGCTATCGAAGATCTCGAGGCGGCGACTGTTTATTACGAGCCTCCACGCATCGAACCGGGCGGATTTTATACGGCAAGTTATGAGTTCGATAGCAAAGGCACTTATATAGGCGTTGTCACCGCGGATCACCCAACAGAAGATAGATACTACACAGCTGTGTTTTATTTTCAGGTCGGTGGCCCCGATTATGGCACCTTGCCACTATTTCTCGCCCTTTTCCTAGTACTGCAAACCGGCTACTGGTTGAGTAATGGCGGATGGGCCAAGCACAAAGCGCGTCTTGCCGTAAAAAATCAGACTAGCTAAGCACCCAGCTGCCGTCCCTCTCGTCGTTAAGAGCCCTGTTATCCGCATCCGCCTTAACGTTTCAGAGAGCCAAGATTGCGCAGACAATAAGAAAGAGTAAACTCCAGCTTGTATTTCCTGATTTTGAGCGGTTGTCGTAGGGTGATTCTACGTGAATGCGAAGATTTTAAGGTTAAACAAAGCGGGTATTCCGGTAAGTTGGCTTAGCCGAGAACAGACAGCGACACTGTTGGTTAAAGACCTCGTTGTCTGGTCTCTCGGTAGCACTGTCTTCGAGATGCGCGGCGGTATTAATCGCAGCGGCGAGCAATCCGTTCTGCGCCTGCCGAGCATCGTTGCATGCGACGGCAAGGTGCATGAATATAGATTCAACCCACCACTGGAAAATAAATTTCTATTCAGGCGCGACAAGAATATCTGTCTCTATTGTGGTGGTCAGTTTGCCCTGAACGACCTCTCTCGAGATCATGTGCAGCCTCTCTCGCGAGGGGGTATAGACGTTTGGACTAATGTCGTAACTTCCTGCAGACGCTGCAACAACCGAAAAGCCGACCGTTCTCCCGAACAGGCCAATATGGAGCTCTTGGCGATACCTTTCGTGCCTAATCAATTCGAGTTTCTCTACCTTTCTAACCACGATCTACTAGCCGATCAGATGGAGTTTCTGAGCGCGCGTTTCTCTGCTCAACTACAACTGTCTTGATTTCCTCTGTCTAAATCAAATCCGGAGTGCATGAATTGTGGTTTACATTCGAAGTTAAGGGCGCTGGTTTGTGTGAGTGTTAGTGAGTAGACTGCCTCACATAGATAGCTTTGCCGTAGCAACTTTTCTAAAATAGGATTTCTTTTTACCTCAAAGCGTTATGCGTAATTGAGGTCACAGTCGTGGGCCTGTTCATGAACAATCCAACAGTAAAACATACAACTGGATTTTTCCTGTCCCTCATTGCAGCAATGCTATGGGGTATGTTGCCTATTGCCTTGAAGGAACTGCTCGCAGGGATGGATGCTATTACTATCGTCTGGTACAGATTCTTTGTAGCCGGAGTCGTGCTCTTCGCATGGCTAGCTATCCAAAGAAAATTACCACAGGTGTTGCGACAGGCCGCACAGATAAAATGGTTTCTGCTATTTGCTGCTACCGGACTCTGTATTAATTATTTCCTGTTCTCTTATAGTCTAAATTTTGTGAACGGTGAAACAAGTGAAGCGGTAATTCAACTTACTACTCTGTTTCTGATCTTGGGAGGAGTCTTCGTGTACAAGGAGCCGTTTTTTGCGGTGCAGAAGGTCGGCACTGCATTAATCATATGCGGCCTTTTACTGTTTTTTAACAATCGCCTGACTGGATTGCTCAGTCTTGAAAATAGAGAAACTATCGGCGTAATTATCGTCATCTTTGGCGCGATAGCATGGACGGTCTATGCACTACTGCAGAAGCAACTTCTGAATAGCTTTTCTTCGGTACAAATCCTCTTTCTAATCTACGCCTTTTCTATGCTGGTACTGCTCCCCTTCATTTCTCCGCTAAGTCTTTTTGAGCTTACCCAGATGCAGATTCTTATGCTGCTGTTCTGTTGTTTGAATACTCTTGTCGCCTACGGTTGTTTTGCCGAGGCGTTGAACTGTTGGGATGCATCGAAAGTCAGCGCGGTCCTGGCGCTAGCGCCACTGTTCACAATAGGTTCGCTGAAGCTCGTGGTGCTCTTCCAGCCCGACTACGCCTTCTCAGATCGCTTAAGTCTGCTGTCCTTGCTCGGGGCTTTACTGCTAGTCGTGGGGTCCGCGCTTACGGCTCTAATGCCGGTATTTCAACAGTATCGAGCCAATAAAAGGGCCGTGTTGACAGAGTCGGCTTAGGTTGACTTCTAAGTCATTGACTCTGCTTGCTAAATGTTAAAAACTCACTGTTCCAGTGTTTTCACGCCTACAATTTGATAAGAAGAGCAAAAGGATAACATCATGAAACTATTCAAAAGCCTATTTATCGCAGCGCTCTCGTTACTGGCCTCTGTCACTGCGCTAGCGGATATCGAGCGCATTGAGATCACCAGCCGAAATACCCTCTCTGATTCAAATGTCGACTTCAGCTATGAATCGATCTCCGGAGTTGCCTACTTCACACTCGATCCTAACGAGGACCTGAATGGGGCAGTTACCGATATAGCCTATGCACCCGTGAACGGCGATGGCCTTGTCGAGTATGCGGCTGACTTTAGACTACTGGTCCCCTCCGTCTCGGTCGCCAACGGCGGCTTGCTATATAACGTTAATAACCGAGGAGGCAGTTCGTTTCCGCCGGAGCAGTCGCTATTACACCCTCTTAGCGGAATGGGATTTACCTATCTGGCTACTGGATGGATCAATGAGTTGTCGCCACGAGACGGTCGACTGCGTCTGCATGCGCCGATCGTGGGCTCCGCAGAGCAGCGCATAACCGGCCAAGTCAGATACGAGGTTAGTGTAGGGTCGACCGCGGAGAAACTGAACATAGCGGGTAACGGACATCTGGCCTATGAGCCAACTGCTGCTGGGTTAGCAAATGCAAGTTTGACCCGGCGTCTCTATCAGGATGACCCGCGTTTGCCTGTCGAACGTTCTCAGTTTCAGCTTGAGGTTGTGGTAGAAAACGACAGCAATCAGCCAATAGTTAACTTGAGTGTTGCTGGTGGGTTTCAGCCGGGAATGCTGTATGAGCTCGTCTACGAGGCACGTAATCCGGTTCTCGCGGGTGCAGGTATGGCGGCTATCCGTGACATGGTCTCGGCGATACGCTTCGGTGACGATACTACCGATGAACTCTCGCAATTGGGGCTGTCAAATATTGAGAGTACAGTTGCTTGGGGCAACTCACAGAGTGGGCGACTGTTGCGTCAATTCATGTTGGACGGGTTCAACGAAGACCTAAATGGACGCAAGGTTTTCGATGGTGTGATCCCTGTTATAGCAGGCAGTGGCTATGGGATGTTCAACAATCGCTTCGCTATGCCCACACGAACCAATGGTCAACACTCGAACCATCTCTATCCAAATGATCTGTTTCCTTTTACCTACGGTGAAAGCACGGATCCGTTTACCGGGCGCACCGATAGTATTCTCGGCAAAGCTCGCGCGAGCAGCACCGTACCAAAGGTAATGCACATTCAAACATCAAATGAATATTGGGTGAGAGGCGGCTCCCTTCCGCATACAAACCCTCAGGGAACTGAGGACGCCGTGCTGCCCGAAGAGGTGCGTTTTTATTCCATAGGGGGCTCACAGCATGGCTCTGGCAACGGACTTCCAAGTGCCGCAACCTCGGGACAGCTGCCGCGAAACCCGAATATGTGGGCACCCATAGCCGACTCACTGCTCGTTGCCATGTATGACTGGATAGCTAATGACAAAGCCCCACCTCCATCTCGCTATCCGCAAATTGCGGATGGCAGTCTAGTGCCAGCTCACATTGACGGCCGTATTAATAGCCGAGCTTGGAATCAACTCAGTGGAGTAACTCATCCCGATGCGCTTTATGCACCTGGCTTTGCCAACTACGGCGATCGCTGGATTACAGATAGAATCGTAGATATTCATCCGCTGACAACTGATATGTACTATAGGACACTAGTGCCCGCAGTAAATAGCAATAATAACGATTCAGCGACAACAACCGTACTGCCACCACTCACACAGGTTCCCCTTGCAACCTTCGTACCTTGGAACCTTCGCGCCGTTAACACGGGCGCCGAGAAATCTCTGGCGCGATTATCAGGTGGCTACATACCTTTGCCAGCAAGCATGGCGGCAGCAGAGCAGGCTAGTGATCCGCGTACTCCTATTGCGGCTATGTACTCGTCATTCAGTGATTATCTGAGTTTGTACGAATCGGCAACCGACTTGCTCATCAGTGAGGGCTATTTGCTGCAAGGTTTCAAACAAACGTATATGGACATTGCTCGCAGTAACGATTTCGTATTCGATTGAGTTTGTTCACTCAAAGGTAGAGTTTAATTGCAATTCTGCCTTTGAGTACTCAGCACCATGTAGGCTTCGTTACAAGATAGGCCTCTGCGAGCCTGCATCTCTTTTCTATTTCCAGCAACAAAAAACCCCGCTAATTGTAAAGTTTTCGGGGTTTTTTGAATGATAGTCTGGTTAAAAAATTTCGTTTGTAACTTAGAGTTAATCGTCTCCTGGAAAATCGAAGGAAATACTCTGAAGGCGCGGCAAGGTGCATTTGTGTGGCGTAATGTCATAGGAGATGTCATTCGGATCCAATCCACCTTTAAGGTCCATGAAGCTTTCATTGCTCGCCTCACCTAAGCAAATAATATTCTCAGCATCGCCGCCAGGTTTAACAAGACCGCCCCATACAATATTTGGAGAATTCAGTCCGCTGATGGCATGCCACGCCTTTAGCGCAGCGTGTCCGGGCACCGTTCCACCACCATCGTAATTGTTGTCGTGAATGTAGATCTGTTCCGGGTAGGGATCGTATTCAGGGTCTTTAATTGTGCGTCCGCCCAGGGCGAAGCTATAGACCATGATGTTCACGCTTTTATTGTCGCGGAAATTATTCTCGAAAACTTCGATGTTATCGTTGGCCAAAATTAGCAAGCCGGTTCCCGGAGGTACATTGCCGACGATATTTCCTTCCGGCGCAAAATTCTCTGTGTTGTTCTCATAGATATCATTGTTGAACACTCGAGTTGCCTGCCCACCCTGCACTGGTAAATTCGGTAGGTCGAAGACGAGGATACCGCCGGTATTGTTAGTTGCCACGTTGTCATACACATCGGCATAGGTGGAGTTCTCGATCTCGATACCAGCGACATTAAATTCGGCGCGAGAGTTTCTCACGATGATCTGGCTAGATTGACCAACGTAGATGCCAGCATCGGATGCGCCGATAGCGACTGAGCCTTCAATGAGTACATTCCTTGCCTGGACTGGGTAGATTCCGTAGGCACCGTTTTCAGTATTGGCACCTCGCGTCCATTCTGTGCGAACGCGACGTATGGTGACATTCGTGCTCTCATTGATCTTGAGGGCATCACCGACAGTGTCCTCAATTGCCAGGTCCTGAATGACGAAGTCGTCTGCGTTTACTAGCAAACCCTCAGCACCCTGCGCTTGATTCTTGAAAGAAAGAATCGAAGAGTCCATGCCAGCGCCTTTGATGGTCACCCCGGGAACAGTCAGCGACAGACTGCGGGTGAATTCGTGAATGCCAGCAGGAACCTCGATTACGTCGCCAGGCTGTGCTTGAATCAGTTGAGCCTGAAAGGATTCCGCGAAGCTTAAGCTTTGCATGGGCGCAGGGCTGTTGGCATCGCCACAGGCAGCCAGAGCCATCGAAAGTGTGCAGAATGTGAGTAGTTTGCTTGTAGGTATTATTGTGATCATCCGTAACTCCAGTAGCACGTGTGGTGTGGATCAGACTGATTTTTATAATGCCACGAATTTATTGTTCTCAACATCTTTTCTGACCTTGTTCTGATCGAAAATCACGCCGTTCATAGCGATGTAAACACCAGCTGGCTTAGTCTGAGCTGCCGTAAACGCCGCGCCGATATTGAACATAGCGTCGAAATTTTTAAATAGGGCAGGGCTGAGGGCAGCGCTGAGAACGATTGTCTTGTCTGGTAGTCATCGTATCTGTGCGATGGGTAATTACGATCATGTCCTCGATTGTCACACTCTCAGCCCGGTGAACCGCCTCCCTGTTTGTGCCAGTCATCTCAAGTCAGTTTTTTTCATTAATGAGATAAGCTTGTAGCTTGGATTCTAGCTAAGGCTAGGAAGTACTTCGGTGGTATTTGGAGGCCTCACCTCGTAGTTGCTGCTCGCATCGCATCGAAGTAGGTTTTATCTAGGGTGCCGAGCAGAGTAAAAATTCTTATCAAGCCCAATTATCTAGTTATCTCTGTGTTTATCTTTCCCATCTACTAGTTAGCTAGCAGCCTAAACCGCCAGCCTTAGCGGTTCACAACTTCGTACATCCATGTATATCCACTAGCGACCGAATCCTCACTCGCCGCTTCGCCATCGCCGTACTTGCGACTGAATTCATTCAGCACCGGTATGACTTCCGGCCCGCTCATAATGCGCTGCAGCCTTTGCTCATAGAGGTTCCCGTCAATGCGCAGCACTACGCTATCGTCGGCTTCAAGGTAGTAGGGCCATTGTTTCCAGATAGCCCCGTAGTTAGTTGTCATATACCCACTCACTACAAACAAGCGGTGATCAAAGGTCGCTAGCCATACGGTGCGTGACTGTGCAGGGTCCATGGTCTGGAATTCAATGGTGGAGCGGTCCTTGAGGAAACTCCAATCGTCTGGCGCGGCGCTGAGCGTGCCAGTCGTAAAGGGGCCGCCGCTGAAAATCTCCAGCGGGCCGTCGTGAAAGCGCATGCTGCCAAGCAGCACAGCGATACTAATCACCAGTACTGCAATGCTGATACCTATCCATCTCAATATTTTCTTCAATTTGGTCTCCGAGATAGTCTCAATGTTGTGTGTGGTGGAAGGGTCGAATTAAAAGTTTTTAAATGAATGTGATCCAAGTGTAAATAGCAACCGTAAAGATTATTAGCACCAGTGCTTTTTACAGCTTAAAGGCTCTCAAAGCACGATTTTTCATGCTATCCCACGTCGGTCTCTCCCAAAAATCCGACGTATTCTAAGGCTACCGTTGATCGTAACTGATTAAAGGTGGCCTATTTTTTTCCTACTTGATTGCTTGGAAGTTCGGGTTAGTTGTAGCGGCGCCTATCCAAGTATTCTCTCACTCTTTGTAGCTGAGGGACCTGTATTTCGATATTTTCCAGCGGGCAGTTCTTAGCGATCTCCTGAAATAGAGGGGCGGCGGCGTTAAGCGCTTGTTTTTGAAGTTTTTCACCCCTCGAAGTAATGCTTACCTTCTTCTTACGGCCGCTAAGCTCGTCCGGCTCTATTTTTACTAGGCCCTTGGATTCAAGCTTCTTCAGGGTGTTTGTCATAGCACCGGGAGTAACTTGGAACGCAGTTGCCAGACGACCAGGGCTCGCCTGGGAGTCAACTCGGCTGAACCAATTCAGCACGCTAAACTGTGAATTAGTCAGACCATCAGGCAAGCTCCGTTCAAATTGAGCGATGATTAACTGCGCTATGATGCTTACCTCATTGAAATAGGTGAAGAGTGTTGCTTCGCTTGGCTGGCTAGATTTCTTCTCAGTCACGTTAGTTCCTATTGGCTTAGTTCTGCAATTGTAATTCGAATTCTTTGAACACTAAATACTTTAATGCTAAACACTTTAGCAATAAACATTTTAATGTTAAAGTATTTGAAAGTCATCGATGTCCTCGATGTTGATGTTGTAAAGAGTGGCAATTGAAAGCAGGAAAAAGTGAATGAAATACGCACTTTGGGCTATCGGTGTTCCCAGCGGCTTAGCGTTCGTATTCTTGGCGGTGCAGACTGTAGCCTCTGAACGAGTTGAAGTGATTGACCTTTATACCACGGACGAGCTGGGTGAGATGCAGGCAACCCGGTTATGGGTTATGGATGACGAGGGCTATCAATACCTGCGGGTAGGGGCCGACGGGTCGGGTTGGTTCGACAGGGTTCTACAAAATGGAGGAATCAAAGTTAGGCGCAATGGAACCACTGCAAGCTATACCGTGGTTCAAAGGCCTGATAAGTCGGAAAGAATCAACGACATGATGCAGAAAAAGTACACCTGGGGAGATACCTTCTTCGCAACTATGCTGGGCAGCCGCGACGGGTCTATTCCACTCGAGTTGCATCCCGTAAATTAGCAACGAGACATGGAAATTTATGACCGTAGAGTTAAATACCAATGTGGTTTAGGCTATTTACAAGCTTGCGCAGAATCTTCTTGGCCACTGGGTAGTTGCTTGCGGATTGCGCCTCTGACGCGGTCATATTACTCATAACGGCATTGTTTGAACTATCGACATCTAGGTTGAAAAGAGAACCGATGTCTTATTGCAGCCGCAGCGCCGAGTAGTTCTTCGTCCGGATTCTCGCCCTGAGCAATTTATTCCAAGAGTTCCGTAAGACGTTACTTTATTATTTCTTCATTTATAGGCGTATCTGTTGCCAATGACCTAAGCACTGCATAATCTTGCGCAGCGCTATAATTTCGAAGACTTACCGTGTGTCAGCGGGCATGCTTAGCCAATATTACAAACGTCCTAGACGTCCTAGACGTCCTAGCCGAGCAAGCCCGATACTTCACGCACTCGATGACTCTCGCTATCGGTAACGTACAACAAGCCCGCGTGTACGCAAACGCCATGGGGTCGATTCAACTTACATTGCAAGGGATCGCCATCAGGACCATCCCCTCTTTCTGAACTGCCTAGTACTGTATCTATGATTCCTGTGTTCAAAGACATGCGACGAATCACATGGTTTTCGGTATCCACTATATAGAGGCAATGATCCTGCGCTGAATAGGCAATTCCCTTAGGGCCGTTGAAAGTAGCATTGATAGCAGCACCGGAATCGCCCGCATATCCACGATTTCCAGTACCAGCGATTCGCTGCAGGCGATTGCCCGCGATATCTAGTCGAAACACAGCGTTACCTTCGCGTAGAACTAAATACGCGTTTCCATCCGCGTCGGTATCTATAGAGCGCGGCCCGAGTAGCGGTGTTCCTGCAATCGGCCCTGAGTCAGGTGTTGTAGTCCTTTCGCCTGTGCCTGAAAGAGTACTAATGATGCCACTGCTCATATCGATTCGTCGTAGGCGGCTATTGCCAATATCGCAGATGAGTAAGTCCCCGCGTGCATCGAATGCAATGCTGTGAGGCTGGCGCAATTGCGCTTGATTTGCCGGCCCTTCATCGCCGGAGAATCCTGCCTCTCCAGTTCCTGCCACCGTGCTAACTAGGCCGCTGCTTTTATCTACACGGCGGACTGTATGCGAGTCCCTGCTGACTATGTAGAGATTGCCCTGAGCATCGAAACGGATCTCATGAGGCGCAGAGAAGGAGGCATCTAAGGCAAGACCTCCATCACCACGATAAGCTTTCTCACCATTGCCAGCCACAGTGGTTAAGACTCTGGTATTCATATCCATACGGCGGACTCGACCACTGTCTACTTCGCAGAAATACAGCGCGGAATCGGGCCCGACTACGATGCCGTAGGGGTTGTTAATTCGTGTCGTCTGCGCAAGATTGCTAATGGCTCCCTCGGACTCAAAACCTGCGACACCAGTACCGGCAATGGTTCGAGAAGTGCTCTGCTGGGCATAGCTGAAGCTGTGCGCGCCAAACGTGCCAAGGCCCGCTAGGCTATATTGGAGTAGTTGTCGTCTGCTGAGGCTTTTTTTCATAGGGTTCACAAGGCAGTCATAGTAATCTTAAGCGGAATTTTGGGGAATTGTATTGAGTTTTCTTTCTGCCCCACATACTCTCATAGCATTGATAATAGAATAAAACAATATCGGCTCAAACTTTGAGCGCCCAAGGAGAACAAGATGTGTGATCTAGATACCCAGAAAGATGTCGAGGAATTTATTAATAGTGACGGAAAGCTCAGTCGACGAAAATTCAATATGCTCACGGCCACAGCAAGCGCGGCGATGTTGCTCCCCCCAGTGGCGAATGCGCAGTCCGTAACAGAGTCAGACGTAAACATTACGACTCCTGATGGCGTAGCCGATTGTTATTTCGTTCATCCCTCTAGCGGCAGTCACGCCGCCGTCATTGTTTGGCCCGATATTCTTGGGCTAAGACCGGCCTTTCGGATGATGGGCAAGCGTCTAGCAGAATCCGGCTATACGGTCTTGGTTGTGAATCCTTTCTACCGTGATGCGGTCTCGCCTGTAGTTGGCGAAGGTGCAAGCTTCGGTCAACCTGAAATTCGCGAGATCGTGTTGCCAATGGCGCGCAATCTAAATGCACAAACACACTTCACCGACGCTCGGACTATGGTGAGCTGGCTGGATCAACAGTCAGCTACAGATACTAGCCGCCGAATTGGCACAACAGGCTATTGCATGGGCGGGCCGATGGTAATGCGCACTGTTGCAGCGGTACCAGATCGTCTTGGCGCCGGAGGCACGTTCCATGGCGGCGGCCTAGCTACGGATGCTGATAACAGCCCGCATCTATTAATTCCTCAAACACAATCGGCGATGTTGCACTGCGTTGCAGCAAATGATGACGAAAGCACTCCCGAGGCTAAAGTCACTTTAGGAGAAGCTTATGCGGCGGCAGACTTATCGGCTGAAATTGAAGTCTATGGGGATACATTGCATGGTTGGTGTCCACCAGACTCGCAAGTCTATAACGAGGCTCAAGCTGAGCGCGCCTGGAGTCGGTTATTGAATCTGTTCGAAAATAATCTGGCTTAAAATTTTTAGTCTAAAGAGAAAATCTGGCAATTAAAAAGGCGACGCTGAGAGGCTTCGCCTTTTTTTTAAGACGTCAAATTCTAACTGGAAGAGACAATCCTAAAGGTCCACCAATGATCGGGCCTCTCGGCATCTGATGATGGCCTCGGATTGGACGGCCCGCCGCCATGAGTTTGTAGCTTCGTTATTCGAGCAGCCCAGGCGCGGTCGATCGCAGCGGAATCGGTCTCGCGATTAACTATCACGGGATAGACGACGCCGTTTAAGCGCATAACACCTGTTTCATCCTCTCCTACTCTTGCTGCCCAGTATTTCGACGTGCACACCGAACAACTGAGATAGAGTTCTCCTTCGGGAGTCGACATGCAGTTGAGGTTTATCGCATGGGGCCTTACACCTGCCCAAATTTGAAGCTGACAAAGTGGCACGTCGTTTGCAAACGACCAATCATTCACAGGAGCGCTCGCCCGCTCTCCAAATAGAAAGCCGCCGGGAGTTCGCTCGCAGGGACAAATTGATGAGTAGATTAGAAAGCCGGCAACTAGGGCAACTAACAAAGTGCCGCCAGCGGCGATGAGGATATTGCGTAATTTATTTCCCGTCTCAGGAAGAATCTCTGCATCAGTCATGGTCAACACCTTTTTTATTTTTAGTGGAGTATACGCCTACAGAACGTTCAGTTAAATAGAGTTTAGTGCGAAAAATAGCCGATAGCTGCTGGTCGCGTCATAGTGTCGCAGCGGCACAGTATCGAACGTTTTTAGTGCTATATTTGATGTCGGATATAGAGATAAAAAAGCGCGAGGCAATGATCCACGTAAAACATCTAGTATTTCTGATGATTGCACCTGTAGTAGTAGCCTTAATAGGCTGGGCAGTTATAGTCTCTGTCTAGCTGGCCCGACAATCCAGGCGGGCGTCTACAGCAAGCGAGTTCTATTCAGTAGCGCCTGGTGTTAAGTCGCCGTTCTCCAGCTCAAATAGTCTTCGTAATATGCCACGCCATTCCCGGTACTGTTGCTCCATTGTCCCTGTTAGTCCATGAACTTGAGAATTCAGCTCTAGAAAGGCAGGCGCAAGTTCGTTATTGAAGCCGGCAGCCAGGTCGTTAAATTCTCGCTCAAATATCTTGCTCCACTTAAAGCGGTCATAGCGTTGGCTAAGCGATAAGAAACCACTCGAGCCGCCATAGTCACTTCGGTTTGCTTCTTGCTGCGACGTTTCTATCTCGGTGATCTGATCAATCGAGTAGCGACGCCATAGAACGTAGGCAGGCTGAATATCTTCATAGAGTGTTTGATAGTACTCATCGACAGTATCGATAAAAAGATGGTGACGGTATTTCATGTCGGCAACTCTAGCCATCATGGGATCGTCGAGTGCTGGCACTCTGTCGACTACCAGCAAGCCATCCGCATTCTCTTTTACTGCACCTGAAAAATTGTTGGGGGAAAGGTCGCCTGCGTAGAGCATGTCTGTAACGAGATTCAGATCGACAAGTGCCTGTTCGCCTAGGCTTGTTCTCACAGCAACAAGATCGTTAGCAATGCGATTATAAATATCCTGAAAAGGGTCGACGAAATTTATGGCATCGAAGGTATTGTCCAGAGTAAACCGGGTAGACTCCGGGTACTCTTCCTGAACACTTTGATCTGCATAGGTTTGGTTTAACCATTCTCGACCGCTGCTGTCGAATGCGTGAATCTGCAATTCAAGCGTCTCGCCATCTGATTGAATAATTTGTCCTTCAACGATGAGGTCAAGAGAGGAATCTTTTTCTGGAATTACTCTTATGGCCCCCCATTGGTTGGATGCAACCAGAGTATTCTTCAGAAGATGAGGAAGGAATTGAGTCTCCTTCTGAATGATTTCGTCAAATACCCAATCGCCTATCTTGTACTCTCCAGCTTCTTTTTGCGCAGTACCGAATACGTGAACACCTATTTCAATCAATGAACTCTCAGATGGAACTTGTAGTGCCTGAATTAGATTCACATTGCCAACAAGATCTAGGGGACGCTCCGCCGGTATTGGTACTGGTTTTGGTTCAGGAAGTGTCAGCGCGCAAGCAGTAAGCAGCAGCAATACTAACAATGCTGTGAGTACCCGAATACTCGATGTGTTCCTCGAATAGTTCAAAAGTCATCCAAAACGGTAGATAAATCGGTGCCGGCTTGGCTGCAAACTTGACCGCGACTCAGGGTTTGAATGCAGTTAAATTCATCACGTGGTGCCTCGTATTTATTGAATGCCTGAATAAGGTTGAATGGTTCGCCGCCCTTGCTGAAGATGCTGGTCAGTAAGTTGAGTACTCGTTGGTTCGAAGACACTGTGAAGCGATGGATGATGATAAGGTCATCAGGCAGCGTAATCTGGAAGATTAGCTGTTGCCCCTCCCAAGCACATACCTCAACCCCGTGTTCGTTGGCAAATGTCTGCTGCAATTTATACTCGACACCACAGATCAACGCCGCTTCGCCGTTGCGCTCGATGCTTATTTCGTCCCGAGTCTGAATTATATCTAAGATGCTATGTCGGCTAATGTATTCCGCCAGCCGGGCTAAATCGACGATGTTCGCTCCGCGACCACGACTGCGTGGCAGGTTTACATTGCCAATGGAAATCGGGAGCGCCGATCTGCCGCTCGAAGAGCCGGGTGAGGACTGTTGTCGCGTCGCAGATTCTTGGCGAATACGCAGAGTCCGGGATAGCTCATCTTCCCAGTTGTCACTGCGCCTGAAATCCTTCTCCCAAGAACCGGAGAAATCGAGGCGCAGAGGAAGGTCTAGGTCGAGTTGCGGCAGGCTATCCTGGCTGAATGCCGAGAGGCTTAAAGTTAAGCACAGCGCAGCGACGATGCAGGTAAGGGAGTTGGCCCCCTGGCATAGCTTGTGCGCTCTATTCGCCACGTTGATTAACATTCGTATCGACCCGCTAACTGATTGAATTTTGATCCTAAGCCTTTTCCACTAATCTAAGTGTCTTATACGCTGTATCGAGCAAAACCACCCGACAGCTTGCTCGTCTGCGGACATAGATAGCCGCAGGAGTGTTTACTTTAAACTAGTTGAGCTCGAATCGAAATACGCTCGAGCGGGATGGGGCCATTGGACATTCTGTCTTCAGGCTCTTATCCTGCTATTTCTCTCAGATGAGTTGATCAATTCAACG
This sequence comes from uncultured Pseudomonadales bacterium, assembly GCA_943789485.1. Classification (GTDB taxonomy): domain Bacteria; phylum Pseudomonadota; class Gammaproteobacteria; order Pseudomonadales; family Pseudohongiellaceae; genus UBA9145. The sequence goes on from CALSUH010000005.1 coordinate 474,804, forward strand.
TCATCAATCAATCAACCAATCAATGCCTCTTCGGCTAGGAGTTTCTACATGCGCCGCCATCTAAACCTGCAGTCACTATTGCTGTGTTTTGCCAGCCTCACATTGGTCAGCTCTGCCTATGCTCAGCAAGACTTTAGTAATGTTGAAATTATTTCCCACCATGTAGCGGGCAGTGTCTATTACCTAGAGGGTCGTGGAGGTAATATCGGGCTCTCCATTGGAGAAGACGGTATCGTAATGATCGATGATCAATATGCGCCACTTACCGACAAAATAGTCGCCTCCATTCGTAATCTGAACGACGGTGAGATACGTTTTTTGATAAATACTCATGTTCACGGTGATCACACCGGTGGTAATGAAAATCTCGGTAATAGGGGTGTGTTAATTCTCGCACGCGACGAAGTGCGGGTTAGGCTTGCCGAGCAAGCGTCGGAAGCTGCTCTTCCGGTTCTCACTTATAGCGAAGCGATCACGATTCATCTGAATGGTGAGGAAGTCTATGCCTTTTCAGTGCCGCCAGCACACACAGATGGCGATACTTTTATCTATTTTAAAGATTCTGATGTGGTGCATACCGGCGATGTATTTCGAACTACGGCGTTCCCGGTAATCGACACCAATAATGGTGGCACTTTGAAAGGCACACTCGAGGCGCTTGGCAGACTAATTGGTGTTGCCGGGCCAAACACCAAGATTCTTCCCGGACACGGCGTAGTTTCCAGCCGCGATGATGTCATGGAGTTTCGCGATATGGTGTTAGATGTGTCGGGACAGGTTGCCGGCCTGTTGGAGATGAACATGTCTTATGAGCAGGTCGCTGCCGCTGATCCTAGCGCAGCCTACAATGCACAGTACGGTGATCCAGATCGATTCTTAACTGCGCTGTTTACTGAACTTGGCGGAGAACTCTAAATTGAACGCTGATTGGATGCTGATTCTAGGTGCGCTTGTGATCGTGTCGACGTCTAGATTCGAGACAGTTTCCGTTGCTGAAGAAGCAAATGGATCGGAACTAGTGACGGCGCTTTGGTCTGCTACTACGGAGGCGGAGATAGAAAGCAGCAAGCGTCGACTTATCGCGCAAGCATCAAATATCGAAGTACTCTACCAGTGGCTCGATGCTGGCCCTACTTTTGCACAAGACGTTGCTCTTGGGCAGCAGGAAAGCGCCAGGATAGATAGCGATGGAACACTTTATCCCTTCGTCTATTTGATCCCAGAGACTTATGACGCAACCCAAAGTTACCCTGTCGAATTCATGCTTCACGGAGGAGTTAGTCGGCCGGAATGGAAGCCGGGCGACGAATGGTGGCGGCGCGGCTACGACTCACTAAAAAAGGAAGATCGAATCGTAGTCGTGCCGGCGGCATGGAACGCGGCGTTCTGGTGGTTCGACAATCAGGCGGACAATCTCCCTGCTATATTAAGAGAGTTAAAGCAAACCTATAACATAGATGACAATCGCGTTACTTTGAGTGGTGTATCCGATGGAGGCACTGGCGTCTACTTTTTTGCTTTTAAGCAATCGACGAACTGGGCCGCATTCTTACCTTATATCGGGCATCCCGGTGTGCTCAGAAATACCCAAAGCGGACCTGGCTATAAGCTCTACTTTGAGAATCTGATGAGCAGGCCTTTGTATATTGTCAATGGTGAGAATGATCCTCTCTATCCGGTATCATCTATTGAGCCATTTATTAAAATTCTGCAAGAAGCAAACATAGATCATGTTTTCAGAGCGATAGAAGACGGTGGGCACAATACGAATTGGCTTCCCGATGAACAGCCCATGATCGAGCAATTTAAACTCGACAATCCGCGTGTCCCATTTCCGCCAGAGCTGCGGTGGGTGACTGACCGTAGCGATCGCTATAACCGTAATCTATGGCTGCGAATCGAAGAGCTAACTGTCGAAGGACAGCCGGGGATCATGACTGTCAGCAGAGAGGGTAACAGTTTTACCATCACCGCAGAGTCGGTCGATGCCTTCACTCTCTTGTTAAACCCTGAGCAGGTGGATTTTTCAGAACAGGTGAGCGTGGTTGTTAACGGACGCCCGATGTTTATAGGCAAAGTAGAACAGGATATGAATACGCTACTAGATTGGGTGGTTAGAGATCGTGACAAATCGCTGCTTTATACGGCGGCTCTCAGCCTGCGGATTAATCCATAATTTTGGGGCTGGAATTTATGCCCTAATCTAATCTTAAGACAATGGTCCTGCGCGCTTGGGGCTAATGACGTAGGCCGATGATAGGGCAAATAGGAGGTAACGCTAGGTAGAATATTCGACGCGCCATAGATGCGGGCCTTGTCGGGCTTAGCATTGGCGTTATTTTCGGTGGCGCTGCTTGGCTCCTCGCTAGTAATTCATCCGCAACCTCCCATAGCTCTCATAAGTTTCTTGACGCAATATCAGCTCCTATTCATTTGCCCACCATTGCTATTCTTCAGGGTGAACATTCACTCTGTAGTTAGTACACTGCATACCCATGAGTCAGAGAATTCAACTAGGCATGCTTAAGGTTGACCCGCTTTTAGCGGAGTTCGTCAACGCGCAGCTGTTGCCGCAGCTTTCGCTAACTAAGGCAGATTTCTGGACCGGCTTTGAGTCGATAGTGGATCAATTCACGTCCCGCAATACGAGCCTATTGTTGGAGCGAGATAAGATTCAGGCGCAAATTGACGCATGGCATACAAACCATCGTGATACGCCCTTCGACTCGATCGCCTACGTGCAATTTCTGCGCGAAATAGGCTACTTGGTAGAGGAGGGTGATGATTTCTCTATCTGCACGGAGAATGTCGATCCCGAGATTGCGACCATGGCCGGCCCGCAGTTGGTGGTGCCTGTAAAGAATGCTCGCTTCGCCTTGAACGCGGCGAACGCGCGTTGGGGAAGCCTGTTTGACGCCATCTATGGTTCAGATGTAATCGCAGAAGTTGATGGCTGTAAGCGCACTCAGGGCTATAACCCGCTACGTGGTCAAAAGGTCATCGCCTTCGCAAAGGACTTTCTCGATCAGGCCTGCCCGCTTATAAATGCCAGCCATGACCAAGCGGCAGCCTATCGAGTTATCAGCGGCCAGCTTTTAGTGGAAACGGTACAAGGCGTAACGACTCTGGCAGATTTAGATCAACTACGCGGCTATCGCGGCGAAGCTAGCGCGCCAGAATCTGTATTGCTTGTGAATAACGGCCTGCATATTGAGATTCTAATAGATCGTGACTCTGAAATTGGCAGCACCGATCCCGCTGGCGTCAAAGATATCAATCTAGAGGCGGCACTCACGACGATTCAGGATTGTGAGGATTCCGTAGCCGCGGTAGACGCGCAAGACAAGGTCGAGGTTTACAGGAATTGGTTAGGGCTAATGCGAGGAGACCTGGCAGAATCATTTGCAAAGCAAGGCTCACAATTGACTCGGACTCTCAATTGCGATCGAGAATTCCAGGGACTGTCGGGAGGCATGATTACTCTGCCCGGCAGGAGCCTGTTGCTTATAAGAAACGTCGGTCACCTGATGCGCAATAGCGCCATCCTCGATAAGCACGGCGAAGAAATCTATGAGGGGATATTAGATACTATTATCACCAGCTCAATCGCATCAATCGATATAAGAAATAAGAACAAATTCTGCAATTCGCGAACGGGCAGCATCTATATCGTCAAACCAAAAATGCACGGCCCCGCGGAGGTTCAATTTACCTGCGACATGTTTACAGCCGTAGAGGAATTTCTAGGTCTGGATGTTGATACCCTGAAGATTGGCATCATGGACGAGGAGCGACGGACTAGTGTAAATCTCAAGGAATGTATACGTGCCGCGAAGAGCCGCGTAGCATTTATTAACACTGGCTTCCTAGACCGTACCGGCGATGAAATACACACCAGCATGCAAGCTGGCGTGATGGTTCCAAAGGCTGAGATGAAGTCTACATCCTGGATAGCCGCCTACGAGGATCGCAATGTGGATATAGGTCTCGCCTGCGGATTGTCGGGCAAGGCTCAGATCGGCAAAGGCATGTGGGCGATGCCTGATCTTATGGTGAGGATGTTGAATGAGAAAATCGCTCATCCGATGTCAGGCGCAAACACTGCATGGGTGCCATCGCCTACCGCGGCAGTGCTGCATGCGATGCACTATCATTACGTAAATGTTTTCAATCGCCAGTTAGAAATTGCACAGCGTCCTGCCGCGAAACTCAATGACATTCTTACCTTGCCTGTTATCAAAGACCCTAGCGAGTTGAGTGCTGATTCTGTGCAATTAGATTTAGACAATAACTGCCAAAGTATTCTCGGCTACGTCGTGCGCTGGGTGGATCAAGGAATAGGCTGTTCTAAAGTGCCTGACATTTATAACATAGAGTTGATGGAAGATAGGGCTACGCTGCGTATATCGAGCCAACATATCGCAAACTGGTTGCTTCACAGTATTTGTACACCGCAGCAGGTTCGAGAAACGTTAGAACGCATGGCGCAGATTGTAGATCAACAGAATGCGAGTGACCCGCTCTACCGGGCGATGGCCCCCGAGTTTGAAAGCTCGATTGCCTTCCAGGCGGCATGCGATCTAATTTTCGATGGAGTGAATCAACCCAGTGGCTATACAGAACCTAGACTGCATGCAAGGCGCCGCGAGCTCAAAGCAATAGAGGGTTCTTCTATTAGTTAATTCATGTTCGCGGATTTGCGAATAAAATAAGCTAAAAGGAGCCAGCGATCTCCTCAATCAGTACAACACAGTAAAGGAATACGCGAAGGTGAATGGTCTGTTAGGATTTGGTGTCGCAAGGATCAGTCATTCAATCGCTGCTGCAGGTGGGATTCTAATCATTGTTCGAGGCATTTACTTAATAAATTTTCTCAAAACTCCCAAGCCTAAGCTGACGCTCCCGATTGCGTCTATTGCGGCCGCATAAAACAGTAGGAACTTGGCTGGCGTTAGCTAGGCTTTCGCGGGCAACAGTGTTTCGTTCCCCAATAGTGCAACAACCCGCACAGCATTCTCGATCAGATCAACAGGAATCACGAGGAGGCTGAAGCTGCTAAGGAAAGTGCAAACCTACCCCGTGCAGCAGGCACAACCCAAGCAACAATCCACCATAGGTGAAAGGAAAAGGAACATCTAGCTATACGCAAACCCTATATGCGCCCGTTTCTGAGCAGAGATAGCCTACAGCAGGTCTTCTGACGCGGCGTAAGGTGGCGATGACATCAAGCTAGACCCCGCCAGCGAATGGTGTTGCGAATTGAAACCCGTCTGCCAGTGCAAGAGTGGCTAGGAACAGCAAATAAAGTGTTTTAGTTTTTTTGAGAAAAAAGTGCATCGAATGATTCTAGAAGAGCAGCAGCGACTATTTAATTCCTTAGGCGTTTATTCTAGATCGGCGCTATTGCTATGTAGAGCGTCGATGCCGAGAACGAGAAAATTTACCTTGGAAATTCCCGCTAACAAGAGTAGCTTTTAGCAGCTACCTCTTAATACAACGAATAAGATTGAGGAGACACAATGAAGCACAAAATCACATCTATCCTGGCTTTAGCAGTTGCTAACTTGTTGTTGGCCCCAGTACTGCAAGCGCAGGAATCCATATTTCCACGTACGGAATATGGCCATCCTGATTTACAAGGTACCTACACGTTTCGCACACTTACCCCGCTTAATCGGCCGCCCGAGCTCGCGGACAAGGCAACACTCACAGCACAAGAGGCTGAGGAGTGGGCAGATTTTGAGAATCGGCGTCAGAATCGCGACCTCATCATCGATTCGGTAGGTGGGGCCGGCTATCCGCCGGGCGTCATCTCCTATAACGAATTCTGGTATGAGCGCGGTGTCGAGACGATTGCAGACCGCCGCACTTCGCTTATCTACGATCCGCCCAACGGTCGTCTTCCGCAGGCAAATGCAGCAGGACAAAGCAGGCGTGCTGTGGTCGCAGAGAATAGAAGGTTAAGCCTTGGTCCGGAGGCTCGCACGCTAGCCGACCGTTGCCTGATGAGCAATGGTGCAGGACCACCGATGGTGCCAGGTGCCTACAACAACAATATGCAACTGGTGCAGACCGAAGATCACATCATGATCCTCAATGAGATGATTCACCGAGCACGGATTATTCGTCTAGACAGTGAGCATCATACGCGGCAGATTAAATGGGATGGTGATTCGATTGCTCATTGGGAAGGCGATACGCTGGTTGTCCACACGCAGGACTTTTATTACAACCAGACTGCCAGAGGCGCATCTTCAAGCATGCGCGTGACCGAGCGGTTCACACGTGTCGATGAGAATACACTGGACTATGACTTTACCGTCGAAGACCCTGAGACATGGGATGTATCTTGGTCAGCTAAAGTGCCAATGCGTCGAACCGACATGCCGATTTATGAGTATGCCTGCCATGAGGGAAATCATGGACTGGCGGGAATACTCGCAGGCTGGCGCCGCTATGAGGCTCAGGGCATGAATGGAGATGGAACACCCAAGGATGCTGGTTCGCCCTAGGAATAAACCCCAAACTAAAAAGGGTCGGCTAAGCGCCGACCCTTTTCTAAACTCCTAACGACTATCTAATCCTCTCTTTCAAGCTCTTCTAATTTTCTGGCGCCAGCCAGAATGCCTATCATGCCGTAGTTGCCTTCGTGACAGGCGTATTCGTAGATTGGCTCGTTGATTCTCGACAAGGGATATTCGCCGCTGAACGTCGACGTAAAAAGCGTCGGGTCGTCTACGGTAAATCCGTAGATCAACTTATTGCCGGACTCACGCCTAAAGGTTTCAGTGACGGTCATGTTGTTAACCGGCATGCCGCGCAATGTGTGCCAGTTGTTGAAGTACTTGGTCTGGACAACGAGTGTGTCGCCTTCCCAATGACCGATAGCGTCTCCCATCCACTTGCGGTGTGTCTCGGCTGCAGCGGATCGCTCATCGGTAATCTTAACAATGCGTGTATCGTGAACCATCTCAGCTGTAATCGTCACGTAGCCAGGTGATTGTGTGAACTGGAGATGGCTGTTGTAGATAACAGGGCTCATTACCGGGCCAGCGGAGTTTCCGAAACCGACAAGGCAGCGCTCACCAAGTCCTCGACCTTCGGGGCCATCGCTAGTTCGTCCGGGTCTGCCTCCACGAAACTGCGTCATACGCGCATCAAATTGTGCTGTCCGTTCAGGCATGCGCCCATTAGCAGGATCGATGATCGCGGACGTTCTGAATTCACCATCTATAGTGGGGATGAATTTTGCATCGTCACGCCAGAAAAGATCGTAGTTTCCGATCGGGGGTAGTGACGCGGCCACTACAGGGGGTGGTCTATTGGGCTCGAGTGGCTCGTTGTTGTCCTCAAATTTTTGTTGCACTACAGACTCGAGTGCAATAGCTTCTTCCTCGGTGTAGGCACGTTTTTCACCCAGTTCTATTGGACGTTCTAGCGGCATGACCGTCGCGTGTTTCCAAACTCCCTGGAAATCGGGTACGCCCCATTCAGTTTTCGGAATCTGGTATTCTTGAGCGGCTACTACATTGCCAAGAGCGAGAGTTAAGGATATGAGAGATATTTTTCTAATCAATGTGTGGCCCCCTTCATCGTATTCACCCTGATGCACTGAACGTTGGCTAGCTAGACTACTCTGGATAGTAGCAACATGATTCTGGTCGTGAAATTCTGCAATCTGCGCATTATTGGAATCTCACACTATCAGCTTAGAAGGTTAAGTCAATCCAGAGCTAACAGCTGAAATTCAAAAAAAGTGGCTAGCACAGGGCCGAAACGCGCTTATTTGCAACAATTTGTGCTTTTTTCGAAGTTTATTGAATTTCTTTGGCGTAATTTGTCATGATAACCTGCAAATCAATAATCAAAACAACGACAAGTGACCACAAAGATCATAAGAGAGGCTTAACCATCATGTTTAAACTGAACCAGCTAGCCGTATTGGCGCTAGCATTTTCCGTATCTAGCTCTGCATTTTCCCAGCAAGGCAATGCCCGCGGGCCTATTGGCGAGAGTCCCTATAACGTCGTCTCCTTATGGGCCGACCCCTTTGCCGAAGCAGGTTATGCCTTTGGCGGCAATTCGGGTGTCTTGGCCGAGTCGGCTGATCGAATCATCATCGCCCAACGCGGTGAAACCGTCTTACCTTACCCACTACCCGATGACTTTCTGGGATTTGCCGGTCATGTAGGCCTTAATGTATTAAGAGATACGGCGCGCCGTACCTGGAATAACTGCCTATTCATAGTCAATGCAGACGGCGAGCCTATCGAAGTTTGGGATCATTTGGATTATCTGTGTGAAGGCTCGGCGGGCCCTGGCCCTCACCGAATTCGAATCAATCCTTACGATCCGGAGAAGCGCATTTGGTTGGTAAATGAAACATTTCACCAAATTTACGTGATAGCGAACGACGGAAGTGAAGTGCTTGCGACCTACGGCGAGAAAAACGTGTCTGGAACCGACGGCACGCATTTTGGCCGGCCACAGGATATCGCTTTCATGGAAGATGGCCGTATCCTAATCGCCGATGGATTGGATAATAACCGCATCATGATTATGGATAGTGATATGAACTATCTTGGAGAATTCGGCAGCGAAGGAGAAGGTCCAGGTCAGACTAAAACGATCCACTCGGTTGCAATTGGGCCTGATGGGCGTGTATTTGTTCTCGATCGTACCGGAAACCGAGTCAATCTTTGGCAAGCGACGGACGACCCAGTAGAATTTGAATTTATAAGATCGATTGGTCAGCTTACCTTGCCTTTGGATATCATCGTCAATGAAGATGATTTCTGGATTACAGACTTAGGTCCACTTCGCTTTGTAAATTTTGATTTCGAAGGAAACCTAAAATATACCTGGCTAGTGCCGTTGGCATTGCCTGATGGCTATATCGAAGTGCATTCTTTCAGTGTAGATCCTGCTGGCAATTTGTACGGTGGCGACAACCAATATGGTCGCACGCAAAAGTTTGTACCGAAACCCGGTGCTGATCCAGACTTGCTAATCAGTCCTGCTTGGAATGCGCTTTGACCGCATAGCAGTAGAGATTTTTAGAATCAAAAAAGCCGACCAAGGAAACTTGGTCGGCTTTTTTGATAGGCAGCTACTAAGCTATAGAAGCTTAGTTAGTTGTTTTCGATTTCTAGCGGTGCGTAATAAGCGCCACCTGCACCTTCTATTTGTTCGCGCCTAGCACGCCACTCGGGTCCAGCAGAGCCACCTTCTTCATACTGTAAATCCTGCCGCAGGTAGTTCCAGCTAGTTGGATCTAGTTCCTGCGCCATGGTCCAGTATTGTTCTGCTTTCTCATCGTTGTCATTGGTAAAGTAATATCCACCCAGGCGGAAAGCAGGCTGTGCACGCTCGGCTTCGGGTGTGCGTTGAATGATGCTTTCCCGCACCTTACTTCTATCCCAGACGTATTCGCTGTCGGCTCCCTTTGCGACCCAGTCACGAACAATGGGCACGTAGTCGTTGGTACCCCATGCGCCGTTCATATGCTCCTTCGCATAGGTGCCTTCATTGATGCGCATTATCGATCCTTGTTCATCAATCCATACACCTGAGGGGACATTGACTAAATTGTAAAGCGAGCTTATCTGATGATTCACATCAATAATCGCTGTGTAGCTAACATTGGCATCGTCAAAGATGTATCCAGCAGCTTCCTCGCCACCAGTATCTTGCGCGACAGAAATAATTTCAAAATTTTCAGACTTAAGTTCTTCGTATATGGACTGCCACACGGGCACGTCTAGACGACATCCTCACCACGAGGCCCAAGTAAGGAGTAATACCTTTTTGCCTCGAAAATCTGAAAGGCGAACTAGTTCGCCATCGCGACCCATCAATTCGAAATCGGGTGCTTCGCCACCGCGTAGGAAAGACTGACGCGTTACTGGCATAGTGCCAAAACTCCAGATGCCGTCATTGTAATCGGTGACATAAGCTTGCTGTAGTTTGTCTGCCAGTTCGGTAACGTTGAACCATGCTTGGCCGCGACGAGTAATAAACATGGCACTGTCTCGATCTTGAAGAACCGGAACACACAACTCATCCAGGCAAGCCCCTTCAGGCTTAAGAACAAAATCGTTAACTCGGGTAAGATCTTCGGGCTTAACCCAAAGGTCGGTAGCGTCTGGTAGTGTTTGCTCCAACTCTACGACCCGCTCGTTGTAGAGCACAGTAGCGCTCTGGGCGTTGAGTGCGCCGCTTATAAGCATGACGGCTGTGATGCCGGCTATGCTTCTTAGATTCGTCATGGTGTTCTCCTTAATCAGGGCGGAATTCGCCCTTGAACGACTGATTTGGCCACCAATAGTTGGCAGCGGCTTCAATATAACAGCTGGCTTGGGCTGAGGGTATTGCAATCTATGCCCGAAGAGGAATTGGGAGATTGAAAAGTCATGGGATTCTGGCACTATTTACCGATCGGTCAAATCGTGAGGCAGTCGCAGTATTGGTAGATCTACTCTAAATAGAGGGGCTGACCGAGCCGCTTAACAAGGAAAAAAAATGAAAAAACAAGCGAAGTCAATTGTAGTAGCTAGTCTCGCACTTGCACTACTAATTAGCTCGACAGGGGCAACAGGGCAAGAAGCCGATACGCGCTTGAATAAAGCGATAGCCTTGCTGGAGAACGATGAGCCGGCGTTCGGCCTCTTATCTTTCGACTATTCACTCAACAATGCTCGATCTCTCTCCAGATCGGGCTTGGATTTCATTATCATCGATATGGAGCACGCGCCTTTCGATGTTGAGCGGATTCGAGAATTCTTGCTTGGTATGACCGATAAGCGCGCAATCCTTGAGAACGGCAGCTTGCAGCCGGATGTAGTGCCATTCGTACGTATCCCAGCAAGCGGCGGTGAGGATGTATTGTCACAAGTGAAGCAGGTATTGGATGTGGGCGCGTTCGGCGTCATGTTTCCCTCTGTTAACAATGCCGCCGAGGCCGAGATGGCGATTCGGGCGAGCAGGTATCCACAACTTAATGGCGCAGGTGACTATGAGCCTGCGGGCCTGCGTGGACGCAACCCATCGAATGCAGTCTGGTATTGGGGGACAAGGGACTACATTGCGAAGGCAGATCTGTGGCCCCTAGACCCTAATGGTGAGTTGCTTGCCATTATTCAGATCGAAACGTCGGAGGGGGTTGAAAACATCGAGGAAATTATTTCCGTCCCGGGCACCGGCGTCATCTTCATCGGGCCATCTGATCTAAGCGCGGCGATGGGTTATGCCAGCGCAGCGGCACCTCAGGTCGAGGCCGCAATTCAGACTGTTCTTAGCAGCTGCTTAGCTCACGACGTCCCCTGCGCTATAACGACAAACTCACGCACTGTCGAGGCGCGGCTAGCACAGGGTTTTCGATTTGTTACCGTCGGGCTAGATGGAGGACTATCGACCGGCGCCCAGGATGCGCTCAACAGCGGGCGCAATGCGAGTGGTCGTTAGTTTGCTGCAGCGGCCAGAATTTCTTACAGTAGGGTGCGAATTTCGCCGCCGGCTTGTTCAGCGTCGGCCTTATCGTGGGTTACGAGAATAGTTGGTAACCCAGAGGCTCGCAGTTTATCGAAAACCAGAGTCCTGATTTCTTCGCTTAGTTGGGTATCCAGCTTGGAAAAAGGTTCGTCCAAGAGAACCGCATTTGGAGCACAGAGCAATAGTCGCAGCAGCGCGACACGTGATGCCTGTCCACCTGAGAGAGTGCCTGGGTCTCGGTTATCAAACCCCGCGAGTCCAATATCATTGAGTCCATCACTGATTGCTTGGCTCTTGTGTTGCGCATTTCTGGGCATAGCAAAGCGTAAATTCCCAGCAACTGAAAGGTGAGGAAATAGCAGCGGGTCCTGAAATAATAGCCCTATACGGCGGCGCTCAGCGGCGAGTGAACAAATGTCGTCACCATTGACCAGAACAGAACCGCTGGACTCAAAAGCGGGCGCTAAGAATCCTGCGATATAGGCAAGCAAGGAAGACTTTCCCGAACCAGATGGCCCCATCACGGTGAGAATCTCTCCAGGACCTACGCGGCAATCAATTTCAAGCAATTGCTTGCCGCCTAGCGAAATGCTTACATCATTCAATTCAAGGACAGAATTACTCATCGTGTATCCATCATTCCGCTGCGATTGCGCCAAACAAATTTTGGAATAAAAAGAGCCATCATAAAGCCTACTATTGGTAATGAAAGTTGCACTATCGCCCAAACCGAAATTAAATTTCTACTCGCACCCGAGGTCAAGGCGACAGCTTCAGTAGTAATAGTCGTAATTCTACCCGCTCCCAACAGTTGAGTAGGCAAAAACAGACTTATGCTAATAGCCATACCGATTGCTACAGAGGTTAGACATGGTGCGAGCAATAAAGGAATCCGGATCTGCCAGAACGATTTTAGTGGGCTCGCACCTAGCGTGGATGCGACCTGCGTCCAGCGTGGATCCAATTGACGATACGCCTCATAGAGCGACAAGAAGACATACGGCAGCACAAACAACAGGTGGCCGACTATCACAAGACTCAAATTCGCCTGCCAGCCTGCAAATTCGGTCAGCACGATGATGCCAAACAGAAAGACAAGTTGCGGGATCAGTAAAGGCAGATACAACAACCACATTGCGGTAGATCTACCCTTGCCAGATTGTCGTTCAGATTCGAGTGTTGCTACTACTACTATCAGCGCAAGCAATGTGGAGCTAACGCTGATTAACACTGTGTTAAAAAATGGTATAGACAGGTCTGAAAGGCTGTTTGCCCAGTGCTGAATCGTCCAGGAAGATGGTAGGGCAGAAGGATAGCGCCAGGGGCCAGCAAAAGCATTGATTAATAGGGCGAGTAGGCTTCCTGCAATTACTAGTAATACAATAGGCATTGCGCTTCGACCTAATGCAAACGCTAGACTCTCTCCAGTTTCACGGTTTCCTGTTGACAGCCAGAATTGCCACAGTAGGCTGAAAAATTTTTCTAGCACTAACCAAATTGCTACGGCTAGTAGGCTCACTCCCAATTGCAATAGAGATCCGGCGGCCGCTAGAAAGCGAAGGTTAAGGTCGGGATCATTGAACCACGACAAAACTCTAACACTTAATGTAGGAGGAAGTGCCGGACCTAGAATAAGCGCAACATCGACCGTCGCAGAAGCGAATACTATGACTGCAATCACCGGTAGGCGGACCAAGGGATAAAGGCTAGGCGCGATTACTTTGAGCCAGGCTATTGTGGCCCGGTAACCGAGAGTTCGTGCAACTTCAATTCGATGCCTAGGCTGGAGTTGCGGTAGAGCTGCTAAGGACATTAGTAATAGGAATGGGACTTCTTTGACAATAAGCCCGAACAATAAAAAGAGTCCCCATGTGTCATTTACAATAAGAATATCCGGTGGCCGCTCCCAGCCTGTTAGCTCCGGGGATATAATTCGGCTCAATAGTCCGGAGGGTGCGATCAAGAAGGCGAGCCCAAATGCGGCCGCAGCATGTGGAAATGAGAGTAAGGGGGAAACGAGTCGGCGAATCCAGAGATCTAATTTGCTCTCCGTTGCGCTAGCGAGATAGAGGAATACTAGTGCTAGAGAAATCAGCGGCGTTAAGATTCCCGAAATTAGGCTGACCAATACGCTTCGAGTTAGTCCTGGCACTTCGAATAGATCGCGCCAAGCCTCTAGTGAAAATTCCGAACTTCCCAGGGGTGGAAAATAGCCAAAGGCTGGTAAACTCGCAATGAGCGTACCTAGCAGAATCGGCGCGGCTAGTAGGAAGATGAGGCTATGGCTTGCCCAGCGTAGCACCGGTTATCTTGCGCTGTAGCGCTGGATCCAGGCGCGTTCAAGGGCGGGTGTCCAAGAGGGGTGGGGTTCCTGCAGCTTGCGGCTTAACTCCTTTGGACTAGCGGCAGCCAAATCAGTGCCTACTGAATCAAATTGCTGGCGGGCACTTGCGTCTAAATCCTCGATAGAAATCACTGTTGTGCTGCCCATATGATCCGGGTCACTGGCTCTGGCCTGTGCCTCGATGGAGAGAAGGAAGTTAGCTGTGATCATCGCGGCAGCTTTGTGCTGCGCATTGTAGGGAATCGCAAGGAAACTGACATTGCCGATCGTGCCGCCTTGAAGTACGTAGGTTCGTACGCTGTCTGGCAACTCTCCCGTGCGAACCGAGAGCAAGGCCTCGTTTGGGTTAAATGCTAGCGCAAGAGAAATTTCGCCGTCGCCCATGAGTCGTCTCAGCTGCGCGGCGGAGTTGGGGAAGTATCTACCCGCTCGCAATAGAGTAGGATGAAGCGCATCGAGGTATTCCCATAATGCAGTTGTGACTCGCTTGAAGTCATCATCAGTGACTGGGGCAAACAGTGCTGGATCTTTGTGGGAGATCTCGAGAACTGCCTGCTTAAGAAAGGTGCTTCCTAGAAATGCAGGTGGGCGCGGGTAGGTGAATTCCCCAGGATTGGACGTCGACCAATCCAGTATTGCAGCTATTGTTTGAGGCGGTTCTATCAGCCATTGGCTGTCGTGATAGAAAACCAGCTGTGATCGGGTCCAAGGCGACTCTAAGCCATCAGTGGGCACGGTGAAATCTTCGCGCATCTCGGGAAATCGATTCGCATTAACTAAACTGAAGTTGGGCTGCTCTTCGGCCCAAGGGCCGAACAGTAATTGGTTCTCCTTAAGTGCTGCAAAGTTCTCTCCGTTGACCCATAACAGATCGATGCTGCCGTTCGTATCATTGCCAGCGGTTCGTTCAGCAACTATCTTCGAGACAGCTTCGCCAGTGTCAGCGACTTTTACATGTTGAAGAGTGATGTTAAAGCGTTGCTCTAGCGCCCGGGCAACCCAGTTAAGATAACTATTTATTCTGGGTTCGCCACCCCAGGCATTGAAGTAGACAGTTTGTCCGCGCGCTTGCTGCTCCAGCGCTGACCAATCTGCGACATCAATTGCTTGTGCTGTTGTTAGCGAAGAGTGAGGCAATAGAACGAATAAAAAGAATATTCGAATAAGTGGAGATGATGGTCTCAGTTGCGCCATTGATATCTCAAGACAGCTGATAGCGAAATTGATTTATCCATTAGTAGCCAATACACCCATACGCTGGGCACGGCGATCACGTCGCTTCTCATCAAGGGCTGGCCCCAATACCTCTGCATGAAATTTATCGCAACCAATGCACAGGTTACTGTAGTCGTCTCCTTTTGGCGTCGTGGTTGTAGATTCGGCTATGAATTTTTCCTCATCCCACCCATGGGTTAACCCCATGCGTTCGGGTCTCCCGGCATTAATAGCTTCAATAGCCGGTATGCCGGCTAAGTCGTCGAGAATCGCGATAAGAGGCTCTTCGGTAAGGTTGCCTAGTGGATGAGCGGTCTTTATGCAGCAGGGGTAAACATCGCCAGTAGGGTCGATCGAAACTTCTGAACCGGCGTAGCCATGTTGCAAGAAATTAAGCCCGCCGGACCAGGCATCGCAGAAATTGTCTTCGATCGTTGCTTGAGAAAGGTCGTTCTCCCAGGCCCGACCGCGAGGCCAAAGCTTGCCGATCCAAGAATCTTCGCTAGCACCAAACATGCTGAAGATCGGGCCCTTTTCTAATGCACGCTCGTCTTTTTCCCCATCGGCGTGTTTGATGCCTGCATCTTCAAGCATCGCCTTAACTTTTTCTGCGAGGGCGTCCTTTTTATCGCCTTCCATGCCCACATGAAAATCGTCCATGCCAGATACAGAGATAGACCAGATGTTGCGGCTCAATAACTCATTAATAATTTTTGGCGTCAGCAAGTCACCCGTGGTCTGTACCACCACTTTTATTCCACCATTATCTCGGTATTTTTCTTGCAGCGCTTCTAACGCCGGATAAAGGATTCTTTCGCGAACGGGCTCGGTTAGTACGTCACCACCGGATAGAATTATTTTTCCTGTCTTCTCGACATAGTCATCAGGCTTTGAAGAGTCGGGATTTGTCTCTCGAAAAGTCATGCGTTCTGGCAGGTTGGCGATTATGTTCGGGAAATTCGTCTCTGCCTCAGCGACGACTGCTTCGAGTTCATCCCTGATGTAAGGTCGAAAACGGGACTCATAGCAATGCTTGCAGCGTCGATGGCAATGCCAACAGAGCACGTAGTAAATTGATTCCATGTATTTCCCTTGCCCGGTTATTTCTCACAACACTGTGTAGTCAATTGCTTGAATAAGACCTTTATACGGCGTAATACTTTCAGTTGAAATTGTAAAAGCTGCGCACTGCAGTAAGTACTGCGCAGAGTGAATCTAAAGGTCGAAATTCTAAAGGCCTATGCTTAGTCCAGTTTTCTCCAGCTTAGCGTGCCAGTCGTTCTGCCCTCGCTGTTTTTCAGTGAAAGTTTTAGCAGGCCATCGCTGAATTCGAAATGGCGTATGTTGTCGCCGCCTACCCATTCCGGCACCATGGGCGAACCTTCCACGTGGTGAATTACGAGACTATTCTCTAGATCGAATGACACCTTGCCCCAATAGCCGAATCCGCCAGTTACACGTTCTTCAGTGGCTTGATTTCTTTCGGGAAGGTCACGGGGCATGCCGAGTCCTGCCATATTGCCAAATGCATCGTAGCTCAGCCGGCCCACATAGTTCATGTCTATCGGATCGCCTTGTTCTGGGAATTGGAAATAGCTAACCAATTCGAAATCCCCTTGAAACTTCTGCTCTATGTCTTGCAATGTATCTGCCGCCTGAGATTGTATTGGTAGCATTATAAGGAAAACCATCGAGGCTAAGAATTTAATCATTGCTACAGCTCCTTGTTGAGTTGACTTGGCTACAGCAATTTTTTCAAGTCAGGTTTGGTTACTTTTCCCATCGCGTTTCGCGGAAGGGCATCGATTATCTGTATGGCCTTGGGTATCTTGTAGGAAGACATCTTGCCATCACACCATGCCTTCAAATCACCATATTCCATTGATTTTCCGGCCTTAAGACCTATGAAGGCCATAACGGATTCTCCCCAAGTTTCATCTTCAACACCGATAACCGCGCATTCAGCTATGTCGTCATGGGTGAGCAGCGTACCCTCAATCTCCAGTGCGGATAATTTATAGCCGCCGGACTTTATTATATCGATCGAAGAGCGACCCATGATGCGGTAGTAGCCATTGTCGAGAACAGCCACATCGCCGGTGCAGAACCAGCCGTCATGGAAACTTTCTTTGGTGGCTTTTTCATTGGCCCAGTACTCGAGGAAAACGTTGTCGCCCTTGACGCGAATCTCGCCGGGTACGTTTTCCTCGGTGACGGGATTATTGTCTTCATCGAAGAGCTGCGCCTGGACACCTGGAAGAGGCTGGCCAACATGTCCAGCCCGACGCTCGCCGTCGTAGGGATTAGAAATGCCCATGCCGATCTCGGTCATGCCGTAGCGCTCTAACAAGACCTGACCTGTCAAATCTTTCCATTGATTGAATAGCTTAACCGGGCACGCGGCGGAGCCCGATATATTAAGACGCATTGGCCTGAAGCCATCACAGATCTTCTTTACATCGCTCTCATCGATGGTGTCAAAATACTGCATAAGTTTCACATAGATTGTAGGCACCGCCATGAAGACGTTGTAAGTGCCTGCAACGATCTGTGCTGTAATCTTCGGGATATCGAACTTGGCAAACAGGTGCACCGTCGCGCCAGCCCATAGGCCGCAACTGAGAATATTAATGATGCCGTGAATATGATGGACGGGTAAAAATAGCGGAATGGAATCTTGATCAGTCCAGCTCCATGCTTCTATCAGTGTGGTAATTTGTGCATGAATTGTCTTGTGCGTGCTAACTACACCCTTGGGCTTATTCGTCGTACCACTCGTGAATAACATCATCGCTCGACGTTCTGGAAGAATCACTGGCAACTGGCTAGCCTCTTCGGCCATCACATCGGCTACAGAGAGTAGTTCGATATTCATCTGGGCGCAGAGTTCGGTAAGCGACTCTTGGTATTTTCCGTTCGCGATCATGCGCGTAACGCTTGCGCTACTTAAATAGTGCTCCAGCTCGGCGACTGCCGAGGCAACATTTAGAGGAATAGCTATTCCTCCAGCTCTCCAAATGCCGTGCATGGTTGTTACGTAGTCGACACTGGCAGGGATAAAGAAAGCGATGCGTTCCTCATTCAGATCGTCGCTGCCATTCAACAACCCCGTTGCGAATTGATTTATACGCTGATTCACATCCGCGTAGCTATAGGAATCATCTCCCTCGGTCAGGGCAATTTTATTATTGGAATTATTTAAGTGTGGATAAACTTGTTCTGACATTCGAGTACCTTTCCTGTGAATCTGGGCAGCCGTGACCGGCGTAGAGATCACTTTGAGTGTAGTTAGAAGCTATAAGATTGCATTGACGATGAAAAACAAGATTGATGGCCCTAACAAACATCCTACGCCTGTATAGAACGTAGCAGTCATCGCGCCGTACGGTACAAGCTTAGGGTCTGTAGCGGCAAGCCCTGCAGCCACGCCTGAAGTAGTTCCCATGAGTCCGCCGAATACCATAGCAGACTGCGGATTATTCAAGCCGATTGTCTTGGCAACAAGCGGCGTACCGATCATTACCAGAATGGATTTGATGAGCCCAGCGGCAACACTCAGTGCGATAATATCTGAGTCCGCGCCCAAGGCCGAGCCAGTGACCGGGCCAACGATATAGGTTACCGCGCCCGCCCCGATGGTGGTGACTGCAACAGGGTCAGTGTAGCCATACAGCACCGCGACGACGGCACCGACAACGAAGGAAACGATGACGCCGGCGAAAATAGAAACAACGCCGGCTAGTCCGGCTTTTTTTAATTCACTGAGTTTGACGCCAAAGGCAGTAGCGACGATTGCAAAATCGCGCATCATGCCGCCACCCATTAAACCGATGCCACCTAGCAAGGTGATATCGGCGACGCCGGTGCTGCCACCTGTTGCCTTGCCACCAAAATAGGCAGCCAACAAACCAAGAGCAATAGCTATGGCCGAGCCGTGAATCCGACCCTTGGTCAATTTATCCGCGAGAAAATAAGATATCCAGATAGTTAAGCCTACAACCGCGAAGGCGACTACGAGCGAGTTACGAACAAAGACAGTTTCTAAGATTTCCATTATTGGCTCTCCTGGCTAGAAGTATCGGAGTTGCCAATCTTGCTGATGACAGGAACCAGTGCAAAGCTGACTATTACCGCAGCGACCCCCGCTACAACGGCCAGCATACCGCCCTCGAATGCTGCTATGACATTCTGCCTGGCCGCCATGGCGACGACTATCGGGATATACATGGCAGACCAGAACTGGATGCCAGTTCCTGACGCCCCCTTAACCAATGCCTTAAACTTGTCTGAATTGCTGGAGAGCACCAAGAACAGCATGGCTATACCTACGCCACCCACGTTGGCCTGAACGCCGAGAGCTACTCCCAGCACCTCTCCAATGAGCATTCCCAGTATCAAACAAGCGGAAAGTAGTGCTACACCGTAGATAATCATTTTTTATCCTTATTCTTATTGCTTATGTCGCGGGAAGCGCGTCACACAGGCTTGATGATATGACGCAGCTGCAATTTGTGCAATTTACGTGATTTGATTGTAATAGGGGCGATTTGGCCCGAAAAAGGCCCTAATTCAAGGCATCTTAATTGACAGAAGCAGGGCGTTTATAGCTTAATTGTCATCCGGTTTCTGGGCGACAATCAGACGCCGATTCGTCGATTTGATAGTAAAGAATTCAGCTATTTATTGCAAAAAAGGTTATTCAAATGAGTAAATTTTCAAAGTCATTGTTGGTGCTACTCGGTCTGGGTCTGTTTGCATCGGCCAGCACCGCCCAGGACGTCACTTCTGACATTCTGGAGAATGCGCAGGATTATTCCGACCGCTGGGTTACCTATGGCAAGAACTACGGCGCGTGGCGCTATATGCCGGATACTCAGATAAATCGCGAATCAGTAGCCAATCTTCGTCCTGTTTGGATCAAACAGAATGGCGTCACAGGGGGTGCCTATGAGGTTACAGCCCTAGTAAATGATGGCCGCATGTACCTAACTACGGCGAATAGCCACCTAATAGTAGTCGATCCTTTAACTGGCGATGAGCTGTGGCGCTACGACCATGACTTCGAAAATGTAGATTTGTGCTGTGGTCCTCACAATCGGGGTGTAGGGCTGCATGAAGACAAGGTGTTTTATGGAACACTAGATGCCCACCTATTGGCTTTCGACGCTGCTACAGGTATTCAATTATGGGATGCCGAGGTGGGCGACCACCGTGAGTCTTTCTCGGTTACCGGTGCGCCACTAGTCGTTAAAGACATGGTTTTGATTGGCGTGGGCGGCGGCGAATACGGTATTCGAGGCTACATCGATGCCTATGACGTCAACACAGGCGAGCGTCGCTGGCGCTTCTATACCACACCTGCAGAAGGCGAGCCTGGCAACGAAACTTGGCTAGGCGACTCTTGGAAGACCGGTGGCGCCCCTACTTGGGTGACGGGCACTTACGATCCTGAGACTGACATGGTGTTCTGGGGCACGGGTAATCCTTGGCCAGACATCAATAATGCGGTGCGTGCAGGTGATAATCTGTATTCCAACTCCGTAGTAGCCCTAGATGCCGATAGCGGCGATCTGCGTTGGTATTTCCAAACCTCACCCAGAGACGAATTTGATCACGATTCCACCTCGGAGCCGATGATCATTGAAGAGATGTTCGAAGGTGAAATGCGCAAGATGATCGTGCAGGTTTCCCGAAACGGACACGTTTATGCACTAGATCGCATGAACGGTGACTTCCTGTATGCCGGCGAGTACACCCGAGTGAATTGGGCAGAAAGAGACGAGCGCGGCAAGCCCGTGTTGAAGGAATCTCTGTATGAGCCAGCAGATACCATGGTTTTTCCAGGTCTCTACGGCGGTAAGAATTGGCCTCCTGCGTCTTACAGCCCTGATACGCATATGCTCTACATCCCAACGACCGAATGGGGAACTCGTTTCATCCGTCGTGAAGGCGATGCTCGTGCGGGCACAATGGATCTGGGCGGCATCCCGCAGTTCGACACCACGGGCACAGGCTGGGTCGTAGCCTTCGATATGTTAAGTGGTGAAATCGCCTGGCAGAAAGAAATGCCAGGTAACTTCAACTGGGCTGGAACGTTGTCAACGGGCGGCGGATTGGTATTTTCTGGTGCGCCAGACGGCCATGTCTACGCCATGAACGATGAAACAGGCGAAGTACTCTGGAAATTCCAGACAGGCAGTGGCATATATGCGCCGCCTACCAGCTTCACCATCGACGGTAAGCAATACATCGGCGTAGCTTCGGGCACACGAAATCCTGTGACGCGAGCGGGTGTCGCTACTGGCATCGCTACGGGCAACTATATCCTGTTCAGCCTGTAGGCGAGAGACCGCAAAAACGGCGTACTCAAACTAATGAACGCTATGACTAAACAGATAGGCGAAAACTTGAAATCATCTTTTACAGTATTACTTTCGCGCAGCATTAAGAGCATGACGGCTGTCTTATTCCTCAGTGTCCTTTCGGCGGGGTCGTTGGCCGGCGTCGGTGAAGGGCAAGAACTCTACAATGCGTATTGTCAGATATGCCACGGGGTTCTGGGCGAAGGCCAAGCTATGGGCAAGCCCTTGACTGATTCTCCAGCGAACAGACTGGCTGATCAGGAGCTAATCGACGTCATCACAGAGGGACGTGCGGGTACTGGTATGGTCGCTTGGGAAGGTTCGTTAAGCGAAGTTGAGATCTTCGATATCGCTAGCTACATTCGCAACTTGCAAGGTAAGCCTGCCCTTATTTTAGGTGACGACGACTCCGGCCCAAGTGACGATCCAAATGTTATTGCTGGCGAAATGCTATTCAACGGCTCAGCAGAGTGTGCCACTTGTCACTCTTATGATGACAAAGGTGGGAGTGTCGGGCCATCACTGGATGGGGTCAGCAGCCGACTAGCTGACGATGCGTTGCTGCAGGCACTGATGAACCCATCGGCTTCCATAGTTAGCGGTTTTGGCACGAAAGAAGTCGAGCAAGAAGACGGCACTGTAATTCGCGGTCGTTTTCGAAACGACTCAGAGCTAGCCGTGCAAATACAGAGCGCAGATGGACGGCGCTGGGTAACTTATTTTAAGGAGCGAGTAACACAGGTTAGGGATTCAGATGAGTCCGTTATGCCTGATACTTTCGCCAACCTTGGTGCGAATGAGCAGCAACAAGTACTTGCCTTTTTAAGGTCGTTATAATGTTCAAAATGTAGAGTGTGTCACCTGCTCTGAAATTGGAATTGGGTAAGCTGTAAATTCGAAGAACAAATCGCAGTAGTCTATGGAGTGCGAACTGGTATTTGCTTAACTACTGGGGGTGATCAATGACTCTCCTCTGGTTTTTTTGTAAAACGCAAAGGTAATATTAGGGAATTGGATGCCGCCGCACTAACCGCAATGGCGATCCCTTATGGCATGAAGCTGGTATCTGCCATAGTCACACTTGCCGTTAGACTGATGATCGCCAACATGCTGGTTTCGCTCACGAACACAATAATGACCAAGGGTTAGGTCGATCCTGCTCTTCAAGCCTTATAAGATAGGCGATGTGATCGAAGTCCAGGGCTATATCGGTGCTGTAAAAGAGATTCAGATTTTCGTTACAGTCCTAACGACACCAGATAACAAGACGATACTGATTCCAAATGGGCCACTCGCCACGAGCTCGATCACCAACTTTTCTAAACAGCCTGCACGTCGCGTAGAATCGGAGTTCGGAATCGCTTACGGTGATGACGCTGATAAGGCCTCTGAGGCCTTGACTCAGTTGATCGCTGCCGATGAGCGTATTCTTTAAGATCCAGAGCCTTTCATGGCATTAAAGACCCTCGGTGGTAATGCGGGAGATGTCATGGTTAGGGCTTGGGTTAAGGCTCCTGATTATTGGGGCGTGTTTTTCAAGATGATCGAGCTGTAGAAGCGCACAAGGCAGGAAGAATGAAACGCTGATTACCAAGAACAAACCCAGTGGCGGCGTGTATTGCACACGTCGCCCGCTGAAATATTCTTTACTTAGGATGCGCAGGCTTGGTCAGCAAGAAAAACAAGGTTCTGAAGGCGCGACCATCCAATTCAAACAATGATTGAATCGCCTCACTGCTGAGCTTGAAGAATGGCCTGCGAAAATCCTTCGGCTCCTGGCCGCAAGTCCCACAGGAGTTACCCATTAGAGGCTTAAGGAACTAAATGACCTGCTTGCAGGTATTCAGCTTAGTCGCAGGCTGTCCTGGAAGAGAGGGTTGTTAAAAAGGAGTTAAACTATACTAAAGTAATTACTTTAGTATGTTTGAGGTTTGCGGGTTCGCCGACCTAGCAGTGTCTTCCTTGGGCCTAAACGGGCTGCAGGGGGGCTAGAATAGAATGCAATCCGGGCTCAATCCACGACTGTTGGCTGCGTCTCTTAAGGCATTGGCAGCTGGCATGAGACGCTGTAGCTCTGCCATTCTCGAGGAGGGCGAAGGATGGGTGGACAATAATTCGGGAGGTCTAGGACCGGCGTCAGCGCTCATATTGACCCAGAGGTTGATGCTCTCCTCGGGATTAAACCCTGCTTCGGACATGAGGATTACACCGATGGCGTCTGCCTCGCTTTCCTGGGTTCTGTTAAATGGGAGAAAGATGCCATAGCGCGTGCCTACGTCGAAGATCTCTAGTGTGGTATCCGATGCGCCTAAGATTTGCGCGGCCGCGACTCCTACATTGCGTAATGCCGATTGGCTGGCGCGTTCATTGCTGTGGTTGGCTAATACGTGTCCGACTTCATGCGCGATCACAGCTGCTAATTGATGTTGATTGACCGCCACCGAGAATAGGCCGTTGTAAACGCCAATCTTGCCACCGGGCAGCGCGAAGGCGTTAGCTTGTTCGTTGTCGAATACGGTGACTTCCCAATCGAAACGGGATTGATCTTTGTTATCTAGTGCAGCCACAACGTAGTTGGTGACGCACTGCACATACTGCAGTTCTCTAGCGTCTGCAGTTGCAGGTATCTGTGTCTGCATTTCGCGGTAGCTGCGAATGCCTCGTTCTGCCATGTCGGCATCAGAGTAAAGTACGACTTGGCGTCTATCTAAGGGGGAGCTGGTGCAAGCGGCGAGTGATAAAAGGAGTGTAATAACTGCGCTAAGTTTTCTCATGACTAGTAAACAACTTTCACCTGACTTCAAAGGGACAGCAGGGCCAAAAGGGATGCATGCCAATAGTTTTGTATAGAGAAGTATAGCGCAGACACAGGTCGATCTAACTAGAAATTGCATTCTTGAGCGTCGAGTTGAACGCGAATCTCATCACCTTGCCCATCCACGATTCGCTCGAAGCAATTCCCTTCAAGGTCACGCAGGAGGCGCCGACCACTGGCTACAGGAGCGGAAGCACTGCGAGACTTCGCTTGGTCAACATAGACAATCTCGCGGGTACTAATTGTTGGTGCGTTTCTATACACAACCGTCTCAACATTTCCCGAGGAGTGTCTCGAAGAATTGAACAAGGAACCCAAAACTAGGCCACCGAAAAAACTACCAGAATCATAGCCTCTATGCCGCGAATAATAATTTCCGTAGGAGACAGTGAAGCCACTGCCATAACCCCTGCCGTAGTTATTATTGTAGTGCCGGTTGTAGTTTCTATTGTAGTTCCGGTTGTAGTTCCGGTTGTAGTTTCTATTGTAGTTCCTGCCACTGGAGCCAAAGTGATAGGAATTCGCGCGTTGATTTCCGCGGTAGTTGTTTCGGTGGTTATTGCCATAATTATGCTGGCCTGAGCTATAAGCGCCATAGCCGCGACGGTTATTGCGATTATCAGCCCATGCCGCTTGGCTGATTACCAGGGCGCCAATAATTGAAAGGCTTAACAAGATTTTTTTCATATCCATAACATTCACCCACTTCCTACAATGAACAGCTAACGAGAAGAATACTACTGTCACTGTTGAGCATACACGTGGAGAATGAATCGAAGCTGAACAGGGAAAGCCGGCAAGAGTTACGAAGAATGAAGAATGGAGAGTGATTTTTTCGATGATAATGGCATATAGCTCTTTGGCTGCGGGGCAGAAAGCCTGGACAGCATTAACTGCATCTGAACTACTCGGTCCATGGTCGCCTCTACGGGGTCCTCTGGAGAGTGCCTTGCGCGAGTTCCTCAATGATCCAATTGCGCGGAACAAAGGCAAAGACGACGCCGGATTAAAGTAGTTTGAGACTGGTAAAAATGACTGACGGTCCAGCGACGGGAGCTTGGTCTAGCCGAAGGTCCCGCTTAGGTCAGTAATCTGACTGCTGCGCCTATGCGCAGCATCTAGTGTAATAGATTTTACTGATACTGAACCGGATGGGTCGAAATCATGATTCGGCTTTCCATGTAGGTAATAGTTTCGCCGTCTATGCTTCGAAACCAATGTGGCGTGCCGGGTTGGAGAACTAGTACGTCCCCGGCGGTAACCTGCCTAGCAAGTCCACCGACTATGCCATGTTGAGTGCGGACGATGTTCGGGTCGCTGGATTCTGCTAGAGGCAGTACAAGTTTGCCGCCAGTAACGAACGTTCCGCTGCCTTCCAAAACGCGATAGATTTCCATGCTCCATGGATGAATGATGGCATACTGCTCCACCGCGCTGCTGCGGCGGCGAACCGACACGCCAGGGGAGACTGTCACTGACCAGCCGCCTGCAGAAGCAGATGACGCGGCAGCGCTATCCAATTCCGCTTCAATTTCTGCGCCGGGTTTGAATATGGCGGGCGGAGCACCGGAATCCTGAGCTAGGGCCGCGAAGCAGAGTCCAGAAAAAGTACATGCGATGAGTAGTAGTCGTTTCATGGTGAGTTCCCTTTTTATATTTTTAAGTGACGTCGCTACTCAACCTTTATAACACAGCGCTTGCACAGCGCGGCATTCGCCGCATTAGAGTGTAGGTCTAGATTAAGGTCTAGTAGTGAAAGCAAAAAACCTCCGAGGCTAGACACAAAGGTCTGGCCATCGAAGGCTTCGTGACTGCGTGCCGCCTAGGGTTTAAGGCTTCGTAAACACGAGGAAGAAGCGGTCTGTCATGTTTGGAATCTGTCCAACTTCCTGAGACAGGTCGTCACTTGCTTGGAAGAACATATCAGAAGCTCTATCGAGAACGAAGCCAGCTGCCTGCACTTGCAGAATTACATCTACCGGATCTTCACGGCGACCTAGTGTGCCAGTCTCTTGCTGCATATGACGCCGCGTGTGGTCTATAACAACATAGGTGCCACCAGACTTTAGAGTATCGAAAACTGCAGCATTGACGCGGCTGTTGTCTGCCTCATTGAAGTTATGATATTCCCGAAAATGAAGGAACATATCTGCACTTGCCACGCCGAAGTTAATTTCACCTGGCACATACCGTCCTTCTGCGCTGTTGTAATTATTTTCAATAGTCACCTGATGCGTCATGGCAAACATGTCTTGCTCGGTCCAGTCGCCCCAATTACCGAATGTGTTCGCATTGTCGACGCTGTAAAGATGTCCGTTGTCTCTCAGAACTGGGCCTAGAATCTTTGTGTAGTAAGCCTGGCCTGCTGGTAAGAATTCGATAACGGTCATGTCGGCTTCCAGCCCGATGAAGTCTAATGCAGCGATTGGATCACGGTCCGCATCTCTGGCGAGTTCCGCCTCCGTCCGATGGTCCATTCCCATTACATTCTGAACGCTCTGCTGCAGAGGAGTTAGACTTTGGGCACTAACTAGCACCGGTGAAAGTAGCGAAAGTGCCGCTACAACTAAGCTGGGTTTGATCATGTTCATAGTGTTCCCTGAAATTAGTTAGAAAATAGTACTTTCTCGGCATCTTCGAAAGCAGCCATTGGATTAATTGCTTAATAGTTGACCGAATTAGTGGGGATTCTAGCTCATTACTGAGGCGCGTTGCGAGTGTTGTTGTGCTTTCAAGCCGAATTCTAGGTCTGAATCTTTGTCAGCCACTAGGCTTGTCGCAGTGGAAAGGACAATATTAGCCTCTATGCGGTGACTCAGCTTGGTTCGCTGCAAAAGGGACAGTCGAGTAATGTGGATCTCGATTAATCGGCTGGTTTCTTGAGGATGATAAACGCAGCCTGCCTCCTTCCGGTCCCATTCGAGCTCAACTTTAAAGCCAACGTCGCTCAGATAGTTGCCCAAGGTCTCGCGTTTCAGGATATTCACGTAGGGCTTGAACACAGTAATGTAGTCAAACGCGGCCCTGCAAAATACGTTGCCTTTCTAGCGCAATACTATAGTTTGGCTTACAGCTACTGACTATCATCCCAAACGGGGATTTTTCTCGCGAGAAATGCTCTCCTCAACGAAGGCAAGCCTATTTCCTATAAGCAGGTAGATTGGGCTGACACTGAGGACGACCTCGGTCTCTTCGATTTAATAACAAGGCCTGACTAAGATAGAAGAAACGAATTTATTTTTTAAAGAGAAGACAAAAAAAAGCGTAACAAAAGTTACGCCTTGATTCTTATCGATTGACGCTGCTTAGAACTATTCTGCAACTCGCTTCATTGTAGTGTAGCGAACCGAAGTGACTTTGCCACCACCCCAATTTTCAGTACGAGTCTCGTAAGTATCTTCATCGATCATGCGCATGAAGCTATGATGAGCGTGTGGGCTCGACTCGACGTCCATATTTGTACCCTTGGTGAATTGGAAGTCGATGACACCTTTTTCACCCGAGTCTCTGAAAGTCATTGAAGGTTGATTGCCAATAGCACAGTAGTGAGTGTGAATAAGCTCTTCTTTGCCATTCTGATGGTACATGCTGACCATCTCAGCCGGAGTGCCTGCAGCAAATGTCTGCATTACTGAGGAATTGCCGATATTCTTGAATGAGACTGAAGTTGCTGCAACAGCAGCATCATCTCTAGTTTGACCAACAGGAACGACTTGAGCTTCACCAGCCCAATTCCCTTCAAGTTTTAGCATAGCCTGAAAAGCCTCATCGGATGAGAAGCCATCGCCGGCTAGGGCTGTAGAGCTAAGTAGTAGCGTGGCAGTAGAGAGTGCAGCAAAGTGTAGTTTTCTCATGGATCCAATCCTTGATGTTTTTTGACGTTGCAACAGACTATTACTGCCCCTAGGGGTTGTCAACTAAGTATTGGCTGTCATCACTCACGGTTAGTTTTCGTATGAACTCTCGGCGTACCAAGAGAAAACTCACAATAGCCTGCGCCGTGACGGACAATATCGAAACATACCAAACCATATTGATGCTGAAATCTGGCTGATAGCGAAGATAGACGGTCAATGGAACAAATATGAGTATACGCACGCCCGAACTAAGCAGCGCTGGACGCGTATTGCCTAGCCCCTGAAAGACGCCAGAGCAGGTGAAGACTATGCCTTGGGCTATGAAATTGAGGGAAATCAGTTGTAGGAAGACGACACCCACTTCCATTACTTCCGTATCGTCGGTGAAAATCATCATTAAGACTTCCGGTCGCCATTGCATGATCACTGTAATAATTAACATGACGATGCTACTAAGAATGATGCCACTGCTGAACGTGTCTCTGACTCTATCAAATTTGCCAGCGCCGAAATTTTGACCAATTATCGGGCCCACGGCGAATGCGATAGCCATAGTCGGCATAAAGATGGATTGCATGATGCGGCCACCTATACTAAACCCTGCCTGTGCTGGCGCTCCGAAGTCTTGAATCAGCCAATAAACTGCAGAAAAATACACGAATAACAAAAGCATTTCGCCACCGGCTGGGAGGCCGATGTCCAGCATCTTCCTCCAGATGTCGAATCGAGGTCGCCAGAGCGCTGGCTCGAAGGACACATATTTCTCGAGCTTCAAAAAATACAGGGTAAGCAGGCCCACGCCGATTGTAATGGAAATACTACTAGCGAGGCCCGCGCCTAGAACGCCAAGGGCTGGTCCAGGGCCCCAGCCGGCGATTAGTATGGGGGCAAGAATTATATTTAATACTACTGTCAGAGCCTGAATGACCATCGCCGGCTTGACGATGCCAGTAGCTCGCAGCGAGGAAGCCATAGCCATACTCGCGAACTGCAATGCCATGCCGGGCAGGAACCAGTAAAGAAATATCAGTCCTTCACGCAGTGCTGCTTCGTCTGCGGTAATGCTACTGAGATAAGACTCGGCTAGTAAATAACCGCCGAGCAATGTAATGACAGCGCAGACTGCGGATAAAACTAAGGATTGATTGAAAACTAGATTCGCATGATCCGGGTCTTTGCGGCCTACTGCCTGAGAAATCAGTGCAACCGCACTGACGCCCAAAACCTGCGTCAATGCCATGATAATAAACAACAGCGTGCCAGCCGTGCCTACACCGGCAACTGAGTCCTCTCCCAGTGCTGCCACGAAATAGAGGTCTACGAGCAAATACAGTGTCTGAAAGATCATTCCCGCAGCTACCGGAATAGCCATAGCTAGAATTGTCTTGGTTGCTGAACCTTGGGTGAGATCTTTCATAGAAGATTATTCTCAGAGCTTGGTGTCAAGGAGCAACGGCATTCTGGAATCAGCACTCGCCAATAGGTTCGTCGGGGGCGACTCTAGAATAACAGGGCTAGTCATTTCTGAAGCGGCGCTAAGGGTATCACCAAATGGAGGGGCCGGGTGCGCGTCGAGTAGAAATAGAGGCATAAAAGCGCAACTTTTTTTCTTGCTAATATTTTGCGTTTCAACCGAGTAGCAGAAATTCTATGATTCGCTATACTGATCACCGCGCTTTGGCTAGAAACCCACGCCCGCATTCTACAAAGAATTAGAAGGAACCATCTATGTCACCCAAGTTGTCATCCATTTTCTCATCAAAAACCCGCGTTTTTCTCGTAACCATTCTACTGAGTATTGCCTCGGGCTCATTTGCTCAAACCGTCACAATCGGCGTATCAATACCTTCGGCGACTCATGGTTGGGCCGGGGGACTGAATTTTCATGCAGAGCAATCCAAGGCACGCCTAGAAGCTGAAAACCCCGACCTGAAAATTGTCCTTGTAACTGCAAATAGCTCTTCCGAGCAGGCAAACGATCTGGAAGACTTGGTGGCGATCCACAATATCGATGCCCTAGTAATTCTGCCTTTTGAATCGGCACCTCTCACCGGTCCTGTTCGCAACATTAAGCGTCGCGGTGTCTTCGTCACTGTCGTCGATAGAGGCTTGAGCGAAGAGGGTATCGCCGATGTCTATGTGGCAGGCAACAACGCGGAAATGGGGCGTGTGTCCGCAGAGTATATAAAGGGAGCACTAGACAACACTGGCGACATCGTCGTGCTGCGCGGAATTCCTACGGTAATTGACACCCAGCGCTTCGACGGATTCATGGCGGAGTTAGAAGAAAGTAACATTAATGTATTGGACCACAAATTCGCAAACTGGAACCGAGACGATGGCTTCAGCGTAATGCAGGATTTTCTTGCGCGCTTTCCGAAGATCGATGCGGTTTGGGCACAGGATGACGACATCGCTATCGGCGTGATTCAAGCGGTACGTCAGGCTAGGCGTCAAGACGATCTCTTTATCGTTGGCGGCGGCGGCATGAAAGACATGGTGAAGCGTGTCATGGACGGCGATCAACTAACTCCTGTCGATGTGCTGTATCCACCAGCCATGATCGAGACAGCAATGGAGCTAACAGTATTGAAGTTCACTTCGCAAATTCCAGTCAGCGGCGAATACATTCTTGGCTCTCCTCTTATCAATCAAGAGAACGCCGCCGACTATTATTTTCCCGATTCGCCGTTCTAGGGCTAGACGTCCTGTATATACGTTCTATGGAAAAAAGAACTAATTTTGCAATATTAGTGAAAAGATAGTGAAAGCAACTTATGAAAACGATAAAAGGCCCGGCCGTTTTTCTGGCACAGTTCGCCGACGATGAATCACCTTTCAACTCGCTAGATGCGATTGCTTCCTGGGTAGCCGAGTGCGGATTCAAGGGTGTGCAGATTCCCAGCTGGGACGAGCGCCTATTCGACTTGGCGACAGCGGCCCAAAGTGTAGATTATTGTGACGAGGTGAAGGGAACTCTCGCCGCGCACAACGTTGAGATAACAGAGCTATCCACCCACCTTCAAGGACAGTTGGTAGCAGTGCATCCAGCTTACGACGAAATGTTCGATGGCTTTGCTGTCGAGCATGTCAGAGGCAATCCAAAGGCGCGACAGCAATGGGCGGTTGAGCAAATGCTGCTGGCGGCGAAGGCTTCCAAGAATCTCGGTCTCAGCGATCATGCGACCTTTCCCGGTGCGCTCGCCTGGCCTTACTTCTATCCCTGGCCACAGCGACCCGCTGGCCTGATCGAGACAGCATTCGATGAACTCGCTAAACGTTGGCTGCCGATACTTAATGCATTCGACGATGCCGGTGTGAACGTGTGTTACGAGATTCATCCCGGCGAAGATCTTCACGATGGCATTACCTTCGAGATGTTTCTCGAGAGAGTGAATAATCACCCGCGCTGTAATATTCTCTTCGATCCGAGCCACATGGTTCTGCAGCAGTTGGACTATCTAGGGTTCATGGATGCTTATCAGGATCGGATCAAGATGGTCCATATTAAGGATGCAGAATTCAACGCGACCGCCAAGCAAGGAGTCTATGGTGGATATCAGAGTTGGGTAGATCGCGCAGGAAGATTTCGCTCTCTCGGCGACGGTCAGGTAGATTTCAAGGCTATGTTCTCGAAACTCGCAGCTTTTGGCTTCGAAGGCTGGGCTGTGTTGGAGTGGGAGTGCTGCCTCAAGCATCCCGAAGATGGTGCTAGAGAAGGCGCCGAGTTCATTCGTGATCACATCATTCACGTTACCGACAGGGCCTTTGATGACTTTGCAGATGGCGGCAGCGATGACGCGGCGAATAAAAGAATTCTAGGAATCGACTAGCCCTTGATACGGATTACACCATGACGGACGACACTTCAGCTCAGCCTAAGCTTAGACTCGGTATGGTCGGTGGTGGGCAGGGCGCCTTCATTGGCGAGGTACATCGCATAGCCGCAAGGCTGGATGATAGATACGAATTGCTAGCAGGCGCACTCAGCAGCGACTCGACAAGAGCGGCAGCATCGGCGGTAGAATTAGGCATGGATGCCGATCGAAGTTACGAAAGTTTCGAAGACATGGCTGTGATGGAGGCCGATCGAGAAGACGGCATAGAGATCGCCACCATCGTCACCCCTAATCATCTGCATTATCCAGCTGCTAGTGCTATGTTGCGTGCGGGAATTCACGTCATCTGCGATAAGCCTCTTACGGCTACCCTCGCTCAAGCCAAAGAGTTAGCCGAGTTGGCAAATGCTAGCGGACTCTTGTTCGCCGTCACCTATAACTACAGCGCTTATCCTATGGTTAGATTAGCTAAGCAGCTAGTGGCGCAAGGCAGGCTTGGCGATATTCGCATTGTTCAGGTTGAGTATCCGCAAGACTGGCTGGCTACTAACATCGAAGACGACGATCAGAAACAGGCGGTCTGGCGAACCGACCCAGAAAAAGCTGGGGCGGGAGGCTGTATAGGCGACATCGGAACTCATGCGTTTCATCTTGCGGAATTCATCAGTGGCTTGAAGGCGACTGAACTGCTTGCAGATTTGACCTCATTCGTAGGCCAGCGTAAATTGGATGACAACGCGAACATTCTTCTGCGCTTCGACAATGGCGCCAAAGGCAGCCTCTGGTCCAGCCAGATAGCAACCGGCAATGAGAACGCGTTACGTATTCGGCTCTATGGTGACAAGGCCGGCATCGACTGGTCGCAGGAGAACCCGAATTACCTGAGCGTCACTACCCTCGGTGGAAGTAAGGAAATACTGTCCAGAGCTAACGCTAGTATTCCCGGAGCAGCTGGCTATTCGACGCGCCTACCTGCGGGGCACCCAGAGGGTTTTCTAGAAGCCTTCGGTACACTCTATAAAGATATTGCCAAGCAATTGAATGCGCGCAAGAGCAATCGAGAGTGTGCTCCGGACGCAATGCTTGTTCCCGGCATAGCCGATGGCTTACGCGGCATGCAGTTCATAGAGAAAGCAGTTAACTCGAATGTTGGAGGTAATACCTGGCAGAAGCTGAGTTAGGGTTTGCAGCGAATGCATTGCACCACTAACTAACAAGAATCGTTAACTAGAGAAACCCACCATGAGATCCACGCTCAAACCCCTATTCCTGACTCTACTACTTATCTCTGTAGTGGGCACGGCATTCGCTACAGATGACAGCAGCAACAATTCTAAAGCATCGGATACTTCCGCCATTATTGCCGGTGCGGCGGGTTCGATTTTGACCTATCCTTGGATTGCTTATCTAGCCTATGACACTGGTGAGCAATACTGCGGTGCTAGCCTTATATCTCCGACTTGGATTCTTACTGCGGCGCACTGCTTCCTTAACGAGGCGGGTGACGAAATAGATATTGAAACCGGCGCGCTTTCTACGATTTTTCTGAACACAGACACTACTACGCCTCCGGGAACTGCTGCAATCGAGGGAGCAATCGGGCAGATAATTGTGCACCCCAATTACGAGCCGGACTTTGACACGAGCCCGAACTCGAATGACTTTGATATCGCCCTCGTAGAGATCACGGCGGCCGTAGATTTACAGCCGGTGT
The DNA here is from genome assembly GCA_943789485.1 of uncultured Pseudomonadales bacterium. Taxonomy (GTDB): domain Bacteria; phylum Pseudomonadota; class Gammaproteobacteria; order Pseudomonadales; family Pseudohongiellaceae; genus UBA9145. Next base: position 508,440 of record CALSUH010000005.1, read on the forward strand.
CTTTGTTGGCAGCAGATGCACCGTTGATCGATGCAGGAATCGAGGCGATCATCATGGGCTGGGGTACTACCGCGGTAGACGCTGCGAACGAATCGATTGAACCCTCGGATACGTTACTGCAAGCGAAGCAATTGATAGTTGATAACAGCACTTGCCTAGATGTCTATTCCGACGGGATTACGGACAACATGATCTGTGCTGGCGGCAGCACGGCTGCGCCAACAACCGACACTTGTCAGGGTGATAGCGGCGGTCCACTCAGTATCGCTAGCGGGGATTCGTTTGTGCAAGTCGGTATTGTGAGTTTTGGTGGCGTAGGCGGGCCGATCTGTGGCGACCCCGATTCACCGAGTGTCTATTCTAGCGTTTCGGCACTTGCTGGGTTTATCCAGCTACATGCCACGGATGCGACCTTTACCACGCTGGAGCCGAATGCCGGAATCCCCTCTCCAGTACTAGCTATAACGGTAGATGGGTTAATGGTTACGATTAATTGGTCTGAGGTGCCCGGTGCAACAGGTTACCTACTTTACTACGCACCATTTCCTTCTCAGACACCGATAAATAATCTGGATGTAGGGCCCCTAAATACTCTATCTGGGGAGTTAGCAGTTGGAACATCTCTCTATGTTGCCGTGCAACCGTATAACGCAGAAGGTCCTATCGATGTTTTCTCAAACGTAGAGATATTCACGATCGAGTAGAACAGCTTTACTAATGCTGGACTACGTTTCGTAGATTAGCTATTCGCTCTAGTCTTGTTAAGTGAATTGATACCAGCTTCAACGCCATTCACAACTGCCCTTGCTACTAACAGAAAAGACAATTTTACGCGCTGCAGCAAAGGCAGTGCGTTGCTAGTGTCCCAACGGCGGCGCCAAGTCCTCATATTTTCGTTTCTATGCAGCAGCGCGTCGAAGCGACTGGATACTTTTGCCAGCAGCAATGCCGCGAGAAACAGAAACAAAACTCCTGGGATGATGGGCAAGATCAAACCCACTATTCCGAGCAGGATAAGTAGGCCAACCAAGACCAAACAAGCCCCTTTGTACAACATTGGCATTAAACCGTTTTCTGAATTCTTTTCCTTCATCGCCTCTACCTCCACAACTAAATTTCTTCCATCACTTTTTATCAACTGTTCTGTAATCAATGCAGCATCCGTACCAATAGTTAAGTTATTGAAATAGGTATCTAAAATATTCTGATCTCGGTGATATTCATTTACTAGATGGTGTAATAGGCTAATTACTTACACTATTGCGCGTTTCTCTAAATGCCGTAGAAGGACTCGTAATTGGTCACTTTTTCGACGATCGTTAGGGTAGAATGGCGGCCCGGAAGTCACCAGCATTCACCAAAGTAATTATTCCATGCCTCTAGTTCGTCTCGATAAAGTTGCTCTCAATTTTGGTACTCATATTCTTCTCGATGAAGTCGATTTCACGCTGAAGAAGGGCAGTAAGATTGGATTGTTAGGCCGTAATGGCGCTGGTAAAACCACTTTCATGAAGGTCATCGCGGGATCGATGCAGCCCGACAGCGGCGAGCGCTGGCTTAGGCCCGGAGTAGAGGTCGCGTGGCTAGAGCAGTCACTACCGGTCGCCGACGAGCAGTCTGTCTATGACATGGTTGCGGGCGGCCTTGCCGAAGTGGGTGAGCTCCTAAAGCAGTACCATCACATGATTGCTGACTACGAGAATGCCGACATGAGCAAACTTGAGCGCGTGCAGGGCGAGCTGGAAGCGAAGCAGGGTTGGAGTTTGGGGCAGAAAGTTGACACGGTCATCACGCAACTGCAATTGCCGGCAGATAAACTCATGTCGGAGTTATCTGGTGGATGGCGCAAGCGCGTAGCCTTGGCGCGCGCTCTGGTACGAGAACCAGAATTTCTCCTTCTCGACGAGCCGACTAATCACCTCGACGTGCCAGCGATAGAGTGGCTAGAGAAGCAACTGCAAGACTACAACGGCGCCGTCTTGCTCGTTACTCACGACAGAACTTTCCTGCAGAACGTAGTTAACAAGATTGTAGAAATCGATAGAGGGCACCTGTACGAATTCGAAGGAACGTTTCAGAAATTTCTAGATTTTCGCGAGCAGCAGCTTGCCAGCGAAGAGAGAGCGAACAAATTATTCGATAAGAAACTGGCGGAAGAAGAAGTCTGGATCCGGCAAGGCATCAAGGCAAGACGCACGCGCAACGAAGGTAGGGTTCGTGCGTTAGAGGCATTGCGACTGGCCAGAGGCGCGCGCAGAGAGCTTGAGGGAAGTGCAAAGTTCAAGCTGAACACCACTGAGAGTTCAGGAAAGATTGTGGCGGAGCTGGAAGACATCAGCCACAGTTTTGATGAGCGACCTATCATCAAGAATTTTTCTACTACAGTCATGCGTGGCGACCGCATAGGTATCGTCGGTGCGAATGGTGCGGGCAAGTCGACGCTGCTGAAGATTCTATTGGGTAAACTGACTGCTCAGGAAGGCACTGTAAAACTCGGGTCGAAATTAGAGGTCGCCTACTTCGATCAGTTACGCGAACATCTCGACATGGAAAAAAATCTAATCGATAACGTGAGCGGCGGTTCGGATTACATCGAGATCAATGGCCAGAACAAGCATGTGATCAGCTATCTTGGTGACTTTCTCTTTGCGCCAGATAGAATTCGCACGCCGGCCAAGGCGCTCTCCGGTGGTGAACAGAACCGGGCGATACTTGCGAAGGTGTTTAGCAGGCCAGCGAATATTCTGGTACTGGACGAACCAACAAACGATCTAGACATCGAGACTCTGGAACTGCTCGAAGACATACTATTGAAGTTCGACGGAACGGTGCTACTCGTAAGTCACGATAGGCAGTTCATGGACAATGTGGTTACTAGCCTGATGGTGTTCGAAGGTGATGGAAAGATCGGCGAGTATGTCGGCGGCTACAGCGACTGGGCGCGTAAAGGCGGTAAGTTGTTTAGCTTTGAAGACGGCGAGAAAGCCAGCGGAGGATCAACAAGCAAGCAGCTAGAAGAAAAGCCTGAGCCGAAAAAAGCTGTAAGTAAAAAACTCTCCTACAAGAATCAGCGCGAACTTGAGGAGCTGCCCGCAAAGATAGAAGCGCTTGAGGTAAGTCAGTCTGAGTTAGAAAAGTACATGTCGCAACCTGAGTTCTACGAGAATCAGGACGACGGTGGAAAATCTGTCGAGGAGACGCTGAAGCAGGTAGCCGATGTGCAGAGTCAACTTGAGAAAACGTATGAACGTTGGGAAGAGTTAGAGAAGCTACGAAACGCCTAAGCTTCGCAGCGAAGCGTACTATCACAGTGGGAGCCGTACGCCTTCGGTTGCTACATTGTATCCCTGCGATCGTACGAACTTACTCTCGTCACTCTCGGCATTCAGTAACGGATTCGTATGGTTAAAGTGTATGAACCAAACTTTCGCTCGCTCATTACTTGATAGCTCACTTAGTGCATCCATGCTTTCCGTAACGAGGGGATGCGGAACCTGTGACATGTCGCGGCCAGGCAGCTCACCATCGCCATAGAACGTCGCATCGATCAATGCATAGTCGACTGATCTCACCAGCGCGGCAAGGTCTGTATCCCACACCGACCACTTATTGATATCTGGAATGAATACTGCTTTCTTGTTTGGTCCGGTAATCTCATAGCCCACCGTTTCGGAAAACTCGTCTCTGTGAGGAACGAGAAACGGAGTGACTTGGATGTCAGCAAGACTTTCTGCCGCCCCCTCCCGGAGTGCCTCCAGCCGAATATTCTCGAACTCGACTAATTGACTCCAAGGGCCATTGTTCTCTAGAAAGCTAAACATGCGCGGCATGGCGTAGACCGGCAGGTTGGAAGCTGACATTGCCTCATGTCCGAAGAACATCAGGCCGGCATAGTGTCCGATATGAGCATGAGTGAGAAACACGCCGACAAGTTGAAAATTTTCATTGGGTGCTTCTAAATCTAGCGCGTACAGCTGCGCCGGAAGATTAGGCGTGGCCTCGAAGAGAATTTTTTGTCCAGAGATGGGGTTGATAGCGGCAATTGAAGCAGCTCCTCTACGTAAGCTAGGGTCAATCCAGCCAGGCAGGCAATGCTCTGCATAACAACCCATCTGTGGATAGCCGGCATCCTGCGCAACGCCAAGTATGTAGATGTAAGGCTCGTCCGTCTGCGCAAGGGAAGCTGTGGCCAAAAATAGTGAGCAGAAGGCAGTGGTGATTCGGACAAGCGGCTTCATTTGAGCTCGCTATCTTCAACTGTTTCGGCAGCGGCTTTGAAATAACTTGTTCTCCACAGAACCGCTGCTAAGGCGAGAAAGGGAATGGCAACCAACAGGCCGGATGTTACTCCGCCGCCTCGATCATCGAGAAAGCTCCAAATGAACATGCCTGCCGCAATCTGCGCGGTGTATAGGGCCGCCCAAGGGAACATCCATGTTCGCATCTTCCAAAACCCCCAGAACCCCGCGCCGTATACGTACCAGTGCAGCACGCCACCGGCCTTCGCAGCCCAGCCGGTGAAGAGTAGACCGAACCACACCTCCTGATCTTCAGACAACGGCTTTAAGAGAACATCCCAGGGTAGATAGATAAATGTCATATACGCACAGAACAGCATCAGTGCATTCATCCAGTGGGGCCGGCTCTTTAGATTGGCTAGTAAGGAGTTAAAGAATTGCATGTTAGTCACCAATTGCTGTAATTGTGTCGCCGATTTTTAAATCGCCATCTTCTAGAATAATTGCTCTCAGGCCAGCCTTCTTTTTCAGCTCTGGCAGAACCGCACGGTGCACGGTCGCGGCAAGAAAGGCGCAGGGCGCACAGTCTTCGACGCCTTGGCATAACGCGCTGCCAAGCGTAAACTTTTTGCCAATTAATTCATTGAGATCAATGCCGCTGATAAGGACATTACGCCGAAAGTCAGCGTAGTCGATCTCGACGTTGTTTCTCTTTAAAAAACTATCGAGCTCTTCCTTGGAAATCATGCTGATATGGTTCGATGGCGCTAGGTTTCCTGCTGCTAGACATTCCAATGCCCGTTCATGATAACGATCACCACTGATCCCCTTTCCCGCTTCGAGCTTCGCGACTTCTATTTCAAGCGGCTGTTCACGCCGAGTTTTTGTTATGAAAATATTTTCTACTGTAGGGTTCATGTTAATTAATTCTCTGTAGCGTAATTTAAAAACACTAGTTATTGGTCTCCATACCCAGATCACCTAGCAATGTAGTTGCTATGATCACGCACTTATGCCCGCAAAATAAACAATCACAACGATTGAGTCCTTTTGGATCTTTTCCACTTTTGCGCCGAATTCGGCCGTGCCGCTATGGCATTTACCTAACAGCGATTGTGCCTAACTAGTCCGAGAGTAGAGCCATAACGGCGCCGGCTGGATCTTTGATCACGCAGAAATTGCTGCCGCCCATTCTGCGTGGCCCATCTAACACTTCGCCACCCATTTTTTTGCATCGCTCTGCGCTGTCGGCAACGCTTTCAACTCGAACATAGATTAGCCACTGACTGGGAATATTATGATTGCTGCTACGAGAATGACACACACCGGCAATTGTATCTTCAGTCCCCGGTAAGTTTAAATTGAAGTCACTGTAGGAACCCATGTCGACATCGTTGCTGGACCAGCCTACTACTGAGGTATAGAATTTTTGTAGCTGTCCAGCATCTGGAACAGTGAGGTCCATCCACTCGATTTTACCGATATTCGAGGGTTTCTCTTCAGTCACGGTCTCAGGCTCTTCTGCTGAGTTTTCTGTTTCATTAACCATGGGTTATTTATTCCTTAACAGAGAACTTTCGTGAATTTTCTTTGGTGATCTGGTTAGGCGCACTTACATTGCCTCGGTATTTCTCATGCCAATAGATTTCGATGTCTTCATCGTCCTGCGTTCATTCTGGGCCGGATCAGTAGCCGTCTCGTTTGCGCTTCCGGTGATGTTTAGCCACGCGATACGGTTAGCTGAAAGCACCCGCAGGCTGTCCCAACCCTTGGGCGAAACATTGATGGTGCCACCGTTTGCTGCGGTACCGACAAAGAAAAGTTTCTGCTGCTTAATAAAGGTAATATGTTTTTTCCAGTTCATCATAACGACGACCTATAATGATACTTCCTGTTACTGGATTGCGAAAAAGTTAGTAGGGCGATAATTCAACCTGAGCGTGTTTTACTCGAATTGATTGTTAACTGATCTTAGTCCGAAAGACTAAAAACGTACAGTGCGTTGCCATTGCCCGGATGCCTGATATCCGGCGCGACAACTCGTGGGACGGTTCGCGGACTAACTCCGCGCGCACCCATTGCGGTAGTCACTGCAATATACTGCTTTCCGTCTATGGCAAAGCTAACAGGGTGACCCTGCACTGATGTGCCAAGCCGTGTCTCCCAGAGTATCTCACCATTACGCGCATCGAAGGCTCGGAAGCGCCGATCGAGGTCGCCGACGAACACAAGATTTCCCGCTGTGGATATAGTTCCTGTCAAGAAAGCCGCTCGTTGTTCGTAACTCCAGATCTCTTCCATAGAATCTACGTTATATGCTGCGAGTTTGCCCATATTACCGTCTGAACCTGGCATTTCGAACCAGCGGCGATTTGCCGCTGTGCCACCGGCACCCTGAACAAGCGGAACTTCTCGTGCCGATATTTCCAAGCAAGACTGACTCAGAGGAATGATTAGATTCGCGCTAGGTTCATGATAGGTCATGGAGTGCCAGTCTTTTCCACCGGCTGTGCTCGGGCAAACGCTTATCCATTCGTCCAGTTGCGCATTGGCAATGTCATCACGATAGGTTACAGCCCCAGTCACAGAGTCTATGTTAGTGAAAGCGTTCTGGAAGATAGTCTCCAGATGAGAGATGAACTCACCACTCACTCTATCGTGCTTCCACAGAATGCCGTGCTTGCCGATTGAGAAAACGAGTTTGTCATCGCCTCGATCGACCAGGACACGTTCGAACACCTCGTCAAGATCCAGCGCCTCCGCGGGCACGTGCTGAAAAAACCAATCGAGAGAGCCGTCATCCACATTGATGGCTACGGTGGAATTGGTGAATAGACCGGTATCGAAGATGGACAGATTTCGACTGGCCGGCATCCACGGTTTTTGCTGTGCGGTTCCCCAATAGGTGATTTTTAGCTCAGGGTCGTAACTTCCTGTAATCCAAGTTTCGCCGCCCGCACGAAATATGTCATCTATGTTGCCCCAAGTATCACCGCCAGAATCACCACTTTCGGCGATGGTGTTGAAGCGCCATAGCACCTCACCGTTGTCTGCATCTACCGCACTGATATAGCAGTCTTCCTCGATGTAGCGAGAGCAACCTAACAGGCCTTGGATAATTTTACCGTCGGCTACTATAGGTCCGCTGGAATTCCCGAAGCCCTTGCTGCCATCGGCGATTTCTGTTTCCCAAACCGGTTCGCCTGTACGTGCATCGAGTGCCAACAATCGAGCATCGGTTGTGGCGTGAATAATCTTATCCTCATAGATCGCTATGTTGCGCATGTCCTCGCTATCCTCAGGACCCGCGTGATGCTCCCAGATTAGCTCGCCAGTCTTCCCATCCAATGCTTGAATTATGTTGCTAGGATTGATCAGATAGATGGTGCCGTCGTACACCAGCGGCGAAGGCTCCGAGTCGCCATCGTGCATACTCCAGACCCATTCCAGTCGCAGGTCACCCACGTTGTCCACGTTGATCTGATCGAGAGGACTATAGCTCCAGGCCTGATAGTTGCGGCGCAACATCGGCCAGTCACCCGGAGCCGGGTTGGTGAGCGTCGCATCGGAGATCGGGCGAAAATTTTCGACAGTGCCAGAAAGGATTACACCAGTAGGTGCAATGCTTTCCGGCGGTGCAATCAAATTTGCTGCACTGGGAATATTGATCGCTAAGGGGTAATCGGAACTTGCCGTTAGCAGGGGATTGCTGTCGATGACTCCGCTTCTGCGCATGACGTGAGCAACGATATTGATATAGTCATCATCGCTAATAGCAGCATTCTCACCCGGAGGCATGTTCGCTTTGATGTAGTTATAAAAGTCACCCGGCGATTGCATCCCCCAACTTGCAAGAAATGCTTGCCCGCTTAGTATCGGGCCTAGCGCGCTGCCTTCGAGACTAGCACCATGGCAGGCTGCGCAGTTCGCGGAGTAAGCCTGGACTCCAGCTTCGGCTTGTGAGCTGAAGCTGGCAACAGAAGTGGCTGCACTGTCAACTACACTCTCTTCTTCAATCTCGTTCTCACTGCCGCAGGCAACGAGCAGGCCCAATCCAAGTATTCCTAATGCATGATTTGTTATTTTCATTTTTAGCAATACCCCTTGTGGTTATAGACGTTGAACTCTGCTCATGGCGACTAATCGTGTCTAGTCAGGAAGAGCAAATACATAGACGGCGTTTCCCGAACGTGGATATTTTATCTCTGTAAGAATTACACCGGGAACTGCGCGCGGACTAGTGCCGCCAAGCGCTGCTGTTACTGCGATATATTGTTTGCCATCAACAGCAAAGGAAACTGGATGCCCCTGAACAGATGTTCCCAGTCTAGTTTCCCAAACGATCTCGCCGGTAGTCACATCGAAGGCCTTAAAACGTCGGTCCAGATCGCCAACGAATACCAGATTGCCGCCGGTTGACATCGTGCCAGTATGAAAGGAGGCGCGTTGTTGATAGCTCCATACTTCTTCCATGGTATCTACGTTATAGGCGCCGATCTTGCCGAGATTGCCATCCGTTCCGGGCATCTCGAAGAATTTACGGCTAGCAGCGAGACCACCACCACCTTGCACTAACGCCACTTCTCGCGCCGCGTTTTCTAGACAGGTTTGGCTGAGCGGGGCGATCATGGTCCCAGTAGGCGGGTGGTAGGTCATTGAATGCCAGTCTTTACCGCCGGCGCTGCTCGGGCAGGCTGAAGTCCATTCGTTTAGCTTCGCATTCTGAATGTCTTCGCGATAAGTGACCAGGCCAGTCTCATCGTCGATGTCGGTAAAGGCATTCTGAAAAACAGTTTCCTTGTATGCCTGAAATTCACCGGAAACTCTGTCGTTCTTCCATAGGATGCCGTACTTGCCTAGCGAGAACACTAATTTGTCGTCGCCGCGGTTTACCAGGATGCGCTCAAATACTTCATCCAGATCTAGCGCCTCGGCGGGTACGTGTTGGAAGAACCAATCAAGCTCACCCGTGTCGGTGCTAACAGCGACCGTTGAATTGGTGAACAGACCCACGTCATTGATCGTTAAGTGACGGCTAACAGGTACCCAAGGTTTTTGCTGTGCAGTGCCCCAGTAGGTCAACTTGAGGTCAGGGTCGTAGCTGCCAGTAATCCATGTTTCGCCACCGGCGCGGAACTGATCGGGCAACTCACCCCAGGTGTCGCCGCCGAGCTCATTCGCCTTAGCAATAGTATTGAAGCGCCACTCAAGCTCGCCAGTGTTGGCATCGTGTGCGCTGATATAGCAATCCTCAGGTATATATCGTGCGCAACCGGCGAGGCCAAGAATAACCTTGCCGTCGGCGACGATGGGCCCGCTAGAATTAGAGAAGCCCTTGCTGGAGTCGGCAACCTCAGTTTCCCAAACCTGCTCGCCGGTGCGGGCATCTAGAGCGACTAACCTTGCATCGGTAGTAGCTTGAATGATCTTGTCGTTATAGATAGCAATATTGCGCATGTCCTGACGATTCGCCGGGCCTGCCCAGTTCTCCCAAATAAGCTCACCAGTAGCCGCATCCAGTGCCTGGATGACATTGCCTGGGTTAATCAGGTACATGATGCCGTCATAGACAAGCGGGGCAGGTTCCGAATCGCCCTCATACATGTTCCAAACCCATTCAAGGGTCATGCCGCCTACGTTGCCGGTGTTGATTTGACTCAGTGGGCTGTAACTATGGCCGTAGTAGTTGCGGCGATGCATAGGCCAGTCGGCTGGGTCTGGGTTTTCCAGCATGGCATCGGTAACGGGAGTGAAGTTCTCTATAGTGCCGGCGACCGTGACACCTTGTGGAGGCTCTGGTTCGGGGCGCGAGCGCCGTGCAACAACTTGAGAGATATTGTCAGCAATTTCAAAATCTGTGCTCGCGGTGAGCGCCTCGGTAACGGCGTCAACACCGTTTGAGGACAGTATATGTGCGACAATATTAGTGTAATCCTCGTCGCTTATGCCGTCGTTCCCGCCCGGGGGCATATTCGCCTGAATATTATTCAATAGCAGGGCTGGAGTTTGTGTGCCCCATCGCTGCACAAAAGAATTTCCGGAAAGTATCGGGCCCAGTGTAGTGCCCTCTAAGTTCGCGCCATGGCAGGCTGCGCAGTTGCTGGCGAATGCGTCAGCGCCAGTCTCCGCTTGCGAGTTAAACGTCACGGAGGCATCTGAGACTGCGGGCGCAGTGCTCTCTCCCCCGCAGGCAGCAAGTAACAGGACTAGGGCAGGCGCGAGCAGTGCGCGAGCAATGTTCTTATTGATTATTTTCATGCTGGACCTCGATTAATTTCTGGCAAAAACCCAACCGCGCAGCTCGCCGGGAGGATTTGTTTCGCTGTGCACTTGGATATAGAGCGCATTATTATTCAGAGCCGAGACCTGTTCGTCAGTGAGCTCCAGCACCGCGCTGATCTCGCCAGCCGGCATCTTGGTTATCTCTAGCTGATGCACGACCGGGCCAGGCTGTGCCGGTGGACCATTGTGCACATGCGCCATGGTGGCGGCCGAGTTCATGCCGGCGAAGTTGCCGCGGACAGTGAGCGTATTACCCTCTAGTGTCAGAATCACCTCGCCCTCACCGGTTATCGTAGTAACCGTCTGCGGGGTGGTAGGCATCGGTGACAACCTAGCTCTAAAGGTTCCAGACTGTGCCACTGCGCTTAAAGAAAAAACCAGTGTGAGTGTGCAAGCGAAGATCGTTATAAGTTTGGAAAAAGTCTTGTGGCCGAGTTTCATAGCTACCTCTTGGCGCGTTTATTCTTATAGGGTTTGTGCTAACAATTAGATTAACTAAAAGTAGTAGGAGAAATTACCACTAACTGAGGGAAATAGGAACGTATGAGCCCATTCATAGGGCTCAGAGACTGTCTCGAATGGATGTTTGATAACCTTGTTGCTGGCTAAAGCTCTTTCAGGCCAGCAGGAGGGCTGCCTGCCCTTTGTCTCGTATACGCCCTGTTCGCCGCGTATCTATTGATAAATGCGATCTTTGCTTCTTCGCTAACTAGTTGTATGTCGGCCAGGGTTCAAGCATTTTTCCTATGTTTTGTATTCCTAATATAGGAATGCCACAAATACACGTCAGCGGTAATAAAGCCTACGAGGGATGTTGATACACATAACGTTTAATTAACTTAGGAGGCAGCTAAGTTGCTTCCTTTTCACTCGGATTTACTACCCAGAGCGGCCAGTACAAGTCGGGCCATTTCCCTGTGTCCTTCGGCGGTAGGGTGGAAACGAATGCCGGTGTCCGTTGCTTGGGCACCATTGATCCAGCGCCCAGTTATAGCGCAGGGGCCATGCCCGTCGGCGAGAACATAGGCGTCAGCAATAAGGCTCTGCCGGCTCGATGTTGCACTCACGAAGGCTTCCTCGAGGCTCTGGCCGAGAGCGGCTAGATAGATGGTGTCGTTGGAACTTAACTCAAGCTCGCTGCAGTTTATTGCATCGGAGGGGAAGACGCGCGGATAGGCAACCAGCACGATGCTGGCCTGTGGTGCCTTAGCCTGAATGGCATCGAGCATAGCTCCAAGCTGGGCAGGAAGTTGCTTTACAGCCTCGCCGATCGCTGCCTGATCGAGATTAGCGGTGCAGGCCTCGCCTGGCGCTTTTCCGGCGCAGGCGAAAGTCGATGAGGTGTATCTAATATCATTGCCACCGATGGTGACAGTCACCAGCGCCGTATTGCTGCTTACGGCATCGATCTGTGGGGCAGCACCACGTTGAGACGTGTTAACAATATTGGGAATGGTCGCGCCGTTGCAGCTCACATCGGTGAGCGTGAGACCCAAAGCGGCTGCCACGAGGTGCGGGTAGTTGTGATCCGAGCGTCCACAGGAGCCCAATTGAGTAGCAACGCCTGGTCCTGCTGCGAAGGAGCTGCCAAGGGCAACATATTTGGCTCCCTGCATCAGTGCTACTGCGGCCTTTTCCTGAGAAAAGGCCGCAGTAGCGGTAAATAGTGAACAGCACACTGCAACACAGAGGGTTACTTTTCTCATGTAATTCTCCTGGATTAATAAAAGGGACATAGCTTTCTTGCTTTTCAATTTTATTGTTAGGAAACTTCGCCATCGTCCTTAAACTTAAGACCAGTACCTGGCACAACCGTTACCACTAGAATTTTGTTGCTTACTCGTGCCCTGCCAAGTGCAGTGACAAGCCTTCGCATTTCGGATCGGTTTCTTTTTACTCTACTAATAGCGGGCCGAGATATATCATAAGTTCCACATTTATGGCAGTTCATAAGTAGTCGATCTCCGGCATCTATTTTTTTGCACTCAACTTTACTACGGCAACTAATACAATCGGTCATTTCTATTTCTCAATATGCGCGCGTAGCGCTTTCTTTATGATTTGTTAGTTATGTGTTGATCTTGCCCTATATAGAGCTTTAACAATGACTATTTTCGTAGAAAGCCAGTCTTAACGTAATAATCCGAGATTACTCTTTGTTAAAGCTGCTGAAGTAGCTCGATAGTATTACCAGCCGGATCCCTAAGCATAGCAATTGTGATGCCTAGGTCGTTTATAACCATAGGCTCTTGAACTTCTGTGCCGCCAAGCTCAATCGCTTTGGAGTAAACCGCGTTAATGTCGCTTACTCGAAAAATTATGTGCGGCATAGATTCGGCGTCAGCATCTGACTCTCGCTCCAAAATGGCTATCCCGGGCCCCATATTGGCAACCGACTGCTTGTTACCTCCTATAAACCCTAGAATCAACTCGGCTTTTCCACTAGCAAGCTCGAGACGGTCCACCTCGATTAAGCCGAACGCTTTTACATAAAACTGCGCAGCGACAAGCACATCCTCTGCCCCTACACGGGCGGCCATTAACGATACATCTGCACGAGCTTGAAGGATGCTCGTCAAGCCAATAAAAAAAACGGCTAGAGGGATAAAGTTATTTTTCATTTTTCTAATCCTGCTGTCTTTCTGATAATTGGGTTTACTTACAGATATCCCTTAATGCTGCCAACACATTACCCCCCTTAATCATGAGAGTGCATAGTGCTTCCTGTCTAGGCTAGGGCTAGTGGTACAGGGGTAAGCAACGCCACCAACAAAGGTCGAATTAATGGTATGAAAAATCCGCCCGGGTACTTCTCTGAAAACTGAGAGAATGAGGTCTAGAATATTCCTTCCAATACACAAAGAAGAGAGCAAGCATAAAAAGGCAGTCGTTAGGACAAGCGCCATTAATTTTGGAAGTTCTTCGCCGACAATATAAACTGATAAAAGACAGGCAATTAACACACTATTTAGTACCAGATATTGCATAGAGGTTCTATTTTGTATCAGCGAATAGAATTCCGCTGCTCATTGGCAACTAAAATTTTCTGCAATCCAATTCTGCGGATCATTCTCTTCACCAGCAGGGCCGCTGTACCTCGCTTGTTGTGGAAACGTGCAGAGCAATCTTTCATCGTCGATGTTGCCATCAGTGCTATGCGTCGCAGTCAGTGATTCGGGTGCCACGCCATTCTCTACCCAGTCAACCAGTGGAACGAGTTTGTCCCAGCTGTTGGGGCCGGGGCCACCACCGCAGTGGCCCATGCCGGGGGCTAGGAATAGGCGCGAGGAATCGTTAGCGTCGTTGAAGCTGCCAGCAAAGGTCGTGTTTACCATATCGTTGAAGTAGTTAACTGTAGCGGTAGCGACAGAGAGTGCATCGCTGAGTCCGTGATAGACGATGAGCTTGCCGCCGCGGCTCTTTAGGAAGCTGGAAAGGTCAGGGTCGGTCGCATCCATGATCGAACTCATTAATTCAGCATCACCGTTGGTGAAATCATCTACGCTGAAATCTAGCCAGTGAAATTCAGGGTTCATGCCACCGGCTCGCGCTGAGTAATTAGTATCGTTTAGATTCGGTATCGTTACGCCGGGGTCTTGTTCATAGAAGAGGTAGTTAACGTGGTCACCGGCGGGGCCTCGTAGCATGCCGGGTGCCATGCCGTTGCTTTCACTGGGAACGAATAGACCAATCCAGTCGAGTTCCGATCCCTTGGTCTTGCCAGGGTAAATGATGGTGCCATTGCTGTCGTAGGGTCCGCTATAGAAGTCTGCGATGGTCTGGATTTGTGCTTGGTTAAAACATGCGCCGGTGGATGATGACGGGCACATGAAGTCGGATAGGTCTGAGCTTGGATTGAAGTCGCAGGCTAGTGGATTGTTCAGTACGCCGTCACGTATACCATCGTTGGCATCGCACTTCTGTAGAACCGCAGCATTGAGTATTCGAACGAGTTCTACGCTATCTCGTTGTCCGTCGCCGGTGCTATCGATCGCGAGATTTCCAGCGAAGTTGTCCTTGAACATGCGCTGCAGATTCCAGGTGCCTGCCGCATTCATCGCCTGATAATAGTTAACCGGCGCGCCAGCGACGATGCCGTCGAAATCGTTCGGGTATCTCTGAGCCTCCATAAGACCCTGGCGTCCGCCAGTGGAGCAGCCCTCGAAGTAGGAGTAGTCAGGGGCTCTATTGTAGTAGCTGTTTACCAACGTTTTACCGGCCATGACCGTTAGGTGCACTGCACGGTAGCCAAAGTCGATCTCCGCCTGGCGGTTGTTATAGCCGAAAGCCGAACCGGGTTCGGTGCCACTGTCGTGACCGGTATTGCTGTTCGTCACTGCGTAGCCTTCGGCTACTCTGTGGTTGGCAAAGTCTAGATCGCCGTCCTTGCCGCCATCGCCCCATTGTAGAAAGCGTCCGTTCCAATTGCCGATCAGGGGTAGCTGTGCGTGGAAGTGAATGGCTGGAGAGATGATGCCGCGCACATAGCAATAGGGCGAGTCCGATTGATCGTTTTCCCTCACGGTTGCTTCAGTGATGGTAAGATTACGGACTTGTTGCAACGCCTCACAAGCCTGAGTTTGTTCTAAAGAAGCTGCTTGTGCCAAGCTACTGCTGGGCAAGGCCGTTAAACTAGCAACTAGGCACAGTGCAGATAGATAGCTGTGCTTTGTCCCGGTTAAAAGAGAATGGTAAGTGAAAGCGGAAGTCTCGATCTTAGTCATGGTAGTACCTTTCTTATTTTTAACCAGATTTAGTAGGTTGTTTTCGGGCAATGTTTCGACTCTACCATTTTAAGCACTAACGAGTAAAAGCCGTGTGTGGAAGATTTAATCTGATCGATAGTCCTGAGGTTCAGTGGCTCTGCAAGTCTCTGGGTGTAGAACTTTATGATGAACATACCCGAGGCGATATCGCGCCGGGTGGCGGCATCGCGATAGTCCATGAGCGCGCTGGAGAACGCGTGGTTTCTATAGCCACGTGGTGGCTTTTTTTAGACAATAAGACGCTAAAACCCAACTACAAATACGCCAGCTTTAACTCGCGCTCAGACAAGCTCTCTAGCAAGCAGGCCCTAGCCTACAAGCCCTTTCGAGAGTCGAGGTGCCTGATTCCTGCCAGTGCCTTCATAGAAGGCTTGGGCGATAAAAAAACTTACCATAAGATCGAGTTAGAAGACTCAGCCATCGCGTTTGGCGGTTTGTTTAAAGAGTATCTAAACAAGGAAAGCGGCAAAGTAATCTATTCTGCGTCTATCATTACACTGCCCCCTTTGAGCCCGCAGTGGGACGAGATTCATCCCAAGTCACTGCCGTTGATGATAGATTTCGAAGACCAAGACGTAGTCTCAAGATGGTTAGACCCTAGCAACCAGGATGTAGAGCAGTTCGAGGCCTTGTTAGAACCGACAGTTCTAAAGCCGATGAAAGTAACCAAAATCGACAAGCCTAGTCGCTGGAACCCAATTGAAGAAAGCTTCATGATTATGAAGTAGTCACAAATCCCAGTCTGATTAAAGTAACCGAGTTGAATTTATGGAAAGTATTGCCTGCAACAAAATCTTCGGTGGTGAGCAGCGCCGTTACAAACACAAGTCAGAAACGCTGTCCTGTGACATGCATTTTTCCATCTACCTGCCACCGCAGGTGAGCGAAAGGCCGGTGCCGGTTCTGTATTGGTTGTCGGGGTTAACAGGGACTGACGAGAATTTCGTGATAAAGGCTGGCGCGCAGCGCGTCGCATCTCAGCTTGGGCTCGCCATCGTTATGGGGGACACCAGCCCAAGAGGCGAAGATGTGCCCGACGACCCAGAGCAGGCGTATGACTTTGGCCTTGGCGCAGGTTTCTATCTCAATGCTACCGAGGCCCCGTGGAACAAATACTATAAAATGTATGACTACGTCACTGAGGAGTTGCCGGCCCTCATCAATGATAACTTTCCGGTAAATCCATCGCGGCAGTCAATATTCGGCCACTCTATGGGTGGCCATGGCGCATTGAGCATAGCGTTAAAGAATCCTGACAAATACAAATCGGTCTCTGCCTTTGCGCCGATAGTATCTCCCATCAACTGTCCTTGGGGATGCAAAGCCTTTAAGAGTTACCTAGGCGAGGACGTTTCTACATGGCAAGAATATGACTCCGCCGCTTTAATCGCCAAGGCCACAACCCATCTCCCTATGTTAGTAGATCAAGGCACAGCAGATGAATTCCTCAACAATCAACTCAAGCCCGAGCTTTTGCTAGAGGCAGCGGAGAAAGCAGGTTACCCGTTACAGTTCATTGAACGAGAAGGCTACGACCACAGCTACTTCTTCATCGCCAGTTTTATAGAAGAACACCTACGTTTTCACGAGAAGATTCTAAGCGCTTAGTCCTGAATAAAGAGTAGGTTTACATTGCGAGCAAGATAACTAGACCACACACAGCGGCAGTGATTTGGCTGCGGCGGTCTGTTAGTGCGAACAACACCGGGTCTTCATCTAGTTCTCCGCGTCGCGCGAGCGCCCAGATACGCCATAACAAGAAGAGAAGAAGAGGGCAGATGGCCCACAGCAGTCTGGGATTGCTGTAGAGCTCGGTAGTCGCGGGTGCGTTGATGTAGAACGCGAATACAGCCACAGCAAGCAGGCCAGAGCCGCTGCCGATGGTGGCTAGAGTCTGCAGATTCTCCACGCTATAGGCCCGCCCTTCGATAGAAGACTTGCCCTGATTCTGTAGGTTCAGGAATTCCGTGTAGCGCTTCACCATTGCGAGCCCCAGAAACAGAAAGAACGAGAAGGTGAGAAGGTAATAGGTGGTGACTACCGAGATAGCAGCTGAGCCTGCTATGATTCTCCAAGTATAAAGAGAAGCGAGGGTTAGCACGTCAATTAGAAACAAGCTTTTCAACAGCAAGCTATACGCAGTTGTCATCAACCAATAGGTGAGCAATACGAAAACAAATTCAGTAGGTAGCCACGACGCGATTAGGAAACCGAGAATCAGCAACGACGGCGCGCCTAGATAGCCATAGATTAAAGACAGGTCGCCAGAGGCGAAGGGTCGCCGAAATTTTGACTGATGCTGTCGATCGCTATTTATATCGAGCATATCGTTCAGCAGGTATACGCTGGACGCAATGAAGCTAAAGCTAAAAAATGCGACACAAGCTTGCAGCAGTAGATTCGGATGATTCAATTGGTGAGAAAGAATCAGTGGCAGAAATATCAGTGCGTTCTTCAACCACTGATGCGGTCGTATCGCCTGCCAAAATTTCTTCAACGTCGATTGGGGTGCGTCGAAGTACTGAATTTTCTCGCTCCCGTGCTGCAGATTTTTAGAAAGCGATTTTTTACAGTTGACGAGAATAACTTCGCTGGCTTCAGACCACACGGCGATATCGTCTTTCGAGTTTCCTGCGTAGGAAAAATCGCCTCCCGGGTCTAGTTGCAGTATCCGTGTTACCTTATTCTTCGATTTCAGGTTGTGATCTTCGTCGCTACCCATTGCATCGATGAACAATCCCAGATGATCGCTCACCTGTCTTACCAGCAACTGATTTGATGCCGAAATAAGTACGATATTGCGTCCGCGCTCTACTTCTTTTTTCAGGTAGTCGTTGAATTCGGTATTCAATGGCAGTAACTCTACGGGGATGCGAACGCGTTTGGATAATTGATGTTTTAGGTTTGCTTTTCCTTTAATTAGCCAAATTGGAATCAACAGTGCTTGAAAAACACTCTTCTTGAGCAATAATAAAACCGACTCATACAGAAGGTCCGTTTTGATTACTGTGCCGTCGAGGTCGACGTAGAGCGTTGATTGGTTGAGTGAGTTTGGCACGTTAGTCTGAGGGAGTTCTCTGTTTAGAATGTTAAGCGCTTGAAAACAAATTCCGGAATCGCACTGACTACGAACATGATAACTCGCCAGTAGCCGGGTGCGTACACTGTGTGACTGCCGCGGCGGATGCTTTTCACAATTTTTTGCGCGATGCGTTCCGGGCTAGACCACAGTGGGCCTTTAGGAAACTGCGCCGTCATAGGCGAATCCACAAGACCCGGCCTTATGTCTACTATGTTTACGCTGTGCGCCAGCAGCTTACCGCGTAAGCCCTGCAGGTAGGTTGAAACAAGGGATTTCGCGGCGCCATAGACGAAGTTGGGCTGTCGGCCTCTGTCACCGGCAACGGAGGTAATGACCGCGATCGTGCCCTGCTGCTGTTCGATGAATTTAGGAGCGAGTTCGGTTAGCAATGAGATAACACTAATTCCGTTTGTGTTTATCTCTTTCTGTGCCTGTTTGAAACTTTGCTCAACCTTTTCTTGATTGGGCAGGGAGCCATGGCAGATGAGCGCTATATCGACGCTACCTAATTCAGTAAATGCGGCGTCGAGTGTTTTCCCGTGTTTCGCAAACTTATTGAGATCAAGTACGCTGTGGCTTACCTTTGTTGCTCCGCGCACGAGCAAGTCGTTGGCTAACAACTCTAACTGATCTTCTCGGCGTGCAATTAGATGCAGCGAGCAACCCAGTTCCGCGTAAATTCTGGCGGAGGCTTTCGCGATTGCCGACGTCGCACCAATGATAAGAACCTTCATTGGGTCAATCCCAGTCTGTTTGATTGTAACGACGCGAATAGATTGTCCGGGTCAACTTTGTTCTTGATAGACATAAATCTTTCCCAGTTCGGGTAGCTTGCCTTAAACACTTCCATGCTCATGCGGGCATCTTTCGCGAGATAGAGTCTACCATCGTGAGCCAATACGATTCGATCCAATTCTTCCAGTAGTGGAAACAGAGCAGGTTCATTCTTGAAGTCTAGGGTCAGCGTATAACCGGATTGTGGAAATGACAGTAGATTCTCATTAGCCTCACCAAATTTCTTCAATACAGTAAGGAAGGAGCCTTTGCCTTTCTCAGATATTTTTTCTAAAACAGATGTTATACCCTCAAGCGCGCCCTCACTGGGAATAACAAATTGGTATTGCAAGAAACCCTTCGACCCATACAGGCGATTCCAATTTGAGATGCTGTCTAGAGGGAAGAAATAGTTATCACAACGGAGAGTAGTGCTGCTCTTCTTCCTTTTCTGCGCGCCGAAGTAACTCGCGTTAAAGGCAGACATAGTCGTCTTATTGAGCAGAAACGATGGAGCAGAGAAAGGGATGCCTAGGCCGGATCTCTCGCGATACAGGGTGTCGGTTTTTCTATTCTTCGATGCGGCGTGCTCGCCTAAATACAAGACGGAGCGGCCCAAATTCTTATTAGTGGCTAGACAGTCCAGCCAGGCGACAGAGTATTTGCTGTCAGCGTTATCCTCAATGTGTTCGAAGCATTCGGCCAAGTTGTTGGCGATAAGACTTCGTTGATTGATGGAGCTACTAGGGATGGAATCCAAAGAGAGGGTCGCTTCAATGATTATTCCGGTGAGCCCCATACCTGAGCAAGTTGCGCGAAATAGCTCGGGGTTCTCCTGCTCACTACAAGTCACCAATTCACCCGACGCTAGCACGAGGCTGATGCTCTTCACGTGTGAGCAGAAGCTGCCGTCTAAGTGGTGGTTCTTCCCATGGACATCGGCAGCTATGGCACCGCCTACGCTTACTGCCTTTGTTCCAGGCAATACGGGAAGAAAAAGGCCACGAGGGATACAGATTTTGAGTATGTCGCCTAGCTTTACGCCGGCGCCACAGCGAAGGACATTTTGCTGTTGATCCAGTTCAAGGAAGTTATCTAAGAATCGGCTACTGACCAACTGCTCAGCGAGTGCGCTGTCGCCGTAGCTGCGGCCGGAACCACGGCCAATGCACGAAGCCGATTTCTTCTGCGACGCGATAAACTTCTGCAAGGCCTGAGAGTCCGCGGGCTGAATCAATTCTGCTGTCGTCTTGGGGTAACGCCCCCAGCCCATGGCTTCCATTAAATTTATCCTGTCGCCCTCAGGCCTGCCGCGCAAATACATAACGCTTATCAAGCTGATATTTTATACCATATCCGATGGACAATCCGATGACGGCACCGATATAGCGCGCGACTTTGCCGCCTATGAGCATGTCGAAGCCGAGTTCGAAGCCCCAGAATATTGCTGTAGTGGCAACCCCCGTAAGTCCGTACAAAGTAAACTTTCCCAAGTCTTCGCGATGCGATGTGCTAATAAACCCGAAGATAGTTTTCTTATCGAGCAGATACTTACTCACTAGCCCGGTGAGAGTGCCAAGCGCCATTGCCATATAAATGGCGAAACTGCCAGCGTAGGTTCGAACCACTACTTCCTGTGCTGCTAGATTGAGCAGCGTGGCAAGAATGGCGAACAGGCTATATTTGAAGGCAATTGTCATTGGTTGGAGCTGCAGTAAGTAAGTTTCTTCGTAGCTAACTACACAGGTTATCGGCCCGAATGGAAAGACTGTTATGCTTGAAGTACACGCTACACTCATAATTCTTGTTTTACTAAACTCGCCCAGAAGGTTCTATGCCAGATATTCTACTATTTACGCAGGCTCTCGCCCGAGATGCCGGCAAGTTGATCGTCGATGAGCGCGCCACTGCTAGTCTGACTCACGAGTATAAGAACGGTGATGAGCTAGTTACCAACGCGGATATCAAAGCGGATCAATTCATTTGTGCGGCTATTGCACGGCAGTTTCCAGGCCATCAAATTCTTTCGGAAGAATCGTCACCAGATCTGGGTGCGGTTCAGAAAATCACGACCCCCCTGTGGATCATCGATCCTATCGACGGCACAGTAAATTATGCGCACGGGCATAATCATTCGGCAATCTCCATAGCCTATGTGGAAGATGCCCAGACTAAGGTGGGTGTGGTGTATAACCCATTTAGCGAAGAGCTATTCTATGCAGAATCGGGCAAGGGGGCTTTTCTTAATGGCAAGCCGATTTCTGTATCGAGTGAGGCCGAGCTTAGGCGCTCTTTGATCGCTACTGGGTTTCCCTATGACAAATCAACTCTAGCGCCAATGATCCCGCGTTTGCACGCGGTGTTGGCTAATTGTGCGGACATCCGCCGCATCGGGTCAGCGGCATTGGATATCTGTTTCTTGGCTATGGGCAGGCTAGAGGGCTACTACGAAAGCCTCAGCATTTGGGACTTTGCCGCCGCGCGTTTGATAGCTATCGAGGCTGGTGCCGAATGCGGTCATTTCAGCGAGGTGCCGCCTGGCATCGATCCACAGTTCTATGAACGCGACATCTTAATCGCCAATCCCACTATCTATCCACTGCTCAGGGCGCTTCTGCAAGAGGCTGATAACGCTTGAGATAGCCGCTGAAAAAGGGCCGGGATAAAGTGCTTGATGAGCGACCCGATTAACTCGATGAAGCGAATTGGTTTTCGTTGACTAAAATCAGCTAAATTCGTAGAGTTAGTCTTACGTTCGACGAGTTTTTTCTCGTTGTACCGTCTCGGAGTACGGAATCCTTATACCATGAGGCCTTCAGAGGTAACTGATAAGTGAAAGTTGAGGAGAAAAACAAGTGAAAACCGTCAAACTGGTAAAGGTAGCAATTGCAGCGCTTCTGTTGAGTCCCGCAATAAGTAGTGCGGCGGAAAGAGTGGGAGATTTTTCACTCCTTGACCAAAATGGTTACCACCACAGCATGAGCTGGTACGACGACCATAAAATGATTGCCCTACTGGTGCAGGCTAACGACAGTAAAGAAACAGCAGAAGCATTGCCGTCCTTCGATGCCTTGAAGGCAAAGTACGATGGCCAAGGCGTTGAGTTCATGATGATCAACCCTATGGGAGAACTTAATCGCAGCGCTGTACAAGCCCAATCGTTAAAATACGGCGTCGACATTCCCATTTTAATGGATGATGCGCGCGTTATCTCCGAAGCCCTCGGCATCGAGCGGGCCGGTGAAGTACTTCTTTATAACCCACGCTCCTTCATGGTTGAGTACCGAGGTAGCGTCGAGCTATCAGAGAAAGCCATTCAAGAAATTCTGGCGAGTGAGGACGTAAGCGTAGCCTCGGTTGCAACAAGCGGCCCGGCAATTAGTTATGCTGCTACTGCAGTGCCTTCCTATACGGCGGATATTGCACCGATACTGGCAGAGAACTGTGCAACCTGTCACCGCGAGGGCGGCATCGCTCCATTCGCGATGGACAGCCATACAATGGTTCAGGGTTGGTCTCCAATGATTCGCGAAGTCTTGATGACGAAGCGCATGCCACCGGGTCAGATCGATGGTCACATCGGTGAGTTCATCAACGATCGATTGATCACTGACGAAGAAGTTAGAAATGTAATCGCATGGGCCGACGCCGGCGCACCTAAAGACGGCGATACCGATCCTTTGACAGAGTTAACTTGGTCTACGTCTAAGTGGAGCCTGAGTGATAAGCCTGACTTGGTGCTCAAAGTACCTTCGCAGCAGGTTCCAGCTACCGGTGTCTTAGAATACAGAGATGTTGCGGTGAAGATCGATCTTGACGGCAAAGACCGCTGGGTACGTGGCACCGAGTACATCCCGGGTGATCGTACCGTGCTTCATCACACTATTAACTCTCTGAGCTTTCCTGAAGAAGTTGGTAAGCGACGAGGAAGGAATAACCCAGACAAGGCCAGCATTACTGCCTATATCCCGGGCGGCACGGCGGCATTTAACCCACCTAACACTGGGGGCCTTTTGAAAGACGGCTCAGTCTTGAATCTTAATCTTCACTACACAACCAATGGTCGCGAGACTGTCGATGAGAGTGAAATAGGATTGTGGTTCTACCCAGAGGGTGAAATACCGGCAGAGAGAATGTCAGGTCGATGTGCTTGTATTTTTCCTAACACCTGGACAAATATTCCATCAAATGACCCTGCCTTTGAGCAGACGGCGACGATAACCATTGGCAAAGATGCCAACATTTATAGTTACTTGCCGCACATGCATTTCCGTGGGAAGTACATGCGTTTCTACGCAGACTACCCAGATGGCTCAAGTGAAGAGCTAATCAATATTGCGCAGTTCAACTATGCTTGGCAGATGAGCTACACCTATGCCGAACCAAAATTTGTGCCAGCGGGTACTAAGATTACCGCGGTAGGCGCCTTTGATAATTCTGCGCAGAATCCTGCGAACCCTGATCCGGAGAGAACGGTACCCTGGGGACAGCAGAGCTGGGACGAGATGTTTTTCGGAGCGGTTCAATGGAAAAACATCGACCAAGGCGGCAATTAGTACACGTTAGATAACTTGGTTCTAGATCAAAGCCCGGCCACTTAAGTGACTGGGCTTTTTTGTGGGTGGACGCAGCTCAGTAGAGCGCGAATTGCCGCGTTAAATTTTTTCTCTGGCTCGTTATTTACAAATGTAAACGCCTCGCCCGAGGAGAAATTTGCCTTGCACTTCGCGCTCTACTGAACTGCTCGAGATGGCGGGTGTGTGCTAGGCTGCTGCGATGGTAATTCTTTTGTAGTTTCTGCAATAAGAAAAAATATTCGAGAACAAAGGGATCGGGGTAAAACTAGTTTGATATTAAGAGCTGGTGCCATGTTTGGTTTCGCTAATTCTTCTAGCCATTTCAAAAATTGGTTCTGCTAATAGTCGATTCGTGCGACTTTTACCTGGGGAGTAGTGCTAATGTCAGTCCAAGTCACATACACTGAATTGCCTACCGCTTCGATGATCGGAAATCCGCTGCGACGCGATGCACTGCTACTAGCAACTTCGGTAATATCTAAAAAATTACCCTTTATGTCGTAGCGCGAGAGCACAATTTTCGCCCCATCTGTGGTGTCCATCCAACTTACGACGACCTCGTTGGATTCCAAAATAACCGTGCCAACACGGCCATTCGTATTCGGACTCTCGACAACTATTGGGTCAGAGAAGCTCTGGCCACTATCGCTGGACATCACTAGTTGAATTTTTGGTGTGTCGTCTTTAGCGCTAAACCAAGCAACGGCAACTCTCTCTTTCATGGCTGCAACCGAAGGGCCATTAACAGGACAGCCGGCAATCTGCCAATTGTCATTGTGTAGTGGCTGCGGCAACGTCCAGGCACCTTCTAGTAAACGTGTAGCATAGATATCTCGCACTTCTTCGGAAGAGCGGTCGCGGTAGACAACGATTGGGCCTTTCTCTGTCATCGCTGAACTGGTCTGGCAGCAATCACAGACGCGATGATCTAGTTCCCATTCGCTAACATTGGCGCCAGACTTATCGAAAATACCAGCACGAAGAGTCATCGCGCCTAGCGGATTACCCTGTTTAGTTTCCCGTCCGTCCAGCCAAGTGATTAGTGTAGTTCCATTGTCAAATGGCAGCATCGAAACGAAACCGTGTTCGGCGCTAATACCGTCTGTGTGGATCGTGCGAGCTTCTGTCCAAGTCGCGTTGTCCTTGGGATAAAATCGCGCGCGAATATCGTAGTCGTAAGTACCCTGCGCACTTATTTGTAACCAGTGTGCAACCATGCCGCTAGCATCAACCGACAACGCCGGGAAATCCGCCCAGTTTACAAACCAATTGTTACCTTGGCTAATCACCTTGGGAGTATCCCAGCCCTCACTAGCAAGTCGAGAGAACGCGAGTGTTGCCTGCTCAGTATCCTGACTTACCCAAGAGAGATAGATTTCTCCGGATTCATTGGCGACAACACGGGACAGGCTGCTATTGCTCGAAGCGGGTGATGGCAAGTGTTCTAACCGTCCTTGTCCGGCCGCGCCCGAGGCAAAGCCCAAGCTCCATGCAAAGAGGAAGACAAGCAGAGCTGTATTTGGAGAACCGATCGATCTAATCATGTCACTATGCTCCAGCTGGTTCTAAGAACTGCTTAATCGGTAAGCGGAGTAAGTCCCTGAAGTGATAATGCGTCAAGTATCTCCTGCTCGCTTTGCATGCCTATTAGTTTCGCCATGACTTCATTCGAGGGCGACAATAGATAAGTGGTAGGCAGAACGTCAGGGGGTTTCATCCCTAGCAGATCGACCGTTTCCTGGCTTAACACAGTAAATTCGATGCCCATCTCTTCGGCAATCTCAAGCGTTAACTCTCTGGGATCTTCATCGAAGTTCACGCCCACAATTTTTACCTTGCTATTGGCCAAGCGCACACTCAGCTCATTGAACATGGGAATCTCTACTCGGCAAGGCGCGCACCATTCAGACCAATAATTCACAATGCGCCAATTGCCATCGTTAGTTTCAGCTGCTGTGAGTGGATACGAAAGCGTCGTAATAGCCACAAAAATCAACACGAATAGACTCTGTGAAATAGATGGTTTCTTAGGCTTAGGCATTAATGTGCACCGTTATCTCTGTATGAGTGAGTCATGACTTTGCCTCTAAAATTCTAAGCTGTCCCTGTTTTTCTTATCTGTTTTTATAGAAGCTAATAGATATCAAGAGTAAATCGGGCTCAGCCTGTATGTTGATGATGTAGATAGCAGAGTTAGCTGCGCGTGGGTTTTTAGTAGGCAACATGACCGATTACGTATTCAAATCATAAGTTAAAAAAGTTAGCTATGAAACCTGTTTGTTTGGTTATAGGCGCAGGTGCAGGAATTGGCGGCAGTGTGGGCAAGCGCTTCGCCTAGGAGGACTATCACGCTGTACTGTGTCGACGCAGCAATGAAAAAGGTCTAGCTAAGCTGGTTTCGCAGATTAAGGAAGACGGTGAAGAAGCATCGGGGTTTCTTTTAAACGCAATGAACGAAGGCAGTATTGAAGACTGTATAACGGCAGTAGAGTCGGAGATCGGGCCGATAGAAGTGGTAGTCTTTAATCTTGGTGCGCAAGTCGGCAATCGTTCTCTGCAAGACACTTCAGACAAAGTGCTCGAACTGGGTTGGAGGATGTCAACGTTCGCTTTGTTCAGAACTGCACCCACTGCCGCTGTTCGCGGTAATGCTCAACAACATTGCCATGCCGCGGCTATGGGCGGACAGCGTAGGCTCTGTCAATCATTGAATGCGGAATACGTAAGCAAAGGCATTCATGTGGCACACGTGGTTATAGATGGGTCTGTTGATGCTCCTGATACGCTAGGGGAAATACTGGGCGCTAAAAAATTTCAGCAGCTAAGAGAAGAGAAAGGCATGGGGCATGATGGCTTGATGTTGCCAG
The DNA here is from genome assembly GCA_943789485.1 of uncultured Pseudomonadales bacterium. Taxonomy (GTDB): domain Bacteria; phylum Pseudomonadota; class Gammaproteobacteria; order Pseudomonadales; family Pseudohongiellaceae; genus UBA9145. The sequence continues at coordinate 535,026 of CALSUH010000005.1, forward strand.
AAAAAATTGCAGAGACTTACCTGCATCTACATCAGCAAAACCGTTCCGACTGGACTCACGAATTGGACTTGCGCGCTTACTCAGACCCAGCTTGGTGGAATCACTAAACTATGGATTGGGATGCAATGTGATGAGATTCTTCTGACGTTGTAAGATGCCTAATAATTAGTAAATACCAAGCTAGGGTTTATGATCAAGTCACACATCATTTTTTGGGGTGTCGGCACCAGTCGCACAATCCAGCCCATCTGAGTTGCGGAAGGGCTAGGCTTGAGTTATGCGCTGAAGCCTAGCGGACCAAGAACCGCTCAGCGGTCGACTTGGAATGCACGTAGCAGGGACCCGCTTAGATGATGCTGCCTATAGGATCGCTGCTCATCCTCCTTCCTACAACGGGTAGCTGTAGACATTTTAGGCTTTCCCTCCTATCCTTAGCTCACAATAGTAATAGCTAGAGAACTAATATGATGTGCAACTTGGTACATATCCGGAAACTCTTCTGTTTTCTCTTTGTCGGTCTCTTTATGGCGAATTTTACTTACGGCCAACAGCCTGACTTAAGTGCTGTTTCAATTACCAGACTCGCAAACAAACCTATTATTGGTCCAGGCATTCACCCCAGTACTGGCGAGAATATCCAGGGACCTTCTCTAATTCGAGTGCCAGATTGGATAGAAAATCCTCTGGGCAAATACTATGTCTACTTTGCCGATCACAAAGGACTTTATATTCGCCTAGCCTATGCAGATGAACTTACCGGTCCTTGGCAAATTCACGCCCCTGGCAGCCTCCAGATTGAGGATTCTTACTTTGCTCCTACCCCACCTCCAATTTCTGACGAGCTACTTGCTGAACTGACCGCTGCTCGCAGCGGGGTTTCCGGATTAGGTTCTCCTGTTTCGCATGATCTTGCGCTTGAGTTTACTCTGCCCCACATAGCCTCTCCCGACGTCCATGTTGATGATGAAAACCAACAGATCGTTATGTACTATCACGGTTTAGAAGGACCTGCTTTTCAGCACTCACGGGTAGCCACTTCTAAAAATGGCATCGATTTTGTAGCCCGGGAAGAAAACCTCGGTCGCACCTATATGCGAGCCTTCGAACACGATGACATGACTTACGTGTTAGCGATGCCCGGCCAGTTTTATCGATCAGAAGATGGTTTCACCAACTTCCAGGAAGGGCCTCGGCTATTTGCATCCAATATGCGCCATTCCGCAGTAATCGTGCGGGGTGACCATCTTTATGTCTTCTGGACCCGCGTAGGTGACGCACCAGAAAGCATCCTGCTGAGTACAATCGATATCAGTTCAGACTGGATGGAATGGGAAGAATCTGAGGAAGTAGTTTTACTCAGTCCTGAATTCGAATGGGAAGGTGCCAATGCTCCGATTGAACCCTCGGTACGAAGTACAGCATATGGTCAAGTGAACCAATTGCGCGATCCAGCTCTCTACGTCGAAGACCGAGTAGTTTATCTGCTCTACGCGGTAGCTGGAGAAAGTGGCATTGCGTTGGCTCGCGTCGACTTCTAAATCGAATGGATAAAAAGGTAGGATAGAGTAACAATACGGTACTGTTTTTTATCCTGAACGCCATACATAAAAAAGCCCAGCTTGTGCTGGGCTTTTTTATGTATAGCGTTCAGAGACGGAATCGAACCACCGATACGAGGATTTTCAGTAGAACGCGTGACCGACTCCTTTTTCAAATCAATGGGTTAAAACCGAGAAATCAGAGTGTGCTATGGACTGTCAGGAATTTGGCCAAACCACTGTATCCTTACTCTGCCCCCATTTCTTTAACTAATAGTGTTCAAAAACACGCTATGCTCCCGTACTATCAAGCCAAGGCCACAGGAGAATAATAATGAATAAGACTTCCTCCAATGCATTGATAGCAACACTTTTTAGCTTGGGTTTAATCCTCCCTATCTATACCAATGCGGCAGACTCAGATTCCGAGCCCCCTATAAGCGATGGCTCGGTGGAGAGTATGAACGCCCGCGCTGACTATTTCCGCCTAGACAACGACTACAGTCCACCACCGGGTAAAGGGCTACACCATTACACAGCAGGCTACGCCAAGATTCTTTGCTCCGCTGTCTTCATCACTGGTCTTGACCCCGATGACGCAGCTGCCAACGTGGGCGGCTTTATTTCACCTTTTGAACAGCGAGAGCATGTCGTTGATATACGGATCGACCGCGAACGCCAGCAAGTGGCACTGACTTTGCCCGACGGCGTGATCCGTACGGCACGGCGCTATGGCAGTCAAGGTTGTGTTGCTCGACCAATGGCACAGGAGACTATGCAGTTCACCCCGTCTATCATCGAACCTGACTTGCCCCCAGCTGATACAACAGCTTGGCCTATGGGTGATGTCCTGTCCGAGGAGCTCTGGCCTGAAGGCGTAAATCGCGAACTAGTGGAGCGCGCTTTAGAGGTAGGGTTTGGTCCACCGGAGGCTCGCACACTAGGGCTGGTGATTACCTATCAGGGCCGCATAATCGGTGAACGTTATGGTGATGATGCTGACATGCATACGCCATTAGAAAGCTGGTCAATGACCAAAAGCCTGACTGGCACGCTGATGGGCGTGCTCATTCAGCAGGGAGCATACGAGCTTTGGCAGCCAGCGCCGATACCTGAATGGCAAATCGAAGAAGGCGACCCCCGACAGGAAATTCGCATCGGTGACATCATGCGCATGTCCAGCGGTATTATGATAAATGCTCCGGCAGATCCAGATTTCGATGACAGCATCTACCCTGATCATGTCTACCTCTACACCGGCGGTGAGAACCTGCACCAGTATGCAGCTACGCGCCCACAAGAATACCCACCAAATACCATTGGCCGTTATCGCAATACCGACCCAGTGCTGGCCAGCTACTTGATCCGATTGGCAGTAGACGGCCGTGGTGACAACTACCATGAATTCCCGCAACGCGCATTGTTCGACAAACTCGGCATACGCAGCGCGCTGATCGAGACCGACGCCTGGGGCAATTTCCTGGGCCAGGGGCTCGGCTTCATGTCCGCCAGAGACTGGGCAAGGCTTGGCAATCTGTACCTGCAAGATGGTGTAGCCGACGGAATACGGCTATTGCCGGAAGGCTATGTGGATTATGCCAGCGCAGTTGCCCCAGCATGGGAGAGTGACGGCCGCCCTATCTATGGCGGTGCTTTTCTCTGGCTGTCGGAACCAGAAACAGCGGATGGTACGCGCCTCAAAGCAATGCACATGCGCGGCGCTGGCGGTCAGAGCACCAACATCATTCCAAGTCATGACCTTGTCTATGTGCGCATAGGAAAATATACCGGCGCTCGCGCAGGCGGCGAGGCGTTGAACCAGATGCTTCCAATGTTGTTAGATGCAGTACCAGCAGCGCAGTAAAATCAGATATGAGTAAAAGGAGTAAAAGGGGACAGATTTATTTTCTAGATCAGAGATGCCGGCTCGGGACGGATAAAATCGTCAGGAACGATTTTGGACAGCTGAAGGCTGGGCGTAGCCCGAGCGCATGGATGCGCGAGTCAATAATCCAAACAGGCTTAGGCCTGTTTGTCCGCTCTAGCTTCGCGCTGGCGCGCTCGTTGCAAATTGCTTCGCAATTAGTCGAACCATATCGATACTTCTCATCCAGTTCCTGGCCACCCTATACAAAAAAGCCCCGCTGAAAGCCAGGCTATTTTGTATAGGGCGTTCAGGGGCGGAATCGAACCACCGACACGAGGATTTTCAGTAAACTGCGTGACCGACTAATAAATTAAATCAACGAGTTAAATGGTTAAAAATAGAGTGTGCTAATAAAAAGTGCACTATGAATTTTGAGTAATAGGAGTTGAAAAGTACTGTATATTTACCCTGACCCCAAATTGACCCCAAATTGACCCCCCAATGGGATATTTATGGAAAAAGACGAATCATACACAAATAAATTTTCAGAATTCTCAAAAGCTTCAATTTTGGTTGCTGGAGGGAAGGGGGCTAATCTTGGCGAAATGACTCAAGCAGGATTTGCTGTGCCTTCAGGCTTTGTGGTAAATACCGGCTCATATGATGCGGTTGTTAAAGCTAATAATCTTCAAGATAAAGTACTATCCATTGCCTCGGCCGTCTTGGGAGACAAGCCAGAAACAAGTGAATCGGCTTCCGAAGAAATTAAGAAACTCTTCGTTAATGCTCAGATTCCAGCTGATATGGAAGCAGCGATTGTAAGTAGCTACGCTAGTTTGGACGGGGAAAATGCAGTTGTGGCTGTCCGCTCTTCTGCTACTGCTGAAGATCTGCCTGGTGCTAGTTTTGCGGGGCAGCAAGAATCATACTTGCATGTTCAAGGTAAAGAGCAGCTTCTAGAAGCCGTCAAGAAATGTTGGGCGAGTTTGTGGACTGCGCGCGCTATCACCTATCGAATCAAACAAGGAATCGCTCCAGAAGATGTCAGTATTGCCGCTGTCGTACAACAACAAATCAACTCAGACATCAGCGGTATCGCCTTTTCACTAAACATCCTAAACAACTATTACGATGAAGCCGTCATCAACAGTAACTTTGGCCTAGGCGAAAGTGTCGTGTCCGGCCAAGTCACGCCAGATCATTTTGTTGTAAACAAAATTAGCAACAACATTACTGAGAAAGTAATAAACGAAAAGCAGTTGATGTTGGTCGGCAAACCAGGTGGTGGGATTGAAGAACAAAAAATTCCAGACCCGAAAGCTCCCTCACTGATTGACGAACAAGTGCTCGAAGTCGCCAAGCTCGTGATTGATGTGGAGGCACACTACAAGGTACCGATGGATATTGAGTGGGCTATCTGCGAAGGCAAGCTCTACTTACTCCAAGCCCGTCCAATCACTACCCACCTCCCACTCTTTCCTGAACTACTTACCAAACCAGGTGAAAAGAAAAAAGTCTACATAGACATGATTGTAATGTCGCAAGGCTTTTCTGATTCTATGTCTGTGCTCGGGATGGACTATTGGGCAAATATGCTAAAGGTCGCAAAAGGAAGCACAATGCCGCGAGGTAGAGATGCGATTGTCTGGGAACTGCATGGTCGGCAGTACTTGAATATTTCAAACATGATTAAGATAGGTGGAATAGTTACAAAATCATTTAGTGGTTATGATGCTCCAACGAGACAAATTCTTGCAGAGCTAAAAGAGGATGACGAATATATACCTGATGAGCTTCCAGAGCCACTTAAGAGCTACACCTTCAAGGCGATTATGACCGCTTTGCCAATAGTCAGGAAGATGATTCCTGCTCTGTTTAATGTAGAGAAAGCTCAACAGGAATATATGAAGTTCGACGCCAAAATCTGGAAGTATCTGAAAGAGGATTTATCTCGTAGTGAAGAAACTTTTGATGTTCAAGCAGAGCGTGCGCTTGATATGTTTGGAGCGATGACAAAGAATCTAGGAGGATATGCGGCATCTAAGTTAGCGAATATACGCCTCAAAAAAATGTTCAAAGGCGACAAAGAAGCCGAGGACTTGCTGATAGGACTCTCTATGGACCTGCCATGGAACCCAACGTCAGAAATGGGACACTTGATGCTCAAGATTGCGTCACATCCAGAGTTTAAAGCCACCAAGTCAAGCAAAGAGTTTATTGAAACGCTAGAAACCAAAAAGTACGGAGAAGAATTCCAAGCCTTGTACGATGACTATATCAGACGATTTGGTGTCAGAGGAATGATGGAAATTGATATAGCTACGCCACGCCTGTACGAAAATCTTGATCAAGTATTCTTTCAGCTACAACAAATCAACACCGCAGACAACGCTATTTTGAGAGTTGAAAAAAGAAGTAAAGAAGCTTATGAAAAATTACGCCACATAGCTAAGGATATGGGCAAAGAAAAGAAGTTCATCAAGCATGCAAAAACTTTTCGCAGTATGATGGGCTTACGAGAACAGCCAAAATATATACTTATAGTATCTATCGGCATCCTGCGTGAGCGAGCACTGGTGCTGGGAGAGCAGTTTTTAAACGCTGGACGACTCGATAATCAGAATCAGATTTTCGATTTGAAGACAGCGCAAATCGGTCAAGCCGAACAAGATTCAGCGCTGGATTTGCGAGCGCTTGTTGAAGAAAATACTGCTCCTTACCGACCAGTGGCACATATTAAATACTGGCCACGCATCATCGATAGCCGGGGTAAAATCCATCGTGTTAAAACAGAGACAAGAGAAGGTGAGCTCTTGGGCGAAGGAATTGCTCCCGGCGTAGTCCAAGGAAAGGCCAACGTGCTTGAATCTCCATACGACAAGCCTCTCGAAAAAGGCGAGATTCTCGTCTGTCGCGCCAGCGAGCCGAGTTGGACGCCAATCTTTATCAATGCTGCTGCTGTGGTGATGGAAATCGGTGGCCCACTCCAACACGGAGGGATTATTGCCCGCGAATACGGCTTACCCTGTGTGAGTAGTATCGACCAAGCAACCAAGCTAATCAAAGACGGCGATCTACTTGAAGTAGATGGGAGTAATGGGATTGTAAAAATTGTTGAGGTTGCTTGAGGGTGGTTATGGGGACACTCACAACTTAACAACTTAACAACTTAACAACTTAAAGGGGTTATGAGCAACTCGATTAGCCAGCCCTCCTAAACCCCTTGCTGCTATAATGAGCACTGCGCCCTCTGCGACAATCTACCGAGCTTCTATGTCATTTTTAAAACTTGGATTATGTAGTCCTATTGAACAAGCGATTGAAGAATTGGGTTATACAACTCCTACCCCGATTCAGAAGCAAGCCATCCCCATCATTATTTCTGGTGAAGACCTCATTGCCACGGCTCAAACGGGGACAGGTAAAACCGCCGCGTTTGTTCTTCCGCTATTAACCTTATTTAACAAAGAGCGCACCTTGCGAGGTAAACGTATACGCGCGCTTATTCTGACTCCTACACGTGAATTAGCAGTGCAAGTTGCTGCGAACGTTGTTGAGTACAGCAAGTATTTAGACCTAAGTTCTATGGCTGTTTATGGCGGTGTTGATAGCGAACCACAACAGCAGCGCTTGATTAAAGGCATCGATATTTTAGTGGCCACTCCGGGCAGATTGCTAGATTTGGCTTATCAGCGTGCGCTGCATTTTGATGAGCTTGAAGTGCTAGTGTTAGATGAAGCAGACCGAATGGTGGATATGGGTTTTGTTGATGATATCAAGAAGATCGTTGAGCGCTTACCTGCAGACCGTCAAAACCTAATGTTCTCGGCTACCGTGAACAATGGCGTTCGCATCTTTGCCGATTATTTTTCAGCCAGAAAAATGGGTAGGCGCGCTGTTGAGATATCGATTTCACCAAATGCCACAGCGGCACCCAATATTGACCAGTGGCTAATCACCGTAGATAAAGACACTAAGTCTGCCTTGTTGAGTCATCTAATTAATGAGCAGGAGTGGGATCAGGCGTTGATTTTTATCGAGAAGAAACATTCTGCTGCCAAACTGGTGGCGCAACTTGCAAAACGCGGTATTGAAGCAGATGCCATTCACGGTGATAAAAGCCAAGCCATGCGTGAAAAGATTTTAGCTGATTTTAAATCTGGAAAACTAAAATACTTGATCGCTACAGGCGTTGCCGCCCGCGGCATAGATATTGGTGAGCTGAGTCGCGTTGTTAATTATGACCTGCCCTTTAAACCTGAAGAATACATTCACCGCATTGGCCGAACCGGTCGTGCTGGCGCGACAGGTGAAGCCATATCGTTTGTGGCAATGGGCGATTTTAAAAATTTATGCGCCATTGAAAGCCGTTTAAACCATATCGTCAACCGAAAAGAGATCGAGGGTTTTCCGCTTAGAAAAGTGGTTCCCGTTTCAATTTTAAATTATGTCCCTAAGAGCAAACGGTAGCGAAAATTCATACCAGTGGCGTGTTACTTCTTCTATTCTATTTTGCCTTTTAAGTCGGTGAATCAATAGAATCAAAGGAGTCAGAATGCTTTGATTCTATTGTCGTTCAAACAACTTAATTTATGGTGGAAGTCGGCCGGTGGTGCCATGAAAGTCCTTCTGTTTTATATCCTCAAGGATCTTCGCTTAGTTCTCTTTATCAAGAGGAGACATTTGGGTTGCAAGTATTCACCGATTACTCTGAGCTGAAACCATCGTTTGGGTTCTTGGATTCAAAGTGACCTAAGTTGTTTCAATTGTTAGTTAGTGTCTCTACAAGTAACAGCAAAGCGGCGTCAGAAAAATCCTTCATATTTTTTTCACGGTCATTCGATTGATTTTTAACAGTTACCGAAGCATTGACTGGCCCCGATAGGGCAATCACGCTAATGCCCGTAGCATCGCTATAAGGTGTACCACCAGGTCCGGCTACACCCAGTTCTGCAATGCCCCAGGTGGTATCCAATTTAGCGCGCGCAGCTCTAGCGAATTCAAGGGCCATTTCTTCTGTGAGAGGATTGAGTTGTTTTACGCGCTCCATATCCAAGTCTAAGAATTCTCGGCGTGACTTGATGGTATAGATTACTGTGCCGCCCATAAAATACCGTGAAGCGCCAGGCACGGACAGTAAGCTTGCTGCAATCAAGCCGCCAGTTGAAGATTCCGCCACTGAGATAGTGTGCTTGTGCTCAGTCAGCAGCTTGGCGGCACTGCTTGCGTATTGAGAAAAACGAGACATAGTTACTACCGGACAATTAGAAGTGTAATCAGTATAAGCAATAGCTGGCAGTAGGCAATGCTCTAGGGCACCATTAGGGATTGTATTAAATCTTAAGCCAAAAATATCGGAGCTATTCATGGATTACTCCACAATCTTGTACGACCTGAAAGACAACATTCTTACAATATCCCTAAATCGTCCTGAAAAACTCAATGCGTTTACGCGCGACATGATGGCGGAAATGATTGATGCCTTGGACCAGGCAGATGCCGATGATAGTGTGCGCGCAATTATTGTTACCGGCGCTGGCCGAGGGTTTTGTGCTGGTGCGGATTTATCATCCGGCGGTGAAACCTTTAATGCTGACGCCCGTGATGACCGCGAAGACGGTTTGCACCGCGATGGCGGCGGCCGTCTTACTCTGCGCATATTTGAATGTAAGAAACCGATTATCGCCGCCATCAATGGTCCGGCTGTTGGCATTGGCGCTACGATGTTACTGCCAATGGACATTCGAATTTGCTCAACACAAGCCAAGATCGGTTTCGTCTTCTCCCGTCGCGGCATAGTGCCAGAAGCCTGTTCCAGTTATTTTTTACCGCGAGTGGTTGGCATAAGTCAGGCGCTGGAGTGGTGTTATAGCGGCCGCGTATTTCCCGCTGACGAGGCCTTGGCTGGCGGTTTGGTACGCAGCGTTCATGAGCCAGATGATTTACTAGAAGCAGCCAATGCCATAGCCCGAGAAATAGCCGACAATACTTCCGCGGTATCGGTGGCATTGATCCGTCAGATGATGTGGAAAATGCTGGGAGCAGACCACCCGATGGAAGCACATAAAGTTGATTCCCGAGGTATTTACTACTGCGGTAAATCAGCTGATGTTAAAGAGGGTGTTGAGTCTTTTCTTGAGAAACGACCGGCCAAATTTCCGCTAAAGGTTAGCAAAGACATGCCGGAATTTTATCCCTGGTGGGAAGAGCGGGAATTTTCCTGAGTGTTTCTATTTGGAGTGTGAATTGGAATTAATATTAGCTACGTAACTTTAGGTACGAACGATAGAGTGAAAGCAGAAATTTTTTATGACACTTTATTAGCAGATTCTCCATTTGAGAAAATCTATAGCGAGGATCGGATGACAATGTGGGTCAATGACAAATTTATGTTTGCCTTGGCAGGGCCATTTGATGGTAACGATGCAACGACAGGCAATGGTTCGATGATAGGTTTTCAGGTGGATAATGAAGCAGATGTTGATCGCTTGTATGAATTGGCAATTTCACTGGGTGGAAGTGATGAAGGGAAGCCTGGAATTCGTAGTGGGCACCAATCGGCTTATGTGCGAGATCTTGATGGAAATAAAATCTGTATTCTTGCTTGAGGGATTTAAGATACGAGAGTACTTTGTTTTTTCAGAAGATTCGAGTTGGCGGCTCGGGACGGTAGAATTCAAACAGTCTTTGGCCTGCTGTGCCCTTTTTAATACAGCCTAGAATTGTCGAATATTCTTGGACATTCACTCGTGTAAAAAATTAGCAATTTCTAAGCTATTTTTTCCAACATAAGCATGTGGTCATTCCCCTTGATGCCGATTTTTCAGCGCGAGTGAATTCGACTTCAAATACTTTGACAGCGCCTCTTAGATCCTCATGGGCCATCACGCCTTATAAAATCTCGAAAACGTCGTAGGCCACTTTGCCTGTGATCTGTTTGCTCTTGCCTATGCAGACGATGTGGTTGAGCCAGTCGTATTTCTCTGAGGCGGTTTGGAAGATGGGGCGTACACGCCAGTACAGACCACTATCTGCTCTGTGAACAACACCGGTGTAGCTCATGTAGATGATCTCGCCGTCGCTAGTGTCCAGAGTGATTCTTACGTCCAGACTGGAGTGTCCGGATACTTGGGTGATCCAGTCGGCGCCGCCGTCTCTTACTGTTCCCTGCAATCTTGGTCCGCCGAATGTACCGCCGGTTACGGGCGCGATGCTCGTGTGCCCTGTGTCTAGTTGATCGGAGACATCCAATGATAGTTCCATAAGGAACGCGGATTCTAATTCGCTTGCCCCTACCTGTGCTAAGGCCATTTGCTTTGCTCCTACGGCGGCGGCCGCTAATGCGGTTGCGCCTAGTTTGGTGAATTGTCTTCTACTAAATGATTGTTGATCATTCTTCATGTGAGCTCTCCTTGAGGCTTGCCCACAGTGTAAGTCGGGAAATCAGTTTGTCACAAGGTTTTTAGTTTTAAACTGGTTGTCGAATCGGCGCAAAATCGTGGGTAGATAGAACAGGTCCAGTAGCAGGGCGAGCACCACGATGGGAACTAAGAGTTTCGCTGCCTGCTGAAAGTAGATGGTATTCGCGGCGATGAGGATTGTAGTGCCGAGAGCCAAGACGATGGTGGTAATAGACAGTGCCGGACCGGCAGTCTTGATCGCATAGTCGATAGAGCTTGTCTTGTCTATTCCAGCGCGCCGTTTCTCCAGATAGTGACTTAGTAGGTGGACGGTATCATCGACTACCAACCCGATGCTGATACTAAATAACATCATCACGAATGGGTCCAGCTGCCCCACGAATAAAGCCCAGAAGCCGAACACCATAGTGGCCGGCAACAGGTTTGGAATGATGCTCAGCATGCCGAAGTAAAAACTGCGCATACCTATCATGAGGCTGATAGTGATCAACAGCAGACTGATAGAATAGCCCTGCAGTAATTCGATAGTCACTAGCTCATCCATTCGGGAGAACAGCAATACGCCGCTGCCATGTAATAGATCTGCCTCGGGAAAGTCTTGGTGAAATTTCTCGGTTACCCTAGCGTCAAAATCGATTAGTTCCTGATTCGACATGGGAATGGCGTTGATGAATAAATTGATCATGGAGAAGTCGGTGTTCACGAAGCCGAACAGTGGAAAGTCATCACTTTGAATAAGTGCATAGGCGAGTAAGTAGTTCGCTACGGTGTCGAAGTCATCTGGAATTAGATCGAATGCTTCATCGTTATCGTTCTGCACGCGATGAATCGTTTTTACAACGTCCACAACACTTGCAGAAGACTGCACTTGCTTCTGCTCGTTCAACCAAAAACTGAACTGTTCGACCCTGCGCAGAAAGTCCGGCTCGATCGCAGTCCATTCCGTTCGAATGTCGATGCCGTAGTTGAGAGCAGAGCCGCGATTGTAGTGGCTGCTCACCTCGTCGTAGTACTGTTTTATGTCGGTGTCGGAGGCTATAAAGTCGAGGCGGTTAAAATCCGTCTCGTTCAAAGGCAGTAAAGCAAATGTCGCAATCGCTAATAACGTGCATCCCCAAAATATTGGTACGTCTTTGCTACGTGTAATTTCGCTGATTTTCTCAAGCTGGCCTTCCATGAAGGAAACGCCGGTGCTTGCAATCACTTCTCTTTGCGATGTCATCCAAATCAGAATCGCCGGCAGCAAAAACAGCGTGAGCAGGTAAGCGAACACTATCCCTAGCGCAACGATCTGCCCGAATTCCTGAATCGCGGGTGAGGAACACATATTCAATGACGAGAAACCAATCGCGGTCGTGAGTGCGGCAAGCGAGACCGGTTGAAAATTGTGCGCGATACTCTCACTCATGGCATCGATCTTCGCACTGCCTCTGTGCATAGCCTGCTTATAGATAGAAATAATATGCACACTATTAGCTACGGCAACAATCACCAGAACCAGTGGGGCGATGATAGAGATGCTATTGAACGAGAAGCCGAGGTGGCCGAGGGTGCCTATGGTGCACAGTAACGTGAATAGCACATGAGTCAAAATGCAGATGCCAAGAGTTGCTGACCTAAAGCAATAACAGATGGCGAGAACGCAGGCGAGGATCACGAATGGCATGAGGTTAGTTAGGTCGTCTACCATAGCCTGCTGGCTAGACTGCTCCAGCATCACTTCGCTGTTCGCTAGAATCTTTACCTCAGGGTGGCGGCTGCGAATCTCGTCTCGAAGTACTAGCGTGGCAGTGGCGATGTCCAGACGATCATCGTCAGAGATGCCTGTCGATTCCATAGTGATTACCGCAAAGGTAAGTGCGGCATCATCAGAGAGAAGATTGGCTGTGAGTAGTCTATCGGCCAACGCGGCATCGGCAACCTCACTTAGTTCTTCTTCGGAATAGGAACGCAGGGTTTTTATGAAGAGTTTGCTCTGCGTCTCGGGTGAAACATAATCCAGAATTGTAGTTAGCCGATCGGCAAAGGGGATAGCCGAGTAGCTGTCTCTAAGATCATCGATCGCTGCGAGTAGTTCGCTATTGAAAACCGTACTTGATCCATCTGTCACGAACGCGAACCGCACTTCCAATGGCGAAGGAAATTCCCCGTCCATCAATAACAGTTCGTCGAGATACGGATCGCTTTCGGTGAGCAGCGCCTCTAACGAGGTGTCGAAGCTGGTGCGAATAATACCCGTGGCTAACAGTAAACTTATAACAGCGGACAGCACTGTTAATAGTTTGCGGTTGCTAATTGTAAAATTAGCAACGCGTTTGGAGAACGGCTTCCTGCTTTTATTGCTAACCACGATTGACATGCTTTTAATGAATCCTAAGTGTTCTTGCAGTGTTCCATCCAGCTTCTCACGCCGTGACTGAGAAATTTCTGTCGACGCAGAATAAAATAGAATTGCCTGGTCCAGTTTCTATGGGGACAGGCAAGTGGTACTAGTGAACCACGTTTGAATGCTTCTTCTAGGGTTATCTTCGACAGGCATCCTATCCCCAGCCCTGCTTCGACTGCACGCTTTATACCCTCTGTGTGCTGTAACTCCAACCTCAATTTCAGATTGGAGAGGATTCCGGTCATGGCTCGGTCGAATGCCTGACGGGTTCCCGATCCCTGCTCACGTATTATCCAGTCCGCTGACAACAGATCCTCGTCTTGAAGGTCGCGGTGCGAGGCTAGCGGATGAGTAGGAGCACAGAACAGAGCGAGTTCATCTTCGCGCCAATAGCTTACATCTAGGTCGGCTTCTTGTAGCTCACCTTCAATCAAGCCGATGTCCAATTCGAAATTTCTGACTTTGGCAGCAATGGAGGCTGTGTTCTCCACATTTAGATTTACCTTGGCAGCTGGGTGCTCTTTCATGAACGCGGCCATGATTCCTATCGCTAGGTAGTTTCCAATGGTCAGCGTCGCACCTACCTTTAGCTCGCCGATGTCGCTGGCGCCGATTAAAGAGTTCTCAAGCTCTTCGGCTCCCGCTAGCAGTGCTGCAGCCTTTGAGCGCAGAGTATTGCCTTGATCGTTCAGCTGTAGACGTTTGCCTATTCTATCGAATAGGCGTAAGCCGAAACGGTGCTCCAGCTCCGCAAGTGAGGTGCTGGCGGCCGATTGCGACATAGCCAATTCCTCGGCAGCCAGACTGACATTCTCGTGGCTTGCCACAGCTAGGAATACTTGGAGTTGTTTTAGTGTAAATCGCATGAACTCTCAGCTCTATATTAATAAAATAGATAAATAATATATATATAATCAATTTTACAGATATATTAGGCAAATCGTACACTGCGCGCAATAATTTATTGGCCCTTTTAATATCAAAGCGGGCTATTTACGTACCAGGAGTGAGCAGTGGCACACATCTCTACCGAAAGCGTTACCGACGTGCATCATTGGAACGATTCTCTGTTTAGCTTCAAGACAACACGCGATAGCTCGCTGAAATTTGAGAACGGCCACTTCTTGATGCTGGGTTTAGAGGTTGAAGGCAAGCCATTGATGCGCGCCTATAGTATCGCCAGCCCAAATTACGATGCACAGTTGGAGTTTCTAAGCATCAAGGTTGCCAACGGAGCACTCACGTCTCGCCTACAAAACATTCAGGTGGGCGATGAAGTGTTCGTGAGTAGTAAACCTACTGGCACGCTAGTCGTCGATCACCTACTCGAAGGTAGGAACCTGTATCTGATTAGCACCGGCACCGGACTCGCGCCTTTTATCAGCATCATTCAAGATCCAGAAACCTACGAGAAATTTGACAACGTCATTGTGACCCACGGCGTGCGTTACGCCTCGGAATTGGCCTATCAGCAATTTATCCAACACGACTTGCCGAATAACGAATTCTTCGGTGAAGAAGTAAGAGAAAAGCTGATCTACTATCCCAGCGTTACGCGTGAAAGTTATGCAACGCAGGGTCGCCTGACTAATGCGATGTCCACTGGAAAGCTGTTCACCGACACAGGACTGCCACAAGCAGATCCCAAGCACGATAGATTTATGATCTGTGGTAGTCCGAGCATGTTGAAAGACACCTGCCAGATTTTGCACGACTGGGGTTTCGAGGAGTCGCGTCAAGGAATTAAGGCGCACTATGTTATCGAGCGCGCGTTTGTTGAATAGCTCCTCAGCTTACAGCCGTCAATTTACTAGGTCCTGGCCTCTCTGGAACCAAATTAGCGCATAAAACCCGCGTCCAGGGTTCCTCCGCTTAAGCAGAGCACTGCGCCACTATCCTCTATGAAGGAGATGCTGTATTTTTAGAGCATCACTACTCAGGGAGTCTTCGCTTGAAAACGAAAACCGTATTGCTGCTATTAAGCTGTTTCATATTAACTAGTCATTCACTAGCGCAAACCATTGAAGATGAATCCGTCGCCTGGCTTCAGGAATTGATTCAGATCGATACCATTAATCCACCCGGTAACGAATCTCGTGCTGTTGATTTCTATGCAGCGATATTTGAGGCGGAAGGCATCGAATACGAGACAGCAGAAAGTGCGCCCGGACGTGGAAATATCTGGGCAAGGCTTGAGGGTGGCGATCAGCCAGGCTTGATGATGTTACAGCATACTGATGTGGTTCCGGCCGATCCGGAATACTGGACGATTGACCCTCTCTCGGGTGAAATACGTGATGGTTACATCTTGGGGCGCGGCGCGAGAGATATGAAGGGCACGGGCATTTCACAACTAGCTGCCTTTCTTACACTGCATCGAAGTGGTAGAGCACTAAATAGAGATGTGGTCTTCTTAGCAAGTGCCGACGAAGAGGCTGGTGGAGCTTTCGGAGTTGGCTGGCTTATCGAGAACCGCAGAGAAATATTCGATGGCGTAGGTTTATTGATTAATGAAGGCGGCTCGGGTAGCCGCAATATGAATGAGATAATTTTCGGTGTCGAAGTAACGCAGAAAGTTCCGGTGTGGCTACGACTAAAAGCTGTCGATGTTCCCGGTCATGGCTCCTCACCGAGAACGACCAGTTCGGTAACGCGCATCGTCGATGCGTTAGGGATACTTCGTGCTAACCCGTTTCCTGCGCGGATCATTGGCCCGGTGGATACTTATTTTGCCGGCATAGCCTTGTCGTTAGATGATGAATGGGCAGCCGCTTATGCTGATATTAGTTCTGCTATTCAGGACCCAGACTTCCTTCCCGCGTTTCAAGAGTATCGCCCCGGTCATCACGCGCTAACCAGAGACACTTGTTCCATTACGCGCATGAGTGGTTCTAGCAAGATTAATGTGGTGCCACCAGAGGCTTGGGCCGAGCTGGATTGCCGCATTCTTCCCGACAGGCCGGCCGAAGAATTTATCGCCGGTCTTGGCGAGCTGATCGCGCCAGCCGGTGTGGAGGTAGAAGTTATCATGGCTTTTACTCCAGCAATTTCTTCGACGAACTCTCGGTTGTTTACCGCGATTGAAAACGTAACCCGCGAATTGTACCCAGGCTCTAGAGTCTTGCCGTCGGTGAGTACCGGCTTTACCGATAGCCATTTTACTCGCGATCTGGGTATCGTGAGCTATGGATTTAACCCGATAATCACCCGAGCCGGAGAACCTAGCGGCGTGCATGGTAATGATGAGAGTGTTCCAGAGGTAGACTTTCGTCAGGGAATAACTGACATGATTGCGATCATTAGAAACGTGGTTTTTAATTGAGATGTATTCGGCCTCGGAAATTGGCATACACAGTCAAATGACCCTTTGACGAAGCCATGACCAAAAGCAGGCAGTATCTCGCTGTACAGTGGTGAAATTTCCAACATGAGGTTCATTCGTCGATCTAAACAAGACTAGGTAAAACAGGCCAACGAATGACTTGCCGATGGTCTTATCCATGAAGGTCAGGCGATTCTAATTTTGAAAGGTACGGGATTACTTCTGGGCAACCTTGCCATTTGGGATGTCCGATTCTGATGGGTCCTGGCTTCCTGTTCATTGGCCTGTCAGCGATCACTGCTCGAATTGGCGTGGGAGAAAGTCTCTTTTTATTAAAAAAATCTCGCCAGGAAGCCTGCTTTGAAGGCGAAAATTCCAAGCCATGGCTGGAATAATTGTTTAGGGTCAGCGGGAGTGCTATTCAGATGACAGGTGCTTGTAATTGCTGCGAGGGGCTACCTCGCTGTAATGAAATCTGCGGCCAATTGCAAAGCTGCGCCGCTTTCGGGTAGTTCTTTAAATGCTTGGAAAACATGAACAAGCTTCGGCCATACGTTCAGCTCAACATCACTCCCCTGGTGATTTGCTCGATTTGCGTAGCGCTGCGCATCGTCAAAGAGGACTTCATCACGACTTACCTGAATTAAGGTAGGTGGCAAATTCGCCAGATTACCCAGAAGGGGTGATATTTCTGGATGATTAATGGGTTTGCCAGTTGTGTTGCGTGTGACGAGGGCTAATACCCATCTTGGTAACTTGCTTAACGGCGTTATCAGTGGCCCTAGAAAGGGATCGGTTGGGATATTTGATCGCCAACTTGGATTGGTCATTGTCAAGTCCGTGACTGGAGCGAAAGCTACTACAGCTTCGGCTGGGCGAACGCCAGCGTCCCTTGCCCATGCGATGACCGACAATGACAAGTTTCCACCCGCAGAGTCTCCGGCAATATACAGCGATTCAATTGGTTCAGGGCCATTGGGGCCGTGTTCTAGAACCCACCGGTATGCTTTGCGTGCATCCTCATGACAGGCGACGGTTTTGTATTCAGGCTGCATTCGGTAATCGACTGCTAAAACAGCGACACCAGCACGCTTGGACAACTCATAAGTGATGTGTCGATGACTCTTTGGACTGCCAAGACGGAACCCTCCGCCATGTAAGTACAGTAATCTTTTGCCTGGGTTGGCCCCGTCGGCGATAACCCACTCCCCGGGAATTCCGTTCACGTCGACTGGCATAATGGTTGCTGGAACCGCGCTTTCCATCAACTCTTCCATGTTTTGTCGCTGAATTGTAATGCTCGCCTTATCATCAGAGGCTGCGATGAACGCCTGTATTCTAGAGACAACCTCATTGTGGGCATCACTAACTTCTTGCTCCTCGATAACCAATGGCGCCCGTGGCAGATCATACTGACTAAGGTTTGGTGCACGGTAGCTATAGGCGAGGTATAGGGTGGCTAGAACGATCAAAATGGCGATGGCGATGGCGATTTGCATTTTTCCTCCCAAGGATCTATCTGAAGATGCTCGATTAGACCTGTGCTGTCAAGATAGTGATGATTCAGCAATTTACGGGCGCAGCGAGAGCAATAGACGGATTAAAAAAAGTAGCCTGAGAGCGTTGTGTATTGGCAGCGCAAGTTCTCAGGCCCAGAGTCAGCCTCACCTGCTATCACGGTGTGTTTGGGCTCAACAGAAAGCGCCGGCTTCATGTTACGCGAACCAAACGTGGGAAAGAGTTGGAGGAAAAAGCCTGGTGTGAGAAAGCACCGTCCGAACACCCTACCGCTATGACGTGGATGCAAAGACTAAAACGAGTATTTACTATTGCCTGAGTACTATGCTTGTCTTATCTGTTTGGTTGTATTTCGTTCAGGCAGTAGGTAAAGGGTGTGAGTGAAAACTCGGGGGTGGGCTTGGTAAGTTCCTGTTGTACTGTAAATATTTAGTGCACCCGGCTTAGCGCAAGTCGACTGCGCTAATGGCACTTTCCAGATTTTTTCGTTGTAATTGAATTGTTCTAGCCGTTGTAGTTAGGCAATTAGTTCAAATTTGAAATCTGGCAAGTATCAAGGATCACTGTTGCAGAGCAGCACTGGACAATGACACCGATGCGAAGGCAGCAGCGTGTCTTGGGTAGAGATAGCGAATGCCATAGCCCAACTAATCATCGCTGTGTAAGAGGGCTGTTAGTTATCGAGGAAAAGCTGAAACACCCTAAAAGAGAAAGCGGGCACCAATGGCATAGCAGGCTAAATTCGCATTAAATGCGCAATCACCGTGCTTGACCATTCTGAGGGAAGGCTTGTTGAAACGTCCCGTGCCCCTGACAGGGTACTTATTCAGCTGCTGGTACAGCAGACTCGCCAACCACGAGCCACTTACCACCTTGCTTTTGGAAAACATGCTTACTCGCAGGGGGGGGGCGCTCCGGCGGATGTATGTACCATCAATACAGTTCTGCCAAAGATTGATGGCATTGACTGTATCCGTTAATTGGGTTCTAGAGGGCTTATTTATATATACTGTCTCTGCGCTAACTTCAGGATGAATATATGTACATTCATAAAACTTTCACAACCCTTTTTACCTGCGCCCTCCTACTCGCAGCCTGCACTGATAGCGAGGAGGTGGTTAAATCCACTGCCGCCGTCGCAATACCTGACAAATATGGCGCGCAAATCAGTGAAGATATCCTACGAGCAGGTGGCAATGCCGTTGATGCTGCGGTTGCAACAGGGTTTTCCTTAGCTGTTACTTTCATCGACGCCGGGAATATTGGCGGGGGTGGATTCATGCTTATTCACATGGATGGCGAAACCACATTTCTTGATTATCGTGAAACGGCACCATCTGCTGCATCTAAAGATATGTATCTAGATGAAAACGGTGACGTTATCAACAACGCCAGTTTGATTGGTGGCCTAGCTAACGGTGTGCCCGGAACCGTAGCGGGACTGTGGGAAGCACACAACAGATACGGTAAGTTACCGTGGAAAGACGTTGTGAAGCCTGCTATTAACCTCGCAGAGAACGGCTTTATCCCGGCTGATATATTGGTTGATGACGTTCGCAAGATGTACGACTGGTTTGGGGAAGGCACAAATTTTAAAGCATATTTTGGCAGTATTAATAATGATGAATTATTCAAACAACCAGAACTTGCAGAAACCTTAAGAAGAATAGCGGAATTTGGTGCAGAGGATTTTTATCGTGGCGAAACATCACGCTTAATCGTCGAACAAATGGCTCGCAGTGACGGTTTGATAAGCGCAGAAGATCTTGATAATTATAAAGCTATTTGGCGGGAACCACTTAGGGCTAATTGGCGTGGCTATGAAATCGTCTCGGCTCCACCACCTAGTTCAGGAGGCTTTGCTGTCATTCAATTACTTAAAATGAAAGATTACCTGAAGGAGCAGTTCGAAGGTCTAGAACACAATTCACCTCAGTATATTCATCTTGTTGCAGAAATGGAAAAACGAGTTTTCGCTGATAGGGCTGAATATTTAGGTGATCCCTCTTTCGTTGATATAAATATGGATGAACTAATAAGCGAGAAGTACATCGAATCGCGAGCGAGCGAGGTTTCACCGCAGAACATTTCTACGTTAGGTGGCGTCAAACCAGGATTAGAATCACCTGATACAACCCACTACTCGATTGTCGATCAGTGGGGTAACGCTGTTTCAAACACCTATACAATTAACTGGAATTTCGGAAGTGGCGTCGTCGTTGAAGGTGCAGGTTTCCTATTGAATAATGAAATGGATGATTTTAGCATTAAGCCAGGTGTACCTAATGTCTTTGGGGTTGTTGGAAATACCGCTAACGAGGTTCAGCCAGGAAAACGCATGTTATCTTCTATGTCTCCCACCATGTTGTTAAAAGATCAGCAGGTAGAAATGGTGTTGGGAACACCCGGTGGCTCAACAATTTTCACTTCAGTCTTCCAAACCATCGTCAATATTCTGGACTTTAATATGTCGCCTTTAGAGGCCGTCGCTGCGACGCGCTTTCATCATCAACTTCTACCACCGGATCTTGTCACTTACAGTGTTACGCGCCCTTTACCACAAGAAACTATTAAGACTATGGCCGAACGTGGTTACCGACTTGAACCCCACGATTTTGAATTTGGAGATGTACAGGTAATATCTCGAAAAGGTGACTCTTGGCTACCTGCTTCAGATCCTAGAGACAGGGGAGACTCTCGAGTATTTTTCGTTGACTAGGCGGTATATTTTGTTGGAGTGATGATTTTGAATCCTATAATTAGCCGGGGTCATTCGCAGCTTTAAGGAGCCGTGATTCATAATTCGCCAGCGTTTGACCTGCACCCCAATTGTTTCGTTTGAGGCCTTGTAATATTTCGATGAGATTGTTATCTCGAATTCGTTCCATCTCACGTATACTCATGTGGCCGGATTGTTCATCCGATTGACTGGCAATCTTATCAACTAACTCATCGTCAAGTTCCGGCACATCAGTCAGTTTACTCCAGGGCCATTTTAGGCAAGGTCCAAACTGCTCGATAAAATGACGCATACCCGCTTCGCCTCCAGCAACACGGTAAGTATCGAAGATGCCCATCTGAGCATAGCGTAGTCCAAAACCAAAGCGTACCGCATTATCTATGTCCTCGGTTGTAGCAATGCCGTCTTTTACTAGCCAAAGTGCTTCTCGCCAAAGTGACTCCAACAGGCGGTCCGCGATAAAAGCCTCAATTTCCTTTTTTACAATGAGTGGGTGCATGCCAATAGATTGATAGATCGCCTCTGCTTTTTGAATCACAGTAGAACTAGTTTTGCTTCCACCAACGATCTCAACTAAAGGTAGGAGGTAGACAGGATTGAACGGATGTGCGACTAGAAAGCGTTCGGGATTGGACATAAACGCTTGTAACTCAGAAGGCAAAATACCGGATGTTGATGAGGCGATGAGCGCATTTATGTCTGCATAAATTTCAATCTCTGCATACACAGCTTGCTTAGTGGCAAGTCGCTCAGGGACAGATTCAACAATGAGTTCTGCGGAATGACAGGCTTCGGCGACACTCTCACAAAAAATCACACGACCTTCTTGCGGGCCAGTTACGTTAGAGAGTTTTTTATAGGCGTATCGACTATTAACTAACACAGCGTCAATCTTTTCCTTAGCATCAGGCGCAGGATCAAAGACAGAGACTACAACGCCATTTTCAATTAATCGCGCTATCCAACCCGCACCAATTACACCGCCGCCAATGATTGCTGCCCGCTTGATTGTTGTCATGCTCGGTCCTTTTATTTGGCGACAGGGGTTTTTATTTCGAAACTGCTGCCCTTTTTGTTAGCTGCATTTTAGTGCGCACATCTTCGGCTGACATTAGGGTAGCCCCCATTTTATCCACTATGCTTGCCGCTTTTTCAACTAATTGTGCATTGGTTGCGAGCTCACCTTTTGCTAACCAGATATTATCTTCAAGACCAACACGCACATTTCCCCCCGCCAGAATTGCAGCCGCGACGTATGGCATTTGATGTTGTCCTATAGAGAAAGCAGAAAAGGTCCACTTTTCCGGCGTGTTGTTTACCATGGAAATAAACGTATTTAAATCGTCAGGCGCCCCCCAGGGAATACCCATACACATTTGGACCATAACCGGATCTTGGATAATGCCTTCTTCGACGAGTTGTTTTGCGAACCAGAGATGGCCGGTTTCAAATACTTCTATTTCAGGGCGAACGCCTATGTCCGTCATCATCTGACCCATTGCCCGCAGCATGCCTGGCGTATTAGTCATTACATAATCAGCTTCAGCAAAATTCATTGTGCCGCAGTCAAGTGTGCAGATTTCGGGTAGGCATTCAGCAACATGAGCAATACGTTCCGTTGCGCCAGCCATGTCCGTCCCAGCAAGATCAAGATCCATTGGGTTCTCCGGATCACCAAACACCAAGTCGCCCCCCATACCTGCGGTAAAATTAACGACCACATCCGTTTCTGAATCACGAATTCGGTCAATAAGTTCGCGATACAATTCAGGCCGACGACTTGGTTCACCCGTATCAGGGTCACGGACATGACAATGGACTATCGCTGCTCCTGCTTTGGCAGCATCGATGGCGCTTTCAGCAATCTGCTTAGGGCTTCGCGGCACATGAGGGGAGCGATTTTGCGAGCCACCAGAACCGGTAACAGCACAGGTAATAAAAGGATTCATATTCATAGATAGTGGCATGCATAATTCCGTTTAATTTTTGGTTAAAAATTGTAACAGGGTCATGTCTCCAGTTGCCACATGCGGTCAACTCTACCGCTGTAGACCTTCATAGATTCCTATTGCCTAATCCACACCCTCATTTGGCTCTTAAATCTCTCGATGAGCAGGTCATCCGCAGGCGCCCAGGCTAGGGGTTGCCTATCCTTCTTTTTTGGAGAGATGCAAGTACCGTCTATTTTTTGCTTACGTCCATGGAATTGCTGGCTTTCACTTTCTGTGAGAAATCGCAGGCGAAAAAAAAGGCACACGTTGTGTCCCTTTTTTTGCTTCGTTTTTCGACCTTGTTAATTAAGTGTCGAAAATTGCAACCAGACAGCCTTTCGAGTCTGGTATGTCATCCATATTCACAGTGCCACCAGCAAGAACAGTATTCAATGCGTCTTTCAGGAAATGCTCGTCGGCATTGTTGCGTTGTGTTTCGTAACCCAGTTGGTCATTGATGGGGCCGCGATAGAGAACTTCTTTAGTTCGAGGATTGATGATGAATACCTCAGCGGTACGCTCAACGCCTAAAGCCTTAGCGAGAACCTGACCTTCATCTTTGATGATTGGGAAGTCAATACCGAACTCTCCAGCTTCCTTGGCGATGCGCGGCAGATTGTCCTGAATGTTCGCATTGAACATGACGAACTCAATGCCTTTGTCAGCGTATTCATCGCGTACTTCACGGTAATTTGGCAACGCGATTCTAGCGATCGGGCAGCCTACGCCTTGTACATAGAGCACGACGTATTCATTGTCTGCATAGGTGTCCAGCGTATGTATCGCTCCCAGATGGTCAGTAAGTTCGAAATCCGGAATAGAGCGCAACCATTCATCGGCTAGAGCCGCGGAAGAGGCGATTAGCAGGCCGCTAATTATGAAAAGTTTACGTAGCATGACAACTCCTTAGTAGTAACTAGTCGATTAGACTAGTTGTCGCTTGAATCGTATATTGAGTCATTGTATCGGGCCGATTGCGCAGAGTATTGCTATTTATCAACTACTCAAGCCAGTACTCAAGACATATATAATGATAACAACATTCCATTTCTAATCCTACGGGGTGCGACACCATGTCACAGAAAGTTGCAGCTCGGCTTAAACGCAATTAAATAGCCTATATTAATCAAACTGTTATATCTTTAAAAACTAATTTTAGAATGTAGTAACCAATAAATAACACCCGCCCAGCGATCAATGCAGTCCGAATAGCTAATTACCGTGATCCCGGCCCAGTTTATCTAGCTTTGATTGTGGCAATTGTGTATTGGCGCTATGCTCGGAGAAAGACCTTTCAATCTAATGATGAGGCGCAACAGAATGAATATTCATTGCCGTTTGCTAATTTCCCTGGCGCTAATTTCCCTGACGACGGGGCCTATAGCAGCCCAAGACTGGGCGATGCCCCGAACCAATGATGGAAGACCCGATCTGCAAGGCTATTGGAGCAACTCCTCGCAAACCCCTTTAGTTCGCCCTGAAGAATTAGGCGAGAAGGGATTTCTAACCGAAGCAGAGGCGGCCGATGTAGAGCAGGGCTGGCGCGATCGCTATGATATCTCCTCGCAAGCGGCTGACCCGGAACGAGCACCTCCAACTGATGGTAACGCGGACCTAGGTTACAATAGTTTCTGGTGGGACCCTCGCTCGGATGCAATTCAGTTAGATGGGCAGTACCGCACGTCAATTATTGTAGACCCAGCTAATGGGCAAATCCCCTACCTAGAAGGTGACCGCCCGCAGAACGGGCTGCGTGCTCAGTGGCGAGCTCGACCAGGAGTTGAGCCCTTTGATGCACATGAACTCCGTCCTCTGGGTGAACGTTGCCTGCTTACCTTTGGGTCCGGGTCTGGCCCGCCCATGTTGCCGATTCTCTACAACAGTAACTATCAGATTGTGCAGACAGAAGGCTACGTAATGATTCTTGTCGAAATGGTACATGATGCTCGAATCATTCCAATAGACAAGAGTCATCACTCAACTCATTTTGAGAAATGGATGGGTGACTCAGTAGGATATTGGGAGGGAGACACTCTTGTAGTTAAGACGCAGAACTTCCACTCTCAGCAGTCTTTTAGAGGCAGTTCCGATCAGTTGGTGATTACAGAGCGTTTCAGTCTGCAGAATGAAGGCAAAATAAAATATGCCTTTACTCTGGAAGACCCGGTTAGCTATCGACAACCCTGGACTGGGGAGATTGCAATGAACCGCAAGCCGGCTGGGGAGCTTATGTACGAGTATGCTTGTCATGAGGGAAATTATGCCTTCCATGGCATTATGGCTGGAGCGAGACGGCAAGAATTGGATCAGGTGGAGCCCTAGACTCTAGGAGTCATTTCGATAGACAAAGTGTGAAGCCGCACTGCGTTCTCTATTGAATTTCCCCGCTGCTAGAGGTAATCAAATCGCACAAACTGGTCGAAGCGCGTATAATTGGAGCTTGATATCGACCAATCCCAAGGTAGTCAAACCACGCACTATGTCCTCATCTGTTGCACGATTCTATAGCTCTTTGGTGTTCACTAAACCCTATCTGGTAATCGCTATACTGCTTTTACTCGTTGGCTTCTTTGGCTGGCAGACGCAGAATTTTCGGCTCGATGCCTCTGCAGACTCATTGCTACTGGAAGATGATCCAGATCTTGAGTTCTCGCGAGAGATGGGTGTTCGCTACGGTACTAGCGAAGCCGTAACGATTGCGTATACGCCTAAAGGCGACCTGTTCAGCCGGGAAGAGCTAAACAAACTTGGCGCATTGAGTGAAGAATTGCTCGCAATAAGCCGCGTTGAATCGGTGGACAGCATTCTCAATGTGCCTATTTTCGAAGACACGCCTCTCACCGGAATCTCGGAAGACTATCGAACGCTAGCAGATCAAGACATAGACCTAGTCGCGGCGCGAGAAGAAGTAACTAGCAGTCCAGTTTTCAGAAATGCAGTCATCAGCCCTGACGGGCAAACCGCAGGCATGTTGGTTAGCTTCTCTATCGACGAGACGGCGCGTGATTTGATAGGTCGACGTACCGAACTACGTAACAAGGCGCGATCCGAAGAGCTCTCTGCAGATAAAGCCAGTGAATTAGCGCAGGTAGAAGCGGATTACGCAGTGCACAGTGTTCTCGCAGCCGATCGTCAGCACGAGATAATAGGCGCAGTGCGCGAGACACTGGAACGCTATCGCGGGGATGCGCAGATCTATCTAGGCGGCGCGCCGATGATTGCTGACGACCTTGTTACCTTCGTGAAGGCAGACTTAAGTAGCTTCAGTTTTGCGGTAGTGCTTCTCATCATCTTTGCGCTCGGACTTATTTTTCGCAAGGTGCGCTGGATAGCTTTGCCTCTAGCTTGCTGTGCCTTAGCAGGCGTCATCATGGTGGGGGTGCTGGGGCTAATGGACTGGCGCGTAACTGTCGTGTCCTCCAACTTCATTTCACTGCTGCTGATCATTACTATCTCGCTTACTGTGCATCTTACGGTTCGCTATCGTGAGTTGAGAGCAACTCGGCACTATACCAACCACGACAAGCTGCTTCGTCATTCGGTGCTGAGTATGTTCAGACCTTGTCTGTACACGGCACTCACTACAGCGGTAGCGTTTGGTTCGCTGATAGTCAGTGGCATTCTTCCTATAATTACCTTCGGCTGGATGATGATGATGGGAGTGGCAACGGCTCTTATTGTTGTGTTCACACTGTTCCCAGCTATTCTCAGCATTATCAAGAGAGATGAGTCTGAGATCTCGCCGAACTTGCGCCTCAATTTAACATCAGCTTTAGCCGACGTTACTGCGAAGCTAGACAATAAGATTTTGTACATCTATCTCGGTGTAGTGATCATTAGTGGTATCGGACTCTCTCAAATCCGTGTTGAAAATAGCTTCATTGACTATTTTCGGGAGAGCACTGAAATTTATCAGGGCATGTCGCTGTTCGACGAAAAACTGGGTGGGACATTGTCCTTTGATGTCATCGTTAATCTTCCCGCAGCGGAAGATGATTTCGATGGGGGTTTTGACGATGGGTTCGGATTTGGAGATGACGACGACAGCAACGAAGATGCTTACTGGTTTACTGCGCCGAAGATGGAGCAAGTTAAAGCCATCCATCAATATCTGGACAACGATCCGCAGACCGGAAAGGTACTTTCATTCGGGGCAGTCATAGAACTCGCCGAAAAACTCAATGACGACCAACCCATAGACGGCTTGCTATGGGCGGTGCTCTATAACCGTATTCCAGAAACGTTAAAGAACACCGTGCTGAATCCGTTTATATCTATCGACGCTAACCAGATTCGGTTTAATGTACGTGTAATTGAATCCGCGGAAAATTTAAATCGTAATGAATTATTGCAGCGCATCGAAGCAGGCATAGAGTCAGATTTTGGTTTTGCCGATGAGGACGTTCAGCTGACTGGCATACTTGTCATGTACAACAATGTGCTGCAGAGCCTTTTTCAATCGCAGATATTGACGCTGGGGGTCGTGATGTTGGCGATCATGCTGATGTTTCTGGTCTTGTTTAGATCCTTTATGATCGCGCTGATCTGCATTATCCCTAACGCGATCGCCGCAGCCTTCGTGTTGGGCATAATGGGCTGGGTCGGCATTCCTCTGGATATTATGACGATTACAATTGCATCGATATCGGTTGGCATCGGTGTCGACAATACTATCCATTACATGCACCGCTTCAAGCGCGAGTTTCCTCGGATTGGAAATTACCGCGACACGATGTACTTCTGCCATAACAGCATCGGTCGTGCGATGTACTTCACGTCCATGACCATCGTAGCAGGGTTCTCGATTCTTGCGCTGTCCAATTTCATTCCAACTATTGTGTTTGGTCTGCTGACCAGCCTCGCCATGTTGGTAGCGCTAGTTGGCTCGCTCACCTTGCTTCCCAAGTTGCTTGCGACGTTCAAGCCCCTAGGTCCTGAAACAACAGCTGTGACCCAAGGGTTGCCGCAGTCCTAGCTTTGCTAATTTTTGGCGAAAGTGATCGCCTATCTTCGCAGCAACCAACAAGCCTGTTAGAATCTATCTCTGATAACACCCTGATCATCTAAATTGACGTATTTCGACCTATTACCTAATAGGCAAACGAGGTTTTAATGGAAGTGAATGCTCCCGCAGCAGGTAAGAAGCAAGATAAATCATCCTCAAAGTCGGGATTCATTGACGAGAAGCTATTCAAATCACGGGCCATAACAATCTTTGGCGAGATTAATGACAAGCTCGCGAAAAGCGTTACCGAGAAGCTGCTGGCATTAGCGGCAGACAGTGACGAGCCGATCTGCATCTACATTAGCTCGCCTGGCGGGCACGTAGAGTCTGGAGACGTAGTCTATGACATGATTAAGTTCATCAAGCCGACCGTCAAAGTTATCGGCACGGGCTGGGTTGCAAGTGCAGCGACGACTATCTACCTAGCTGCTGCTAAGGAAAATCGTTTCTCCTTACCAAATACACGCTTCCTAGTTCATCAGCCATCTGGCGGTTCGCGTGGAGATGCCACGGATATCGCTATTCAGGCTCAGGAGATAGTTAAGATGCGTGGGCGTATCAATCAGCTAATTGCTGATGAGACAGGCCAGCCGCTCGAGCGAATAGCACGAGACACTGATCGGGATTTTTGGATGAGTGCAGCGGACGCGATCGACTACGGTATTGTAAGTAAGATCGTAAAATCTGTAACTGAAATATAGAGCCTAATTTTCTTCGTTCTTGGTGACTTTTCTAAAGACCGCTTGGCGGTCTTTAGAAAGCAAGCAAACTACCATGAAGTCAGGAAGACAGGTCACTGCAAAGGCGACTGCGCTATTCGGGCTCAAAAGCTCGGCTTGAACCGTACCAGTCACACCCGCATATTCGATCTCTACGGTTACGATGTTGCCGTCGACTTTTCCATTCTCGCTACTCCAATCGAAGCCTAGTGATTCTAACTGACCCACCTTAAATTCTTCATTCTCAATTGTCACAGTGATGCTGAATAACGTCCCTTCAACAACCCAAATCCCATCCCAGTGCGCCGATAGATCTTCTTGGGCGTTCGCAATTGTGCTTGCGACTAAAGAAAAGGAAATGGATAAGGCTAGTGTGATAGGTCTGAGAAAATTGATAGCACTGAGAAAAATGTGTTTAAGCAAGGCTGACTCCAACTCCAAAAAGTTCTCCATGATACAGGCCTATCACGACATATAAACTAAGGCCGACCAGGAGAGAAATAATGTCCCAAATAAATTTGGGCGATTTTGATTCGACGTCGACAACGCTGCGCAGTGTGAAGATTTTTATACTCGAAAAGATCGCGAAGCTGCCAAACAAGAGCATCGACGCAGAATCACCATTAGACCAAAGATGTGAAAGGCTCCATAGCAGAATACCGACTAACATAGGGTTGTGTAGTATTTTGCGCAGGTAGGACAGGGGAGCGTTGCCAGCGACCACACAGATCAGAGCGGGAATCATTAGCATTAGACTCAGCGAACGCCATTCGTAGATTGGCTGCCAGACCATCTGAAAGGGTGAGAGTGATTTTCCCCATATGATTAGCCCCAGACCCGCCAGGGTAACCAGGCTATACAGACCCATGTAGGCACCCTCGGAGGGCAGTGCATCCTTCAATGGCTGCCGCAGTCCAAATTCTCTGAGCAAATGGGGGGCAAAGAACAAGATTAACCCTAGAACTAATACGGCCATGATTTACCTCTACTGGATCGGGTAAGTGTAGCATTCCTATTTACCCACCGAAGTACAAAAAAGGTTGCTAATTAAATTAATTAAACGTTTAATTAAATATAACGCGAAAATGGAATGAAAAAATGAAGCAATCGACTACCAAGAGCGCCGCGTTAGGCAGACCATCAGGAAGGGACTCGGACAAAGTCCGCCGGGATTTGCTGGGAGCTGCGCGCGACCACTTTCTGAAGAGAGACTTCAAGGCAGTATCGCTAAGGCAGATAGCCAGCAGCGCGGGCGTGAATGGCGCTATGGTGAACTACTACTTCGGGGGTAAGCAGGGTTTGTATCTGGCGATGGTGGATGAGGTGTTCGAGTCTCTTGAGTCGAAGATGGCGGGCTTGAGCGATAGCGCGGAATTCTCGATCGCCGGCTTTAGTCACAGTTACTGTTTGTTGTTGGCGGAAAACCCTTGGTGGCCAAATTTCGTGGCGCGAGAAATTCTATTCGGTCAGGGAGCAATCAAGGAAGAAGTCCTGCAGAGATTTAGCAAGATGATCGCGCCGAAGCTAAGCCATGCGATTAGTCAGGAAGTCGAAAGTGGAAACTACCGTAAAGACCTAAATCCCGAACTAACAATTATGTCTCTTTTGGGAATAACTATATTTCCCTTTCTAGCTGCGCCGATGATTGAGCACGTCTTCGGTATGACGCTCGATGAATCGATGGCCAATAAGCTTGCAACCCATAACGTCGAACTTTTTATGAACGGGGTCATGAACCCCGAGCAACACAACATAGGAGAATCTGCATCATGATCAAATTCAGGCTACTGGTCCTACCTGTCTTCTTCTTACTCGTTAGTTGTGAGGAGCTGCCCCTGCAGGCAGTCGGTCAATTGGAGTCTGACCGCATCGAACTAGTAGCCGAGTTCTCGGAAGTGATTACCTCCATCAATGTGACAGAAGGCGATAGCATTCAAGCGGGTGCTATTGTGCTAGAACAGGACACGGCGCGTATTGATCTGCGGATCGAGGAGTCACAGGCGAATATTCGGCGTATCGAGGCGGTTTTCGCCGAACAGATGAGTGGTCCGAGGGCGGAGACGATCGATGCGGCTAAGGCCAATTTGAACGGGGCACTGATCGAACGGGACTATCGTGCAAACGAACTGAATCGCCTCGCGGGGTTGCGCGCTCGTAATCTGACATCGGTCGAAACAGTCGACTCGGCAGAGAATTTTCTAAAGGCAGCGGGGGCAAGAGTCGAGTTGGTCAGCGCGCAGCTGGCCGAGCTGGAGGCGGGAACACGCTCGGAGCAGATAGATCAGACCGATGGGGAGTTGGCCCAAGCGCGCGCGCAATTGGCCAGTCTGCAACTAGATAGGCAGCGTTTGCTTGTTGTATCTACAACTGGAGGCATTGTTGATTCGTTGTTGTTTGAGTTGGGCGAGCGACCAAGAACTGGAGACGTGGTTGCGGTTCTGCTGAGTGGCGATCAGCCTTATGCGCGTCTCTATATTCCAGAACCGATGCGAGTGCAGGTTAGGCTAGGCTCACAATTGCAGATAGCAGTAGATGGCCTGCCGGGCACGCTAACCGGCACGGTAAGGCGCCTGGCGTCGGAAGCGACATTCACTCCCTATTTTGCGTTGAATGAGAGAGATCGGACCCGACTGTCTTATGTGGCGGAAGTGAGGCTGCCCAGTCAATCGGAAAGGCTACCGGACGGTGTGCCCGTGCAGGCCGTCTTTTAGACGAGTAGAGAATTTATGAAGCAGATAGCAATTACGGCTAGCGGCTTGACCATGCGGTTCGGGTCATTAGTGGCAGTGGATAGTGTGGACCTAGAAATCGAGATGGGCTCTATTTACGGTTTTCTTGGGCCAAACGGTTCAGGAAAATCGACCACGATAAGAATGTTATGCGGGCTGCTTAGACCAAGTTCAGGTTCGGCAACTGTGATTGGAATGGATACAAAAAAAGAATCAGAGTCGCTAAAGCAGAAAATTGGCTACATGACACAACGCTTTTCTTTGTATGAAGACTTAAGCGTTAAAGAAAATCTGCAGTTCATCAGCGAGATATACGCTGTACCGCGCAAAGAGCGTAAGCAACGAGTAGCGCAGTTGCTAGAATCATTCAGTCTTACAGACAGAGCTAAGCAGCGATCGGGCACGTTGAGTGGCGGACAGAAGCAACGTCTCGCCCTAGCCGCCGCCACGCTTCATAAGCCGGAGATACTATTCCTAGATGAGCCCACCAGTGCTGTTGACCCTCAGAACCGCCGTGATTTCTGGGAAGTCTTATTCGAGCTGGCGGAGCAAGGTACGACGATACTTGTTTCTACGCACTATATGGACGAGGCGGCTCGTTGTCATCGGCTCGCGATTCTAGATGAAGGTGTAAAGGTGGCTGACGGCTCCCCCAGGCAGTTGGGGGAATCGATATCCTCCCATGTCGTTGAGATAGAAGTGGATGATCTGAATAGGGCGCGACTATGCTTGATGCAAAATCAAGAGATCAGCAGCATTACGCAACTAGGAATCAAATTACGCATAATGATTCCTAAGACTGTTAGCGATCCATTGCAGTTAGTAAACAGCATCTTGCGCAGGGAAAATATAGAGGCAAACACCGAGCAAGTTTTTCCTGACCTAGAAGATATATTCGTATCGGTTACACAGCAGCGGCGAAAGGAGCTTGGCGCATGAAATCACTCATCCGCATATTCGCTGTTATGCGAAAAGAATTTCTACAGTTAAGTCGCGACAGACTCACCTTTGGCATGATAGTGGGCATTCCACTTATTCAATTGCTTATGTTTGGCTATGCTATCAATACCGATGTGCGCAACTTGTCCACGGCCTATGTTGATGAATCAGACACTCACATATCGCGACAGTTCATCGCCGATATCACTGCCTCCCAAGTCATCGTTATGAAGCAGCGAGTGGCCAGCGTCTTTGAGTTGGAGCAGCTACTGAATGCGGGTTCGATCTCTATCGGCATCGCGATACCAGACGATTTCGATCGTCGTGTTTTGGGGCGAGATCGGCAGGCGGCCCAATTGCTGGTCGATGGAACAGATCCGATAATCGTCGGTGTTGCACAGCAGCTTGCAGCGATGCCTGTTCGTTTCGACTCTCAGGCAAAACTGCCACAGAAGGCGGCGATCTTGGAAGTACGAAACTACTACAATCCGGAACGGCGTTCGGCGGTCAACATCGTACCAGGCTTAGTTGGCGTCATTCTCACTATGACGATGGTATTGTTTACGGCAGTCGCAATCGTGCGGGAAAAAGAACGCGGCAACTTGGAGCTATTGATCAATACACCAATCAAAACACCAGAGCTGATGCTGGGTAAGATTTCCCCCTATATTTTGATTGGCTTGATTCAGTTGTCGCTGATACTGGGCCTGGGTTGGTATTTCTTTCAGGTGCCAATTCGTGGCAGCCTGATCCATGTGTTGGTGGCAGCGTTGGTTTTTATTGCGGCGAATCTATCGCTAGGGCTATTGATCTCAACTGTTGCAGCAACGCAGTTCCAGGCGATGCAGATGACTTTTTTCTTTTTTCTACCGTCTATTTTGATCTCGGGATTTATGTTTCCTTTCGATGGCATGCCTGCTGCTGCTCAGAATGTCGCGGAGTTTCTGCCGCTCACACATTTCAATCGATTGATCCGAGGCATTATACTAAGGGGCGCAGACATCACTTCGATGCTGGATGAATTGCTCGCACTGGCAATCTTCACAGTTGCTACACTAACTCTTGCAATATTGAGATTTAGTAAGCGTCTGAATTAGAAATTTACCGCGCGGTTGTTTGTCCCCTGACAGGCCATTAAGGAAAATGAGTAATCGCTGTGAGTCTATCTTGGACATAAGAGTATCTTCTCAAAGCCCTATCTAAATTCACTTAAAGTAGAAGCAGGGGAAAACAGGCGCATCGCTGCGCCTGTTTTTAAGATGAATCTAAACTTTCGCGATCGGTGTAGAGCGGGAGAAGTCGTGATTTTTTAGTGGCAGTTCCCTGACTCTCTGGCCCGTCAGAATATACAGACCATTGCTTACTGCCGCGGCGAGTGGAGGTGTTGAAGGTTCGCCTAACCCGCCCAACGCCTCTCCAGATTCGACGATATGCACATCAATCTTTGGCGCATCGTTCATGCGTACCATCTCGTAGTCAGGGAAGTTGTTTTGCGCAACGCGACCATTTTCGATAGTGATCTCACCATACAGCGCAGCGGTTAGGCCGTAGATAATGCCGCTCTCGACCTGTGCCTCGACCGTATCTGGATTTACTGCCCAGCCGCAATCTATCGCGCAGGTGACCTTGTGCACCACAGGTCGGTTATTTGCATCTAAGGACACTTCAGCTACTTCGGCAACGATGCTGCCGAAGCTTTCCTGTACAGCAATGCCTAGGGCATGACCCTGAGGCAAGTTCTGACCGTAGCCCGCCGCTTCAGCTGCAACCTCGAGCACCTTACGGTGACGAGGATGTGCGCTAAGCATTTCCATGCGGAACTGATAAGGATTCTTACCGGAGCGATGTGCTATCTCGTCGACAAAAGACTCGGTGAAGAATGTCTGCTGTGAATGATCGACACTGCGCCATGCAGCAATAGGCACGTGCGTATCGCCATCAACAACGCGAATAGACTGATTTGGAATTGCATAAGGGATATGTGAGGCGCCGGGCGTCTGTATTGGGCCGGTGAAACGGTTGTGCCAGGCTTGCACCATGCCATTCGCATCGAAGGCGGCTTTGAAATTACTTGCGACCGCGGGCCGATAGTAGTCTTGCTGCATATCGTCTTCGCGACTCATAACAGTCTTCACCGGAACATCGAACTCCTTGGCGATTAGTGTTGCGTGATCGATAACATTCCAGTTAAAAGGTAGTCTTCTGCCGAAGCCGCCACCTAGATAACTATGATGGAAAATTGCGTCGTCTTCGGCAACGCCTGCGATCGATGCGACCCGGCCTTTAATGCTTAGTGCATCTTGCGTGCTGGTCCAGACTTCCGCGATGCCGTCATGAATATGCACGGTACAGTTCATCGGCTCCATGGCTGCGTGTGCGAGATAGGGGACTGTGTAATTTCCTTCGATAACATCGGCTGCGCCGTCCATCGCGGCTTCCGCATCGCCGACTTCCAAGACTTTGTTGTTTTTGTCCTCGCTAAGACTGCGTTCAAAGCCAGCAAACAGGTCGGCGCTGGACGTTGTGTCCGCATCCGAAGATTCAAACTCTGATTTGACAAGCTTCAGTGCTTCTTTTGCACGCCAGTAGCTGTTAGCTACAACCGCTACAGAATCTTCTAATTCGATGATGCGTTTCACACCACGCCGACTAAGTACGTCGCCGGCATCCACCGCGACTAGCTTCGTTCCGAATACGGGTGCAAGACGGATTGCTGCGTAAAGCATATCGTCGCTGTGTGCGTCGATACCGTATACGGCGGTACCGCTAACCTTAGCGGGGATATCTACGCGCGATATAGCTTTGCCCATAATAGTAAACTGCGAAGGATCCTTCAGAGTTACCTTTTCAGGTGGCTCAAGCTGCGCTGCATCGGCGGCGAGTTCACCATAGCTGAGTGAACGGCCACTGGCATTGTGCTGGACATGGGTCAGCTTTGTGCTGCATTCATCTGCTGCTACGCCCCAACGAGTTGCGGCACATTCCACCAGCATCTGTCGTGCTGCTGCGCCGGCTGTTCGCATCGAAGATTCACCGGTAAAACGCACCGAGGAACTGCCGCCGGTAGTTTGCAGATTCGATAACTTCAGCAACGGTCACCGCGCTGGCATTGATGATGCCAGTGAGGAAGCTTGGTGCACCGAATTCACCGGCAAACCCTTTAACCAATTCGCCGTTGGCGAACATGTCGATAGCGGGCGCTTGTTCGACGGTGATGTCTTCCCAAGCTGCATCCAGTTCGTCCGCCGCCATCATCGGCAGTGAGGTATGCACGCCCTGACCCATCTCTGAGTGTGGGACATAGACAGTGACTTTGTTGTTGGGTTCGATCTTAATGAAGGAGGTAACGTAGCGTTCTTCTCCTTTCGCTAGCTCCGCGTTTGCTCTGCGATGTTTGCTTGGCTTCAGTGCCGAGTAGCCAATCAGTACACCGCCACCGACGACTGCTGTACTAAGTAGGAAACGTCTTCTGCTAATTTTCATATTCAGTACTCCTTAAGCTATAGCCAGTGACCGAATTGCCTTGCGCACTCGCGGATAAGAACCGCAGCGACAGACGTTGGTGATGCTGCTGTCGATATCAGCATCGCTAGGGTTTGGGTTCGTGGCGAGTAATGAAGATACGGCCATGATCATCCCAGACTGACAATAGCCGCACTGCGGCACCTGGTAGTCGATCCATGCTTGCTGCACAGCACTTAGATCGGGCGCGGATGGGTTCGCACCCGCGGCAACTATCGCTAGCCCTTCGATTGTAGTGATATCTTGCCCTTGGACTGCGCTCACCGGCGTCACGCAGCTTCTAACCGCGCTACCATTCACGTGCACGGTGCAGGCGCCACAGGAGGCGATACCGCAGCCAAATTTTGTTCCTGTCATACCGAGTTCGTCGCGCAGAGCCCAAAGTAGAGGCATCTCTGGCTCTATATCCAGATTCTGTTCTACACCGTTAACTTTAAAAGTCGCCATGTCCAATCCCTCAGGGAATTTACTGCCCTTTTTGTAAAAAATGTTCTCCCCCCAAGTATAACAGTGGCGCAGGGGCTTAGGTACAAATTCGCCGCTCTGGTTCGGGGAGCTTGAGGGCTATTTGGGGTATAGTGAGAGCCATAAAAACTAGCAATGCAGATACACAGCCGTCCATGGCCATAAATCCTACGTTCCCAACAGAGGCAAGCATCGAGTTCAATTACAGCGAGCTCAAAAATGTATTCGCCGGCGCTTGTGCCCCTGCAGCTCTCGCGCGCCTTATTGAAAGACTAGGAGCGCAGCGTGTCTTGCTCGTGGCATCGACTAGTCTGAGTCAGGCTACCGATGAGTTCGCTGAACTGCAGAGCGCGCTAGGCAGTAATTTTGCAGGTCTGCTTCACGGCATCGGGCCGCACACGCCGCGCCCGGATGTAATGCGCACCTTAGAGGCAGCGCGCGATGCGGATGCTGATTTACTCGTTTCATTGGGCGGAGGCTCCATTATAGATGCCTGCAAGGTCGTTCAACTCGCTATCGACCAGGGTGTTGAATCTCAGGCACAGCTTCTTGAATATGCTCACTATGGAGATGGCACGCATGGTTCGAAGTATGCAAATTTTAGTCTCTTCAAGGGTGATTCGAAAATCCGTCAGGTCGCTATCCCGACAACACTTTCCGGTGCCGAATTTAGCAACAACGCTAGTGTACTAAACACGGAAATATCCGCGAAGGAGGGCTATCGCGGCATCGGCCTCTGTCCACAAACCATCATTTATGACCCGCAGCTTAGCTTGCACACACCACAATGGCTGTGGCTCTCTACTGCAATTCGTTCCCTCGATCATGCCGTCGAAGGTTATTGCTCTGCCGACTCTCACGCGTTTCTCGACGGCCATTTTCTTCATGCCATGCGTCTGTTCGCAAGTTCTTTGCCCGAGTGTAAGCGTGATCCTGCAGACTTAGCTGCAAGAAGCTTGAATCAACAAGCAGTCTGGTTGGCCTGCTGCGGACTCGGCACCGTGTCCCATGGAGCGAGTCACGGCATCGGTTATATATTAGGCAGTCTCTGTGGAGTACCTCATGGCTATACGTCTTGTGTCATGTTGCCGGCGGTACTCGCGTGGAATGCCAAGCAACAAACAAGCAGACAGGAGGCTATTAATGATGCGCTAGGCAACAAAGAGCAGTGCGCGGCGGCTTCAGTGAAGGCGCTGGTAGCGAGTTTGGGATTGCCGACATCGCTGCGCGATGTCAATGTCAGCATGGATCAGTTGCCGAGCATTGCACACAGGGCGGCTAAACATCCGGTGGTAAGAAACAATCCTCGAAAGGTAAAGGACGCGAATGATGTGATGGAGATACTAGAACTTGCCTGGTGATTATAAAAGGATTGCTATGAACATTAGACAGTTTCCAATTTTCCTGTGGCGATTCGGCGCTCGACTATTTGTGTTGCTGTTTTGTCTGGCGGTGAATCCGCTTCATGCACAAGAAGAATCTGAGTACGTTCGATTTGTCCAAGGCAACACTGAGCTCGAAGGCGAGTTACAAACTGCCGTCGTGAGTTTCGAAAATGAGGCAGGAGTACAGTTAAACCTTGTGGCGGCGGTGCATCTTGGTGAAGAAGAATATTACGCAGAGCTAAATGACTATTTCAAGACGCAAGACGTAGTTTTATATGAACTGGTAGCTGAGCCAAATCAAGTCCCAGTAAGAGGTGGCAGAGAATCAAGCACCTCGCTGATAGGCTTCATTCAGCAGGCATTGGCGGAATTTCTGAATATTGGCTTTCAACTCGATGAGATCGACTACACTCAGTCGAATTTTCTTCATGCTGATCTGACGCCTTCGCAGCTGGATGATTTGATGGCTAGCAAGAATGAGAACTTCTTTACTGTGTTTCTGAATCTTGCCATGGCGCAGATTGCACAACAAAATGCCTCGCACGAGGAACCGCTTTCTTCGTTTACCGTGTTGTCCCTCATAAATGCAATGAACTCCGAGGATCAGGCCAGTGCTGTTAAGTTTTTGCTTGCCCAGGAGCTCGGCCGTCGCGGGGGTGTGATAGTCAGTGAGGAGTTAGAACAACAGCTCACACTACTGGGCGACCGCAACAAGGCGGCTCTTCGTGTATTGAGTGAAGCACTACACAATCCAGATTTTCAGCGGATCAGTCTATTCTATGGGGCTGCCCATATGCCGGGAATAGAGCGTGAAATCAGCGCCACAATGGGCTTCGCCCGCACCGGGCTGGAATGGCAGTCTGCCTGGGTGGTTCCCTAAGAATTCCCTTAAACGATTGAAATTGCTCGCTTTACCCCGTTTAGAAGATAATCAGAGGCAGCCTAGGCTTTTTCGGTTGACTAAGTGCGTATTAACCGGACAATAGAGTCACCGTTTCGCAATCGAATCGTCCTCTCAATGACCAATGACCAGTTCTTGAGAAGATGGGGGGAAGCGCTGCAGCGAGCAGCACCGGAAGGTAACTCCAAGCTTCCGTCGTAAAACAAATTTTGAGAGTGACATTATTTAACTAGGTGGATTTAAAATGAAAAAACTATTAAGCGGATTGCTAGTCCTATCTCTTTCAGTATTAGTTGGATGTGCGGCTGGCGGCCCACCTCCTGCAGCTGGAGTTTGGGATGCCTCCATTACCTCACCATTAGGTGAGCTTCCAGTCGTTCTTACAATGAACGCAGACGGTAGCGGCGAGATGGCATCAGATGTCTTGAACGCGCCTCTTTCTGGTATCGTCTATGCCGACAACACGGCTGCTTTTACTGCTGAGATTTCAGTACAAGGCCAGGAAATTGTTTTGGATTTCACTGGAGCTGCTGAAGGCGACACTATGACCGGTGAATTCGGTAGTGACTTCGGTGCGATGGGCGTTACTGCTACACGTCAGTAAGTTTTATAGGTTTGAAAAAAAGGGTCGCTTAGCGACCCTTTTTTATGTGCGACGTTATCTTTAGATAACACTGAAGCGCAACTGCTCTTCGACAAGTTCCAAATTCTGCCTCGCGTTCGGGCTGTTAGGATGCACCTCGATAAGATCCTCAAACGCTCTCTTTGCTTTACTCAATTCTTTTCTCTGAATGAAAACCATTCCAAGTCCGGATAAAGCCCCGAAATGTCTTGGCTCAAGTTCGAGTGTCTTCTGAATATCACTCACCGAGGCATCCAGATTTCCTAACACATAGTGCAAGGTGGCACGCTTGTTCCAACCCTCAGCATAATCAGGAAAAATGTCGGTAAGGCGATTGAAAACAACCATCGCTTCAGCGTAGCGTTGGGTATTCATTCTCTGTGTGCCAACGAGCATCAACTGTTGTACGTCTGCATTGGCATGCTGCAACCAGATCTCCCATATCTGACTCTCGGTGATCTGGATGGTGCGAGCATTTTTTGTTTCTTGGAGAGCCGCGAATAGATCGCCAAGGCGTTCATCGGTTTGATCCGCATGCAGAAAATTACTTGTCAGCGAAATAGCCAGAATAAGTAGTAGGCGTGAAATCATGAGCTGCCCTCATCAATCAGTCACAATTCAATTACAGGGGAATCGTGAATAGGAAATTTATGCCAGTATAGCCCTCAGTCCAAGCCGTTGGCTAGAAATGGTCTGCCGATGCGTTGTGCCAATCGTCGCGATAGCTATTGGGGATATTGTCAGTATGCAACTGCTTCTCGACTAAGGCTTCGTATATCTCATCGAAGTTTTTCGCTCTGCCCTCAAAACGACTGAAGAGATCCGAAGGGGAGAGATTATCTGGATTGCTGAACCCCATCGCTCCGCAAAGTTCCTTGAAGGCATGCACGGTTGCCTGATGAAAATTCTTAACTCGTATCGACTTCTCATTTACGTCGATAGCTTTGGCTCGGGATGAATTTTGCGTCGCGATTCCCGTGGGACAGTTGTTGGTATTGCAGGCCTTTGCCTGCACACAGCCCAGAGCCATCATCATAGAACGTGCGGCATTTACCGTATCGGCACCGACGATAATCTTCTCAAGCATATCGAAGCCGGTAGCGGTCTGGCCCGCACTAATGAGCCGAATTTGGTCGCGCAGCCCCGCGCCAATAAGTACCTGGTTGATGTAATAAGTCGCCTCGATGCAGGGTGTGCCGAGGCGATTAGAAAATTCTACGGGGGCGGCGCCGGTGCCGCCCTCGGCGCCGTCTATCGTAATGAAATCGGGTAGAACTTTTGTCTCCAGCATCGCCTTCACGATTGCCATGAATTCCACCTTCTTACCTAAGCAGAGCTTGAAACCAACTGGCTTGCCGCCGCTAAGCTTGCGCAGGCGTTGCACAAACTCCAGTAGCCCCTTGGGGGTCTCAAACTCAGGATGGGTGGGGGGTGAGTTGACCGTCTTGCCAACTTCCACCAATCTTATCTCGGCGATCTCTTGTGTCACTTTTGCGCCTGGAAGAACGCCACCATGAGACGGCTTCGCACCTTGCGATAACTTAATTTCGATCATCTTTACAACATCGTTGCCGGCGCGCTTTGCGAATGCCTCATCGTTGAACGAGCCATCCTTATTGCGGCAACCAAAATACGCTGTACCTATCTGCCAGATAATATCTCCACCGTGTGCCAGATGATATTTGCTCATGCCACCTTCACCGGTGTTGTGGCAAAATTTCCCCAACGCTGCCCCTTTATTGAGTGCAGCTATGGCATTGGAGCTGAGTGCGCCAAAACTCATGGCGGAAATATTGAGTCGCGATGCACTATAGGGTTTTTGACAATCCGTTCCGCCGAAATCGACTCGCATATTTTCTTCGGCTACTTCCTTAACCACCATCGAATGAGTCAGGCTACGGTAGCCTTCGGCGGCAATCTCCTGCTCCGTGCCAAAGGGCAGCGTATCGCTGGTGCTTTTCGCGCGGCGATAGATTAAGTTTCTGCGTTCGCGTGAAAACGGCTTCTCTTCAACATTGTTCGCGATGAAATACTGCTGAATCTCAGGGCGTATGTACTCCAGCGCATAACGGATGTTTGCCAATACAGGGTAGTTACGTCGCAGGTTGCTGATGCAGAACAATAGCTCGTAGCCACCAATCAGCGCCCAAGCAAGACAGGCTAGAAACACGGTCAGGGCAAGGGGTGCATCGGTCAGATGGTCGAGAGCGAGAGAACCTCCGCTGCTAGAGAGCACCCAGCCCGCGCTAAGAGGGAGAAGGAGTAGAGTGATTAACCAGTACAGCTTAACTACAGGAGTCATGCGCGAACCTCGAAAGAATGATGGCTTGTCCCTGCTCGCGAGATTATTGGCTGTAGGTGATTCGGGGCTTTTATTTGCAGTCTCGAATTCAGTCATATCAAAGGAAGCATAGCCCTAAAAGTTTAGCAGCAGAGTGATAGCGGTTTCAGTGTCTGTTTTCTTTCGGCTAATAGGAACCACTGTTTGATGTTTTACTTTCACCGCGAATTTAAGAGAGAGGTTCTCGAGGATGTCTGTTTGGATACCAGTCTCGAAGCGATAGATACTGCTGTCGCTACCTGTTTCGATGCTGAAGTCTTGGATAAAATCAGCCGATTCGGACACATTCCAATTATAGTTGGCGGCTAGACGCGCGATGGCCACGCTTTCCGTGTTCAGCTTAGTTTCTGATCGACGTACACCGAAACCAGCGGTCAGTCCCAGAGCCATATTTCCTCTGTTCTGCAGTATGTTTCGACCATAATTGACGGTGATATCTGCCTGGCTATCGAAACCGCTAAATTTATCATTTTCATAACCGATGCGGCCCTGTATATAACTATCTGGATTGGTCGTGTAGTTGGCGCTGCCGGTGTGATAGAGGCGTTGCGCATTCGATATGCCATCTTGGGAGGAGCGAAAGCCATCACTCGTGAATTGAAAGTCCCAGTCCTCAGCTTGATTCCAATCAACAGTGACCTTATATTTTACGTTCTCGTTTTTCGTGTTACCGGAAGTAAAAATAGCGCCCAATTCCAGTTGCGTCGCAATGCTAGATTCTTCCTGACCGGAAGCGCCAAGACTGAAAATGGCAAGCAGGTTGCATAGGCTGTATGCAAAGATATTTTTCATTTTGACTATCCCTAAGTAGTGAAGGCGCAGGATTTTACATATTGCTATTACAAATAGCTATTTGCCGGCTCATATAGTTGAACGAAAGCGGGTAAAACCAGACGGAAACGCGAGTTCCCTAGCACCCAACTTTGCTGGAGTTGGCTGTCTATATGGGGTATAAGGCTGCAGTATGTTGGGCCTTACGGCTTTTCCCCATTTATTTCTAGCCTAGATTTCAGTGTCAGAATCTATCGATGAAAACTCTCTATCTTCTGCGTCATGCGAAATCCAGCTGGGACAATCCTGATCTGAAAGACTTCGAGCGGCCGCTGGCTGATCGTGGTATTAATGACTTGCCGGTGATGGCTGAGCGCTTCAAGGCGAAAAATGGACGTGTGGGCTGCATTATCTGTAGCCCAGCCGTGCGAACCAAAACAACCGCGAAGATGTTTGCCAAACAGATTGGCTTTCCCAGTGATGAGGTCGGCAGTAATCCAGAGCTATACTTCGCCGGGTCCAATATGTTGCTTAAAGCCGCTAGTCTGTTAGATGATGAATGTGATGCTGTGATGCTGGTGGGGCACAATCCAGCTATTACGGACTTCGTGAATGAGATGGCGAACGGCAATATTGACAATATTCCTACCTGCGGTTTAGTGCAGCTGAGTCTGCCGATCGGCGCCTGGTCAGAAATAGAATTTTCCAGCGCCGAACTTGTCGATTTCGACTACCCCAAAAAAATAGCGAGAGAGCAATGAACTTCAAGACTGTGAAAATATTCTTTACTCTATTTGGCATTATCTCTTTGGCAAGCTGCACCGATCAGGCGATAGATTCACAAACAGACGGCGCGACTGTGCTGTCCTCAAACACAAGTAGTGAAAAGGTATCGGAACAAGTGGGTGTTGAGCGTTGGAATAGCGTCGAACAAGTTGCGCTTGGGCGCGAAGTGTTCACGCAGAACTGTGCCGTATGCCATGGTGCACAGGCGCAAGGCATTGTCGGTGATTGGCGCGAAAAGCTAGATGACGGTTCGTTTCCACCACCGCCTCTGAACGGCTCGGCACATGCATGGCATCACCCTCAGGACGTATTGCTTCGAGTAATAGACTACGGCGGGGAGGCTATGGGTGGGAAAATGCCAGCATTCATCGATGTGCTAGAGCAAGATGAGAAGCTAGCGGCAGTCGCCTATTTCCAGAGTTTCTGGACCGATGAGATCTATCAACAGTGGATGCAAATGGGTGGAACGAATTAAGACCTTATTCGCGTTAGCTTTATTGCTCTTGATCAGTTGCGCTTCGAGCCAACTGGATCAGGCGGAACAATGGCAGTCGCAACTGCATGCCGAGCATGCGCTTGTCGGTATGATATGGGACAGCCAAGCTGACGAATTTATCGAGGCGAATGAACTTTTCGCGCGAACAGAAAGGGTCAGCTATCTTCTTTTGGGCGAGAAGCACGACAATCCTGATCACCATGCACTGCAGCTTCGCGCTCTCGATCATGTTCTTCAAACAAACACTGTGTCGACTGTATCGTTCGAGATGATGAGTAGTGAGCAGCAGCCGCTACTGCAGGAATTGTCAGCGTATCGGCAGAGTAGTCTCGAGCAGATCAATGAATATCTACAATGGGACAACGAGGGTTGGGATTGGGATTATTACGCTCCGCTGTTGCATAGCGCCATGCAGTCCGATGTATTGATAAACGCGGCTAACATCAGCAATGAAGAAATGATGCAAGTTTACGGTGCGCCGACTGCTGCGAAGATCGAAGGCGTACTCGACGAACAGACCATGGCGGCCCTCGAGAAAGACATCGATGAGAGCCACTGCGGTATGTTGCCTGAATCGCAATTTCCCGCTATGGTGAGGGTGCAACAGGCGAGAGACTTCGCGATGGCAGACAGCCTCGCTGCGAGTTCTCCACAGCAAATACAGGTTCTCATCGCAGGCAACTACCATATACGTCGCGATCTCGGCGTCCCTAACTATCTATTGAATCGACAGTCAAACCTAGAGCAGCAGCAGATTGTCTCTGTGGCTTTCATGGAGGTTGATGAGGCCAGCAATAACCCGGCCGATTATCTTCAGCAATTCGGCAGCGTGAAGGCCTATGATTACATCTGGTTCACGCCTGCTGTTAGCGATGAGGACTACTGCGCCTCACTGCGCCAGCAATAGCTGTTCAGGCTTGAATAATGGCCGGAATCTAGACACACTAAGGGTTCGCTCAGGCTCGCTAACTTAGTTGTAGAAATACTCGAAACTATGTCCGAAACTATGTCCGAAACTATGCTGTCGTTTGCCAGACCACACAAAGCAATCTCGGCGTTACTCTTTCTTCTCCTTGGAATTCAATGCAGTTTGTCCAGCGCGGCTGAGAATGATTTCAGCGAGCTAGCTTACGACGACGCTGGCGAGTTCAATTTCGTCCGCGTTCAGTTCGATACCTATTACGGTGGTGGTTACGGATATGGTCCTTGGTCGATCGATTTT
This sequence comes from uncultured Pseudomonadales bacterium, assembly GCA_943789485.1. Lineage (GTDB taxonomy): Bacteria > Pseudomonadota > Gammaproteobacteria > Pseudomonadales > Pseudohongiellaceae > UBA9145. Next base: position 579,712 of record CALSUH010000005.1, read on the forward strand.
CCTGATGCGGATATCAACTTCCTGCGCGGCGTTTCCCGTCTGACCAATATCCGCGTGATGAGCGAGCCCATCGTGCTGCGTTTTGACGATGAGGGAATATTCAATTACCCGTTCCTGTATATGTTGGAAGTTGGGCAGGGTGGTGGGCTCAGCTTGAGCCCGGACGAGGTAGATAATATGCGTGAATATTTGCTGCGCGGTGGCTTCTTGCTTATCGATGATTTTTGGGGTCAGCGACAGTGGGATAATTTCTATTCAGCGTTTAGCCAGGTGTTTCCCGATCGCGAAGTCGTCGAGTTAAAACCGGATCACGAAATCTTCCATGTTTACTACGATATCGATGGTCCGCAGATGATTCCAGCGCTGTTCCGCAACGATGAATTCGGTGAGCAAGGTATTAATTTCGCGACAAATCACGCGATTTTAGACGACGATGGTCGAGTCATGGTTCTGATTAATTGGAATTCCGACATGGGTGATGGTTGGGAACATACCTACCACCCTTCTTATCCAACACGTTACGCAAATGCTGCTTATCGATTGGGAATTAACTATCTGGTTTACTCCATGACACACTAGTGTGTTTCAGTAAAGTCAGAAAAACTAAAGAGGCTGTCACATGAAAAAGTACTCATTGCTTGCTGCATTATTCCTATTTTTTACCGTAAAAAGCTTTGCGGCCCCCTACGACCATATTCACCTTGCTGCTACTAGCTCACAAGAAGCGGTTAACTGGTATATAAAGCATTTCGGAGGCGAGGCGGCGCGTTTTCTTCGCTCGAATAATACCGACTACCCAATCGATCGTGTCATGTACGGCGATATCGCGGTGATTTTCTACGAGCGCGATCCGGGTGAGGGCTCGGTTGGCTCCGGTGTCGATCATTTCGGGTTTTCCATGGTCAATGTGGCCGATGTAGTTGCCGGCGTTGTTGCAGATGGAGGTAAGCAGCTGGGTGATCTGGTCGCATTCGGCGACATGCAGATCGGCTTCGTCGAGGATCCTTGGGGGACGAAGATTGAAATCATCGACGATCCGGAGCTACGCGGCATGCATCATCTTCATCTTACCTCGCCAGACCCCGAAAGTACGCTGGCATGGTATGGCGAAAATTTCGGCGGAGAGCAAGAACTTTGGAAAGGCGCACTGCCAGCCTTGAACTACGGCGACATCTTGTTGCTAGTGAGTCAGGCGAGTGGCGAAGTTGCGCCGACCCAGGGTCGCAGCTTCGATCATCTTGGCTGGAAGTCTGCCGACCTTACTGCGACTGAGTCTGAGCTGAAGGGCAATGGCGTGGAGTTTACGATGGACCCTCGCGAGTTTCGTACAATACGAATTGCGTTTGCCGCAGGACCGGACGGTGTTCGGATTGAATTGGTGGAGCCGTAATAAATAGAGAATAAAAGGATAGTCTGCGGGTTTTTTAGACTATTCGGCCGCGAGAGTTTTTTTGGACTCTAAATGAGGGTCGGCAAGGAAGCCGAGTATGAGATCTATATCGTGCTCGGCGCAACCGTCACTGTTGGCAAAAATATAGTCGGCAGTGAGTTGCTGAATCATCTCACCTTTAGCAATCGCGGCTTTAAAGTTTGGGATTTCGGTAGGCGGCAGCCCTTCGCTGCGATAGAAATTTGTCAGCAGGATCATTTCGTGGTTACTGAAATTATCCAATAGAATTTGGGCGATCCCGTCTTCGAATTTTTCCCAGGCGAATGTCTGTTTGTAGCAAGCTGCTATCTCCATCTTTATCCACTGAGGTAGCTCGACTTCGGCTGACATCGCCACGATGCTGGTGTAAGTCCGAATGATATTTTGTGTTTGTAGCAGCGTCATTGATTCGAATTGGCTAGCTACGTTACTAACACGCAGAAGCCTGTCGGCGTCACGTATTTCAGCGGCGCCAACGGAGGATGTAAAAATCAAAAAGCTAAGTAGGCTTAGACAGCTAATTTTCATTGACGATTTCGAATACCACGTTAATGTTCGTCTGGTATTCTACTTCATCAAATGTCGGTGTGACAGGTGAGGCTGACGGCGGAGCCGTTGCGAATGCTTCGGCTCTGCCGTTTGAGTCCATTGCCATCTCCTGCGACATCATAGTTCTAGGCATCGCTCGGGCCATCTGACGAATGCCCCCGTAAAAGAAATTTATTGCCTTCAACTCAAGACCAAGGCTGCTTTCATAGTAGGCCTTCTGCGCCATGACATCCTGTAGGGCTATCTCTCTAACTTGGTTCTCGAAGTCGTCTTCTTCACTGTGCTCGAAGGCAGTACTCTCGAAGTTCACCTCTTCGTGTTCGTCTGCTGTAGCGGCCAATAGTTGCAAGTGCTCTTCGCTAGTCACCTGGATCTCCATGCGTGCAGACACTTCAAAGCTGTTTGGGTTGCGACCGAACAGGCCGAATTGCGGTGAGCTGGAAAACTTTGAGTTGTTAATGTCTTCTTGAGGGATGCCCGCGGCGACGAATTCTTGGACCAGTTCAAGTCGCAGTGCCTGATTAACCTCCATAGCTTGGCTGAGGCTACGCTCGTCGGAGGTAACCATCAGGCTGACCTTGGCTGTGTCTTTGTATGCCGTTAACTCGCCTTCGCCATTAATATTCACCGTATTAGGTCTTGGGTGTAAAAACTCACGCAACTCCTCTGGTGTGCCGCTGAGTTGTGCCTGCGCTAAGCTAGAATGGCTGTAGCCTGCGAGTGAAGCGGCCGTTGCAGCCACCAAACAGAGTGATAGTAATTTATTCATGATGCTGTCCTTGGGTGAAGTGGCGACTCGAACCGGCTAACCGGTATCGTCCTTTATAACAGGTTGAAAAACTATGATCTGCTACTTAAGTCGAAATTCCTGTCATTATAGTTCTAGCAGGCCGACGAAAACTGTGGATTCGACTCTACAAGCTTAAACAAAATTGACTACACAAGAGAACGGGTGTTAAATGACAACATACTGACATAGATCATTCCATTTCAAATGTAGTAGCCATCTAAACTCAGGTTTACGGTGTATTAGGAAGTGATTTAAAGGAAAAATAATGCATTCTCCCAAACGCATGTTGTTTCTTGACCTTGTATTGTCTGTCTTCAGGCTGAATGGACTCCTAATCGCGGAAGGAGACGACATGACCGAGGCGTTGGGTCTAACCAGTGCTAGATGGAAAGTCATTGGAGTTATCGCTCTTGCCAACTCAGGGCTGACAGTGCCGGGTATAGCCAGAGTCTTAGGCCAGTCGCGGCAGGCAGTGCAGCGCATCACCGATGTCATGGTCACTGACGGCCTGCTTTCTTATCAGTCCAATCCTAAACACAAACGCTCGGTGTTAGTCTTACTCACCGAAGAGGGCAGGGCTGCCTATAAGGATCTGCGTGATGTTCAAGACCCTTGGGCGATACAGAACACCGAAGACATCCCCATCGAAGATTTGGATGCAGGCCTGCGACTCGTGCGCAGGCTGATTCAGAAATTCGACAAATAACCATGACAGATTACCTGACCAAACTGCCTCGAGATCTCTATACGGCAGAACAGGTTCGTCTACTCGATAAAATAGCGATTGAGCAGTTCGACATTGCAGGTTTCACCCTCATGCAAACGGCGGCATCGATCGCCTTCAACAAGCTAATGGAAAAGTGGCCGCAGACGCGCCACGTGCAAGTTTTTGCAGGTTCGGGCAACAATGCAGGCGATGGCTATCTTCTCGCTAGCTTAGCGAAAGAGCAGGGACTAAGCACTGAGGTCATTACTCTGTCCGATTTAGAAAAACTACGCGGTGATGCGAGGCTCGCTGCCGAATGGGCGGTCAAGCAGCAAGTTTTGATAACGCCCTTCGCTGAATTTGATTTTGAGCATGAGAAGAGCCATGCCCACCCCGTTGTCGTCGATGCACTGCTCGGTATTGGGCTAGACAGGGAAGTGACGGGTGATTACGCAAAGGCTATCGAATTCATTAACAATGCAGATCAAGCGGTGCTTGCGATTGATATTCCATCCGGCCTCAGTGCTGATACAGGCACCTGTCTCGGCGCCGCAGTCACCGCCGATGCAACGGTTACGTTTATTGGTTTGAAGCAGGGTTTACTTACGAATCAAGCGGGTGACTGTGTCGGCGAGCTTTTCTATCACGATCTCAATGTACCCGGTGGAGTATTTACTAGCGAATCTTCACCAAAGCCGGCGGCGCATCGCATAGACATCAATTCGACTAGAACGGTGCTGGCACCCCGAGCAATCGCTTCGCACAAGGGCAGTCATGGTCATGTATTAATTATCGGCGGTGACTCCCTTTTTGGGGGTGCCGTGATCATGGCAGCCGAGGCGGCACTGCGAAGTGGGGCAGGCCTCGTTAGCGTTATTACTCGCTCTTGTCATAAATCTGCATTGCTGGCAAGAAGGCCAGAAGCCATGGTATTAGGCACCGAAGACGACGACGTCAATATCGACGATCTCATTTGCAGGGCAACGGCTATTGTGATTGGCCCCGGTCTAGGACGCGGCGATTGGGCGCGCGGCCTAATGCAGAAGGCGCTCTTCACTGCGATATCTGCGGGCAAGCCGCTAATCCTTGATGCCGATGCCTTGCATCTACTCGCTGAGAAGCGAGAACAGGGCGCGGGCATAAAAAGAGGCAGCTGGATACTCACTCCACACCCAGGCGAAGCAGCTGCCTTATTGAATAGCTCGATCAGCGAGATACAGCACGATCGTTACGCCGCCGTGCGTCAACTGAATGACATCTGGGGCGGTATTTGTCTCCTCAAGGGAAGCGGCAGTCTGATCTGCGCGAGCGAAAACTCGCGGCAAGAAGTTTTTCTCTGTAGCGAAGGTAATGCAGGCATGGCAACGGGTGGCATGGGCGATGTGTTGAGTGGAATTGTTGGTAGCTTGGTAGCGCAGGGCAACTCGCTAGAGGATAGCCTGTGTGCCGGCGCCAGCATTCACGGTGAGGCGGCAGATCTCTCCATGCAGGCGGATGGCCAGCGTGGTATGGCGGCGACAGACCTAATGCCGTATATCCGGCAGTTGGTGAATCCTGCATGGCAATAACTGTCTGCTATTGTGCCCGAACCTCTAACGCATGGATGCTATAGGAGCCAGGTAGATGCCCGGGGTCAACGCGTATTCGGCTCCCTGCGACAACTGAGTTCAGATCGAAGACCATCTGATTGAGGCCGATTTCAATGTTGCGTTGCAATGTGTTTTCCTCCGAGTAGCCCTGCCCAACTGCAGCTTCGAAGTAGATCGTCACGCTAAGTTTTTCATCGGTTTGCAGTGTTAGATAGAGCATGGCCTCACCGAACTCCACATCTGGTAAGACCGGTAGCATGAAGTAAGGGTCTCCTGTCGCTGCATCGAACTGCAATTGCCCGCCACTGAACCTCACGTTCGATATGCCTTCTGAAAACTCGATCTCGCTGAGGCCCCGCCGACTTAGTGAGTACGCAATATTCTCCTCGACTGTAGAGAGATGATTGCTGTTGATGTAGCGTATGGCATTGAGCCGGTCTGGATTGTAGGTGTCTCTCTGGGCATCTAGAAAAGACGTATTTAGCAAATCTAGGCCGGCAAGGAACGCAACGTCATGCTGAACGTCTAACAACTGCAAGACAGTAGGTGAAATGTCTAACGGTGTAGCGAATATTTCTTGCTCAGCAGAAACGCCTGAATTGAGCACATTGAAATACAGTCGTCGCTGATAGTTCGCAGGAAATAGTGGGAAGGCATTGTTGCGCATAGCAAGATGATCGGAAACAAGAACCACCACCGTGTCTTCATAGGCAGGATGCATTTTGACTTGGTCGAGAAATTCCCCCAACAGATAGTCGGTGCAGTGAACCGCGTGCAAGATCGAATTGTCGATCTGATCATACTTGCTGCAGCTTGCAGAGGGCTCGCCAGTTGGATGATGGGTATCTACGGTAAGTAGTGTCAAATTAAAAGGCTGTTCTGCTGTGGCTAGACTATCAAATTGCTCTAACGCTTGGGAGAACAATGAATCATCATAAAGCCCCCAGCCGGTTACATAATTAGCGTCTTCAAGTTTGCTAATTAACTCATAGCTACCTAGGGTTGTGTCAAAGCCATGCTCTTGGAGAAAGCTGCCTTTGCCTGCGAAATCGAGCGCGGCGCCACCCATAAAAACCTGTTGGTATCCAGCGCTACTTAGAATATCAGGTAAGCATGTAGCCTTATCGAGCATGCGCGAAAATAGAATTTCATTGCCGTTTAAACTGGACTCATACAGCAGCGGCGTGCCACATAAACTGGATACCAATCCAGCCATTGTCCAGCCAGAGCCCTGGACTTGCTGCATATTAGTAAACTGCCAACCTTCTTTGTTTAATGTTTGCAGGTTCGGAGTCAAACCGGGAAAGAGATTCTCATCGGTATAAATTGCTTCAACGCCTTCGAGAAAGACGAGTAACAGGTTCTTCCCGGCGGTCGATGTGAAGTGCGTATTCGTCAATGCACCCTGTTCAAGGTCCAATTCTTCCCAGGCTATAGCATCGAGTGAATTTATCGACGGTGAGAGTACGGAGTTGGCTATAGTTACAGCAGATGGGCGCAGCCCAGGGTCTAACATTAATGCGAAAATGAAAAGTCCTGCGAGCTTGAATAACGAATACTCAGAGCGAGGTAGTCGATCCCTAAAATAGTAAAAGCCCAATAGCACGCAAACTGTCCAGCCAATTACGAGAAACATCAAGGGATAATAGGCTGCAAGACTTTCACGCAGTGTTGTCAGATTGAAATGGAAAAAGTACTGCTGATTAAAGTAGCTCCCCTGCAGGTAGTAGCTAATAAACTGCGAGGCATAGTAGAAAGACAGCAAATAAATCAACACAAAGCCAATGGTGGTTCTAAGAGTCCCGTGCTCGATACGACTGATCAGCGCGGTGCTGGTAAGAACTATAAGGCTTACGGAAACGAGAGCAGAAACAATGGAGAAAAGACTTCGATCAAGGCTGTAATAATGAGCGAGAGCGACGGGCATGAAAAATAAGAACAGCTGTATTGCGTGCATAGACTTCAAGGCCGATTTCCGTTCGCTGGCTTTTTCAAATTTACCTTTTCTGTCCGATTGACTAAATAGAGAAAGACTTCAGAAGCAGCATGCCCATGTGAACACGACCAATAGAGGTGCTCCCTAGACTACGGCTGAGCCTCTATTTTTCGCTCATTACCGGACAATAATTTCTAGGCTTTCAGTGAAGGATAGAGACAATCATAGAGCAAGTCTAACGTGAACACTAAGTGCCCACATTCAGCCTAGACCAGCCTACATCTTCAATGAGCTTTTTTAGCTGCGGCGGGCGATAACCGTCATCGGCCAAATAGCGCGACCGCACACTCGGGTGTATTCTCGTCGGCTTGTCATCAATTGTCAGAGAACGGTGTAGCCGCTTCTTGAAGCGATATATATGATCTCGAGAGTTGTGCGTCTTAGCATTTATGCCATCGGTAAGTTTTGCCTTAATATATGACTCAGCTCTCAACCCCTCCTTCTCCGCCTCGCTGAGCATCCACTCAAGCGGCGCGTCTGCAGCGATAAGCCCAGAGCCTTTATCGGGCCCATAGGATCCGCCGATATCTCCATGCGAGCCTGCGAACCAAATTTGTTTCAGATTCACGCCCGGCCGTGGCGTCCAGACGGTGGGTTCGAAATCTTGGCGTTGCTCATCAATCGCGAGCGCATGTCTGGCGAAGGAAACGTTCGAGCCCATCTTTGTGTCGTAGAATTCGTCCTTGCCCTCGAATATTCCCATCAAACTAAATGGGATTCCCAGCGATCCTACCGTGTCCCACACACCAACGAAATGAACATTGCGCGATGGATGGCAATGATTAGATCGAAATTCCTTGGCGTCATCTCCATCAGGGCGATTCACTTGTCTTGTGCATTTATAGATCTTCCATGCCTCGGAAATGCGCTTCGCGTCTGCTCTTTTTGGAATTCCGCAGTTGTTGATCAGTCCACATAGCGCTCGTACTGTGTAGGCGCCACGACTGAAACCGAAAAGGAAAATTTTGTCGCCACTGGTGTAGTTTTGAACGATATAGCGGTATCCGTCTACGATGTTCTTATGAATGCCTCTACCTGTCACGCTAGCACTCATTTTGCTGTGGTAAGACCCTAGGCCCCAGTCATAGAACACGTGTTGTTTTAGTGAACCAGAGGAGGGCTTGATAGCGCGCGCAAGTCTTAACACGTTTGTTGGAAAGTCTTTCTCGATGTCTACTTCCGGTCGGCCCCAGGTGCCGTCTGCGCAGATTACGATGTTGGCCACGTTTCTGTTTCTCCTCTACTCAAAAGTACGGCGATGCCATTCCACTATGCCCCGCCCGATAGCTTGTGGATTGTCTTCCTGAATGTAATGACCCCCATAGCCTACGAAATCAATTTCAACATTGCGGTAGTTGTCACGCATCCATTCCGCGGCAGCGGGGCCACCCAGCGCACCAGGAGCGGCATATTGCACTAGTTTAGGATGTGCTGACGCACGTAGCCATTCTCCGATGTTCTCGATCACTTCCACATTGCGTGCAGGCTCGCCCGCTATTGGAAGTTCATTGGGCCATACATAGATAGGGAAGCGCGACTCCACATCCGTAAACGGTTCCCGGTAGACATCTTTCTCGGCTTCAGTCATCGATCGTGTCCGGGAGCCCGTAAGCAGAATGTTCTCAATAAACATGTTCTGATTAATTAGCAGCTCGCGGCCGCTTTCAGGGTTTCGGAAGTTTGCAAAGAAGCCAGCATCTTCCATGGGGAAGGTGGGAGGGATAAGGGCCTCCATCATAGCTACACCCTTTACATTGTCCGAGTTCTCCATCGCGTAGTTCAAGCCAAGCACAGAGCCCCAGTCGTGAATGACCAAGATGACGTCTTTGAGTTCCATGGCATCAATGAATGCTTCGATATAACCGTAGTGAGCCTGGAATGTGTAGTCTAGATCTCTAGGTTGTTCTGATTTACCGAAGCCGATGTTATCCACGGCAACGATACGGTGATGGGGTTTTACATAGCGCATCACGTTGCGCCAGAGATAAGAAGAGGTAGGGTTTCCGTGCAGGAATAAGAAGGTATCGCCTTCGGTATTGCCTTCGTCTATATAGTGAAGTGAATGCCCGTTAATCGAAATGTATTTAGACGCGTAGTCAAAATCAGCAGAGAAGACTTCGGCGCGTGGGTCGGGGTCAGGCTGCGCCAAGGCAGGCAGGCAAAATAGCAAGGAGATGCTTAAGAAGATCATTTGTATGCTCGTTCTCGATATTATTGATTTCATCTTAACGCCTCATTACGTCGACCTTTTACCGGTGTTGCAGCAGCTGCCACAATGCCACCATTATAGTCACTACCCTGACTGACAGGACAGGCATGAATTTATAAGGATGCCTGTCAAGCAGGTCTAGTTCATTAGGATCTATCCGGTTCAGTCAGCCGTTGACACAGACACCCAAATCCCTAAGCTTGTCTGTATGTTTTTATTGGCCTGCTGGCGCGAAACCAGTACCGGAACCCGCTAGCAACTCTGAATTTTTTCGAAGTAACAGCTGAATTGACCGTGGTTGAAATCTGGCCCGGCGGCCAGGGTTGCTGGTATCGCCGTATCTTGGAGCCCTATATACGGTGGCGTGGTAACTATACCCCTGTGCGGGAGAGTCGCGAACTCCCTGTATCAGTGTCTCAGGTAGCATCAAACTCAGCTGGCCGTGGACTGGTGTTTTGTTCTCTTGGATTCATGCTCTATGAGCACCCAGTTCAAGATCACGCCGATGCCCCATATGAAATACTTAAGCCGGGAGGCATTTTCGGCATTGTGATCCACCACGCTAACGAGGCTTTTCCTTAGAATCCCGCAGGCGAGAGCGGCCAGGTGAATCAGTCTCATGTCATCATGCTAACGGAGAATGCGGGCTTCGATGTCATCGTACAAGCACAGATCAACGCCAACACGGTAGATAGGAAAACCATCCTGAGGACGCTTATTCCCTACCACCAACACTGCGCGGATCATTCATCAATCGCCGGCAGCGCGCTCGCATGCAGAAAATTGGCGAGAGTGATCGCATAACCGTAAAGTTCACCAAACTGCTACAGTGAGTGGACATGGATACTGGCGGTTAGTGCGGTTAAGTGGGTTACTTTTGCTGTGATGTTTTTTAAACTTAGATCGGCTACTTGTTGGACGCCGGCATACTAAACCATTCGGCGATAATGCGGTTAGGAGTCCAACAAATTCAGGCTATCGGCAGATAGGACTCCTCAAACTCGAAGTCGGATAATTGGCGAATTGGTAGATAGGTTCTCAGAGTGACGGCGGCTAGCGTTAGTGCATAACTTCGAATCATCCAGGTTTAATTTATTACAACCGTTGTCGCTAATATTTTAGTAAGTAATCTCAATCAAGTGAAGTCCTCGGGCTTTGGCCTTTGGGCTGAGTTTTTGTGCATTGCGATTACCTAGTGCCTGGCGAATATCATCAAAATCTATGGCGTGTCTACCCACTTTAAGAATCGCGCCAATAATATAACGGACCATGTGCCTCAGAAACCCATTTCCCTCAATTTCGAAGTAATAGACCTGAACATCTAGCCCAATTGCACCTGTACTCTCTATTTGGAGTTGGCAGATCGTTCGAACAGTTGAGCCAATGTTTTTGTCCCTGCTAGAAAAACTGTAAAAATCGTGCTCCCCTGTAAAAAGTTTACAGGCCTGTCTCATTTTTTCTAGGTCCAATTGAGCGTTGCTTTTAGCGCCTTCTATTTGCGATGGAACATGCGCAACAATGCCGTGCAGTATCGGCGAGCTAATTCTGTCGGTGGAAAAATAGTAGCGGTATTTCTTGCTGGTACTCTGCCTGTTTGGATTGAAATCATCCAGACATTCAACGCATTGCCAAATTCGAATGTCCTCAGGGAGTAACGAATTTAGGCCAAGCTGAAGTTTTTTTGCAGTGATTTTCAGTGGAATAGAGAGCTTGGCAACTTGTCCCTGCGCATGAACGCCTGCATCTGTTCGGCTTGCCCCTGACACGGTGCATTCTGCATATTTACAGATTTTTCTAAGTGCTTGAGTGATAGTTCCTTGAACTGTCGCCTTACCCTCTTCATCGCCCAAATCTTGCCAGCCGAAGTAATTGCTACCATTGTAGGAGATCACTACTCGATAGTGGTGATTTTTCATCTGTAATTATTGCCACTTCTAATTTTCATCTGTTTTTTGGCTTGAGCTTTTCACTCTTATTTTACGCTTATCAACAATTCAATGGTCAGGGTAATTCCATTTTTAGCGTCGATTTTTTTCAGTTTAGTTCTATGAGCTTATTAGTTTTGTCTGCCAGACGATTATCCCCTTTTATAGAAAGAACAGAGTGACAAACAAAATGCGTCCCTCCGTGTGCGCAAGGATCACAATCTAAAATAATTGCGAGGCACAGAGATTTCCGGACGAGTATGGGGCTTTTCATTCGATCTTGGACGTCATTTGATACTAGGTAATCCTTAGAGGTTATTTCGGCTGTGTTCCTTTGCTTCTTGGACAAAGGCGACCACATAGAATGCTAATTCTACAGTCTGTTGCGGCTTCGGTAGTTAACTTGTCTCCATCCTCTAGAGTGATGGTTCGGTTTCGGGAAATATGTTGTTGGACAAGTGATCGAAAAAGCATTAACGTTATAAAAGTTATAGTACTATTAGATATCACTCTTTCATTATCTTGATTTATTTTCACTTCCTAGACTCTCTAAAAGATTAGAGGTATGAATGAAGATTCAAAATACGCATAAAAAAACAGCTGGATCAGTAGTTTTGCTGGGGATTCTTTCTATACCCTATGCCATCTTAGCGCAGTCGGCAACGAATGCCGATATTCCCCGCTTGTCCAACGGCAGGCCTGACCTTCAGGGTACCTGGGATTTCCGTACTATTACTCCGTTTCAAAGGCCTTCAGATCTTGCAGGGAAGGAATTGTTAACCGTGGAAGAGCAAGAGGCCTTCCAGTTGGAAGAGCTGGAGCGACGCGACCGTGATAATTTCACAGACACCACCACCACCGGAGACTATAACGAGTTCTGGTACGACCGCGGAAAGGAGATTCTAGACGATGGCCGCACGTCCCTCATTACCGATCCACCCACTGGCCGTATTCCAGCATTAACCGAAGCGGCACAGGAGCGCAACGAAGTTAGAAGAGAGCTTGCTCGCGACGCCGCCGGTGTCGAAGTAAGGCCATTGTCAGAGCGCTGCATCATGGGCTTCAACTCTGGCCCCCCAATGATTCCGAGTGCCTACAATAATAATGTGCAGTTAATTCAAACAGAGGACTATGTGCTTATCCACAACGAGATGGTGCACAACGTGCGGCCGGTAAAGATGCACACCGCTCAGCATCGCGAAGCACCACGTAAATGGGAAGGTGACTCTGTTGGCCATTGGGAAGGCGATACACTAGTCGTAGTAACAGATCACTTCGCTCGTGACACCGCGTTTGGTAATTCCAGTGCCAACATGCATCTCATTGAGAAATTCTGGCTGATCGATGCTGACTCCTTGGGATATGAGTTTACTGTCTCTGATCCAGCCACATGGACAACATCGTGGACTGCAATGTTCCCAATGCGCCGCGCCGCGCTTCCTATTTACGAATATGCCTGCCACGAAGGCAACTATTCGATGGCGGGAATCCTCGCTGGCTGGCGCCGCCTAGAAGCAATGGGGCAGTCTGGTCAGCAATAAAAAACAGTTTCAAATCTCTGTTTGTGCGTCAACGCATAAAGAATGATTTGATCCCAATCGGCTTCATCCCCGTGCTTGATATGAATTTTATGCTTCCTAAACGTCACTTTAAAAGGAACCAACTATGACGAAAACAATAAGAATATACGCAATTTTGGGCGCTGCCGCTGTGCTTTTCACTGTTTTTCAACAAGGTCAGAAGCAGTTTAGTCAGCCGTCCTTCGCGGCCAGCAGTGAACGTTTAGCGCCGCAAATGGTGGTTGATCCATTCTGGCCACAGCCCTTGCCCAACAAGTGGATACTGGGAGCCACTATCGGCATCGCTGTGGATTCTCGGGATCACATCTACATCGTTCATCGGAACCAGGACAATAATTTTGCCACTCAGGAAATTGGCCTCGACAATGGAGTTGCAGAGTGTTGCACGGCTGCTCCGCCAATCATCGAATTTGACCCAGCAGGCAATGTTGTTAACGCATGGGGTGGTCCTGGTGAGGGTTATACTTGGCCGGACTCTAATCACGGCCTCGAAATAGCCCCAAACGGTAATATTTGGATCGGTGGCAACGGCGGCGCTGATTCACACATACTCGTGTTTTCTGCGGAAGGTGACTTTGTGCGTGAGATTGGGCTGCCAGGAGAGCCCGTCGACAGCAACAGCACCACACACTTCAATAAGGTTGCCGAAATTGCCATCGACCCCGCAGCCAACGAGGCATACATCGCAGACGGCTATGGCAATAAGCGCGTCGCTGTGCTTGATGCCGCCACTGGCGCATTCAAGCGCTACTGGGGAGCCTATGGGAACAGACCGGACGATGCCGGGATTTTCTACGATCCGGATGAGCCATTGCCGCAGCAATTTGTTGGTCCTGTGCATTGTGCTGAGCCTTCCAATGATGGCTTGATCTATGTGTGCGACCGTGGTGCTGATCGAATTCAAGTTTTTCGTCCCGACGGCACTTTTGTAAAAGAAGCGCAGGTTGCGCGCAATACTCGTGGCGCAGGTGCAGTCTGGGACATAGCATTTTCAAGAGATGCTGACCAAGAATTCATCTTTTTGGCTGATGGCAGTAATTTTAAGGTTCACATTCTGGATCGAGATTCACTTGAGAAGCTCGCTGAATTCGGCGATGGAGGACGTCAGCCAGGCCTGTTCTACGGTACCCACAGTATCGTCAGTGACTCTAAAGGCAATATCTATACGACGGAAACTTATGAAGGTAAACGTGTACAGAAATTTGTCTTCCAAGGTTTGCGTGCGCTGAGCGATCACAACACTGGGGCACCTTGGCCAGATGGAGAGATCAATTAGTAGGGCGACTATCGTTATCATCTCGAGGCGTGGGGGGAAACCTATTCAGAATAGGCTTATAGTGCGCTAGCAATGAGTGCTTCATGTGCTTAATTGACGTATTGCAATATTGACCGTATGGTTTTGAATGGATATAGTTTCTACGCTGCCTACGTGCTAGAAGGCCTATAAGTAGGTAGAAAGGCTTGCAAGTTATTGTAGGAAAGCGAATAGCAGTTGAGATAAATAAGTATGGGAAGATAGAAAAGATAGTTGATAACTATGAGTGAGCGATTAAGTAGTCTTAGGCCCAATTCGAAACGTGTAACAAGCTTTTTAACAGATAATTAAATAGACCAAAAAATCAGGAGTATAGATAGCCATGAAAGCTACCACTAGCCGAAAAATGAAAGCGCGAGAAGTTATCTCGACGGCAGTGCTGGGAATGGTGATTTTACTACCACCAACACTGGCATCAGCCCAAAGCCTCGACCAAGATATAACTTTTTCTAGAGACATTATGCCGATCCTGCAGGATAACTGCCAAGAGTGCCATCGTGCTGAAGGAATAGGCCCTATGCCTTTGATGAATTATGACGATGCCAAGCTCTGGGCTCCGCTGATTCAGCTCAAAGTTATCAACCGGCAGATGCCACCTTGGCATATTGATCGCACTATTGGCCTTCAGAAGTTCAAAAACGACCGTTCGCTAAGCGATGAGCAAGTCGAGATGATTTCTGCATGGGTCAATGCCGGCGCGCCAGAAGGGAATCCTGCTGATCTACCTCCGGCATCGCAATTTACCGATTCGGCCGATTGGAGCATCGGAACGCCAGATGTGATCGTTAACTGGGAATACACGGTACCTGCTAGTGGACCGGACTTGTATGGTGATATTTTTACCACGGACCTTGTCGGTAAAATGCAGAACGGTCGTTATATTAAAGCTATTCAGACCCGTGCTGTAGACGATGCTACACGCCGAGTGGTTCACCACGCCCTGTCATATGCTTCGCCAGGAAAAAGCAGAACTGATCAGGGTGACGATCAGTTCCTAGTTGAATATGCCTCGGGGAAAAGCGCAGAGATCTATCCAGACAACTCGGGTGTGCTGCTTGAACCTGATAGCGAAGTGCGCTTGTCTTATCACATGCATCCCATCGGCGTGGAGACTAATGCCAAAGTCGAACTGGGTATCGTATTCTACCCAGAGGGATCTGAGCCAGAATATCGCCGCTGGTCTAAGCAGCTTGGCCAACGGCAGAGCCTTTTAGATATTCCTGCTGGCGAAGTTGTTCGCACGGATGGTTATGTGTACTTTCACACTAACGCCACTATTACAGCATTTCAGCCACATATGCATGGCTTGGGAGCATATCAATGCTTAGAGCTGATTTACCCGTCTGAGGGTGCCACTGCCAAGACTGAGCTTATTAGCTGCGCCAACTGGGATTACAATTGGCATACGATCTATAACTACGCTGACGACGTTGCCCCGCTGGTTCCAGCTGGCACCGTAGGTCATATAATTAGTTATATGGACAATACGGATAATAACCCAGGAAACCACGACGCCAGGAACTGGACCGGCGACGGTCCCCGTACTATTGATGAAATGGCTTTCTCTTGGCTTGGATGGTACTCGATGACCGATGATCAGTACCTTGCAGAGATTGAGCGTCGCAATTCGATGAGCGATATCGCGTCAGCCGACGATTGATATGGCAGATAGTAGTGGATACCTAGCCATTCGTGGCTCGGTATCCAACGCCCTCCAGACACAGGGTACTGTTTGAGCTTGGTTGAGGATGTATTGACTAAGCCAGAATTAGTTTAACAACAAGAAGGTCAAATCAATAGATACAAAAAATAATGAAACAATAGGCTCCTATCTGCGGCCAAGAAGCGAGCGGTAGGACCCTGTTCTAAGGCCGGAGAGAATGTCATGTTGACGCGCACAAGTAGTAGTTTAATTGGATTTTTTGCCCTGGTAATACTCGTCAGCCCCTTCCAAGTGGCAATGGCGCAACGGGATCACTTGGCCTATCAGCACAAATACGACACAGGCCAAACTATCCAGCCTATTTTTCAAGGATGGTCTAGACAAGTAGACGGTACTTTCGATATGCATTTCGGCTACTTAAACCGGAATTATTCGGATGAGTTGAATATCCCTATTGGTGTCAATAATTCAATCGATATGGCTGGCCTGGATAACATCCAGAACCAACCTACCTATTTCCAGACTCGCAATAATCGAGATATTTTTACGGTAAACGTGCCAGCGAATTTCGGCAATCGCGAAATCGTCTGGCAACTGACCACCGAGGGTCAGACCCTAAAAGCCGTCGGCTGGTTGCAGTCGGAGTGGGAAATTGATGAATTCGGAGGGTATGAACCGGATCCGAAGGTGGTAGCAAATCAGCCGCCGCAAATTAGCGTGGTAAGTGCGTCATCGGTCAGATTGCCTGGCAAACTAACTTTGACTCCCTCCGTGACTGACGATGGCCTGCCGGAACTGGAGCCCAAAATAGAAAGAACCAATAACGAGTGGAATACAACACCGCTTCTGTCCAGACCAGAAGGCGCAATGCCAATACCTACAAATGTTGGGCACCTGCAGACCAATTTAAGAGGTCTAAAAGTAAAACCAATGGCGCCAGAAGGCAAACTTACGGTTTCCTACACCGTCTGGCGCGGCCCAGCCGATATTATCACTCAGCCGATATTCTCCGAGGCAGCTAATGGCAGCGCCACTACCGAAATCACCTTCACCGAACCAGGTGAATACCAACTTCAAGTTCGAGCGTTCGATGGTGGCAAGTCCACCTATGAATTCGTCACTATAAACGTGGAGTAAGCTTTTTTGATTTTTTCAATAAGGATCTGTGGCTCCGTCTGGAGTTTTCAGGCTACGCCTTCTCTATTGATTTTAAAATTGTGAGCTTTCCCGATAGTGTTCTTTTATATTCGACTACTTACCGAAACAGCTGTCAGGTCATGAGAGTGGGAGTAGCTAATTGATCACAACCCGTATCGCCGAGTAATTCTGGCTGAGGCCGCCAAGTAGAATGTCTAGTACATACAGAGCATCGTACTTGCGGGCCCTTTTTTCAGGCTGTGTCATTCTGCTGCTCGCCACTATCACTCATGCGCAGAATTTGCTGCAGGTTGTCGATGTTGACCGGCTGGCACAGCGTGAACAACTGCAGCAGCAACTGGCTGAGTTGGAATCAACGTTGGGGAAATATGACCCTGGCCTTATAGAAACTCTCTCATCTTTGGCTGATTCCTCTGCGCTGCTGAATCTTTATTCAGAAGCTAGTACCCTGCGTGGCCGTTCTCTTCAAATTCAGCGTGTCAGTCTCGGTTTGTTCACTCCTGAACAAATTCCTTTGATTCTGACCAAAATGGAAATAGACGAACGCGCGGGTGATTGGGAAACGGTCAATGAATCTCTGGAATATCTATATTGGTTATTGATTGAGAAAAATGTAAGCGAAGGCGAAGCGCTTATAAACAGCCTTATTCGGCTGAGTGAATTCCATCTTAGGGGAGTTGTTGGTGATACTGCAGATCTCCAAGCTCATCATTATCAGCAGGCTTATAAAATTACTCATCAGGCATTGAGGATCAGCAAGGAGTCTTTTGGGGCACAGGGTCCCCACCTTATTGATCTACACTATAGCCTTGTAAAACAATCGTACCTGCAATCGGCAGCTTTAGAACGCGGTGGCGATACCGCCTATGCACTGCGCGCCGTGGTACCTCGCTCAAAATGGGTAACACCACGGCGCATTGCTCAGTCGAGATACTATCGTACTGGCTTACAATTGCTAAATGACATAAGAGGGATCATAGCCCAGCGTAATGAAAACCCGGAAGAATCGCTGGCCATGGTCGATCTTTATGCCGCTGACTGGTATTTACTGTTTGACCAGGTTCAAGCAGAGGAAGCCTACAGGAAGGCCTTTGCAAGGCTTCAAGAAGCAGATGTTTGCATTACCGAACTAGACCTTCTGTTTGCCACACCGAAGATCCTGCCTATACCGACCTTTCATGGATCTGTTTCTACTGCGCTAACATACAACCAGTCAGTTCAATTAAGCCAGCCAGCTGAACACGATAATAAGCTTGAGGATCCTTTGTATTTTAAGCACTGGTTCGACGCCATGTCAGTCGTTTCCTTCCCAGTTACTGCGGGGCCACCGAGCCTAGCTAAGCAGGAACAGCTACCAGAGATTCGCTTGCGCTTTAGCTTGGATTCCCTGAACAGCGTGTCTCATTGGGTCAGTGGTCGATACCGAACAAACATAAGCGTCGCCAAAGAATTCAATATCCTTGAGTCGGATAACCAGGTTAACGTTAACATGAAAGCTCTTGATGAGGACTTGCGCTTGCTGCATTTTCGCCCGCATCTGGAAAATGGAATTGCGCGCCCCGTCGACGGCACTCTCTTGTATCAAGCTGCAGTAAATCAATCTTCCCAGCCCTAGACCTCGATTTTTCGGCTAAGTTTTAACTATAATTCTCTAAATCATTTATATCCAAAAAATCAATCCTCTCAGCTTTCAAAAAATGATCGGCTCTTCAAAATCTCGAGAGCATAGAAGAAATAATTATGATATAAATGAAAAAGAAATAAAAAAAACTCCCAGCTTGGCTAGACAGATTGTTGTGAAAATCAAAAATTCCGTGTTAGTAAAATCAAGTTCGACAGCTGATCGTGTCGCAATTATCTTGCGTAAACGAATCTTGTCATTACAAGAAGCAGCTTATATGGGTTCGCAAGCAAGCATCGCTGCAGAAGTCGGTGTCAGTCTGCCTACATTACGACAGGCTGCCCGCATGCTGGAATCTGAGGGATTGCTGACGATTAAACCTGGCAAAGATGGAGGCTATTTCACACGTCGGCCTACTATAGAAACTGCCATGAGGTCAGCTAGCCAATTTTTGTCTCCTAAAGATCTAAACAGTAACTCGATGTTTATGGATGTCGCCGATCCGATAGTGAGCCAGATTCTATTAGCCGCGGTGAGTTGCGAAGACAAGAACCTGATAAACGAGCTAAGGCTATTTGTTGAGGAGCAGCTTGCTAATAGTAAGAATTCAAAGCTGTCTCCTGATTACTCGTTCAAGATATCAGCGGAGCTTATAACTTTGCTTGCAAAGATGTCGAACAATATCCTGCTTGAGCTATTTGCCCGAATCCTCTGGGACGAAATCAGTGTAAGTAACACCGCCGGCACTTTCGAAGATACTCAAAAGATTACGCTATCTAATTACAGTACCAGACTCGGCGTGGCTGAAGCTGTCCTAGCCAAAGACAAGGATAAAGCCTTAAGTGCCTGGAGGAAACGTTCAAAGTTTCTTCGTTCCTGCCCGAAACTCGGTTTCGACCTAACCAGAATACGCAACATAGCTTGAGCTCCTTGCATAAAAGATTTAGAGCGGGCGACTTATTCTGATTTTTCTATCATAATGTACAACAGCGTAGGTAAAAAATGAAATTGCCCCTGGGGGGGGGTTGTAGTGAAAGCTAATAGAGAATCATTAGTAAAATCAAGCTCGACAGCTGATCGTGTCGCAACTATCTTGCGTGAACGAATTCTGTCCATGAAAGAAGAGGCGTATGTGGGTTCGGAAGCAGACATCGCTTCTGAATTTGGCGTCAGTCTGCCCACATTACGGCAGGCCGCGCGCATGCTGGAATACGAGGAACTGCTGACGATTAAGCCAGGCAAAGGAGGAGGCTATTTCACGCGCCGGCCCACTATAGAAACTGCCATGAAGTCAGCTAGCCAGTTTTTATCTTCCAAAGCTTTGATCAGTAACGCTACATTTATGGATGTAGCCGACCCGATGGTGATCCAAGTTCTTGAAGCCGCGGTAAAATGCAAAGACGAGGATCTGATAAAGAAACTTAGATTGTTTGCTCAGGGGGGGCAGGACTCTAGCGATAATTCCCAGCTGCCTCATGAATATTCGTTCAATGGGTCAATGTATTTAATGGCTTTGCTTGCCCGAATGTCAAACAATATCCTGCTGGAACTATTTCTCGGAATCCTCTGGAACCAAGTCGTTTTGAGTAGCATCTCCGGCCCTCGTGAGGGAAATAGAAAAATTATGGAATCCAATCACGCCAGCAGGATTAGCTTTGCTAAAGCCGTCTTGAGCAAAGACAAGGATAAAGCTATAAGGGCTTGGAAGAAGCGTTCAAAATTAATTCGTTCCTGGCCAAAACGTGGCTTCGAGTTCACCGGGCAAAACAACAGTCAACTCGGTACATTGCCTCGCAACTAGTCAACAATAAATATATCGCAATCCTTGCATAAAAAATGGTAGCTGCCTTAGCTTTTTGCGACTAAGCAAACTACTACCTTGTATTAAGCAGAAAACCTATTTTGCCCCCCTTAATGAAGTTAATCGAAACAAATTACTAGAGGCATCTGATTTACTTAGTTATGCATCACTGATGCAGAGTCGGGTCGGCACAATGCTTGCGTATAAAATCTTCGTGAGATGGCATGACTGTCGTGCATTGCGCGATAACTTCGCGAGTTTCTCGCAGTATGCTTTCAAGCTTGTCCTTAGGCAAATTATCAACCAGGGGGCTATAGCTTTCGGCGCTAACGTGCTGGCCATTAAGTACTGCCAACCAACTGTCGACACCAAATAACTCTTGTTTCTCTCTCTCAAGCCAGGAGCTTGATTGATATAGATCCAGTTTTGCCTGCAAGGAATCGGGAATCTCCATGTTGCGACAATAGTTCCAGAACTCAGAGTCATCACGCTCTGTCGCCTTGTAATGCAGAATGAGGAAGTCGCGGACTGTCCGGAATTCCCGATCGACGTCATGATTAAAGCGATTCATTTCAATATCAAAATTGTCGCGGCGTGGATACAGGGAAAGGAATCTCATGATTGTTGATTGGATGAGATGAATACTAGTTGATTCAAGCGGCTCCATAAAGCCACTGGAAAGACCAACAGCGAGGCAGTTTTTATTCCAACTCTTCTTGCGCTTTCCTGTCACAAAACGAAGCTGCCTAGGTTCCGCAAGCGCTGTACTGGGCAAGTTCGCCAATAGCATCTCCTGCGCCTGCTCGTCACTGGCAAATTCGGTGCTGTAGACAATGCCGTTGCCTGTTCTGCGCTGCAGAGGAATTTGCCATTGCCAGCCGATGGAGTGCGCAATAGACTTGGTATAAGGCTGCTTCTGGCTTAGCGCTGTCGTTGCTACGGCCTGGGCACTGTTGCAGGGCAAGTAGTGACTCCAATCCTCATAGCCAGTTTCTAGGCACTGCTCTATCAGTAAACCCCGAAACCCTGTGCAGTCTATGAAGAAGTCCCCATTGACAATAGTGCCGCCCTGAAGCTTGATGCCTTTGATGAAGCCTGACTGCGGATCCTGAATTACTTGTTCTACGAGCCCTTCAATTCGATTTACACCAAGGCCAGTGCTGAACTCGCGGAGAAAACGCGCATAAAGACTGGCGTCAAAGTGATAGGCGTGATGCACCTTGGATAGTGGCGAGTTGGGGACATTACCACTACGTAAAAATCGGTTCTGCTTTGCCGCAAGCCAATTCAGTGAGTAAGCATCCAGTGGAGGCGAAAGGCCAAGTTCATAGGCCTTTTTCCAATAGTGCCAGAAACTGACATTCATAATGGTGCGCCCAAAGACTCCGAAAGGGTGCATGTAGGCGTCACCTATTCTGCCCCAGTTTATGAATTCAATACCGAGCTTGAAGGTGCCTTGTGTCGCACTTAGCATTTCGTCGGCATTGATACCAAGCAGGTTATTGAACTCTACAATGGGTGGAATCGTCGCTTCACCGACGCCTACCGTACTTACCTGTTCGGATTCGACTAAAGTGACCTTGCAATCTTGGGTACCGACGATGCGGCTCAGGGCAGCGGCTGACATCCAGCCCGACGTGCCGCCTCCAACGATTATTATGTGTCTGATATTGTTACTTTCCACGGAAATCCCTTTCTTTTCTGTCAGCTGCTATTTGGTATATTGGCGATGAAATACTGCATTCATTCGTTGAATACACCAATTTTAATAAAGACTTGCCCTCATGCTGCCGTCACCGCCCAAGCCCGCAATGATACTTCTGAGTTGACATTCTGGAGCTTACATTATTCAATCTAATAAGTTTTATAAGTTTTAGAAGTTTATAGAATATTTGGGCGGCTCGCTCAAAGCGGAGAATATCATTCTAAGTGCAGGCAATAAGTAAGTACCGCTAACCATGCTAGAGTTTATACTTAATCAAGCAATGTACGTCGAGAAAATTCAGCATACGGATCCTGCTATTTCGGTGTATGTCGTCGATAATTTTTTAGCGAATCCAGAGGTATTAGTCGAGTATGCGCGGGAAAAAGCCTACTTCGGTAATGTTGGTGATGACGGCACAGCCTACCCGGGAATTCGTGATCGTCTGCCAAGCTCTTATGATGAGGCCATGGGTAAGGTCATAGAACTGGTATACGGTTTCCACAACCCTGTAGTCCATCGCAGCATGATTTCATTGACTACTCTCCAGCCGACGCAATTGAGTGCAGCCCAAAGGATGCCTCACGTCGATGCGTTTAGTGATGATCAATATGCAGCCGTGCATTATCTCTGTGGTGAGCCACATGGAGGCACGGCAATTTATCGTTATCGTCCACGTAGCTTAGTCAAGATAAGGCGTTATGATCGCGGTGTTATGGATGAGATGATTGAAAACGTGCGGAGCCACCCAGCCGAGCACTTAGGCTACCTGAGTGGCGACACAATCCTGTTCAAACAGGAGCTGATGGTGAAGGCCAGAATGAATCGACTGGTACTATACCCTTCAAATTTGCTACATTGCGCCATGCTCTCGTCGCCAGGCAGCCTCGATAGTGATGCTTCTAAAGGTAGGCTTTCAGTCGCATCTTTTTTCAGGCTTGAACAAAAACCCAACGGTTACTGAGCGCGTGAAGAAGTTTCAAGTGGGCCGTAGATCAAACACAAAAGGCTGATTACTAACATGTCTGAACCGGTTCTTCTTAATTTCGAGAAACACGGCAAGCTTTGCTTGAGCGAGCCAAAAGATTTCACAAGTCATAAGGCCGAGAATTTTGTTCCAGTGGTGTTCCAAGAGTTCTATGAGTTGGCTACGGAGTTCCCGCTGGTTTTTATCAGAAACAAGAAGACCGGAGATTTTGTGCCGGGCGCTATGATGGGTTTGAGCAAGGGCGTTAATCTCTATTGCCAGACACTCGAATGGCAGCCGGTTTTCATACCAGCAAGTTTCACCCTTGCTCCACTATCCGTGAGTCGACTGGATCCTGACAGCAACGAGGCAGATATATCCATCGATGAACAGAGTCCGCTGCTGAGTGAAACCGTCGGCGAACCCTTGTACCGGAGCGATGGTCTGCCGACAGACTACTTAAATAAGCGTATTGATCGTGTGGTTAGAGTAACTCAGCAATCTTTGCAGTCTATTGCACTATGCCGCTACCTGGCCGAAAAACGACTGTTCACCTCGCGCCCACTTAAATTGCAACATACACAGAGCTCCCCAAAATATGAAGTGGAGGGAATGTATATGATAGATGAGGAGGCGCTTGAAAAACTTAGTAATGATGAATTTCAGGAACTGCGCGAAAGGGGATTACTGCCCCTGATTTATTCACACTTGACGTCATTACAACAGCTCGGCCGGCTGACCCATCTGCAGCATGCGGCAGATCTCGCTAAAGAGACCAGCAAGGTCACCTGATCAGCCAAGCCTAAAAAGTGGCTGACTGCACCTCAGCTAGCGCTTAAAAGATCGCTCTATTGCCGAGAAAAGCCGTTGGACAAATATACTCAGAAACATTAAAGTTAATAAGTTATATATGTTATAGCGTCTTGGATTGTCCCCCTGTCTAAATTTGCATAGACAAACTATGGCGCGGTATAGCTCACCAATGATTATCGGCCAGATGCTGGCTCAGTGATTTCTCAGCAGGGCCATGTTGGCTGCGCAGTAGCAATCTCGAAGGAAAATACGTGGCCAGCCACCGTGAAACCGGTTTCGCCTCGATGAAACTGACCAACTGAGAAGTGGCGTCTCTCAGTTTTGTAGCTTTTTAACTTGCCCAAATAATTAGGAGAGGCTAATGAGTATTTTGCAGAAATTGAACAAGTTGCCACATCTTGGAGCTGGCATTGCGGTTGTTACTTTTTTTGGGTTTCAGGCACAAACGCTGATTGCTGCTAACACAGCAAATAGTGAAGAATCAGTGACTTACTCAGGCCACGTAGCCAGTATTATTAATGAGAATTGCGTGGTCTGTCACCGTGAAGGTGGCATTGGGCCTATGGAACTGAGTAGCTATGAGCAAGTGCGTCCTTGGGCTCCCTTGATCCAGATGAAGGTGGCAAATCGAGAAATGCCCCCTTACGCCTATGACCATGATATCGGCAATCAAAACCTTCAGGCAGATTGGCGCCTTTCTGAGGAAGATATCGATACCGTTGTGGCTTGGGTTAATCAGGGCTCTCCCTTGGGAAATCTTGAAGAACTGCCTGCCCCACCAAAACTGCGAGCTATTGATGATTGGAATTTCTCCGCTCAATTCGGCCAGCCAGATATCGTGGTTGCATCTAATCCGATCGATGTACCTGCTAATGGCAACGACCTGTGGGACAAGCATTTTATTGAAAGTGGTATCACCGAAGACCGTTGCATCAAGGCTCTTCAGGTCAAGCCTCGCGGCGTTGCGAAGACAGTAGTCCATCACGCCAACACGTATTTCGCAGAGGTAAAAGAGGACGGCAGTGTCGATAGAAAGCCCGTTACTGAATATGCCATGGGTAAGTGGGGCGAAGTCGTACCGGAAGGTGTTTGCCGTACAGCTTTTGAAGACAGCACGATTCAATGGGACATCCATATGTATCCCGGCGGCTTGGGCGGGACTGCACCAAACGCAGTGGTTAAGGACAACGTAGTGGAGTTGGGTATTTGGCTTCATCCGAAAGGGTATCAAGCCAAAATTACTCAGGACCTAGCATCCTACCAGTTAGACCAGGGCGATCTATTTATCCCGCCTCATGGATCGGCTATGACTCAGGGCTTCCACTCCTTTGATCACCCGGTTCGCATCGACAGTTACCAACCCCATGGGCATCTGCGCATGAATGCTGCTTCATTGGAGATTTTCTATCCAGAGACCGGCCGCACTGAATTGGTCAGTATGATATCCAATTGGAGTGCCACTTGGCATCACAGTCATCTGTATGAGCCAGATACAGCTCCACTATTGCCAACAGGAGCCGTCCTCATAACCAAGCAGTGGTATGATAATACGACCAATAACCCCAACAACCCTGACCCTAGGCAGTGGGTAGGCTGGGGCCAACGTACAGCAGACGAGATGTCTCATTCCTGGATAGCCATAAGTCATCTTGATGATGAAACTTATCAGGAACTTGCTGAAGCGCGAGAAAGTAACAAGCAGTCCCAGCTACCATCTGGAGATTAGTAAGTTACACAATACAACTCCCGCTATAGATCTAATAATATTGGAGACTGATATTCATGAGAAGTGTTAGACCAGTTGTGGCAAGTGTAGCTTTGACGTTATTAGTAAATGTTGTAATGGTAGTTTCTGCTAATGCACAGCAAACAGTAAGGCCTTTACGTCCGCCCTCCCCGGCAGGCATACCAATAATTCCTTTTATGGAAGGTTGGTATGCTAACGAGGACGGCACTGTCACTGTCTCGTTTGGGTACCACAACAGAAACGCTGAAGATGTAATTGTCCCATTGGGTGCGAACAATCGCATTGAACCAGCTCAGTTGGACGGGATGCAGCCTGACATTTATTTTTCAGGCCGACATCCAGGAGTCTTTGGGGTCACTATTCCAGCATCAATGAAGGATGAGTCTGTTTGGTGGCACATCAAAACCGATAATTTAGAAGAGCTTAAAGTGCCTGGCGAGCGCGGGTCGAGTGCCTATGAACTTGATAGAAATCCACGGCCACAGGGCAGTGTTCAACCATTTATTTGGTTTGAAAATGAAAGTCGTGGATCTGGCCCTGAAGGTGTCGTAGCGGTTAATACTAGAACAATTTCCGTCGGCGTCCCGCTTACTTTGGAGGTTGAGACCGAAGATCCGTCCGTGCGTGATCCTTCAAATCCTCTCTTTGCCAAGCCCCTTGATTCCCGCGTCATATGGTATAAGCATCAGGGTCCTGGTGAAGTGAGTTTTACTGAACATGCTTCTACGCCTTTCATTACAACTCCAGCTCGATCAACCCGCGGAATGATACCGGCAGCTGCATCTAGAGTTTCAATACCTGCTGGCACGGGCCCGGCGAGGGTTATGGCCACCTTCACTGAACCTGGTGAGTATATGATTCGCGCCCGGTTGGATAATTGGAATTCCTCTGATAGCGATGGCCTAGATCAGTGCTGTTGGAGCAACGCTTACCAGCGTGTTCGTGTTACACAATGAAATAATAACTACAGTAAATGGCATTGATAAGTTAGTTCTAAAAAAATTAGATTTCTCCGGGCGCAAAGATGCGTGGCGAAGATATGGATAGTTGTCAGTCGATACTGGATATCTCTCTAGTTTGTAATAATTTGTAACCGGTGGGATGTGTGCTTATACACCATTGTGCCGGGTCCCCTTACCACCGATTTGAATTACTGCATGCACCGCGAGCGCGAGGGTCCTGCCTGCGGGCATTGCGCAGTCCCTGCCATAAGCGCGCTATCTTCGGTGCGTATATATTTCATAAGCCCAAGCCATAGTTGTCAGTCGATACTGGATATCTTTTTAGTTTGTAATAATTTGTAACCGGTGGGATGTGTGCTTATACACCATTGTGCCGGGTCCCCTTACCACCGATTTGAATTACTGCATGCACCGCGAACGCGAGGGCCCTATCTGCGGGCATTGCGCAGTACCTGCCATAAGCGCGCTATCTTCGGTGCGTATATATTTCATAAGCCCAAGCCATAACTTATAAAGCTTATAAACCTTATATAACACTACAATGTTATATAACTATATGCTAATTTATTGCTTAAGGGATCATGCTGCTCGCTGAATATTGTTGTCACGAGATGCAGTGAAACTTACTCAGGGAGTACTTATTAAAATTACGAGCAGCACTTGAGGACGGATTGTATGCCTCGAACGTGCAGCCAAGGAGAGGATAAATGCCCAATAAATTTCGACGTAAGAAGCTTTCATATCTAATTCACACGGCTCTCATGTCTTCACTCGTAGCGCCGGTAATAGCCCAAGCCCAAGATGAAGAGGTTGAAGAAATTGTCGTAACAGGCTCCTACATTAGGAATAGTGCGTTCTCGCAGGATACCGCTGCAGATACAGTCACTGGTGCCGACCTGCTAGCATCAGGCACGCCGAATATGTCGGAATACATACGCGAGCTGAGCTATGTTCAGAACGTTGATGTTATCAACGTTGTGCTTGGTAGCCAGGACGGCCCACAAACCGCTCTAGGGGCCAGTTTTAACCTACGTGGTCTGGGTGAAAACTCCACTCTGACATTGGTAGATGGTGTACGTACAATCGATTCGCGCTTGAATACCGCCTTCCCAGACATCGCGATGGAACGGATGGAAATGGTGCTGGATGGTGGTTCCGCGCTGTATGGATCCGACGCGGTGGCCGGCGTGGTCAACCTGATTCCCATCAAGGAATACGACGGAGCTAAATTCCGTACTTTTTATCAGAGGCCTGAAGATGGAAAGATGGAAGAAATGCGTGTCTCCGCGCTATGGGGTAAGTCATGGGACAACGGTATCAGTTATGTCGGATCCGCCGAAACCTATCAGCGTACACCCCTTATGTGGTACGAGCGCGGACGCGAACACAATGTATCCCGAGGCACCTCCAGTTCCGGAAACCCTGGATCATTTAAGCAGCTTGAGGGGGTTCCTGACGACCTTAGCACCCTTCCATTAAGAGGAAAGAGCGGAGCTACACTGACGGGTCCGCGCTTGCTAGACCCTTCATGCGGAACGTTTAACCAAGGCACGCCAACCCATGGCTACGGCCCCTCTCCCCTGCCATCTGGAACCATACACAGTGGTAACTTCTGTACTTTTGAGTACAGCGCACAGAATGAAGTGGTTCTGCACCAACAAGAATATAACGTATATAACAACCTTCAATGGGAAGCTGCCGACTGGTTGACTTTTGGCTTCATGATGAATAACCACGCGCGTGTTAACCGAGACAGAAGCACCTATGCTTCGCCTAATCCGGCCAATAACCGATCAATGCTAGTGATCCCAGAGGAGCACCCTGCCAACCCTTATGGGTTTGACGTGGCCCCTGACTTGTGGAGAATTTATACTCATCCCCTGGCAGAGTACTTGGCTGATGGCATTACTGACGACACATCTCGTCTGTTCGAGGGGCTCTATCAAACCAATCGCATAAAGCTGTCTGCAGATTATGACCTCGGCAACACTAGTTGGTCTGGTTATACCTACTACACCAAGCAAGAAAGCTCCAATAAACGCGATGTCTCAGGTGTCTACGCATCCCGCCTGCAGCTAGCTCTTCGTGGGGAAGGTGGCGTCACCGGTGATCAGTGGTTTAATCCCTTCGGCTCTCGAGACCCTCGATCTCCATTTTATGAGCAGGGATTTGAAAACACCAAAGAACTAAATAACTGGATGCAGTACCGAAATCCAAACCAGGAAAATTCACGTAAAGCTCTGGATGTTTTTGAAACTATGCTCACGGGCGAAGTATTTGATGTGCCGGCCGGTGCTGTGCAAATGGCCTTTGGCTTTCAATGGCGTGACTTGGAAGAGCGCACTTTTCAAGAGCCATTCGAAGCTGCAGGAGAAAATTTCATCTGGGGAGTGAATGGCGAGCCTATAGCAGGCGACGAAGTATTTAACTCTGCAGTCCGCTCAGTGTTTGCTGAGATCGAAGTTCCTATCTTAGATAATCTGGCCATCAAGGCTGCGGTACGAAGTGAGCAATTTACTGACCAAGGTCTGTCGACCACTACACCCAAGCTTTCCGCGCGGTATGAAATAATTCCTGGATTAGCACTAAGAGCGTCCTGGGGCGAAAGCTTCTTGGCACCGACCTCATTCCAGACCCGAGCGGCTACTACCAACGAAAACTGCGGTGATATGTACAGCGGTAGTGACGACTTCAGCGGGCAACTGCTGCTTGGCGGATTGAAATGTCAATCGGGCAATCCAAATCTGGGCCCAGAACAGGCAGAGATTCTTAATGTTGGATTCACTTGGCAGGCAGAGGGCAAGCTTGAAGGCTTTGAGTTGTCCATGGACTATCAGGAAATTGAATATACTGACCGAATTCGTACTCTAACTGAGGATGACGTAACTCGGAACCAGTTCGCTGCTATGCTTCGGGATACTGGCCTGACTGAAGGGACCTATGACTCCACTCCCGGCTCAGCTTCTCGACAGACAGCTGATGCTTGGTTAGCTGCTCAGCCTGTTGGTGGTGCCGGCGGGAATATCTTCCGCGACCCTGATGGCCGTGTGGCACTTGTGCTGATTCAGTCAGCCAACGTAGCACAATTTGATGTCAGCTTGTTCGACATGAAAGCGGAATACTCCTTTACTCCAAGCGATTGGGGAACATTCAACACACGTCTCAATGCCACGGTCTATACAGATTATCTCTTTACAGACAAGAAAGGTAATCCTGTAGATGTTCTCGGAAAACAGAACGCGCGAACTAATATCGCCCCTCCAATTCCGAAAATAAAAATGGCGTGGCAAAACAATTGGTTCCGAAACAATCACAGTGCGTCAATGTCGGTAAGCTGGTTCAGTGCTGTTGATCATGACGCCCAGATAGTTGACTTGTACCAATTTGATGGACAGTTTGTGCCCCCCAGTGAAATTGATGAGGACCCTATCATCGATGTGCGCTACTCGTATTTCATGGAAGATTTCTTCAACAGCGCAGTTACCCTGTCTGCTGGAGTGAACAATCTCTTAGATTACAAGCCTACGTTGACTGGACAGATAGGAGGCTTTGAGTCTAGATTGATCAATAACTTCTATCGTCAGTTCTTCGTGTCTATCGATTTTACCCCCGGCGGCTAAAAGCGTTGCTAATCGACAGACTGATGTTGGCATTCAGTCCTGTCGCAGGAAAAGCCAGGGCATGTGGGTGCCCTGGCTTTTTTTGTATTCAGTTGGGAAGTAAATAAATGCGTTCAGGATAAATCTACGATAACGTATATTTGCTCTGAACCCATTTATCTCTATTCGTTAAAAATTTATTCTAATAGCTACAGCAACTCCCGCCAATAAGCCTTTCTGCTTTATACTTGTAGCTATGTGTCCAGTGAACCAAATAAATTTATCAGATGAAGCAGCCACTCTTGAGTTTGGTGCTGAACTAGCTGCCGCGACATTTCAGGAAAGCAGGGCGGGTGATGCAGTCTTTGAAGGGATGGGTATCCCCCATTTAGGCGGCATGATCTATCTCCAAGGCGACCTTGGTGCTGGTAAGACAACCCTTAGCCGCGGATTCATGCGCGCCTTTGGTTATACCGGTGCAGTGAAGAGCCCTACTTATACCTTGGTAGAGCCCTATGAATTTGAGCTTTGTAACATCTATCACTTCGATCTCTATCGACTGGCGGACCCCGAAGAAGTGGCCTATCTCGGTACTGATGAGTATTTCGCCGAGTCTAATCTCTGTCTCGTGGAATGGGCCGAGAAGGGCGCGAAATGGCTTCCTGGCGCGGATTTGGTGATCGATATTGCCGATCAGGGAACGGGTCGGTGCCTTACTTGTCAAACTCTTACGGAGAAAGGCGCCATAATTGCCAAAAGATTATGGCCCTGAGGCCGTTGTATTAGACAACGTGGAGTAGGTCTTAAGAATTTGTCATGAAATCACAACACACTCTAAGCAGTATTAGGGATAGCAGTCGCTGTCTTACCCTGGCTCTAGCAGTTTGTATCCTGCTGGCCAGCTTTGCTGTGTCTGCGGCTAGTGTGGAAGAGGTTAGAGTGTGGCGTGCACCGGACCATACTCGCCTGGTATTCGATCTGTCTGGCGAGATGGAATACAAGCTCTTCACACTCTCCAACCCCGCCCGTGTGGTTATCGATATAGAAGGTTCGTCTTTTGGTGGCGATCTGTCCCGCCTGGACTTCAATGAGAGCCCGGTCAGTGGCATGCGCAGTGCGATTCGCGATGGCGACACGCTGCGTATGGTAATTGATCTTGTTACCGAGGTTGAGCCGCGTAGTTTTACCCTCGCACCAAATAGCGAACAAGGCGACCGTCTGGTTGTTGATCTGTATGACGAGTCGACATCTGCTGACGCGCCGGAAAACACTAACCCCGTATCCTCGAATTCTTCTAGTGCGCCGCGTAGCAATGAGCGTCGCAATATCATTGTTGCGATCTCGGCCGGACACGGTGGCGAAGATCCCGGCGGTATTGGCTTTGATGGCAAGTTAAGAGAGAAGAACATCACGCTAAAAATAGCGCGCGCTTTATTCGACCAACTTGAAAGGATGCCAGGTTACACGCCGATTATGATTCGTGACGGCGACTACTATGTTGAACTACAGCGCCGTTCTGAAATCGCCCGCGAGCAGCGTGCCGATCTCTTCGTCGCTGTGCATACCGATTGGTATCGCACCAGCCGTGCCAACGGCCTGACTATCTATGCATTGTCGGGTGATAGAGCCGACCGCGAAAATTCTCGACGTGTCGCGCAGAAGGAAAATAACGCCGACCTGCTAGGCGGTGTTGGCGGTGATCTTAACCTTAGTTCCTGGGATGACGATGTCGCACTTACGCTTGTCTCACTGCAGATGGCATGGAGCATGGAGCAGAGTCTGATCGCCGGTACTCGTGTTTTGGAATCCTTAGATGGCATAACACGTCTGCGCCGCGACAAGGTGCAGCAGGCATCGTTGGAAGTGTTGAAGTCGCCGGACATACCTTCGATGCTTATTGAAACTGGTTATCTCACGAACCCTGATGAAGCCAGAAGGCTTAACACGTCTGCCTTCCAGCAGAAGCTCGCACGCGGCATAGCGCAGGGCGTAATGAATTATTTCTATGAGGCACCGCCGGAAGGGTCTCTTGTCGCCTGGCAGAAGGCAAGCGGCATCGTGCCCATGCCTGGCACTTATAGGGTAAAGCGCGGCGATAGCCTGTCGGTAATCGCGCAGCGCTACAACGTTAGTCTGGCGAAATTGAAATCGGTGAATAGCCTCTCCTCGAACACGATTCACGTAGGTCAGGAACTTACTATTCCGGGAGTCGGCGCAGGGGAGCCGGAAGAGCACACGATTCGTCGCGGGGAAACGCTCTCCGAAATCGCGCAGCGGTATCAAGTTAGTCTGGGCAGTTTGCGCCAGGTAAACAACATCACTAACGATCGCATCATGGTCGGGCAGATTCTAAAAATACCGGCATCCTAGCTCTATTTTAGTTAGCTTCTTCTCTTGCTGGTTCCCATAGTTTTGCTCGTGGTTGGTGCTACAATGCTAACCCTATTCTCTTGCGCTGCTACTTGCCAATGTCACGGATTAATCTTCTCAGTCAACGCCTCGCGAATCAGATTGCTGCGGGGGAGGTTGTCGAGCGTCCGGCCTCGGTCGTTAAGGAGTTGATGGAGAACTCTCTGGATGCCGGCGCCAGTCGGCTAGAGATCGAAGTCGAGCAGGGCGGTACGAAACAAATCAAGATCAAGGATGACGGGCTAGGCATTCATAAGCAGGACTTAGAGTTGGCGCTTAGCCGGCACGCCACTAGTAAAATCACCGACCTCGAAGACCTAGAAAATATCGCCAGTCTGGGCTTTCGTGGCGAGGCGCTAGCCAGTATCAGCTCGGTCTCACGCCTGACTATGACCTCAAGGGCAGACGCCGATGTGGCCGCAGCTAGCGGCGACAATAGCGGCTGGAAGGTCGTCGCCGAGGGGCAGGAGATGGATGTCATGCTCTCGCCCGCCGCACACTCTCGCGGAACCACGGTCCAGGTGCGAGACTTATTTTTCAACACGCCGGCGCGCAAGAAATTTCTGAAAACAGAGAAGACGGAATTCTCGCGAATCGATGAGATTCTAAAACGTATTGCGCTGAGTCGCTTCGATGTGCAGTTCTCACTTACTCACAATCAGCGCGTGATTCGCAAACTGCTTCCAGCAAAATCCGATCAGGAAAAACAGCGACGCGTCGCTCTGGTGTGCGGTCCTGCCTTTGTTGAGAGTTCTGTGTTCGTAGAAATGGAAGGCCAGGGTCTGCGTCTCTGGGGTTGGGTAAGCCTGCCGACCTTTTCGCGCTCCCAGGCAGACTTGCAATATTTCTATGTGAACGGTCGCATCATTCGCGACAAGCTAGTGACACACGCCGTGAAGCAGGCCTATCGCGACGTGTTGTTTCATGGGCGCCATCCTGCCTATGTGTTGTACCTGGAATTAGCGCCATCTGCTGTTGATGTGAATGTGCATCCAACGAAGCATGAGGTGCGTTTTCGCGACAGCCGCCTCGTGCATGACTTTCTGTTCAGTTCATTGCACAAGGCGTTAGCAGAACTTAGGCCGTCCGATCGGCTCGCAGATAACGCACAGAACTATGGACAGAACTACGGGCAGGGCAGTGATCCGTTCGCTGCTATGCATAGCGGCAGTGTTGGAGGAGATTTTGCAGCCGGTCCAGGCTCAAACTATACGGCTGGAAACTTCAGTGATCAGAGTAATCTGTCACTTGGAGAACCGGCTTCGACTAGTTATTCCTACAGGCCGAACACGGGGCAACCTGATGCCGGCACGATACAGAGTCAGTTGGAAAATTTCGCGAAGCTCACTGCAGACGATGCAGAAGTGCCACCGCTGGGGTACGCCATAGCACAACTGCATGGAATTTATATTCTCGCGCAGAATAAGGAAGGGCTGATCACGGTGGACATGCATGCGGCGCACGAGCGCATCACCTACGAGCGCATGAAGACAGCTTGCCAGAATGAAGAGTTGAAGATGCAACCCTTACTCGTTCCTTTGTCTATCGCGGTGAGTCAGGGCGAGGCCGACTGCGCGGAGACTGAACAACAAGCTTTACTCACTATTGGTATCGAACTTGAGAGAGTCGCTGCGGAATCGATAGTAGTCAGACAGGTTCCCTCGATATTGCGTAACGCCAATATCGAACAACTGGTGCGCGATGTGCTGTCCGATGTTCTCGAATACGGCAGCAGCGATCGCATTCAAGCGCATCAGGATGAACTGCTCTCCACCATGGCATGCCATGGTTCGGTTCGCGCTAATCGCCATCTAACGACCCCTGAGATGAACGCGCTGCTTCGCGACATGGAAGCCACCGAGCGCAGTGGTCAGTGCAATCACGGCAGACCAACTTGGGTGTATCAGAGCCTGAATGAGCTGGATAAACTCTTTCTCCGTGGGCAGTAAAATCGAGAACGCACTTCCTCCCTAGTCGCGTACAATCTCTTCCTATGAATTCTTCCTCTTCTAAACCCAATGTGATTTGTCTGATGGGCCCGACCGCATCGGGTAAGACCTCCCTTGCTGTCGACTTGGTGCGTCAGCATCCGTTTCAGATTGTCAGCGTGGATTCGGCCCAGATCTATCAACAGATGGATATCGGCACAGCTAAGCCGGACAAGGGAGTGTTGGATATAGCGCCCCATCGATTGATCGATTTCATCGATCCAGCCGTGCCGTATTCGGCATCGCGGTTCAGAACAGATGCTTTTAGGGAAATTGACGAGATACTAGACCTTGGCGATACCCCCCTGCTTGTTGGTGGCACGATGCTGTATTTCCGCGTCTTAAGAGATGGTCTTGCTGATATGCCTCATGCCAATCCCGAGATCCGCAGTGAGATCGAAAAGTTAGCCCAAGAACAGGGCTGGGGGGCAGTGCACCAGCAGTTGGCGGCGGTCGACCCGGATTCAGCAGCTAGAATTCATCCGAACGATCCGCAGAGAATTCAACGAGCTTTGGAGGTATATAGGGTCTCAGGCAAGACAATGACTAGCCTTCATGCTGAAATGCACGCGAGGCAGGAAGCAAAACTTCCTTATAATTTACATTTTTTCGGAATCCAACCAGAAGATCGCGGCGTATTACATAATCAAATAGAGACGCGGTTCCGGCAGATGCTTAATGAGGGCTTGATCGACGAGGTGCGGGCTTTACGTTCGCGAGGGGACCTCAGCAACCAACTTCCATCAATAAAATCAGTGGGATACAGGCAGGTTTGGCAGCATCTGGACGGCGAAATTGACTATGATGGTATGGTTGAAACGGGTATCATTGCCACCAGACAACTCGCCAAAAGGCAGCACACTTGGCTGCGTAGTTGGCCAAACCTGCAAAGTTTGAGTAATTCATCGCATCAATCAGTACAACATGTCTTGAAATACATGGATACCATCTCTATATAGGTGGTATGCAAGATTTAGAGATTGATACTTTTTTATAGGAAGTCCGCAGATCTTAGAACCGTCCTCTCCATCGAGTTCTCGCTATCGAGATGGGAGAGTCCCGGCTTTGTAGGTTTCGATTGTAAGGGGAATAAAGAATGTCTAAAGGACATACATTACAAGATCCATTTTTAAACGTGCTTCGCAAGGAGCGTATTCCGGTGTCCATCTACTTGGTTAGTGGAATTAAGCTGCAAGGCCAGATCGAGTCATTTGACCAATTTGTGATTTTGTTGAAGAACGCTGTAAGCCAGATGGTCTACAAGCATGCAATCTCAACAGTCGTCCCCGCGCGCAATGTAAAAGTGCCGATGCAGAGCCCAGTCGAAGTAGTTGAAGTAACCGAAGATGACGCTGGCGAACCGGGTAACGCGCTTTAGCATTCCTCAATGAGGTAATTGATTGTTTTTTGACAGGCCCGATGCCGGCGAAGTCTCTATCCTTGTTCATCTCATTATAGATTCAGAGAGAGAACGAGAAGACTCAGCCGAATTTGAAGAATTGGCAATCTCCGCTGGCGTCCAGCCGGTGGAATTCATCACAGGCTCCAGAAAGGCACCCTCACCAAACCTTTTTATAGGATCCGGCAAGCTTGAAGAGATTCAAGCCGCCGTTCTTGCCCATAAAGCAGGACTTGTTCTGTTCAATCACACACTCTCTCCCAGTCAAGAACGGAACTTAGAAGCGGAACTTAAGTGCCGCGTACTCGATCGCACCGGGTTGATTCTGGATATATTCGCGCAACGCGCGCGCAGCCACGAAGGAAAGCTGCAGGTAGAGTTGGCGCAGTTGCAACACCTCAGCACGCGTTTGAAACGCGGGTGGACTCATTTAGATAGACAGAAGGGTGGTATCGGCATGCGCGGTGCGGGTGAGAAACAGCTGGAACTCGATCAACGCATGATTGGGCACCGCATCAATGCCATTAATAAAGGTCTGGAGAAAGTGCGTGGGCAACGCGACCAGGGGCGTCGCTCTAGGCGTCGTTCGGAGGTGGCAACGGTATCTCTGGTTGGCTACACCAATGCTGGTAAGTCTTCACTATTTAATAAGATGACCCATGCGCATACTTACGCGGCGGACCAATTGTT
>CALSUH010000006.1 GCA_943789485.1 uncultured Pseudomonadales bacterium
ATTGAGTTTACTGTGGGCCCGACTCCGATTTTTTAACACGCAGGGAACGCAAATTACGCCTTGGGTTCGTTTATATGATCCTGTCGTGGGGGTCCAAATTGTCACAAGCTTATACATGTTCTATAGCACACCACAAAGCGCAGTAACTTTATCTGGGATTTGGCTGGCAGCACTTTTAGTCTCAATCTCACTATTTTGGTGGACAATCTTTACCGCAAGAAAATTAGACTTCGCATTTAGCAAAAACGTGGGTGACCTCCTTACGACCGGACCATTTGCGCTGGTTCGCCATCCTTTCTATGTTTCCTACATTCTGTTATGGGCTTCAACTACTATCGTATTTAATTCCGCCTTCCTCTGGCTGACATTACTGTACCTAGTAATTTTCTACTTCATGTCCGCCAGAGGCGAAGAGGAAGTTATATTGAACAGCAGACATTCGAAAGAATATTTGGAATACCGTAAACGCGCGGGAATGTTTTTCCCGAAGATTAGAAGCTGGAAAAGCTAACCTTTAGAGAATTCGGAACTAGAATTAAAATCGAGGTTTTTATTGAGACGTGTCAATAGAGGCCAGATTACCTTCGAATCATGTTGAAAAAAACCCAATTTGCAGGAACTTTCTGACACAAGAAAATAGTCCCCAGTTGTCTGATCGCCACGAGTCCTGAATACAAAAACTTACTGTTTTTTTCTGACGAAGTAACACTCAAATTAATTATTTAAAAAGCAGGCTCAATGGCATGCTGATGCCAATGGCTTATAAATCAGCGTCAATATAGTAAGGCCCTCCAATCTTGATGATTGACGATAAAAGTCATCAATCGATTAAGGTTGGGCATACAACTGCATAAAATTATTTTGCTTGTATACCGAAATACTGGATTGCGGTTGTTTAGAATCGCCGCCTACGCTCAAAAACGGCAACCAGGCAAGATCATTTGATTCGCGCGTAAAGCTAAAACGAGGGACATAGTTGTCTGCCATCTCCAAGGAACTGCCATAGCTAATAATTGATCTCGAGATTCGATCAGAACATCTGCAAATGAGAGCAATAGCGTTCGATTACTCCCTGTCCTAGCGCTGGATTTTGACATGCAAGTGCATTATCCTCTTCTACCCGCACAGAGTGGCAATTTGCCATCTTATTTGTGCATAAATCGAGCAGCTGGCTTTTACTGAAAGCATTACCGGAACTGTCCTGTAGCCAGTTCCGCCCTAGGCTGCCCCGACGAACATCCCTCCCTATCGTAGGTGGGGGGAAATGGTATAGCTTTACATAAGAAACAAGGTATTTTTCGCGCTATGAGCAAAACCCAGACTAAGAAACCCGCCAAGGCTCAGAAAACCAATAAGAGCAAGAAATTCGTCTACGCATTCGGTAAGACTACTGACGGCAATACCACCATGCGTGAGCTACTCGGTGGCAAGGGTGCCAACCTAGCTGAAATGGCCTCTATCGGCCTACCGGTGCCTCCGGGCTTTACCATAAGCACCGAAGTCTGCTCCTATTACTATGATCATGAGCAACGCTATCCTACGGCCCTGCGTCAAAGCGTAGCCGACTCCGTAATGAGCGTAGAGAAGCAGCTCGACAAGAAATTCGGTGGTCGCAAGAACCCTTTATTGGTATCTGTACGTTCCGGAGCTCGTGATTCAATGCCGGGCATGATGGACACTATCCTCAACCTAGGCCTGAACGACGAGACCGTCGAAGGCCTAGCCGATGTTTCTAAGAACCCCCAATTTGCTTGGGACTGCTACCGTCGCTTCATTCAGATGTACGGCGGCGTAGTGATGGGTGTCAGCGCTCGCACAGAAGAAGAAGAAGACCCCTTCCATGTACTTCTGGAGAAATTGAAGCGCAAGGTGGGTGCAGAGTCAGACAATGACCTGACTACCCAGGACCTACAAGCGCTAGTCATCCAATACAAGGCGCTAATCCGTAAGCGCACTCGGGGGGCATTCCCACAAGATGTTATGCAGCAGCTGTGGGGCGCGATAAGCGCAGTATTCGGCTCCTGGAAAAATGAGCGCGCCATCCTCTATCGTCAGGAATACGGCATCCCCGCCGAATGGGGCACGGCTGTGAATGTTCAGGCAATGGTATTCGGCAATGCTGGCGACGACAGCGCGACAGGAGTTGCCTTCACTCGCGACCCAGCCAACGGCGAAAAAGTGTTCTACGGCGAATATCTAATTAATGCGCAGGGTGAAGACGTTGTAGCAGGTCTACGCACACCAAAGGCTATTAGTAAGCTTGCCACGGAAATGCCCAAGAGCTTTAAAGATCTGGAGAAGGTTCGCTCTAAGCTAGAAAAGCACTTCAATGACATGCAGGACTTCGAATTCACCATCGAGAAGAACAAGCTGTTCATTCTGCAAACGCGTAATGGCAAGCGTACTGGTCTTGCTGCGGTGAGAATCGCCGTAGAGATGCAGAAAGAGCGTCTGATGAATGTTGAGACAGCACTTCTGAAGATCCCAGCCGAGTCTATCGATTCGCTGCTGGTACCCGTTTTCGATCCCAAGGCATTGAAGGCTGCGACAGTTATCGCATCTGGCCTGCCGGCAGGCCCTGGTGGCGCAACCGGGCGCATCGCTTTCACAGCAGCTCAAGCGGAGATGGAAACACGCAAGGGAAATAAGGTCGTACTGTGTCGCACCGAGACCTCCCCTGATGACCTCAAGGGAATGTTGCATTCACAGGGTATCTTGACCTCCCGTGGCGGTGTGTCCTCTCACGCAGCGCTCGTTGCCCGTCAACTTGGCAAGGTA
The DNA here is from genome assembly GCA_943789485.1 of uncultured Pseudomonadales bacterium. Taxonomy (GTDB): domain Bacteria; phylum Pseudomonadota; class Gammaproteobacteria; order Pseudomonadales; family Pseudohongiellaceae; genus UBA9145. The sequence continues at coordinate 2,779 of CALSUH010000006.1, forward strand.
TGCGTCTGTGGAGCCAGCGGCATCAGCATCAACTACGAAAAGAAAACCCTAACCACAGGCAAAGTAGTCCTGCGTGAAGGCGACTACCTATCTATAGATGGCAGCACCGGTGCCATCTACAAGGGCATGATCGAGAGCACCGATTCTGAAGTAAAGCGCGTGCTAGACGGCGGCCTGAAACCTACCAAGAGCTACACCTATGAACTGTTCCAGACAGTCATGAAGTGGGCCGACAAACACCGCACCATGAATATTCGCACCAATGCCGATACGCCCACTATGGCTAAACAAGCCGTGGCCTTCGGTGCCGAAGGCATTGGGCTATGTCGCACCGAGCACATGTTCTTCGAAGGCGACCGCATCGACTATATGCGGCAGATGATTCTCGCCTCCGACGAAGTGCAACGTCGCACAGCATTGAAGAAATTACTGCCTATTCAGAAGAAAGACTTCGTTGGCATCTTCAAGGCCATGAATGGTCGCCCAGTGACGATCCGTCTTTTGGATCCGCCGCTGCATGAATTTCTTCCTCACGACGACGTCGTTAGGCGCCAACTAGCTGAGAAGCTAGGTGTGCCTTTCGATTACGTCATCGATCGCATCAAGTCACTGCACGAAGAGAACCCCATGCTTGGCTGCCGTGGCTGTCGCCTAGGCATTATCTACCCTGAGATCACCGAGATGCAGAGCCGTGCAATCTTCGAGGCAACTGCACAAGTTCTAAAGGGCAAAAAGAAGATCAAAGTGAAGCCAGAGATCATGATTCCCCTGGTGGGCTTCCGCGCAGAACTCGCGGATCAGCTCAAAATTGTGCATCGCGTAGCCAAAGAAGTAATGAAGAAGCACAAGATTCGCATCAACTACATCGTTGGCACCATGATCGAAGTTCCGCGTGCGGCAATCACCGCAGACGAGATCGCCAAAGAAGCAGACTTCTTTAGCTTCGGCACCAATGACCTGACTCAGACAGCACTCGGCTTAAGTCGCGACGACATGGGCCTGTTCTATGACGAGTACCAGAGCAAAGAAATCTACAACAAGAACCCCTTCGCCAGCCTAGACCAAAACGGCGTAGGCAAACTCATCGACTTCGCGGTCGATCGCGGTCGCGCCACAAAACCTGATCTTAAGCTGGGTATCTGCGGAGAACACGCCGGCGACCCTGCCTCAATTGACTTCTGCCACCGTGCGGGCTTGGACTACGTGAGCTGTTCACCACCACGCGTGCCGATAGCCAGATTGGCAGCGGCGCAAGCTAAGCTGCGGAACGCCTAAGACTTTTCCCCTGCTTCACGTTGGTGGAGCAGGGGACTGAAAATCATTCGCCCATCCTGGGCTCAGCCTAAAGGCCAGCTAAAACTGTGCTAATCTGATCCAGTCAGATTAATCCTCGTGTCGGTGGTTCGAAAGGAGCGAAGCTCCGCAGAGCGCGCAAAGCGCGCAAAGCGCGAGTCCAAAGGACCGAGGAATTCGGCTTAGCCGAATTTAGAGTCAAAGGAGCGAAGCTGTGCAGAGCGCGCAAAGCGCGAGTCCAAAGGACCGAGGAATTCGGCTTAGCCGAATTTAGAGTCAAAGGAGCGAAGCTAGAGCGGACAAACAGGCCTAAGCCTGTTTGAATTATTGACTCTGACCCCTTTTCTTAGAACGTTGCAATTGGATTCAATGGTGATCCCGTACCACCGTTGACACGCAGTGGAGCAGTAGTAAATAGAAACTCAGCCCTCCCCTGACGCTGCGCCTCTTCGGCCACTGCCTCTAAATCAAGATTGTCAAAAATGGGCATTCCCAAAGCCACCAGAACCAGTGCATGCACCGGCGAATCATAGCCTTCAACTAGCGAAGGCTTTACATCCAGCGCTGAATCGCTACCTATTAGCGCCACATCTCTTTCTTTAAACCATGATACCGAACTGGCATGTAATCCTGCCGAGTCCGCCGCAAGATTCCAGGGACCTAGCGCCGCTCTTCTCATCCAGCGGCCGGTGCGAATCAAGACGATATCGCCAGATCCAATTTTAATATCATTGGCCTCTTCCCATTCCTCAAGCCAATCCGAGGTTATAGCTGTGCCGTTTTCCAGCCAGTCCACACCACGCAATCGCGGAAAATCCATGACGATGCCACGCCCAAAAACACCTTCCTGAAATGCAGTAATCGCCAATTGACCACAGCCCGCATCGGTTACTTCGCCTTCTGAATAGCCGTTATACATAGTTCCGAATTGAAACCGATGACATAATGCATCTAGGTGCGAGTGCGCATAGCCATGATAGGAAACCCCTATAAAGTCTCCAGACCAAGGTCCAGGACTACTGCCGATCGAAGTCATGCGGTGATCATAGGGACTAAAATTATCTGCCGCTGGCTCATCTAGGACTTCATGCGCCATAGAAACCGACACGCCAGCCTGAACGAGTTGCGCTGCCGCCACCCGCGTTTCCGGCGTGATAAGATTAACCGTCCCCTTTTGATCATTCTCGCCCCAACGACCCCAGTTGGACAGCGACTCAAATAGCGCATCGGCTGCTTGTTCGGTCATCATCTGGGCATTAACTGGTACGGAACATAAGAAAGAGAAATAGAGAATCAGTACGAATTTTTTTTTATTCATGTTGCAATTACTCCAAGGCTTAGAGAGTCAGAACTATCAGATTACTTTAATCCATTGATTCAATCGAGTGCAAGTAGGAGCGGAGAAATTGCTTCTTCCTATATTACTGAGTTAATTCAGACAGGCCCATACCGCTCACCCGTTCGATTATTTTTGCATAGGCTCTTGTAGTAGCCGCAAGACTAGCCGCAGGAATCGCTTCCGTTGTTTCAATATTGGTATGCAGTAGAACCCCTGCGTGCATCAAAACAATTGAAGGAACAAGATCGGCAATAGTTCTAATCTCCCCCACCGGCCCACCAGTCTCTGCCCACCGTGGAATTCCAAATTCATCAAAGGTCTTTAGTGTTATCTCTGCCAACGTGTTTGAGCCATTTATTTGCCAGGAAAAGGGCCCAGTTGAATTTGTCGTACAGAGCTCATCACCGAATCGATCTATGAGTGCATGAGCAGTATGTTCTGCATTAATCAGCAGCACTGCATTATCGAGAATCGATTCGCGATTTTCATACAACCAACTGAATCCCGTTCTGACTATATTGTGATGCCCGGGTGTGCCGATAATTTCAATGGTACGTTTTCTCTCTGATTGCGGAATTTGAGCAAAGTAACGCATTAGCTCCAGTGCCGTAGCGACACCAGACGCATTGTCGGCAGCACCCTCAAAGTACGCATCACGATGGGCCACGATCACAATTTTTTCAGCATCAGGTGTGGCAGCCAACACTTCACCGCGCACGCTGGATGTGTTCAATCCTTCCAAGGAATCAACTTCCATCTTTATCTGTATTTCTACTGAATCTGTTAAGGCTGAATCAGTGAGCAAGCGTTGTAGTAGTACGCCATCTTCCGATCCAATTGAAAAAGTTGGCACTGAGGTGCCCACATCGTAGAAAGCGGTTTGTAAATTTCCAGGCAATTCGAGTACGATAAATATTGCTGCCGCGCCCTGCTCTTCTGCGCGTTCCAGTGCACCTATTCTTCGGACAGAATTAAACACGGTGCTGCTAGTCGCTATGGAATGAAGGATGACTGCTTTGCCTCGCACATCCCTCCCCTTAAAATCCGTAGCCATACCCAAGCCAACATCGATTAGCTCAAGTGTTTCACCTGTGGATGAAGTGCCAACCGAACCGTAGGCTGGCCAGGCCGAGGTCAACATTGTAGCTCTGCCATCCACCTCAACAGCTAACCCCCAGCTGCGGGGCAACCACTGCGCTGGCAAGGCAATCGTATCGAGCCGAATGTTTTCCACACCAGATTGACGCAGCTGATCCATCATCCAGTCCGCGGTTTCGTGATCAGCGCTGGTACCAATTATACGTCCCCAGTATTGATTACCTGCTTCCCGATAACGCCTTGCAATTCCGGCCTGCTCTTCGACGAGGCCTTTCATACGCTCGCCATCGATAGACGCGTAGGCATTATCACCTGCACTGCTTAACTGAATATAGGATGAGTCTGCTGTAAATTCGAGACCACCGGTTTTATCAGAGGGCGCGATACATGCTGCAGCCAGTGCAGTTCTTGGATCAATTGAATTTGATTGCGCAGTTGCACAGGAAGCGAACAAGCACAAGCCTGAAACCAGCAAATAGAATAACTTCAATCGAGACTCCATGTTCCTCTCCTCCCAAAAACTAAGTAGCGAACTATTTATCGAACTACAAAAAACTCGAACGAAATTTAATTCCCCAGCGCCCTTCTGCTTTTATTAGAATGTACAGAGATTCAAAGGTTACCATTTCCGATTCCTTGTCGCGAAAACGACGAACAAGGGTAGCCACATGAGCTTTCGTATCAGTAATGCTGATAATTTTCCGCTCTACCCATTCAGAGTGATGCCAATCTGTATTACTCAGACACTCGAAAATTCTTATATGCGCCGTGACAACGTCTTCTTCTGAAGTGAGCCTAACAAAGCGTTACGTGTAAAGTTCTAAAGCTAGTAAACTATTAGTGTCCCCTAGTGTTCCCCTGTTTGCGCATTATTCTGCGCATTCATCGGGAAATGAGCCGATTAAAGCGGTAAAACCATCGGGCATATATCTCGAGCGTGACTCATACAAATCTCTTAAATCACACCTGTTATACCAGTCTTGAAAAGCTCTCTTTTTTGCCTCCCAAAATTCCTCATCCATTAAACCCTGTGTGTATTGGAAATAATCATTCCCGAACAAAAACCAAGACATATGGTAAGTGTTTCTTCTTGCGATTAGGGCTCTCGAGTAATCATAGTTGAGGTTGTTATCGAGCATGAATGATTGCCAATCTATATTGGCGGTTGTGAATGCGTCAAAATTTGAAATAGTAGTATTTGTTCTGTCTTGTCGGGCATTTTCGAGAGCTATTTTCTGGTTTTGCTGAAGCTCGATTGCTACAAATATTAGAGAAGAGACGACCCCTATCACACCAAGAAAATTCGCCACACCAGTAAATGGTATTGCACAGGTATTTTTGAAGGCATCTTTTTCTCCTTTTTAATTAAAGAGCACTGCCTTTTCTTACTGAACAGATGGCTGACGCAAGACAGGAGCTTATCAAGCTATGTTGCCAGAGCGAGTATAGTCAGAATCACATCAGCATCAACTGTCTTCCAGCAGCTTTTTTTCGACGTCAATAAAACAAGCTGGACATATACCATGGGTTATATCTGTTCTGCTGTGTTCGGATAAATATTTTTCAAAGTTAGCCCAGGACCCATCATCGTTTTCGATTTTTTTGCACCAGGCGCAAATGGGCAATAGCGATTTTAGTTGCTTGGTTTCCAATAATGCTGCGTTAAGGAGACCTTCCTTCTTGAGTTTTTCAATCTCCGTGGCGAGTGCTAGGTCTCGTTCCTGCCGATACGCATAGGTAATAAAAAGAGTCAGTGAAAAACAGATAGAAGCGGAGAGCAAGAGGACGGCGCTGGTGTCGAATAACTGCGCCTCTGACGAACCGTAAACTACCATTCGTTGCGGGAGGCGCCATTCTAAGAAGAAAGATATCGCGATCATCGAGATCAGGTAGGATGCAACAATTGTTAATAATCGGCCCCGTAGCATGGCAGCGGTAATAATAAACAATGGGCCAAACCAAAGCGGTAAACTACCCTGAGATCCTTGATTAGTAAGCCAATTCAGACCTATCAGCGTCGCCGCGACGGTGATAAGCACTGCACCTGACTTCTCTGGATGCTCGTAGCGACCACCAACATAGTGAAAGGCCCCACCTGCAGCGATTAAGAAGATGCAGGAGACAATCGCCGTTGAGTCCTGTGCGTCTAATAGAAAATATTGATAGAGATTGATAGCGAGAGAAATCACACCAGCGATAACAACCATGCTGCAGGAGAAAAAATATATCTTTGATTCTAGCCTGCCGTTATGACTTGTCCCCATTAGCGGGCTTAACCAGGTCGATATTGATATGGTTTTGACGTGGTCGAGCATGGAATGTGACTCCTAAAAAAACCTAATCATATTTCTGCAGAGTGTGCCAGTCTATCGGCGACCAATAATAGTTATTAGCTCTTCCTTGATAAAGACCAGGCAGCAATATGGTCAACTCTTCTGATAGCGGATTGATAGATTCGAAACATTGAGATAAATTCCTGAAACCGGAATGTTTCACGAAAGCAGCTTAATCTCAATATAGAGCTACACTGGCTTCGAGTATAGGAAGAACAAACAGTATCCCCACAAGGAAGAAATGTCTAGTTTCGTGACAGTGGGCACTCAGGCAAGCTTAAATCAGCTAGATCATTCGATAAATCACCTACTTTTCATCCTGCTGTGAGCGCTCGTTACCGTTCATCCGCCGCTTTTCCTGCCAACAGGCTAGGTGCTAGCCGCACACTTCTTAGCACACTCTGATTTCGAAATTTCAACTCTCTGATTTATAGAAGAAATTGCTCACGCAGTCTGCTGAAAATTCTCGTGTTGGTGGTTCGAATCCGCCTCTGGGCGCTATACATAAAAAAGGCCAGCACAGGCTGGGCTTTTTTATGTATGGAGTTTAGGGTTGGATTAGATCCACCGATCTGGTTTGACCAATTGCGAAGCAATTAGCAACGAGCGCAGCGCGCGAAGCCCGCAGGAGAAAAAAGGCCTAAGCCTTTTGGGATAATTCCGCCCGGATCAGATGGCGCGATTTCCGCTAAAACCACTGTATTTTTACTCTGACCCCATTTATCTACTAAGCGCCGGCGTACCAGTGCCAGTTATAATCCGATAGAAGCCCGCCCTTTCCAAGGCCAATATCTTTCACAGATGCGACGACCTGTACCGATTTCAAAAACTTCAGGTTCCTGTAACCACAATGCCTCTCGACTCGCAGTCTGACTGGCGCTCCGTTTCCTTGTGGCAAGTCCTTTCCGTTCATGCCGTAAGCAAGAATCGTCTGAGGATGAACCACATCAAACATATCGTAGGCATCATACCAGCCATCGTATGTATCGATAACAACGTAGCGCGCTTCCTGCTTAACACTACCTGCCGCCTCGAGAAGCGTCGTGAGAGATACTCCGGTCCACTGTGCGATGGCGGACCAGCCCTGTTCACAGATATGCATTGTGGTCTGCGTTCGCGGAGGGAGCCGTTTCAAGTCTTGCAGTGAAAAAGAGGTGGGCCGATTAACTAACCCTCCTACGGAAAGACTCCAGTCAGTGAATCCAGTACTTGCCATTTGTTGGTAGTTATCATCTTCGGGGTTCGTTCTTCCCCAAGCCGGAAAGTCCTTAGTGATTTCGCTTGTCTCAAATTCCTTCACCAAGCCTTGGCCAGACATCAACAACCGTTGCGAGGCCATCGTCAGCACATCGCTAACGCCCATCAAGCCACTTCGTATTTCTGGTGGAGTATAGATATCCGTGTCACAGCCGGTAAGAAGTATGCCGCTCATCGCTCCAGCGCCAGCGATAAACTTTCTGCGCGAGAGGGTACCAGTTTTCTTATTCATGTCTTCTCCTTTGTCGGCAGATAGTATTTTCCAGTAATCATCGCCCAAATGTGATTGACAGCCCCAGCAACGAAAACTTCAAACACATGGACAACAACAAACAGCACAAGTAATAAAGTAGAAATTGTATGCAACGTTCGAGCGCTCTGTCGTCCACCGAATAGATCGATTAACTCTGGGGAGATTGCGGTGAAAGCCGGCATCTGTGCGACCCCACTGATGACCATAAAAGGGAAAAGCACAAAAATCACAATGAGATAGGAGAATTTTTGAAACACATTATATTTTGTGGCGGCATCCCCTTTCGCAGCGCGTAGATGCAAATGCTGATTTAGCTCTTCCTTTAGATTGTCTTTATGCAATTCGCCCCGTTGCGGCCACATGCGTTTGGAAAAATGACGGTTTCTTAAATTCCATCCAACATAAATGAGATTATTGAAAAGGAATATCCAAGCGAAGAGGAAGTGATAGTTTCTTCCCCACTGCCGGTTGCCTAGCGCGTCGGCCTCTTCCCAGGTGAGCCCCCAATTGGACAACTTGAATATCGCTTCATAACCACGGTAACCCACGTTCCCCCAATAGAGTTCTGGAAATTGCAAGAACATCATAATGCCGCTGAGCAATAAATACGTAAAGCAAATGACGTTTATCCAGTGACAAATCCGCACATTATAGCTGTGCCTATACATCCAATTTTCAGATTTTTTCAACGCCATCCTGACGGTCACCTAGGGTTTGCTAGTTGGGCGATACTTAGCTGTACGATGTACTGAGCAATCTAGCAATATCGCATCAAGTAAGCAAAGGCACTCACAAAAGAGTTGAACTCATATTCGATTTGGAACTCCAAGGAAAATAAGTGGGAACAAGCTTATCTATTCACAGAAGTAGACTTAAGCTGATCGAATTTTCAGCACACTTCTTAACACACCCTGATTTCCAACTTGCAACGTATTGATCTAAATAATGAATCGGCCATACTGCCTACTAAAAATCTTTCGCCCATCCTGGGCTCAGCCTAAAGGCCAGCTAAAGCTGTGTTAATCTGATCCAATAAGATTAATCCTCGTACCGGTGGTTCGAAAGGAGCGAAGCTCCGCAGAGCGCGCAAAGCGCGAGTCCGAAGGACCGAGGAATTCGGCTTAGCCGAATTTAGAATCAAAGGAGCGAAGCTCCGCAGAGCGCGCAGAGCGCGAGTCCGAAGGGCCGAGGAATTCGGCTTAGCCGAATTTAGAGTCAAAGGAGCGAAGCTGTGCAGAGCGCGCAGAGCGCGAGTCCGAAGGGCCGAGGAATTCGGCTTAGCCGAATTTAGAGTCAAAGGAGCGCTAGCACAAGCAAACGAGCGGACAAACAAGCCTAAGCCTGTTTGGATTATTCCGCCCCTGGGCACCATCTTTCTAAGGTCACGCCTTGCTCACATATTCACAATTTTAAGTTGTTGAGTTCTGAGTCCCCCCTATCCTCTTTCTGAAAACATCAATATCGACAATTTGCGCGATAAAATTTTTAAGTTATGAGTATCCTCTTTACTGTCGTTAAACTTTAAATTCAATTTAAGTCATCTCGATATCGAAGGCTTTCAGTGCTAGCAGGAAGAATTTTCTGCCAATTGACATAGCTTTTGTTCAACTTATACTCAAGAGTCCACTCAAAACGCGCCGAGGTAATCTATGTCTTTTCGTAATCCAATCGTATCCGTAGCCACCGTGCTTGTACTCGTTTCCTTGTTTGTGCCGCAAGCAATCAGCTGCGCAGAACTCCACTAACCCGTATGCGATCGACGAAGGCTGGGCGAAGCTGCCGAATGGTAGGGTGATGGGAGCAGTCGGCAAAGCGAAGGTCGACCCCGACGGACACCATATCTGGGGCCATTGTCCGTTGCGATGCTGGGCCTGATCGTTTCGGTTCAGAGTGCGTTTGATTCAGGGACCTGGATCCCGTATTGAAGTTCAATCCCGATGGCAAACGTGGTCGAGTCCTTCGGCAGCGGATTATTCATTTGGCCGCATGGAATTGACGTTGATTCCGACGGCAACGTCTGGGTAAACAGACGCTGTGAGGTGATAACAGCATTCCCCGCGGGTGATGATCGGGGCCATCACGTCATCAAGTTTTAGCCCTACAGGAGAAGTGCTTATGACACTTGGCACACCTGGAGAACAAGGAGACGGCCCAAACAACTTCACATCCCCGAGTGATGTGGCGGTAGCGCCCAAACGGCGACGTGTTCATAGCAGACGGCCACAACCGCGAACGGAAACAACCGAGTGGTGAAGTACAACAACCGTGGGCGAGTTTCCTCATGTCGTGGGGAGAGACTGGCTAATGCCCCCGGGACAGTTCCGTGCCCTTCACGCTATCGCCATTGATCCGGACGGCCGAGTGTTTCGTGGGAGATCGCAGCAACAGCCGGATTCAGATCTTCGACCAAGAGGGCAACCACTCAGCAAGCTGGACCCAGTTCGGGCGCCCTAGCGGAATCGCCTTTGACGACGACGGGCCGGATCTACGTCCGCAGACTCTGAGTCTGACAACGTACAGAACCCAGGGTATGAAATGGGAATTCGCATTGGTGAAGCGGAGACAGGATGGGTGAAGGAGTTCATTCGCTTCCCATGGGCAAATCCCAACATCCTTCCGGGGAATGGAGCGGAGTTCGTCACCGTCGATAGCGAAGGCAACATATACGGAGGAGAGCCCGTCCCCAACCCTCATATTAATGACCGAACGCTCAGGAAGTACGTGCGGGTTCGGCCGTGAGGGCCCTGACAAGATAATTGGATTCCCCCCACTTCCTGAGAAGTGAGCTAATATGTTTGTTCTCACACAAAACATAAAGGAGTCCAAAGGATGAAGCACGCATTCTACTGAAAATCCTCGTATCGGGGGATCGACTGTCTCGCCCCTCCATGGACTCGGGCTAGACCCCAGCCTTTGGCTGCACTAATCCGCTTCAGGGCGGATTAGTGCAGCCAAAGGCACCAATTCCTATTTGACTCACATTAGAATCACACTATTTCCAAAACTTAAGTTGTTAAGTGGTGAGTATCCTCTTTTCCATTACTATTGGACTTCACCCAGCACAAAATTTTATGCTGTTCGGGGCTTAGGCAGTGGGTTCCCATACGATGCCGATGTTCACCAAGCCATTTTGGGGAAAAAGATAGGAGTTGAATTCATGAAAATCAATTTTGCAATAATAGGTCTCCTGTCTCTCTTGGTTGCAGGCCAAGTCAGCGGTCAGGACTGTGCTGCAGATGGCGATGTTCAATTTCTTTGTGGTCCAGTTAGTCCGGAAGACCTCGCACAAGTACCAGAAACGGATTGGATAGTTGCTGCAGGAATGGAAGATGACGGTTATCTCTATCTCGTTAATAGTGCTTCGCTGAATACCGAAACTGTTTACCCCTCAGCAAATGCCAATCACCAATGGGATCGCCAACTCTATGCCGCTTGTCCGGGCCCGCAGACTGAAGAATTCAGACCGCACGGCCTGCATCTAGTTCCTGGTGAGAATAATTCACATCTGTTGCTTGTCGTTCGTCATGGTGCGCGCGAATCAATCGAGGTGTTTACTATCGATGCTTCAGCAACGATGCCGAGCATGACGTGGGTCGGATGCGTGGAGGCACCGGAAGGGGTTGTGTTTAATTCTGTGGCCGCTACGCCAGAAGGCGGCATGGTTGCCACTCATTTTCAGCTACCCATGGGAGTAGTTTATGAATGGGGACCACAGAGCGATTGGGAACAGGTCCCCGGAAGTGAATCCCCAGGCCCAAATGGTATAGAAATTTCCCCCGATGGCAACTGGCTTTACATTGGTGGGTGGGGAAGCCGCTCTCTGATTAAACTATCAAGGGGACAGCAGGAAGTTACAGTGGATTCCGTGGCGGTCTCTCACCACATAGACAATGTTCGCTGGGCTGATGACGGCTCACTACTGGCAGCAGGACACGTCGGCCCCGAGCCTGCATCGATCATGACTTGTCTTTCACAACAACAGTGTGAAAGCGTCAGCACACGGGTCACCCGTGTCGACGTAAACAATCTTAGTGCGCAGCAGATCATTGATTACCCATCTAACCCACTCTTTTTACTTGGCACCGTGGCCATTGAAGTGGGAGATGAAATTTGGGTTGGTGGAATAGCGGGTAGTGACCGTATCGCCCGATTTGAAAATCGCTAAAAATAATCGGCTTAGCCGAATTTAGAGACAAAGGAGCGAAGCTGTGCAGAGCGCGCAAGCGCGAGTCCGAAGGACCGAGGAATTCGGCTTAGCCGAATTTAGAGTCAAAGGAGCGAAGCTGCGCAGAGCGCGCAGAGCGCGAGTCCAAAGGACCGAGGAATTCGGCTTAGCCGAATTTAGAGTCAAAGGAGCGAAGCTGTGCAGAGCGCGCAGAGCGCGAGTCCAAAGGACCGAGGAATTCGGCTTAGCCGAATTTAGAGTCAAAGGAGCGAAGCTGTGCAGAGCGCGCAGAGCGCGAGTCCAAAGGACCGAGGAATTCGGCTTAGCCGAATTTAGAGTCAAAGGAGCGAAGCTGTGCAGAGCGCGCAGAGCGCGAGTCCAAAGGACCGAGGAATTCGGCTTAGCCGAATTTAGAGTCAAAGGAGCAACGAGCGCACAGCGCGAAGCTAGAGCGGACAAACAACCCGAAGGCTGTTTGGATTCTTCCGTCCCTGGGCACCATTTCTTATTGCTTCACCCTTCATTGTCCGCACTAAGGCTGATAAATTTCTCATTTTTACATCATCAATCCTAATTGCCTTAGCACGGGTCGCAAAGCATCAGCCCATTTCACATAACCAAGCACATTCGGGTGCAACAAATCAGGAAACTCATTCGGGCTGGCCTCACCTTCACCGTTGTCAAAAAGCGAGAACGTATCTAGTCGAGTTGCCTGCGGATAGTTCTGTAAAATATTGCGATACAAAGCATTGACCGCCTGGATCTGCTCTGTTGGTCTGCTCATCTGACTGGAACTTGGCATCACATCGCAGAAAATGATGGGCATCTCTGGGCTAAATTTGGAAATTGCATCCAGAATCAACTGAACATTATTGGCAATGCTTTCTGGCGCTGCTCCCTCCTCAAGATCATTGGTACCGATGAGTAGAACAACCGCCGCGGGATTCACGGCGAACACGTCTTCCTCAAGTCGAATTAATACGCCTCGAGAGGTGTCACCACTGATACCGCGATTGGCCACCTTCATTCCCGGAAACGCAGCGTCCAGACCTTCACCCCAGTTTTGAATGATGGAATCTCCAAGGAAAACTACGGCGCCCTGATCCAACTCGATGGATTCAAACCAGCTTGAGCGGCGGCTCTCCCAAAGTTTTTGGAACCACTCATAACGCCGGAGCGGCCCTTCTCCTGGCAGCCCTTCGTTTGTTGAAGGAATGGCAAAACGGGATTCGCCTTCTGCGGCAAAGCCGGTCTCATTCTGGAACAACAGTGCGAAGAAGCAATAGGCTGACGTAAGAGCTACTACTTTCAATGTCGAGTATATTCTCATTCTTCTGCCTTCCGAATGATATTCATGTTGGGCCTGAATGGTGAGCATGACTTACTTTACGATTATGATAACTGAATTCTCGGCCTTTGACTTTGCTCAAAAATGCCTTCACTCTTGAGCAACCCTATAAATTGGAAATCACAATTGCTAGCTGAAATCAAAACTCGCAAAAGCAAAAATTAGCCATGGAAATTATTCAAATAATCTACAACGAAGGTCTGGGTTTTTTAAGAATTTCCCAGGCTTGGGAGATTCTACAAGCAGGTGAATTCAGTGCCTTCACCACCTATGACGGCATACGTGCCTTTATTGTTCCCATTATCCCTTTGCTGCTTATTTTTGAATTTATCCTGGGCCTGACCCATAAGAAGCCCCAGGCTAAGGTCTACAAAATTAATTTCCTGATTTATGTGGCCAATCGATTTATCGGAAGATTCATTTCACTGGGCATGATCGTTCTTTGTATCGGCCTGTTTGAAAATATATGCGCCCATTCAAACCACCCTGACCTGGTACTGGTTTGTCTACGGCTATATCGTCTGGGAGTTTGGGCATTTCATCTACCACTACCTTGGGCACAAGGTTCGCCTGTTTTGGTGTCTGCACTCGACCCATCATGCGCCTGAAAACATGAACCTATCGGTAACCCATGCGCACTTCTTCTTAGAAGCTCCCTATTGCCGACACCATTCGGACAACTGTGTGCATTTTGTTAGGTGTTCAGCCTGAAATGTTATTTATCATAATGTTCATTGATGGTACCTACGGTGCTTTCATCCACGTGGGAGAGAACATGATCAAAGATGCCAGGTTCGGATTTTTGAACAAGATCATGCTGACACCTTCACACCCATAGGGTTCATCACGCTCGCAATCCTTTATATATAGACACCAATTTTTTGCAACCTGCTGAATATTTGGGACAAGGTATTTGGAACCTATCAAGAAGAACGGTTGGAAGTAAAAGTCGATTATGGCATTAACCGAAAAAATGGATTCAGGAAGCTTCTTCGACGTTTACTTTGGAGAATTTCTGGCTCTGGGCAGAGACGTCTTCAATACTCCGAGGCTGATCAACAAAATACTCTACATTATTATGCCTCCAGGATGGCACCATACAGGAGAGCACAGAACCGCAGCAATTGTCAGGAACGGATATTTGGAACATGGTGCAACCCAAGATCAATAGTAGCTTGAGGGGAAATGGGGGCAATGTAAAAACAAAATAGCAAAGGAACGCTTCGTCCAGACAGCCATCATCTCTACGTATTCTTTCTAGCCATAAGGGTAGACATTAGCGCCAAGCTCCCGCAAAATTCTTGGCCTACACATCATCTTGGACGTTACCCAATATGCTTAATTCTTCTCACGCACTTGCAGTAATGCTTCTGGCAGTAGCCGTTACAAATAACTCAGCATCTGCTCAGGAAGAATCAAGAGCGGAACGGGTGGCGCGCATAAATGCCCAATCTGCAATAACAGAACTGTGGGAACCCGCACCAAAACAGGTCAAAACCCGCTTCAGCGCAAACCCCACCCTCCGACGCTATTGTCTTATTTGACGGCTCAAGCCTCGCAGCGTGGGAAATCCGTTCGAGGCGACGATGTAGAATGGCTCATAGAGGGATGGCAATCCTTATCGTTGAACCTGGTACCCGGCCTGATCAAAACGAGAGAAAGCTTCGCCAGCGTGCAATTGCACGTGGAATGGAGAACGCCTGCCGAAGTAGTCGGGGATAGCCAAGATCGTGGCAATAGCGGCATTTTTCCTAATGGAAGATTATGAAGTACAGGTATTGGATTCGGTGGGACAATCCAACCTACGTCAATGGTCAGGCAGGCAGCATCTACAAACAGCACATCCCGCTAGTTAACGCCTCTCTCGGGCCGGGCCAATGGCAAACTTACGATATCGTGTTCATGGCACCGCTGTTTGGCAGCGACGGCAGGCTTACCCGCCCAGCCACTTTCACTGTGTTTCACAATGGCATTCTTATTCAAAACAATGTCACAGTACAGGGGCCAACAGAATTCATCGGTAAACCCAACTATCGTACCCACGGTGATCTACCATTGGCCTTACAGGATCATGACTCACCAGTGGCTTTATCGCAATATCTGGCTACGCAAATTATAGAAACGTTTCCCCTTATAATACTAAGTTGAATCAGGAGAGAATTGTGGACGCAGGAGAAATTCTTGCCGCCTCTAAAAATCGTACCGGTTGTAACCGTTAGCCAGGCAGACCAAGCCGTAGCGCTCGCCCGAATGTTTGCTCAATGCAGGCATGTCAGCCATCGAGATTACCCTGCGTTTCAGACGTAGCCATCACAGCTATCGAAAATATAGCCCGAGACTTGCCTCAGATGACACTCGGCGCTGGCAGTGTGCGTACTGCAGAGCAATTGCAGAAGGTGCAAGCAGCCGGTGCCAAATTTGCAGTCAGCCCTGGCAGTTCTGATGCATTACTGTCAAAAGCTGAAGAGCTAGCCATGCCCTTCGTGCCAGGTGCATCTACACCAAGTGAAATGATCGCACTACTGGATAAGGGGCTATCAGCTACAGAAAATTTTTCCCCGCCGAACAAGCTGGTGGTTTGGCCTTCCTCAAAGCCGTTGCCAAGCCGTTGCCCGAGATTCGTTTTTTTTCCCACTGGCGGCATTAAACGCCGTGCTTGCCAGGGAATATTTGGCTTTCGAAAAAGTGGCTTGTATTGGTGGCTCCTGGTTTATCCCCACCGATAAAGTCGCGAACGGCGACTACGTCAGCATCTCGAATTCGACAAGGCAAATTCTGTCGGAAATATCGACATCCAAATAAGAACGGACTAACGCCATGCAGATCAAGCGACTCTTACTAATACTATGCGCGTCGGGTGTCTGTTTTTCAAGCGTCCTAGCTCAGGAGCAGGAGCGCCCTGTTGATCTAGTCCTATCCCCATTTAGATACGGCCAATTCCCGCTGGTTTTATTTCGACTTCCGCTTCCTTACCCTTCGGCATGGTCAACCTTTCTCCGGATACCGAAAATTGCCGGCGCCTGGGGCAGCGGTTACCTTTACAACACCGAGGAGGTTAAAGGCTTGAGTCATGTGCACGCCTGGCAGTTATCCGGCGTGTCGGTAATGCCTATTAGCTCAGACCAAAGCCACTATAAATTTGAAGGCGGATTATTACTCGAATTTTTCACACGACACTGAGATCGTCCGCCCCGGCTATCACCGACTGTTGTTAGATCGATATGATATTGAAGTGGAACTCACTGCCACCACCCGTGTCGGATTTCATCGCTACACTTTTCCAGAAAATCGAGCCCGAAAAATATTACTCAACTTAAGCGGCAACCTGGGCCCTTCCGAAATAATTCTGGGCCACGCCGAGCAAATTGGCCCACGTGACGTTTCCGGCTATGTAGTCAATGGGCCAACCTTTCGCCGACCGAAATCGACGCGCATTTACTTTCACATAAGCCCTGGATACTGACATTGAAGAGTGGTCTGGCTGGCTAGGTGACCAAGAAATATCCGACAACCCCGGTTTCCGGTTCAGACGCAGGTGTGATTCTGAATTTGGATGCGCAAACAGGGCAAAGCACAGTTGACATGAAAGTCGGACTTTCCTACACCAGCGCCGAAAACGCTCATCGCAATTTGTCAGCAGAGCTTGCTCACTGGAACTTCGATCAGGTCGCTGAAGATGCACAGTCTGTATGGAATACCGAGCTATCGAAAATTCAGGTAAGTGGCGGCACTACGCAACAAACGTGCCCGCTTTTATACCGATCTTTGGCATGCTCAGCAAGGCAGACGCATAGTCTCAGACGTAGACGGCAGCTACCTCGACATGGACTGGAGAGACGCCGCGTATCAGACAACCCGCCTTAATTGATTCGGGGCCAACCGGAGAATCATCATTACAATTCCGATTCGTTTTGGGGTGCCCAGTGGACAATCCAAACCCTGTGGCCACTGGCCTACCCTAGTCGCACATCTGATTTCATCAAATCATTTCTTAACTACTATCGCGATGGTGGCCTGTTTCCCAGGGGGACCGTCCTGGCGGGAATTACACCTACGTGATGGTAGGTGGCATCCAGCACACCGTTTGTAGTGAGCGCCTGGCAAAAAGGCATTCAGGATTTCGATGGAGCGCTAGCCTACCAGGCAGTACGCAAGAATCACCTGCCCCGGCGGAATCATGGAACATGCCGGTTTACGAACATGGGCCAAACCGGCGCCCGGCGCCCTGACTGAATACATAGAAAAAGGCTATGTACCCTTTCCGCCAATTTCCACAACCAGAGCGCTTCATAAGCAAGGAGCGGGCAATGACATTGGAATACGCCTATCAGGACTGGGCGCTTGCGCAATTCGCAGATGTGCTTGGCAATCAAAGCGATGCTGAGTTGTTTCATCAGCGCTCCGAGAATTGGCGCAATGTATTCGATATTGAAAACCGGTTATATGCGCCCCTAAAAATTCAGCCGGCGAGTGGCGACAAGAATTTGATCCCTTCGAAATAAATACAGGCTTCGTGGAATCCAATGCTTCCCAAGCCCACCTGGCATGTGCCGCACAATATTCCTGCCTTGGCAGAACTGATGGGCAGCTGTGATGCAGCAGCGGATAAGCTGGACGCGAGTTTTCCAGGAAGCGGGAAAATTGGGCTTTACCTCCGGCACCTCTCACGCCCAGGAAACCAATTCGGAATTTCGCCGCATCCCGATTAACTATGGCAATCAACCCAGCATACAGACAGCGTTTATCTTTAATGAATTAGGCAAACCCTGGCTAACTCAATACTGGACAAGAGAGATTGTTAATTCTGTCTACGCCGGTCTATCGCCAGAGCTCGGTTACAACGGCGATGAAGACCAGGGGCTCATGGGTGCCAACGCGGTGCTGATGAAAATCGGTTTGTATCAGGTGGACGGAGGCGTCAGCGAAGATCCTGTTTATCAGATTGGTAGTCCGATCTTCGACGAAATCGAAATCCAATTGGATGACAACTATTACCAAGGCGATAGCTTCCTTCTCCGCACCATCGACAATTCCGCCACCAACAAATACATTGAGCGTATTGAGTTAAACGGCACGGCAATTCACCGCAGTTATTTAAGACATTCAGAAATTGTGAACGGTGGCGAACTTACCCTATTCATGACCGACGAGCCAAACACAGCCCAAACGAATTTGGATACCGGGCCAAACTCTTGCAGTGCAAGAAAAAAACGCAGGTAATAAATGAACACAAACTACCGCAGTTCCTTCTACCTACTCACCTCACTTTTTTTTATGTGGGGCTTAATCACTGTCCTGGTAGATTCACTCATCCCCCGTCTACGCGAAGTGTTCGAGCTCACATACTTCCAAGCCGGCCTGGTACAGTTCGCCTTTTTTATCGCCTATGGACTGGTTTCTATTCCCGCTGGCGCGTTGTTGCATCGCATCGGTTATAAGAAAGGCATAATCGTTGGACTGTCCATAATGGGCTTGGCCTGCCTGTTGTTTTTGCCCGCCGCCTCCATGCGTATCTACGGCGTGTTTCTGCTGGCCTATTTCATTCTCGCCTCTGGCATGACTGTCTTACAAGTAGCAGCCAACCCCTACGTGACGGTCCTTGGTCCAGCCGAAACAGCATCAAGCCGCCTCAATCTTTCCCAGGCCTTTAATTCATTAGGCACCACAATCGCACCAGCCTTGGGCGCCATTTTTATTCTGAGTGACAGTATTCAATCGGCGGACGAAATCGCCCTGCTCTCTGTTAGCGAGAGCGCCAATTATCTGGCTGGGGAAGCTTCCGCTGTGCAGATGCCTTTCCTGATACTGGCATTTATGTTGTTCGCATTAGCGGCTGTTGTATTATTTAACAAGCTACCTAAATTACTCAATACTACTTCACATTCAAACTATGGTGATGTGCTTAAAAATAGAAAACTACTCCTGGGCGCTCTTGGCATATTCGTCTACGTAGGCGCCGAAGTATCCATCGGCAGCTATCTGGTGAATTATTTCATCGACATGAACTTGGCCGACGCGATTCGTAATAGCAGCTCCATGGCCTGGATCACCGAGCAGATACAGCTCACCGCTTTAAGCGAGGTGGATGACAACGGCATCGTAGGTTCTTTTGTTATGTTCTATTGGGGCGGCGCCATGGTTGGTCGCTTTGCCGGTTTTTATCTCACCCGCCAATATCAACCTGGTCGTATACTCAGTTTGTTTGCCTTGCTCGCCATAACCGCCATTGTAGTTTCCATGCTTAGCTCCGGCTTCGTGTCACTGTGGTCTATCCTGGCAGTAGGTCTGTTCAATTCCATCATGTTCCCAACTATATTCAGTATCGCAATCGAAGATCTGGATGACTTGAAACCTCAGGGTTCAGGCGTGCTATGTACAGCCATAGCGGGCGGTGCTTTCATCCCCCCTCTGTATGGGTTTTTCACCGATGCCGCCGGATTTAAAATGGCGTTTATCTTGCTATTGATTTGTTACTTCTACATTTGGTTCTACGGCAAGACTTTTTCTAGCCCAGCCGTCAGCACCACCTCCTAGCTATACGTATCAGCGCTATCGACTCATGATTGGAAGTGGTAAACTGGTCAGGCCAATTTTAGCCAAGTAGTCGATTTCATGTTTTCTAATTATTCATTCCCTGCCCTGAGCGCTTCAACGGCATTGCTACTTCTAATTGCTCACCCGATAGCTGCCAATGCACAATCTCGCGACACACAAATCGTCGAAGAACTGGTTGTTGCCGCCTCTAGCTTACCCACGGACATTGCCAAGCTCTCGAGCTCCGTCACTGTAATTACTCACGAAGAGATCACCCGTCAGAACTCCGCCAGTGTGGTCGACTTATTGCGCGGCATCGAGGGCGTTCAGATTACCCAGCCCGGCGGCCGCGGTGGCATTGCCTCTTTATACCTGCGTGGCGGGGAAGCCAACTTTACATCGGTGTTTATCGATGGCGTTAAGGTGAATAATCCCAACAACACCCGTGGCGGTTCCTTCGACTTTACTACCCTGGATCTAGCCAACATAGAACGTGTGGAAATTGTGCGCGGACCGAAGAGTGCGATTTACGGTTCTGATGCGCTAGCAGGAGTGGTGAACTTCGTTAGTCTTCGTCCCAGTGAGAATGAAACCAAAATTCAATTGGAAACAGGTGAGAAAGGGTATTCACGCCAGCTATTACGAACCAGCAGAAAGCTTTCAGCCAATCAGCTGCTGTCAGTAGGCATTTCCCAATCTGAAGACAGTAACAGCCTGTCCGGCGGCGACTTTGAAGCAACATCTTTATGGGCGAGCCTGCAGGGCCAGAGTGGTGATCAGTCGCTACACTATCAATTCAACATCAACGCCGCCGATTCCGAGCGCAGCAGTTTCCCCGAAGACAGTGGTGGCCCATTGCTGGCAGAGCTGCGTACACTCGATCAGGGGGAATCGGATGATCTGCAAGCTTCACTGCGAGTAAGCAAAAACTGGAACGCTGCCTGGGATAGCCAAGTAATTCTGACTCATTATGAACGCGATGAATTTACTGATTCTCCTGGTGTCGCACCAGGTGTCCGTGACGCCGTTCCCCCAAATAGTTTCGATTCGGATTTAACCCGCCAGTATCTGCAGGTTTCCAATCGGTATAGCTGGGATGAACACAGCCTCTCCTTCGGCGCCGACTATCAACGCGAAGAAGCAGGATCCAGCGGCCAAGTGCAGTTTGCACCCGGCTTCAATTTTCCCAGTCACTACACGATAGACCGAGACATCGCCGGCTTGTTTGTTGACTCTCGCCTGGGCGTGAATAGCAATCTCGATCTACTGACCAGCCTGCGCTACGACGCTCCCGCTTCGGCGGACTCCCGGTTCAGCCCTAGCCTTGGACTGATCAGTCGCCTGTCTAATGGAAGCTCGGTGATAAAAGCCAACTGGAGCAAGGGCTTCAAACTGCCCAGCTTTTTCGCCTTGGCCAGCCCTTTGGTTGGCAATCCGGAACTACGAGAAGAAGAAGTCACCAGTATCGATGTGGAGTTCAGCCACAGACTGTCATCAAACACACAACTGCGCTTCTCCCTATTCGATTCCAACTATATAAACCTGGTTGATTTCGACAGCGAGGCATTCATCAATGTGAATCGTTCGGAAGTCACTATCCGTGGCGGCGAAGCGGCAATCGACATGGCCCTTTCTTCTCAATGGTCGGTTGCAGCTTACTTAAGCTATCAAAATATCGATGTAGAAAACGGCGGCAAGCTAAGACAACGGCCGGACTGGCAAAGCGGACTACAGATCGGTTATCAAGCCAGTGATGCTGTGCAATTCCATGCTCGTATTAACCGGCTGGGGGATATTTTTGATTCGTCCATACCCACTGGCGATTTGCAACTCAGCGCCTACACCCGCGCCGATATCGCCGCGTCCTGGCAAGTCTCTGAACAACTTCGCCTTGATGCCGCCATCGACAATCTACTGGACAAAACCTATTTCGAAGCGGTAGGTTTTCCTGCTATGGGACGTCGCGCACGGCTGGCACTGGATTGGCGATTCTAAAACTCATAACTAATATTCAACATAGAAAGCCTAGAGAAAACCTATGAAACAAACTTGGCGCTGGTTTGGCCCCGAAGACACAGTGTCGCTGGCAAATATCGTTCAAGCCGGTGCTAGCGGTGTCGTCACCGCATTGGACCATATCGCCACCGGCGATCCCTGGCCATTGACCGACATTCAAACCCGGAAAAAGATGATCGAAGACGCAGGCCTGCGCTGGGAAGTAGTCGAGAGCGTGCCACTGCATAACGACATCAAGACCCGCAGTGGCGATTACCAGCAACTCATCAAAAACTACAAAGAATCTATTCGCAATCTGGGCCAGTGTGGCATTCACTGCATTTGTTATAACTTCATGCCGGTTGTGGACTGGACGCGCACTAGCCTGAATTACCTGCTTCCTAACCAAAGCGAAGCCCTGCGTTTCGAGATTGTCGATTTTGCAGCCTACGATTTGCGTGTCTTAAAAAGGCCGGGCGCTGAGCAGAGTTACTCCAATCTTGTAAAGGAACAGGCGGAGCGGCGCTTCGCGGATATGTCCCCATCGGAAATCATCAGTCTGGAAAAAAACATTATCGCCGGTTTACCTGGCGGCGAAGGTTCTTATGACCGAGCAGGCATACTAGCCACCATTGAAGAATTTGCCAGCATTAGTAATACTGACTACCGTCAAAACCTGGTTAGTTTCTTGCGCGAAATCATTCCCGTAGCCGAAGCCGCCGATGTGTACATGGCCATTCACCCCGATGATCCGCCATTCTCGCTATTTGGTCTGCCTAGAGTAGTATCTACTGCGGATGATGCTCGTGCGTTACTAAATGAAGTGCCGAGCGCCGCCAACGGACTGACCATGTGTGCAGGCTCCTACGGTGCCAGATCGGATAACGATCTTGTCGCCATGGTTAAGGAATTCGGTTCACGCATTTACTTCGTGCACTTGCGCAATATTAAACGCGAAGAGCACGGCTCTTTTCACGAGTCAGAGCACCTGGACGGCGATAATGATATCGTTGGCTTGATACAGGCACTGTTGAGCGAGGAAAATGCATCGGGCAGTGAAATACCTATGCGCCCCGATCATGGTCACACTTTGGCAAGCGAGTTAGGCGACGCAAATGTCCGCCCGGGTTATTCCTTTGCTGGGCGCTTAAAGGGACTGGCGGAATTACGCGGTGTCATTCATACCGTAGAACGGTTAACGCAATAGCAGTGACAAAACTATGACCCAATCACAGGTATTGACGCTACACCCGGATCGCTTTCTTGGTGCTAATGAAAATATCGTCAGCATCGCGCGACGCTTGTTTGCCGAAACTGAGCAACTGCCGATCATTAGTCCTCACGGTCACACTAACCCCAGCTGGTTTGCAGAAAACAAGCCATTCGACAATGCAAGTGAACTATTACTCACGCCAGATCACTATATTTTTCGTATGCTCTACAGCCAGGGCATAAGCTTGCAGCAGTTAGGTATGCAAGGAACGGATAAATCAGCGATCGCGGACCCAAAGTCTGCCTGGTGCGCTTTTGCCAAACACTATCACTTGTTTTTGGGTACACCTTCCAGAATCTGGTTGGATCACGTATTCAGCACTGTGTTCGGCTTAAAAGAAATCTTAAATGAACACAGCGCCGCCCTGTATTACGAACACATCAACGCCGCACTGCAAAGTCCAAAATTTCTGCCACGGTCATTATTAGATCGCTTTCAAATCGAAACCATTGCGACCACAGAAGGCGCTCTTGATTCATTAGCAAGCCACCAGCTTCTAAATGCTGACGGACTCGGCAAGCAAGTCATCACCACTTTTCGACCCGACGATGTGGTAGATGCCAGTCGTGAAGATTTCAGCGGTAACCTGGAAAAACTGGCAGAAATCACCGGGGAAGACACGACTAGCTGGCAGGGTTATCTGAGCGCATTGCGACAACGCCGTCACTTTTTCGCTCAGCTGGGGGCCACAGCCACTGACCACGGCCACCCTTCTGCGCAAACCGCAGATTTAGACTCCGGGCAATGCCAACTGTTGTTAGACAAATGCAAACAGGGCATAGCCTCGGCTGAAGAGCAGGAATTGTTCAGAGCGCAAATGCTCACACAGATGGCTGCCATGAGCATCGAAGACGGCTTGGTTATGCAGCTGCACCCTGGTTCCTTTCGTAACCATAATGCCTCCCTGTTCAGCACCTTTGGTCGCGACAAGGGCGCGGACATCCCCTTAGCTATCGAATACGTTCGCGCCCTGAAACCTTTAATGGATAAGTACGGCAACGAGCCAAACTTCACTCTTATATTATTTACCCTGGACGAATCCACTTACGCACGGGAGTTAGCACCGTTAGCGGGTCACTACCCTTGTCTTAAACTGGGTCCTGCCTGGTGGTTTCACGACAGCCCCGAAGGCATGCTGCGCTACCGCCAGCAAACAACCGAGACGGCAGGCTTTTACAACACGGTTGGGTTCAACGACGATACTCGGGCACTACTCTCCATTCCCGCACGCCATGACTTAGCCAGACGTATCGATGCGCAATTTCTTGCAGGCTGGGTCGCTCAGCACCGCTTACAAGAAGATCAAGCGCTAGATATCGCCAAGGATCTTGCTTATCGCTTACCCAAACAAGCCTATAAGCTTGACACTAACTAAGCCGAACTAGCGGGAATGAAACGTGCCACGTAGCTTACTTAACTTTATTCCCAGTGACACTCCTAGCGACTCTGGCGGCTTGCAATTTCGGCCAACACCAGAAGCATCGCCCGAACAAGAGCACAAGCGCATCGTGCACATTGGGCTTGGCGCCTTTGCCAGGGCACATATCGCCGTACTAACTCAGATCGCCAATAACGCAGCCAATGAACAGTGGCACATGAGTGGCATCGTAAGAAGCAATCAATCATTGCCGAACATCCTAGCTAAGCAAAACTATAGATATGTGGTGGCAGAAATAGCCGAACAGGCTCAAGGTCAGATCATCGATTGTATCGACGAGGTATTAAGCTGGCAGCAGGATTACCCTGCCATCTTACAAAGACTCACTGATCCTGCCACCAAATTAGTTACCGTTACTGTCACCGAGAAAGGCTATTGTCTCGATGCTAGAGGCGAACTTAGTCTCGATAATGCAGACGTTCAACAGGACTTAAGCCAGTCTCTTCGCGCAGACTCAACTTGCAACACCTTGCCGGGATTATTATGCCAGACGGCCTGGCATCGCATGCAACAAGGAGTGCCAGGCTTTATCATTATTAGCTGTGACAATGTAAGCCGCAACGGCGAATCTTTAAAAAGCGCCTTACTCCAATTTTCCGGCAGGCTGGATAAACAGCTTAACATCTGGATCGATCAGCACTTGCACTGCCCAAACACCGTGGTGGATTGCATCGTTCCCCGGATAAGTACTGAACAAATAGAAAAAGTGCAATCAACGTTCGATATTGATGATGAAGTGCCGGTGCTTTGCGAACCGTTTCGCCAATGGGTTATCGCTGGTGTAGCAATGCAGGATGCGCCCCGCTGGGAACTGGCCGGCGCGGAATTGGTTGCGGACAGCAGCGCGTATGAGGATCGAAAACTCCGCATACTCAATGCCGCTCACTCTGCCCTCGCCTATCTAGGCTTGCTGCAAAACTGTCGGTGGGTGTGCGAAGCGATAGCACAGCAATCCATACGGGACCAACTGGACCGTTTAATGGAAGAAGTATTCCGAAGTTTAAGCGATCAGAATAGTGCACGGCTTTATTACCTATCCGTAGTAAAGCGTTTTGAAAACACAGCTATGCAGCACGCACTTACCCAGATAGGAAGCGATGGCTCCAGCAAAATTCCCCTGCGCTGGGTACCCAGCATCATCAGCAATCAACAACACGGTAGCGACTGCGGTGCATTTTCTAAAGTAATTGCGGCCTGGCTCGCCTGCTGGCATGTGTTACCCCAAGAACACATAGCCGAGATGACCGACCCCGAGCAGGCAAAGATAAAGCAGTTGGCTTCGCAACTTTCTCAGCAGTTTTCTCAAGCGCAATGGGATTCGGCATTGTGGCTACAGCTATTAGGCTTCGAAGCAAACGCCGCTATGCAACAACAAGTGCAAGCCGCCTTTATCGAATTCACGCAAGATCGGGCGGACGTATCATGAGCAAGCACATAATCTGCATCGGCGAGTGTATGCTAGAGGTTCAATGCACTGATCTCGCAAGCATTGATCTCGCAAATAAAAACCTCGCAGGCAATAGCCTCGCCTTTGGCGGTGACGTGTACAACACGGCCTTCGCCATTCAACAATGTGGCGCTACCGATAACAGGGTGAGCTTCCTTAGCGCAGTCGGTGACGATGAATTCAGCCAACAGATGCTAAGGTCCTGGCAACAACAAAGCCTCGACACAGAGCACGTCAGCATTCTCGCTAGCAAACAGACTGGCCTGTACATTGTGAAGACTGATGATGCCGGGGAACGATCATTTACTTATTGGCGTAATGAATCGGCGGCCAGAGAATTATTCCGGTCCTCACAATTCCCGACCCTATTAGAAACAATGGCAGCACCGAACTGTTTGTATTTCAGCGGAATTAGTTTGGCGATTATGAGCGAGACCAACCGTGAGCGCCTACTGCATTTCGCAAAAAAATGGGCCAAAACCGGCTGCGTTGTAGCATTCGACCCTAACTATAGGCCGCCACTCTGGTCATCCATAGACGAGGCCCGTCAATGGGTTGATGCCGCCTGGGAGGTCACGACTATTGGCTTACCCACCCTGAATGATGATCAACAATTATTCGGCATCGAAAGCGCAGCCCAGTCCATTGAAAAATTATGCAGCTTAGGCGTTGCGCTCGGCGCGGTAAAGCTAGGCAAGGCTGGCTGCATGGCTTTCGATGGTAACAATTCAATTGGGTTTACGGTTCCAGCCCCAAAGATAGATGTAAGCAAAACAATTGATACCACCGGTGCCGGCGACGCCTTCAATGGCGCTTTTATCGCCAGTTATCTGCAACATAAGGATTGCGAGGCGGCCTCTAAGACTGGCGTAAATCGCGCTGCTGAGGCAGTACAGCATTTTGGCGCCATACCCCGTTAGACTTAGACTGACACTAGGCGGCAACCCGGGGAAACGGACGCAGTCCAAAAGCTCAACTTTTGGAAGAGAATCGAGGTATGATCCTGATTCGGCCAAGTGGCCTGACCAAATGCTTATTTTGTGAAAAATCTTTTTTTGAAAAATAGAGGAGTAGAAAATGAAAAGACGTGAACTGCTTCGATTAATGGCTCAGGGTTCTGCTCTGGCAGCCTGCCCCTCTTTGGCGTTTGGAGCAAACCAGGTACCTGGCGACTTCAAATTCGGCCTGCAACTTTCCACCCTGAACCGACTAATGAACGAAGAGTTTTTCGAAACCATCACTTTAGTGAAGGCAATGGGCTATAACGTGGTGGAGTTCTCCGGCGGTGGTTATCTGGGCCATGACCCGCAGCGGGTAAAAGCCCATCTGGCAGAGCTTCAACTCAGTGCACCAGTTGGCCGCGTCGCACCGAATTATCCCCCCAACTATAGAAGCCTGTCTCAGGAAGAACGACGCGCTGTCGGGCGTTCACAGGGCGGATTGGATGATTTAGTGAGTAAAATCAGCGCGGCACTGCCCATCGCCGTCGATATGCATCAGCAGTACCTTAATATACCCATCATTTCGGAGGCGGAATTCACTACCCGGGCGAAAGTGGAAAACGTGGTGCGCGTGTTGAATGAAGCCGGCAAACTGTGTCAGGAAAAGGGCGTACTGCTGGGCTATCACAATCATGCCTTCGAATTTGCAAACGTGGAGGGCATCTTGCCTTACGACTTGATGCTGGCGGAAACTGATCCTGACCTAGTCAGCTTTCAATTAGACACCTACTGGGTAACTCGCGGCGGTGGCGACATCATGCAATATCTAAGCGACCACCCTGGTCGCTTCCCTTCCTGCCATTTAAAAGACATCGACGCGGAAGGAAAATTTGAAGACGTAGGCAGCGGCCTTATAGATTTCCCTGCTTTTATTACGTTGGCCATGGAACAGGGTTCGAAACATTTTTTCGTGGAGAGAGATGGCCCACCCAATCCGCTGCAATCCGCGAGCAACTCTTTCAATTATCTAACGAGCTTAAGTTGAATGACTATTAATTCGAATACGCAGCACTCTTACACTCTCGCAATTACACCCGCAAAAAAAACGCTTAAGCCGGGGATTATTCGCATTAGCTCTTGCACCTTTATGTAGTAGTGCCACTTTCGCGCAGGACGATGAGGACACGCCATTTTATTTAACCCTCGAACCACCTCCCGCTGTGGTTTACACACCGCAACAGGAACTGGACTCTTTTCGCATAGCCGATGGCTTTCGCGTTGAACTGGTGGTGGCCGAGCCATTAATCGAAGACCCGGTCTCTATAACCTGGGACGAAGATGGAAAAATGTATGCCGTAGAAATGCGAGGCTATATGCAAGACACCTATGGCAATGGCGAGGATGACCCCATCGGCTCAGTTGTACGTCTGCACGATGACGACGGCGACGGGCAGATGGATCGACGGGAAGTGATGCTGGATTTTTTAGTATTGCCTAGAGCTATTTCTATTATCTCAGAAGGACTGTTAATCGCCGAGCCTCCCAATCTCTGGCTTTGCCCCAGCGAGTTAAACCAAGCCAGCACTATCGACTGCGAAAACAAAGTCAGCCTGGGCGAATATGCCAATGCGCCTGGCTCGGTAGAACATCAGGAAAATGCCTTGGTGATGGGATTGGATAACTGGATTTACAATGCCAAGTCATCACGTAAATTTCAGCTGCACAATGGCAACCTAGACATAGAAAAAACTGTATTTCGAGGCCAGTGGGGTCTAGGGCAAGACGACGACGGCTTCTTTTATTATAACGGTAATTCCAATTTGGTAACCGGCGACCTGTATCCGGACAGCGATGCCATCAGAGCGAAAGTATCACCTACCCCAGGCCTTTCTCAACGTCTACACCGTGGTGATGAAGTCTTCAGCATTCGTGTTAACCCAGGGGTCAACCGCGCCTATCTGGATAATGTGCTGCGCCCTGATGGCAGATTACGCTCCCCCACTTCCGCTAGCGGTATTGAAATTTATCGCGGCGAGCAGTTTCCAGATGAGTTCTATGGTGCGGGCTTTGTACCAGAATCAGCAGCCAATCTAGTAGCCCAGGTTAATATCGCAAAAGATGATTTAACCGTCACTACCGATCACATCACCTACCCTGATTCTGACTGGGGCCAGCGCGACTTTATGGCTTCCTCAGACGAACGCTTCAGACCGGTGGAAACCAAAACTGGACCGGACGGTGCGTTATATGTGGTGGATATGTATCGCGGCATAATTCAAGACTACATCTTTCTATCTGATCAATTGCGCGAGCAGATTCTTAGAAGAGGCCTGAATCGCCCCTTGGGCATGGGCCGAATCTGGCGTGTGGTGAATGAGCAGGCGGCTATTGACCATAGCGCTCCAAATTTATCAGAAGCTTCCGACTCAGAATTATTGGACACACTATCCCATCCTAACGCTTGGTGGAGAAGCACCGCACAAAGATTGTTAGTAGCATCTGAGTCGAATCTGCGTTCTGCCCTGGTGGCCAAACTGGCATCCAGTAATGAGCAAGAAATCATTCATGCGTTATGGACCCTGGAAGGCCGAGAAGAGCTTGGTCGGGCGGAAGTCATCGGCTTAATTGAAAGCAATAACTCACGCCTAATCAAACATGGCTTACGGGCAGCATGTGAGCACTTAACTGAGACTGACTTGTTGAGCCAGTTGCTGAACACACGACTGAGCCAATCTCAAAATGACGATAGCCATAGTGAAAGTCTGGAACAGAGTCTGGTATTTTGTCTAGGCAGGCACTTGTCCGACACAGGATTCGATTACCTTTTCGACAGCATTCCTGAACGAATTCAAGACCCATACCAACGTGTCGCACTACAAAGCGCATTAAGCGGCCATGAAATAACCGTCTTGCAACAAAGCGCCGAGCAAATTCCCGACACTGCCCCAACCGAAGATTCAGCCGATTCCTTGTTGGTAGATTTTTTGAAAAGCCTGACTAAGCAAGCGCTACTACGGGATAATGCAAATGGCGAAGAATTAGGCAGCCAACTCTATGAGTTTCTTAGCTTCATCGCCGAATTTGAGAATGCTAACTGGTACCGTGAAGAGCTATTAACAGGAATTTACGAAGCGACCCACACAGAAAATTTTTCTCGAATCAGCTTACCTAATCCCCATCCGCTGTTTGCCACTGAAGACGATGACCCGCTATTAACTGCCATTGCCAATGCTCGAAGAGCCTTTACCTGGGATGGAGATACGTTAGCCAGCGACCAGAAACCATTAAGCGCGGAAGATGAATCAAGGATGGCGCGTGGCACCCAGCTTTATGCTACAAATTGCTCTGCCTGTCACGGTAGTGACGGTTCCGGCACTACCGGTGTAGCGCCGAGCCTAAGACAATCTGCTCGCATCATCAGCGCACCAGAGCAATTGATTCGCATTATCCTTAATGGTCTAAGTGGCCCCATCGAAGTCGATGGCGAGCAATGGAACAGCATCATGCCAGGGCTATCCCATATAGCCGATTTCGACAATGACGGAATCAGTGGCTTGGCCACTTTCCTGCGCCGCAGCTGGGGTCATAGCGGCAGCCCCATCTCTCCCGAAACGGTGGCACAGGTCCGGCAGGAAACTGCCAGCAGAGCTACACAATGGACCGCAGTCGAGTTAGAGCCTGTTCAAATAAACACTCATTATCAGCAATTCGCCGGTCGCTTTGGAGGATTGCAGTTCACCTACAATGGCCGAGAACTGGAAGTCACAGCATCAATCTTCGAGGGGGCAATGGAAGAGGTTCGCGAAGACGTATTTTTATTCGCCCCCAGAGGGATCAATTTTGAATTCGATCGCAATCCGGGAGCGCCATCCCCTTCTGTTTGGATGCAGGATGAAGATGCTAAACGGCAAATCATGAGAACGGAGAACTAGTCATCGCCAGGGAAATTCGATTTGCCGTTATCGGCCTGGGCAATATTGGTCGCCAACACTGCGAAGCTTTACTGGATGAATCAGTAACGGGCGCCTCATTGCGAGCGATCTGTGCTCGCTCGCTCCCGTCAGACCTGTCTTTGCCAGACACTGTTAGCTGCTATAGCAACAGCGAAGAATTATTACGCAACGCAGACATCGATGCCGTCTTGGTGGCAACCCCCACTATGAATCATTTAGAGCTGGGTTTGGAAGTACTCAAATCTGGCAAGCATCTGTTGATGGAAAAACCCATTGGCATGACTGTGCTGGAAGCCGACACTCTGACAGCTCAGACAACTACTCAACAGCAAGTTTTTGGCGCCGTACTTAATCAACGTTATGATGCCGCCTACGCCAAAATACGCGAGATGCTACAACAGGGAGTGATCGGCGAACTACAACGAGTGAGCTGGACCCTGACTCACTGGTATCGTCCCGAGGTGTATTATCGAGTTAGCGATTGGCGTGGTACCTGGCGCGGTGAAGGTGGTGGTTTACTACTCAACCAGTGTATTCACAACCTTGATGTTCTGCAGTGGCTCTGCGGCATGCCAAGCAATGTATGGGCTCAATGCCACTGGGGTCGCTATCACAATATCGAAGTTGAAGACGAAGTCACTGCGGTGATGAACTTCAGTAATGGCGCAAGCGCGAGCTTTATTTCATCCACGGGAGAAGCGCCCGGCAGCAATCAACTGTCCTTAGTGGGCGACCTGGGCACTCTTATTTACGACGGCAAAGAATTACAACTTCAGCAACTCTCACAAAGCTGCAAAGAACACTGCCAAAACACAAGTGAAATGTTTTCCATGCCGGAAGTAAACACCACGATAGTGAATTTTGGTGTGCCGCAGAATCAACACGTTCAGCTCATACAAGACTTCGTCGCTGCCATTCAAGATGGCAAGAAACTTACCACCGATGCGGTTCAAGCAAGTAAATCAATCGAGCTGGCCAACGGCATATTGCTATCGGCCTGGACAGAGAAGAAGATTTCTTTTCCACTTAACCGCACGGAATTCAATTCGCATTTTCAAAACAAATACAAAAACTCCAAGTTGCGAGAAAAAGAAAAACTGAATGTCAGCATCGATCTGGATAAGTCATTTCGATAACACATATTTCCGAATAACTCCTTGTTAACACCTAAATGTTAAAACTTACTCGCCAACATTTAATTATTAGCATCAACTGGATCAAACTATGGCTGTAGCTGAAATTACAATATTAAATGCTATTCAAAAAGGCGGGCCCGGCTGGCTACAAGGTGCTATGACACTGGGAGGCGGCAGTGCTGTAACCTCACTCACTGTTGGCGCCGTCTATGGTTACGAGTTCCTGTGGGTGCAGCCGGTTTCGATGCTCATCGGTTGCATCATGTTATTTGCCATCTGCCATCAAACTTTAAGCACTGGCGAAGCCCCCTATCAGGCAATGAAAAAATATGTGTCAGCACCTCTGGCGATGGCCTGGGCACTGGCCGCCCTAGCTTCCAGCGTAATCTTTGGCTTCTCCCATTACCCTTTGGGTGCGGGAATGTTGGAAGAAGCTATATCTGTCAGCCTGCAGTTTAATCTCAATGAAAGCAGTAGCCTAGCGAGAAATCTGTATCTATTAGTACTCGCCGTATTGATCTGGTGTATCTGCGCGTCCATAGTCTGGCGTCATGGTGATGGCGGGAAAGTTATTCGAACCTTCGAGAACGCAATAAAAATAGTAACCGCCTTTGTAGTACTCAGCTTTGCCTGGGTGGTAGTTGAAACTTCTCTCGCCGGCCGAGTGGAATGGGGTCAGGTGTTACTCGGCTATATCCCCACATCAATTCCTCAAGATTTCGCCGGCGTTACCATGATGTTGTCTGCCTTGGGCACGGCAGTAGGTATTAACATGACCTTTGTTTACGGCTATACCTTACTAGATAGAGGCTGGGGCCGGGATGAAAGACGCTTTGCCAGTATCGATGTGGTGTTAGGTCTAGTCTTTCCTTACCTGCTAGTAACCGGATTGATTTCTATCGCTGCAGCCGGAGCAATGTTCGGCGGCGACATGGATATCCAGGGACGTTTAAGCCCAGCCAATGCCAGTCAGATGTTCGTGGACGCAGGCATGGGTGAGCTAGCTGGCAGATTGATTTTCCCACTAGGCATACTCGGCATGGTCATTGGCACACTGGTTATGCACATGCTTACCTGCGGCGCGGTGGCGAGCGAGTTATGGGGCTACCACAGAGGAACAAGAGCATACCGCTTGGCATGCTTGATTCCAACGCCGGCTATCCTCGGCGTATTCCTTTGGACGACGATGGGGCCGTATCTGGTACTGCCCACCTCAGCCATTTGCGGCATGCTAATGCCTATCGCCTACATTGGCTGGTTCTTGCTTAATAACAACGAATCATTTTTAGGCCAGGATCGCCCCACTGGCAGCAAAGCTCGGTTGTTTAATCTGGCGATGCTGCTGTGCATCGTCACCGTGGTGATTAGCGTGCTCTATAGCACGGCGGTCGGTGTAGGTTTAATCGGGTAGAAGATTAATTGGATAGAGGCTGGATTGGGTAATTTACTATGAGCAAAACTGTAAACGTAAGCGACGGCGCCAGCTACGCACCACAATCGATTTCCAAACCGGTAGTAAAGCCTGGTGAGTTTTGCTTTGCCGTAGCCTATATGGATCACGGGCATATTTTCGGTCAGACCAATGGCTTGTTGGAAGCCGGCGGAACCCTGCTGGCAGCCTACGAGCCTTCTGCCGAGAAGCGCGCAGACTTCGTTGCCCGCTATGGCGAGATGGAATTCGCGGACGAATTCTCTCAACTATTGGACGATCCGCGCATTCAGTTAATAGCCAGCGCCGCCATACCTAACCGCCGCAGCGATATAGGACTACAGGTTATGGCTGCCGGTAAAGATTACTTCACCGACAAGTCGCCCTTTACTACGCCCGCGCAATTGGAAGCGGTACGCGAAGCCTGCCAGACTAGCGGTCAAAAATATTGGGTCTACTACGCCGAACGCCTGCACAACGAAGCGGCCTGGCATGCTGGCGAACTGATTAAGGACGGCGCCATCGGCAAAGTTTTACATGTTACTAACCTAGCCCCACATAGGCTTTCTAAAGCAAGCCGTCCGGATTGGTTCTTCGACAAACAACAGTACGGTGGCATCATAACTGACATAGGCTCCCATCAGGTTGAACAGTTTTTAGCCTATAGCGGCTGCACCTCGGCAAAAGTCACCCATGCCAGGGTAGCAAACCTTAACAATCCGGATCGCCCCGACCTGGAAGACTTTGGCGAATTTACTATCGTCGGCGATTCAGGCGCGGCGTTTTATTCTCGAGTGGATTGGTTTACACCGGAAGGCTCTCCAGTGTGGGGCGATGGGCGCTCGTTTATCATCGGCAGCAAAGGCACTCTAGAGGTAAGGAAATACTGCGACGCCGGCCGTAATGCACCCGCATCGCTAATTGTAAAAACCGACAACAACAGCAGTGAAATCATCGACTGTAGTAATAAAATTGCTTACCCCTTCTTCGGGCAGCTCATTCTCGATTGTCTCAATCGCACAGAACAGGCAATGAGCCAGACCCATATCTTTTTAGCAGCAGAACTGAGTATGCAGGCGCAGGCATTAGCAGAGCAGTTAGCCCGTGAGGAGAACAACACATGATTCTGGAACCTTTAGTACAAGTGCCTCGCCTGTATTTGCGTGTCGCGAAACAGGTGGCCAGTTATATTTCCAGCGGTGAACTAAAACCCGGCGATCAACTTCCGTCTGAACGGGACCTGGCAAAAACATTCAACGTCAGCCGCCCCACCATACGCGAAGCTATGATTGCCCTGGAGCTATCCGGGCTCATCCAAGTGCGCACCGGCTCCGGCGTCTACATTACCCAAACCAAACCCGAACTATCACTGGCAGACAAAGGCATCGGCCCCTTCGAAGTATTGGAGCTAAGACGTCTGGTGGAACCCGGCGCCTGCGCATTAGCCGCTGAGCGCATGAAAAAAACCCAACTCGCCAAACTAAAACGTATCCTCGCTGCCATGAAAAAGCGCAGCAACAAACCCTCGCTGCAACAAAGCGACAAGGAGTTCCACATCCTCATCGCCGAATCCACCGAAAATGCAGCTATCGCCGCCACGGTCAATTGGCTGTGGGAACTCCGCGAACACTCGGAACTCAATCGCGTATTCCATGCAAGAATTCTCGAAGAAGGCATCTTCCCCAATGTAGATCAACACGAGCGCGTCCTGAAGGCTCTGGCCAAAGGCGATGCCGTCCTTGCCCAACAAGCTATGTTCGACCATCTAGATCATGCCATAGAAATGGCCGCCACCTATTTCGAACGTTATGACGAAGGATCGACTGTTGAAAATTCTTAATCTGGTTTTTCTTGGTGCGTTTTTGTTGTCGGCATTAGTGCAACTTAATGACCCCGATCCACTGCAATGGATAGTGATTTATTCGGCGATGGTAGTGATTTGTGGGTTGCAGCACTTTGGTCGGCTAAGGTGGTATATCGCTGCAGTGCCAGTGTTGATTTGTGGAGTTTGGATTGCCAGTTTGCTGCCAGCGTTGAATCAGGGGGTGCCATGGGGTGAAGTGCTTGGATCGCTTACAATGCAGAATGATACGGTGGAAGAGGTTCGGGAAATTGGTGGTTTGGTATTAGTTCTGCTGTGGGCTGTGGCCTTATCGATTGTGCCTTATTCCAAAGCTCACAATACACAAAATTCTCCCAAATCTGCAAATGCCGATCAGCAAAACCCATAAAACGATCCCAGTCGTAAGTCATCACGTTTTGCCCGTCAAACCCTAGAATGCCCAATGGCTTTCGCGGATTACCGAAGAATACTTTAGACAATGTGCTCATGATGCACCGTAACGATAAAGAAGGAACAGAAAAAGTACTCCGCGAGAATACGGATGATATAGCCGCGGTACTCACCGAAGGCTTGCACAGCGCGAAGCTAGAGCTGACAAACAGCCCGAAGGCTGTTTGGATTATTGACTCACCCATAGATGGGCCCGGGTCTCGCCCAGCTACTATTAAAGGATTGGAGAAATCAATTTTAAACCCTCCGACCCCTTTAATACTATTTCATCCCTGCAAATCGATCATTCATGATTGATGCAGCCTCATTCATGATTCGGTCCATAAGTTCTTGCACCGAAGGGATGTCATTGATCAAGCCAGGCAACCATGCCGCAGGACCAAGCTCCACTATCAACCTCTCCATCCATCATCACTTTTGGATAGACACCGGCAACCTCAGGTGCAATATCCTCAAACTTAATGCCTTTACCTAGAGCTGCTTCTTTTTCCAGCAACCGTTCTACCGCCGTATTGGTAAGCACGCGCTCGGTATTGCGCAGTGGTCGCATGACCAATCGCGTATCGAGCTCGGTGGCTGCAAGCAATGCCTGCTTCACATTGTCATGCACCGGCGCTTCTTTGGTGGCGATAAAGCGCGTACCCATGTTCATTCCTTCAGCGCCCATTGCCAGCGACGCAACCAAGGATCGACCATCGGCCATACCGCCCGATGAAACAAAAGGTATCTCTAATTCATCCGCGGCACGGGGCAACAAAATGAAAGTTGGGAATATCATCTTCACCGGGGTGGCCGCCGCATTCAAAGCCATCGACAGAAACCGCGTCACAGCCAATTTCTTGTGCCTTGAGGGCGTGCCGAACTGAAGTACATTTGTGAATAACCTGAATGTTATTCTCTTTCAATATGGGCAACCACTTTTTGGGGTTATTCCCTGCAGTCTCAACTACCTTGATCCCCTTGCTTATGAGAACATCAACGAGCCCCGGGATAGTCAGGCGGAGTGAGCGATGGTAGGAATGTAAGGTTTACGCCAAAAGGCTTGTCGGTGAGCGCCTTGCATTTGTCGATCTCGTTACCGAGCTTCTCGGGAGTACCCTGGGTCAACGCCGTTATGATTCCTAAGACCACCTGCATTGGATACCGCCGCCGCTAATTCCGCGAAGCCCACATAGTGCATTCCGCCCTGTATGATCGGATGCTCGATTCCCAGCAATCTTGGTTATTTTAGTTTCCATGAGTTTTCCTGTCCCTGCCCCGCTGGTGTTGTTCTAGCTTACTGTCTATATATACCGAATAATCCATTTTTCAGCCGCACTTCGCGGAAAAGCCCGTCTCGCAGACTAACCATTTGGGATCGCAGTCATTCTAGTTGCCGTCGCTACGCTGCTTGACGCACTACATTAGCGTCAATCAGCTCATTGCTTTCACTCTCGCTGTAACCCAACCCGGCAAGTATCTCCAAGCTATGTTGCCCTAACTTAGGTGCCGGCAATCTAAGAGTACTTTCCGTTAATTGAAATTGTGCGGCGGGAATAGCTTGACGCACTTCGCCGAAACCCTCGACCTGCTGCCGGTTTACCGTACCGCCCTCCACTATTTGAGGATGTCTAATAGTTCCTGTCTGCTTAGTATCGGGAGCGCAGGGCACATCTTGAGCATCCAGTATTTGCTAGCAATTCTCTGGTAAGGGCGTTTTGCAATTTCGGCGCCAGCTATTTCTCGTCTCACTGCTATATTTTGACGGCGAGCAAAGCGGTGGCAAAGCGCTTCGTCACTGATTAGCTCAGGACGACCTGACAGCGTTACAGAAGCCTTCCCATTCTTTGTCAGAGACGTACTCATGGTGATATAACCATCACTGCTCTCATAGATCAGATCGATTGAGGAGAATGACTTCTTGTGGTCTGCCTCCTTCTCGGCGAAGGTTAGTCCGCTCATCCCCTCTGGCCAAAAGAAGGCTACAGTCGCATCCAGCATGGACAGTTTGATATGTTGGCCTTCGCCCTTCCTCTCTCGATGAAACAGCGCGCTCGAAATGGCCTGAGCTGCGGTCAAGGCAGAAATTTTATCGGCGATGATGATGCGGAACATACCCGGCCGGCCTGTTTCTCGATTTGCTTGAATATCTGCGGCACCAGAAAGCCCCTGAATAATCGGATCATAACTCGCTTGTGGGCGTAGGGACCTTTTTCGCCAAAGCCGCTGATGGAAACAAAAATAATGCCTTGGTTGCGTTTTCTGACTATCTCTTCAGCCAAAACCCATTCGCTCTATCGCACCCGGACGGAAATTCTGCAGCAGAACGTCCGCACCATCTATGAGCTTCCAGAGCACTTCCTTGCCAGCATCGCTTTTCAAATCAATGCGCGAGCGATTTCTTATTGCGATTGCAGGAATAAAAGGTGGGTGTCATATCATTGTGTTGCTCGCCCAAGAACCTCAACTGCTCGCCATGAGTTGGCTCGACTCTTGATGACGTCCGCGCCCTGATCGCCTAGCATCATGGCGGCCACTGGCCCCGATACCATGCTGGTTAAATCTAGTACTTTTATACCCTGTAAAGGCCCCATGGCTTCACCTTTTCTATCAATTGTTACTATTGAGTGTTTTGCCTTCGCTGCTTGATACCCTTCTCTTGCAAGCATGCGCTTCAAATAGCTTTTCAAGTTATCGGACAGTGAATGCCGCATGACTCAGCCCAGACAAGGCAGGTCGTCAGGAAAATATCAGAAATTCCAAACTTGTTATTCGACTAAAAACTCATTACTCACGCAAGTGCATATCCGCAACAGCGACTTGTTTTTGAAAATACTCTTTAGCCGCCGCGATTGCAGTTAGGTGCTTCACCGTAAATGGCCGCCAGTGCTTCGTGGCGCCTCAAGATATAAAGACTCGTCTCATCCAGTTCACCGTAAATGAAACTAAGCCATTCATCTTCCTTCGCCTGCTCTTCAATAGAAGCCGGCGGTGCAATTGTAGGCCGTTGTTCCATAACGATTTACCAGGTAACGACTAATCGCGACGCTTTCCGATAGCTCGCAAACTTCCATCTTCCAGGAAAGGGGATCTTTTGCTTTGGGATTCAGCTGTGTATAGCTTTCCGTTTGAGTTTCACCGGATCGTGGGCCGATTGGTTTTAGCGAATAACTCAAGCCCAGCTCTTCCGCGACCCAGATAGGTCGTATTGTGCGGCTTGTACCGGCGCCCCAAAGATGATGTGTGGCTCGTTCATAGAATCTGGCTTTGTGTTTTCTAATTACTAGGATATTACAACGTAGAAGGAATCTCGTCAGTTTGTTTCCTAGTCTATTGCTTAATGATTCCACCAGGCCAGGTCTGAGTATGCGCGCAGATCCAATTCGTGAGTCCACACGGAACGGTGTTGCTGATGCAGGTGCAGATAAGTCTCTGCGATTTTTTCTGGCAACATCAAGCCATCGTGTTCCATACCTTTCTCTTCTCTTAGCTGCTGAAATTTTTGAGCACCCAGCATTTTCCCAAGTGTATCAGGAGCATCAACAGATCCATCTATAACCACGTGGGCCACATGAATGCCTTTGCTTGCGTATTCCGCATTTAGTGATTGGCAGAGCATACGCCGTCCACCCATCGCCGCGGCATGGGAGTGTTGCTGAGCGTTGCCTCGAACAGCCGCGGTGGATGAAGTAACCAGTATCGTGCCTTTCCCGCGTTTCTGCATGAGAGGAAACAGTGTGGAAGCGGCGCGAAATAGGGCGAACGTCGCCATCCTCCAACCCAGTTCGAATACTTTGTATGATGTTTCTTCGAGAGAACGATTTCCCACCTGTGCACCGAGATTGAACACCAGCACATCGATAGGGCCAATCTCCTCTTCCACAGCCGCAATACGCGCTTCAATACTACCTTCGTCCACTGCGTTTAAAAGAAACCCCGACGCTTCTCCACCGTCTTCATTAATCTGTGAAACCAGATTGGCTAGACCTTCTTCATTGCTTCGTCGACACAGTACAGCGTGGTAGCCCTCCTGGGCAAAGCGCTTGCCCACAGTGCCGCCAATTCCAGCACCTGCACCGATAACTAAACAAACTGGCTTCATTGCGAATAATTCCTGTAATTCTGACTTCGTAATTCTATCTTTTCGACCTGCCAATACTGCTTCAGTGACGCCATTTTCCTGTCTAGATCCTTCCAATGGCGATGCCCGTTGCCCGGGGTTCGGGTGAGGCCGATCCAGTATTCAGCAACAGCTATATTGATAACCATGCCGAGGACCATGCAGCTCGCAAACATGATTTCCGCACCTATCCCCGTGAGCGGAATTAGCACCAACATCAGCACTCGTTGCGTCGCCACACCCAGCATCACTGCAAAAGTCCGAATCATCCACTCCCTGTGTTCGCACCGAAATTGCGCGCCCGGATATTGCTGTACGCTTTATACAAGCAGAACAAGCGTGTAGGGACCAATAATGGCGTTGATGCCGGTTTGTACCAGTAGCCCAAACCCCTGGTGACCTGTAAACGGCCAGACAACTACCGAAGAAGGCCCCTGTGAAACCCGCCGCCGCCCCACTAATCATCCAGGCTCTGCCGAGTCCAGCGATGAAAGCGACTAAAGCGAATAAAGCGAATAAAGCGAATTTAGCGAATAAAGCGTTTACGAATTCTCGTCATAAACTGAAAGGGCGCGCAGACATATACGACAAATCCAAACATCAGGTGAACCCCGGCCATAAAATAGTGCTGAACGTAGCGGATACCAAAGTCGTCTAGCCCTTCTCCGATATTGGCTGCCTCCTTTGAAAATTCATTGTTCAGGAATCCAACTCGGCCAAACAAGGAACTCAGG
Organism: uncultured Pseudomonadales bacterium; assembly: GCA_943789485.1. Taxonomy (GTDB): domain Bacteria; phylum Pseudomonadota; class Gammaproteobacteria; order Pseudomonadales; family Pseudohongiellaceae; genus UBA9145. Next base: position 43,137 of record CALSUH010000006.1, read on the forward strand.
CCGACGAATAGCAGAAGCAACACAAGGAGCCAGCCCACTATGTCTAGCACGTCTTGCGCGTTCTTCGGCGTCTAGCGCGTATATTGAAAACATCTTGGCCGCTGCTTGCCGGCAGGTCTCTGCCGTTGAAATATCAACCATTACAATATCCTCAACTGACTAACTTACCAGACCCGCAAGGATCGCGCTATATCAGCCCAGGCACGTCACTTGCATTATGCAAGTGTCTAAAGCGTGGAATGAGCTCTTCAAATCACTGACAGCCTACTGGAGTCGGCGTGGCATTCGGGTTCCAGCGACATGAACGTCGCCCCATTCTGCCATCATAGCTTTAACCACTCGGCAGGAGGCCCTCACCCGCTTCGGTTAGGAAATATTCGTACCGTAGTGGATTGCTTTGATAAGGGAGTTCTACGGATCAGCCCATTCTCCAGCAGCATTTTCAGCCGACTGGCCAGATATGTTGCTTGGAATGCTCTCTACCCCCCTGCTGAAAATCTTTATTCCGGTGGCGAGCAAAGTAATCCGATGTCACGGATGATTAGCAGCGTCCATTTATCACCGACCAGATCCAGGGCCGTGGCCACAGGACAGGGACTCCGTTTAGCGGCTCGAGCCTGGTAGCTTTTTGACCATGAGGCAAGCTCTAGTTTCAGTGACTTGCCTTTTGCAAGTGACTGAGTCATGCAAGAATGGCGAATGACAGGAGAATCGCATGAGGATTTCGGTGCTGTCGAATCGGCTCTCAAGGGGATTCAGCTTGAAATTCATAGCACACTTCTTAGCACACTCTGTATTCGCACCTTTTAACTCATTGATATCAAATAGGAATCGGTCACGCAGTCTACTGAAAATCCTCGTGTCGGTGGTTCAAGCAACTGCGCAGCAGTTAGCAACGAGCGCACCGTGCGAAGCCCGCGGGGAACAAAAGGGCCTAAGACTTTTTGAATTCTTCCGCCCCGAGCAGCGCGTATTCATAATATGAAAACGACTGTATTTTTACTCTGACCCCCTTAATTTTATTTGGGCGACACCTGAGCAATAAGCTAGAGCGAGGTTTTTCGTGTCAATGCTTTTCTCAAGTAGACACTGCCCTAATTTCTCTACAAGTAGAAGCAGTTTTTGTTCTGCTGACTTTTCTATTTAATTCACTCCTTTCATCCATTAGAAGCCTTGGACATCTCTCGTGGATGCCATTAAGCTGCGTAAAGGTGGAAATTCTAATACTGAAAAAAATCGGGTCAATGCTCATGCGTCTATCGATATCAACATTACCTCTTCTAGTAAGCTTTTCATTGCTGAATGCCTGTTCAGACGATTCGGTCACAGTCCCCGTCGCCTCTGAAGTGGAAGCTGAGCCAACAGCTAGCGTCGCTATAGTTGAGTCTGCACCAGCACCCTCAGCCGACTATAATACCGATCGCAATGCCTATTTTGGCGATTTGCACGTACACACCATGTACTCATTCGACGCCTTCATGTTCGGCACCACCTCCTCGCCTGATGAAGCCTACGAATTCGCCAAGGGTGGCACCATTGTTCACCCGGCTGGATTCGACATGAAGCTGCAGGTGCCTCTGGACTTTTACGGCGTAACTGACCACGCCTACTATTTGGGTGTCTTAAGGCAATTAGCAAACCCGGCTAGCGAGATCTCGAAACACCCGATTGCTTCGGGCATGTCCACGCTTGGCGGTGTTCTAGAGCGGCGTCAGAAGAATAGAGAGGTCAATCAATTTATGCGTTCCGATAATGGACACGAGATTAACGACCCTGGTATCCAAAAATCTGCATGGGATGATATTGTTGCCGCCGCAAATCGCCATAACGACCCAGGGAACTTCACATCCTTTATCGCCTATGAATACACCGCAAGCGCTCCCGACGCGGCGCGTCTGCATAGAAATGTCATTTTCAAAGGAGATGAAGCGCCAGAACTCCCATTCTCACAACTCGATTCGAGTAATCCAGAAGATCTCTGGCAGTGGATGGATGACAATCGGGCGGCTGGTTTCGAGAGTCTGGCCATTCCTCATAACTCTAATGGGTCCAACGGCAAGATGTTTATGCTGACGGATAATTCTGGGAGACCGCTGGACGATGCCTATGCGAATCAGCGTATTCGCAACGAGCCCTTGGTAGAGATTACTCAGATCAAAGGGTCTTCCGATACCCACCCTGCATTGTCACCTTTTGATGAATGGGCGGAATTCGAAATCTTTCCGTACCGCATCGCAACCTATCTAGATAGCGACCCGAATGGCAGCTACGTTCGGCAGGCTTTGCTCAACGGCATACAGATGCAAGCGGGCCAGGGATTTAATCCGTACAAATTTGGTGTCATCGGGTCGAGTGACACGCACAACGGGACCCATGCCGGTGAAGAGTATGATCACTGGGGCGGGTCCAGCCTTTTTGACGCCGATGGCGAACTGCGTGGATCTGTTCCACTACCCGAACCCACAGCCGATGACGATTTATATGCGCAGACATACTACGATAAATGGGGTGCTGCAGGACTAGCAGGAGTATGGGCAGAGGAGAAACACACGGGGTAGCATATATGATGCCTTTCGCAGGAAAGAGACGTTCGGCACCTCTGGCACACGCATGAAGGTGCGTTTCTTTGCAGGCTATGATCTGCCTAATCCCGACGACCCGGGTGTTATAACTAAATCCTATGCAGATGGAGTGCCGATGGGAGGTGACCTCATTGGCGAAGCTGGCAACTCACCAAGCTTCTTTACTTGGGTGGCCAAAGATCCTAACAGTGCTCCTCTGGATCGTGTGCAGATCATCAAGGGTTGGATAGAGAATGGAGAAACTGTTGAAGAGGTGTATGACGTAGCCTGCTCTAGTGGCGATGTTGATCCAGCAAGCCATCGCTGCATTGACAATGGCGCGGTGGTCGATATTACCGATTGCAGTATTAGCACTGACGTTGGCGCCGCCGAGCTACGCGCGGGCTGGCAAGATCCAAATTTCGACCCGGATCAACATGCGTTCTACTACGTGCGTGGCCTTGAGAACCCGACATGTCGCTGGTCAACTTGGGATGCAATTCGCGCAGGGGTGGAACCGAATCCCGATTTACAACCCATCATTCAGGAGCGAGTCTGGTCTTCACCGATTTGGGTGACACCGGCGCAATAAACCGGCGCGAGGTTTTCCGTGTTCAAAGCTTTTCTTAAGCAGCCGCTGGCTTGGTTTGCCCTAATCGGCATTCTTCTGTTTGTAGTAGACGAGCAATTCTCCATCGATCGTAACGAAATCCTCGTTACTGCTGCCATGCAAGAACGCTTAGGCGGTTTATGGACTACACAAACTGGTTTAACCGCATCGGAGCAAGAACTGGATGCACTCGTTGAGAACTGGATACGAGAAGAAATACTCTACCAGGAAGCCTTGCGCCTCGGGCTAGACCAAGAAGATTCTATCGTGCGGCGACGCCTCGTTCAGAAACTCGGCTTTATCGCCGAAACCGAGGACAGTGCAGCACCCGAACGTGGTGCAGTAGAGGCCTTCTATGAGAGTAATATTGCCAATTACACCCTCCCTGTACGCTACTCATTTCAGCAGCTCTACTTTGCCTCGCGTGCTGAAGCGCAGCAGGCAGTAGCGAAGATCACTGGCGGTGCAGACCCCCGCTCCCTTGGGGAGTCATCAATGCTCAATTCCGACTATGCTTATCGGAGCGCGCTAGATTTAAGCGCCACGTTCGGTGCAGGCTTCGCGGGTCGACTGGATGGTCTCACCGAAGATAGTTGGCAGGGGCCGGTCCAGAGTGGTTTCGGCTTTCACCTGATCTTGCTCAGCGCTATTCATCCGTCGCAACCTTCTCCCTTCGACGCAATGCAGCAACAGGTAGTACAGGACTATCGCCGCTCACAGCAGGTGAATGCGCGAGATGCCTACATTGAGAACCTGATTGACGAATACAAAATTACTGTGCAACCGCGATGAGAAAACTTGTACTCGCACTATTAGTCTTTGGGCTTTCAGGACTCGCAACCGCACACGAAGTGCGCCCTGCATTTCTTAGGCTCACAGAATCTCTGAGTGATTCAGGAGGCTTGGTTTACGAGGCGTCTTTGCGACAGCCTCAGATCGATGGACGTTACCTAGGGTTAGAACTGGCAAGCAACTGTGATGCAACTCCTCTCTCTGCAAGGGTTACCGATGGTGCATTGATCGAGGTGTCTGAGCTAAATTGCGACGAAGAGGGGTTGCAGACTATTGAGATCGTTGGCTTAGAGCGAACTCTGGTCGATGCTCTGGTTAGTCTTGAGCGGGTAAACGGTGAAACAGTGGAGCTGTTAATTACCGGTTCCGAGCCCCGAGTTAATCTCGCGAATGCAACGCCCAGTCTCCCGATTTACTTAACAATAGGCGTCGACCATCTCTTGTTTGGTTTTGACCATGTACTATTCGTTATAATGCTGTTGTATCTTGTGCGCAATACCCTCGAAATAGTAAAAGTGGTGACCAGCTTTACTATCGCGCATTCTCTCACTTTGGCACTTTCAGCTTTGGACATCGTGACTTTGTCTGCCGCTCCAGTAGAGGCAGTGATAGCTGGCAGCATCGTTCTGCTCGCTTATGAGAACCTGAACGGCAAAACTTCTCTGATCAAGCAATATCCTTTTTTAGTCGCTTTCGCTTTTGGCTTGTTACATGGCCTAGGTTTCGCAGGAGCGCTTTCGGAAATAGGGCTACCCGAAAATGGCACTATAACTGCGCTGTTCTTGTTTAATGTCGGAATCGAGTTGGGTCAGCTAGCAATTATTGCGCTAGTACTTGTGGCGCTTGCTGTGTTTCGCGTGCGGTATAACCGCCTTATCTACGAGGCTCCAATCTATTTTGTCGGTTGTATTTCAAGCTTTTGGTTTTTCCAACGAAGTTGGCAGATCTTATCCCCTCTAATTAGCTAGAATCTAAAGAAGAAAAGACAGTGTCCGCCGAAATTGGGTAACATCAATAACGATAATCGGAGGGGCTATGCTCAACCGCGCCTGGAAATTTCATTTTTCGTGGTACGGTGTGTCCAACCAATATTAGTAAGTCCACAAAAGTGCCGCGTGCGCAGCGCTCTCTGTCAATGCCTAGCGCGGGGAACGCTGCACGCTCAACCATGCAAGCATCATTTGCGTCACCAACTCAGGTCGCTCATGGTGTGGAAAGTGATTCACTCCAGGAATTGTCATCAGCGTCCAATTTTCAGCCAGATGCTCCCAAGTGTTGTTTACACCTTCAGCTAAGAGCGCAGTATCCAACAGACCATGAAATTGCAGCACCGGCGCCTGAACTTCAGGTAGCTCGAGGAAAGCACCAGAGGTGTAGGGGTCACGAGGATAGTTTGCACGATAATAGTTCATCATTGATTCTATATTTGAGCGGCCAAAGGCTTCACTGTACTTTTCAAAAAGATCTGCATCACCTCGTGCCAACCCTGTGGCCAATATATCGCCTGTAATGTTCTCGTGATAATCGGGCTGCTGAAAGTTGCGCGCATAAATTGAGTTTTCGTGTTGCTGCTCAAATTTTGCAAGCTCACGCACCAGGTTTGCCGGATGGGGCAGATTAAGAATAATCAGCTGCTCGGTAATATCTGGCCGCATCGCCGCCACGCTCCATGCGATACCACCGCCCCAGTCATGACCAACAATAACTGCACTGGTTTCGCCTTCAGCTTCAACTACCGCCGCCACATCAGACACCAAAATGTCCAGCGTGTAATTCTCAATGCCTTGTGGTTGATCGCTGAGGTTATATCCCCGCGTGTCCATGGCAACAACTGTATAGTGTTCGGCCAGAGGCCCCATCTGATTGCGCCAGGTATACCAAAAGTCTGGAAAGCCATGAATTAGCACCATTAGTGGCCCGCTGCCCATGCGCACATAATGCAAGTTCACTCCGTCATTGTCGGCGTAACGGTGCTCAACTTGTTCGTTTATATCCTGAGCAAAAACTGAATTGCTGAATAGCAATCCAAAGACAATCGTTGTGAAAAGCCGAGCTTTACGGAATTGAAGAGTCATTAATATTTCCTTATGGCAATAATGGATCATATCAAGATATCAAATTACGATTATAGCTTGATGTACCAGATTGCACTTTCCTTCACACTTATTTGTGCTTGTTGCCAAGCCGCCGCGGCAATTCTGGATCGTCAATCACAAGCTACCTTGGACTACTGTGTACGGCAACTCAATTATCCCTGTGGGGTAACCAGGTATTTCTCACCAGTCTTCATTAAACGATAATCCGTGACAGCCTCTTTTGTTAGCATCTCTTCCAAGTTGACCTTGCTCTTGTATGAGCTGGAAAATGTAGAAGTCAGACCACTCAACACACGTTGACGCATGCGCGCCGTCGTTTCCATGCCAACTTTTTGCAGGAAAGGAAAAAGTAGCCAACCTGACAAAGTCCAGCCAAAGCCATAGGCTGGGGTCAGTATAGTTGCCCCCATATCGAGTCGACCGTAGATGTACATTTTCTTTTCCTGATTTGAACCGTAGCGTGAATATTCACCCATTTTTGTCACGGCAACTTTTTCCATCGCCCTGAAGCAGCTATCCACTGCTTGACCGCCACCAATGGGATCAAAGCCCAGATAGGCGCCGGTGTTGTCGATGGCTACGCGCAGCTGGTCGGAAAAATCCTCTTCAGAGGAGTTAACGATATGGCTCGCACCCAGGTTTGAAAGTAGCTCGACATGCTCAGCCTTGCGTACGATGTTGACCAGGGCAATATCGTCTTCCTGGCATATCTTGACCAGCATCTGGCCAAGGTTTGAAGCTGCAGCGGTATGGATAATGGCGCTGTGTCCTTCCATTCTTGCAGTCTCTGCAAAGCCAAGTGCAGTCATTGGGTTAACGAAGGCTGAAGCGCCGTCTTCAGAGGAGATATCTCCCAGAGGAAGACACATACCGGCATCCGCAACACAATACTGTGAGTAAGCTGATCCCGGCACGCAGGCAACCCGCTGACCTATTAAGGCTTGTGCTGCTTCACCTTCACCTGCTGCAATCACTGTGCCTGCACCTTCATTACCTACAGGAAGCCGTAAGCCATGGCGTCCCTTCTGAGCGCTGAAGAAAGGCTCCGGCATGCTTGCAACGAATTTCCCGTCTGAATATTCCGCATTTTCGAGATCTGCAGCACCGGTAAGGAGGGCTAGATCAGATGGATTGATGGGAGCGGCCTCCATCTGAACTAGCACCTGGTTACCTGTAGGGTCGGCATAGTTTATTGCTGCAATCTCGACGGTTAGTTTGCCATCGGCCAGTGTGCTAAATAGTTGTTTTCCTGTAGTCATTTTTCCTTCTCCTTAGTTTTGCGCTTGCATCATTTGTTGCAATGCCGCTAATTTTTCCTGATCTTCAGCGCTCAGAGGGGGCATATCCTCACAGCGCAAATCAGTTTTTTGTAATAGTGTCAGTATGTCACGAGTGAGAGGAATGGGATCGCAGCCATGACCGGATTCGCAGACCATGTCCCACTTGGGCTCCGCCTGCGCATGGCAGGACAGGCAGTTACCGCCGAAACGGTTAACTACGTCAGCGAACCCACGAGTGAGGATTTCGGATGAAGTAGTCGTGGTGTCCATTATGAAAAATTCCCAATCATTGGTGTTAGGGCTGACACCAGGAGCGCGTTTGACCATGATTTCACTCGGGACTAACTGAACCACAGAACCTGCTGGGTAGTCGCCCCCGTCGGCAGAGTTGGCAACAGAAAGTGTTTCTTCTAGATTGCCCAGCAGGTTATCAACAAAGAAGCCTCTTACGGGAGTCATGTCTTGAACACACTGGAAGGATTCGTTGTTTATCTCGACAACAGGCTCGTTATCTTCAGCCTGGCTAAATCCACCGAAGAAAAAGCATAGAAAGGAAATAAAGGCGGCTGAAGGGTGAATTTTCATAAGTAGCTCCAATTGGTTTATTTTGCGCGCAAAGTAATATTGAAAGTTTAGAGAATCAGACTTGCCTTGTCAATTACTTTGCGTGCAAAATGATGTCTATGAAGAAGAACAAAAATCAACAAAGTGAGCCATCAGAACTGGATCTGGACCGCCAGGTCTGTCATTCCCTGTACTCAGCTGCTAACGCTTTAGTGCGCGCCTATCGACAGACGCTAGAAAAGCTCGACCTCACATACCCGCAATATGTAGTGATGATGAGCCTTTGGCAAAGGGACGGCGTGAGTATCTCGGATCTAGCTCAGCACACCCGTTTCGACGCAGGCACCCTGACTCCTTTGTTAAGACGTCTGCAAGACAAGAACTTGATTGATGTAAAGGTGGCTGAAGGTGATGAGCGCTGCAAGGTAGTCTCTGTATCAAGACAGGGTCGTTCCCTGAAAAAGTCAGCAGAGAAAGTCCCCGGTCAGATCGCCTGTGCTGTGGATATGCCAGTGGAGGACGCATTGAAATTGAAAGGGCTTTGCGAAACACTGGTAGCAAAACTTAAGCGGTGATATCTATCCTCTAAGTAATAAACTTGCAAAAGTAATTCTCGGAACTCTATTGCCGTGTTGCTGATTCGCCAAAAATAAAGTGGGCAGATCTATTTGTTGGCAGAATTAACCGGGATTTAATCGCATTCCATAACACACTTCTTAACACGCTCTGGTTTCGCCTTTTTAACTCATTGATTTAAATAACGAATCGGTCACGCGGTCTACTGAGAATCCTCGTGTCGATGGTTCGACCATTCAAAACAATCGCCATAGTCATAGCAATAAATAGACGACTTAGCTCGTCACATATTGGATATCGTATTCTCAGGGCACCAATTATCTCTTAGAACCATACCGGACACATAGATAACACTTTTTGCGCGAATGGATTCGTTCCCACTGGCTCCACCTGCTCTGCGCTTTTGCACGAAATCGAGCAATACATAGCACATTTGTTTTTATGTTATGCTCAGCGTCATTCTACATAAGATCAATAACAATCTAGAGAGAGATAGAATTAATGCCAGATTTTTTTATCGGCATCGGTGAACTTCTGAACGGTTCATTCTTACAAAGTGGCGCACTTTGGACTCTTACCAATGTGCCTGGCTTCCCTCCCATCATTCAAACTGTGCATATTCTGGGCATCGCCGTTGTCATGGGAACAGTGGCGTTCATGAGCTTGAGAATTCTAGGGCTAGCTGCTCCCTCTCAAAACATTAGTGAAATGACCCAGCGGGTACTGCCGTGCTTCTGGATTGCCCTAGCTATCATGATCATCTCCGGAGCGTTCTTCGTCTTCGGGCGCCCCAATCGCTACTTCAATAATCCGGTATTCGCCGCGAAGATGGCATTCCTGCTCCCCTTGCTGCTGATGATGGTCGTCTATCAATTTATGAGTAAACGCGAGGAAAACTATTGGCAGCTTAATACTCAACGAATTCTAGTTTCACGCGCTATCGCAGTTCTTTCCCTTCTCGCATTATTAATGCTATGCACAGCGGGGCGCTGGATAGCCTATTTCGAATACATCGAATTTCCTTTGTGGTATCTGGAACCCTATGACGACGGCCAGGAATACCCGTTCTGGATTCAAGTTGAGAATTGGCCACTCTCTCAACTCATCGCCGGAACGAATTGGTTTCCGACGATAGAAACCATTCATGTAATCGCGGCAACGTTTATGCTGGGCTCGATTCTCTGGGTCGACCTGCGCCTGCTTGGAGTTGGTGCAACAGCTTACTCAATCTCAACGCTTAATCGTGAATTAGTACCCTGGGCCTGGGGAGCTTTCACCGTGGCAGTAATAACTGGTCTTGGAATGTTCATAACCCGCGCTGACTCACATCTTGAAAACCCTGCCTTTCAATCAAAACTCGTGCTTTTGGTTCTGGCTGGAATCAACATGGCCTATTTCCATTTCAAACTGTACAAAAACATAGAACAGTCCGATAGTAGTGAAAACATTCCTACGCAAATCAAAATTGCTGGCGGCTTATCACTCTTTCTTTGGGCTGGCGTGATGTTGGGTGGTCGGTGGATTGGTCATATTATTTAAGTATTGGAGATTAGATTACGGACTAACAATTTAAAAGGCGGAACAGCATGAACAAACAATCTAAGCACTTTTTATTGATACCCAGAATGTCCTTATCGTTAGCAGCACTGCTCAGTGCTTCAACAGGAGCTTTTGCGCAATAGGCCGAAGCGCCGACTTAGTACCGGGAAGCCCTCGATGCATTAAGCCGTAACGAGGCAGGTTCACTTGAAGGTGATTCCGAGGATCAGCCTAGTGCTGAGGAACTCGTTCTTAGCGCACCGGCTAATGAGCCTACACTAGCACCAGACGAATCCATGTGGTGGATGCAACAGTTGCCTTTGCTGATCCAGTACAGGTATGCGAAGAAGTATCAGATTGGCAACCCACGATACTTATGCAACGTACTGGCGGTGATCTGAGTAAGCATCAATGGGCTCAAGCGTTAGAAATCCGGCCCGGCAGAGCCACAAGGAATCGGAGTGGGAGGTGCAGTGCCGGAATCCATACTGTCCCAGGCTCGACGCATTGAACAATATTACCGGGGCCAGCAGGCAGACTGGGCTACGAAAAATATTAGCCAGCTGTGCGGGCCACAGGTAGCACCCTAGAAAATAGAACACTGGAAATACGCGGTTCAAGCGCGTTAATTCTTAGCTTAAAAATTACAATGGAGAGCTTACGATGAATTCGAAACCCAGACTAACGATTGCAATTCTTTGCGCTGGTCTTCTTTTTCCTGCTATAGCAAATAGCCAAGAATTGAGAACTGTCTTTCTCACCGAAATCACTAAAGACGATGCAGCAGGAATGCTCTTTCAGCGCAATGATGTAACAGAAACTACACACCCAGATGGTCACGAGACTGCAAGTCTAACTTCGATGGCTAGTAGCGATGGAAAATTTCATAGTGGCATGTATCGCTCCACTATAACTCGCTTCGAGATCAGCGAGCCTTACGGTGTCGATGAATTTTTGTATTTTCTTAGCTAGTGCATTCTCTCTATACTGTAGTTGTTATTTTGCGTATAACCAAAACTACTGTATTTTTACTCTGATCCCATTTATCGCAAGCAGGACATCGCGGTAAATACCGGCGCAGGACAAGTCAATTTAACACCGGCATTAAAACCCAGTCGCGGCACTAATCTTTATGTCTTCGCCCTTCCATGATCGTACGAGGTAATCGATGCTTATAACTCAAAGAAAAATGCTTTTTCTTTGCTTGCTGCCTATAGCGCTAGTCACCTGTGCAGAAAAACAGGATGCTCAAGAAGACACTTACCTGGGCCAATGGCGGCATGCTGGTGGTAATCACTTCTCGGAAAAGTACACTGCCCTCGAGCAAATCGATGTCAACAATTTCAGCGATATGGAAATAGCCTGGCGCTGGCAATCAGCCGATACGCGCATCCCTGAAGAACTGCACTATTCCACCGGTGACTACCGCGCCATACCGTTGGTCATCGAGGGCGTCATGTACGTGAATACCAACCATGGACAGATCGTCGCTATGAACCCTGGTACGGGGGAAGAGCTCTGGGTGTTCGACCCAGAAAGCTATCGTTTCGGGCCACCCCTGTTTTCTCCGGCGCAGACCCGCGGCATTGAGTACTGGACCGATGGTGAGATCGAACGCTTGTTTGTTGCCACCCTCGGCAAGCAGTTAGTGTCCATCGATATCGACACCGGACAACCCGATCCAAATTTTGGTGACGGTGGCTATGTCGACCTGAAGAATGATTTCGGCAAGCTCGAATTTGAAATGAACAACATCACCCACGGCGCCCCACCCATCGCCGTAGGCACCTCGGTCATTGTCGGTTCCAAGATTTATGACTACACCATGAATAATCGTAGCCCACCCGGCCACGTACGTGCCTACGATACCTACACTGGCCAGTTTAAGTGGCGCTTTAACACGATTCCTCAAGAGGGCGAAGCCTATAACGAAACCTGGGAGGATGATTCCTGGCGCGTGGCGGGCAACACCAACGTCTGGACTTTTATGTCTGCCGACGATGAAGCAGGCATTGTCTATTTGCCCGTTTCTACACCCACTAATGACTACTGGGGTGGTTTTCGCCTCGGCGAGAATGTCTATGCCGAATCTCTGGTAGCTCTAGACGCCGAGACGGGTGAACGACTCTGGCATTTCCAGACTGTGCATCACGGCCTTTGGGATTACGACATCGCCTCCGCGCCAAACCTCGTGGACATCGAGGTGGATGGCCGCCCTATCAAGGCCGTTGCCCAAGTCTCCAAGACTGGCTGGACCTACGTGTTCGACCGTCTCACCGGCGAGCCAGTCTGGCCCATCGAGGAACGTCCGGTGCCGCCTAGCAATGTCCCAGGTGAACGTACTCATCCTACCCAACCTCATCCAACCTGGCCTTTAGCCTTTGAACGCCAGGGCATGACTGAGGAAGACTTGATCGACTTCACTCCGGAGATCGCTGCACAAGCCCTGGAGATGGCGCAAAATTTTGTTCTGGGCCCGATCTTTACACCTCCTGTGGTGGCAGGGACCAATGGCAAACTCGCTACCCTCTTCCTGCCGGGTGCCGGTGGGGGTGCGAGCTTCTCAGGGGCTAACATCGATCCGGAAACCAATATTCTTTACGTGCCTTCCCAGACCCGGCCCTATGCGATGTCGCTGGTTGAACCACCGCCGGGTACGTCAGTCTGGCCTTATGTTATCCAGGTTCAGCGCGATGTTGGTCCTCAGGGATTGCCTTTGGTAAAACCTCCCTATCGCCGTATTACCGCCATCGATCTCGATACCGGCGAGCACGTGTGGCAGATACCTTTTGGCAGAGGACCTGCTAATCACCCCGCCCTGCAACATCTGGATCTTCCCGATCTTGGCAGCAGCTTTACCGATGTCTCTGGAGAGGGTGGCCTCTTGATTACCAAGTCGCTATTAATTAGCTATCTCGCGCAAAAGGATGAGGTCGACCCAGAGGCCAAGGGCTCAATACTGGTGGCATTTAACAAGGACACTGGAGAAAAAGCTGGACAGGTCATGGTAGATCGACGCCTGCACGGACCGGTGATGAGTTATCTGCATGACGGTCAACAGTATATTGCGGTGGCTGGCGGAGGTCGTAATAACGACGCCGAATTAATCGTCTTCGCCTTGCCACAATAGAAGTTCTGCAAAGCAACAAGCTAATAGCATCGACTTAGTCTATGGCGTTCAGCCTATCGTATTAGTTCGTCATAGATCTGCTCAATTCGCGTTGCCGGCATAGGCCAGTTCAGGTCTTCGATATCGATCGCTGAAACAATGGAGTCACGTGTCACACCATCATCGATCAGAATCTGCACTCGCGACAGGAGTTGGTCGAACTTGCTGCGAAATACGCGCACATCGGCTTTGCGGAGAATGGGTCCATGACCCGGAATAACCGTATCGAAATCGAGCGCTAGCAGTCTATCCAGAGTAGCAGTCCATTGTGCCGCACTACCGCCATTGGCGAAATCGATAAACGGTGCCAGCGTGCTGCCGTCCAGTCTTTCCCCCCAGACAAAGAGATCACCTGTGTGAACGGCGCCCAGTTGCGGGAAAAAGATCACCGAGTCACCGTCGGTGTGGCCGCGGCCAAAGTGATGTGATTGAACCTCCTGACCACCTAGGAATATCGTTGCGCTCTGCTCGAACAGAATTTCCGGCACGCCAGGAAGGTCGTTGGCCAACATATTTTTACGCACATTGCGATGCGCAACGACTTGCGCCGCCGGCATAAAACTCGCATTGCTACCGGCGTGATCGGCATGATGATGAGTGTTTAACACATAGCGAACCGGTTGCGACGTCACCCGCCTCACCATTTCCATGATGTCCAGGTAACTGTAGGAAAACTTGTTATCCACTATTAATACGCCATCTTCAGTCACTAGCACCGCCACGTTACCTCCGGACATGCCACCATCAAATCCAGGGATCACATAGAGGTTTTCTTTATCGGCTACCGCGTGAATCAGCATCCTTTGTTGTTGTTCCGCCGTCAAGGTGGGGCGCTGCTGAGCGTTCACGGTCTGATAGAAACCCATAGCTGAAATCAGCAATGCGAGTAACTGGAGACTGAGTCGGTGCGTGGTCAGGGATGGTTTGGGCATGGTAAGAGCCTCGTATTAATACATGGGGTCAGAGTAAATATACAGTAGTTTTGAACTGCTTCTTCAGCGAATTCATAGCCCACTTCTTAGCACACCCTGACTTCGCCAATCTATCACATTAATTCCATTGATGAATCGGTCGCGCGGTCTACTGAAAATCCTCGTGTCGGTGGTTCGATTCCGCCCCTGGGCACCATAACTTTTTGTTATCAATAACTATTTTATTTACTCCCCACCCCGTATTTTTTGGCACACCCTTAGCACACTCTAGTATTCCCACAAATCAGGCTATACACTAGTTGAAAAACTAATTGGTGTTTACTGTGCCTAAGTCCATCAGCGTTATAGATAAAAAAGTGAAGCTGTACAAACGCAGCCGAAGCAATGTTTGGCAGGCTGAAATCAAGTTGCAGAATGGCAAGCGCGAACGGTTTAGCACTGGCACTGAAGAAGAAAATGAAGCAAAAGAAAAAGCACTAAAGCTATTCTACGGCGCAGAGACTAGAGCCGAAAATAAACTCCCCCAAAACACTCGCAAGTTTCGCAACGTTGCCAATTTCGCTATTAACCGAATGCAGTCTGAATTAGACAGTGGAAGCGGTAAGATTATTTACAATGACTATATCCGAGTCATCAAGGAATACCTCCTACCTTTTTTCGGCAATTATAATGTAGATAACATAAACGTTCCTCTTCTCGCCGATTACTCAACTTGGCGTGATGAAAAAATCAGAAATGCAAAATGGATGAAGAAAGTCGATGCAGCAAAACGTCGCGCAACGACTGCAAAAGAACGCAATGCTGCAGACAATATTGCGAAGCCCAAATATAAGGCTATGCAAAGCACCATCAATACTCATAACTCTGCACTAAATCGAGTTTTGGATGAAGCACTACAGCGGGGATGGATTACCGAGTCCATCAAACCCACCCTGCTCAACAAAGGTGTTAAAAGTGAGAGTAGAGGGGCATTCACTCAAGAAGAGTATAAGCATATTTATTCAAACCTTGCCGCATGGGCCAAGGAAGGACACAGAAGGGAAACCCGGGAAATACGAGAAGTCCTTCGAGATTATGTTTTATTTTTATCCAATACCGGAGTAAGGCATGGAACTGAAACAGAGGCGCTTCGATGGAAAAACGTCTCTTGGTATATCGAAAAAACACCTGCAGACAAAGGAAACAATAAATCTCAAAAGTATCTACAAATTGACATAGTCAAAGGGAAAACAGGAAAACGGACAATAATCGCGCGAGATATGACGGCTGTCTATTTGGAAAGGCTGCTAAAGCTAAACCCGAACATCAAACAAAAAACTCTGAATGCAGTTATCTCCGCCAAACTTGATGAACCTTTGTTCGTCACTCGAAGTGGACTTCACGTATCAACGGACACACTTAGAGCATCATTTAAGCAATATCTCAACAAGCTCAATTTACGAATAGGCGCGGATAATAAAGTCCGGTCGCTCTATAGTCTAAGACATACTTACGCTACGCTAGCACTTCTAAATGGTCGAAGCATTCACCAGTTAGCAGTACAAATGGGTAATAGCACAGCCATTATTGAACAGTACTATAGTAAATTGAGCGCCCAATTAAACGCATCAGAACACAGCGGCAGAAAGCAATTCGATACAGCTTTTGCAATAGATCAACTGGATGGAAAATGACCAAAAATAGGCATCTACTCCATATTACACTTCTCTATTTCAAAGTCCTGTTAGCCACTCCAGCCTATAAGAAATATTGTCAGGCAAAAACTACCGATGACGAAATTACCGAGAAAGAACTTTTAGATCAACACCCTAATCTTGAAAAGATATGGTTGTTTTGGGGGGATATATATAGTTTTGATAAAGACCCCAATGAGGTGAAATACTTCCAAAAGTGGTTTGATCAAAACCAGGACAAATTCTGGGACGTCACTTTTAATAAGGTAGAACTGGTCAGAGAAGGGGATGTAATTGAGGAGGCAGAAAGAGGAGTCATCTATTGCACTATACCTAAAGGAATTGATGCAAAAATGATATCGCATTTATTTAGGAGAACAGGCGATCAGATAAAATCAGCGGCAAACAAAGAAGGCGGAGATTATGTGCTTTCTCTCAATAAAGACAGAAAACGCTACACGCCTCAGAAAACCCTTCAATACGAGCGAGCTATTGCTGTGCTCTACTGGCGTAATTATTTGGGCTTCAGTCCAAAAGAAGTCATTTTTAAAGCATATAAGTGGAATACTGTTGCATGGGACAAGTTTAGGATAAAAGTTGATAAGTACCGCAAGCTTAGCAACAAGAAGACCCTTAAAGCCCTTGACCTTAATGACCTCCAGGCCATTGTAAGAGATATTGACAGGCTCCGCGTTCAAGGCGAAATTATCTCCAATAGCATACTTGATGATGACTTCACATTTCCGGCCTTAGCTAGACCCTTCTAGAAATCACGACACTTTTTTCTCGATTACGGCAATTTTTTTGTCGCGATAACTCCTGCCTGACTTCCGTAGACTTCTTCTCGTTGACGGCAATTAGCTAACGCCTGCCTTGCAGACGCTTACTACGCTCAACACGCTCTTTAACAATTTAATTCGACAACCACAAGATACGTTTGCATGTAACAAAGATGCATATGTCGCTTTCAGCGGCATATCCAATTTCACAAGCAACCAATCTTCTGTCAGCTGCTTGTGAAATAAGCTCGGCAGAAACAACTAATAAGGAAGCAAAATGAAAGATTTAAATATTAATGCAGTTAATACCGAAGTACACGAAAGCAACTCAACAATGTCGTCTTCAGACGACATTTCACCAAGCAACGAAAGCTTGCCTGATAAAGTAATAACGATTGAGTCCATAAAAGCTAAGGCTGAGAATGAGCCAGATTACAGGAAAGCTGAAAATGACTGGGAACGAGGACTTTTCGACAATGTGAATAGCAGCGTCGACTTCGAAAGCTATATTGAATGCAACGCCCTATTCAAAGCATTGAACGAAGAAGCACTCGGGAGCATTGACGTTAGATACGCAAACTACCAGCAGTCCCTGCTTCACCTACTACAGCACTGTTACGGATACTTCTACACTCTAAAATCAGATAGTGAGCGATATGAGAAAGATATCAAATCCATAAATAGTGCGATCGCTGCTAGCAATCTTCGAAACAACAAAGGCAATTCCCTCTCGGCGAAGATTATCAAACTCGCCTGGAAGGGCAGTAAAGTTGACAGAAGAAAGCTATCCAGCTACTCAAAGCTTCTTGATAATGCGTGGTGCAAAGGTCGTGTGAGCTATCATACGGACAAAAATGGAGCTGTATTGCCCAAGCACTTCAGCGAAGATGTCATGGATTATGGAGGTATAAGCAGCTATAGCAGAATGTCGGCTTCTCATCTAAAGAGACAAGAAGCCCTTAAGGCAGAGGGCTACGATTGTTTAGGTGACAAACAGATTGACCTAATGCGAGACGCAATTCAGAGAGAAGAATTTACCTACTCGGAGCAGACAATCAAACTTAAGTGCTCAGCAAAATTACCGTCAGATAATTCTTTCTCGCAGGAGCTGCGAGACGGCGACAGGGTATGTGCTTTGCTTAAATGGGATCTAGGCAACAAAGAATTTAAAGTTGTTTATACCTACAATGAGGGCGATCAGGATGGTGTTGTTGATAAAGCAGAGCAAACTCTCTACAACAAGCTAAAAAAGAGATGCCAGGAAATGGGATAGCAGTGATTGATGTTGAGGAGGGGGATATTCCCTCTCCTCCATCTTCTACTACATAGCCTCTCTTGCGCGCTGCTCAATCTCAGTCAGTACCACATCAGCCAACCCACTCATAAATCTATGCCGCTCTTTATAGTGAGCAGCATTCCTCGTACTAATATCCTCCGACATCTCAAGCCATATACCACTATACCTCCGTAAATTCCCGTATAAACTCAACAGCGCGTTATTACTAATATCTGTGTTGTTATATCTGCACACAAACCAGTAGTTCCTGTCCTTGTTCAAATACTCCCTGCTGAACTTGCTCTTGCTTAATCTCGCATCTCTATTTCTGAGCTGCTCATATATTTTATCTACTACCATCGCCGCCCCTTATTCCTGCCTTGCATATAATCTAGCTTCATATCTTCGGTGTATTGCTCAAGAATATTGAGTGCTTCAGCAAACATACTCGATGTATCCAACCATCCATCCAGATCAATTAGCGATGTGTACATACAGTCGTATCTTGATGCTTCTTTTTTTAATGAGCGCATGAACACAGCATCAGTAGCTATCTTTGTTATCCATTTACGACCCATTGCAGTTGGCCTACCTCTGTTATGCCTCTCAATAATGCTCATAGCAATTTCACGTATGCTCGTTTTTCTTCCTTCTATTAATTCATATATGTTCATTACCTTTATATTTATCTTTTCAGGCATGCTCTATCTGTGGAAATAAAGCAGAACTAAGAAATACCATTGGTTGTGATTATTCAAACAACACTATAGCTACACATACTCAAATGTGGCCCTAGAAAAAGATAACGTTAGTCTTATTGTTTATTGCTATGCGTACGAATAAAACTGCTCTGCAAATCAATAACATCTTTATTGTTAATAATCTGCCGTGCTATATCTTTAGTGTTATATGCGCAAACTGCCCGATTGTCTCGTATCTCACTGCTGATACGCTGCACCAAGTATTCGCTGCCCCTTTCCGCGTCAGACTTATTCAGTGCATGCCAAGTATTCACAATTCGCTCTGTTATTGCTCTTTCTGTGTGATGCCCAAATCGTTTTACGAGAATATGAGCATGGAGTTTTTGTTTTTCTTCTATCGCTACAATTCGCTCTATCCTGCAAGCTTTCTTGTACCTCTCGCGCTTCTTATACGTATATTCGCTGCATTCCAATTGATAGAACAGTTTGCTAAGCATCTTGCTGAATTCCTCAAACGACAAACTGTCAGATTGAGAATTAAGTACATACACATAATCAGCATCAAATTGCGCGCAGTACTTCGCATATGCGGTCTGCGTATCATTGGCTAGGGTAAATAGGCTAGTCATAGCTCTATTTATCCCTGTCGCTAAATTCATACAGCGAAAGCGGTTAAAACGAGCTTAATCACACCCTACTGCTAAACCAGAAGATGTGCTTTCTAGTAATTTCACACATTTCTCTCAAAATCTACGCGACATCAGCAACTTATATTCACTACCTTCTTCGATCGTTTTTCACAATGTTTGGATATATCGTCGAACACTAGATAAACACACATTTTGGTGATTTTGATGGTAGATAAGTGGGCATTAAGCGAGAAACAGCTTCAAAAGCTGCTTCTAGTAAAAACCGTCCTAATAGGCGTACCAAAAACGCACACAGATGAGGAAATAGAGCATGAAGCAAGCGAAAGTACTGAATCAGAACGAATTGAAGCGGCTATTACGCGTCACAAGCACGACAAAGCACGCTCATAGAAATAGGATCGTTGTGCTGCTGAGTTACTTGGCAGGGCTTAGAGCGTGCGAGATAGCTTCGCTGCGTGTGTCTGACGTTATGTCGTTTCAAAACGACATATGGGAGGCTAAATCAGAGGTAGTATTGCGTAGCTGGCAAACCAAAGGCTCTAAAGCACAGACTGTAATTTTGAATAGCCAACTTCGTGCAGAGCTTGAACAGTATGTACGTCAATACTGCCCGCCCAATACAAAGAATGAGGATATTTTACTTCAATCCCAAAAGGGCAGCGGATTTAGCAGTCAAACCATTCAAAATTTGTTTCGTACTCTCTACGAGGCAGCGGGCTTACAGAACGCAAGCAGCCACAGTGGTAGACGTACGTTTATAACTGGCCTATCAGAAAAAGGTGTCAGCGTACGTGTAATACAAGAGCTAGCACGACATAGCAGTATGAATACCACACAACGCTATATTGATGTGAGCGTAGATAAGCTGAGAATCGCTGCTGAGGTTATTGTCACATCTAGAATTTAATTTGAGACAGATTCGCTTGTATAAAATAGCAACTGAGCGCGGTAATGATGCTTAGCTCAAATCGATGGAAAAATACGATGACAGGAAAGAAATGGGAAGTGTACAACCAGCAAGGAATTTGCATAATTTCATTTGACAGTAAGCAGATGGCAGATGCGTATGCAAAGAACATCAACGGCACAGTACATATGGCTCACTGATGTCGTTTCAAAACGACATTCTTGTTAACTATAGTTCTTGGCACATAGCTACCTTTCGCACTTTGTCCGTTCAAACAGACATTTCCGGTAATAGGTATTATCGGAAACTGGATACCCTTATGACGATGGTTCGCTATACTAGAGCGTCCCCGCGCTCGACCTAAAGGCCCGCTCGCGGATATGATCTTTTTTCAACTCCCTGAAACCCAACTCTGTTTAGTAGATAATTGCTAGCAAATTAATTCAATCGAAAGAGTGATAAAAAATGGATCTGAAGCTATTGCTTACTGTATTCAGTGTGGTATTTGTTGCCGAATTAGGCGATAAGACTCAGCTGGCAACCCTGCTTTTTGCTGCGGACAAAGACGTGAATCGGTTTCTTGTGTTTATGGGGGCTTCACTGGCGTTGATACTCGCCTCTGCTATCGGCGTGTTAGCAGGAGGTCTGGTTGCCCAATACGTAAGCGAAAAAGTTCTTCATAGCATCGCCGGTATAGGATTTGTAACCATTGGTGTGTGGACGCTATATCAAGCCTGAATGGCAGCTTAATGTCGAAGGACCAGATTCCTTACTAAGTTTCATTGGAGCCATTGAAACTAAAATCAGCTCGTTGTTGATCTAGTACTTAAGCGGTTTGCTAAACCACTTAGACAACAACTCGATTGACATAAGGCCAGAGTGAGATTGCTTATTGTGTTGAAAATCGAAGAAATAGCTGCGGGGCAACTCACCATACCAGCCTGGATCAATAGAGAAACGCAATCGCTCGGTAAAGCTATCAGCGAACATGTAGCTTTCCCTTTCATCTAGACCAGAGTCTTCCAGGAACTCAAGCGCTAATTCCCTATCCTCAATAGAGTCTGTAGAGATCAAAACAAATGGAAGATCAGGGTTTTTCTCCAATAAATCCCCCATCAAGTCCAGCTCTACCAGGCAGGGAGGACAATCGACGGACCATAATCCCAGAAGAAATTCAGAATTTTGGTACTGCTGCTTAATTTCGGCGAAAGTTACGGTAGTGAACGGTTTAAAGTTATCACCATGGCTAGCAGAAGCTAGGCCCATCAATGCTAGTAGAGCGAATCCGCGCAGGAATATTACTGATTTCACTCTTAGACTAGTCACTGAAGTTAACTCCACCGGCGGAAGTAAAATTCTGAAATACATAGCCATGTTCATCAGACTTCCAGCTCAAATATAATCCATCCTGATGACTGATAATAAGGGGATGATCTGAGCCCTCGCTTGTCGTCATCAGAGTTTCCGGATCGGACCAGGTCTGACCATCATCCTTTGAGTAAATAAGTTGAAGCAGGGATTGCTGACCATCGAAGCCTTTCCAAACCAAATAGAGAGTGTCTTCATACTCTCCCAAAAAAGGATGACCTGCTCCTGGACTTCCATCGACCCGGTACACGTTTTCAGGTTTGGCCGACTCAAATGAGAAACGCCCGTAGTAAATACCCTGATGAAGATCACCATTGGTGAACCAGCTCATGTGATAGTTTCCAGTTTGTTCAGACTGCACCATGGTTGGCCCATGATGTGGGCAGGCGTTTATCTGCCATTCATCATAACTTGCGCGATGGGTTTCCAAAGTCTGACCATCGGGAGTCAACACTGCAATTGCATGGTCTCGGGTCATCTCGCCAAATATCTGCCGCCATAGGATGGCAATATTCTCCGGCCCTCGAGGTGCAATGGCTATTCGGCAGCACTCGCAGCTATGGTTAGCAACCCGATAATTTTGAGAGAAGGATTTACCCTGATCTTCTGAAACTGCATAGTAAACCGCTGCTCCCACATATTCCTCTTCTTCAGCTATGTGCGCTTCCAGGTCACGTTTGTCGATCCAGGTAATGTATAGCTGCCCAGCTTCTGTAAGAAATAGGCTTTCAAATCGATGTCCGGTAAACAATTCATCATCATTAACAGTGCGCGGCTCCTCAAAGTGCCGCCCTCCATCTGTGGAACGACTAAAACGAATTTCTCCTGTAAACCTTGGTGAAGTCTTCAGTGTCCAGGACACATAGAGCGTCCCATCACGGTCTACAATGATTTTAGGTCGGTTCTCACCGTTGTGTTCCGCATCTTCAGGGACTGGATTGACCGCCACCGCCGCAGAATAATTCCTGCCTTCGTCATTGGAATAACTTACGTAGACATGCTCATTCTGAACAAAAGCAACCCAGAGTCGACCATCGTTGTCGAACGTAGCGCTGGGCGTTCCGCCACAATGAACTGATACAGAGGAAGCACAGTCCGCTGCCTGGGACGATGCACTTACACTAATTCCCAGCAGCAAGCACGTCAGCAATGCACCCGCTAAAACATTATTCCGCTCTGCCATAGTTTTCATTGTTCTCTCACACTTTTGTTTTATAGATCGTATGAAATATTAAAATAAAAGGTCCTACCCGGCCAAGGGTGGGCAACAAAGGCCACTTCATCGGTGATATTATCGATTCCGAAACCCAGTGCCAAGCCGTTATCCAAACGATAACTGGATTTCAGCCCCACTCTCTCATAGCCGTCCTGAGCACCGTAGACATTGTCTTCCCTATCTGAATTGTCAGTGCGCCCATAGCTGTCCGATGCATATTGAAAATTTAATCCTACATTCCAGTCGTTGCTGATATTGTATGTTGCCAGCAGGTTTCCGCGCCATTCAGGCATTCGAGGATATACATTTCCTTCTATGCTGGGATTGGGCGCATTCTTTACAATTTCTGAATCGGTGTAGACTACATTGAAACGCACATCTAGATTATCAATAAACAGATCATTGGAATTGGTAACAAATTCAATCCCGTTGGTTTGGATTTCATCAACTGGAAGGAAAGTGCGCAATGAAGTGCCGCCATCAATAATGCCTGTTTGGGACTCGATGACATTATCAATTGTTTCCGAGAATAAATTAACGCGCACATATCCAGCCGCCAGTTCTCTTTCGACCATCAGATTATGATGAAGACCATCTTCAGGCTTTAGACCAGGGTTGGAAATACTAACAGTATTAAACGCTTCATACTGACTGAACAATTCTTCAACAATGGGGAATCGGTACGCTTTAGCAAGCGAGTAGCGAACTGACCAGTTGCTGTTCGGCAGATAACCCAGAGAGAACTTTGGAGATACTTTGTCTTCACCTCGGGTCGGAACCTGTGTTAACTCGAATTCGGTAGTAGTCGCATCATCACTATCGAAGTAGCCATTGCTACTTTCGAAATCTTCCCAGCGCAGGCCGAAAGCTGCGTCCCATTGATCGTTAATCTGATAGTTCAACTGGGCAAATGCAGCCAGGATTTCAGTTTCGCCACCGCTGCGTGACCTAAATGCCGTTTTCTCGCCGGCAGCATAATTGTCAGAGTTATATATGTCGAGATTTAGCTCATAGGATTCATGGCGTATGCCAGTGACCAGGCCCAAACCTCGCACGCCTAGATCATCAAAGTTTAATTTAAGCTCTGCCGTATCCCAACCGGTATCTCCGAAGTCCTGAACTTGTCCTGCCAAAGTATAATTAGGATCGTCAAGATGAGTAGAGGAACTGCGATTATTGTCATTAAGAACTTCAAACCTGCTGATATTCGCCTCAAGTTCAACTGTGTCTGTTAACTGCCCTCGCAATCGTACGCCTACGTTCAAACTGTCGCGATCCAGATTGCTAGTAGCAAACCGGCTCGCAGGGACAAAATATTGCCTTCCGTTGTCGACTACATGCCCGCTATAAACCGAATTACCATTTGAATCTTGCAAGTAGGAATTTGAAGAGTCTGAAACTGAGACCCGGTCTTCGTAAGCTACGTTTAGCAGTGTGCTCCAGTTTCCAAAATCATGACCGAGTTTGAATTTATAGTTATTTGTTTCAGTATCTACGATACCGGTATCCATAAACCAGTTCGCCGATCGGCCACGGTCATCGTTATCAACAATTGTGCCAGTGACATCCATCGCTGTATCGCTAGAGCTTCGACTCCCGGCACGGAAAGTCTGGGGCTGTGATTCATTTTCCAATCGATTGAAAGATAGATAAACACTAGTGTCGCCAAACTTGTTTCCATATGACACGAATGTTTTGTGTCCATCCACTGTATCGTCGAACCCGTAGGCATCAAAATTTTGTGAGAAGTAGGAGCTATCAATATGGAATTCTTCCTGCTGCGGAATGGCTGTCTCGATATTTACGACTCCACCCATAGCATTGCCGCTATACTCAGCAGAAAAAGGTCCGTACAGGGTTTCTACCTGAGCAATCTCACTTGCGGATACCATTGTCCAGCGAGGAGCGCCATTCCAACGTGACTGCAATAAATAGTGCAGCGGCACCCCGTCGGCGAAAACCATTGAGCGAGATGTCTGAAACATATTTGAACCACGCATTCCCAACACGCCGTTAGAATCACCAATAAAGCGCCGGCGAATTACCACACTGGGCTCAAACTTCACTACGTCTTCAGTAGTTGCAACATTGATGCTGCGAAAATCTTCAGGAGTTAATAAACTGGTTGGGCTCAGATTTCCAAAGCGTTGATCACTGTCGCTGCCCCATACATGAATTTCTTCAATCTGATCTTGTGCTGTTGCCGGAAAACTTGTAACAAGCAATCCTGACAGAACTGCGCAGCTAACGCGCGAGTGGTATAGCTTTCTCATTCTATTACTCCTTGATAATGCCCTTGCTTCTAATCCTGCCTGGCACAAACTTAAATAATTGCGGGGATTGTAGAGAGAATGCGGGCTTCATGAGTGCGACATAGTGACGCAGGAGTGCGCAAATCAACTCATAGATTGATTTAGATCAGGATTTTTGGGGAAGGGAAGAAGCGAGCTGTGACAATATGTCGCGACTCGCTACGAATTGCACGCCCTGAAAAGGGCTATCACAACATTGAGAACTACTTGTTAGTTTAAAGCTTTAATCTAGATCCTGAACCTACTACAGAATCAAGCTCAAAATTATCAGATGTACTGAAGCTATAGATCGGGCAAATTTATTTTTTGGCAAGATTAACCAGAATTACATAAAATTTTGGCACACTTCTTAGCACACTCTGTTTTCAATCTTTTAACTCATTGATTCGATTAAGGAATCGGTCACGCATTCTACTGAAAATCCTCGTGTCGATGGTTCGATTCCGTCCCTGGGCACCATACATAAAACAGCCTCGCGAAGCGGGGCTTTTTTATGTATGGAGTTTAGGGTTTGGATGAGAACTATCGCGGTTCGAAAGCTGCGTCAGCAGCGCAGACGGCGGAACGCCGCCCGCAGGGGCCAAACTGCCCAAAGGCAGTTTGGATCATTCCGCCCCGAGACGCCAACTCCAATTTATCTATCTCACGACTGCACTTTTCGCAATCTTAAGTTGTTAAGTTGTAGCTGTCCCCTCTATTTCCCTCAACGGGTTTGCGAGCGTACATAATCCAGATTTTGAAACTCCAGGGTAAACGAAACCGGCACCGACACTGGCAAATAACATATCGCATCATCACAGGCCTGATAATCAAGCGTGCCCGAAAGCGTAATCGCGTCCACGCCTGCCAATTCTTCTTCAATTTCTGCGGAGGCCGCCATCACCACGTCCTGCATAATGGTAAAGGGCTCCTGATAAACATCTACATCTTCATCCAATGGCGCGAAGTGATAGATTTCTGATTCGGGGTATTCAACGCTTTCATAACGCACAAACTGAGAAGGCGCCATGTTAAAACCAATCACCCGGTAGCCATTTTTATCAGCGCCCGGTGCGTACACATGCATACCTTCGCCCGGCTCAACGTCCACCGCTAAAGAGAAACGCGTGCCGTTGGTAACAATCGTGGTGCTTGGGTAGGCAGTAAAACTTAACTGCGCTGTCTCCCCACGAACCGCTTCAATGGGCGAGAGCCCAATGCCGCTTTCCAGCATAATGGAAGAGGTGGAAGCACGCTCACGGTAAAACTCTTCAAAAAAGCGTGTAGTCACCTCGCCGTTGGCATTCAACATAAAGGTGCCAGGAAAGGGCGTGCCATTTATCATGCGCCGCAGTGCGGGTGAATCAAACACTTCTGCCGCAACGTAGCGGTAAACGTCTTCCACTACTCCCGGGTCATTGCCATTAGGGCCTAGCGCTTCCTGCACCACAGTATTAAGAATGCCGAAATCTGTGATCACGGCGGAGTCATTATCGGAGAGCAGAGGAAAGGTGATGCCTCTACGCTGGGCAAATTCATTTAGAGTTTCTACCGAATCGTAGCTGATAGCAGCGATGCCTATGCCGGCATCGGTCAGTTCTTCAAGTTGGCCTTGCAACTCCACGAGTTGCGCTTTGCAGTATGGTCACCAATCAGCTGAGCGATGAAACAACAACATGGCGCCGTTCGGCCCCATGATGGAATCCAGCGTATGGGTATTGCCGTTTTGATCTGGTAGCTGAAAATCTGGAACGCTATCGCCCACCTGCGGGCCAAGTGAATGCACATCCACTGCTTCACGGGTTTGCGCGCTCAGCATTGTTGAAGCGAACATAAAGAAAAAAAGAAGTGCCGCACTATAAGATTTCTTTCCGGACAGAATTTGCATAATTCATCCTCTATTGTTTTTCTTTTCAACGTTTCTAAAGACTTATCAGCCTTTCAAGATAGGGTGCGATTGACAAGGTAATAACTACTCCCATCATCCAGTACAGGATTTTGAAGTTCGCATCTTGCTCTACGAATCTGGTATCGAAATAAGCTTTTTGTTCAGCAAAACGAGCTGCCAGATAGTCTTTGGTAACCAACTCTTCCAGATTCACATTAAAAGCCTCGGTTAATACTTCAGCTTGAGCTTCGGCCTGCTCAGAAGGCACGCCCACCTGCTCCAGCCGGCGCACAAACTTTAAAGTATCGAACGTAGTCACACCCATAATACACTCCCTGTAAATAAGGTCTAGATAGACAAGTTTAGGCGAGAGGACGTCAAGATGAGAAATTTTGGCTCAAAATACAGGAATATGCTTCATTATTCGCTAACTCAGAATGGGCAGTCTTTGAAGAAGCCACCAAACGGAGATTGGGCCAATGAAATAGGCCGGCAACAAATTGCTCAGACTAACGCCTGGCGCAATAGTTAATCTTGGCCGCCAATAATTAATGATGAAACCAAGTAACAGGCATCCAGCCACCACCATCAATTGTCCTACTTCCAAACCAATGTTAAACAACAACAAAGCCCAAAGTGCAGCGTCATCTGGCAATCCGACTTCACGAAGTACGCCAGCGAACCCTAATCCATGCACAAGGCCAAACCCGAAAGCAATTGCCCAGGGATAGTTGGATGTTATAGAGGGAGTTTTGCTCAACATCTCAACTGCCATGAAAAGCAGGCTCAGCGCGATCAGCGCTTCTACCGCGGATTGAGAAATTTGCAGAATCTCGAAGGTAGACAGCGCCAACGTTATAGAATGTGCGATTGTAAATGCGGTGATGGTGGCAAGTAGTCTCCATCTCTCTGTAATCAATACCATTAGGGCAATAACGAACAAGACGTGGTCGAGTCCTGCCAGCAAGTGCTCTATACCCAATTCGAGATAGGCTGGAAGTAGAGGAGAATCGGCCTCACCTAAATTAACGACCGGGTTGTCAGGCCTGACAACGAAACGTTGCACGCTGCCATCAAGGTGCGTGATGCTCACTAGTACCTCACTGACACCCGGATACAGGTTGCGAATAGCCAGTGTGGATTGCGAGAGTGCTTGGTCACAGTATTCTTGCCAGCTTTGAATCAAGGTGCCTTCCTGACGCTGGCTGATGATTTCAGCGCCGATACGGCAACCTCCAAGATCCAAGGCTAAGTCTGGACGGAATCCGGGCACAAGCGGTTGCCGCAGCGTAGCTGAGACTCCCTCTTCTGTTTCAAGCAGCTGAGCAAATGCCGGGCGCATCTCATGGGCGAAACATTGTGAGGCAACTAGCCAGAATATCGCGATTAGGCTGCTAGACTTTATGAATCCCTTACTGATCATCCATCCTTCTTCTTATTCTTCATTCCGAACGATGTCATAGTTCGGCCGGACTTGTTCGATGAAGTCCGCTTGTGCCTGCATTCGTAATTCGAAGGTGTAGTCGCCGAGGATTGTTGCGCGAATATCTTCAAATGGTGCTACGGAGGAGGAATTTTTCTCAAGCAACTTCACCAGGTGCCAACCAAAAGTACTCTGAATAGGACCCTGCCAACTGGGAGCTGAATCAAAACTATTGAGCGAACGCGTAAACTCGGGACCGAATGTGCTGGCAACTTGCAGTGGTGATTGACGGACATTCATTCGGCTCTGCATCGATGGCTGCGCCAGGTCTGCAATCGATTCTCCTGCACTGAGTGCGCCGGTTGCCGCATCGCGAGATTGGAATTGCAATTGCTCGAAGGACACACTCGACGGAACTTCGTATCGCTCTTGATTCGCTTCGAAATAGGCCCTGAGCTCTTCTTCCGTCGGCGTGAGCTCGGCTTCCTGCTCGGCAATAAATTGCATCTTCTGAATCATACGCCGGCGAATAATTTCATCTTCTTCGTCCAGGCTGAGGCGTATGGACTCACGACGCCAGATCTCTTCAGAGACCCAATCATCGACGAGGCTGGCAATCTCTGCCTCGGTTGGTTCGCGTTGTACTTGTGCGGCCCACAGCGCCGCCACTTGCCGCTCAAGCGCAGCATCCACAACTATGGTATCGAGTGGATCGGAGGTTTGTTCATCGACAACAAAAATTACTATGCCCAAAACCACAAACCAGAACACGTGGCTCTTCAAGAATTTCATAATTAGCCCGTGCTAGGTCGAATCCATATTGGCGAAGTATAGGCACGTTCCTGAATAGTCGCCGGATAATCTGGTCGCGGTTCGTAGCCTTCCTTGAGCGCATCCCAAGTTGACCATCGACAAGTCGGGTTCTCGAGTACACGTGCGTAATAGAATGCTCGGACGGACGGATCGAAGTCAGGATCAACCCATACGGTTTTCAACTCAGCGGCACCGACATTAGCCGAAATCGAGCAGTCTTCGAGGTTCACCTGTGCACCATTGTCACCGCAGCGATGAGATTGCGCATCGACAGCAAGGCCATCCGAACAGGCTACATCAAACACTTGTTCATGGGCTTCACCATCGACGGTCCAGCCTTTGATGATCTGCAGCCTTTGTAGCGGCGCGCTTAATGCATCCTGAGTGGCCCAGGCAATAAAGCGCGGGGCCCGGTCGCCGTCTGGCAACAAATCTGAACCCATGGATACACCTTCACTATATGCGGTCTCGAGCATATCAGGTGCTGCAAGCGTTTCATCGGTGAAGCCGTAACCGCCAAAAAAGCGAACTTTGATGCGTGTGCCGGTGGTAGCAAAAGTTTCCTTACGTCGAAACGCGTTGTAAATAGACTCTCGGGTATTGTCTTCCGCCCAGACGCCGGTAATTCCTGATGCGCCCCAGGTTATAGCTGACCCAGTGTTGTAAACACCGGCATCAAATTCCCTGACCTGATTCGGTGTATTCTCAAGTCTGCGCTCTCCTTCTTCAGCACTCAACGGAACTGCTCCAGTCAGTTGAGGTGTAGCATCACGCAGTCCAGTCTTGCCATAGAAGTCAGATTCGTCATCACCAATGGCAGCCATGTGTGTATCAGAAGCACCAACAAAACCGAATTCAAAAGGATTCTCCATTCCCTGGTCTTCAAACGACAATCCATTCAGCAGAGCTTCTCGCGCATAGCTACCGACAGGTTCGGAATACAAATTGGTTGCGATGCGATAAGGCATGATTTCAAAATCGGCCCATTCATCATTGTCCGACAACAAGGGGTGGGTTTCCGAAGTACCTTTAATTTGTGTGATTTCGATAAGCGGTTCATTACGAATTCGCTGAGAAGAATAAGCGTCATCGAGTGGATTGCCTGCCCAATCCACAAGCTTGAACATTTGCCCGTTGGAACCGTTCGAATTGTGAGGAATAGCTAGTGATTCAATTCCCTCATCGCGCAAGCCATCCATCCAATCCCATAAGTCTTCCGGATTTCTACTGTGCACTCGAGAGAAAGGCACTGCTGGAAGTTTATCGGCGTCGCGAAAGATAACGTTGCGATGCAAATTTCCGCGGTCGGCCGACGAGGTGGTGTACTCATAAGCAACAAAGGTCGTGAACTCACCTGGCTTGTTATATTGTTCAGCGGCGGCAACAGTATCTTTCCAAGCATCGCGCGTGATGTCATGTACCATGTCTTGACTAAGCGTCCCATCTCTAATCATACCTGCGGCATCACCGAGAAAAGAACTGAAAGCCCTGGCACGTTGCGGCGAGAGACCAGGTATTAGATTTTCTGGTGCATTGAGATTCTCCATGTAGTCTAAATTCATAATTCTGGCTATCTCAGAACTCGGGTCGGCTGCCTGACGCGACACACCGAGATACATGGCGTGATCGGTGACCGCATAAAAATCCAGGGGCACGCGTAATGTCATATCGAAACCAGCCGGGTGCTGGATAGTATCGCCCAGGGCATAACGATAGGCGTCATAAGGTGTCGCCAAAGTGCCAAAGGCAAAAGCATCGAACGAATAAGTGGTGTGAACATGCAAGTCGCCAAAGAGCGCGGTTCGCGTGGCATTCTTTTCCGGGAGTGCGCTGAAAATGTCGTTAGGAATTGTTAGCAGGCCTTGCTGAATTCCAGACGATCCTGTCGGGCCTGCTGCAGCGTTGTCAGGGGCTTCTGCTCCTGTACTAGTTTCTGCGTCAGCGACATCAACTGTTTGAACTGTTTCAGTTTCGCTGCCACAGGCAGCGAGCAATAAGGCACTGCATAAAGTTAAGGCTCGCAGGTTCATTTTCTTTCTCCGATATTATTGATTGAGGACCCTCTGATCAATTCTATGACTACTCTGGCTTTCAGCAAAAAGGTTTCAGGCTTTCGACTGTTGATTGGCGATCTGTGACAAGTGTTACTACTCATTTATCCTTTTTGACAGACTGTCCTAACTCAATCCGCCAGGCCCTCTGGCAACGCTGCTTGCCAACCCTGCGCCAGTCTCTGTGAAAGCTCAGCCACCCGACCCGCGTGCTCAGGTTCATCCGCCAGGTTGTTGAATTCCATGGGATCCTGTTGCAGATCGTACAGCTCCTGCATTGTCGCACCGGCACCCTCGAGTGGAGACCATTGTGTGTAACGATATCGATCAGTTCGAATAGTGAGGCCGTCATGACCTTCGCGCCTTGACTGGGAGAAGGCAGCCGACTTCCACTGACGAGTTGGGTTTTCTAACAAGGGTACAAAACTTAAGCCTTCCAGATCATGTGCCGGTTTCGGTAGATCAACGAGCTCGGCCAATGTGGGGTACAGATCCACCAGTTCAACCAGTCCCGGCGCAACGCTACCGGCGTTGCTGCCATCGGGAAGTCGCACGATAAGTGGGACCCGTATGGATTCATCAAATTGGACGCTCTTACGCCACAGCCCACCGTGTTCGTTTAGCTGAAATCCGTGATCGCTGGTAAACACCACGATGGTGGATTCCGCAAGACCCAGGTCTTCAAGCGCCTGCATCAATTCACCCACGTAGGTATCCGTCATTGTCACCGTGGCATGATAGGCGGCGATGGCTTGTTTCTGTTGGGCTTCGGAGAGCCTGGAATCAAACTCGCTGACTTCGGACGCAGGTCCAGGGATATCAATAGTGTCACCCTCGCGTTGAGGAGGTAACTGGATCTGATCTAGCGGGTGTTGGTCGAAGAACTTGGCTGGCCCTACCCAGGGTTGATGCGGTTTGTGAAAACCCGCTGCAATGAAAAATGGCTTGTCGCGATTCTGGGCCATTAACTGGATGATGCGTTGCGCCGTAGTTCCATCCGGAGTCATGCGCGCTAATTCATCTGTAGCGCGCCAGGACAATGGCAGTCCCAAGGGTCTGCCTCCAACGCTTCTGAGCACCTCTTGTCGATTCATGCCGTTTTCAGAACCTGTCGTCCAGGTGATGTCGCGCACTTCCGAACTATCTTGGCCAGGTAGATATCCTGGAAAGTGTACGATGGCCCCGGGTTCACGGGACAAGGCAAAATTGGAACTATCCCAGTCGACCATATGTTCATAGCTGTTGTGACCCACTTTGCCGACTCGCGCGGTATAGTACCCATGGTCATCGAAGTGCTCAGGCAAGAATCGTAGCTCATCACTCATGGTTTCAAGCGGCGGTTGTCGCGTGGTATGCACTCCGTGTGTCGCCGGTCTTAGCCCACTGAGAAGCGATGCGCGTGACGGATTACACAGTGGGTTTTGTACAAAAGCATTCTCGAAGCGAATACCCTGGGCGGCGAGTTCGTCCAGGTTTGGCGTACTCACCGTGGCGTAGTGAGGTCGAGTCTCTGATTTTGCATAGGACCCCAGCGCCAGGTTCAGATCGTCCGCAATAATAAATAAAATATTAAGCCGATCGTCTTGTGCCATATCTCGCGCTGGCGCAGCGGCGTTCAACAAAGCGGACACTGTGAAGTCGTTGCTCTGGGCAATGGCTGTTGTACTTAGGCCTGCGAGCAGCAATACACAACAGAGGGCTGTTGGCTCAAAGAGGTTTTTCACATTTTTTGTCCTTCTCATCCATTTATCCCTATTTTTTATTCTTGTCAATTTGTTTACACAGCTTAAGTTAGTTGTTCGGCCTAAAATGGAGAGCGATTGTTTTCTTAGATTCTTACATTTGTTAGTTCCCAGTTTCAGACTCTCGCTGTTCTTTCATCCGTTCGCCACGAAGAATATTTGCCATGCCATAGTTACCTTCGTGACAGGCATATTCATAGAGCTGCCCAGCTACTTTAGTCATTGGAATAATGGCGGTAATTTTATCCGTAAAGGTTGAAGGGTCGTCCAGTGTCCACTCATAGTCAATTGTATAAGGACCGACGCGAGTAAATCGTTCAGTGAGTGTTTTGTTTTTAGCCGTGCCATAACGGCTATAGCTAGGTGTCAGTTCGCTGAAATTTTTAGAAACGACAACCAAAGTATCATCTTCCCAATAGCCACGCGAATCACCGGTCCAAAAGCGCAGATCTTCATCTACGTGGTCGCGCCCATCAAGCGGTACTATGCGAGCGTCGTGGACCATTTCTGTCAGTATTACTGCATGATCTTTGTTCTGAAAGATTTGCACGTTGGCATTGTATCCACCTCCAGAAAAAGGAGGTCCGGAGTTAAAACCAACGAGACAACGCTCAGAAAGACCGCGGTCTTCTGGTCCGTCTTTACCTATGCCACCAAAAACTGCCAGAACCGGACGTTCTCCTGGGACATCATCTCCCAAGTTGGCACGATGTACTGCTGAGCCTTCGACTCTGGCAGGAAGGCGACCGTTAGGTGGGTAAACCATAAGCGACGTTCTTACGTTTTCTCCAATACCAGCACGCTCATACCAGAAATTGTTGTATCCGCCCGGGTTAGCACCGGCAGGTGGCGCTTGCGGATTAATCACCAGCTCGGCTTCACTTGCGTCTGCCGCTTCTCGTTCCTCTTGTTGGAGAATGCGATCTGCTTCGACTTCCTCGGGCGTTAGGTATTCCCTAGTACCAAATCGCTCGGGTCGCTGCATAGGCGTATTGGAGACAAAATTCCAAACCCCCTGCAAGTCAGGTTGATCCCACTCAGTGCGTGGCACGGTATAATTATCAACTGTTTGTGCCACCGCGATGTTCAGGGAAGCAATCAAACTTGAAACAATCAGAAAGAGTCTTATTTTCATAGCATTCTCAACATAATATTTGGATCTGGCGCTTATTGATCTGTGTGTTTAAATCCTACTCCCGCAAATACACTTCATTCAAGCTTTTTGAATTCTAACGGAAACGGACCTTGCTGGGTGGAGAGTTCCCCGCGCAGCTCATTATCAACAAAGGCTAGTGTCGCGGTGCTGCCATTCCTTGGGCTCTTAAAGCTGACTTCTTTACCATCAAATTTAAATTCCTCTAATGAGTTTTCTGCCCTGGGGCCTTTCATAGTGCCTTCTAGGCCATTTGAACCATTTCGAATTACTAATTGAATACTTATAGACTGACCTTGAGCGCTCATTTCAGACACCCAAGTGCCAAGGATTGCTGCATGGTCAGCTGCGAATGCCTGTCCGCCCAGAAATAGTAGCGCGGCCAGAGAGATTGATTTAGTGAAAGTTTTCATCGGTGATTTTCCTTAGAATCGTCGCTGCACCTTTTAAGTAAGGCAGCCATTGCTTGAATAGGAACCATTTCATGAATTCCTGTTTTTTAGTCAATACTCCGAATTTGGGCGCCAGGATAGGGTTATAAAGATCCAGCCAAAACACAGAGTGCTTTCAGTTTCTGACAGGAATATTAACGATTAAAACGGCAATCCGCACCGGACAAGTCTGTGACATGTCATATAAGACAGGGGGGATTAGAGGATTTGACACTGAATTCAGAGGCGCCTATAAGCAGAATCGAAGCTTGGATTCGATGCTTCGCATCGAACGATGGAGCCCTAGTTAGAACCGCCGAGAATTCTCCGCAAAGTCCCGCTTTCTATCTCTTTCACCGAGCGCGACAGATTTTTTAGAGCGTCAGATTGCTGGTCCGCGAGCACCCACCCTTTGGTAGATGTAATTTCGTCGATGCAAGAGAACATACTGTCGAAATTTTCGTTCTTAGATTGCACGGTTATCGGTTGCCTTTCATTTGCATAACAGGATAGAAAATCATCAAGGATAAACTCAATTGTCATATCGGAATTTCGCTGAGGCTCACCTTCAGACATTGAGAGAATTCTGGCAATGAACCTTAAGGTGCTTACTTCTATCAAGGTAACGCTAGCGTTTTCAGATGTCACATCTTCCTGCACTCCGAGCAAAGATGGTATTGCCTGATCTCCATAATAACCAGTGAACTCATCTATTGCTGCCACCATGCTAGTCCGTGTTTGATTATAAGATTCTAACCAATCGACATCAGAATCGGGAATCTGTGCCTGTGCTTCCGCAAGCTGGGACTGGCCTTCAGACAGTTGACCTATCTGTGAGTAGAGGTCGTTGATGAGATAGGCTGATACTGCTACAAAAGATGCTGCTATATAAGGCACCCAAGCACGCCATGAACTAGCAAAAGTTGAAACCAGCTCTGGGGAAGGGTTTGCGTTGCTCGCCTGCTGCTCCCTCTCCTTCTGTCCCAAGGGAGTTGACTCTTTTGCTGGGGGCAAAAAATCTGCAAAGGGAAGATCGAATACAGCTGCTAGTGCTTTTGCACTCTCTGCCGAAGGCGTGCCATGCCCGTTTTCAATGCGATGAATGGTCCTGACGCTTAAGCCAGTAAAATTCGACAGGTCTCCCTGTGACCATCCTTTTTCTTTTCTGAGTTCTCTTAAATCCATACCTAGCCTTGGGCAGCGTCGATATCACATCGTGGAATGAACTAATCATAGCAAAATCTTGGGAGGTGGGCAGCAAGCTAGCTCAAGACTAAGGGGGGACAGAGTAAAAATAAAGGTGTTTTAGACTAAGAAGTGACGAAATTTTTAGCACACTTGTTAGCACACTCTGTTTTCATGCTTGCAACTTGTTGATATTAATGACGAATCGGTCGCACAGTCTACTGAAAATCCTCGTGTCGATGGTTCGATTCCGTCCCTGGGCACCATATACAAAACAGCCTCGCTTTCAGCGGGGCTTTTTTGTATACGGGGTTCGGGGATTGGATGAGAACCATCGCGGTTCGAAAGCTGCGTCAGCAGCGCAGACGGCGGAACGCCGCCCGCAGGGGACAAACAGCCCAAAAGCTGTTTGGATCATTCCGTCCCGAGCCGCCAACTCATACTCGCCAATCTCACGATCCAAAGAAGGGGACACTAATAAGTTAATAACTTAAGAGTTCACAGCGT
Organism: uncultured Pseudomonadales bacterium; assembly: GCA_943789485.1. Classification (GTDB taxonomy): domain Bacteria; phylum Pseudomonadota; class Gammaproteobacteria; order Pseudomonadales; family Pseudohongiellaceae; genus UBA9145. The sequence continues at coordinate 79,310 of CALSUH010000006.1, forward strand.
TTCGTTGAGCTGGCGGTTGGCTGCACATTTTCCTTAAGGCAGAAGGTTCTACGGAGTGGCAATAGAGAGAATGTTCCAAGTTGGTCTTGTTAAGTTATTATCTTATTAGTGTCCCTAAGTCTTTTCGAGTTGTTAAATTGTGAGTGTCCCCTGGCACCCTTTTTTTAACTTGGCATTACCGAAAAGAAACATTTTGGCGAGGAATAGAACTGACATGCACTCCATACCTGGGTCGTTGGCGATGACTTATCGAGACGCCGACCAGATTGGTGAAGACCATCCCCGCTCCTGCACTGTTGCTGACACATCCTCCGGCAGATCACTGCCGCTGCTGTTGGCGAGCAGAGTGGTCCAGCTACAAATAGGATTCTCCAGCACACGTACGTAATAGAACGCCGGTTGTTCTGCTGAGTAGTCAGGATCGGAGAAGGTAACTTCTAGTTGCGGGGCACCTTGCTCACCGGTGCGCTCACAACTTGTAAGATCTACATCTGCAGTAGTCTTTGAACATTTACCCGATTGTGTATCCGGCGTCCGCCCACTGGAACAGACAACGTCCCAGACGCGCTGGCGCTGCTCCCCATTCTCAACCCATCCCTTGACGATCTGTATACGGTCGAGCGGCGGACCGTTTGGGTCCTGAGTCGCCCATACCCAGAAGCGCGGCGCATCGGTAACGTTAAGGTTAGATCCCATGGGTACGCCGTTCTCATACGCGAGCGCTATCGGGTTCTGTTGGCTAGCGACATCCTCTGGCAGGTTACCAGCGAAAAAGCGGATGCGCATGCGGGACCCGCTAGTCCCAAAAGTTTCGCGACGTTGTAGCGCATCAAAAATATCGGCGCGGGTATTGGCCTCTGCCCATACGCCTGCAAGTCCACCTGACATGTAACGTCGAACCGGCCCTATTATCGGACTTTCCAGTTCCAAAATCCGATTTACTGCAAAGCCGGTACCCTCGGCTGGTTTGAATTGGGCGGGTATACCATTGCGAGTATTACCGGGGTCGGAAGTGTGCGTATCCGTGGAGCCTATGACCCCGAGTTTGTATGGATTGATTGGCCTCTCTGTGCCAAGCGCAAGCCCATCGAGCAGCACATTACGTAAGAACGAGCTTTCGCGGGCGCAGCGTCGATCGCCCGCCTCTGCACATGGCGGAAGCATAATGCCGAAATTGCAGTCTTCATCAGACGCGCCAACGCTGATCTGGCACTCAGAGTTACCCTTCTGCTGCGTCACTTCAAACAGACGTTCGATGCGAGAGCGTCGTTCAAGATCTAAATCGCTGTAGGCAGAGCCATCTTCATCAGTGCGGGAAAAGGTGAGCCCCCACGAATAGTTGGTGTTATGTGGAATGGTGAGCACTTCACAGGGCGAGGCGCAGGCAGCATCGAGCTGCTCAAAGAAATCTTTCTGATTGTTCACATCGATCGATGAGATGGCATGGGGGATGACGTCCGACCCACGAAAAATGACATTACGGTGCAACATGCCTACATCAGTGAGAAGTGACGAGAACTCGTAGCCGATCAAGGCGGTGAATCGGCCAGGCTCGTCATGTGCATTGGCGACTGCCTGCACGCGTTGCCAAGTATCGCGCGCATTGGCCTGGCACCGTGCGTCATCGCCGCAAATGTCATACTCATGTGGAAGTGGTCGTATACCCCCCGAGTCGAAAGCCTGCTGCAACATAGTTGCTTGATCAAAATCCCCTGAACGCATGTCGCGGCACAGCGGCAGGTCGAATTCAGGTGAGTCAGGCAACATGGTGCAACCCAGGATTTCGAAATTCTCTGCATGGTCGGTCAACGCCACGAAATCGAGAGGTATGGGTAACTGCGCTTCTGATCCATTTTGCAGTTCAACTTTGTCGCCTTTCGCGAAGCGGTAGGCGGTATTCGGCCCTAGCCGATTCCCCCCAGTGTAGGCGTCGAGAGACCAACTCGTATGTACGTGTAGGTCACCGAACAAGGCTGTTCGTTGTGGAAAGCGTTCCACCTCCACCGGGGATGCTGCCGCAGTAGGAGGCGTAGATATGTGCGTCTCTGGCACTATGTCAGGGTCAGAGCAGCCGTTCAACAAAAGAAACAGGCCTATTAAACCAATCGTTCTCGCTAAGTTTCGCATCGTTTCTTCTCCAGGTTTTCTTTTCTTTTATTGTTAGTTAATGGCAAGCTGGTCAGTGATGCCAACCATAGAGTGAGGGTTCAGACAACCCGCACCTGAGGGAGGTCAGGCGTGTTGACTCTCTCTCGCAGGTAAAGGTATAGCGGGAGTCCACTGGAAATACCGACTATTGCGATCGCGAGTATCGGCGGCCATGTTTTTATACCTAGCTCACGACCTTCGGTGTGCATTAGTATCGCCAGAGTGATGCAGCCGATAATTATGTTAATCCCCAGCGCGGCAGAAACCGGTGTACTGAATATGACAGGTATCAGGTGCGCTGGGTTAAATCCATGTTCAAGTAGATATGGAGCGCCTACAATCACGGGCGCTAGTGTGCCAACAATAGTCATTCCCAGGTAAATGTTTTTCCGATTCATAGATTGCCTACTCAGGTATCATTGCCTGAAATCACGCTTGCTGTTTCTCATTTGCTAAACGGACCCATTGGGCCGCCCCAAAACTTCCTTGTAATTCGCCCGCTCTACTCTTCTCCAGGTTTTCTTTTCTCTTCTTATGCTGTCTTTAGGTACACTTCTGTCTCGTCTGAGACTTCAGCCATGAACAGACCCACGATCGAGTCCACCAATCTGCTTAAGAAGAGGTCGGCCTTCTTCCCTCTAAAGCCGCCCTTTTCTCTTGTCTGGTTGGACATTGACAGATTCGAAAATCGCACGACATTGAGGTAACGATCCTCAAACATAGAGTCATCAAGGTGCGGCAGTGACGCCTTAAGGAAGGTCCTGATTATTTGCAGGCTGTTGCCCTCATCTACTGTGTCTTCCTCGAGCGTTGGACTCACTATAGCTGCGTTCTTGGCTCCCCAGGCATTGGCCCATTGCCTGTGCCCAGGGTCGCTTTTACAAAGTTGAAACGTTGGATCTACCATCAAATGACACAGGTCCCGTACAGAAAGGGAATTATTCTTGGCCAGGGCCTCAGTTAACATCTCTCGCCTCTTGGTCTGAGTTTGAGTGAATCTCGATTTGTGTATCGCTGCCAGCAAACCTTCCTTGTTTTTGAAATGGTATTGCAGCGCGGATTCATTCTTCTGCCCCGCCTCTTGAATCAATTCATTAACAGTAACGTTGTCAGAACCCTTCTCGGCACTGAGTTTCTCCATGGCCCGCATTAAGCGCTTTTGGGTGTCTAAAGTCCGGGCCTGTCGGGCTACTACAGTGGCCATTTAAATACTCCTTGAGGATTTCACCCTTCAATTTTTGAAGAGAATGAACTGATTGCTTGACTATTTGTAATGATATCCATTATTTTATTAATGTAAACCATTATTTTTAGTGCTAGTATCTGATTCACAAAGTGCGTCTGGCAACATAAACCTCATCAGGAGCGACAGTGGCCAAAGTAAGCGACTCAATACCAGAAACACTGCAACCGGAAGTGGATGCAGCAATCAGTTGGTTTAATGCGCAATCCTCTGATGACTTTACAGTCACTGGCATTGTGGACGCCGAAGAGTCTCTCGCGTCGACCGACGAAAGAGAGCTTCGCCTGGTGCTTTGTGGCGGCGACATGTGCCAGCAAAAGAAATTTAACGTTCTTCGAACCGGAGACAGTTTTACTGTTTCGTTTGCTGACGAGCCGCCTATCTTGAATGGCACTCAAGCGGAACTCGACCCACCCCCAGGGGCGAGAAAAGCGTGGCTAGACAACGTAATTAGTAAGCACAAATTCGTCGTGCTGGTTTTCTACCGTGGATTCTGGTGACCTCCCTGTCGCCTCGAGTTACGAGGCTATGTGACTGAAGGCGTTGTCGATAAAATTCGTGCAGCGGGTGGCGAGCTATATGCAATTGTAAGCGAACCCCAGCGTCTTGCCGACGACGCAAAATCAGAATGGGGGCTCAATTTTGAAACTGTCGGCGATCCCCATCAGGAAATTGCCGAGCAATGCAAAGATAGAGGCTGGCTGGAACTATTCATCAATGAACAGACCTCCTTTATCACAAACACGGATGACCGCCTCTCGCACCCCAAAGGTTATTTTCAGCCTGGCGTTCTGGGTATAGATAGCAACAAGCGAATTCTTTATCGCTGGCGCAGTGTGCCAACTCGCGCCAATATAGGCGGCGCTGCAGAGCGGCCTACGGCAACTTACGTCTATCAGAAGGTGTCTGAATCGCTGGAGCAAACTGCTAATGACAAAGATGCGCTATTGGATGACAAGCCCGAACTGGATTCCAAGGGTCGACCATTCCCAGTATTCGTTGCACTGCTCCTGGCCAACGGTTGGTTCATCAGACCAGTGCCTTTTTTGTTAACCAATAGCAAGCTCTCGGCATTGCAAAGAATCAAGAGAGCAGCGCGCCGGATTCCTATTTTTCTCGCTGTTTGGATTGCGGCTTTTTTGATCTTACCTGTAAATTGGGTAGCGACTGCGGCTATCGCTTACGGGATTTGGCTAACCCCAATTGTGGTAATGATTTATAGAGGCCTTCAACACAAAAGCGAACCAGTTAAAATTGAATCCAGTGGGTGAGAATAAGCTGATTCTCTCTTGGCATGTTCCAATTGAATTATTCTGAAACCTCTGAATTAGAACACAACCATCAAAAGCAGAATGTCTATGTCTAAAGTTACTCTCTATGGCTCTTCTCTTTCGCTCTATACTGGCAGAGCTCGTAGCTATCTCATCAAGGCTGGAATACCTTATGAAGAAACCCTGCCGAATTCACAACATTTCCAGGAAAATGTGCTCCCCAAGATGGGCGAGCGCCGCAGTATTCCGGTTACTGAAACTGAAGAGGGAGAAGTGATTCGTGATGGCGCCGCCATCATAGACCATTACGAAGCAATTAGTGGCCAACGCTTCTCTCCTGCCACGCCTAAGCAGAAGACTCTTAGCTTGCTGTTCGATGTCATTGGAACTGAAGGCTTGCTGCGTCCTGCCATGCACTACCGCTGGGATTTCCCTGAGGAAAATCTGGATTTCCTGACCTTCCATTTTGAAAGCTTCATCCCGCCCATCCCAGACAGAAAGGAAAAAGCGGAAGAACAGATGAACAGGATGCGGGGTGCCGGGCAGAGTTTTGGCGCAATTCCAGCGAACTTCGAATTGATAGAGTCACTCTACACCACACTCATCGAGAAACTTGATCAACATTTCGCACAGTTTCCTTATCTTTTGGGCAACAAACCTAGTATCGGTGATTTCGGCTTGATAGCTCCTTTTTTTGGGCATCTGGGAAGAGATCCCGTGGCCATCCGCTTACTACAAACAAAAGCAATCCGACTGTTTCGCTGGGTAGAGCGAATGAATCGCCCCGATCCCGACTTCGGAGAGTTTGGCCCAGGAGCCGAGGAGTATCTGCCAGGAGATGAAATCCCTGACTCGCTTATCGAGGTTCTCAAGCGCATCGCCATCGACTTCATGCCAGAGACTGCGGCAGCATCGGCCACAATCAATCAATGGCTGGAAGAAAACCAGAAAATGCCTTCGAACACAGTTGCCGAGAGGCATGTGGGATTTACTGAGTTTGATGCAATGGGTACAAAGGTTCAGGCCATTGCACAGCCCTACCGCTTTTATTTGTTGGGTCGTATGCAAGACTACATCGATTCTTTACCAGAGCCGGAAAAGACTGACGCTCAAAAATTGCTCCAGCAGTGTGGCATGGATGGCTTGCTGCAGATACGACTCACAAGACAGATGGGTCGGCACGATAATCGAGAGGTATGGCTGTAGGTTCCGAGGAGTCAGATTGCTTTGATTTGATCTCTACGAAATCTAATTCAATAAATGGGGATAAAGTAATAATTAGTAGTTACAGACTATCTTTTCTGCGAAACTTTTAGCACACTTTTTAGCACACTCTATTTTCTCGCTTGTAACCTGTTGATATTAAAAAGGAATCGGTCACGCAGTCTACTGAAAATCCTCGTGTCGATGCTTCGAAAGCTGCGGCAGCAGCGCAGACGGCGGAACGCCGCCCGTAGGGTGAGAATTTTGATTGAATCAAAATTCGAATCACTAATTGCGAAGCACAAGCAACGAGCGCGCCAGCGCGAAGCCCGCAGGAGACACATACCCTAAGGCTATTTGGATTCTTAACTCGCGCATCCATGCGCTCGGACAAAAGCCCCGCCTTCAGCTGTCCAATTTTACTCCTGACAAATTTGTCCGTTCCAAGCCGGCAGCTCTACCCTGCTTTAAAACCAAAGTACTCTGACTCCTTTGATGAACTCGGTGAATATACCCTGCGTGGAATAGCCAGCGACGGTTCTCTGTTCACCTATCAAAACATCAATGTGACGGTGACTCGCTAGTTTAAATTACTCATCTTGAGGAAGTTTTGGACGGGCATCGCAAGATGCCTTTCTCGTTTCTGGCTGGGCGTATCTGCTTTCTTGGCTTGAGCGTAAGATTGCCAAGATTAGCAGGTGTCGGCCTTGTAGCTATGCGGATAGACCTGCGTTATGCTCGGTGCAGAATTACATTAAGAGTGAAGTCTATGCTCCAGCCATTTAGTAAATTTCATTTCCTTGGCTCATCCGTTCTCTCGGTATGCAGCACTGCGCGTCGTAGCTTACTGACTCTCTGCCTTTCTATTCTTACTGTATCGAGTTTTTCTGCCGGTGCAGCCGACGGCGAGGGTATAGAACTGCCGCGCACCATAGCTTGGTCTGCCTACCCAACGGGCACGGGTGGATATAGCCAGGCGGTAGCTATCGGTAACATCTTACAGCGCCAATATTCCACCAACCTGCGAGTTATTCCTGGCAGAAACGATGTCTCTCGTCTGGCGACTCTCCGCGCGGGCCGAGTGCATTTCTCTGCCGGCGGTTCCGAGGCCGTCTACGCTCAGGAGGGCATTCTAAACTTCGCCTCGAGGATCTGGGGACCACAACCGGTGCGCACACTGATGTCGAATTATTCAGACAGCTGTTCGTTTACCTTCGCCACGGCTACCAATGCCAACATTAATAGCGTGGCAGATTTAAAGGGTAAGCGAGTTACCTTCGTGCAGGGTGCTCCTTCGCTGAACAACGCAACCGCAGCCCTACTCTCCTATGCAAATTTAACTTGGGATGATGTGACCCCGGTTGAGGTTGGAGGTTACAACGCTTCTATTGATGCGGTGCTTAACAACCGTGCCGACGCAGTGGGCGGAGCATGTAACTCACCACCGTTTTTACGCATCGAGGCTTCGCCTCGAGGTTTAACTTTTCCCGCGCTGCCACACAATGATGCCGAGGCTGTTGCACGAGTTCGAGCTCGCCTGCCGTGGTATGTGCCTCATCTTGCATTCGAAGGGCCAACTCTGCCTGAGCAAGGTTTGGAGGTATTCTCGTCGGCATATCCTCTGTTGGTAGGGTTGGATACCTCCGACGAGACGATGGTATACAGCATCGTTAAGATAATGCATCAACATTTTGATGAATATAAAAACAATGCTCCCGGCGGCACAGGGTGGCGCATGGATCGACAGAAATTCGATCAAGGTTTCTTGCCGTATCACCCAGGCGCGATTCGTTACTACAAAGAGATAGGACAATGGTCACCTGCCGCCGAGGCACAGAATCAGTCGAATCTAAATCGGCAGCAAGTCTTGCTCGATGCATGGGCAAGCTTTTTCCCTGGCGCACCGCAGGGCTATAGCGAGTTTGAACAAGCTTGGTTGGTGGCGCGAAGTGAGGCATTGGAAGCCGCGGGCCTGATTACTCTTGGCACAGGACTGTAAACGACTTATGTCAGAACAAACATCAACAGAAGTAAAATCTGAATCATCTAGCGAATCAACTACACCGAAGGCCATAGCACTGCGCTACCGTGAATTGCCACATAAATGGCAGATGGTCCATGGCGGCTATGACCGCATGCGCTATTGCTCTGGCGATCAATCAGATATTCAATCTAGGCTTCTTCGTCGGCTATGTCATGCTCGACAGCCGTTATATGTACCTTATTACCGGCATCATGTTGAGCATGGTGTTCATTACTTTCCCCGCCAACAAGAATAGCCCGCATCATGTGACCTGGTATGACATCGTCATCATGGTAGTTATTGGGATAATTTTTTCCTACTTCGCTTACTTCGCCGAGCGCATCGTCTTAGAAGCCTGGGAGTACGCCGCACCGGATATCGGCATCTATCTCGCGATGGTTACTTGGGTGATCGTACTGGAGGCAGGCAGGCGCGCAGGAGGATGGCCCAGTTTTTGCCATCGTCTTGGTATTCTCTTTATACCCTACCTTCGCTGACAAGTTACCGGATGTGGTTGCGGCGCTAAGTATTCCCGTACATGAAGTCGCCATGTTTCATGTCATGGGCGAGGAGAGCCTGTTCGGTATTCCAATGCGCGTGTTCGCGCAGCTGGTATTCGGCTTCTTAATCTTCGGCATCTCACTGCAGTACACCGGTGGCGGCCCATTCTTTATTAATTTCGCCTTCGCGCTGTTAGGTCATCTAAGAGGTGGCCCGGCCAAGGTTTCTATTTTCTCCAGCGGCCTAATGGGCTCTATGAGTGGTGGACCAATCAGTAACGTGCTTACTACTGGCCCGCTTTCAATTCCGGCGATGCGCCGCGTTGGCTTCAGCAAGGAATACGCAGCGGGCGTAGAGGCCTGTGCCTCCACAGGTGGTGTGTTCATGCCACCGATCATGGGGGCAACGGCGTTCGTCATGGCTAGCTTCCTGAATGTTAGTTACACCACCGTGGCGGTGGCCGCCATCGTACCGTCGGTACTGTACTTTTTCGGCCTGTATATGCAGATCGACGCCTATGCGGCAAGAGAGAACCTCGAGGGTTTGCCAAAGGAAGAATTGCCGAAGCTAGGGCAGGTGTTCAAGGAGGGTTGGTACTTCATCTTCGTCTTTGCCGCGCTGATCTTCATGTTGGTATACCTGCAGCGCGAGGCGGTGGCGCCTTTCTACGCGACCGCGATGTTGCTAGTGATTAACCAATTCACTATGCACAAGCTAACGCTAGAAAAATTCATGCGCCTAGTCGCCACCATGGGAAAACTGTTAGCTGAGCTAGCGGGCATCTTGGCAGCCATAGGTCTAATTATCGGTGGCTTGGCAGTAACGGGCATAGCCGGCACCATTGCCAACGACTTGGTTTATCTCGCCGGTGACAATGTCCTAGTGCTGTTGATGATGGGTGCACTGACGAGCTTTATCTTAGGCATCGGCATGACTGTGACCGCGGCCTATATATTCCTCGCCATCGTACTAGTGCCAGCTCTTACTAATTCCGGCCTAGATCCTCTCGCTAGTCATATGTTCGTTATGTACTGGGGCATGTTAAGTTTCATCACGCCACCTGTGGCGCTGGCAGCATTCGCCGCTGCATCCGTAGCACAAGTATCACCGATGCGCGCCGGCTTCGAGGCGATGCGCCTCGGAGCGATCATCTACTTCGTACCTTTCTTCTTCGTATTCAATCCCGCTCTGTTACTACAGGGCTCTGCCATGGAAAATATCCAAGCTATCTCAACAGCCCTAGTCGGCGTAGCTCTCGTGTCGGCAGCATTGCAAGGCTATCTAATTGGCCTAGGCCCTTTAGGAAAGGGTGCCTCCGGCATGACGATGCGAGTGTTGATAGGTTTTTCTGGGCTAACTCTAGCGCTGCCAGCTGGAGGCCTATTCGGCTTTTCTCAAGTGTTGTTGTTGGCAGTGGCGCTAGTATTGCTCGCTGCATCAGTGGCAATTCATATCGGTATGCGCAAGGTTTCAAACTAATTGATAATGAGGACAGTATCAAAAAGGCCCCGGAATTAAATCATAGTTGGCCAAAAGTGGTGCTTCGTTATATTTTGCATACACGGCGGTCGACAGGAATATCGACACTAAAGATGACAAGACAAAAAGAAATGATCGAAAAAAACTCATCGCGCTAACCCCCAAGACCGGTGGCGTGGATTATCTGCAAAACTAACCATAATACGCCGCCCTATACTGCGTATTTAGCGAGACCTTCTTCGTCCAAATTGCAACCAATGCCAGGTCGATCCGTTAGGATGAAATCACCGTTCTCCCAAACAAAAGGTTCAGTAATTATTTCGTTGAAGAAACCGCCTGACTTGTAAATGCTCTCCGAAATTAAAAAGTTAGGCACATTCGCGCAGAGCTGAATTGCAGCCGCAGTGATAAGCGGCCCACCCCATACATGCGGTGCCATGAGCACATAATTCACTTCCGCCAGTGTGGCGATCTTCTTGCACGCGGTAATACCGCCGGCACTGCCGAGATCCGGTTGCGCAAAGGCACACGCCCCCTCGGCAAACAGGTTTTGAAACTCATGGGGAGACACCAAGCGCTCTCCTGTGGCGATTGGTATTGACGTTGATCGCGCAATTTCGCCCATTTCTTTGTAGTTTCGTGGCGGACAAGGTTCTTCAAACCACAGGGGATCGTAGGGCTCCATGTATTTCGCCAATCGCTTGGCGGCAGACGGGGTAATTTGCCCGTGGGTGCCGATGAGTATGTCGGCGCGCGTGCCAATGGCATCCCGAATGGCCTCGCAGGCTCGTGCTGTATGGTCATATTCAGCTGGGCTCAACTCCCAGGGTGCACCGGTCGCTCCGCCGTCTTTCGATTGGGGAATAGGGTCGAATTTTAAACCAGTGAATCCTTCGTCTACTAATCGAGCAGATTGCTCGGCGAGCGCTTCCGGCCTTTGCGTCCAGTTACGAATCGTCTCTCCAGGAGCGGCCATATTTACGGTGTCGTAGATATAGGTGTAGCTACGTATACGGTCTCTGTAAGCACCACCTAACAAATTGTATACGGGTGCGCCGTAGTGCTTTCCGGTAATGTCCCACAGTGCTGTGTCGAATGCGCTAATAATTCCGAAACGGGCGTAGTCAGCATGCTGAGCCGTTAGACCTCTTACCAATCGGTGGTAGAGCGTTTCCGGCTCTAGTGGATTCCTACCTTCGAGATAACGGGCAAAGGTTTCTTCAATGAGCATTTTGTAGCTCTGCTCAAGCCCACCGAAGGCCCCCAGCACTGCAGTTTCTCCCCAGCCCACCAAGCCTGTATCCGTTTCCAGTTTCACGAAGAACCAAGTCCCCCCGCCCCAATGCGGCGGTGGTGTCTTTATCACATACGGTGTGACCTTAGTGAGCTTGGGTGCGGAGTTAGTGCTAGTCGCTGCTCGGCGTTGATTGGACGATTGGCCGAAAACGGCTTGAAGCGGCAATGTTGCAGTTGCTAGACCGGCTGCTTTTAGAAAGTTACGCCGATTGCTGTTTCGCATAGTAGTGTCCTTTTGCTTATACAGGCTATGAAAAAGAGTTGTAAAGCGCAGCCGTTAGAACCTAGACAGCTGCGATTTTCTGCTTACGTTTTAGACCCTCTACTGTTCCAAATTTGGCACAGACCAAGGCGAGTTCGAATCAACCCACTGGCGTAGAGCGAACACATTGCCATCGATATCATTGGCATGCACCTGCCAATAGTTGCCCATCAAAACTGGCTCACTCACAAACTGCACACCTAGATCAGTCAGGCGTGCATACTCTGCCTGAATATTTCCTACTTCCAGTGAGTAAGTGTAGCCTAGTGCGGTACTGTCTCTGTTGCCTGAAAACTCCGGCGTTTCTGGGCTGACATATTCCCAGAATTCCATGCTCTTGGAGCGCTCGGCCATTCTGAAAAAGACGACTCTAAGTGACACATCATCGATGCCAGTGGCGTCATCGAAAGTTGGTCTGCCCGAAATATCGGCGGTGCGATACGCATTAAAGCCCATTATTTTTGCGTAGTATTCTGTTAACCGCTCAATGTCATGTGTGACTAGAGCGACCTGCGTCATCCACAGGTCCAAACCTTGTTCAATCCATTCAGGCTTTCGAGGGTCTCTCCCTAAATTACTGAAATCAAGCTGCTCTAGCTCGATCATGTTACCTTCTGGGTCGTAGGCATAAGCATAAGTCACACCCTGACCTAATAGATCTACAGGACCATCGCCGCGACTTACCATTTCGGCGCCCGCATTCTTGAATTTGTCGTATCCGGATATGTGTGAAGGTGACTGGAAACAAGTGTGTGTCATGCCTGGGCCGATAACTGGCATGTTGCTAATCGGTATGTTGCGGTTGTGGCTGAACTCTGTGAGTTCGAGAAGCATGTTCGGCGCCTCAAGCACAGCAACTTCATACTCTACGCCTTCACGGCCAAACAGTTTGTCAGCGGCACTGCTGCTGCGCACGACTTCTCTGCGAACAACTTCGAAGCCAGTCGCACTCTGATAGAAAGCCAACGACGCATCCAAGTCTCTTACTGATAAGGCGATATGATTTACACCCATCAGGGTAGAGTCAGAATCACTAATTGTCGCGTCCACGTCAATCTCGAAGGCTATGGCCTGCGCTGCAAATAGAAGAGAAAATGCAGTAGCAAGAATCGGCATCGGGAACGTGAACTTGCTTAGAGATGTGCGTCGGTTGATAAGGTGATTGAACATTAGAGCTCCTGAGAAATTAACTAAATATCGCTTAGCCTAAATTTGAGAAGAATTTTCTAGATAACAGTTGCCAGGCTATTCACCATTTAGTGAATAAACCAACACAACATTTCCTGGTGCCTCGCCCCATTTTTCATAACCGGACGTAATAAAGACTTGTCCGTTTACAATGACTGGGCCGTCGGATTCGATTGAGCCGCCTGTGGCTTGTATACCATTGCGTAGTCCGAAGCTCTGTCTCGTGTTCGTTTCCCAAAGTATGCTGCCGTCGTCGGTATCGAAGGCGCGTAAAATACCATCAAGCCCGCCAGCGAAAACTAGGTCAGTCGTGCTGCTAACCGCCGCGGAAATGCCAGGCCAGCAAAGGAAAGGGCCTTCTTCACATTGATTAGGTAAGTCATTGCGCCACAGCACTTCTCCGGTGCTGAGACTCAATGCATGAATGCCCGGATGCGCGGGGCCGATGTTATAGGGGTTGTTAGTTGGGAGATCTGAAACACCAACGAAGAGTTTTTCAGCGCTAGCACTCATGCCGTAGTGGATGCCTCCCATGGTGCCGCCACTTCCAGCACGTTGTTCCCAAATTAGCGCGCCGTCATTTGCCGGATCCAAGGCGTAAACCATACCGGACTTTTGTCCCACCAAGATTACTTGGCGCCCGTTCTCATCTCGAGTCAATATTGGCGCGGCGCCAATGTCGTAATCCGGGCCATCCTCTTCTGGGCAATTGGGTGTGTTTCTTGAGCAGGCCCCGTTCCAAGCATCGTCCTTGGTGAGTTGGGCGGACCAGACTATTTCCCCCGTATCGATATCCATAGCTAATACCGCATCACTGTAATCATTCGCTGGTGAGGAATAGTTTTCTCCGGTGCCGGCGTAGACAAGGTTTCGTTCGGCATCGATTGTAGGGCTTGACCATATTGGAGCGCCCGAAGGTCCATACTGTTGAACCCCTGCCGAGCTCAAAATAGTCGGTCGGGGTTCGTCTGTGGTGTAGGTGCGCCACAATTCTTCTCCAGTGCTAATGCTTATGGCAACTAGCGCACCACGAAATGTGCAACAGGAATAACCTACGCGTGCAGCAAGCAGCACCTCTAAGGAAGAGACTGGCACAACGAGAGTATCTCCGTGCGCCACCACCGATCCCGTTAGTGTTGCCTGGGGGTGTTCGTGCACTTCTCTTTTCCAGTTCAGCTCTCCAGTCTGCGCATTGACTGCATACGCACTGCCGGCGAAATCACCGAACAACAATGTTTCGGGTATGCCCTGATCATCGGCATCCACATAAATGGCGCCGCGCACTTCGGCATCGGCACTGAAAGTCCAAGAGGGACAGCCATTGGCATTATCTAGGGCATATATAGTACCTTCTTGGCTGCCAACAAAAGTCACTTCCGGTGTGACTACCGGTTGAGAGCGTGACCGTGTTGTATCAGGCATGGCGAACGCCCATTTGAGTTTTAACTGATCGACATTACTTTTATTCAGAATCGATTCGCCTGCCTGATGGCGCGTATTGGTCGATTGACCGCCCCATCCATTCCAGGCAACTGGCTGTGTTAAGGGCGCATTTTCACCCCGGGTAGCTTCACAACTAAAGCTCACAGTTTCAGTACGCGATTCATCGAAACGCTCGCCGGAGAGAAAATAGGCAATGTTTCTCTTTTCTTCGCGTGTTAGTGCCATACCTGAGGTGGCCATCGATCCTGACTCAAGTGCCTCCACGATGCGTCCGGGCGTATAGAAATCAAATGCCGCTCGCTGCGGTGCTTCCAATAAAGCACCTTCGTGGCACTCGGCGCAAAACAATTGATATTGCGCTTCTCCGTTCGCTAGCTCCGCCGCATCTTGCGTGCCCTGCGCCAGAACTACTGAAGGGGCAATACAAACCCCAAGGGCTGCTAGAGAGAAGATTCCATTTCTTAATCGCATAGTGTGTTTCCTATTCTATTCACTGCGCTTTGCACCGCGCCTTTCTAGATGTGTCGATATTCAATGTGAGCCGTTGCACTACCATAGCCGATTGTCCCCCTACTTGGCCCACCTGCTTATCTGACCACAAACAGAGACTTTCTATTGGCGTTCAGCCTTGCAGTTAGCGTAGGCAGCAAATAATGAACGCTATTCATTACTTACAGTTAAAACGCCGTCTTAATTTGATGTCGACACTCATCGTAGCCATTATTCAGGCCATATACAAACCTATTTGTACCAATTATAAGAGAAGGCGATTTCTCAATCCTACTATTGAATTACGTTCACTATTGTGGCAATTTGGAAGTTTATTGGCACAAAAATCGGAACCCATCTCTTATGAGTGTAGTAGCCCTGGCTAAAATTCCTCGCCCCTCGAAGGCACAGCGAATCGACACTATTGTAGAATCCGCACGAAAGGTTTTTTGTGCCAGCGGTTTCGAGAAAGGTTCTATCGTTGATATAGCAAAGGATGCCGGCATAGCAGAAGGCACGATTTATCGTTACTTTGACGGCAAGCGCAGCTTACTCGATGAGGTGCTGCATCGACACTACGCAGTTTTCTTCGATGATGTTCAACAAACGCTGCCCAGCATTGAAGGGCACAGCAATCGTTTACGCTATTTAATTCGGCGCACTCTGCTGTCCATATCCGGAGATCGCGGTATCTGTGGCCTTATTACTCGCGACAAGCGTCCGTTAGATAACGAAACTCCATCGCTTTCACAAGACTTAAATCGCCAGATTGCGGTTCTAATGGCAGACGAGGTGAAAGCCGGCATCAAGAGCAGAACCTTTCACTGCAACACCTCGCCAAGTATAGTGTGCGACATGATAGGCGGCGGGCTAGAACTGATCGCCTACTCTTACATGAGAACTGGCAAGTCAATCGACGTAGACAAAGTAACAGATTCTATTTCACTCACTTTCCTCTCCGGCATTGAATCAAGCGACCCAACTACAGAGTCTCTAGCCAACTTGGTCGAGCGGCTAGAACAAACAGCTGACCGTTTGGATCACTCTTGAACGGTTTGTATCGACAGTTCACCACGCAGTAACATTTGAACCAGATCATCATTGAACAATAATCAGAAGGAATAAATTGATGGGGCCAATACCTCAAGGCGGAACAGTGGCAGTTACAGGCAGCGCGGGTTTTATCGGCGGCTGGATTGTCAGATTACTCTTGGAAAAGGGTTACCGAGTGCGCGCCTGCGTTCGAGACGCAAGTGATCAAACGAAAACTGCTTTTTTGAAGGCAATGCCAGGCTACCTTAGCGGGCGATTGACCCTACATTCAGCCGACCTTGATAAGCCAGGATGTTTTGATGCTATCTTCAAAGGCTGTCACGGTATTGCCCATGTGTCCCATGTCTCAACCTACACGGACACAGACTACGTGCAAAAAGTGTACGACCACATCATCAATAGCGTCAATTTATCGGGGACAGTAAGTCGCATCGTAGTGACTTCCAGCATAGCTGCGGTAATCGGCGAAACTGACATTCAGGAGCTTGTACGCCGACCCATCTGCAATGAAGACCGTTATCCAGATGAGGGAAATCCCAACCGTTCGGCTAAGGGCGGTCAAGGTTACTCCATGGGGAAAGTTTTACTGGAACAAACATTCTCTGATGCAGCCGAAACAAGCGGACAATGGGATGCTATCACTTGCTGCCCTGGCGATAATATTGGCCCCATTCTCGCCGCCCATCAAAAAGAAGCTGGCCCCTGGCAACATAACATGGAGACTATGCTGCTTGGTGAATACACAGAAAATGTGATCGGAGCCTATCGCAACTGGTGGACCGTAGATGTCCGTGACACGGCAGAGGCTCATATTCGCATGCTTGAAAGTAACGCTGTAGAAAATGGGCAGCGTTTCATCGCTTGGTCAACAGAATCGCGAGATGTGAAAGACGTATGCGCTAGCATCGATCGTCTTCTGCCCGAGCTGGGCTTTGCAGGAGCTGACATCATCGACCCGCACCCCGAGCCTATTAAGGAAAAAGAAGCGATCCTTCGAGCCGTTTGGGGAGGCTGCGAATTACGCAATGAACGTATTCGTAACACGCTGGGCATGGAATTCCGCCCTCTCGATACCTCACTACGCGACTGCGTCGAGTCTCTCTTGTCTGTAGGACAAGTACAACCCAAGCTGAAGCGGAGATTCGAAGCGCAATCGTAATTAAGTGAGGTCAGCGTAGAAAACTAATAGTGGTCGATTACTTTTACTCGAATTCTATAGCACTCTTCTTAGCACACTCTGATTTTCGCAGTTTTAACTTACTGATTTGAATAAATAATCGGTCACGCAGGCTACTGAAAACCCTCGTGTCGATGGTTTACGGCGGAACGCCGCCCGTAGGGTGAGAAATTTGATTTAATCAAAATTTGAATCACTAACTGCGCCAGCAATTTGCAACGAACGCACAGCGCGAAGCCCGCAGGGGACAGGTATCGAGACCGAAATATTGTGGCTGGCAACTGACAGCGTGACACTAGGCGGCAACTTCAGTTAGATGCCAAGTAAATACACGGAGTCGTTGCTAGTCTCTGGCTCTAGCAGAGAAGATGTACCGGAATCGCTGTAACCTGAATTCGACACATCGGCAGAAGACATTAAAGGCAATCAGCTATTGCAGGTTCCTGTGGGCAAGTTCACTGCTTGGGGAAGCTATATTATACCGATGAATCACGGGGCCCAGTTGGAGCTTTTTGGCGTGCATAGCTGGACTGATGAAGTCTTCTACTCACCTTTCGGGACCCAGGAAGAGAAGGCTGATTTTTTTTGATTCGATGCTGATTCGAGATAGCCCTATTCCGACGGCTTGAAAGCCAGCAGCACGTTGCCAGCCACCTGCCTAAAAGAACCGTAACCGGAAGCTACGAACACCATGCCAGATCCCGCGGCAATGGAATGGCTGTCGATGGAACCGCCATACCCTTCTACGCCGTTGACCGTTTCAAAATCCTGAGCTGTATCGAACTTAAAGAGCTGTTCGCCCGTGTCCGAGTTGAATACAAACAGGCGACCGTCTAACCCACCAGTGATAACTGCTCCGTCTACAGACAACGGCGTAGCTGAAAAACCATACAGCGATTCACAACGCCTCAGTCTATCGCTGCGCTCGTCACCACATTCTGAGCGCACCTGGTAGGACCAACTTGGCTCGCCGGTTGCAACAAAGTAAGTGTATATACCCGGCCGAATGTTCTCGCTCATAGTGCCCGGGTCATTGATGGTCATGAAGGCTCGCTCGGAATCGGTGGCGATCCCCCAGTGGTTGCCGCCTAGTGCTGTGCCCTCACCAATGCGCTGATTCCACACCAGTGCGCCTGTGTCGGGATCCAGCGCCCAGAGATCGCCAGATTTCTGGCCGGCAATAAGCAGCTGCCTATCACCGCCATCTACTAGGATAGCCGGGCCGCCAAAATCGAAGTCGACTGAGTTTGTATTTTCTAGAATGATGCAGTTAGGTCCACCGGCGCTGCAGGAGAAATTCCACATGTCGTTCTCTAGCGCCTGGAAGACCCAGTTGGCCTCCCCTGTTTCCAGATTCAAAGCGATGACTGAATCGCTG